>CAVQST010000022.1:0-65115 GCA_963716075.1 Ilumatobacteraceae bacterium | reverse complement strand
GCTGTGCGACATCGACGAGGGCGTGCAAGAAGTCGGGAAGCTCCTTGGCGAGCGACGCGAACTCGTCGATCACCACCAACAGGCGCGGCAGCGGAGACACGGAGGTTCGGCGGTACGCAGCAAGATCGTCGGCGCCGGCGGCACGCAGCAGACGTTCACGCCGACGAACCTCCGCATCAAGATCGAGCACACGAGCCGCCAGACCATCGTCGAGATCGGTCACCACGCCCACGGTGTGCGGCAGCCGGGCACACCCATCGAAGGTGGACCCACCCTTGAAGTCGACGAGCACCATCGTGAGGTGATCGGGGCTGACCTGTGCAGCGAGTGTGACCACCAACGTACGCAGCAACTCGCTCTTGCCGGCACCCGTGGTGCCAGCGATCAATCCGTGGGGCCCGTCGCGCACCAGGTCGATGTCGACCACACCATCGGCCGACACCCCGAGCTTCGCCACCGGTGCCGGGTCGTTGCCTCCACCGAGCCATCGACGGGCGATCATCGTCGAGGTCCCCTCGCCGATCGGCTCCAGGTCGGCCAACGAGACCGTGCCGGGCACGCCCCCAGCGTCGTCGTGGTCTTCGGGATCGATGAGCGGGGCCAACCTCCGCGCCGTTGCCTCCGCGACTGCCAGCGAGATCCCCGCCACCCGGATGTCGGTGGCGCCCACGTCCCACGTCGAGCGATCGGCGGTGTGGACCCAGCGCCCTCGGCCCGTTTCACCGACGTCGAACACGCGGGTCGCCATAGCGGGCACCGAGACCTCGGGCGGCACCATCACGATGCAGGACACGTCGCCCCGGTCGAATCGGCGGCGCAGCGGGCCAGTCCGGGCCGTCAACAGCCCGGGAACGTCGAGGATCAGCATCAGTTGGCGGCCACGCTGCGCTGACCGGGCACCGGCGGATGCAAGAACGGGCCCAGCGGGTGTCACCGCGCGCGGTCGATCGATCCAGCGCCGCCGCCAGTGCGACGACATCGCCCGCATCGACCACCGCTGCAGCACCGCCGACCGCCTGCGGTAGCCATCCGACCCACCGCCACTGCTCTGGACGATTCGCCACCACGAGGATCTGCCAGTCGGAGGGGCCAGAGGTGACCCCCAACTGGACGACGATCGACCGGCACAGCGCCGCGCCCGCCGCTGTTGGCCCATGGATGGCGAGCACCGACCGCTCGGGGAACGCCACCGGGACGGGCACATCGACCAGACGCTCGCAGTCGCCGAGCGTCACGAGCAGGTCGGGGTCGAGCGCCCGCCGGCGTTCCGCGTCGATCGGCGGACTCCAGTGGCAGGTGCCGCGACCGACGGTGGCGCGCAGCGGGCACTCGACACCGACTCGCCTCGACCACAGCCGACCGCCGCCGCCGTCGCTTGCGATGTCGAGCACGTCGACCACACCGAGATGCATCGTGCGGTGATGGCGAGCAGCATCGCGGTCGGCTGCTTCGCAATGTGGCGCGAAAGTGCTTCGAGGGCGCACTGGTGCGCACCGCCGGGCACTGCGCTGCCTGCGTCGAGCCACGATCGCGCCCACTGCCCACGTCGCGAACGATGCGAGGGCGCCGATCGCCGCAAACATGGCAAACATCGCCTGGCCGAGCACCGCCGCCAGCAGCCCGGCCCCGAGCAACGGCCACGCCGGCGCCGACCAACGAGGTGAGTGGCGGCGCCCGGTGCTCGCCCGGCGGCTCAGGGACCTCGATGGGCTGGACCGGACCGGACGCTGCCACCGGCGGGGCCCGACGCACGACGCGACGCCACGGGTCGACATCCGACACCACGACACTGCCAACCGATGCCGAACCGTCGGGCAATCCGTCGGTCGTGTCGTCGCTCACCACCCGCACCAGCAGTTCGCTGGCCCCACACCGAATCACTTCATCGGGGCGAACAGGATGCGACCCCGAACACGGCACACCGCCGACCGTGATGGGCACCCGACCGGTGAGTTCGGTGAATCCGACCTCACCGCCGGCCCCCACATCGAGCATGCCGTGGTGCAGTTCCACTGCAGGGTCGTCGATGCACACATCAGCGAACGGCGCGCGCCCCACGGTGTGTCGGCCCACCACCAAGCGCCGCCACGACGCACATGCCGGACCAGAGACGATCGCCACCTCGACCGTGCCCACCCCAACCGTGCCGGCCCCAACCGTGCCGGCCTCACTGCTCGGGACCGATGGCGACCCGGTCACCTGCTCCTCGGAGCGCCCATCGTTCGCACGTACGGTGATCGCCGACCCCACGCGCACGTCGGTGTCGGCCAGTCGCTGATGCCGTTCCACGGCGATGCCGTCGATCGCCAAGGCCGTCGGCGCGGGGAGGTCGAGGGCGCGGGCGAGTTCCTCCACGGAGTCGGTTGATGCGTGGGGATGCACGACGATACGTGTCCCGTCGGGTGCCGTGGCAGCGAACGACGGCGGGGTTGATGTGGTCACAACCAGACAGTGGGTGACGAACTCGCCGGAAGGAACCGGTTCACGCGAAATTTTCTGCACCGACCGGAACATCAGGTCGGCGCGTCGGAAAACCACCGCTGACCTGGGGCTGTGAGTCGAGGGACCGTCTCGACGATGTCGCGGTGAGTCCAACGAATTCCCACCACTGGCGAGCGGTGAGGTGGTCGGTGAGCCCTCCGGTGAGGGTGCTCCGTCACGTTGGTCGCCATGACCACGACCCACGCTCCACCACGTCCCGTCCGCCCCTCCCACCTCGGGAGCAGCTCGACATTCGTCAGGTCGCTCGATGTCGAATGGGCGGCGCTGCGCACCTCCCGCCGGGCGCTTCGCACCGCACGCACCTGGGTCGTTTCGGTGCCGCAGGGTCATCCGTTGAGCCAGGTCGTCGGAGATCTCCACGACCTCGAGCAGCTCCTGGCCGCCACGCAACGACGCGCCGGGGAGCCGCAACGCGACGACGAGATGCTACTCGCACTCGTGCGCCTCGCCCGCACCGACGACCTCGCAGGCCGGGTCGTGCTCCAGCATCTCCTGCCGGGTCTCATCGACCAGTCGAAGCGGTACCGGTCGTTTCGCGAACCGACCGACCCGATGGAACTGGCGGTGCCGATGGCCTGGATCGCGATCCGCTCCTACGACACCGAGCGCCGAATCCGACACGTGGCGTCGTCGTTGTTGTCCGATGCGCTGTTCCAAGCCTTCCGCCGACCCCTTCGACGCAGGTCAGCGACCGAGGAAGTGTGTGCGCCGAGCACCTTCGCGTCGACCCCGTGTCAGACGCACCAGCGACCCCGCTCGACGAATTCGTGACGGTGCTGCGCGAGTCGAGAGATGCGGGCGTGTCGGGCGTCGACATCGACCTGCTTCGCCACCTCGTGCGGGCAGGTTCGCCCAGCGCGGTCGCCCGAGAACGAGAGGTGACGCCGCGTACCGTGCGCAACCATCGCGATCGTGCGATCGACAACGTTCGGTCCGCCGTTGCCACCGCAGCGTGAGCGCCTCGCCGCCTCAGGGTCGTTGCGTGTAGCTGGCGTGCCGTTTCTCGAGGAAGGCCGTGAAGCCCTCCTGGGCGTCGTCGAGCATCGCCGCTGACGCCATTTCCTCCATCGCCAGGGCGTAGGCGTCGGGCTGATCGCGCCCGACCTGGGCGTAGAACACCCGCTTGCCGAGTGCCTTCGACAGCACGCTGCCGCGAGTCGCACGCCCGATCAGATCAGCCACCGCTGCGTCGAGTTCGTCATCAGGGACCACACGGTTCACCAAGCCCCAGTCGGCAGCGGTGGCGGCGTCGACCGGGTCGCCGGTGAGCGCCATCTCGAGTGCTCGCTTGCGCC
Source organism: Ilumatobacteraceae bacterium (assembly GCA_963716075.1). Taxonomy (GTDB): domain Bacteria; phylum Actinomycetota; class Acidimicrobiia; order Acidimicrobiales; family Ilumatobacteraceae; genus Sva-07. Next base: position 61,318 of record CAVQST010000022.1, on the reverse strand, counting down.
CGATGTTGCGTGCCACGGCCACCAGGGGTGTGTGGCAGAACAGCCCGCCCTTGCCGCCCGGAATCGCGAACGCGGCCGACTCCGCCGCGACGGCGAGGTCGCAGGTGGCCACGAGTTGGCATCCGGCCGCAGTCGCCAGCGCATGCACCCGCGCCACGACCGGCTGCGGCAGCGCCTGCACGGTGTCCATCATGTCGGTGCACGCCGCAAACAGCTGTCGAGCGTCGTCGATGCTGGCGCCCGCCATGTCCCCGAAGTTGTGGCCGGCAGAAGACACCGGACCATTCGCCGCGAGGATCACTCCGAGCGCGTCGGACGCGCCGACCTCACGGAGGACACCGGTGAGTTCGATCATCACGTCCAGTGCGAGCGCGTTGCGTTTCTCGGGCCGGTTCAGCGTGATGGTGGTGATGTCACCCGTGCGGTCGAGCAGCACATGTTCGTACGTCATCGCCCCCAGTGTCGCGCCATCAGGCGCACGTGCTCCGACCGGTCGGCGGCGGTCGACGATCTCTCAGGTCCGACGCATGAAATTCGGCATCATGTTCGCCAACACCGGTCACGGCGCATCACCCGAAGGAGCGTCCGCGGTCGGCGCCGAGGAGTTCGACTTCCGCCGACCGCCGATCTCGCCGCTGTTCCCACGTTCCGACCCGACGCTGCTCGCCGAGATCGGCGAGACACTGAACGCCACCTACGCCTCGGCCTGACAATCTGGCGCACCGTTCGGCGTCGGCAGACGGTGCCGGTACCGTTCCCGCATGGCCAGCGACACAATTCCTGCCCGCCGCGAACGAGCCGAACTGTGCGAGCTGTTCCTCGAACTGGGCCCCGACGAGCCCACGCTGTGTGGGGGATTGGACCACTCGCGATCTCGCCGCCCACCTCGTGGTGCGCGAGCGGCGCCCTGATGCAGCGATCGGCATCATCTTCTCCAAGGCCGCCGGCTACACCGACAAGGTGCAGTCCGGCGTTGCCGACGACGAGTGGACCGACATCGTCGACACCGTGCGGTCCGGACCCCCCATCTGGTCTCCCACTCGCATCGGAAAGATCGACGAACTCACCAACACCGTCGAGTTCTTCGTGCACCTCGAAGACGTACGTCGGGCACAACCCACTTGGGAGCCGCGCGATCTCGACGACGACCTGAACGCCACCCTGTACAAGGTGCTGGGCACGATGGCCAAGCGCCTCGTCAGGAACTCGCCCGTCGGCATCGTGCTCGAACCGACCGACGACCACGAACCAATCGTGGCCAAGGAGGCCGAGCCCTCGGTCACCGTGCGCGGCCCTGTCGGCGAGCTGGTGATGTTCGTGTACGGACGCCAGGCCCACAGCCGCGCCGAGGTCGTCGGCGACGACGGCTCGGTGGCATCGGCGAACAACGCCTCGTTCGGGATCTGAACCGATCATGGCAACACGAGATCTCAACGGCGCCGTCGTGGCCGTGGTCGGTGCCACCGGCGGCTTGGGCACGGCGCTCACCGACATTCTCTCCGAGCGAGGCGCCACGGTGGGTGCGCGTCAATCGCTTCTGGCGGACCGGGCAGCGACCTGGCCATCGACATTCGCGACACGGCGGCCGGCGATGCCCTCGTCGGCTATGCGATCGAACATCACGGTCGCCTCGACGGCGTCGTCGTCGCTGCGGGCATCGTGGCGTTCGGCGACCTCGCCGACACCGACGACGTCGTGATCGAGGAACTGTTCCTCACCAACACCCTCGGGCCGATGTGGCTGGCCAAGCGTGCGCTGCCAGCGCTGCGCGACTCACAAGGATTCTTCGTCAACGTCTCCGGTGTCGTCGCCGAGTCGCCGATGCCCGGTATGGCCGCCTACTCGGCGTCGAAGGCCGCTGCGGCTGCGGCAGCCGACGCACTGCGCCGCGAGTTCCGCCGCGTGAAGGTGAGCGTGATCGACGCTCGCCCACCCCACACCGAAACGGGCCTCGCCACGCGGCCACTCGCGGGCACCGCACCGAAGATGCCCACCGGCCTCGCTCCGAGCGCTGTCGCCGAGCGCGTGGTGAGCGCCATCGAGCGCGGCGACGCCGAAGTGGCATCGACCGACTTCGCCGACTGAGTCCGGTCCGCTGACCGCTCGTGGTCGGCAGACCCGATCAGGATGGTGACGGAGCGCAGGGGCGGAGCTGCACGTTGATCTGGTGGGTGAGCAATTCCTCGAGTTGCGTGTCGGTCATCTCGCCGTTGCCGGCCAGATAGTCGAGCGCATCGAACTGGAAGGCCACGTCGATCGAGCTGAGCACCAGCGATCGTTCGGCATCCGACAATCTGCTGAGTTCCGGCTCGAACTGAGCTGCCAGGTGGGCCCGCAACAGGGCGCGAACCCGCTCGTAGTGCTCGGCGACGAGGGGCTCGTGGGCACGCCGATGCACCGCCACACGAGTGAGCGGCGCAAGCTTGCGGTACACAGCGATTCGGCTGTCGACCACTGCGGAGATCCGTTCGTCGAGGGTGCCGGTGCCCGACTGCTCGATGTCGAACATCGGCCAGACATCGGTCATCAGGCGTGCGATCGCGGCCAACATGAGCTCGGTTCGATCGTCGAAGTAGCGGTACACCGAGCGGTACGAGACGCCCACGCGTTCCGCGATCAGTTCGATCGGCGGTTCCTCGTGGCCTTCATGTGCGAGTTCGATCAGCGCGTCGAGCACTGCGGCCTTGTTGCGGTTGCGGCGGGCGGTGCGCCCGTCGATCACGGCATCGCTGCGCGCCTTTCGCTTCGTTTCGATGGCTTCGGGTTCGACTGCGTCCACATCGTCCTTTCGGGGTGCGATTGGTTGCGTTCATCTGCTGTGCCTCCCCAGGGGCTCGAACCCTGAACCAATGGATTAAAAGTCCACTGCTCTACCATTGAGCTAGAGAGGCGGGACCGGCGCGATTCGCGGAGAAAACCCCGTTGAGATCGTTGCGCCGGGTTGCGGGTGATCATCGTAGGGCCACCGGGCGTGCGCTCCGACTTCGAACCGACGTGTCCGGTGTCGCGCCAAGAAACTCGCCGAGTCTGGAGCGCTCTCGGGCCGTGCCAGGAGTGTGTCGAGGTTGCCCTGGCAACCTCAATCGTCGTCGTCGGAGTCTCTCTCGTCACCGTCGGTCTGTGACTCGTTCTCGGAGAGACCCGGCGTCGCTCGGAGCCCGGCGAGGAGTTCGTCGATCTCGGCGTCGCTCAGGTCTGCTGGTGAGTGAAGGCCGAACCTCGTGTAGTAGGCGGGCGGCATCGATCCATCCTCGATGACTTCGATCGTCTCGTCGGCATTTCCAGGGTTGGTGGCGAACTCGGAGTAGTTCACCTCGTCGCGGCCCGCCTCGACGTGATCGCTGATCGCCCAAGAGATCGGAGCAATATTCGAATACCACGGCCACTCGACTTCATTGCTGTGGCAGCCGTAGCAGGCATTGACCATGAGCTCCCGTGTTCGAGGAGAGGCCCACGCCGGCTCACCGGTAGGCGGCGGGTTGGAATGATCGCGGCCGTACGGGATCAGCTGAATGACGCCGAACGTCGCACATCCGGCGATGATGAACAGCGGGAGCAGCCTGCTGAGGCCGAGCTGATCCCCGTCAGCACTCGACCGTTGCCTCCAGATCGTCAAGGCGAGCGCGACCACCAACACTGCGCCAACGATGAGTGCCGTGTACCCCGGTGCCAGTCCCATGAGCCCGCCACCCACGAAAGCAATCGCGCCGACTGCGGCCGCCAGGAGGAGCCATGTGCCCCATCGACGCCAACGAGGGTGCGGGCGCGATGGTGACGTCGAAGTGTTTGTCACCAGAACAGCCTGCGTTGATCAGCGCCCTGGAAGTTAGGGCAGTTCGACCCTTCGGATGACGATCCCTCGCATGCCGCACGAAGATCGTTGGACCCAGACGTGCGCTCCGAGTTCGAACCGAGGTGTCCGGCGTCGTGCCATTCACTCGACGTCGCCGTAGGCCGTGATGCGCAGCTGCTGCGAGGATCGTGGGGAGTCGTCGGCGACCACGTCGCTCGAGGTCGCTCGGACAGCGATGCGGTCGCCGAGCACGACCGGCGCCGAACCAAGGATCGACCACCGCTCGGTGCCGTGGAGGTCGATCCCGGCGAGCCTCGTACCAACGTCGGCCATCCGGAGCACCACTGCGCCGTCGCCGGCGACGACCAGCGCCTGCAACGCACCGGGCACCATCGTGAGATGCTCGACCGTCTCGCCCGTCAGGCCATCGATGAGCTGCATCGCGGCGCCACCTCGGGTTGCCAGCTCGATGAGCGACCCGCCCACGACCGGATGGTGATCCACGATCACGCCGTCGAGACGCAACCACGTCACATCCGCAGCATCGCTCTCGACGCCGACGCCGGCGATCGACCCGGGCGCAGAGACGACGAAGGCCGAATCGGACACCGGCGTCAACGAGCGAACCATCCGTGGCACCTCCGCCGACACGGTCACGGAGCGGCTTGCGTTGCCGCCTTCGAACGCGAGCGAGCCGGAGTCGTCGACGACGGCCAGCCGATCGTCGACGACGATGCGCGGCGCCGAAACGTCGTCGACCCTGCCGACGACCGTCGCGTCACCGAGTGTGGCCCTCAGGTCGTACTCGAGGAGCACGCCATCATCGATGACCTGCCACGTTCCCCCTCCAGCAGTGGACCAGCCTCCCGGTCGACCAGCCGCCATCTGATCGCTGGCGATCGTGCCGACGTCAGTACCTGACGTTGCGTCGATCAACGTGACGAACTGGTCCGGCGATGATGGCAGTCGGGCGACGAACGGGGTGCCGATGAGGCCCACGTGGCCACCGTTCGGCGCAGCGTCGGCGGTCCAGCGTGTCTCCCCCGTCGAGACATCGACACCGGAGACGATTGGCCCGGCCACACCGGGTCGCTCGAGAACGAGTACGTCATCGACCACCCCGACGACCGTCACATCGCGAGGTTCGCCGTCGAGCCGCAGGGTCCACCGCTGCTCCCCCTCGAGCGCATCGAGAGCGATGACCGTGGTGACCGGAGCGACAGGCGCATCCGCGTCGAGGGTTGATGCGCTCGGTTCTGCGACCGCCGCCACGACGAGGTCGCGTCGGAGCACCTCGACCCAGTGATCGCCTTCGTGCTGGATGTCGACCGACCAGAGGGTCGCCGCATCGGCCGGAAGGCGGCGCGCAGCAGGGCCTCCGAAGACGGACCCATCGGGGGGTTCGGCCACGCTGCTCGACCGTTCGACCGTGATGGCCTCGTCCACGCCTTCCTCGGTGGTCGATTCATCGCGAGAGCCGAGCGGATCGAGCACGACGAGCGCAGCGCTGAGCACCAGGGCGAGGCCGGCGCCGACGGCGACCTGGCGAGCACTCGGGCGAGTGGTGTGCGCTGCCCCGTCTCCTGCTGCCCCGCGCGATTCGCCGGATGCATCGGCTCGAACACGCTCATCGTGCTCGGCTCGATCCGCGCGCTCTCGTGACTGCTCGCCAACTGGGGCACGAGCGGCTCCGACGGTTGGTGGCGGGCCGTCGTACCCAGGTTTCCAGATCGCGTCGGGGTCGTTCACCACGACCGACCCTACGAGCCCGGCGTGTCCGGGTCGACTCGAGGTCGAGGTCGCCGGAGCACCGTCTGCCATCGAGCCGTAGACGATCGAGGTGCGCGAGGGCGAGGTCTGATGACCATGCTGGTGACGGCCGCGGCGCTGCTCGTCCTCGGGCTGATCGTGCGGTGGGCGGTGCGGACCCTGGACCCGCGGGCCATGGTTCGGGCTCGTGATCGTGTGGGCGCCCATGACGGCGCTACGACCAACTCGGCGCGCGCTGCCAAGTGCTTGCTCCGGCGGGGTCCTGCCACCCCGGTTGCGACCCGCACAAACACGTGAGCGCCGACACCCCGCCTGGTCACGAAACCACCAACGGGATCTTGTGCTCTGGTCGTGGCGACCAGGCGGGGTTATGTTCCGCGAATGAGACCGCCGACCACCGCCAGCCGCTTCGGGATGCTGCTCGTGTCGCTGTCCGTCGCCCTCGCTGTCACCGCCTGCGGCGGTGACGAGGACGACGCTGCCGCGACCACGGCGGCACCGGCCGACGTCCGTTCCCACCAGAGCGACCACCAACACCGCCACAACGGCCACCACGACAACGACACCGGCTGCCACCACGACCACCGCAGCGACGACCACGACCATCGACACCAACACGCTCGCTTCCGGCTCGGGCTGCACGCCGGGCGCCGGCGCGCTCCCCGACGGCGAGTGGTTCGGTCTCGTGGCAGACGCATCCTCCGGCGGAATCGAGTTCGATCTGGCCTGCTGGTTCACCGGCGACGCTGCGATTTCGGCATCGGCGGAGGACGGCGAAGAGTCGCCACCGCCCAACGACTACTACGTGCGCAACGCCAATCCCGCACTGCGAACGATCACTGTTGCGTCCGGTGCCCAGGTGATCTGGCTCGCCAACGTCGGGCGACCCGGCATCTGCGGTGACGATCGACTACCCCGACTGGCTCACCGACCGGGTGACCCGCGGGCTGGCACTGCAACCCGGCGTGTGGATCACGATCGCCGGGGGCGACGTGGCGGCGATCGAGGAGCAGTACGTGCCGTAGAAGGCCCTGGACCCGACCCGCGCCACGTGACTGCCCTTCACGACTCCACCGTTGCGACCTCCATCGTGGTGACGGACCGTCAGGGTTCTTTCGTGTTCGGGACGAGTTCGACGCGCAGGTCGTCACCGACACGCTCGATGGTGTCGAAACGACCGCGCCAGAGGTCGGCAATCGTGGATGCGGTTGGTGCATCGATGGCGGCCGTGGCGGCACCACCGCCGAACAGTGCCGGAGCGAGATAGAGCACGTAGCGATCGACCAGACCAGCGGTGTGGAAGGAGCCGATCACCCGGGCACCGCCTTCGACCATCAGCTGCACCACGCCGCGACGGCCAAGCTCGTCGAGCAGCTCGTCGAGGCCGGCGTGCCATTCGAGGCACGGGTGCACCTTGGCGCCCCACGGGGCCGACCCCAGCACCACCCGCAATGGGTCGTTGCCATCGACGTGGCGCACGGTCAGCGCCGGGTCGTCGGCGCGAACGGTTCCGGCGCCGACGAGGATTGCATCACTCTCGGCACGCAGCCGATGGGTGTCGCGTCGGGCCGGCTCCCCCGTGATCCACTGGGAGGTGCCGTCGGCGGCGGCAATGACACCATCGACCGACATTGCCAACTTGCAGATCACGTATGGCCGTCCGGTGCGGCGATGGTGCAGATACGGCGCGAGCTGCGCATCGACGGCGTCGGCGAGCACGCCGACCTCGACATCGAGACCGGCCCGGCGGAGCGCCTCGAGCCCTGCACCTGCGACCTGCGTGTCGGGATCGGTGATCCCCACCACGACGCGACGGACCCCGGCCGCGATGATGGCGTCGGTGCACGGCGGCGTGCGTCCATGGTGCGAGCAGGGCTCGAGCGTGGAGTACAGCGTCGCACCCTCGGCGCGGGCGCCAGCGTGGTGCAGGGCGACGATCTCGGCGTGCCGGCCGCCGGGCGGCTCGGTGGCGCCCACAGCGACGAGATCGCCGGTGGTTGCAACCACTGCGGCGCCCACCCAAGGGTTCGGCGAGGTCCGGGTGCGGACGGATCCGGCCGCGGCGATCGCCGCGCTCATCGCCGTGTTGTCGGCGATGGAGCCGTTCTCGATGCTGCTGTCGTCGATCGTCATGCGGTCCGTCCCGGTGATGCCGACGCTAGCTGCACCCCAGGTGTACGTCAGCGACGACCGATCAGAGGTGACGGCCGCAGGACGGCCAGGGAGCAGCACCGCGCTCGCTGTAGAGCGCGTGCGCCATCGCGTCCTGTTCGGCGGGCGCCGCAGCAGCGGGATCGAGGCCGACGAGGGCCGGATCATGTCGCTGGGCAACCGAATCCCAGGTGGAACGATCGAACTGGTATGCGCCGCGGTACTTCCCGGACGGGTTGGTGACCGTGTAGTCGCCCCCCGATTCGCAGGCGCGCAACGCCGCCCATCCGTCCACGCTTGTCCCTGAGGGCACCACCGGAGCCGGGGCGAGCGGCAACCCGTCGATCGGGAGCCCGACGAGCTCGAGCGCAGCGCGGTGTGCGCCGAGGGTCGCGTCGTCGTATCGGCCATCTGCCACGAGACCCACGGCCTCTTGCAGCTCGGTGACGCGCTGGCCCGTTTCGTCCCACGTATAGGTGTCGGCCAGCACCGCAAGGGTGTCGGCCAGTGCCTGCTCCTCGGCAGCCGCCGCTGCAGCGACGCTCCGTTCGGGTTCGGGTGCGGGTGCGGGTGCGGGCGCGGGGTCCACTGGCGATGCCGGTTCGAGATCGATGCGGGCTTGCGGCACACTCCAGGCCGGGAACAAGCCGGGGCCGTCAGCGAGCGATCGATCACCGGATGGGACGGCAAATTGGTCGAACGTCGAGACGACGCTTGCACCGTCCGCCTCGAGTTCGGTGCCATCGTCGCCATTCAGGGCGACGGCAACCAGTGGCGTGCCGCCGATCAGGAGCACCGCAGTCGTGACGACCGCAACGCGCCGAACGAGACGACGACGGTGTCCGGACATGGCAACGCTGGAGTTGGGGGTGAGGGGGGTCATGACGCTCCTTGGCAGCTGGGGCCGTGGTCGGCCCGCCGGCATGGCGGCGCAGAGATCTGCACCGGCCTGGTGGTTCGTGAGTTCCCAATGTTACGGATTGATGACGAATGTGTCGCGGCAGCATGACGAGCCATCGGTCACAGCAGTCGGCGTCGCCCAATCGACCGACTGCTGTTCCGATCTGCGCCGCCGGCGTCCCGGAAACCGGGACCCATTGGGCGCAGATCGAGTGATGGGACGCATTCGGCGCAGATCGAGTGGGCAGCGGTGGGGTCGGGGTGGGTCTGTGGTGAGTACGGTCGGAGCGATGGAGCCGGTGATCGCTGCGGTCCGTGCCGCCAATCAAGCGTTCTACGATGCGCACGAGTCACGCGACCTCGACGCGATGCGGGCCGTGTGGGAACACAGCGACGCGGTGGTCTGCATCCATCCCGGTTGGCCGATCCTTCGCACCTGGCCGCAGGTCGAGGAATCGTGGCGGCGGATTCTCACCGGCCCGGGTCGCAATCAGTTCATCCTCACCAACGAGGCCGTGGCCGTGAACGGCGATACGGCCTGGGTGACCCTCGACGAGAACCTGGTCGACGCAGGCGGCACCGGCACGGTGGCCGCCACCAACGTGTACGTGCGCCGGGGCGACCAGTGGCTGCTCGTGGCACATCACGGTTCGCCGGTGATCGCCACAGCGTGAGGCGTCGCCTACCGTCGTGAGATGACTCGCCTCACCGCCAGCGACGGACACGAACTCGACGCCTACGAAGTCCACCCCGCCGGTGCACCGGCGTCGGTCGTGATCGTGCAGGAGATCTTCGGGGTCAATGCCCACATCCGATCGGTCGTCGACCGGTACGCCTCGTTCGGCTACCGCGCCATCGCTCCGGCGTTGTTCGATCGGGGCGAACGAGGGGTCGAGCTCGGCTACGACGACTCCGGTCGGGCCCGAGGCATCGAACTGGCAATGCAGATCGCCTTCGATCCGGCGATGCTCGATGTGGCCGCCGCTGTCGACCACGTTGCCGCCACCGGTCCGGTCGCCGTCGTGGGGTACTGCTTCGGCGGCAGTCTTGCCTGGATCTCCGCCTGCGAGCTGCCGATCGCCGCCTCGGTCGGCTACTACGGCGGGCAGGTCCACTCGATGATCGGCCGTGAGCCGAAAACGCCCACCATGCTGCACTTCGGCGAACTCGACCACGGCATCCCCCTCGAACAGGTCGAGGCGATCGCTGCGGCACACCCCGATGTGCAGGTGCACGTGTACCCGGGCGCCGAGCACGGCTTCAGCTGCGATGTCCGCGAGTCACACGACCCCCGCTCAGCGGCGATCGCTCTCGGCCGCACCCTCGAGTTCCTCGCCGACCACGGAGTCGCCCCCTGAGCCACACCCCCCAACGGCGTCGCTGAGGTCGATCAGCTCGACCACAACGAGACGGGGGTCAGGGGGGTTCGGCATCTCGATCATCGTCGCAGCGCGACGCGCGCCCTCAGTGCTTGTGCAGCACCCGTTCTCGGAACACTCGAGGGCTGTACACGGTGAGCACCAGGTCGGTGGTGGCTCGGACCGACGCCGAACGCGGGAATCCGAGGAATGGGCCGAGCTCTCCGAAGTACTGACCGGCGCCGAGCGTGGTGAGGAGTTCCTCGCCACCATCGGCCAAGACCCGGATCACGTCCACCTGGCCCGAATCGATGACGTAGACCAGGTCGGCATCGTCGCCCTGTTCGAACACGGAGTCACCGGCGATGAGCGTGAGCTGATGGGTCTCGACCTCCTCGTGGCTCCCTTCAGGCACCATCTGCACGATTCGGTCGGCGATCGGCACCAGCCGGGAGTCGTGCGTCGACACCACGATCATTCGGCCATCGTCACGGAGGCTCTGCAGCAACCGGATGATCGCTTCGGCCTGGATGTGATCGAGGTTGGCGGTCGGCTCGTCCGCGAGCAGCAGCGGCGGGTTGTGGCCGAGCCCTCGAGCAACGGCGACGCGCTGCATCTGGCCTCCCGACAACTTGCTCGGCAAGTGGTTGGCCCGTTCCGTGAGGCCGACCTGTTCGAGCAGTTCATCCGCCCGGGCGAACGACTCTTTGCGGCCGTGCCCGGTGAGGGTGAGCGGCACGGCGATGTTCTCCCTCGCCGTCAACGACGGAATCAGATTGAACGCCTGGAACACGAAGCCGACCTCATCACGTCGGTAGGCGTCGAGTTGCTTGCCCTTCATGGCCGTGACGTCGACATCACCGAGGCGGATCGTTCCTGACGTCGGCGTGAGGATGCCGCCGAGGCACGACAGCAACGTGGTCTTGCCACAGCCTGACGGGCCGAGCAGCACGACCAGTTCACCCGCTCTGGCCTCGAACGACAGCCCGTCGAGCGGCCTGATGGCGTAGCCGTCGTGCACGAACTCGACGACGAGGTCGCTGATGGTGAGTGGTCCAGTCGTCATGCGCCTGCCCCCGAGAATGCCTGCGACGGATCGGATCTGAGCACCTTTCGCATACCGATCGCTCCGGCGGCGAGTGCCATCACCACCGCCATCAGCGGCAACTGCCAGAAGGCGCTCGTGGGCACCGTGACCGGCAGGGGGAACCGCGGGGCGAGGAACACTTGAATGATCGCTGCGATCGCAACCGCACCGAGGGCGATCATCACGGCCTGCAACGCCAGGCTGCCGAGCAACGATGCGTTCGACGAGCCGACCGCCTTGAGCACGGCAAAGTCGCGTTGTCGGTCGAGCGCCGACAGGTACACGACCGCTCCGACGATGATGGCCGCCACGATCCAGAGCAACGCCCGCACCAGGTCGATCGATGCGATCGCTCCCTCGAGCGGCTGCAACGTCTGGGCGACCACGTCGTCGGACGACAGCGAGGCGAGCCCCGGCGGGAGCGGGCCGACGTCGCCGGCGACGACCACCGAGCTGATCACATCGGTCGACGTGAACGCCAGCACTTGCGCGTCAGGCAGCACCAGGTACGCAAAGGGAATGCCGGCCAGGACGGTGGTCTTCTCGGTGAGTCCAACCACCGTGAACGGCGCTCCCGACACCGTGATGTCGGTGCCGACTCCGATGTCGAGCGTGCGGTCGAGCGCAACCTCACCCTCGGCCTGCGGCGCGTTCCCTTCGACGACCTGCGGTGCGCCGAGACCTCCCGGCTCGAAACCGACCAGCACCACCTCTGCAGGCGGCCCGCCGTCGGACACGCTCGAACGAGTGATGACCACCGGTGACTTCGTCTCGGCATCCACGGCGTCGAAGGCAGCAGCGGGCATCACCGACACCGACGTGAACGGCGCCGACACCCCCTCGGGCAGCACCCACTGCGCAGCACCGAACTGCTCGACGGCCTCCGCCGGCTCGAGGTTGAACTGGTTGACGAGCCCGGTCATGACGAACAGGAGCGCGAACACCACAGCGCCGAGCACGGTGACCACGATGAACCGCGTCTTGCGGTACACGAGGTCACGAAAGGTCAACAACAGCATCAGGTCACTCCTGGTTCTGCTTGCGGAGGTCGGTTCGGGCGGCTGCCCACTCGGTCACGATGTCCACGGACGCTTCGTAGCCGGCTTCGGTGACCTCGCGGGACCGCTCGAAGTCGAGCAAACCGATGCCCGGCAGATGCATCGCGACGAGCAGGTCGATCGAGCCGTCGGCCATCGACGCCTTCTGATTTCGCACTGCACCGGTGAGCATGCTTCGCAACAGCACCGTGGTCATGCTCGGGTACATCGACGTCGAACGTCCGAGCGACGCACCGAGCGCCTTGAACCCCGACACCGACAGCCCGAAGTCTGCCCGCGCCGCGGCCCCAGATCCGGCGCGACGTCGACGGCGATGACCGTGCCGATCGTGCTGTCGTCGCGCATCGCCTCGAACGGCATGTTGTTCAACACGCCGCCGTCGACGAGCAGATCACCGTCGTGCGGCACCGGCGGCAACACTCCCGGAATCGCCACGCTGGCACGCACGGCGACTGCCGTGCTGCCCCGCCGGTGCACTTCCAGGCGTGACTTCGTCAGATTCGTCGACACGCAATAGAACGGCAGCCACAGATCCTCGATGTCCCACCCGCCGAGCGTTGCATCGATGTTGGCCATGATGCGCTGACCCTTCACGATCGACACCACCGGCAGTGTGTAGTCGAGCAGCTTGTGGAACTGTTGCTCGGCAAGCGCCAGCAGCTCCTCGCCGTGCAGATCGAGCGCGATCGCCGCCGCGATCGCGGAGCCCATCGAACACCCTGCGACATGATCGACCGGAACACCCTGTTCGTCGAGCGCCTGCAGGACGCCGAGGTGCGCGAACCCACGGGCACCACCGCCGCTGAGCACCAGCCCATAGCCGTGCCCACTCGCCAGACGGGCAAGACGCTCGACATCACTCGTTCGGCCACTTCGTACGTGGACCACGTGATCGGCGCCGGTCAGCTCGAGCAGTGCCGCCGTGTGACGCGGTCGCTCGGCAGCGCTCGGGTGGAGCACAGCGAGCATCCGAGCAACGTGGCCCGCGTCGCCGATCGTTTCGATGATCTCCGAGATCAGCGCCCGCTCGGCAGTGTCGGGGTTCGGAGAACACACGACCACCACGCGGTCGGCCTGACGCAGCGCTCGGCGCGTCCAGGGAGTGACCTCCCGGTCGGTCTGCAGCACGACGTGGTCGTTGCCGACGTCGGCCTCGTGCATGAACTCAGCGAGGCGCGGCACCCCGACGTTGTCGGTTGACGCCTGGGAGATGTCCGTGCGGTTCAGCACTCGGTCGACACGATCGCTCGAAAGGTGCTTGGCGGTGCCGAATCGTGCGATCTCGGCCACCATCGCGGCGACGAAGGCCTCTGCATCGACGGGGGCGGTGACCGCAACGGTCAGCGACGAGGCCCGGTCGAATTGGCGTCGCGTCGGGCTGCGCAGCCGGCTCAGGATCCGCCGGGTGACGTTGAGCATCATCGACGGGTACGTGACCACGAGTTCTTCGAAGGTGGCGGTCGAGAGCGACGCCAGCGTGGTGTCGCGAACCGCTCTCACCGTGGCAGATCGCGGCGCCCGGTCGAGCAGGCCGAGCTCGCCGACCACCTCGCCGCGTCCGAGCTCGGCAACGAGTCGCTCCTCACCGGCGTCGCTGCCATCGTCGTCGACCATCACCACCGAGACCCGGCCACCGACCACGAAGTACGCAGCGTCGGCCACATCTCCCTGACGGAACAGCACCTCACCGGCCTCGAGGTGTCGCCAACCCACCCGATCGACCACCTGCTGCACCACGGCGTGATCCGTGCTGCCCATCAACTCGGCGACCATCGTGGCCACGTTCGTGCGATCGACGCGCTCGCGTGCTTCGTCCGACACTCGGTCGGCCATCTCCGGGTGAGCATTCAGCCAGTCCTCGAAGTCGGCCCGATCGATCTCGAGCACCTCGACCTTGCCGAGAGCCGTCAGTGTTGCTGTCCGCAGTCCACCAGCAACCACCGTCACCTCACCAATGAACTGACCGACCCCGACGGTGCCGACGACCACGTCGCCCTGCGGCGTCGCCTTCGACGCGGCGACGCGACCCGCTTCGATGAAGTACACCTTGTCGGCCGCGTCGCCCTGCTCGACCAGCACGTCGCCATCGGCCAACGTGAGCGCCCGCGCTCGTGACGCCAAGCTTTCGATCAAGTCGGCCTTCGCTGTCACCCAGTCCCCTTGCCCCTCGTGTCCGGTCGACATCGCCGGCGCACCCCCGATGCACACGAGCCGACAGTAGCCAGCACACCGTCGACGCCCGCAACCCCGGGGGCGAGCGGTGCCAACGGGTCCCCAGACGGCCCCACCGTCAGCACGCGCCCATCTGGCCGGCTCGCCAACGTCTCCGCACGCTGGGCGCCCGCACCATCACCAGAACGCGCCGGGGCCGGCTCCACGACGCAGCGCCTCGGCGTCGACGATGCGGATCCGCCCGCGACCCGTGGCGATCACCCCATCACGTTCGGCCTGCCGCAGCAGGCGATTCGCCGTGGATCTCGTCACGCCGGTCATCGACGCGATGTCGGACTGCGTGAGCGGGATCGGGTTGCCGTCGAAGGCACCGAACTGCTCGGCGAGGCGCCGCAGGCAGCGGTGGAGCCGTTCCTCAGCGGGCGTGTAGCGGGCCTCCAGCAACTGCCGGGTCGTCGCCGCGAGCCGCTCGCTCAGCACCAGGGTCAGGAAACGACTCATCTCGAACCGACCGTCGCTCAAGCCGTCGAAGCTCGCCGGGTCGAGCAAGAGCGTCTCGACCTTGGTCATCGCGACCGCTGCCGCCGACCGTTCGCCGTCACCATGCACGAGCGCTCGCTCACCGAAACAGTCGCCCTGCTGGAGGACATCAACGATCGTGACATCGCCCAGCGGCGCCGTCAGTCGGATCGCCACGTGGCCGCTGTCGATCAGATGCAGCGCGCCCGCAGGGTCCCCCTCGTGGAAGATCACCTCGTTGCGCGAGTACCGCCGACGGCGGCACGCCGAACGGAGTTCGCGCTCGTCGAGCCCTGCCATCGAGCTGAGTTGTCGCCAGTCCAGCGCCGGCGATGGCGACGATGGCGACGACGAGAGGTCCCCCATCGTCACGACCGTAGCGGGACCGGAGCAGGGTGTGCGCCGTTGTCGGACCGGGCAGACCAAACGAGCGTGTGTCGCCGAGCGCACAGTCCATGTGTGCGCGTTGTGATGGTCGCGTTCGCCGATTCGGCAGACGCTGATGGTGTGAATCCGTCCGAGCACATCCGTCGTCGTCTGGCAGGTTGGGCCTCCGCCGCCGCAATCGTCCTGCTGATGCTCGGCCTGCTGTACGCCAGCGGCGGCGCTTCAGCCGGACCTGCGATTGCTGGACCGGGAGCGATGATCCCACCGGTCACCACGGCGGCCACGCCGACCACCACATCCGTTGCGCCCACTTCGGCGCCCAGCACATCCGTCACGCCCAGCGCATCCGTCGCACCCAGCACATCGACGACCACGACGGATGCACCGGCATCCACGATTCGCCCGTTGCCAGCCGACCCCGAGGTCGAGAACATCGCCGCAGTCTCGAAGCCGGCACCCGACCCGATCGGGCCACTGACCCGACCGGCCGTCGTGCTCTACGGCGACTCGCTCGGATGGGAGGCACGCCACGCGTTCGCCGACAGCTTCGCCGACCGACCCGACGTCGAGGTGTACACCCGCACCTTCGGCGGCACGGCGATCTGCGACTGGCTCGCTGCCATGGCGGACGACGCAGCATCACTGGCACCGGGCATCGTCGTCATCGAGTTCAGTGGCAACAACTTCACGCCATGCATGCACGGCACCGACGGCGTGCCAGTGACCGGCCCGGCCATCGCCGAGCGCTACGCCGTTGATGCATCCGCGGTCATCGCGACCTTCGCTCCGATCGGGACCCACGTGGTGTTCGCGAGCGCCCCGCTCTCCGGGCCCACGCCTCAAGCGGTCGGCCGCATCAACGATGTCTACCGCGCCGTGGCTGCCCGCCACGACGGCGTGTGGTTCGCCGATGCCGGCGCCGCCGTGCTCTCCGGCGACGAGTACACGATCACGCTGCCGTGCTTGTCGTCCGAACCCTGCGAGGGCGGCTACAACTCCGACGGACTCCCGGTCAACGTCGTGCGGGCACCCGACGGGATCCATTTCTGCCCAGTGAGCGGCGAGGCCGTTGCCGGCGTCACCGACGACTGTCCGGTCTGGTCGAGCGGTGCGTACCGCTACGGGCGAGCGCTCGCACAGCCAGTCATCGAAGCACTCGGCGCCGCCGCCGTCGGCTGACCGCCAGGTCGTACAGCGACGATGCGTTCACCTCAACGGTGGGCGGCGAGGCGTTCGGCGATGGCGTCGACGAGCGCCGACGGCGCGACCCCGGCCTCGTCGAGAGCGTCGAGGAACACCTCGCCCGGAATCTGCCAGACGGTGGTCGGCTCCGTCGTGGTCACGGTTGCCGTGCGCGGTCGCTCTTCGACCAGGCCGATCTCGCCGAACCAGTCGTCCCCACCGATCACCCCCACCGCGGTGCCATCGCGGGTGGCAACGAGCGCACCCGACCGGGACACGTACACGTTGTCGGCCGGTTCACCCTCGGCGATCACGACGGTGTCAGCAGGAACGTGACGCTCGACCACCTCGCCGGCGATTCGTTCCAGCGAGTAGCTCGACGCCCCATCGAAGATCGCAAGTCCACGGAGCACCTCGACGGTTGGCGCCAACTCGCGTTGGCGCGCTGCCGCCACCCTGCCGATCGAGACGAGAGGCCACGCGGCAGCAGCCCCGACGACGAACACGGCAACGCCGACGGCGATCAACGCGCCCTCGACACCGAGCAGGGCGAGCAGCGCCGGTGCCACCAACGCTCCAGCCAACTTGCCGGTGTTCGACGCGCCGTTGATCGCCCCGAACACGCGCCCCAGCGCACTCGGCGATGTGATCCGCTGCACCATCACCACGATGACCACCTCGAAGACCACCATCCCGACGCCGACGAACACGAGCAGGGCACTCGCCGAGACCGTGGTGCCGACTGCGGCAAGCAACGCCGTCGGCACTGCCGTTGCCACCAACGACAACACGATCGGCCGCACCGGGCTGATCGAGTTGGCAGCTCGCGATGCGATCGGCATCGCCACCAGCGCGCCGAAACCCACGGCGCCGCTCAGCAGACCCACCCGGGCGACGTCGTCGCCGATCTGATCGCGCACGAGATAGACGTGCAGCACCATCTCGGAGCCGCGAACGAAGGACATCGTTGCGATCAGGGCAACGAGGGGGGTCAAGGCGCTGACCGACCGGACGGCTCGGATGCCGTCGATCGACGCAGCAACCGGGTTCAAGGATGACGATCCCTGTCGGCTCGAACGTGGCCGCTGGGATCGATCGGGGATCCCGCGGACCGTGGCAAGGATGACACCGGACACGGCAAAGGTCGCGGCGTTCACCGCGAATCCGGCTGTGGATGACCACGCCGCGACAGCAACGCCGAGCAGCGGTCCGACGAACGTCATGATCTGGCGCACGGTGCTCAGAACGGCGTTCGCCCCGGCGAGGTGGCGCTCGCCCGCAATGGTCGGGATGATCTTCGACAACGCCGGCCTCGTCGGCGCCGCAACGGTGTAGGACACCACCACGAGCCCGATCACCACGGCAGGCGGACCGTCGAGCGCGACCACGACGGCCAGCCCCGCCATGATCGCGGCGCGGCCGGCCTCGATCGACACGATCAACTCCCGAAGTCTGCTGCGGTCGACGAGTGAGCCTGCTGGCAGACTGAGCACCGCGCGCGGCCCGAGACGAGCCACCACGGCCAGCGTCAGCCAGAGCCCGAACCTCGGCTGGTCGGACAAGAACACCACGAGCGCAACCCAGAAGATCCCGTCGCCCGCCCCCGAGACGACCTCGGCGCCGTAGAGCCTGCGAAGCCCGGCGTTGCGGAGCGTGGACGCCAGCCGGGTGCGCGTATCTGCTGCTTCCTCGACGCTCATGGATCGAGAGAGTCTGGCACTTCGGGTTCCGCAACTGCACCGCCGAGCCGACACCGCTAGGTTCGATCCGGTGACCGACACCGCATCCGTTGCCCGCCCCGGATCGATCCTCGGGACCCGTGTCCTTCGCACGGAGGACCCGGGTCTGCTCACCGGCAGCCGCAAGTACCTGGCCGACCTGGCATTGCCAGGCAAGTTGCACGCCGTGTTCGTGCGTTCCGATGTGGCGCACGGCACGATCGAGGCGATCCACACCGACGACGCGGCGGCGATGCCCGGCGTGGTCGAGATCCTCACCGCCGCCGAACTCGGCGTGGCGCCGCACCATGGGTTTGCCACGGTGCACCCTGACTTCGCTCGACCGCCACTGGCCGACGGACGAGTGCGATTCGTCGGCGAACCGATCGCCGTCGTCCTCGCCGAGACCTTCGAACAGGGCGAGGACGCCGCCGAGATGGTGTGGGCCGACATCGAACCGCTCCCTGCGTACACCGATGCCGAAGCTGCGTTGGCCGCCGAGGCGGGCGCGATCTTCGCCGAGCACGGCGACAACCAGGCGCTGGTGATCGTCGACAAGCACCGCGCCGACGTGGATGCCGCCGATCGGGTGGTGCGTGGCCGATACGTCAACCAGCGCATGGCGGTGGTGCCGATGGAGCCCGACTGCTGCGCTGCCGAGATCGACGACGACGGCCGGATGACGTTCTGGGCCTCCACCCAGATGCCTCACGGACTGCACGCACAGCTCGCGAACGCCTTGTCGATGGACCAGAGCGAGATCCGTGTCATCACCCCACAGGTGGGCGGGGGCTTCGGCGGCAAGGCCGGCATCCACGCCGAGTACACCGTTGTCGGGGCAGCGGCTCGCCGCACCGGCCGACCAGTGGTGTGGGTGCCGCCGCGCAGCGACGACATGAAAGCGCTCCCCCACAGCCGCGGTCAGGTGCAGTACGCGGAGTTGGGCTGCACCAGCGACGGTGACTTCACGGGACTACGCGTTCGCCTCGTCGGCGACGCGGGCGCCTACCCGAGCGTCGGCGCGTTCCTTCCCGGCGGCACGCGTCGCATGGCCCAGGGCACCTACGCGTTCCCGGCCATCGAGTTCGACGTGGCGGTCGCGGTCACCAACACCACGCCGATGGGCGCGTACCGCGGCGCCGGCCGCCCCGAGGCCACGGCCCTGCTGGAGCGGCTGGTCGACCAGGCGGCGCTCGAGTTGGGCATCGACCCGATCGACATCCGCCGCCGAAACTTCCTCGGCGACGACGTGTTTCCCTTCCGCACGCTCACGGGCAACACCTACGACTCGGGTCGCTACACATTCCCGCTCGACCGGGCCGCCGCCGAAGCCGGCTACACCGAGCTGCGCGTCGAACAGGCCCGTCGGCGCAAGGCAGGCGACACGGTGCAGCTCGGCATCGGTGTGGCGTCATACGTGGAGATCACCGCCGGCGGAGGCGCTGACGAATTCGGGGCGCTCGAAGTGCACGCCGACGGCACGGCCACGATCTACGCCGGCACCCAGTCGCACGGGCAGGGACACCAGACCGCCTACGCCATGTTGGTGGCCGACCAGACCGGCATTGCCGTCGACCAGATCACACTGGTCGACGGCGACACCGACCGCGTGCGCACCGGCGGCGGCACCGGCGGATCGCGTTCGCTGCAGCTCGGTGGCTCGGCCGTGCGCGGCGCCACCGAGGCACTCGTGGGCAAGGCCAAGCAGCTGGCGGCCCGGCTGCTCGAAGCCGACGTGGCCGACATCGTGGTCGACACCGGCAGCGGCACCATCGGGGTGGCGGGCGTGCCGGCGCAGGCGCTGAGCTGGGGCGACCTCGCCACTCGGGCAGCGGCGCTCGGCGAACAGCTCGACGGCGAGTTCGATTTCCATCAGGAGGGCGCCACGTTTCCGTTCGGCGCGCACATCGCCGTGGTCGAGGTCGACACCGACACCGGCAAGGTGCGGCTCGTGCGCCACGTGGCCGTCGACGACTGCGGCACGGTGCTCGCTCCGCTGCTCGTGGAAGGACAGCAGCACGGGGGCATCGCCGCTGGGGTGGGCCAGGCCCTGTTCGAGGAGGTCCGTTTCGACGGCGACGGCAACCCGATCACGTCGAACCTGGCCGACTACGGCATCGCTTCGGCGGCAGAACTGCCGTCGTTCGAGGTGCACTCCACCGAGACGCCCACACCGCTGAATCCGCTCGGCGCGAAGGGCATCGGCGAGGCGGCCACGATCGGTGCCACGCCTGCGGTCCAGAATGCCGTGATCGATGCGCTTGCCCACCTCGGCGTTCGCCACATCGACCTGCCGTGCACCCCCGAACGGGTGTGGGCCACCATTCGAGATGCGCACGCCGGCACCCTCGCCGACCCATGGAGCGAGCCGCCCGACGTGTTCGCCCGGCTTCGGGCCGCAACCGAGGCTCCGGTCGAAGAAGACGCTGCGGGCGCGGCTGCTGCCGACGGCATCTGAGCGTCGGCGTCCCGCATCCGGCCGCCCGGCGTGTCAAACTCCGTGCGATGGACGAACTCTGGTTGATCGGTCGGATCCTGTTCGCGTCGCTCTTCATCGCGTCGGGAGTCGGGCAGCTCATCGACCTCGAAGGCTCGACGCGCTACGCCGCCGACAAGGGTGTCGGCCCCGCCCGGCCCGGCGTGATCGTGTCGGGGGTGGCATTCATCGTGGGCGGCGTGTCCGTGCTGTTCGGCATCTGGGGCGACCTCGGCGCATTGCTGTTGATCATCACCCTGCTGCCGGTCACGTTCCTCATGCACAAGTTCTGGGCGGAACGAGACCCAGCTGCTCGCACGAACGAGCTGTCGCTGTTCATGAAGAACATCGCGCTGATCGGGGCCTGCGTGGTGCTCTTCTCGTTCTTCGCTCGCGACACGTTCGGCTTCGGACTGCCGTACACGATCACCGACGGCGCCTTCAGCTTCCGCTGATCATCGGCCTCGTTGCGGCACGAACGATCACACTCGCGAGCGATGAGTTTCCGCGCGAACGGGTCGCGTGGAAACTCATCGCTCGCGGTTGAGCGTCCGCCGGCAGCGACAGGTCAGCGACACTCGGTGCAGCGGACGTCGGCGGGGACGTCGCCGTCGACGAGCGCAGTGAACCAGTCGACGAGCCGCACGCCGTCGACCTCCATGTCGTAGAAGGCGTCACCGAGCACGATCGTGTGATCGTCCCCAGGCGCGACGTACGACGCCACGTCGACGCCGGATGCCTCGATGTCGGCCTCGGTCTGATCGATGAAGGTCACCAGGTCGTCAGCGGCGATGCCCGCGAGTGCGGCGAAACTCGACTGCACTGCGTCGTACGCGTAGTCGAATCGGGCGAAGGTGATCTCCGGGTGCTCGGTGCCCGCGCTGACGTAGAGCCCGGGGAAACTCCACTCCTCTGCGGTGATCCCGTCGTTCACCGACCAGTCGGGCACGTTCTCGAGCACGCCCCACAGGCCACCGATCGTCGCGTTGAGCGCCGGAGCATCCGGGTATGCCGCCGAGCTGTCGCCGAGGGTGATGATCTCCACGCCGGGAAGCGAGTCGGCGGCGAGCCCGGCGAACAACGGCGTCGGGATCGACCCGGCGCTGGCGCCTGCAACCACGAGCTGTTCCACATCGGGATAGTTCGCGAGCACCGTCTCGAGGCCCTTCATGGCGTTGGGGAATCCGTTGTGTTCGATCGTGACCGTGTCGGAGTACTCGGTGGTCCGGTCGCCGAGATGGACGTCGCCGGTGCAGTACGGCACGTACACGATCGAGTGTTCGGCAAGCGGATTCTCGGCGTTCGTCTCGTCGAAGATGCCATCGAAGTCGGGGGCCACGCCGAGGTCGAGGTTGCGGGTGTAGGTGGGGTTGTCGGGTCCGCAGGTCTCCGCACTGAAGCAGGCACCACCACCCTGGAGATACAGCACCACCTTGGTGGGGTCGGCGGGCCGCTCCCAGAGTTCGAATTCGCTGCCGTCAGCGCACTGGCAGTCGTCGCCACCGGGGATCGCCGTCCAGTCGCCGACCGTCGCCGTCTCGGGCGCCGCCGTCGTGGTGTCCGGGCCAGCGGTGGCTTCTGGACTGGCAGTGGTTTCGGATGGGACCGTCACCCCCGGTGTCGTCGCAGTCTCCGAAGCGGCATCGGAGGTCGCTGCATCGCTGGCGGCGGGCGTGACGTCGTCGTCGGTGCTGCATGCTGCGAGGGCGGTCGCGGCCGCGAGGGCGAGGAGTGCAACGGTGCGCTTCATTCGAGCATGGTGGCCGCTCGGTGGCGCGGAGGCCAATCCGAGCCGCACCGCCAACGCCTCACACCGGGTGATACGTAGCGTCGAGACGAGGCAGTGCAGAGCCACCGACAGCCACTTCGCCGTCGTCGGCGAGCTTCACGAGATGCGACAACACGCTGCGTCTCGCCGGCTTGTGGAGCTCGCGACGAACGTCCACGTAGAGCTGCTCGACGATCGCGCCGATCGTGTCGAAGCCGGCGCGCACCGCAGCCAGCACCTGCGCTTCGCGCTGCAGCCGATGCTCGATGAGTTGCGTGACGAACTGCGCCGGGTCGGGGATCGGCGGACCATGCGTGGGGATGGCCACCTGGTCGGTGCGTCCGGCAACCAGGCGAAGCGACTCGAGGTAGGCCGCCATGTCGCCGTCGGGCGGCGACACCACGGTGGTGCTCCACCCCATCACATGATCGCCGGTGAAGATCGTGCGGTGGGTGCCGTCGTCGAGGGTGAAGCACGTGTGATTCGACGTGTGCCCGGGCGTGTGCACCGCGCTCATGGTCCACCCGGAACCGCGTGCCACCTCGTCGCCGGTTCCCACGGCGATGTCGGGAACGAACTCGCGATCGGTCGATTCCTCGACCACCGGCTCGTCTCCGGGATCGGGGTCGACGGCGCTCGCGGGCTCGGACGCCGCTGCTGCTCGTGCCTCAGCAGCCCGTTCGAGCGCCTCGGCCGCAAGCAGTTCGGGTGGGTCGTCGCCGATGTCCCAGGTGTCGTCGCCGTGCGGGCCGAACGCAACCGTCGGCGCACCGGTCTCAGCCGCCAGCCACGCCGCAAGCGGGGAATGGTCAGCGTGACAGTGAGTGACCAGGATGGAGCGAACGGTGCACCCGGAGAGTGCCGCAGCCAGCGCATCGCGGTGGTTGTCGAGGCGGGGGCCGGGGTCGATCACCGCAACGTCACCACCGAGATCACCGACGATGTAGGTACCGGTGCCGTGGTAGGTGAACTTCGACGGGTTCTCGGCGATCACCCGATGCACGAGTGGTGCCACCGGCATCGGCGCTCCGTAGGTGAACGCCGACCGATCGAGGCTCAGGAACTGCATGGCGTCCAGTCCAGCGCACGAAGCTCGCCGACCTCGTGTCCGTGACCGAACAGCGGCGTGCGGACACGGGCCACGGTGTCGGGCGCCAGCGAGTCGATGTCGACCCCGACCGCCCGCAGCGCCTGGGGCGTCACCGCTTGGCGGGCACTGTCGGAGCCGTCGGCGATCTTGAACGCTGCCGCTCTCCCGTCGGTGAGCCCGACTGCCATCACCCCGGCTGCGCCTTCCTTGGCCATCAACGTCGGCAGTGCTTGCATCCAGAGGGTCACATCACGGTCAGGACCGCCGACCATCGCTGGGTTGGCCGACATCGCCCGACCGACCGCGGAACCGGACGAAGCCAACATCGAGAATGCTGCGGCGAGATCTCGCAGGGACAACGCGTGGGTCGGTGCGCCACAACCGTCGACGCCGACGTGGTGCACGCTGGCGCCTCGAGCCTCGAAGGATGCGGTGATCGCCACTTGCAGCGGGTGTTCGAGTTCGAGGTAGCTGGTGGTCGACCAGCCGTTGATCACGCAGGTCGCAAGCATCGCCGCGTGCTTGCCCGAGCAGTTCTGTTGCAACGGTGACGGCTCGATGCCAGCCATCCGAGCCGCCGCTCGCGCCGCAGCGCCATACGGACGCGCAGCGGTGTTGGCGAGGTCGGCCGCCGTCAGTCCGTAGCGGCCGAGGATCCGCGACACTGCGTCGAGGTGCATGGGTGAGCCGTCATGGCTGGCGCACGCCACGGCCAGCAAGTCCTCCGGCAGCTCCAAGCCGAGGTCCACCATCGCTTGAGCCTGCATCGGTTTGAGACACGACCGTGGGTACACGACGAGATCGGCATCACCCACCGATGCCATCAGTGCACCGTCGGCATCGATCGCCGCGCCGGCACCGTGGTGCACCGACTCCTCCAGATCGCTGCGCGTGGCGATGGCGATCGGATCGAGACGACCGTCGAACCGGGTCACGTCGGATCCGCCGCCGGCGGACCCGGTGGAGCGTTCGGGGCGTTGGGCGATCTCGCCGCGCGGGTCGGTCACCGCCGTGAGGTGATTGTCCATCACGTCGTAGCGGTTGCCCCACTCACTCGCCAACGCCTGCAACATCGCTGCGGCCGGAAGCGCCAGCAGGGCGCCGACGAAGCCGAGCAGCGACGCGCCTCCGAGTGCAGCACCGAATGCCACCGCAGGGTGCAACTCCATCGTTCTTGCCGTGATGCGCGGCGAGAACACGTAGTTCTCGATCTGCTGGTACACGACGATGAAGATCACCACGATCAGCGCCTTCAGCGGCGAGTCGAGCAGCGTCAACAGCACCGGCAAGATGCCCGCGAGATAGGTGCCGACCACCGGCAGGAATTGGCTGACCAGACCCACCCACAGCGCGAGTGCGACCGGCGCTGGCGTACCGATCGACTGGAACACGACCCAGTGGAAGAACGCCGACAGCAACGCCAGCAGGGCGCGCGAGTAGAGGTAGCCACCGGTCTTGGTGATTGCGAGTTCCCAGCCCTGCAGCACCCGTTCCTGCCGGGCCGGCGTCAGGCGCGAACACAGCGCGCGCCGCATCCGCGGACCATCGGCGACCAGGTAGTACGTGAACAGCAGCACGGAGAGCGCTTGGAAGATGACGCCCACCGCTGCCAACGACAACCGCACGGCCTCGTCACTCTGCGAGGTGACGAACTGCTGCACGCGACCGTCGGGATCGTTGAACTCGTCGATCACGTCCTGCGGGTCGACGTTGGTGCCGAATGTGTCGTTGACGAAATTGACGGTGTCCGTGATGTACGCGTCGGATTCGGACAGCAGGTCGGCGACCTGCGTGCCGACCAGGGTGCCGACCGCCCCAGCGAAGATCAGAAAGGCACCGAGCACACCGAGCAGGATCATCAGCGTGGACCGGCCACGTGGCCAGCCGCGTCCCGCCAAGCGGTTCACCCCCGGCTCGATGGCGAGTGACAGAAACACCGACACCAGGAGCATCACGAGCAGCGCCGACAGCCGATGGAACACGAAACGGGCCGTGAACGTGAGCAGGTACCCCGTCCAGAACACCACGATGGCCGGAATCACCCAGCGCGGCATCGCCCGCTCGGACGGCTGCTGCTGTTGCGGCGACAAGCGCTCGGCGGCGGCATCGGTCGCTGCTGCTGCATGCACTGGGGGGTCCGTCGAGGATTCTTCGGGCACGCACGGATGGTACTCACCGGGCCGTGACACGATGGCCCCATGGCAACCGACGTGCGGACATGGCTCGGCGATCAGGTGCGTACACGTGTGATCGGTCCAGACGCTCCGGCCCGGCGCGCCGAGCTGCTCGACTCCACCGAACCGGGTTGGTTTGCCGCCGACGCCCCGATCCGCCGAGTACACGCGGACGCCTCCATGTTCATCGGTGGCATGCGGGCGTTGTTGTTCCAGTCGCTGCATCCGCTCGCGATGGCCGGCGTGGCGCAGCACTCCGACTACCGCAACGATCCGTGGGGGCGTCTGCAGCGCACGGCCGACTTCCTGGCCGCCACCACGTTCGGTCCGGCGTCGGAGGCGCAACGCGCGGTCGATCGGGTCCACCGGGTCCACCGCCGCGTGGTCGGAGAGGCCGCCGATGGCCGTCCCTATGCCGCCAACGACCCACACCTGCTCGAATGGGTGCATCTCGCCGAACTCGACAGCTTCCTCGCAGCCCACGACCGCTACGGCGAGCAGCCGCTGGTGGGCGACGAGCGCGACCACTACGTCGCCGACGCTGCCGTGGTGGCGCGGGCACTCGGCGTCGACGATCCACCGGTGACCGAAGCAGGTCTGCGCAACCGTCTCGTTGCGTATCGACCCGAGTTGCGCGGCAGCCCAGAGGCCCGAGATGCCGCCCGCTATCTCCTGCTGCGACCACCCCTGCCGCTGCCGGCACGACCCCCCTACGCCATGATCGCTGCTGGCGCTGTTGCCCTGATGCCCGCCTGGACCCGGTTGCCGTTGCGCCTCCCGTGGCTCCCGGTGTCAGAGCGAGTTGCCGCGCAACCTGTCGGCGACCTCGTCACCCGCACGCTGCGCTGGATTGCGCCACCACCCCAACCCTCATCCCCCCAACCGCCAACGCTGCGCTGACCGCCAGCTCGTCGTTTGCGTTGCGCTGTTGGTGAGCCGGGTCACCAGAAGCGCAACGCAAACGGGGGACGATGGGCCCTGACGGTGTCCGAGCTCGGCCGGTACCGTCGGGGGCATGAGTTCGAGCATGTCGTCCATCCAGCGCCGCATCGGTACCGCCGTTGCCGCCATTGCACTTGCGGTAACCATCGCCGCCTGCGGGTCCGATGCCCCTGCCCCAGAGGTCCCCGAGGGCGGAACCGGCAGCGCCTACAACGACGCGATCATCGCGTCGGATTCGCACGACGAAGTCCTGCTCGGAGGTGGCACCTCCGAGATGGTGGTCGCGATCGACTGCGAATCCGACCCCGAGGGCAACCTCGTCACGGTCGTGGCAGAGGGTCTGGACCCCGCGGTCTACACCGGCGTGTTCACACCGTCCACCGGCGTGGATGTCACCATCGATGCCACACCGGGTGGCCAAGTGATTGGCACGGCGCTGATGACACTCGATGCCGAGGAGTACGACGTCACCTTCGCCGAGATCGAGGGTGCCGAGTTCACGGTCAGAGGTTGCTCGAGCTGAGCACCCGGACCGACCGCTGGAGCTCCAGCGCAAGATCGCCGCGTGACGCCACCTGGATGCCAGCGTCGAGTCCGAGCCAGCGCGCCATCGACGTGAGTTCGACCGCCAGTTCGTCGGCAACGTCGCGCTCGTCGATGCCGGGCTCACCGAACGCGCTCTGCACCAACAGACGCCGATTCGGCCGGTCGGCTTTCAGATCCACCCGCGCGACCAGTTCGTCGCCGAGGAGAAACGGCAGCACGTAGTAGCCGTACTGCCGCTTGGCCGCTGGCACGTAGATCTCGATGCGATAGTGGAAGCCGAACAACCGCTCGATCCGATCGCGATTCCACACCACGGGATCGAACGGGCTCAGCAGTGCTCTTGCCGTCACCTTCCTCGGCAGGGTCACATCAGGATGCAGGAACGCCGGCTTCGTCCAACCCTCCACCGTCGCTGGGAGCAGCCGGCCTTCGTCGACGAGTTCGGCGAGCAGGGTTCGAGTGTGCGACAGCCGGTGGTAGTCGGTGAGATCCGATGCCGTGCCCACACCGTGGTGCCGGGCGGCGCGCACGAGCAGTTCCTTCTTGGCCACCTCCGCTGGTGGGCCGGGTTGGGCGAGCACGTCGGCCGGGATCACCCGCTCGGCGAGGTCGTAGAGCCGGGCAAAGTCGTTCGGTCGGCGACGAGCGGCGACATCACCGGTGCGGAACAGATGCTCGAGTGCGCGCTTGCCGTCGTCCCAGTCCCACCAGGTTCCCTTCGGCCGGTCGCGCATCGCCAGATCGCTCGCCACGAGCGGCCCCTCGGTACGCACCCGGTCGAGCACGCCCGACACGAGTTCCTCGTTGGCCGCTGCCCACTGGCGCAGCGACTTCCAGCGAGCGTGCCCGCGCATCGCCCACCGCTGCAAGGGGTAGAGCTCGATCGGCACGTGGCACGCCTCGTGCACCCAGAACTCGAAGAGGTCGCCGTGGCGCGTCGCGTCGTCGATCAGCGTCCGCGGGTGCGGTCCGAGCCGTGCGAACAGTGGAAGTTCCTGGCTGCGCACCAGCACGTTGACCGAGTCGATCTGAATGAGCCCCATCCGATCGACGGCGCGCCGCAGGTGGCGACGATCGACACGCCCGGTCGGCCGAGGATCGCTGAACCCCTGCGCGCCGAGCGCAAGGCGCCTCGCCTCAGCGTTGGAGATCTGGGCGGTGGACGCCATCGCCCGGAACGTACACGTAACGATTGGTGTCAGACACCAATCGTTACACCGTGGGATCAGTCGTCGGCGACGGTGATCTCGACGGAGTTGATCACCACGTCGGTCTTCGGCTTGTCGCCGCCACCAGTGGGCACGTTCTGCATCTGATCGACGATGTCGAGGCCCTTCACCACTTGGCCGAACAGGCTGTAGGACGGCGGCAGGCCGACGCCCGACGGGCCCGACACGATGAAGAACTGGCTGCCGTTGGTGTTGGGGCCGGCATTGGCCATGGCGACCGAACCGACCTGGTACTCACGAGGCTTGGGCAGTTCGTCCTCGAAGCGGTAACCGGGGCCGCCGCGGCCGGTGCCGGTCGGGTCGCCGCCCTGACACATGAAGCCGTTGATGATTCGATGGAAGATCACGCCGTCGTAGTAGTGGTGAAGCGCCAGGAACACGAAGTTGTTGACGGTCTTCGGCGCCTTGAGCGCATCGAGCGCGATCACGATCTCGCCGAGGGTGGTGTCGAGCTTCGCGGTGTACCGCTTCGACGGGTCGATACCCATCTCCGGAGCTTGCTTGAAGTCCTGTGTCTTGGGAGCGGAACCATCGAACGGGGGAAAAGCAGTAGCCATGACCGCGACCCTATCGGCCACCCGGAACCCCAACGCCGCGACACTCCCTCGCACCACAATCGACGGGGAACGGTCCCGGCGCGACCACTGTCGATGACGTGACGATTGGTGTCTGACACCAATCGTCACGTCAGTTGCGCTGGTTTCAGTTGCGCTGGTTGTAGCTGGCGATCAGGGCATTGGCCTGGGCGGCGGCATCGGTCAACGACGAGGCCACGTCGGCGCCGTTGAAGATCGCTGCGGTGGCATTGGCCGTGGCCACACGCACCTCGCGCTGCGGACCGAGGACCGGCGCCAACGACGCCGGCTCGACGTTGCCGAGCATCTGGTCGTACGCCACCCGGAACCGGGGATCCTGCGCATAGGTGGTCAGCAACGGCTCGATGTCGAGCGCGTCCTCACGAACCGGGACGTACCCGGTCTGCGACGCCCACTGCGACTGCGCCTCGGCAGTGATCAGATACGTGATGTAGTCCCAGGACGCAGCAGCCTGCTCGTCACCCTTGTCGTCGACGATCCACAGCGAGGCACCGCCGAGATTCACGCCCGGGTCCGGACTCGGCCCCGGCATCGGCCCGACGCCCACATCGGCGCCCGTCAGCCCAGGGGCCAACCCGCCGTCGATCGCGCCGAGCACGCCGCCCAGCGCTGCACTGGTGCCGATCGTCATTGCGCCGTCGGCCGCGGGATCGATCAGCTTCAAGTACGTGTCCTGCCCGGAGGAGTTGTCCCCGACCGACACAGCAAGTCCGTCGGTGAGCATGTCCTGGACGTACGTCATCAGTTCGACGCCGGCGGCACTGTCGAACAGCACCTCGGTGGCCGGAGCACTTCGGCCGTTGTCGTTGTCGGCATAGGGCTCACCGGCACGGGCGAACCACTGCTCGAGGAACCACCCGCCGCCCGAGTTCGGCCCCGAATCGAGCACCCAGCCGTACGTGGCAGCGTCGGAATCGACGATCTGCTGCGACACGGAACGCATCTCCTCCAGGGTGAGCGGCGCCACGTCCGGGTCGAGCCCCGCGGCCTCGAACTTCGGGCGCAAGTAGTAGAGCACCGGGTTGCTCACGTTGAACGGCATCGACCACTGGACGCCCTCGAAGGTGTAGGCGTCGAGCGCCCGATCGAGGAACGCCGACGTGTCGAACCCGCTCGACTCGATGCACGCACCGACAGGGATCAGGGTGTCGGACTGGGCGAACGTCTGCAGCGAGTATTCGGGGAACTGGATCATGTCGGGTCGACTGTCGGGACTCGACTGGATGAACTTGTCGATCGCCGCGTCGTAGCCGGTCTGGTTCTGCAGCGTGACCACCACGCGGTCCTGGCTGGCGTTGTAGGCGTCGGTCAACTCGATCAACGAGTCCTCGAGCACGTCGTTCATTCCGTGCCAGAACGTGATCTCGACGGGCCCCGAAGCGGCGTCGAGCGCATCGGTCGGGCAGTCGGGAAAGTTCGCCAGCGGTGCCACGGTGGTGGTGGACGCCTCTGCGGTGTCGGTGGGCGCTGCGCTGTCGTCGGGCGATGACGTCGCGCCCGTATCGGGGGCATCGGTGGTTGCGGCCTCGCCGCTGTCGATCTCCAGTGCCGAGTCTCCTGACGAACACGCAGCGGCAACCGAACCGCCGACGATGGCGATCGCGGCGAGGCGGAACAACGGGCCACGCCGGGTGCGAGGACCGTTCCCCCGACCGGCCTGCCGACCGGACTGCCGAGTGGTGAGAACGCGCGAGGAGGGGAGCATCAGATCATCCTTTCACGGCGCCCGCAGTGAGACCACGGACGAGTTGACGTTGAAACACGAAGAGGGCGACGAAGATCGGTACGGCGGCAATGACGGTTCCCGCCATCACCAGATTCGGCTCGGTGAGGCTCGACCTGCTCAGCAGCCGGAGGCCGCTCTGGACGGTGTTCATGTCGGCCTCGTTGATCACCAGGTTCGGCCACAGGTATTGGTTCCAGGTGCCGAGGAAGCTGAACAGCGCCAGTGCCCCGATCGTGGGTCGAACCAGTGGCACCGCCACGTGGCGCAGGAATCCGAGGTGCCCGACCCCGTCGATGGCAGCAGCGTCGCGCAGGTCACGCGGCAGGGTGAGGAACACCTGTCGCAACAAGAAGATGCCGAACGCTGTGGCCAGGAACGGCACAGCGAAGACCTTGATAGGTGTTGAGCCAGCCGAGGTTGTCGACCGTGTCGAGATTGACGACGAGTGTGGCCTCGAGTGGCACGAGCAGCGTGGCGACGAACACGAGGAACGCCACCCGCTTGCCAGGGAACTCGAGGATCGCGAATGCGTAGGCGGCGAGCACCGAGGTGACGACCTGCGCGACGGTCACGATCAGCGCCACCACGAACGAGTTGAACAGATAGCGACCGAGCCGGCCCTCGTTCCAGGCATCGATGAGCACATCGAAGGTGACCGTGGTGGGCACGAGCGGGTTCTCGAGCACTTCGTCACCGGGTTTCAACGCCGCCACCACGGTGGTGTAGATCGGGAACAGCACCACGAACGTCACGATGCACAGCAGTGCATAGCGGCCGACGCGGCCCGCTCCGGTCGGCTCGTCGAAGCTCATCATCACGCGCCGACGGGTGGTATCTGCTCCGGGGTCGGCCGCGGGCCGGGCGCCATCGGCAACCTCGTCGAGGTCAATCGCCATAGTGCACCCTTCGACCGATGCCCGCGAGCTGCAGCCCCGACAGCACCAGCAGCATCAGGAACAGCAGCACCGCAGCGCCGGCCTGCAGACCGGCGTCGTTGCGGATCGGTGAGTTCTGTCCGTAGATGAAGTAGGGAATCGTGGTGGTGGGGTTGGTCGGCTGCGGGCCGCCACCAGTGAGGAGGTCGATCTCGCCGTACGCCTGGAATGCTCGGGTCGACGACACGATCATCACGAACAACAGCGTCGGGCCGAGCATCGGCACCGTGATCGACCAGAAGCGCCGCACGCCTCCCGCCCCATCGACCGCCGCTGCCTCGAGCAGATCGCGCGGGATCGACTGCAGCCCAGCGGTGACCAGGATGAACGTGAAGCCCAGATTCGCCCACACGCTCGACGCGCTCACCGCCCACAAGGCGGTGTCCGGGTCTTGCAGCCAGCCGGGACTCTTCACCGACGGGAACAGCGTGTTGAACCAGCCCACGTTCGCCAGGGCCCCCACCGACGGCTGCAGGAGGAACAGCCACATCAGGCTGGCCACCGCCACCGAGGTGGCCACCGTGGAGGAGAACACCGCTCGAAACGCGCCGATGCCGCGCAGGTACTTGTCGGCGAGCACTGCCAGCCCGACACCGAGAATCACGCCGGCCGGCACCGTGATCAGCGCAAATTTCAACGTGACCGACAGCGCGTTCTGAAACTCCGTGCTGCGGAAGAGGTCGAGGTACTGTCCAAATCCCTGCGACACGCAGTTGTTGCCGAAGTTGTCGCAGCGCTGCTGCCCGAGCCACACCGCTCGACCCAGCGGATACAACACGAACAACCCGAGGATCACCGCCGAAGGGGCAAGCATCGCGACTGCAAGCGGGAGGTCTCCCCACCGAGTTCGCCGTCGCGGAGCGCTCGCCACGACACCGACCCTATTGCCTGCGGATCAGCCAGGACCTGATCCCCGGAGCGCCCGGACGGTTCGATCTCGTCGTGGCGGCCACGACGGCTAGCGTCATCGCCGTGAGCGACGCCCCCGACACGCCTTCCACCACTGCCGACCTCGTCGGCAACGCTGTGGCCGACGCCGAACGCGACGACGCGCCGATGGTCGACCTCGATGCAATCGAGCGTGACCTCGCAGCGGTCGAACGGGCGCTCGAGCGCCTGTCCGAAGGTACCTACTGGACCGACGAGGCCACCGGAGCGCCGATCCCGGAACATGTCCTCGCCGCCGATCCCACCGCTCGGAGGGCGTGATGCAGAAGAAGGCTGTCGCCGGTCTCGCCTCGGTGGTCGCGCTTGCCGCTGGCCTCGCTGCCGCGGCGCGGAAAGCCAAGGAGTCGCCGCTCACCAACCGCTTCAATCGTTCGGCACGGGTGTGGAAACTGTCGGCGCGGAACTCAGCCCGCTACGCAGTGTCGCGGGTGCGCGGCATCGGGTCGGCCGAGGAGCGACGAGCACAACTCGACGAGCAGTTCGCCATCCGCACTGCTGAGGACGTGGCCAAGGAACTCGGCGAGATGAAGGGCGTGCTGATGAAGGCGGGCCAGCTGATCTCGTTCATCTTCGAAGCATTGCCCGACGAAGCCCAGGAGGCCCTTGCGACGCTCCAAGCCGACGCCGCTCCGATGGCACCCACGCTCGCTGCGAACGTCGTGAAGGGCGATTTCGGCAAGCCGCCCGAGAAGTTGTTCCTCGACTGGCAGGACATGCCGGTCGCCGCTGCGTCGATCGGCCAGGTCCATCGGGCTGTCACTCACGACGGGCGCGACGTGGCCGTGAAGGTGCAGTACCCCGGCGTGCACGAGGCAATCGAGAGCGACCTCGACGCAGCCGAGGTGATGTATGCGATGTTCTCCTCGATGATGCTGAAGGGACTCGATGCCAAGGGCCTCGTCGACGAGTTGCGCGAGCGCATGCGCGAGGAACTCGACTACTCGATCGAGGCTGGCAATCTCGCCGAATTCGAGTCACGCTTTCAGGGCCACCCGTGGGTGCGCATCCCGAAACTGGTACCCGAACTGAGCAGCGGCCGCGTGCTCACCACCGAATGGATCGACGGGATGACCTTCGACCAGTTCCGCACGTCGGTGTCGTACGAGACCAAGCAGCGCGCCGGCGAGGTCATCTGGCGGTTCGCCCAGGGCGCGATCATGCGCAACGGCATCTTCAACGGCGACCCGCATCCCGGCAACTACAAGTTCCACCACGACGGCAGCGTGAGCTTTCTCGACTACGGCCTCGTCAAGCGCTGGTCACCAGGCGAATGGGAGACCCTGCGCCCCACGATCGATGCGATCATCATCGATCGTGATCCTGACCTCCTGGTCCGCGAGATGGTGCGTTCGGGGTTCCTCGCCGAGGGCCACGGCCTCGATCCGGCGTTGGTGTACGACTACGTCTCGAGCCCGTACACGCCGTACCTCACCGACGAGTTCACGTTCACCCGCGACTGGATGCGTGACACGATCGCCAAGATCTTCGATGTGCAAGGCCCGCACGGCCCCGTGATCGAGCAGCTCAACATGCCGCCGAGCTTCGTCATCCTCGACCGGGTGGTGTGGGGCGTGAGCGCGATCCTCGGCAAGCTCGAGGCCACCGGCCCATGGCGCCACATGCTGCTCGAGTACATCGCGAACGGCGAACCCGCCACCGACCTCGGTGCCGCCGAAGCCGCCTGGCACGCCGGCCGTCCGACCTAGGAGCGCACACCAACCCCCCAACGCGATGAGCGAGCCCACCAGATGCTGGGGTTTCGCTCATCGCTCGCTCGGGTCGGAGAGCGACCGCACGAGTTCACTAGCGTCGCGGGAATGAGCGACACGACCCAGACCGAGTCGACCGTACGGGCGCCTTTCGCCCCGTGGGACCGGCGAGACATCCCCGGATCGTTCAGCGTTGCTGACACCGCTCGCCGCGTCGGCAACTACAAGTGGACCGAGATGAAGCTGTTCGAGGCGCTCGGCGGCTGGGTCGCCACCGTGCCCGAACTCGATGTGAAGATGCGCCTCGGCACGCATTGCTACCACCATGCCTGGCACGCCGACCTGTGGCACAAGCGTCTTCCCGAACTCCGCGAGATGAAGCCCGAACGGCTCACCGTGCCAGCGAACGAGGCGATGGAACGCTTCATCGAAGCAATGACCGAACCCGAAGCACCGGAGCTCACGATCGAGAAGCTCGTCGGGGTCTACCGGGTGCTGATCCCTCGCTTCATCGCGGCGTACACCTACCACCGCAACAACACCAGCGAGATCACCGACGCACCCACGATCCGGTCGATCAACTTCATCCTCCAGGACGAGTTCGACGACTGGCGCGACGGCGAGATGCTGTTGCAATCGCTGATCACCACGCCCGAGCACGTCCGGCGTGCAGCCGACCACCAGGCGGCGCTCGAAGCGATCATGGTCGAAGCCGGCGGAATCACCGGGCTCGACAGCATCGGCGGCGCGACTACTCTGTCCAACAGCACCAGCACTGAAGGGGGCGCCTGATGCGTCAGTTCTTTCCGGTAGAAGATCTTGCTCGCGACGAGCGGTTCGTGCAGACGAACATGGCCGAGCGGATGAAAGACGGTCGCACGGCGATCGACGTGAAGGAGTCGTCGGCGAAGAGCCGCGGTGCCACCAAGCGCCTCACGCCCGACCGTCACGACGCGTCCGACGCCGCTCGCGGCTTGATGCACGGGATCATGGTCGGCGAGATCCAGGCGCTCGAAGGCGCCGGTCGAACCGCCCACGACTTCGCAACGGGCGACGGCACCAACGACACCGTGCCGTTCGAACTCAAGCTCGACATGGCTCGCCAGGCCTGGGACGAGGCCCGCCACGTCGAGATCAGCGCCAAGTTGTCCGACTGGATGGGAACCGAACTCGGCGAGTTCGTCGAGAACACCGTGCTCTTCGAAGCGGCCTGCTCGAACGACCCGGTTCTGCGACTCGCCGGTGTCAACCGGGCACTCGAAGGCCTGGCCATCGACGTGTTCACCCAGATGAAGGAGTTCGGCGACATCGCCGGCGACCCCTTCCTCGAGTTCTGCGAGGACTGGATGCTCGCCGACGAGGTCACCCACGTGAAGATGGGTTCCGACTGGCTGCGCAGGGTGACCGCCAACGATCCCGAACGGCGCACGCGGGCCCTCGAGTTCCAGCAGGTGGTCGACAAGCTGTTCAGCTTCGGTGGGGCACGCGGCGAGAGCGCCGACAGTTCGTTCAGCCTGGCTCGGAGGTTCCGCGAACTGGCCGGCTTCACCGACGACGAGGTCGACACGATCTCCCAGATGGACAGCGAAGCGCTGGAGGAACGCAAAGAGGCGGTCCGCAGGTACCGCGAGCGAGTCGGCGCCGACGCCTGATCGGCGCCGAACGATGTCCGAGACCTCGACTGCCTCCACCTCACCCGGCGCCACCCGCGCACCGTTCGCTGCGAAGGTGACCGTGTCACCCGAGGAGTTCACCTTCGTCAAGTTCGACGCGCGGGAGATCGCCGCGATCGTGGCCGACCTGGCGGCACAGCTGGAGCTGGCCAATCCAATCCATGTCGTGGTCGACGAGACCACACCACTCGCCAAGGTGTACGAGGAAGTCGACGGCGCTTCGTCGGACGCACTGATCACCCTGTACGCCGAGAGTGGGGCGCTCGAGGATCGTCGCCACCCGATGTCGTTCAGCGTCGAAGGTGCCACCGAATCGCTCGGGCGCATCCTCCTGCGGGCACACGACCGAATGCGGACGGACTTCTCCGACGCTCCCGCCGATCGCGACCTGACGCTGGCGGAGAACGCTGCCTGGGACACGTACTGCGCTGGCCGCCTCGCCCGGATGGGCGTCGACACCAACCAGCAACGCTGGCGCTACAACCATCGCAACCGATTCGGTTTCGACGATGGCACCGATGCGGCGTTCAACCGGCTCTGGTCAGCCGACGACCTCGCCTGGTCCGACATCGCCAACCCCTCCTGAGCAGGCTTCTCGCACGTTTGCGTTGCAGTTTCGGTGGCCCGGGTCACCGAAACTGCAACGCAAACGTGAAGGGGCGGGGCGGGGCGGGGCTCAAGTCGAGCGGCGGAGGGGGCGGACGATCGGCTTGCGCCAGCCGAGACCGCGAACCTTGCCCGATGGCGGCCAGTGGTCGTCGCGGCTGTAAGCCCACCACTCGAACGGGTTCAGATAGTACGCACACGATTCGACGACCTTCGCGAACGGGGCCGCGAGGGTGGCATCGCGGCGGCGGACCACCCACAACGCCGCTCCGACAACACCGCCAGCCACCATCCATCCGCCGTACAGGAGCGGGTACAGCGGGCCGAACCATCGAGCTTGCCAGACATGGACGTCTTCGTGGTCGGTCACCAGACGGCGCCGTCGAGGGTGAGTGGTGTCACCGGCACCGTGCACGACATTGCCAACGGTGATCAAGAAGCCACGACGCGGCACGAACCCCCGCCGGTACACCATCCGGTTGGAGCGACGACTGAGCGACGAGTCGTATCCCGGCCGGCCACGGACCACCCCGATCGCTTGTGAAGCAAGTCCCGCAGCGGTCATCGGCAACGCCCAGGTCGAGTCGAGCGTGAACGCGACCGCCCCTGTCGAGCACTTCCAGTCGTACACCTCCCGCCAGCCGGCGATCAACCCGTTGGCGGCGCCGACCAGCGCGAACGGCACACCGAGTCCCAGCGGATTGCCGACCGCAGCGGCGAACCCGGCACCGAGAACGCCGACGGCGGCAGCTTCGATGAAGCTGCCGCCGTCGTTCGATTCATGGGAGTTCACCGCGCAGCACCAGCCAGTCGGGCGAGCACTGCCGGCACTCAGTTGCGCAGGTACGACAGCAGTCGCAGCAGTTCGAGGTACAGCCACACGAGGGTGACGACCAGTCCGAGCGCCGCAACCCACTCATATGCCTGCGGCAGGCCGGCGTTGGTGCCTCGCTCGATGAAATCGAAGTCGAGGGCGAGGTTGGCAGCGGCGAGGCCGCACACCAGCACGGAGAACCCGATACTCAGCATCATGTTGTCGCCGTTGAGGAACGGCAACGAGGCACCGAACAGGCTCATGACGAACGACGCCAGGTACATCACCATCACGCCCATCGTGGCGAAGATGACCGTGCGACGGAACTTGTCGGTGACCTTGATGATCCGGGTGCGATAGAGCACCAGCATCACGGCGAACACCGAGGCGGTGCCCATGACGGCCTGCAGCACGATGCCGTCGTAGAAGGTCTCGTAGCCCTTGGAGATGGCGCCAACTGCGAATCCGTAGGCGAGGGCGTACACCGGGCCGAGGAACTTGGCGAGGTTCGGCTTGAAGTTGGCGGCGATGACAGCGATGAAACCAACCACGATGCCGACCATGGCAATGGGCGGGAACTGGTAGGTCTCGCGGCCTTCGACGTTGACCGGACCGGCGGCGGCTTGCCAGCCGAACCATGCCGAAACGAGCAGGAGCACGAGCAACACGGTCGACGCAGTGATCGTGCCGTTGACCGTCATCGACTTCTGCCAGCCGCTCACCGGTCCGTCGGTCAGCGGAGTGGTGGAGGTGTGGGTGCCGGCAGCGGGAGCAGCCCACCCTGCCTGCTGTGCACCCTTGATGGTGCTTTCGTTGAACACGGGATTGGCCATAGTCATGAAATTGTATCTGCGGCCAGCTCCCAGGTGCCCGCACGAAGATCAGGGATTCACGCAGTTCTCACCTGAGATCGTGTGCGCTGGTGGGATCCCACAGGTCGATCGCGGGCGCGCTCGACAGCACCCCGACACACGCCGTGGCCATGTCGACCATCACGTCGGAATCGAAGTGCGCACGCTGGTGCTCCGGCGTCTCCCACTTCTGCACCACGAGGTGCCGTCCGGATTGCGTCACACTCGAGCAGAGATCGACGTTTCGGCAACCGTCCTGCATCCGTGTCAGCACCACGTAGTTCGACAGCACGGCGAGCAACGTGGCGTCGTCGGTCGCGTCGAAGGTCATCGTCACCATCGTGAGTTCGACGCTCGACTCGGGAACGTCAACTGTGGTCCGATCGGATGCATCTGCGCCCGAATCCGGCGTATCACCCATCACGATTCTGTGGCTCTCTTCATCTCCAACTCCGATATCTCTGTTGCGGTTGTGAACAAGTGGTTGCCGTACCGAGTGCCGTCGGTATCGTGACTCAAGTCTCATGCCGATTGTCAAGCACTTCTTCTGCGGACACCGTCATACGACACCCTCGCACGCCGAATCCTCCACGACGGCACCGGCTCCGGCCGACGTCGTCGTCGTCGAAGCAACACAGTAGGAGCACCAGGTGGCCAAAGATCGTGTCGACCGTGACGACGAAGACCTCGTCCGTCTCTACCTCACTGACATCGGGCAGTACACACTGCTCACCAAGGACGACGAGGTACGACTGGCCAAGGCCATCGAGGCCGGCAACGAGGCCATCGCCGCACTCGACGCCGGCGGCGACTTGACCGCCGCGAAGAAGCGCGAGCTGCGACGCACCGCTCGCAAAGGCGAGGAGGCCGAGCGCCAGTTCGTGCAATCGAACCTGCGACTCGTGGTGTCGATTGCCAAGAAGTACCAGGCGTCGGGGCTCCCACTGCTCGACCTCATCCAGGAGGGCAACCTCGGCCTGATGCATGCCGTCGAAAAGTTCGACTGGCGCAAGGGGTTCAAGTTCTCCACCTATGCCACCTGGTGGATCCGCCAGGCGATCACCCGCGGCATCGCAAACACGGGCCGCACGATCCGACTCCCGGTCCACGCCGGCGACACGCTGGCTCGCCTCCAGAAGGCTCGCTCACGACTCGAACTCAAGTTCGGCCGCCCCGCCACGCTGTCCGAGCTGGCCAAGGAAGTCGAGATGCCCGAGGACAAGGTCACCGAGGCACTGAGGTTTGCAGCCGAGCCCCTGTCGCTGTCGGAGCCATTGCGCGAGGACGGTGACGCCGAACTCGGCGACGTGGTCGAAGACCGTTCGGCCGAGTCGCCGTTCGAGGTGGCCGCCACAGCGCTGCTGCCCGACGAGATCTCCCGGCTGCTGGCGCCACTCGACGAGCGCGAGCGCGAAATCCTCAAGCTCCGCTTCGGCCTCGACCGCGGCGAGCCGCGCACCCTCGAAGAGGTCGGCGAGCACTTCAATCTCACTCGCGAGCGCATCCGCCAGATCGAAGCACGCGCAATGAGCAAGCTGCGCCACCCCTCGAGCGACACCGGCGCTCGAGACCTCCTCGCCGTCTGACGTCACACTTCCATCGCTGCGGCGATGAGCCAGACCCGCACATGTGGTGGGCTCGCTCATCACCTCCTGGCTAAACCCGGTCGAGCAGCGGGGTAGCGGTGTGCGAGCGTGGACGCGTGAGCACCTTCGACATCAGGCCGGTAGCCGAACACGAGCGCAGAGCGGTCCTCGACACGCTGCGCAATGCGCTGTTGAGCGGACCGGTCAACGACGACGACTTTGCCAAAGCCCACGCCTCGTGGGACGACAGCGATGCGCTCGCCGCATGGGACGGCGAACGATGCGTCGGCAACGTCGCAGCCTTCCGGTTCGACTCGACGGTGCCGGGCGGCGCTCGGGTCCCCACCGCCGGAGTGACACGAGTAGGTGTGCTTCCCACGCATACACGCCAGGGTGTACTCACCGAACTGATGCACCGTCTGCTTGCGGAGTCTCGCGAGCGCGGCAACGTGCTCGCCACGCTCCACGCCAGCGAAACACCGATCTATCGGCGGTTCGGTTTCGGTCTCGCCACTGACGCGGCTGCCGTGGAAGTGACGACCCGCAACGCGGCGCCATGGACGGCGCCAACGATTGCGGGCTCGATGCGACTGCTGGACTACACCGAAGTGTTCGATGCGGTCCCCGACCTCTACGACCGCGTCGCCAGATGGCGGGTCGGCTCGATCAGCCGGCCGGAATGGATGTGGCGGTGGATCGTGAAGGAGGCCGCCGAGCCGACCGCCACGCGCTACGGCAAGGGCTCGTTCATCGCCGTGCACGCCGGCGCCGACGGGAACGACGACGGGTACGTGTTCTACGACGTCGACTGGGACGAGAGCTTCGCCACC
This sequence comes from Ilumatobacteraceae bacterium, assembly GCA_963716075.1. Lineage (GTDB taxonomy): Bacteria > Actinomycetota > Acidimicrobiia > Acidimicrobiales > Ilumatobacteraceae > Sva-07. Next base: position 20,724 of record CAVQST010000022.1, on the reverse strand, counting down.
AACCCGACCGGTGCCGGCAAGGTCCGTGACCTATGGGGAACCTCACCAGCGGTGGAGATCGAATTGTGGCGCTTCGTGCTCGGCATCGACCTGGTCACCACATGGCGAGCTGACGTGCGCCCGGTCGACGAGCCCGTGCGGCGGGCCATGCACGATGCTCGGGCGTACGAGACGAAACAACGCATCGACGACCAGTGGGTTCGCATCCTCGATGTCGACGCGGCGCTCGGCGCACGCACCTACGGCGGCACGACCGCAACGGTGACGGTCGCCGTGCACGACCCGATGTTCCAGGCGAACTGTGCAACCTGGTCGCATCGCCAGCGACGGGGCCGAACGCATCGATGGGCCCGCCGACGTGAGCGTCGACATCGCAACGCTCTCGGCTGCCTACCTCGGCGCGGTCTCGTGGCACGACCTCGACGCGGCCGGCGCTGCGCGCGCCGGCGGGGATTTCCTCGATCGCCTCGATGCGCTGTTCGCCGTGCGGCCAACGCCGTTCTGCGGTACCGGCTACTGACGATCACGCCTGGGGTCTGACCCCTGGCGTGATCAGGGGCCGGAGAAGATGCCGTCCTTGGCGTCGGAGGTGCGCGAGAGGTACTCGGCCTTGGGGTCGTAGGTGTTGCCACCCTCTTGTTCCCAGTAGCCGATTTCGGCGCGACCGACCACGAACCAGTGGACCTCGTCAGGGCCGTCGGCCAGACGCAACGTGCGCTGCGAGGTGTACATGTCGGCCAACGGCGTCCACTGCGAGACACCGGTGGCGCCGTGGATCTGGATGGCGTTGTCGATGATCTCGCACACCCGGATCGGCACCATTGCCTTGATCGCGCTCACCCACACCCGAGCCTCGGCGTTGCCGAGTTCGTCCATGGCCTTGGCCGCGGTGAGCACCATGCGACGCATCGACTCGATCTCGATGCGTGACTGGGCGATCATCTCGACGTTCTTGCCGAGGTTGCTGACGCGCTTGCCGAACGCCTCACGGGTGAGGCCTCGCTTGACCATCAACTCGAGGGCTCGCTCCGCGGCGCCGATCGAACGCATGCAGTGGTGGATGCGACCCGGGCCGAGACGCACCTGGGAGATCTCGAAACCGCGACCTTCACCGAGCAGGATGTTCTCGTACGGCACGCGCACGTCGTTGAACCGGATGTGCATGTGGCCGTGCGGGGCGTCGTCCTTGCCGAACACCTGCATGCCTTCGAGAATCTCGACGCCAGGCGTGTCGGTGGGCACGAGAATCTGTGACTGGCGCAGGTGCGGCGGGCCGTCAGGGCTGGTCTGCACCATGGTGATCATGATCTTGCAGCGGGGGTCGCCGGCGCCCGAGATGTAGTACTTCTCGCCGGTGATCACCCATTCGTCGCCATCTCGCACGGCCTTGCACGCAACGTTCTTCGCGTCGGACGAGGCAACATCGGGCTCGGTCATGGCGTATGCCGACCGGATCTCGCCGCGCGAGCAACGGCTCGAGCCACTGCTTCTTCTGCTCAGGTGTGCCGACACGTTCGAGCACTTCCATGTTGCCGGTGTCGGGTGCAGCGCAGTTCATCGACTCCGATGCCAGCGGGTTCTTGCCCAACTCCATCGCGATGTAGGCGTAGTCGAGGTTCGACAGGCCCTCGCCGGTCTCGGCATCGGGCAGGAAGAAGTTCCACAACCCCTGCTCCTTGGCCTTGTCCTTCACCGTCTGGAGCAGTTCGAGCTGACCCGTCGCCGTAGCCCCAGTGGTCGGCGCGCCCGACGCCGAGACGGTGGAATTCGGCGGTGATCGGCTCGACCTCGGTGACGATGAACTTCTTCACTGCGTCGTAGAGCGGGCGGACGCCTTCGGACATACGCAGGTCGTACATGTCGGGGGTGGATTCGAGCGCGGGCATGGGGTCTCCTCGGGTCGGGCGGTTGCCCCAAAGGTAGTGATCCCGTCGAAGCCTGGTCTCATCAGGGACCACACCGAGTTGCACCATCTCGGCCCCCGGAGACCCGGGCTCGGGGGGCAGGCGGGTGCGTCAGTGCGCTGGCTGGCAGGTCGGACACCAGTAGGTGCTGCGCGCCGTGCGGTCGCCCGCCGCCGAGAAGGAAATCGCATTGTCACAGCGGTGGCATCCGAGGCGTCGGCGACCGTAGACATGGGTCCGGTCACGGTCGCCGGGTCGGGTCGTCGAGCGATATGGCCGGCCCCGATTGGCAACGAGCTGGCGATGCGCGATCGACCACAGCGCAAACAACTGCTCGTCGGTGAGTTCGGCCACCAGCGCGAACGGGTGCACACCCGCGACGAACAACGCCTCGCTCTTGAAGACATTGCCGACACCGCCAGCAACGGTCTGGTCGAGCAACAGTTCCGCCACCGTCGTGTCGCGCTTCGCTGCCGATCGGCTGCGCGCCACCACCTCCTCGAGATCGACGACGTCGTTGCTCAGATCCGGTCCGATTCGATCGGCGGGTGCAGTGCCCGATCCGGCCAGGTGGGTCGAGATGTCAGGCGCCGCGAAGCACAGCGCGCGCCCGATCTCGGTGGCGATCACGATGCGCAACTTCGGAGTGACCGGGATCGCCTGCTCCAAGGTCGTTGCCGCGCCACGAACCGGCCATACCGAGGTGGGTGTGCAGCACCAGCCCCGGCCGCGACGAACCAACGCTGGCCTCGGAATCAGGTCGGAACTCGATCAACAGGTGTTTGCCCACCGCATCGACACCGGTGATGCGGTCACCCACCCGAGGCCGGTAGCCGCGCAGCTTGCGGAACCACAGATCGGTCACGACCTGGCCCTCCAGCACGGGTGTCAGCACCTCGGCGGCCCGTCGGAGTGTGTCGCCTTCGGGCACACCGTCGAGTATGGCGCGCCTTCGAGTTCAACGCATCGGCAGGGTTCGGTAGTCTGCGCGGGTGGACCGCCGGGCAGCCATCGTCGTGCTGGTCGGAGCGCTCGTCGCTGTGCTGTTCGCAGCGGTCACCACTGCTGGCGAGGTGCGCCTGGTCGACGGGCCTCCAAGCTTCTTCGACGGTGACGATTCGGCCCAGCGACCGACACCGCAGATGTTCGAGCCAACCGAATTCGAAATCGGCGAAGGCGCGAGCCTCGCGAGGTCTCACCGCTGGTCGAGCAGATCGCACGACTGTTGGGCTGGACGATGCTGGCGATTGCCGCGGCGGTCGCCGCCATCGTGCTGTGGCGACACCGGCCGACGTTCAGATGGCGACGGCGGCGTCGCCTGAGCGACCAGCCCATCGACGTCCTTGCCGACGTGGCCGAGGCGATCACCGACGGCGCCGACGCGCAGCGCGCCGCGCTCGACCCGCGGCAGCCCGCGCAACGCCATCGTCGAGTGCTGGCTGCTCCTCGAGGCCGCCGTGTCGGACGCCGGCGTGCAACGCCGACCCTCCGACACCTCCTCCGAACTCACGCAACGAGTGCTCGCCGACCGCGACGTCGACCCCGCAGCGATCGCCGAGCTCGCGTCGCTCTACCGCGTGGCTCGATTCTCCGACCATGAGATCAGCGAGGCCTCACGCCAGGCAGCACTGCATGCACTCGACCGTGTCCACGACAGCCTTCGACCGGGAGCACAGCATCGTCACGCGGTGACCGAGTCGGCATGACGACGTGGACACGGCCGGTTGCACTGATCGCCGGAGCGACCCTGGTGACCAACGTGGCGATGATCGCGTTGGGGATGGGGCCGAACCTGCTCGTGACCAGCGCCTTGTTCGGATTGATCGGGGTGGCGGTCTGGACATTGGCCGAAGTCGCGGACGTCACCCCTGCGACCGCTCCGATCGATGCCACCACCCGCCCGGCGCCCGTGGCACGAAGCGAACGGCGGGTGACACGTCTGCGCACCGGTCTCGCATCTGGCGGCCCCGATGGTCCGGTGTTCGAGCAACTGCGCGAGACCTTGGTCGAGGTGATCGACGACCAACTCCGCGCCGCCCACCAACTCGACCGCTCCACTGATCCCGAGGGCGCTCGCGCCGTGCTGGGCCCCGAACTCCAGACATTCATCGACGATGGCGCATCGGCTGCGAGTGACCTCGCTCGACCACGTCACCTCGACCGCGTGCTCACCCTGATCGAACGACTCTGACCGGAAGGCCACATGGATCCATCGCAATCGCTCGACCGAGACGTCCCGGACATCGGCACCGCCGAGCTCCCGGTCCTCGACAGCATGACGGCGTCGCGACTCGCCAACGAGGTGCTCGACGAGATCGAACGTGCCGTGGTCGGCAAACGCGAGGCCCTCACCCTCGTGCTGGCGGCGATCCTTGCCGGCGGCCACGTGCTGCTCGAGGACTTCCCCGGCCTCGGCAAGACGCTGGCGGCCCGCTCGTTCGCGCAGACGCTCGGACTCGACTTCTCCCGGGCCCAGTTCACCCCTGATCTCCTGCCGGCCGACCTCACCGGGTCGTTCGTGTACGACCAGCGTCGCGCCGAGTTCTCGTTCCGTCGCGGCCCGATCTTCGCCGGGTTGCTGCTCGCCGACGAGATCAACCGCACACCACCGCGTACCCAAGCAGCACTCCTCGAAGCCATGCAGGAACACCAGGTGACGGTCGAAGGTGAGACCTTCGTGCTCACCCCTCCGTTCCACGTGATCGCCACCGCCAACCCCGTCGAGTACGAGGGCACCTACCCGCTGCCGGAGGCCCAGCTCGACCGGTTCATGATCCGCACGAGCTTCGGCTACCCGACGGTCGACGAAGAGTGGGACGTACTGCAGCGTCGGATGGATCGGCGCCGCGAGGACCAGGTGCTGCGCCGGGTGGCGGATGCGAGCACCGTGCTGGCGATGCAGGCAGCAGTCGAGCGGGTGATGGTCGACGAGAGCGTCGGCCGGTACTGCGTCGCGCTCGCTGGCGCCACCAGATCACACCCGCACGTGCTGATGGGCGCGTCCCCGCGCGGAGCGCTCGGTCTCCTCCTGGCATCACGTGCCTTCGCCGTGATCGCCGGACGCGACTTCGTGACACCTGAGGACGTCAAGGCCGTCGCAGTCCCCGTGCTCGCTCATCGCATCACCGTGAAGCCGGAGATGTGGATGAGCGAGATCACCGGCCACACCGTCGTGAATGCCGTGCTGTCCACGGTCGCTGCTCCGGCGGCGCTCGAACCTGGCGCCGAGCGCGCCTGAGCAGCACCACTCGCCGTGCCGTCACCACCGGGTCAGTCGAACGCAGGGCCAACCGCCTGGCAGCCGACCCCAGCGTTCATGCGCAGCACCGGCGTCGCGGTCACGATGATCGCGGTCGCGCTCATCTGGCGTCGACCCGACCTCCTCGTGATCGCCGCACCGTTCGCCATGGTGACGGCGTGGTCAGCGATGACACGGCCGACCCGGTCACCATCGCTGGTCGATGCGGTGGCCCATCCAACGATCCGCGAGGGGGATGCCACGAAGTGGCGCGGCACGATCACCGGGGCCGACGAGGCCGACCACGCGATCGCCACGTTGGTGCTCGACCCGTGGATGGAGACCCGACCGAAGCACGCAACCGCGTCGGCACGGCGCGTGGACGATCGCATCGAACTCGACGTGGCGGTTCGCGCAACCCGATGGGGACGGCGCGAGATCGAACGAGCACACGTGGTTGCGGTGTCGCCATGGGGTGCCTTCCACTGGTCGGTGATCACGCCGCCTCACTCGTTCACGGCACTACCGATTCCCGGCATCTTCGACGTCGGAGCATCGCCGCGCCCCACGGACGGCCTCGTCGGGCTGCATCGCTCGACCCGCGCCGGCGACGGCACCGAATTCTCCGGGGTGCGGACGTTCCGTCCTGGCGACCGCATGCGACGCATCAACTGGGCGCGTTCGGCGCGTTCGAACGAACTCCAGGTCAACGCCACGTGGGCCGACCTCGACGCACATGTGGCATTGGTGATCGACGCCACCGACGACTTCGGTGCGAGCGGCGGTGTCGATGGTGCAGCGTCGAGTCTGGATGCCAGCGTGCGTGCAGCCGGTGCGATCGCCGAGCACTACGCACCTCGCGGCGAACGCGTGTCGCTCCGCACATTCGGTGCGAGGGTGACGCACGAGGTGCCGGCGGGAACGGGACGAGCCCAGCTCCGCCGAATTCTCGACACGATGGCACGCGTGCGGCCCGGCAACCAGGTGCGCGCCACCCGCGTCGCCACGTCCGGTCGGCGCGACACGGGCGGCCGCATGACGGTGATGCTGTCGCCATTGATCGCCCCCGACGCACTCGATCTCGCCATGCGACTCGGCCGCCAGGGCATGGCCGTCGTCGTGATCGACACACTGCCCGACCATGTGGTCGACCACGATGACGACCTGATGGCACTCGCCTGGCGGGTGCGCCTGCTGGAGCGGCGACGCGAGGTGCGAATGGTGACGGCGGCAGGCATCCCGGTGGTGCAGTGGCGCGGACCGGGGAGCCTCGACGTGGTGATTCGCGACATCGCCCACCGCACGACCGGACCACGCCTGGCGCAGCGATGACCATCGATCTCGCCGAACTGCTGGAGCGTCTGGTCAGGGTGTCGACGCAGCGTTGGCTGCTCGCCGGTGCCGCGGTGGCCGCAGCGAGCACCGCCTCGATCGTCGCTGGCCTGTCGGGGGGCGGGACCCCGCCGATCCTGTTGATCATCGTCGGCGCGCTGGCCGTCGTGTCCGCCGCACGACCAGACACACACACCGCGCTGGTGGTCATCGTGACCGTGATCTGGCAGTGGCTGGCGATGTCGGACGACCCGACCGGGCCGGCAGCACTTGCGGTTGCCCTGGCGCTGTTCGTGTTCCACTCGACGATCGCGCTGATGGCTGCGGGGCCGGTCACGACCCAGCTCGACCTTCCCATCCTCCGCCAATGGTTCGCGCGAGTCCTGACGGTGTCCATCGCGACCATCGGCACATGGGTCCTGGTGCTGCTCATGGAGCAGCGCAGAGCCGACGGCAACAGCGCCGTGACCATCGGCGGGCTCGTCGTCGCACTTGCTCTCGCCGGAGCACTGCTGCACCGCGTCCGCCGCCGCGACAATCTGGGCAATTGAGACCGCCAGGTGATTCAGCCGGCGACCGCACACTCTTCCTGCGCCTGCATCTCATGTGCGCCGAAGCTTCGATCTGGACGATCGCGGCGCACCACGGCCGGATGACCGGACGCACACCGTCGGGGTCGAGCTGCCCTCGGTGTCACCGACCGAGCAACACCGGGATGTTGCGGGGGCCGCGGATCTGCCCGTTGGCCCAGGTCGTCGGCTTGCTGGTGTCGAGCGTGTAGTCGGGGAACGCCCGCAACCACTCCTGCAACGCAACGAGCAGTTCGAGTCGGGCCAGGTTCGAGCCCACGCATCGATGGATGCCGAGGCCGAACGCCACGTGACGGTTCTTGGCCCGATCGAGCTGAAACTCCGCAGCGTCCTCGAAGGCTGCGGGGTCGTGGTTGGCGGCAGGGAACGTCAGCAGCATCTGGTCGCCCGCATGCACTGGGCAGCCAGCCACCTCGGTGTCGCCGATCACCTTTCGTGCCATGGTGACCGGTGCGTAGTACCGCAGCACTTCCTCGCTGGCGGTCTGCCAGAGCGGATCGTCGTTGTCGACAGCGACCAGCCGTGCGACTTCTTCGGGGTGTTGAGCGAAATGCCAGAGCCCGGAGCCGATCGCGCTCCAGGTGGTGTCGACCCCGGCGAGGATCAGGAGGCGGACGTAGCCGACCTTGAGTTCCCATGCCACCGGTTCGCCGTCGATCTCGGCGTTGGCGATCTCCTCGAGCATGTCGCCGCACGGGTTGTCGAGCCGGTCACGCAGGATCGCATCGACGTACTCGGTCATCTCGCCCGCCACCTGCGCACGCACTGCGTTGTCGCGTGGACCGAGCTGGAACGAGCGGTGGATCCAGTCGCGGAACAGGTCGCCGTCGCGCTCGGGGATGCCGGTGAGCTTGCAGATGCCGTGCACCGGGATGTGCTGGGAGTACTGCTCCGCGGCGTCGGCAGCATCGACGCCGTCGAGCTGCGCGATGAGCCCCCGACAGAACTCACGCAACGGCTCCTCCATCGGCATCACCTGCTTGGGGGTGAACGCCGGCAGGAGCAGTCGCCGATGACCATGATGCTCCGGAGGATCCGACGTGATCGGCGGAGCGGGATGACGAACGGCGTCGGGTCGGCCGACGTTGACCCAGATCGACGAGAAGTGCTCCGTGTCCTGGGCCACAGCGGCGACGGCTTCCATCGTGACCGGCATGTGGGCACGGCCGTACCGCTCGGTGATCGCCATCGGCGTCTCGGCGCGCACCGCGTTCCAGATGTCGATCGCATTGGCACCCCACTGCGGATCGAGCCAGTCCCAGTCGTTCACCCAATCCTCAACCGGCTGCACATCCTGCTGGTCGCTGTCGATTGCCATGTCAGACCCCTCCCCTGAACCCGAGAACGTACTGCACCCGTTCGACCGCGTCCTCAGCGGGGCGTTCGCCTCGCTGTCGTGACCGACACGCTGCGGATCCCGCTGAAGGTGACTCGATGGCGGGCAGTCGGCGTCACGATCCCACCGGATCAACTTCCTCGGCTCGATGCTTGAGCGCAACATTCATGGCGGTGAATCCCTCGAGTGTTCGAGTGTCGAGAGACGTTCGCAACGGCCGCACGAGCAGTCCGCGGAACCGTTCGGTGTGCACCAACCGAGTTCCGCCCGAGGGTGTCGGTTCGAGCGCGAAGCGGTGTCGCCCATCGAAGACACCAGTCACACCGAGGCGGCCGAGCCACTCGAAGATCCGTGCCGGCTCGACGGCGGTGACGATGGGTTTGAACGTCACCGCCTTGCCGCCGGGAGGCTGCATTCGGTTCACGAGCTTGCTGCCCTCGACGACGCGGCCACTCGATTGCACGATGAACGGATTCCATTCGTGGTAGCTACCGAGGTCGGTCAGGACCTTCCAGACGGTTTCAGGTGTGGCCTCGATGTGGATCTCTGTATGCAGTTCGTGGCGCATCTCCGTATTCCCCTTCGTCAACGGGTGCCGCAACGGCCGCACCATCCCAGTCGCAACAGATGTTGCGTTACCATTCTGGTTGTCGACGCCGACAAACGCAACGTTGTTTGCGATAATGTTTGGAACCCTATGCCCGCCGACAACACCAACGACACAAAGCGCGTCGGCGAGCAGCGGCCAGGTGGGCGTGCCGCCCGGGTTCGCAGCGCCGTCCTGCACGCCGCTTCCGAGCTGTTGACCGAAGTCGGCTACGACGCGATGAGTATCGAGGACGTCGCAGCCCGCGCCGGGGTCCACAAGACGACCGTGTATCGCCGATGGCCCACGAAAGCAGCACTGACTGCGGACGCAGCATCACTGCACAGCGCCGACGCGGTGCCGATTCCCGACACTGGGAACATGGCCGATGACCTGAAGTTGCTGACGCGCGCGATCGTCGCCAACATCGGCACCGACGGCGGAGCCCGACGGGCTCGGTCCATCACCGCCGCGTCTGCCACGTCCGACGAACTCGCCGCTGCGATGCAGGGCTTCTGGGCAAACAGGCTGGCCCTGACGACCCAGATCATCGAGCGAGCGATCGAACGTGGCGAACTTCCCGCATCCACCGACGCCAACCTGATCATCGAAGCCGTCATCGGGCCGCTCTACGTTCGACTCCTCCTCACCGGCGAGACGATCACCGAGGAACTCGCCGACCAGATCGTCGAACTCGTCACGCAGGGCGCGACACCTCGCTGACCACGACAGCACCCGACGGGTGAGCATGGTTGGGCCTCACGTTCGGTCGTCGGGCATCACCACCGTGGTGAGGAGGCGCCGCCGCCTTCCCGGAGCGGGCAGGTTGCCGACGTGCTCCTGGACAGCGTTCGCCATGCTCTCGGCGAGTGCATCGAACTCGTCGTCGGTGAGCCAGAGCGGCACCTGCCGGTAGCCGACCCGATCGTCACTCAGGGCCGGCGCGCCGGATTCGAGGTAGGAGGCGAAATCCGCCAGGAGTGCGCCGACGAACGTCGCGAAGTAGCGGAAGTGCTCATCGGCAGTCGCCGATTCCAGATCGTCGTCACCAAGCACCACTGCGGAGCTGACCACGCGATAGGTGCGCTCGATGCCTCCCCGAATCGGCCGCTCGCCAACGACCTCGAGCAACCCGCCATTGGCCAGTTGGTTGATGTGTCGGTAGAGCGTCGCTTGCGGCACGTCTCCGAGCCGATCCTTCAGTTGCAGCGGAGTCATCGGATCGCCGACGAGGGCCTGCACGATGCGCAACCGGATCGGATGAAGCAGCAGATCTCGAGTCTCGATCATCGTCTCCCCGTCCTCATGGCCGCATTGATTCCCATTAGTGATACCATTCTCAGTACTGAGAATAGTCCACCAGCCGCAGAGGACAACCACCGTGACCGAATCAATCATCTCCATTCCGTCGGGAGACCTCACACTCGAGGGAACACTGCAGACGGACACCTCGCTCCCCGGACCCGCGGCGCTGCTCATCAGCGGATCGGGACCCGTCGATCGCAACTCCAACGCGAAACGTCTGCCCATCAACGTGATGGGCCAGATCGGATCCAACCTCGCCGCCAACGGCATCACGTCACTTCGCTACGACAAGCGTGGCGTCGGCCAGAGCGATGGGGACTACCTCTCCACCGGGTTCAACGACAACATCGATGACGCTCGAGCTGCGCTCGAGACGCTCCGCGCCCGCCCGGAGGTCGACCCCGACCACGTCGTCGTCATCGGCCACAGCGAGGGAGCCCTGATTGCGTCCGCACTTGCCGACAACGAACAGCTCGCCGGCGTTGCCCTCCTCGCCGGCGCCGCGACCAACGGCAGAGATGTACTCCGGTGGCAGGCCCGACAAGTTGCGCCAACACTTCCGAAGCCCGTCAAATTGCTGATGAAGCTGCTCCGGCAGGACCTCGTTCGCACTCAGACGAAACGGCTCGAACGCATCGAGTCATCCACCGACGACGTGATCCGCATCCAGTTCGTGAAACTCAATGCCAAGTGGTTCCGCGAATTCATGGCGTTCGAACCAGCAGCTGCGCTCCGCCATGCAGCAGTGCCGGTGCTTGCGATCACCGGCACGAAAGACATCCAGGTCAACCCGGCCGACATCGAACTCATGGAACAAGCGGTGCCGACGCCCTTCACCGGCCACCTCGTCGATGACGTGACCCACCTCTTGAGAACCGAACCCGGAGCCGCCTCTGTCCGCACGTACAAGAAGCAGGCACGCCAACCGCTCGATGAACGAGTCACCGCACTCCTCACCGACTGGGTGACCATCCACACCCGCACCAAGAACGGAGCCGGCGATGTCACTCCATGACGACGACACCGTGACGCTCGACGAGACCGGGATCACGGTGAAGAACTACTACCTCCCCGGTCGACCTCGAACGATCCGATACGACGACATCATCCATGCGGAGATGATCGACCTCGGCTTCTTCACCGGACGACACCAACTCGTCGGCATCGGCCCACTTCGGCCACGCCTCTTGTTCCACTGGGACCGCAAACGCTCCACCAAGTCGCACGGCATTTCACTCGACCTCGGTCGCAGGCTCCGACTCGCCATCACGCCCGACGAACCCGACACGGTGCTCGCCCACATTCCTCGTCACCTCCGCATCCGGCCAGATCGAAGCTGAGAGCTCACCTCAGCCCGGATCGAACGGGTCAGCCCCGGACGGCGGCGGCGAACACAGCGACATGACACCGGCTCCTTCGGCGCACATCGGCAAACCCCGGGAAACTTGTTGGCGGAGGTGGACGGGAATCCGCTGACCGTCGAATAGCACCAGCTCACAGAGTTATCAGCTCTCGATTCCGGCCGTTTGAGAGTAACCCTGAGAGTAACCGATTGCCTCCGGTTCACGGTCGACCTGGAGAGGCCGTCGATCTGTTCAGGTCAACCACGAGGGCGAGGAGAGGCCTCGTAAATGCTGCGAACTTGATGACAGCGAGAACGCTGTCCTCGGTCCGTTCGGTCGTCACAGTTGGGCGAATATGCCTTGGGATTATGCGGCGTCACGCTTGGGCCGCAGTGTGCGGGTCCACCATCGAGTTAGGCCGGATTATCGAGCGTCGATACCGAGCGCGTTCACTCGGCGTCGATGAGTTCGCTGTGGTCCGTAGCCCGTCCAGATCGGCAGTTCGGTGCGCAGCTATGGCAGCGGGTCGCCGGGCTTCCGAGCGTTGTCCGTACCGATCTGTTCGACGCGGTAGCGACGAGCCGCACTCTCGATCGCCTCATCCTCCGACGCCCCTCTTCCGTATCGGGGAACTGAGAACTCTGGATTGGTTCGCGATCTCAGCCCGACCCAGGTAAAGCCGTCCGCGATCTCGACTTCCAAGTCGTAGCCGAGTTCGGCGAGCCATTCGCGCTCTTCGGACATCGAAGCAGACTGCCCGATGAAGGGTTGCAGGTCAACCGAGCCGAGCGGCAGTTCGGTGCTACTTCGTAAACATGGTGTCGATGATCTGACCGTTCGCAGGGTCCAGTTCGCAGTTGTACGAGTACGTCCACGCCCGCAGTGTTCCGTCGAACTCGACGCCGTGCCAGCATTTCGCCGTTGTCTCACTAGGCACCAGCTCGGCGCGCCAGACGATCTCATCTGCCGGCGTGACCCGCAGAATGTTTCGGAACGGGTGCCACGGCAACACACCGTCGGGACGACGTTCGGGATCGAGCAACACCACGAGATCGTCGGTGCCCGGCACCGCCGTCGACGCCAGTACCACACCACCGTCAATGGTCCGCTCCACCCGCCCAGAGTGCCCGAAGTGGAACGCGATTGCCAGTACCGAGCGACAGATCGGCGTGCCTAGCTCGGCTGCCAGAGTTGGAACAATCGCTTGAGAAACCACACGCAAGCCTCGTCCTCATTAGTAAAGGTGCGCTCATCGCACCGCGACCCGCGCTCGCTGATGAAGACTTTCCACTCTTGACCCACAGCGACGATGCACAGTGCTTCGTGTCGGTCACCGTCGAAGCTGTAGTAGGTCGGGTCGACTCGCGCTCCCTCGACGATCTCTACTGCATCAGTGACTTTCACGACTCACACTCTGTCCGATTCGACAACGCCGTGCGGCAGCTATGGCGCGGCCAGCCGTCCGATGATGCCATTCACCTTGGCCCAGTCGTACGGCGCGGACGGACCGTCAGCCGTCTCGAATCGTCGAGCGAGATCGCGAACCGCAGGCAATGCGGCAACGACCTTGAAATGGTCGATCAGGGCCAGCGCATCGAACTGCCTGGCCGTGTCGCTGCTGGTTGCCCACTGAATCAGCACGTCATCGGCGTCCAAACGGTCGTCGGGACCGATCGTCCCAAACAGTTGGATCAAGTCAGAGACCGCTCTCGGCGAATTCTTCGACGCCCTCGCATCAGCGTCGATGCGTACCCACGCGGCTTCAAGCCACTCTTGCACGCTCTCGCCCGACACCCGAGCAGATTGCCCGGTATGTGCGCGCTCCGCAAGGCATCACCCTGGTGTTGCTCGAACTTCTATCGTTGGCCCATGGTCACCCGCGGCGAGGCGCAGGATCACGAGGTCCGGGCGATCGTGCTCGACGCACTGATCGCAGGTCGCGCATCGACGACATCGCCGACGTGCTCCGCCCGCTTCACGCAGAGGGCTCTACCTATCCGGCCTCGGCGCTCATGGACCTTGCAGCCGACGCGTACCTCGCGTGCGGATCGAGTCGGACTGATCGACTCGAGGTCGACGGGCTCGCGGAGAGGATGCTGCCCGAGGACCCCGCCCGCGGCAACGTCGGCCACTCGAAACGCCGCCACTGCGTACAGGGAGCGATCATGATCGCCGCTGGCGCCGAACCGGAAGACACCGGCTGGTGGTCCACCGACGACCTCTGGCGACACGCGTTGGACGCCGCGGTGGTGTTTGTACGTGCAGCGGCGGAACGCCAGGGCACGCGAGTCGAGGACGTCTGCGGTTCGCTCGCAACCGCCTGATCGTCCGTGTCGCCTTGCGAAGCGCGCACATACCGGGCATTAGGTGTGGGTCGTGACTCAACTGTCGTCGGTCCGATCGTCGTCCACGATCGCGTGGGCGGGAATGATCGTCCCGTCCGAAGACTGCGCCTCCCCGAACACCTGCACCACGACCACGCGGCCGCGGACGGGCACGTCGACATCTACCCTCGACCCGGTGCTCTCGACACGGGCCGAAACGTGGACGGCTCGATTCGATGCAGAAACGAACCGGCTTCGCGCCTTCCGACCTACGCAGCCACCCACGCCGAAGTGGCGTTGTCCGTCCACGTAGATCTCAACATTGCGCCAATCGTTCGTCGGATTGAGCGGGTTCCGGCCGTAGACCGGCAACCTGCAAGCGACGACCAAGCCACTACGTCGTCGTAAAGTGAACCAGAGTCGCTTCAATCCGGCTGCTGTCCATCGGTACGCCATCCATCGTGGGACACCGCCCGGTCGACCCGCTTGATGGGTCATCTGCGCTCAACGACTCGCATGACGAGCGCACCGTAAGGCCGTCGCGCACGGCGCGCAAACCGCTGGCTCCGAACTGCCGATCTGCGCTCCCTGCATCTCGGAGTCGCGCTCGTTTCGGCTGACGCCGAAGGACCTGGCGACGGCGCGGCCTCGATTGCCGGAATAACCAGATCGCCCCGTAGCGGATCACCGGAATAACTGCCGAGATGCGTCCCCCCAACAGTCGGCGCGAGGTGCGCGATAACGCTCCGCTCGATGCGCTCCTCGACACCCACATATCCGGCGAAGTCGGTCGCCTGTTCGGGCTGGAGGGGCACCGCATAATCTCGATCTCGCCACCGCCGGCGAGGTCGCCTATCGGCCGAGGGAGAAGCCGCTTCGTTTGATGCTGGAGCGTCTGAGTCGCTCGGCGGCTGCTGCCGCACGGGCCGAGCTGAAATCGGGCGGGACCGTGCCCACGTCGTCGTTGCTCTGGTCTCCTTGGTTCTGTTCGGCTGTGCCGTTGACGAGTTCGTGGAGTTGACGTCGACGGGCGATTGCGCTGGTCGCGTCGGGCTGCCGGCTCAGCGCAGCGGCCACTGCGTCAGAGGCAGTCCAGTCCCTGCGATCGAAGTCGGGGCCGTGTTGGTCGGGATCGAACGCTGGTGGTGCGGTGTGGATGTGGTTGGCTCCCCGTCCGCGGGTGGCGGCGACGTAGAGCTGTCGGTTGTTGGTGCGGTCGTTGATGATCACGTGGGCTTCGTCCACCGTCGCTCCTTGGGCCCGATGGATCGTGGACGTGTAGTTGACGGTGACGTTGCCGTCGGCGATGTAGTCGGCCGGCAGCGCGAGCCGGTCGCCGGTGGCGGTGTTGGTGAGGTACAGCTCGTCGCGTGTGCCGGCGTTCACGGTCCAGCGGTCGCCGTTGCGGACCCACTCGCCGGCTCCGTAAGTGAGGGTGCGGTTGTTGGCTCGGGTGACGACGGGTTGGCCCGGATAGAACACGCAGCCTGCGATGTTGATCCGGTCGCCCGGCGTCGAGGCGTCCGGCGGCGAGCAGTCGTTCGGTGAGCGTGGCGTTCAGCTCGTCGACGACGGCATTCGTCGGTGCCATCACGAGCACGTCGCGTCCCTCGACCAGCCCGGCATGGGCGGCGTCGGCCACGGCATCGACTGCTGCGGCGTGGTCGAGGTGGCCGTGGATTCGTCCGTGCGAGTCGTAGACGTCGATCGCCGCATGATCGCCGTCTCGAAGTTTGAGTGATGCGTCGGCTTCCCACTCGTGGTGGAAGCGGTGGAGTGTGTCGAGTTCGACGGTGATGACGTCAGGGTCGTGGACGAGTTCGGCGAACATGCCACCGGCATCGACGGCGTCGAGTTGGCGGTGATCACCGACCAGCACCGTGCGCCACTGCTTCGCTTGCGCGATCTGGGCGTAGTCGTGGAGGAGTCGGGTGTCGACCATGCCGCTCTCATCGATGATGACCACCGACTGTGCCGGTAGGTCCCACATCGCGTCGGCAGGTCCGCGTCCGGCGGCCTGCTTGACGGTGTGTTCGTAGACAAGTTTGTGCAACGTGTCCGCGACGGTCCCGGCACCATCTCGGAGTTGCCGTGCTGCGGTCGCTGACGGACCGACCCCGAACACGCTGATCCCGGCTCGGTGCCAGGAGGTGACGGCGGCGGCGAGCATGGTCGTCTTGCCTGCACCGGCCGGGCCGACCACGGTGATCACCGGACGCGGGTCGCACAGCATCGCCACCACAGCGGCGACCTGCCCGCCGTCGAGACCATCGAGGAGTTCATCGTCGACGTTCACGGCACGGTGCTGTCCGGCGTTCGCCGAGGTGGCCCACTCGACGATCGCGACTTCGCGCTGAAGGTGGCGGCGGGTCGTGTAGCGGACCGCCGACGGTGGGACATGCACCGGACCGGCCATCGGAGGCTCGCAGCCGGTCGCCGTCCTCTGCGGGTGGCGTGAGGTCGACGACACCGAACGATCCCATCGCTTCGGCGCGCACCGCTTCGATGACCTCGGCGATCGTGGCCGGGTCGGGACCGGTGACGCGGGCGGCGATCTCTTCGAGCAACTGCGCCTCAGCCCACTGGGCGTGCTTGGTCTCGACCGCTTCGAGCACCTCGTCGACCGTCGGTCGACTCACCGCTGGCGGCGACGGGTCACCCAACACGTTGGTGAGCATCTGTTCGACGTCCACGATGCCGTCGGCACGTTCGCGCCAACCCGCCCGCAACGTCGCTGTCGGCAAACCAGCGTCGGCTGGTTTCGCGGTGCGGGTGGCGAGCGTGATCGTCTTGTGCGCTTTGCCGACCTCCACCGCCGACGGCTTGCGTCCTTCGCGTTCGACGAACCCGGACACCCAGTTCTCGAGTTCGGTCTCGATGTCGACACTGCGCGTCGAGAACTCCGCCAACACCGTGTCGTCGATGCCGACGATGTCGGCCTGACCATTCGCGTCGACGTCACCGAACTCGACACCGAGCGACGCACGTAGCCCGGCGCGGAGATGGGTCTGGTACTCGACGCCGGCCGCTTTCGCCTGCCGATACAGACCGCGGGCGTCGAGTGTGCGCCACTCACCATCGGACACGGTGCGCACCGCGTTGGAGATCAACACGTGATCGTGAAGTTGCGGATCCAACGCCCGGCTCGTGCGATGCCGGTACCGAATCCCCAACACACCCTCAGCATCGACCACTGCCACACCGGCATGACCGGTGCGGGTGTACGCAATCCTCGGCGACAGCGACGCAACCGACTGCAGCACCGCGGCGGTGTGCGCCGCCTCAACAGCAGCCACCACCCGTGCGTCGCCGAGGGCGTACAGCACGCTGACCGACTTCGGTGCCGAGAACGTCAAATCGAACGCCGTCACCGAACGCTCCGTCACCGTCGTCTTACCGAGCCGGCCGCCATCCGGCGCGGCCTTCGCCTCCAGCAACAACCCAGCCTCGACCGCCGTCGCCACCTCGCCAGCGACAGCACCGACGAGATCCGCTCGGCCAACCCATCGGCCGGGGGCGTCGCCGTCACCGGCGTAGTAGTCCTCAGCACCTTGCACGACAGCCGACTGGTAGTAGCCGGCATTCGCCGGGCCGACCTTGCCGACGCTCAACACGACCGCACCCGATCACCCTGGTGCAAATGTCTGAACCTGAAACCCAAGCCAGCTTTCCGACCGCGGCACGACCCGCCCGCACGAACCCGCGACGGCGCCAACGAGCGCGCCGACAAGCAGCACGCCCGAAGAGCCCGAGCAGACGCGAGCGCCACGGAGCCGAAAACACCGAGCACGAGCGCCCAGCGGCGGAGCGGCGAAGGGGAACGCCCACCGGAGCGGCGCCCGAACCATTTCGACCGACCATTCGTCACCTCCCGTCAGACCATCAGCGGATGACGGGAGGTGTGCCGATCGACTTCGTCGCAGTCGGGGCACAATCCACCGTCACTGACGTAAAGGCATGCGCTGTTCGCAAACGCGACAAATTGCTCTGACGAAAATCGGCGAGCGCGTCGGCGAGCACACCGCCGACTCCTCTGACCATGAGGTCACGCGGATGTCAGCGACGATCTTTCTCTCCGACCCCCACCGATTTCGCCACACGACGCCTCACACGATCACCGCAGGTGAGAGGGCAGATCGTGTGCTGGATCGTGTGTCGTCCGGCCGCGTGTATCGGCCCGGGTTTGTCGTGCTCCGCCACCGACGCTGCCTTTACGTCTGTATGCACTGCTCTCGCCGACTCGAGAATCACGACCCCGCACCCGGATTCCCGACCACCGTCGAGGGGCCGGCTCCTCGTGAGTGTGATGGAGGCCGCCGAGATCCTGTCGGTTGGCCGATCATCGATCTACCAACTCATCTGGGCCGAGCAGCTCACCCCGATCCACATCGGCAGGAGTGTGCGGATTTCGATCGATCAGCTCGAAGACTTCGTGGCACAGCGCTTGGCCGCATCACGTGGCGACCGCTGACCGCGTGCTTCCGGTCAGCTTGCGTCGACGAGCCGCACGTCGTAGTGAACGGCGAGGTCCAGTGCCTCCGCGACTCGACGAGCCGCGAGAAGCTCACGCCGAGATAGTCGGTTGCTTCGTAGCGCTGGATCGCCTGCTCAGCGAGCCCGAGCCGCTCAGCCAGTTCGCGTTGGGTCAGCCCGCGGGCGATACGTGCCCTGATCAGTGCCGTCGGGAACTCACCGATACCTGTTGCCTCGATCAGCGTGGCGTTGTTCAGGTCGTCGTACTCGGCCAATTCGGCAGCGAAGTCGCCGAGCGTTCCGGCGAGGGCTTCGAGCTGCAACTCGCGCATGTCCGGCGACAATCCGTCCGGAAGCGGTGAGTGCTGCAGCTCGCTGATCGCCACGCGCAGCTCATCTGCTTTGGCGCGCGTTGATCTTGTACTGCCGTTCGTTCTTGATCATGGTCCGAACTCCTCACTCTTCAGGTCGATGACGACGATGCCCTTGGGTCGACCATCACGGTCGTGTTGGAAGAACTCGATGAAGTAGGCACCCGATCCTGCCTCGACGACGTTCGGGAAGAACTCGCATCCGAACTCGGCGATCTGTACCGGTCGCCCGGCGAAAGATCCAACAGTGCCGGGTGCAAGCGAGAGCGGTCGACACCGATGGGGTCGTAGCACGCATCGATGTCACCGGGATGGCGCTTGCTCGTGACGAAGCTGCCGTCGATCCACGCACGGCCGCACCCCGCCACGTGCAACGAGGCCAGCGCTCGACGGTAGCCATCGAGCAGGTGTCGTCTCCACTGCGACGTCGCGAAGGCGGCCTCGAGTTCCTCCCACGACGCAGCCCACTCCCCCGCCGGCAAGCGACCGTCGACGAGATCCGGAATCATCAACACAACATAGCAGTTGTGTTGGGTTCAGGGCTCGTCTGGTTGGGCAGTCCAGTTCGGGTCGAGCAATTCGAAGGCACGCTCGCTGATCTGCCTCGGCCGGTCGCCTTCGTGTTGGACGTAGCCGCGGCGTCGTGGAGGTGTCGGAGTGGCCGACGAACCTTGCGACGTCGCCGAGGTCGAGCGAGCCCGACGCGAACAACGAGGTCACCACCGAGCGCCGACCTGCGTGCGTACCGAGACCGGTGGAGTCGAGGCCCGCACGGGTGGCCGCCGCGCGAATCGCACGGTCGACATGCTGGCGAAGCATGGGACTCCCAGTGGCTGTCGTGAACACGAGGTCGAGGTGGTCGCCGTCGTAGTCGACCGACGGCCAGTCGCCACCGAGCTTGACCCGATCTTCGTCTTGGACCTCGCGGCGCTTGGCGAGCAGTCCGATCACCGACGGGCTCAACGACTGGACCCCGGCGGTGCGGCGCGTCTTCGTCGGCCCGAGCACCATCCCGACCCCGTCGGTGTAGGTGGACCTGTGCCGAAGCCGCACGGTGCGCGTCTCGAGATCGATGTCCTGCCACGCGAGACCGAGCGCTTCGCTGATCCGCCAGCCCTGCAGGTAACAGAGCCCGACGGCAGCGGCGAACCGTCCATCACACTCGGCGAGAAGCCGCTGCGTTTCAGCAGGCGTGATCGTTCGCCGACGAACTTGCGGAACTCGAGGGGTCTTCACTCGGCGAGCGACGTTGTCTGCTGCGAGGCCGAGCCCGACCGCCTGGTCCATGATCTGCACCAGCAACGTTCGCACGTTCCGTGCCCGCGACGCCGACCCCTTGTCGATCAGGTCGGAGATGAACGCGGCGACCTGCTCGGGCCGGAGTTGGCGAGCCGCAATCGTTCCGAGCCCGGCGTCGATCAGTCGCACCTGCTTGCGATACGTCGCGAACGTGGTGTCGCGGACGCGTGTCGGGCGACGTTCTGCAACCACCACGCCGAGAGCTCGGCCACGGTCGAGTCCGCGGTGAACCCCTCTTCGAGCGAGGCGAAGCGGGCGTCATCTGCCACCTTCGCAATGTGGCGGTCTCGGGACGCCACCGCAAGCACGCGGGTCTTGCCAGTGGGCCGACCCACCTTGCCATCGGGTTTCCTCCACGGAGCGACCCACACGTTGCGGGCCTTGTCGAAGTACGGCTGCGCTTCTCCGTTGGGCGCCTTGTTGACGACGCGAAACGAGTCCGTGGTGGGGTCGATGACCCGCTTTCCCCGTGGAGTCTTCGGCATCCGAATCACCCTCCTCCGTTACTCTCAAACCCACTTTGAGAGTAACCGTGAGAGTAACGCTCCACGAACATGACCGAACGCCAGCGAACGTGATTCACATAACCCCAGCTCAGAGGCCTTTCGGCGCACATCAGCGAA
>CAVQST010000021.1:0-28099 GCA_963716075.1 Ilumatobacteraceae bacterium | reverse complement strand
GGACCGGAAGTAGTGACCGGTCTGCGATCGACGCCGTAGCGATGCAATGCGACCGACGGTGAGAACGAGAGATCGTCTCCGTGAGTGGGGCGATCTCTGCCTCCGCTCAGCTTCAACTCCCTCCGGTGAGGATGCCTTCTCGGCCTTGCGTCCGCGAATGCCGGACAGGACACACGGAACAACCCAACAATGAAAGCGAAGTGATGGCGTGACCCGCTCTACCCACCCGAAGGACCGAGCCGGAAGGCTGCCTCGACCGTGAAGCGGTAGCCAAACCTCGCGCAGACGGACTGTCGATCGCAGCGACCGCCGAAGTTCTCAACATCGGCACGGTTCACGAATATCTGAACGCAGCACAGAAGGAAACCGGTGTTGCGTACGTGATGGCACTCGCCTACGCCATCGCTGGCCTGAGCCTCGGTCTCGGACTACCGCGTTGTGTGCCCGTCTGCCAACCGACGTACGCGGTAGCGGACCACGACACCACATCGCTCTCCGACGATTGCAAACGGCAATCCGTGAACCCACTAACAATGAAACGAGGCGAGGAAACGTGAGCCGATCAGCACACCCCAAAGACGTCGCCCGCAAACTCGTGAAGCGTGAACGGGCCGCCGAACTCCGCGCCGACGGATGGAAGCTCGCTGACATCGCCACCGAACTCGGCTGCTCGATCGGGTCAGTTCACAACTACCTGTCCGAAGCGTTGGAGGAAGCGAACCGGCGTGCCGGCGACCTCGGCGGACAGATCCGCGCCCACGAGGACATCCGACTGTTGGACATCATGGAACGGGCAATGGCGATGGTCGACGCTGTCACCGGACGTAACGACAAACACGGCGTACCGATCGACTACAAGGCAGCCAACGCGCTCGGGTGTTGTGTGCGGGCGTCGGAGTCGCGTCGCAAGCTGTACGGGGTCGACGCACCCACCCGCATCGAAGCAACCACGACACGGATCGAGTTGCCTGACGCCGACGAGGAAGCGGTCATCCTCGCCAAATTGCCGCCGCTGTGACTGTCGCGCTTCGGGAACGGGCAGCGGTCGACCCTCCGTGATCGGTGCTGTCTCGTCGCCACCACCTCCACATGCGGCCACGAGCAGAACCGCCGCGGCCGCCATGACGGGGACTCGGGTCGTCGTTGGGTGTGGTTCTGCGGGCGTCGGAGTCGCGTCGCAAGCTGTACGGGGTCGACGCACCAGCGAAGATGACGGCGACGTTCGAACCATCGACGACTGACGAGGAAGCCGAACGCATCCTTGCGGAGTTCGATGCCGAACGCGGCTGCACCTGCGGCGCGTTTCCGTAGGGGCAAGCGATTCAGTTGCATGCCCCGATTGTCCGACTTGAATCTGCGGAGCCTGACTCACTTCGCCATCGCCCCGGGTCGGGGGTGACGCAGCCGATGCTCGCCACCGGCGCCACATTCGAGAAGAGTAGATGACGCTCGGATTGAGTCGCTGCAAACGCTCCTTGGCTGATCTGGGCGAGGCACCTAGAGCCTCTGGGCGCGGTGTCGGTGTCTTGACAGTTGTGTCGCACTTCGCCTAGGGTGTCGTCGCGGCCGTCCGCAGCGAGTTGGATCAGATTCTGGAGGGGTTGTTGGTCATGGGGATTGTTCGTGAGGGTCGTGGCCGTGGGGGGTTGTTGTCGCGGTTGTGTGTGGCGGTGTCGTTGGTCGGTGGCGTGATGGTGGCGGTTGGTGCGGGCCAGGTTGCGTCGGCGGACTCGTTTACGACGTTCGACCCGCCCGACTCCACCGGGACGGAACCGGAGGGGATCAATGATTCGGGTGTGATCACCGGCAACTACAACGATGGCAGCCAATTCCGGGGGTTTGTGCGTGCGAGTGACGGCACGTTTACGCGTCCGACCCGTCCGGCTCCGTCCAGACGACTCCGCAGGCGATCAATGATTCGGGTGTGATCACCGGCTACTACAGCGATTCTATTCAATTGCGGGGGTTTGTGCGTGCGAGTGACGGCACGATCACGACGTTCGACCCGCTCGGCTCCACCAATACGATTCCGGGGGGGATCAATGATTGGGGTGTGATCACCGGCACCTACAACGATGGCAGCCAACAGCGGGGGTTTGTGCGTGCGAGTGACGGCACGATCACGACGTTGACCCGCTCGGCTCCACCCAAACGAATCCGAGAGCGATCAATGATTCTGGTGTGATCACCGGCAACTACAGCGATGGCGGCCAACAGCGGGGGTTTGTGCGTGCGAGTGACGGCACGATCACGATCACGACGACGTTCGACCCGACCGGCTCCACCGGGACGACTCCGCTGGGGATCAATGATTCTGGTGTGATCACCGGCTTCTACTTCGTTGGCGGCCAACAGCGGGGGTTTGTGCGTGCGAGTGACGGCACGATCACGACGTTCGACCCGCCCGGCTCCGTCCAGACGATTCCGGAGGGGATCAATGATTCTGGTGTGATCACCGGCTTCTACTCCGATGGCGGCCAATTCCGGGGGTTTGTGCGTGCGAGTGACGGCACGTTCACGTCGTTCGACCCGCCCGGCTCCACCCAGACGATTCCGCAGGGGATCAATGATTCGGGTGTGATCACCGGCTACTACGCCGGTGGCGGCCAATTGCGGGGGTTTGTGCTTGTCGTTGCTGAGCCATGCCTGCCCGGGACGTTCTCGGACACCGGTGCTGAGCCGTGTATTCCCGCACCGCGGGGAACGTTCACCAGCGTCAGTGGCGCGACTGCGGCGACCCCGTGTCCGGTTGGTTTCACGACTGCCGGGGAGGGGTCGACGTCGTCCGATGATTGCACACCGGTCGAGAGTGACCGTGTCGTGACTCGGATTGGTGGTGCAACCCGTATTGACACTGCGATCGATGTGTCCCAGTCCGGGTTTGGTCCTGATGCTGCGGGGGCGGTGGTGTTGGCTCGTTCGGACCTGTATCCCGATGCGCTTGTCGGTGGACCGTTTGCTGCGCTGACCAATGCACCACTGTTGCTCACCCCGTCGGATGTGTTGCCTGCGACCGTGCTCGCCGAAATTGATCGGGTTTTGCCCGCTGGTGCGACGGTGTATGTGCTGGGCGGCATTGTGTCGGTTGAGCCTGCGGGTCGCGTCCGCGCTCGTCAACGCCGGATATGTCGTGGAGCGATTGGGGGGCACGGATCGTTTCGAGACTGCCACCAAGGTTGCTGATGCTATTGACGAGTTGCCTGGCGCCGATACCGACACGGTGTTGTTGGCATCAGGACTCAACTTTCCTGATGCGTCTGACTGCGTCGGCTGCTGGTGCGGAGCATGCTCATCCGGTTCTGTTGACCGCTGGGAGATGCTCCGTCGGCCGCGACCACGGCATGGATCGGGGCGAACCCGCCCGATGAACTGGTCTGTGTTGGTGGGCCTGCGTGTGTTGCGGCGGACAATGACACGGTCACTGATGCGGCGATCGAGATCATTGGTGCCACCCGCTACACGACTGCAACCAAGGTTGCTGCCCGGTTCTTTGATCCTGGCACCCCCATTGGTGTTGCCTCCGCCGCGAATTTCCCTGACGCTCTCGCTGCGGCAGCCGACACACCGAAGCGGGGTCGACCGTTGTGCTTCACCGCGCCCACAGTGTTGCCGGTTGAGGTTGAGACGTTCATCGACGCCTGGGACCCGGCAACGATCGTCATCTACGGTGGCCCGCGGCGGTCAGCCCAGCAGTGGCCCAACAACTCGCCAACTGACAATCCGGATCGCCGCGCTTCGGTGCTGCTGCCGGGAAGGTCTCGACACCCACGGGGAGCATCACCGATGAGGTGAGAGGCGACGTCGTGAACAACGACTCGAATCGGCTGGACATCTTCATCACTGTGTATGAGTTGGACCGCTCAGGTGCTGTGCTTGATGATCGTTTGGCCGGGGTCACGGGACTGGGCGTGGGCCAAACGGACGTTGGTCAGCAACGTCCTCGTTGACGAGTACGACAGGTGCGAAGTCGTAGTCCCTGGCATCTTTGGCGACGAATAGCGACCGTCATCGGGGGCTGATGTAAGCGAGTCACGCTTCAGCACCAGTGCACGGGTGCGACAGCCCTGCGATGGGAGGGTGACCCTGTAGGTGTGCAGCGTTGGCGGCCCACAGCCGCATCCGACCGGAACTTCAAGTTGTTCCGCACGGTCGTCGTCCGCGATCGAGTCGCTCGGCGCGACGGTGAACTCGGGGCTTTGTTCTCGACGTTGGGCGGCGCGTATCGTTGGCGCGATGACTACGACTCCTGCGGATCCTCCTTCGGTGGTTCAGCGATGCAGTCGTTTAGCAGCGCGGTTGGTGATGCTGGCGTTTCTGATCGCTGGCGGTGCGATCGCAACGACTGACACGGTGGCTGCGGCCACGACCGAGCGGTGGTCGGGGGAGGATCGGTACGCCACGAGCGTTGGTGTTAGCGAGGAGGCCTTCCCGTCCGGTGCGGACACGGTGTTCATTGCAACTGGGGAGTCGTTCCCGGATGCGCTTGCTGCTGGCCCTGTTGCAGCATCGCTTGATGGACCAATCCTGCTCACCGCAACCAACCAGCTGACCTGCAGTGGTCAGCGCCGAGTTGCAGCGACTGGGCCCGAGCATCGTCTACCTGCTTGGAGGTCCCGCCGCGATCTCCGCTGCTGTCGAGACACAAGTGAACGCAGCAACCACTGCGGACGTCAGCCGCGTCGCCGGGGTCGACCGTTACGCCACCGCAGCAGCCGTCGTCGAGGTGGGCTTCCCGTCTGCTGACGTGGTCTATGTGGCTGCCGGTACCGGCTTCGCTGATGCACTGTCCGCCGGAGCACCCGGCGGCATCCTCGATCGTCCGGTGCTGCTCACCACGAAGAATTCGTTGCCCGCCGCGACTCGAAGGACAGATCACCAGGCTCGCCAATCCTGACGTCATCGTGCTCGGCGGCACCGCAGCGATCAGCAATGCGGTGGTAGCGGAACTCGATGCGCTCACGACCGGTTCGGTCAAGCGGGTGAGCGGCGACAACCGGTACGAGACCAGTGTGGCCGTTTCTGTTGAAGCGTTCGACGGCTGCGGACACGGTGTTCCTCGCGACCGGGCAGTCGTTTCCGGATGCGCTCAGCGCCGCACCAGCAGCGACAGGTCTCAACGCTCCGATCCTGCTGACAAAGCCAGCGTGCGCACCCACGGAGATCATCGCCGAAGTCAACCGACTCGGCGCTGACCGGTCATTGTCCTCGGCGGCACCAACGCCGTCAGCAACGCAGCAGCGAACCTCACACCGTGCCCGGTGACTCCCGCCAACTCCGCCAACTCCGCCAACTCCGCCAACTCCGCCCGGTAACCCCGGTGACTCCAAGAACTGTTCGGACTTCGCAACGCAGACCGAAGCGCAGGCGTGGTTCGACACCTACTTCCCGCTGTATGGCGACATTGCCAATCTCGATGGTAACGGCGACGGTGTCGCCTGCGAGTCGCTTCCCTGACAGACGCACTCCGCGAACCGGCGCTGCGAGTGCCATTCCAGCAGCTCGAACGCACGCGCCACGTCCGACCACCCGCCGCGCCGCGTCCTGTGGCGCAGACTGGAGTGCGGCTCCGGTCCGCTAGTTGTTGCGCACCCGGAAGTAGAAGTCGAACCCGTCGAACAACGTGTCAGTCGCTGGATCGTAGGTCACCCAGGCTGTCGATGGCTCGGTCGAGGCTGGGATCAACTCGAACGGCGGGTTTGCCATGCACCAGATAGCCCCGTTCCCCACGCCGGAGCCCCCACGACCATAGGTCGACAGCACATTGCCGTCGATCACGCCGGTGGTCTTGGACTGCCCTCCCGTCAGAGAATCTCACCGGTGTCAGGATCCGTCCCACAAAGCGGTCGCACCGAAATCCTTGTAGAAGACGTTGACCGTGCCGCGAGGGGACCGTTGCTGATGTTGATGATCATCCGACTGTCGTCACCGAGGCCTGGAACTCCGGGAATCTCATTGATGCCCTCCCAGTGCCCGACGAACGGTGACACGCTCGGCCTCCGCCGGTGAGGCACTGAGGGCAGCTACCGCAATTCCCGCCGCCAGAATCATTGCCTTGCGCATGATGCCTCCTCTCCTAGTGAGACTGGACCGGGCACCGTATGGTCAGCCGACCACAGTCTCCCTGTCACCAGGATCGCGAGTCGCGAGACCGCAGAGAACCAGAGTCATTCGTCCACCATTCTCCAGGGCATCGACGTGCAGATCTCCGCGTTTCGGAGCGATGCATTCACCGCTGTGTCAGCCCAAGCAGCGGGCCTCCGCACGGTGGGTCGAGGTCAGTCGGTCTTCCGCTGCGCGGCGAGCCCGCTTGTCGGGGTCGTCTGCCATCTTGATGTATTCCTCGCGTTGTAATAACCGCTTGCCACGGTCGGCGCGAGACTCGGGTGATGGACTTCGAAGGAATGGCCGAAGGCGATCGAGTGGTCGGAGTCCGCGTCGGCACGGTTGGGACGCTGACACGTCGACACCGTTGGTGTTGCTCCAACTTCGGACCGATGCCGGCGCGGTCGGAATCGTGTCGTTGTCGGCGGATATCGCGCAGATGCTCGTTGATCAGGTGAACGCGGCGATCGTGGTCGTTCGCGACCAGTAGGCGCTCAGACCGGAAGGTGCGGTGCATCCCGCTGAGTCCGCTTACGGGGCGATCTGGATCATCAGGGCGCAGTCATTCTCCACAGCGAAGTCGGACGGACGGATCGTGAGTTGCACCTGGGGAGCTGCGCTCACGAAGTTGTTGTCGTTGATCTCGCCCGCTGCGTCGAGCGTCGCCCAGTAGCAACCGTTAACTCCGCTGAGCGTCTGATACGTACCGGGCAGTACGTCCTCACCGACAACATGGACGCCGACGCGGAGGACCGGTGGAAGGTTCGGTATCCAGAGGTTGAGTCCATCGAGCGCCTCATACGTATCGGTCAACACGATGTTGTCATAGTCGTTGCAGGGCAGTAGGGACGACGCTGGACAACCTGCAATCCGGTACACGTAGTACGAGGGTGAGACAAAGCCGGCACGCTTCGCGAGTTCGTCGGGAATCGGACGCTCCGACTCGACCATGGACCGGGCCGCATCGCGCAGCGCGAGCGCCTCCGGTGAGTCGCTGGCGGCACCGCTCGCAATCCACGCCGAAGCTGCCGGTGCAAGGATCTCGTTCGCCTCCTCGACCGTGTAGCCCTCGGGGGATGCCGGCTCCAACAGAACGCCGCTGCCGTTGCTACTGCCGCTGCCGCCGCTGGCTCGGGCTTCGCGGTCTGCGAGCAGTTGCTCGTACTTGGCGATGAGGTCAGGGTGCGTGCCGACGAACTCGGTGCCGTCGAGGTACGGCTCGAACCGTCGGTCGATGCATATGTACGTCGATGCCTCGGTAAATACGATTCTGGCCTTCTTGTCGGCATGCGGCACCTTCGGGGGAGAACGGTTCAGTCGTTGGCGCGGGAGCGGTGGTCGGTGCGGGGTTGGTCGTCGTGGGAGCCACCGTCGCCGTGGCGGGGGACACTGCTTCTGTGATCGGTGCTGCCTCGTCGCCACCACCTCCGCATGCGGCCACGAGCAGAATCGCCGCGGCCGCCATGACGGGGACTCGGGTCGCGTGGTTCAGCGTGAAAGGCATGCACAAGCTTCGCAGATGCCCTTGATCGAGACATCCTTCCCACCCACGCTGCATAAAGACCCTCGGCGACCGCAAGTCCGGTCCCCGAGGGTCTCTCGATGCGCCGCGCCAACGATGCAGAACCAAAAGCGTAGACGAAAACAATGACAGATAGAACCCCCCAAAGAACCCCCAGGGCAAAGAAACGGGAGCGGCTGTGACTGCTTGGCGCTCTCTAGCTGGGGTTATGCGGTGGGCGCAGAGGGACTCGAACCCCCGACATCTTCCTTGTAAGGGAAGCGCTCTAGCCAACTGAGCTATGCGCCCGAGGTGTGCGAGGCTAGCGGCGGCTTTGGGTGCCGGCGCCGAACCAGCTCCCCAGGTCGGCAATGAACCCGAACACGACGAACACCCATCCGAACCCGTTGATCGGGTCACCCCAGGCGTTCATCACCGAATAGGCAACCGTTGTGAACGGCAGGAACAACCATCCGGCAAAGCCGATCCAGAAACTGTCGAACGCCTGGGCGTTCCAGTTCGAGAACAGCTGAACGAGAACCAGCGCGACACGCGGAAACGCTGCGCCGAGCAACAAGACGAAACAGCCGCACATGACAGCGCCACCATAGACCGCCGACGTGGTCGCCGTGCTCGAAGCCCGGCACGACACCGCAGGCGTCCACGACTCGATGCACACTGGCACCGTGACCACGAATCAGGCCGACACGCTCATCTCGACCCCGCGGTTGTCCGGGCCGATCCTCGAGGTGCCACTGGCACCAGCGCAGCCGCCGCCCGGATTCGTCACCTCGGTGTACGAGCACGACTGGCGCATCGAACGGTCGCGGGCCGACGTGTGGGCCTGGCTGTGCGACCCGTCGACGTTCACCGACGGCCAGATCCCACCGTTCCGTGTCGAGTTCTTGACCAACGCCAAGGGAGAGACCGGGTTCGCCGAGGGCGTGTACAACGCCCACGTCGGCCCGCTGATGTCGTTCTCCGGCGTGCTCGGCACGATCGAAGCCGAGCGCTACCGTGACCTCCAGTACTGCTACGGCAGTTACGCCATCAGTCATGCGCTGTTCCGCCCAACCAGACTGCAGTTCTGGCTCGACGATGCTCCGGGCTCGACGCCCGAACAGCCAGCAACGCTGCTGCACCTCCAGCTCGACACGTACGTTCGAGTCAGCGCCGCCGGCGTCTGGGCTCGGGCCATGCACTTGTTCTGGAAGCGATTCGGCTCCTGGTGCGAGCGGGCGATCCCCAACAGCTGGTTGCGCTGACCACTTCGCTCCAGCCAACCCTCGCCGCAGGGCAACGCAACGTCAGGTGGCGACGACGGCGTTGACGCACTGCTCTCCGGCGAGCACCGTCGACACGTTCGCCAGCGTGGTCTCGGCGATCGCGGCGAGGGCCTCGTGGGTGAGGAATGCCTGGTGCGCGGTGATCAGCACGTTCGGATACGTGAGCAAGCGGGCGAAGTTGTCGTCGTCGAGGATTTCGTCGCTGCGATCCTCGAAGAACAGATCACCTTCCTCCTCGTACACGTCGAGCGCCATCGACCCGATGTGGCCCGACTTCAGCCCGGCGAGTACTGCATCGGTGTCGACCAACGCACCGCGGCCGGTGTTCACGAGCATCGCTCCCGGCTTCATCGACGCAACGGTCGCTGCATTCACCAGGTGATGGGTGTGCTCATTGAGCGGACAGTTCAACGTCACGATGTCGCCCACCCGAAACGCGGTGTCGAGGTCCACGTAGCGAACCCCGAGCTCCACCAACGGTTCGTTGATCACCGGGTCGAACGCAACCACGTCACAGCGCAGGTGCCACAGCAGACGGGCCACGATCGCTCCGATCTGGCCGGTCCCGATCACCGCAGCGGTCTTGCCGGCCATGTCGAATCCGACGAGACCATCGAGTGAGAAGTTGCGATCCCGAACGCGATTGTGGGCTCGGTGGATCTTTCGGTTCAGCGTGAGCATCAGTGCCAGCGTGTGTTCGGCAACTGCGTTCGGCGAGTAGGCAGGCACACGCACCACGGTGATTCCCAGCCGCTCTGCCGCCTCGAGGTCGACATTGTTGAAGCCGGCGCACCGAAGCGCCACACACTTGGTGCCCGACTCCGCAAGCGCCTCCAGCACCGGTGCGGAAAGATCATCGTTGACAAAGGCACAGACGACGTCGGCCTCGAGTGCATAGCCAGCCGTCCATCGGTTCAACCGCGCTTCGTGATACTGGATGTCGATGACGTCACCACCAGCATCGGCATCGTTGGCTGCATCGAACGACCGCCGGTCGTAGGGCTTGGCCGAGTACATCGCGATCGTCGTCATGGCGTGATCCTTACTCGGCGGACGCCCCAACGCAATCACTCCCCCGCCCAGCACCCTGACGTCCTGGCTGGGCGACATCGAAACAGTTGTTCATCAACGCGAACATCGGGGCGGAACACACCATCCGTACCTTCGCAACCATGGCCTTTCACACCACGATCAACGATGACCGCCCACCCATGAAGCCCACCCCCGTCAAGACGACCCCCATCAAACTCACCCCACCACGTCAGACCCCGATCAAGCCGATGCGTCCCTGACCGCCCGCTGACTGCTCCGACCGGCTGACGCCGCTTGCTCCGACGCTCTGCGCCGGTGCTCTGCGTGCGAGGATCGGCCCTCAGAAACCGGGCCCTCGGCGGGCCCAGACACGAGGAGCGATCGATGAGCAACAATCTCACCAGCCCCGAAGCCGTCGGGATGAGCAGCGCCCGCCTGGAGCGCATCTCCCCCGGTGATGGAGTCGTACGTCACCGAACGTGGTGTCGCCGGGATCAGCACGATGATCAGCCGGCGCGGCAAGATCGTCCACGCCGAGCAGTTCGGCTTCCAGGACACCGAAGCCGCCGTCGCCGATGGCCCCTGACACGATCTTTCGCATCTACTCGATGACCAAGCCGGTCGTGTCGACCGCCCTGATGCTGCTGCACGAGGAGGGTCGGTTCCAGCTGGAGCATCCCGTCGCCCAGTACCTGCCGGCGTTCGCGGCCACCAAGGTGCTCGCCGACGACGGCTCGCTGGTCGATCAGGTCCGTCCGATGCAGATCCGGGATGTGCTCATGCACACCAGCGGGCTCACCTACGACTTCATGGCCGACACCCCGGTTGCGGCCATGTACCGCGAGGCCCGGATCATGAACGACGCGTCACGTCCGCTCGACGCGCTGATCGACGAGCTCGCCACACTCCCTCTCGCGTTCCAACCGGGCGCCCGTTGGCACTACAGCGTCGGCATCGACGTGGCCGCCCGCCTCGTCGAGGTGCTGTCCGGCGAATCGCTCGGCGACTTCCTGCAGGCACGGATCTTCGGTCCCCTCGGCATGGTCGACACGGGGTTCGGCGTGCCCGACGCACAGCTCGGGCGCCTCGCTGCGATGTACGGCCTGCCCGACCTGATCGGGGAGAACTACTCGGCGGTCGAATTGATGGAGGCAGCATTCAGCGGTTTCAACGAACGCATCGATGTGTCAGCCACGTACCCGACGAACACCCCCGACGTGTTCCAACGCGGCGGACTCGGGCTGTTCTCGACGGCGAGCGACTACATGAAGTTCGCCCAGATGCTCGCCGCGGGCGGGCGGGCCGTGGGTGGACCCGACGGCGACGCCCGGGTGATCGGGCGCAAGACCCTCGAACTGATGCACTCCAACCACATGCCCACCGAACTGCTGCCCTACGAGTTGCTCGGTCTCCCCGTGCCGGGCATGGGATTCGGCCTCGGCTCGCGGGTGATGCTCGACGTGGCCGCAACCGGCGGCACCGGGTCGGTCGGCGAGTTCGGCTGGGCCGGTGCGGCGAAGACCTACTACTGGGTCGACCCGGCGGAGGATCTCGTCGGCGTGTTCATGTCGCAGTACATGACCGGCATGCTGCTGCCGGATCGCGACTTCCGGTCGCTCGCGTATCAGGCCATCGACGACTGATCGACTCCTGCTGCGATCCGATCGATCACCCGGTCGAGGATCTCCTCCGAGGTGGCGACGTTGATGCGAGCGAACCCAGCACCGTTCGGGCCGAACTGAGGGCCACTCGACAGCGCGACGCCGAAGCCTTCGAGCAGCCGAGCGGCCGGGTCGTCGCCGAGACCCGTCTCCCGGAAGTCGAGCAATCCCAGGTACGTCGCCTCCGGTGTCTCGAACCGAACGGCTGGCACGTCGGCAGCGAGGCGCCGCGCCAACTGCTCGAACCGAACGACGATCGTGTGCCGAACAGTCGTCGAGCCAGTCGTCGCAACTGGTCCACGCAGTGATCGAGCCGACGATGCCGAGGGTGCTCGGCGAGCCGTGGAGGTGTCCGGGCATTGCGGCAAACGAATCCAGCAGCGCGGCGTGGTCGATGTGGGCCACGGCGGTCCGAAGGCCGGCGAGGTTGAACGTCTTGCTCGCCGAGCCGAGGGTGACCAGGCGACCTTCGAAGCGCTCGTCGCTGATCGCCAGCGGGCGGTGCACCGCACCGCCACTCCCCATTCCGGGGTGCACGAGTTCGCCCCAGATCTCGTCGGTGATCACGAGCAGATCGTGACGGTCGGCGACCTCGGCAACGGCGGCCACTTCAACGTCGTCGAACACACGACCGGTCGGGTTGTGCGGATTGCAGAACAGGATCACACGGGTGGTGGCATCGATGGCCGCCTCGAGTCGCTCGGGTGAGATCCGCCACCCATCGGGGTCGAGCGGCACGTCGATCCGCCGACGGCCGCTGTCGGCGATCGCATCGAGGAACGGGTAGTAGATCGGCGTGAACACCACGACCCCATCACCTCGCTCGGTGCTGTTCCACAGCACCACTTCGAGCGCATGCAGTGCGCTGGTGAACGCACGCAATCGTTCGGTGTCAGGGCGCCAACGGTGCTGGCGTTCCTGCCAGTCGGCG
The DNA here is from genome assembly GCA_963716075.1 of Ilumatobacteraceae bacterium. GTDB lineage: Bacteria > Actinomycetota > Acidimicrobiia > Acidimicrobiales > Ilumatobacteraceae > Sva-07. Next base: position 15,586 of record CAVQST010000021.1, on the reverse strand, counting down.
TAGGGCTCGAACAGTGCCGCGCCGAACGGCCCATACCCCAGATCGCCCCGAGCGGTGTGCGCTGCGATCGCGTCGAGCACCGCGGCCGGTGGGTCGAAGTCCATGTCTGCCACCCAAGCCGGCAGCACCGCCTCACCATGCTTGGTCCACTTCACCCCGACGCGCCTGCGGCAACGTTGCTCGTCGACCGTCAGCAGGCCGTCGGCGGCGCTCATCGCACCACGGTAGTTCGCCTAGTCTCCGCCTTCGTGACCGCATCCAACGGAGTCGACCAGTACCTCGAGCGGACCGACGCATGGCCCGACGAGATCGCTGCCCTGCGCCCGATCCTGCTCGCCTGCGGGCTCGACGAGGAGATCAAGTGGGCCAAGCCCTGCTACGGCCACGCCGGTGACAACATCGTGATCATGCAGGAGATGAAGGACGTGCTCGCCATGATGTTCTTCAAGGGTGCGCTCCTGTCCGACCCTGCCGGCGTCCTCGAGTCGCAGGGACCGAATTCGCGTTCGGCTCGCAGGCTGTGCTTCCGGTCGGTCGACGACGTCACCCGCCTCGCCGACACCGTCACTGCCTACGTCGAGGAGGCCAAGGCCATCAGCGAGGCGGGCCTGGCGGTTGGCCCTGCGCCGGAACTGGAGTTGGCCGCCGAACTGCAGGCCCGTCTCGACGCCGACCCGGCGCTTCGCAGTGCATTCGAAGCGCTCACCCCTGGGCGCCAGCGCGAATATCAACTCCACATTTCCGCCGCGAAGCAGTCGAGTACCAGGGCGTCACACGTGGAGAAGTTCATTCCGAAGATCCTCGCCGGCAAGGGGTTCCGAGACCGCTGACGTTGACGAACTTTTGTTCTTTTTGGGCAGGAAATCAGAACATGCGTGCTAGACTTTACCCATGTCGGGGGACGTTGCACTCAACGAAGCGATCGATTCGTTGCTCGCGGTTGACGTTCACGGCCTCACCGACAGCGAACTCCACGACCTCGTCACCAATGTGCAGCATCAACGCCACCGGCTCGCCGCGGTTGCCGCAGCTGCCATTTCGGTCTGGGACCGGCGCACGCTGTGGGCCGACAACGGCGCTCGTTCGCCAGCCGCCCGTCTTGCCAACGAGACATCCGCTGGACCCGTGTCCGCCGGCGTTGACGTTCGTCGCGCCCGGCAACTCCGGTCGATGCCTGCCACAGCAGCGGCACTTTCCGCGGGCCACATCTCGCCCGATCACGTCGATCTGCTGGCCAAGGCCAACCAACCGTGGCGCAACGCCAGCTTTGCCGACCACGAAGCATCGCTCGTCGAGCAGTGCACGGTGCTGCGGTTCGCCGACGCTCGCAAGATGATCCAGTACTGGTGCGCTCACGCGGACGCAGTCGCCACCGACGAACGCGCCGAACGTCAACGCAACGCCGCCCACGTCGACATGTCAACGACGATCGACGACATGGTCGTGGTCAACGGCACGCTCGACCCGATCGGCGGTGCCATCGTCAACGACGAACTCACCCGCCTCGAACGAGCCCTCTACCTCGCTGACCAACGCACGGGCGACACCCGGACCGCCTCGCAGCGCCGTGGCGCTGCCCTGGTGGAGATGGCGAAACGTTCGGCCAGCGCACCCGCCGGTGGGCGGCGACCCCGCCCGCTGTTCACCGCCCTGGTCGGCGACCAGTCGTTGTCGCAGCTGTGCGAACTGGCCAACGGCACCGTCGTCAGTCCTGGCCAACTCCTCGACTGGATCGGCGACGCCGACCTCGAAACCGTGTTGTTCGACGGGCCATCCACCGTGATCTCGGTGTCGCATCGACGCACCTTCGTCGGACGTCTCCGGCGCGCCGTCGAGGTTCGCGACCGCCACTGCCAACACACCAGCGGGTGCGACGAGCCCGCTGATCGGTGCGACGTCGACCACATCGTCCCCCACGCCGACGACGGGCCCACCAGCCAGTTCAACGGTCGGCTCGAATGCCCAACCCACAATCGCAACAGCGATCGCCACGACCACGGCGTCGCCCCACAGCCGAGCCGCCCCATCGACGCACTCGACGAGATCCGATGTCGGTTTCGCTGGAGGCTCCAGCGCGAACAACTCGACGACCCCGACGATGCCGACCTCGTTGACACCGATCGGGCGGCATCCGATGATGTCCCGAGGGCGGCGCCGCCCGTCGGCGCGATGACTTCAAGCCGAAGCTGACCCGACGATCGAGCGCAGGAACCCAGCTCCGAGTAGTCAGCGCATCGATTCGTTGCGGATCCGCGTCTTGGTGGCGGCCCAACTGCAGATCGGACAGGTGGCGAGGTCGTGGCGACGGGCCGGGCAGTACTCGCGACCAAAGAAGATGATCTGCAGATGTCGGTCGTTCCATGTCTCGATCGGGAACACGGCCTTCAGGTCGGCCTCGGTGCGCTCCACCGTGGTGCCGTTCGACAGACCCCACCGCTCGGCGAGCCGGTGCACGTGGGTGTCGACCGCAAACGCTGGTACCCCGAACGCCTGCGACATCACCACGCTGGCCGTTTTGTGGCCGATGCCGGGCAGCGATTCGAGGAACTCCCAGTCGCCGATCACCTCTCCCCCAGCATCGACGATCTTGTTCGCGGCCATCCAGAGATTCTTCGCTTTCGTCGGTGCCAGCCCGACTTCGCGGATCAGCGCCAGAATCTGGTCGGGGTCGAGCGCCGCCATCTGCTCGGGCGTTCCAGCGACCTCGAACAGTGCCGGGGTGATCTGGTTCACTTTCTTGTCCGTGGTCTGCGCCGACAGCGCCACCGCCACCAGCAACGTGTAGGCGTCGGTGTGGTCGAGCGGGATCGGTGTCTCCGGATACAACTCGTCGAGGATCACACCGATTCGATCCGCCTTCTCTGCCCGTTTCATACCGGCACGCTACGACGGACAGCGGGCGGATCAGCGAGCGCGCCGCTGCGAGGTGTGTCAAGGTGACGCCACCGAACGTTCCCCATACCCAAGGAGTCCTCATGAGCATCACCGCCGACCTGTCCGGCAGGACCGCAATCGTCACCGGCGCATCGAGCGGCATCGGCCGAGCGATCGCCGAACGGATGGGCCGTGCCGGGGCACACGTGATCCTGTCCGGTCGAACCGCCGAACCAATGCAGCAGAGTGCGGCATCGATCAGCGATGCCGGCGGACGGGCCACCGTGGTGATCGGCGACGTCCGCCAGCCGAGCGCAATCGACGAACTGATCGCCACGGCGATCGACGCCGACGGCCACCTCGACATCTTCGTCAACAACGCCGGCGTTGCATTCCTCGGCGGCGTGCTCGACGGCAACGCCGAGCAGTGGCAGGCCATGCTCGACACCAACGTGTTGGCGCTCCTGGTCGGGAGCACCGCGGCGATCGCAGCGATGCGCGCCGTCGGCAACCGTGGCCATGTCGTCAACGTGTCGTCGGTCGCCGCGCTGCGACCCGATTCGGGCGTCTACGGGGCCACCAAGCATGCGGTGAACGTGATCACGAACTCGCTGCGCCAGGAATTGTTGAACGATCCCATCCAGGTGACCTCGATCATGCCCGGGCTGGTCGCCACCAACATCGGTCGCAATGCAGACCCTGAAATGCTCGCCGGCATCGTGGCGATGTCCGGCATCGAGGCCGAGGTCGTCCCCGGCGAGCGACTTCCCGACGACGTGCTCGAAGCCGCCCAAGCAGTGCTGGCTGACGTGATGATCACCCCCGACGACGTCGCCGACGCCGTGCTGTACGCCGTCAGCCAACCCGCCCACGTGCACATCCCCGAGATCGTGATCCGTCCGAACAAGGACTTCGACTTCTAGGCCGAACGTGACGTCGCTGCGTTCACGGAGCAAGCCGTCCATCGGCGAGATGCAAGACACGATCGACGCGATCGAGCAACCGTTCGTCGTGCGTCGCCACCAGGACTGCGCCGCCGTTTCGGGCGACACGAACCAGACTCGCCATCACCCCGTCGGCGTGTCGCTCGTCCTGGTGGGCCGTTGGTTCGTCAGCGACGAGGAAGGTCGGTGAGCAGATCACCGCTCGGGCAACCGCGACTCGTTGCTGTTCTCCGACGGAGAGTTCCGCCGGGAGCCGATCACCGAGTCCGGTCAGGTCGAGGTGCTCGAACAGTTCGTGCAGGTCGAGGCCCCTCGCTCGGCCGAGTCGAACGGCAAGTGCCACGTTCTGCGTCGCGGTGAGCTCCGCGATCAACCCGAGTTCCTGCGGCACCACCGCCAGGTCCGTCCATCCATCGGCACGTTCGAACGCTCGCTCGACCGTGCCGGCGTCCGGTTGCTCCCATCCGGCGAGCAGGTTGAGCAGTGTCGTCTTCCCCGAGCCAGAGGGCCCGGCGAGGCCGACGATCTCACCGACCGCGACCTCGAGCGACACGCCATCGACGGCGTTCACCCGACCGGCGGGCGTCGTGAACCAGCGCGACGCCGACCGCAGCGCGGTCACGAGGTCGGGCGAATCGATCACGGCAGTTCGATCTCGATCCGATCGGAGTCGGTGCTCCACCGCAGGCGAACCCTGCCGTCGGGGAATCGGGCGCGGAGCTCAGGTGGGAGCTGGAGGCGACCGGACCGATCGATCACCGACAGCTGGTCGCCAGCGGTGGTCATCGTGGCGACGGCGCCGTCGCGTAGTTCGATCACCTCGTCGACGTGGCTGAGCACCCGCTGATCGTGTGTCGCAACGATGGTGGTGATCCCTGCTTCGGCGAACAGGTCGATGACCTCGAGGACCGCCTCGGTGTTCGCCGAGTCGAGCTGCGCGGTGGGTTCGTCAGCGATCACCAGGCGGTGCCCGGAGACCGCAGCGCGGGCGAACGCCAACCGCTGCCGTTCGCCGCCCGACAACTGTGCGGGTCGCAATCGACGTCGGTCGTCGAGGCCGAGAGCGACCAACCAACGGTCGACGACGTCGGCGCCATCTCGGTCGCTGACCAGGCGTGCGAGTTGCATCTCGGCCGACAAGTGGCCGAACAGGTTGTCACTGGGGCGCTGGTAGATGTGGGTGATCAACCCCGAACGCAGCGCAGCTCGTCGGCGCTCCGACAGCCTCCAGGGGTCGACGCCATCGAGGGTGACCACGCCGGCGGTCGGCCGGTCGAGTCCTGCGAGCATCCGCAGGAGCGAGGACTTCCCGGAACCTGACGGACCGATGATCGCAATCGTCGCTCCGGCGTCGAAGCGGAGGTCCACACCGCGCACCGCCTGAACCCGGCCGGTGGCAGTCTCGTAGAGCTTCACCAGTTGCTCGCAGCACAGCAGTGCATCAGTCGCCATCGCGCACCACCGCCCCAGCCGAGCGCCGACCGGCACACCACTCGGACAACCAGACCAGCACCGCAACGATCGCGACCCCGGCGAACGCGCCCACGAGCAACAGGGGCCAGTCCACGAACACCGACACGTCGGGCGGCCGGTCGGGTGCAGGGTCGAATCGTGGCGCCAGCGCCCGCACGACGAGCGGCGCTGCGATCAGACCGGCACCAACCGACACGACGAGCACCGCGCCCAGCTCGATCGCCGAGACCAGTGCGGCACGAGCCCTCGACAGCCCCATCGATCGCACGATCACACCGGTCAGCGCGTTGCTCCGACGGCGGGTGGCGAGAAACAGACCCATCGTGACGAGTGCGGCGGTGCCCGCAGCAACACCGATGACGCCGAGAAATCCGAATGCCGAACGGGTTGCGACAATCGACGGGCCCTGACGTAGCGCCGCCTCGGAGACGACGTCGCGGAAACGAACCCCGGCGAGATCGAGCGACCCCGTGAGCTCCTCGGCCGTCGCCTGCGACACAGCTGTCGAGCGAAAGCCATCGAGCGGCGAAGCTGCTCTCTCGGCCGCGTCGCCGACGGACGAATACGCGTCGATGGCGTCGGCAGAGGCAAGGATGCTCGCGCCTCGATCTCCCGCCGTCGGAAAACCGCGAACGGTCGCCACCACACGGTACGGGTAGGACCGAGTCAGGCCGAATGCTCCGGTTGCCGGCACCGGCTCCCCTTCGATGGCGATCACCGGGATCGATTGATCGGCCGGTCCGGCGAGTGCATCCAGCACCTCGTCGACATCCATGCCGAACTCCGCTGACCACGTGACGGCGTCGGCGTAGGTCGACGGATCGATCGCGATGATTCGAGCTGCAGCGTTCCCCGGCGTGAGGCGAGTGTCGGACTCACGAATCACCGTCGTCGGTCCCGGCGTCGAGAAACCCGGCGGCAGCGGGTCGAGGAAGACCGCCGACGACGCACCTCCGACGCTGGTTGCGAGTTTGATGTCGACGGTGCGGTCGAGCGTGGACGTGATCGCCAACGCGAACACGATCAGCCCGATGCCGAGTCCGAGCGACCCGGCCACCAACCGGACCGTCAGCGAGCCCGACGCCAGACGTCGCGCCGCCAGGAAGATCTCGACCGGCAGGCGCTCGCTCCTGCGCCCCGCAAGGCGGACGACCCACGAGAGTCCCGCAACGAGCACGAGCACGACGAGCGCGATCACGAGCACCGGGAGCGCCACCACGACCAGGTCGAGCGACGTCTCACCAGCGGCCGTCGTGCGCCGGACCTGCGCCCAGGCGACGGACGTCGCCACGACGAGCACCACGATCAGCACACGCCCGACCGCACGTGCTGTCTCGCGGCTCGGCGACGCCAGCGTCCGCGCCCCCATCGCGCCAGCGGTCACCGACGCCAGGAGCAGCGACACCGCCGTGGTGACTGCGATCGTGCCCAGTGGAAGTACCGAGAAGTCGGCGCCCGTCGCAGGGCCGACCCACAGGGGTCCGATCACCGCCGCGACTGCACCGATCGCCGCACCGATGATTGCCGGGATGAGCAACTGCAGAGCGACGCGGGTGGTCATCGTGGGCCAACGTTCGCCCTCACTGGCCAGGAGACGGAACTCCGAGCGTCTTCGTTCGACGAAGAAGATGCCGACGCCGAACACCGCCGCCAACCCAACGGCCGCGCCCAGTGCGCGGGCCGACGCGAGCGGCGCGACGAGGCGCCGCGCCGCGGATTCGACTCCCGAGGTGGTCTCGAAGAGGTCGGTGGTGAGCACCGGCCGACGCTGCTCGGCGGTTGCCACATCCGCCATCGAATCGGCCAGGGAACCGGGGGCGACGAGATCCCGCTCGAGCTCACGCAACTCCGATCGGAGATCGCGCAGTTCGTCGAACGTGGTCGGGATCGCGGTGAGCGGCGCCCTCCACCGGAGCACGCCGCTGAGATCGCTGCGCAGCAGCGTGGCGTCCTCGGTGAGGATCAGTTCGGAGTTCGGCTGGTTGAACGCCGCCACGTAGACCGGCAGCACTTCGGGCGGGACCGACGCCCAGTACTCGGGCAGCGCTGCGTCGGGGTCGGCGGACCAGAGCGGCTCGTAGAGGCCGACAACCCGGAACGCGGCATCGCCATCACCTCCCTGCACGAGGTCGTTCCATGCCTCCTCGTCGACCGACTCGGCGTCGAAGACGACCACGTCGCCCAACTCGACGCCGAGCCGCTCGGCGAACCACGTGCTGATCCAGATGCCGTCGGAGGTGTCATCGAGTTGTGCGAGCACATCCGCCGCCTCGATGGCACCCTCCTGGCTGAGCACTCGGGCGGCCGGCCCCATCTGACGCAGCGGGGGCGGCCCGGTCGAGAGCAGCCCGGTGAACGTGTAGGCGGTTTGCGTGGCCGACCCGACGGCCGAGATGCCATCGAGCGCTTCGACGACCTCGCGGTCGACCGCCTCGACCGTGTCCGGCGAGAATTCGGACTCGACAGCGATGTCGACACCGTTGCGGTCCAGCGACACATCGGCGACCGAGCGCTGCGTGAGGTCGTCAGCGCTGGCGGCCCGCCACACGTCGACCGACCCGACGAGAAACACCGGCGCAGCGAACGCGAGCACGAGCGCCGCAGCGAGCGACCACGCCGACCAAGGAACACCCAGCCACCGAGTCGCTGCCCGGAGTTGCAGCCCCCGAAGACGCCTGCCCCCCTTGGTCGCCACCTCCAGCACGGTACTGCGATCAGTGAGCGCCGTTGCGATGTGCGAGCAGGTCGCCCACGAGGCGGTCGGTCGTCGCCGCCACCGGTGTGCGGCGCGCCGCATGCTCGAGCACCACGAGGTCTCGCCCGAGCGCGTCGACCACCACTCCCCCGGCTTCCTGCACCACCAGCAGTGCACCGAGGTAGTCCCACACCCCGTGGGCATCCGGGCTCATGTCGACGAACGCGTCGAACGACCCGCTTGCGACACCACAGATGTCGAGCGCCGAGGCACCCATCGCCCGGAACTGACGCCAGCCGTAGTGATGGTCGGCCAGTCCGCTGATCGCCACCACCGCATCGTCGAGCGGCGCCGACGACGCAATCACCATCGGGCGTCCGTTCCGCTGTGCTCCCTCACCTGCAACGGCCGTGTACCGGTCGCCGGTGGCGAGATTGACGACCATCGCAGCCACGGGCGCTCCATCGGCCACCAGGCACAGCGAGGTCGCACACCACGGCAGCCCCAGGCTTGCATTCGTCGAGCCGTCCAGCGGGTCGACCACCACGGTACCCAGGGCCGAGCGACCGCCCGTCGGGTGCTGGAGACCGCTCTCCTCCGACAGTACCGAGTAGCCGTCAGCGAGCAGCGGGGCGACGCACACTGCGTCGACATCGAGGTCGACGAGGTACTGGCCTGGGCGCTCACCGGATTCGCCCCAATCGGTTGTCGAGCGCAGGATCTCGGCGGTGGCGTCGCAGATCGAGGCGAATCGATCGAGCACGGTCGGGAAGTCGTTGGCCGAGGGCATCACCAGGGACGGTAGTGTCCGAAGTGCATGGCAGTGATCGACGTAGCAGGGTTTGTCGCCGACGTGAAGAGTCAGGCGATCGACCACGGGTTCCACGTTCATGACGAACGCCACTTCGTCGAGACCTACTCGTTGCGGCAACTCTGGGAAGTCGACCTGCATCCAGAGGAAGCGTGCGCCGGCCCCATCGACCTGCACCTGTCTCTCGACGTCGACCCGCGAGCGATGCTGGGGTTCGAAGACGAGGTCATGAAGCTCGACGAGATCGACGACCCTCCACCCACCGGCTTCACGTTCCCGCTGCTGTTCACGTGGACGCTGCCGCCCCTCCCGGAACCACCCGACCTGCTCGTGCTGGCCACCGACCTCGCGGGCATCGGCGGCATCGACCTCCCAGTGGAGGTTTCGGCGATCGATTCGTTCCCGAGCGTCACCGACGCTCCCGAGCGGAGCCTGTCGATCGTGGCCAAGATGACCGTCGACCTCGCGGACGTGTACATGAACGTCGACGATGCGGTCGAAGCTGCACTCGAACGTTGCCGCAATGTCAGTCTGTACCTGCTCGAGGGCGCCCCGAGCTGGCTCGACGAGTTCTGACCGAATTCCGAACACCCACCGTTTCACCACTGTTACCAGGGAGAGTCATGCGAGTCCACGAACTGATCGACATCTTGAGCGACCAGCCCGCCGATGCCGAGGTGGAGCTGGCCGTGATCGCACCCGTCGAAGAAGGCTCCGACGACATCACCGTCGACCGCTACTTCGTCGATGGTGTGCTTCCGTGGGAAGACGACGAAGACGACGAAGACAGCGACGGCGAACTCACGATCTGGCTCGTCGGTGGCGAGGAACCCGACGTGAACGCGTTCCTCGACGCCATCGAACAACCCGACGCCTGAGCAACCACCGCGGGCACACGGCCTCCGAAACGACCCGCCCCCGCCGCACCGGTCCACACGGACAGCGCCACGACGGGAGCGACTCGTCACTCGCCCGAGGGCGACCTCACTCGTCGGAGACGTAGGTTTCGGTGAAGAACGTCAACGCTCCCGGTGTTCCGTTGCCGAGCGTTCCGCTGGGCAACGTCCAGTTGTTGATGCCGTTGATGTCCTCGTCGGCGGCGATCAACGTGGCGGTGCCACCCGAGTACCACACCGGAGCCTGCTCGTTGATGCGCACCATGATCTTCGAGTAGAGCTCCTTGCGCTCCTCGAAATCGGTGGTCTGGATGGCCTCCTGCGCCCAAGCGTACGCTTCCGGATCGAACCAGTTCGGGAAGTTGCTCACCGACTCGGCTGGGTCGGTGAGGAACGGATTGATCGGTGCGCTCGGATCGGCCTCGGACCCCCAGCGCCAGCAGTGAGCCTTGTGCTCGTCGGCAATGGCGTTGTTGATGTGCGTTGCCTGATCGAACTGCGTCAGCGTCACGTTGACCAGTTCGGAACCGCTCCACACCTGTTCGATCACCTGCATTGCGGCGATCAACGTGGGATCGGGAGGACACGACAACTCGACGTCGATCTTCTCGCCCGGCGCTTTGCCATCGGAACGTGCTGGATCGTTGATGTACTCGGTGAGGAGTGCGGTGCCCCCCTCGAAGTCGAACACCGGGTAGGCATCGGCCGCCTCCTGTGTCCACCACGGGCTGTCGGCCGAGAACCACTGCGTGACCGGCAACGAGATCCCGCTGCCACCGAGTGCCTCGATGACGCGCTCCTGGTCGTTCAGCTTGTTCAAACCGAGCCGTACCCGCAGGTCGTCGAACGGCGCGACAGCGGTGTTGAACATGCCGCCACCCGTACTGTTGCCCTGGAACTCGTAGAGCTCCATGCCGCCCTGCTCGCGAGCGTCCCGGATGGTGCCCTGCCGACGGGTCTCCATCATGTTCACGGTGCCGGACACGAGCGCATCGAGCCGAGTTCCCTCATCGGGAATCGGTCGGAACGCAACCGAGTCGAGATACGGGAGCTGGTCGCCGTTGTCGGCGGTGCGCCAGTAGTTCTCGTTGCGCACCACGATCGTCTCGTTGTCGATGTCGCGACTCTCCATGACGAACGGACCGGTACCGACCGGTGCCGTACTGAATTCGCTCCCGAGCGCCAACGCTGCGGCCGGCTCGAACACGTAGCCGAGGCCAACCGTGTTGAGACTGGATGGGAACGCCGAATTCGGTTCGGCCAACGTGTAGACCACCGTCAGTTCGTCGGTTGCCTCGACACTCGTGATGCCGTTGGTGGCGATCAGACCCGACGAGATCGCTCCCGTCTGTTGGATGGCGAACATGTCCACGATCGTCTGCGAGGTCAGTTCGACACCGTTGTGGAACGTGATGTCGGGTCGCAGTGTCATGGTCCACACCGTGAAGTCCTCGTTCGGCGTGATGTCCTCGGCGAGGTACCCCTCGTACTCTCCGTCGACGTTCTGCTGGATCAACACGTCGTAGAACGTCCGCGCGATGTTGACGCACGGCTCGGCACAGCCGTCTTCCCACGGACGGAACCCGTTCGCCTCGGCTTCGAGCCCCATCGTGAGCGAGCCGCCGTAGACCGGCGTGCCTGTCTCGACGACCACCGACGTGTCGACCTCCTCCTCGGCGGTGACGGGTGTGGTGGCCTCGCTGCCTTCTCCGTCACCGGTGGTCGTTTCGGTTTCGGACAACACCGTGGTGTCGTCCGATGCAGTGTCGTCGCTGCCGCACGATGTCGCCACGAAGGCGAACACCACCGGAACGGACAATGCAGCAAGAACCCGTCGCTGACGCATGAAGACCCCCATCTTCACTCGGTGGCCACCGGCGAGATGTCGGCGACCTGTGGACGGACACTACAGCATGTGCCATTGTGCACCGACGAGTCGGAGTGCGGGGAGTACTGCACAAGCGGTCGGATCGGCTTCGACCGCACGATGATGCACGGGCCGTGCGCGAAGTCAGCCGGCTGGCACCGGCGCCGGATCCGGTGAGGTGCGTTCGGTCTTCGATCCCTCCGTGGCCAGTGAGATCACGACGGCTCCGCCCAGCGCGAGCACCAGCCCACCGATCGCCACGGCAACGTGCCATGCCGGCCGGCTGAGCCGTTCGTCGAGGAGGAACGTGCCGATGAGAATCGACACGAACGGGTTGACGGTCGACACCGTCGCAACTGACGGTGCCAGGCGACCCGTGCCGAGCGAGACCTGCTGCAGCACGAAGCCCAGGATGCCGACGAGTGCCAGGACGTAGGGCTCCCAGTGCGAGAGCATCTCCCCCACCCCATCTTTGAGGTAGTCGAGCGTCGGCTTCGTCAGCGACGCCGACAACCCGAACAACACACCGGCCGCGGCTCCGTACATCGCCGCCTTCATCGAGGGTCCCCCTCGTCCGGCGAAGCTGAGCAGAACACCGGACACGATGGCGACGAGTGCGATCGTGATCAGCCAGTCAGCGCCAGGGGCGTTCCCGTTGCCCTCAGATGGATGCCCGAAGATCGTGAACAGGGCCAGTCCGCCGATGATCACGACCGCACCGACGATCTCACGTCGACCGACATGTTGGTTGGTGAGGTAGTAGCCGAGCGGCAGCGCGAACACCACGGTGGTCACCAGGAGCGGTTGCACGATGGAGACCTGCCCCCGGTCGAGCGCAGCAGCTTGCACGACGTAACCGGTGAGCATGGCGACCGTGCCCAGCAACCACATCGTCTGCCCGACGAGCTTCAGCAGCGACGACGGCTCGGCGAGCGAGACCGTCGGCAGGCTGATCGCGCCCTTCTGCTGGAGCGTCGCCGCCAGGGCGAAGAGAAACGCTGCGACGAGAGCCAAGGTTGCTGCCACGACGGGCCAGGCTACGCACTGAGACATCGACGATCAGCGATGGGGCGTGATCCACGGAAAGTCGTTCACGGATCAGCTTCGTCGCCGAGCGGGCGCGATACCTTCGGCTCATGCGCCGAGCGATTCAGCGGCTGGATCTCCCCACCATCGTCTCCCAGATTCGTTCCGCGTGATCTCCGCCACCGGGTACGTGCTCTTCTACGCGCTCGTCGCAGCGGCCAGCCCACTGGTGCTGACCGCCACGCTCGTCGTGATTCGCAGCGAGCGACCGCGAACGAACAGCATCGCGTTTCTCATCGGCTTCGTGGCCGGGACCACGATCGCATCTGTCCTGGCGCTGATACTCGGCCAGGCGGCCGTCGAGCGACTGGAGTCGCACGAAGCCATCGGCGGGGTGCTCGCCCTGCTGATCGGCATCGCGCTCATTTCGGCTGGACTGGAGAAACGTCGCAACCCATCGCAACCAGAGGCCGGGACGGGTCGGGGCGCGGCGATGACCGCCCGGCTCAGCCATGTCCGGCCGGGGACCGCCCTCTCGCTGGCCCTCCTGCTTGGATTCGGTGGCCCGAAGCGGCTCATCTTGACCTTTCTGGCAATGGCCTCGCTCAGCCAGGCCGATCTTCGCAACGTTGCGGATCTCACGCTGGTCGTGCTCTACGTCGCTGTCGCCACCGCGCTCGTGTCGGTGCCGGTCGGCGTGGTCGTCATCGGCGGGAGCCGTGCCGCTGACATGATCAGTCGAGGTGAGTCGTGGCTGACCACCAACGCCGCGAAGCTGCAGGTCTGGCTCTCGTTGGGTCTCGGTGTCGCGCTCGTGATCGACGGGCTCTTCCGCCTGGCCGGGTGAGCCAGCCGACATCGTGCCTCAACTCACCGATTGCCGCTTCGATGTGAGCCTTGAGGACACCAGGAAGTCCGGCCACCCCTGTGCCGAGCATCCCACCGAATGGCAACGCTGGTGCTTCGATGGTGTTGCCGAGGATCCCCTGACCCTCGGAGCCGACCAGACGGTCTACTTCGACGGTGCCGGAGACGCACCGCAGATCAGCCTCGTCGGTGACTCGACCCTGTCGGCTGTTCGGTGGTACGAGGACTACGGCGAGCTGGAGCAGTTCAACTTCGTGATGAGTGCAGAATCGTGTCGTCGCACGATCGAGCGGTCGTGCATGAGCCGAGAGGGCTACCGCGCCGACAACGTGATCACGGCGATGCGCTCACTCGACGGCGAACTGGGCGACGTGCTGGTGGTCATGTCCGGCTACAACGATCCGGTCTGGACGATCGACGAGGCCATCGCCGGCGTGGTCGACGAGGCTCGCGGCCAGCGTGTCGGCACCGTGGTCTGGCTGAGCCTGCGCACCAGCGAAGACGTCGACTACACCGATCCCTTGAGGCAGTCGGGCACCGAGACGTTCAGCGAGTACAACGAGCAACTCGTCGCGGCCGCCGCATCGTCGGACGGCGTTCTCCAGGTGGCGGACTGGGCGACCTACTCGAACGGGGAGTTGGAATGGTTCGAGGCGGACGGTGTACATCTGACGCCGCAGGGTGTCGACGCCCTGACCACATTCGTTGCCGACACCGTGCAGCAGGTGCTCGCTGGCAACAACGTGAGCCCCGCAGTGGCGCCGTGGACCGTGCTCGCCCCGGGCGCCGAGGGCGAGCGGGTTTCGGAAGTCCAGCGGGCGGTGATCGCCGCCGGCGTCGAGGTGGCCGGTGGCGCCGACGGCATCTACGGCGACGCCACGACGGCTGCCATCGAGGAGTACCAGCGGTCGAACGACCTCGAGGTGACGGGTACCGTCGACCTGGCGACCGCACGGGCGCTCGGCGTGTACGAGGAGCAGAGCAGGGACAACGTCGCAACGGCGGCGCCGGTCACCACGACGCCCGGCTCGCCACGATCCCCTGACATCCGCGAAACGACTGCCCCCAACCCCGGCAACAACCGGGTTCCGTCGTGGCTCCTGGTGACCGTGGCGGCGACCTTGGCGCTCACCGGCGCCGTGATCGGCCGCGGGCGCTATGTCGCTGCGCGGCGGTCTGCTCGCCGCTGGGCACGCGTCCACCCGTCGACGTCGCCAGGTCGGACGGTGGCCGACCTGCGACGAGCCGACCAATGCAACGTCGCCACCCGACCCGAAGAATGCCAGCAACCAGTCGGCCCGACTCATCTCGCAGCGCACGACCTCTGCTCGTCGCTGGTAGCGACCTGGCCGACCCAGATCGATGTCACCATCAACGATCTCGCACCACGCCCGAACAGCGTCGAGCCCCCGGCAAGAGCAGAGATGATCGCCGCCATCATCGAAGGTGAAGAGCTCGCCGTCGAACACGAGCGACCCATCGAGGATCGCAGCGCGGGCGACACCGTAGAAGTCACGTGAGGTTCCTCGTGCTCTCCGGCATGGGCGCGGCCACGTGGGACGCAATGAAGGCGAGCGCTGGGACGGCGGTTGCGAAGGTGCGAGAAGGGTCGTATGTCTCGCCGATCAGGAGTGTTGGCTTCCGAGCACACACTGGCTCGCACCGGCACCTCCAGAAGGGGTGATTCGGGGCGGACGCAGAGACCACCGCTCGCCGCGGCCATTCGATCCTGGCCGCCCACGGCGTCGAGGCGGTCAACTTCCTGCACGTGTCTCGCTTCATCGCCGGCGAGAACGACATCAAGGCGTCCTACAAGAACTTCTACGTTTGCACGCTGCTGTCGTCGTGCCGCGGGCGGGTGAGGACCTCGAAGCAGACGAAGCGCTCGCGCTGCGCCGCAACAGCACGTTCCCCACCGCGAGATCGTTGGCGCTCGCCTACGCGAGGCTCCCATGCGGTGAGAGCGTTGCACTGCCGCGCACAGCAGACGCCGAGCACCGTCACCGCGCTCGACTGAACTCAGTTGCGAACGACGTGGCCGTCATCGAGCCAAGATCGATCGGAACGTCTGTCCCACGAGCCACCGCGGCGCATTCCTCCACCACCCGGTTCGGAGCCGGTGGAGGATCATGC
>CAVQST010000020.1:0-133077 GCA_963716075.1 Ilumatobacteraceae bacterium | reverse complement strand
GTGTCCTCTACTTCGTTCAGGTTGGTCTTGTACGCGTCACTTGCCGGAAGATGTGGCGAGCGTCGACGAACAGCACCTGGTCGGCGCGATCGGTGTCGCGCTTGCCCTTGTCGAGGAACCACAGGGTGACTGGGAGGGTGACGGTGTAGAAGAAGTTCGACCCGATCGCGACCATGACGTCGACCTGGCGGTCCTCGATCAGCTTGCGTCGGATCGCCAGCTCGGAGTGGCGGGCATCGGAGGCGGAGTTCGCCATGACGAACCCGGCGCGGCCGGTGTCGTTGAGCGCCGACGAGAAGATCTGGATCCACAGGTAGTTGCCGTTGTCGGTCGACGGCACGCCGTACGGGTACCGCTTGTCGTCCTTGATCCGGTCCTTGTCGATCGCGTTGACGTTGAACGGCGGGTTGGCGATCACGAAGTCGAACCGGCCGACCGAGTGGTGCGGGTCCTCGTAGTAGGTGTTCGACGGGACGATCTCGCCGCCGAGTCCGTGGACGGCGAGGTTCATCTTGGCGAGCCGGATCGTCTCCTCGACTCGTTCCTGCCCGAAGATCGAGATCTGGTTGGTCGGGTTCTTCTGGTGCTCCTCGACGAAGCGGGCCGACTGGACGAACATGCCGCCCGAACCGCAGGCGGGGTCGAGGATGCGGCCCTGGAACGGTTCGATGATGTCGACGATCAGCTTGACGATCGACGTCGGCGTGAAGAACTCGCCGCCGCGTTGGCCTTCGGTCATGGCGAAGTTGCCGAGGAAGTACTCGTAGATCTTCCCGAACGCGTCGCCCTCGATGTCGTCGGGGATCGAGCCGATCAACCGCAGCAGCTCGGCGAGCACCGAATTGTCGAAGCGGGCGTAGTCACGCGGCAGCACGCCCTTGAGGTCGGTGTTCTCGACCTCGATCGCCTCCATCGCCCGGTTCAACGCCTGGCCGATGTCGCTGCCCTCGGGGAGCGTGCGCAGGTATCCGAAGCGGGCGGTCTCGGGCACGTACATGACGCCACGGGCTTGGTAGTCGGCCTTGCCGATCTGGCGACGACCCGATCCCTTGCCCTCGAGTTCGCGCTCGACCTGGGTGAACCGCACGTCGGCGTACCGCAGGAAGATCAGCCCGAGCACCGGTGCCGAGTACTGCGACGCAGCGAGCGACGAGTTGGCGCGCAGCTGGTCGGCCGCCTTCCACAGTCGGTCTTCCAGTTGTCGCAGTCGTTCTTGTTCGGTCATTGGCGTCCTTCCGCACCGATGATTCTGGCCGATCGGCATGACCGCGACCGCGACGCACCATGAACGACGCACACCAACTAGCCGTCGGCCAACCCTCAGCCCCTTGCTTGCGCCACCACCCGGGTTCTTGTTCGCTCACGCAGGCGTTGCTGCGTTTGCTGAAATACGTCCACCTGGATCTCGGGCCCGACCTCCAGCGATGCAGCCAACCCGAAACGCACCGGGGATTCAGGCCACAGCCGTCCAACCTGGACGCGGCAGTCGACATTGATCGTGAGCATGGCATCTGCGGTGTATCCAGCGGCGCTCTGCCCCTCCAGAACCTCGTGCTGAACGGTTCCCTTGCCGTTCATGAAGTGAGCGACCTGGACCGGCTTGACTCGGAGGTCATCCCGCGGCGACCCGAAGCTCAGGGCGGCAACGCGGTACTGCTGGGTCGACGACACAGTGGGGGTGAGCCACGCAAGGGTTACCGTCAGGCGGCGCCAACCAGTCGGACTCGAGAGGCCAGGCGGCAAGGGGAACTCGAACGTCTGGCGCTTGTTGTTGGATCCAAAGCTCCCGGCGCCGATCAGCGTCACTCGATGCGGCGCTGCGGTGGCTGCCTTGCTCACGTCCAGTGCTCCGAACCCGAAGCATCTGCGTGAGCACGGCACGCCGCATGTTCGGAGTTGCCCCGAGCTGATCAGCCCACTCGCCGGCACGCTCAGGCCAGGAGGCGGCGTGCACAAGGAGCGCCTTCGTGAGAACCGGGTGGTACTGAGGGTCCGGAAAGTCCGGTTCGTCTGTATCAGACCTCAGCGTCTCGAGGGTGCTGAGCACCTGGTGAGCCACACGGGTCGCGAGCCGCGGCCGCATTGCTTGTACCCGAGGAGTACAACACCCCGCTTGCGCCACCCGGACGAACAGGAGCCGCAGCAAGCACGCCTGGGCCAGTCGATTGCGTCGGGGCGTGCTCAAGAGTGACGGGATCGCCACCCGATACGGGGCGCACGAAGACCGAGCGTCCGCCGGGCGCATGAACCTCGGGCTTTGGTGCCCGACGGAATCCAGCTCCCGACGGCGAGTAGGCCGCCACAGCGCCTTCGACAAGGGCGTCGACCACGGTGTCCGGAAGGGTGTCGAGGCCAGAAGCATCCCCGTGGAGCGCACCCACTGTGATCGCATTGATCGCTTCGGCGGGTGCGAGCAACCGACGTAGCCGGGCTTGCTCATGAATCGATCGACGTACTGCCGCGTCCAACGCCGCCGGATCGCCCAGCGATTCGGCAGGTACTGACGGCACGATCTCGGGGATGATTGCCAGCCGAGACCACAATGAGCACGTTGTAGGTGAAGGCCAGGTAGTCCAGCAACCGAGCAAGGGGGCTCAGCCTGCGCACAAAGGGGCGGCCGCAGGGTCGCCGAGAGTGAGATGTTGACGATGCGTACGCTCTGGGCCGACGGGTGCTCGCCTGCAAACATTCGAACGAAGGCTGCGTGCACGACGTCCACGAACAGTCGGTCGCGGGGTATCTCCTCCTGGTCCTCGTAGTAGTCGTGCGGAACCATTACGGGATGGCAGTGAAGCGGAGTGTTGAGTGGAGGCCCGGCGTTCGACAGATCGCCGTGGATGATGAGGGAGGACATCGCAGTCCCATGGCGACACTTGGCGGGCGAGTACTTCTCAGACAGATTCTCGGGATCGTCGACACGTACTCGTCCAGCGAGGAGGGCGTGGTTCGCTAGCGGGAGGCCATCTAGAAGGGCAACTTTGGGCTCACCACTTGGCATCTCATCGTCGGAAACGAGGACATCCTCTTCGTGCCCCTCGGGGGTGGAGAGGGTCATCGGAATTGCCGGAGCGACGAACAACACGTTGTCTGCGAGCAACAAGTCCACGGAGGCTGGACCGTTCTCGACTACCTGCTCGACCATGTCCGCTGGGACGTCGGCAAGGATCGCGTGATAGCTGATCTCTGGAATGACGACCGTTGAGCGCACAGCAGATCCGTCGAGCAGAGCCTCGACCTCCTCCTCAGCGGACCGTCTGGCTTCCGGCGTTGACCGCCAGACCAACTCGATCTCGACACGGGCCGTGCCGAGCCGACCAATCACCTCGATGGTCTCACGCCACTCCCTCCAGCAGCCCAGTCTCAGCGATCCGATCCTGCGGGCCCCACCGGCGGACCGTGTGCAGCTCATCGAACAACTGCTTGAGTGGCGCCAGACCACGATCGAAGGCGACACTTCGATCCCGCTGATAGAGCTCGAACAGCCGGACCAACTCATCTATCGCCCGTGCGTTAGCCATCACGAGGTACAGGGTCTGTTTGACGGCCTCCTCCGACGGCTCGCCGTCATCACCTACAACCCAGAAATCGTCGTCCGGCTCGAACCCATCCCCGACGAAGTCAGTGATGAAATCGAGACCTTGGATGCCTTGGGCTGCTCGAACGAAGCCGGCGATGGTGCCCGCGACCTCGAACACGACAATGAACTCTGGGTCCGGTGCGGAAGTGTCATCACTGAGGCGAGTGGTGGATGCTCGCAGCGCCTCCTGCAACGCTTGAAACTGCGGGCTCAGGCGCTGCCCCTGGCGACCCGGTGATGGACGTCGCGGCTGTGGCGGAAACGCGTTCGTGCGATCGGGATTTGGCGGAATGGGCCCAACGTCCGGAGGGCCGAAGGCCAGGAGAGGCCGATCTAGCGGTGCGCTTGCGTCTGCCACTGAGCAATCTTGGTCTTGGCAATCGAAGCTAAATCGCTGTCGGGCAGCCCGAGCACGTAGCGACGGCGCACGTCGAGCGCGAACTGCTCGAATTCTGCGTAGCTCGCTCCCTTCAGTCGATCGGCGATTGTCCGCGAGGCGAGCCCGAACCCGCCACCGAGGACAGCGGCCAATCTGTCCAGGAATGCAACCGCAGACTCACGAGTTGGGCTATCGACTAGGAGTCGCAACTGAAATCGACGCCACGCCGCCCGGTCCAGCAGTTCGCTGTGGTTCGTTGCGCCGACAACGATGACGTGAGCTGGAAGACGATCAATCTGAAGAAGAAGTGTTGAAACGACACGCTTGATCTCGCCAGTCTCGTGCTCGTCGGACCGCTCCTTGGCGATCGTGTCGAACTCGTCGAAGAACAGCACGCAGCGCCGGCTGCGAGCGAACTCGAAAGCATCGTCGATTCGACTGGCCGACTCGCCGAGGAAGCTCGATACCAGACCCTCGTATCGCGCAACGTAGAGCGGCAGCATCGTCTCGGTAGCAATGGCTTCAGCAAGACTTGTCTTCCCGTTGCCGGGTGGGCCAGCAAGCAGCACTCGGTGGCGGGGCTCGAGATTGTGGCTACGCAGGAGCTCCGCTCGGTGGTGCTCTTCGATGAGCTCAGCGATATTCGCACGTACGGCACTTTCGAGTGTCAAGTCACTCAGCCGACGCTGCGGGACGATCTCATGCAGGAGATCCCTCGCCGCTGTCGCTGCCGAATCACGACGAAGGCGCTCCGGCGAACCAGTCGTGGTGATCAACGCCGCGAGCCGGTCCGCGACCAGGTGGTGGCTCTTGGCCTGCTCCTCCGCGATCACGGCCTCGACGAGCGACGCAAAGCGAGCTCGATCACCGGATCGTCTCGGCGTCGACGAGATCGATAAGTAGGTCGGAGCGTGCCACGGTGTAGTTCTAGTCCCTCGGTCGACCTGCGTTGGGCGACAGGGTTCAGGGTAGCTGGACGGTGTAACGCAGTTGGCCAGCACCTGGTACGTCGTATGGATCGAGATCCCTGGCGTGAGCGACCGGGCCCAGCGAGCCGCAACACGTCGTCCCGGATACGGAATCCTCGCGCTAGGACTTCGTGGGTGATTTCATCCAGGCCAACGGAAGCTGGCCGTGGACGAGCAGGCGTCGCCGATCTGCATCTGGCGGAGCACGTTCGGCGTCAGGAGTCGCACGGCTGTCGCGGGGCTGCGCCCGCTTCTGCGGTCCTCCGGTCCGACGGCGGTTGGGTTCGTCGAGGTCGCCGCGGACGTGTTCGTCGCCGACGATTGCGCTGATGTAGTCGATCGTGGCGAGGTCGCTGAGGCCGCTCGGGAAGATGAGCTTGGTGCGGTGGTTGGTGAGCACGTTGTCGGCGTCCTTGCCGAACGCCTGGTCGAGCTGTGCCTTCGACTGCCAGACGGTGACGAGCTGGATGCCGGCGCCGGTGACGGTCGCCGCCCATTGCGGCAGCTTCGGCAGCGGCGTGTTGGCGGCCTCGTCGAGGACGACGAGGAGCCGTCGATCGGTCGGCGCTCCGCCGCGGTTCGCTCGGACGAACGCCTGGCCGATGAGGTCCTGCAGGAGGACGGAGAACACGACACCGAGTCGGCCCTCGTCGCCGAGGGGAGCCGACAGGTACAGCGTGTTGTCGCCCGATGTGAGCCAGTCGAGCGTGATGTCGCATCCGTCGGCGCTTGCAGCGAGGCCGGGGTCGGTCCACGGCCAGACGGCGTTGCGCGCGGTCGTGTAGATGCTCGAGCTCGTTCGAGGGTCGGTGCCCCACTGTCCGTGGAGCCAGCCCTGGACCTGTCGTGCGTCGGCGGCGATCGCCTCGTCGTCGTGGTCGGTCAGCAGTCGAACGAGCGGGGCGAGGGTGCCGGGGTCGTCGTCGGTCGGGTCGGTCCATCTCGACGACCCAGCGCACGACGTGGCGCATCGAGTGACCGTCGGCGTTCGCCGCGACCCAGAGCATGGCGGCGAGGAGCTGTTCGGCCTGGCCGCGCCAGAAGCGATCGGCCGGTCCGTCGTCGCCGCTCGCTCGGGCGAGGAGCTGCGCGGCAGTGAGCGCTCCGGAAAGCGTGTCCGGCGTCGTGGAGCGGGCTCCAGGTCGACGCCGGGCGACCGGTGAGCCCGATCGGGTCGAAGACCTTCACCTCGCCGACCGACGAACGCTGCTCGATCGTCGCGTCGCATGAGGTCGGTCTTGACCGACGAGATGATCGCCGGGCCGGTCCAGTGGTTGACGCTCTCGATGAGGCGGGTGGTCTTGCCCGACTGGCTCGGGCCCGAACAGGAGCACGCCGCCGCGGACGCCTCGGCGCGAGCCGTAGCTCTCGGCCTCGGTCATCACGAGCCGTCGCTTCCAGTGCCCGACGACGAGGCGACCGGGTTCGGCTTGGCGGGCGAGCAGCGGTGCGAGGTCGCGTGTCTTGGCCAGGCGAGGTTGGGCGTCGACGCCGACTCGTCGGCGTCGGTCGACGGGTTCGTGCCGGCGGGTGCGGAAGCGGAGCCACAGTGCGCCGGCCCCGATCGGCGGCAAGCGACGACCGCCACCGTGCTTGTCCAGTAGAGGATCGGCCCGGGGAGGTTCGACGTTGCCGGCTCCGGCCACGCGAGGCGTGGGTCGTCGAGGTGGTCGCCCAGTCGCATCGAGTGCGGTCGACGCTGTCGTCGAGATCCGCGCCGAGAGTCGCGGCGCCGACCGACGAGTGCGGCGAGGTTCGCGGCGAGCCAGTGGCCGACGACCACGCCGCGACGATGCCGAGCACGACGAAGACGACGGTGTCGCTCGCCGTCGGGTCGGCGATCGGTCGGCGCTCCGGTCATGGCAGCTCCGGTGGGTCGAGGTAGTCGATGGCCGCGGTCTTCGCGAGGCTGCGGTCGAGCGCTCGCACGACGTGCTCCAGGTGGAAGTCCCGATCCTCGAAGTCCTCGTTCGAGACGACGGTGTAGACCCGGTTCTCGTGCGTGCCGCGGGTGAGGGCCGTGTAGCCGAGCTCGGCGTAGAGAGCGTCGTCGCCGAGCAGCAGGGCGATCTCGCACGTGAGCCCCTGGGTCTTGTGGACGGTGCGGGCGTAGGCGTGCTGGAGGTGGTCGGTCACGTAGTCGAGCGGGAGATCGACACAGCGGCCGACGTCGAGTTGCACCGCGATGGATGCTGGCGTCGGCGCCGACGATGCGGCCGACGTCGCCGTTGAGGATTCCGAGGTCGTACCGATTCTCGAGACCGAGCACCCGATCACCGACGCAGTACCGGCGTTCGTCGACGACGGCGACGAGCGGACCGAGTTCGCCGCCCGCTTCGAGGAGGGCGTGCGCCCGCTCGTTGAGGTCTGCGACGTCGCTGCTGTGTACGGCGCCCATGACGGCGTCGCGGCCGGCGGTGTGCAGCTCGAACCAGTCGAGCGTCATCTGGTCGCGCAGCACGTCGCTGTTGTGGGCGATCGTGACCCGACCGTGCCGGTCGAGCCGACGGACGGCGAGTTCGGTGAGTCCCTTGCGGAGTGCGTTGGCGATGAAGCGCTCCTCGGGATCTCGCTGCCGTCGGTTCTCGACCAGTTCGACGATCGGGATGCGATTGGCGAGCGAGGCGAACAGTCCGCCGGCTTCGATCGGCGGGAGCTGCTTCGGGTCGCCGACGAGGATCACCTTGCCGCCGACTGGCGGTCGCTCGCTCGACGAGATCGGCCATCAGGATGGTGCCGAGCATTCCCGCCTCGTCGATGACGAGCACGTCGCCCGACCGGAACCGGCGTCGTCCGTTCTCGAGTTGGCCGTGGAGCGCGTGAGCGGTGGACGAGTGGATGCCTGAGCCCGACTCGAGTTCACGTGCGGCCCGTGCGGCGAGGCTGATGCCGATCACCTGGTGACCGCTCGCCTCGAACGCTTCGCGGACGGCGTCGAGCGTGAACGTCTTGCCGGCGCCCGCCCGTCCGATGACGACGTCGACTGATCGTCCCGACCCGCACAGACTCTCGACCATCCGTCGTTGCTCACCGCTGAGGGACGGACGCGACTCGATCGCGGCGTCGATAGCCAGCGGGTCGGCGCGTAGCGCTGCGTCGGCTCCCGACTGGCTGCGGCGATGACCTGTCGTTCGGCGGCGAGGATGCGCTTCGTGGTCCAGCGGCCCTCCGCGACTGCGGCGACCTCGTCGCCGGCGAGGTACTCGTCGGCTCGAGTGGTGATCTCGTCGAGGGTGGCTCCCTGGCTGGCCGCGCGCGCTGCAGCACGGACGGCGTTGCGCCGTTCGAACGTGGCGTCCTCCTCGACGAGAGAGTCCGACAGCTCAGCGGTCGTCGACACGAAGTGACGGGGTTCGCGGGATGCGGGTCACGCGGTCGAGATCGAAGCGGTGATCGAGGGCTCGTTGCCGCCACTCCGTTCGGAGCTCCTCTTCGGTGATGCCGGTGAGCTTCGGCTTGCGAGTGTTGAGCGTGGCGATGCGTGCGCCGGCCCCGGAGTGGACGCCGAGTCGTTCCATCTCGGCGACGATCTCGGCTCGGCGGCGGGAGAACGCCTTGCGCATCTGCGGGCTGATCCCGGTGATCTCGGCGACGCCGTGCCGGTCGACCTCGTCGAACACGACGCCGAGGCGGTCGACGAGCTCGCGGCGGAGCGTCGCCTGGAAGATCGCCTCGGCCGTGTAGCGCTCCTTGTAGAGCGCCTTGCCGTCGAGGGCAGTGCGGCGCCCGTCGGGTCCTTCGGTCACGTTGAAGACGGTCCAGTGGAGGTGGATGCCTGGATCGCCGAGTCGGCTGGTGCGATGGAGGAAGACCGCACCGAAGAAGCCCTTGCCTGGCTCCTGCACGGCGCCAGCGTGACCGCGCCGCACGAAGCAGGCGGTCTGTTCGAGGTAGCGCTCGACTTCGTCTCGGGCGGCGTAGAGCGCCTCCTCGACGTGGCGCGCGTCGTCGGGCGAGCCGAGTGCCCAGATCAGGGACACGGACTTCGACGGAGAGAGCGTGAGGTCGAAGCCGTTCACCTTGAGCCGGTGCTCGGTCATCGTGAAGCCGTCCGGGTGGACGCCGTCGAAGGCCCGCATGAGCGCGTCACGATCGGCCGGCCCGGTCAGGCCGTCGGCGGCGGCGAGCGAGCCGACCCATCGGCCCGGCGACGTGCCGCCTTCGGAGAGGTACTCCTCTCGTCCCTCGACGACCTCTCGTTCGTAGTAGTCGAGGTCGCGGCATTTGGCGATCGTCAGCATCGCTGGCGGGCTCCTTCACCCTTGGTGCATTGGTGTGGAAGTTGCTGATCCGTCCGGCAGGACGGATCAGGGTGGTGGCGGTCGACCGCGTCAGCGGGCGTCCTTCGTGCGCGGCCGACGTGGGTCGGACGGCGTTGCGGCGCGCGTGATCAGGCGGCTGGCGGTCGGTCGTCGTCGATGTCGAGGAGTCGGATCAGGACCGTTCGCGGGAATCCGCTTCTGGTGGCCGAACCAGAGGAAGGCCAGTCCGGATCGACCGCCGGATCGGTCGTACTCGACGGTGAGCTCGTAGGTCTTGGACCGGCCGAGCTGGAGCACCCTGGCTGCTTGCTCGACGGTCAGGAACGGCGGGAGTTCGTCCAGCATGTCGCACTACCTTTCAGAAGTGTTCAACAATGAAACGGAAGTATACGCGCGACTGCGGTTCCGAAGTCAAGGACTGTTGTACCGAAGTGTTACGATGCACCTCATGGTCGGTCGCGCCAAGAAGAAGCCACCGTCGAAGAAGTCGCTCACCGTGCACCAGGTCGTCGCCTACAACTTCCGCCGGGCCCGCGAGGAGAAGGGCTGGACGCAGGCGCAGACCAGCGACGCCCTCGAGCCGTACCTCGGCTACCGGCTCAACCAGGCCGGCGTGTCGGCGGTCGAGAAGACGTTCGACAGTGATCGCCGGCGGAACCTCGACGTCGCCGAGGTCGTTGCGTTCTCCCGCTGCTTCGGTCGACCGATCGGGTGGTTCTTCCTGCCTCCCCCCGGCTACGGCGATCACGTCGATCGAGCCGGTCGACAACGCGGCGATCGAGACCGTTCGACCTGCCGCGCCGTTGATCTCGCGGCGCTCGTCGTCGGCACGCCACGCGGGGCCGCGTCGTTTCGTGATCGGATCTCCGAGCTGCTCGAGACCGACGCCGACGAGACGTGGCGCGCGATGCAGCTCGCCGTTCGAAGGCGGCAAGGGCGCCGGCTGGGAGAAGCAGATCGACCTTCGCCGGCGGGCGCTCCAGCAGGCGACCCTGGCCCGCTTCGCCGGTCCGGAGGATGATGTGATCATGGGGATGGCTGCGCTGCTCGTCGAGCTCGTGAAGCTCACCCCGGTCGGCTTCGCCGAGCTTCGAGAGAAGAACCCGGACGAGGCGCTCGAGCTGCTGGCCGAAGGCGACGAACTCGTGCGGCCGCTCATCGCTCAGGTGCGAGCAGCGTCGTGCTGATGGCGTGAAGACCGGCCGCGCCTTCGACGAGCTCGAGGAGATCGATGACCTCCGCGAGGCGCTGCGACCGGCGACCGAGGAGGGCTGACGATGCGGGGCTCGGTGATCAAGCGGGACACTCGGTACTACGTCAAGATCGAGCTCGACCCCGATCCGCTGACCGGGCAAGCGTCGATCGAAGTGGCACTCGGGCTACCGCACGAAGCGGGAGGCGGAGAAGGCTCGCGTCGATCTGCTCTCGAAGTTCGACCGTGGCGAGTACGTCGAGCCGACGCAGCAGACGCGTCGCCGACTACCTCGACCGACTGGCTGGCGGCGATCGAGCACACGGTGCGGCCGTCGACGTTCGACTCGTACTCGCGCAACATGCACAACCACGTGATCGCTCACATCGGCTCCACGAAGCTGACGCGAGGTCGACGCCGGTGTGCTCAACGGTCTGTACTCGCTACTGCTCACGTCCGGTCGACGGCTGCCCTCGCGAACCGGACGTGGCTACTCCCCGGCAGGTGGTTGGCGCGCGCCCAGGAGCTGCGGGCCGACGGCCTGTCGCTCGCGGCCACCGCCGAGCGGCTGCGAGCCGAATCGGAGGAGGCATCGGAGATCACGAAGAACACGCTCGCCTCGCTGCTGCGGCGACAGTCGCAGCATCGGGCGGTCGACGACCTGCCCGAGGGCCTCGACCGTCGCACCGTCAACTACGTCCACACGATCCTGCACCGCGCCTTCAAGGACGCTGTGCGCTGGGGCCGTCTCGCCCGCAACCCGGCCGACGCCGCCGACCCACCACGCGCGCGGGCAGAAGTCCGACGGCGTTCCGGCCTGGGACGCTGCCGACGCTGCGCACGTTCCTGTCTCGATCACGCGAGAGCGGCGATCGCCTCCACGCTCTGTGGGTGCTGCTCGCCACGACCGGCATGCGTCGAGGCGAGGCGATCGGACTCCGCTGGAAGGACGTCGACCTCGACCACGGGCGTCTCCGTGTCGTCCAGACGATCACCCAGACGCGCAGCAAGGTGACGATCGGTGAACCGAAGACGAAGAGTGGCCGGCGGTCGATCGCCCTCGACGATGCGACCGTCGCCGTGCTCCGCGATCACCGCAAGGCGATGCTCGAAGAACGCATGCTCGTCGGCCCCGACTTCGCCGACGAGGGCCTCGTGTTCCACCAACCCGACGGCGCCTGCCTACGACCGGACGCGGTGAGCGCGCAGTTCCTCCGTCGAGTCGAGCGGTACGGCCTCGAGCGGCTCACGCTGCACGGCCTCCGCCACACCTGGGCGACGCTTGCACTCGAGCAGGGCATCCACCCGAGGGTCGTCCAAGAACGCCTCGGCCACTCGACGATCGCGATCACCCTGGGCATCTACAGCCACGTCAGTCCCCGACCCTCCACGACGAGGCAGCGGCCAAACTCGCGGCCATCATCATCCCCTCCCAAACGCCGTGACTGCAGTCTCGCCATTGAAGCGGCTCTCACGCCCAGCGACACGGGACGACTCTCTATGACCAGTCGTCGGAACGATCCAGATCCGCTCCGTGCACCTCACATTGCCGCTGATGTCGCCGAGCTGCGCCGACGCGTCGAGGAGCACCTTTCGTCGCAGGGCGACCAGGTCCTGGTCGTCGTCTAGTCCCTCCACTCGCGGTTACTCAAAGAAGGCAATCCGGGATGCGAACGCACACGCCGCGTGGAGCAGCGGATCACTCGCGCCCGGTCCGCTCCTCGAGCCCCGCGAGGATGATTTGATTCGCCAACTAGCGCAGGGCACCGACATCGACCCGTCACGGATTCAACCAACCGTGCACTTCATCACCGACAAAAACTCAATGGATGCGAAGGTCTGGCGGTGGTGCTCGCTCCACGGGTCGATTCCGGTTTCGACCGGGTACGGCAGGCGAATACGCGGTTGGTCCTGGTGACGCAGCGCACAATGACGCTGTCATCGGCATAGCCGGCTTGGGAGATCCCGTGTACGCCCTGAGATCACGAGACGAGGCCATTGGCTGGAGCCCAGACATGCGAAAGGAGCACCTTACGAACCTCCTCGACGCCTTCGTAGTCGGGGTCTCCTACACAGGTCTCCTCGGCGGAAAGCTGATGGCGTACCTAGTGACTACCGAAGAGGTCCGACAGCACTTCAGCAACAAGTATGCGCATAAGCCAACGGTGATTCGGGAGCGAGATCCTGACGCGAGCCTCCTTGCGGTCACTACTAGTTCTGGCCTCGGCCGCTCGTCGATGTACAACCGTCTCGTCCGCCCCGACGGAAAGCTGGCTTTCTTGCTGATCGGATACACGGCTGGAACCGGGGACTTTCATCTCACGGGGGAGATCTACGATGACCTCGCCGTGTTCGCAGGCAGCCTCGATCGGCCTTCACATCGACACCCGAAGTGGGGAACCGGATTCAGGAACCGACGCGAGGCGATTCAGAACGCTCGACGCGGTCGGCTATGACGGATTCGCCATGCGGTCTCATGGAATCAAGCGGCAAGTCTTTCTCGCCATTCTCACCGCTGACGCAAGGCTCGACTCAACGGCGAGCTTGTTCCCGCTCCACAGCAGGCGTGGTCAGTAGACGGAGCGTTCAGCCGGCGGATTTAGCGTCGGTGATCTCCGTTCCATACGGCAACCCACTTGGAGGGACTTTCAACCCAATTCCTGGCGGCTATGGACCTAATTCCTCGCTGAACGCCACACGCGGTCGGTGCCCTCGAAGATCAGTCCGCCCTCATCTCTCACGCGCAAACATCGCCAATCGACGAACCTTTTCCGCGCAACAGCGGCGCCACTAGCAAAGGGGACCCCGAAACCTTGAATAGAACCGGTTGAGTAGGCATCTGCGTTGTACGCAGTCGGGGTTGCGAAGGTCACCCTGACTTCAGGGCGGGCTATACAAAACAACGCGGCCCCAACGGCCTGCATCTTCGATCCCATCGGTGCCAGAGTAATCCTCGCCGTTGCGGGAACGTGGCCCGACACCTCCAGCAGTGCCATCATTTCTCGATATTCGAAGGTCCCGCACGAGTGTACATTCTCTGCGACGTCCCCAGGCTGCTTGCCTTGTGGAGAAGGCGCTGATACTCCTGACGCCACTGGTCCTTCTCCTCAAGCGGATTGCCGAGGACCCAGTGCACGCGCCCGTGATCATGGACCAGCAGAGCTGGATCGACGCTGTTAATGACCTTTCGAGTTCGATCTACGTCGAACCCTGGCACAACGACGATGAGGTCCTCTCCTGAGTTGGAGAACAGCCCGCCATGACGCACGTCGACTCGCAAGTCTCCAGTACCTTCGGACGGTGGGCCGCCCTTTGGCTTTCTCGTCGAAGGTTGCCAGCTGGTGTCAATACGTCACTCTTGCGCGGTAGGTACTCTCCGGCGGCGGAGTAGACGAGGGAAAGGGAGCCGATTGCTCAAGCATCCACCAGACTATGTCGAACAAGAGCGAATTTGAGGCGCCACGAATGTCGACAACAGGATCACCGGATTCAGGTTGAGGAAGTGCCCGTGCCGGATCCTGTGGGTCAAAGATATGGCGTTCCGGTGGCTCGCTCGACAGCAAGGCCAAGGCAGCTTCCAGCCTTGGCCACCGAATCCTGTTAGAGCGAGCGCCAATAGGCGAGGTAGTTGACCATCCACGGGTCGGTGGGTTGGCCCTGTTTTCATTCAGGGTGCGATCCAAATCCGACTCGACCCAGTGGAGGTCACCCTCATGCTCGCACTTCACCCGCGCGTTGTCGACATCATCTGGCAAGCCGTCGAACCCCGACTCCCCGAAGTCATCGATGAGCACCCGCTCGGCTGTCACCGACCCCGCCGCGACGACCGAGACTGCTTCGAAGCAATCCTGTTCCGACTCGTCACCGGCTGCTCGTGGGATGTTGCCGGCCGGCTCGGCAAGGGCTCCGAAACCACCCTGCGACGACGCCGTGACGAGTGGTGGCAAGCGGGCGTGTTCGACGGTCTCGTCGACGAAACCCTCGCCGGCTACGACCGTCTCATCGGGTTCGATCTGTCCGAAGTCTCGATCGACGGATCCCAGCACAAGGCACCCTTCGGTGGTGAAGGGACCGGCCCGAACCCCACTGATCGCGGCAAATCAGGTTGGAAGTGGTCGGTCGCAACCGACCGCGCACGGGATCCCGATCGGCTGGGAGATCGCCGGCGCGAACCGCAACGACTGTGTGCTGCTCGAGCCGACCCTCGACGCGATCGACGCCCGCGGCCTGCTCGGCGATGTCGACACCATGCACCTCGACCGCGGCTACGACAACGGCATCGTTCGCGCACTGTGCGCCGAGGTCGGTCTCGACGATCTGATCGTCGCGAAGAAACGCAAGGCCGGCGAAGGCAAGGTGAAAGTGGCGGTGTCACTCGGCATGCGCTGGCCCGTCGAACGCACCAACTCATGGCTGTCGAACTTCGGTCAGCTACGCCGCAACACCGACCGATTCATCCACCACCGCCTCGACTCGATCGCCCTCGCCATCAGCCCTCGTCGTCACCATCAAGCTCATCAAATGGGCCGACCGATTCAAGATGGCCGCCTGACCTACCGGCGCGCGGCTCAAGACACTCCGTGTTCGAGGAGTATTCGAGAACAATTATTCGCTCGAACACCGCCCCGGCCGTAGCGAGTTCTTCTGCGCACCTGCTCACGCGGTCCCTCAAACCCCAGCGGAAAAATGCCCAGCGAGTACCGCCGCGGTCGGTAGAACTCCGGCAACGGCATTGGACGAGGAAGGTCAGCTAGCACCTCTCCCGCGGTCACCTCCTCAACGAAGAAGTGCACGGTCAGTTCTCCGAGAACAGAGTCGGACGCTCCGCTCCCTGGTCATCGATCATTTGAGCCTCGAACACGGGGAACGCCTCATTTGGCTCACACAAGGCCCATACGAAGTCCTGTGGAGACAGCACTAGCGCACGGTTCTTCCCAAGGGCGGCACCGAAGGCCGGAGAAAAATCTTCCGTAGGTGCAGACGTAGCGACGTCGTGTCATCGTGTCGAGCCACCCCAGGATCAAGGCTGATCAGCACTGCTCGACGAAGCAACTCGTCATAGATCGATCGTGCACGATCGTCAGCATCGATACAGCTAATAGCATTGGAAAAGCCGTCAATCTCGATCCGCGGCATCTGTACTGGCTCCGCAGCATCTCCGCTTCCCTGAGGTGTCGCGTTCTCAATCACGTGACCGATCAACGTCCGAACCGATCAGTGAACGTGTGTAGCTCGGCACCAACTCCGTAGTAATCCCGTAGTTGTGACAGCAGTTGCCTTGACACGGACACGATTGACGAATGCTGTGAAGCATGGGACACCATCCGCTGAGTCGTCGGACCAACGTGGCCCTTCCTAAAGATCCGCTCGTATATGAGCAGCAGGGCAGCAACATCGCCAGAACAGAGATCAGCAATACACTCGGTCCCAAGTAGAGGCGGGACGTGCCTCCACGCGCCTCCTGTCCCTTCTCCCAAATGAATTGCGCCAGAGTGGAGCGTCCCGACTTCGTCTCCCAACCCACGTTCCCGAGCAATTCCTGCTGAACTCGCTCGATATCCACAGACCTCGAGCCGTCGATCAAGAAGCTGGACAGCAAAGTTGTGTATCGCCGAGGGCGTCGACTCCTCCAGCATGATCGCGCCGCAGTCGACTTCACGGAATTCACGAGCGATTTCTGCTGTGCGGCCACCGGATGTCGACCGAAGGACTCCATTCTTCTCGGCCCAGAACTTGCGAATGAGTCAGTTGGAGCAATTCAACGACGTGACGCAGAGGATTCCGACCGTGGCCGGTACACGGTGAGTCGAGAAATCATCGATCAAGAATACGATCGGATGCTCTCGAAAGTACGGGAATCGCTGCCTCAAGAGTTCAGTGAAGGTAGGCAGCGTCGCTGGTGTAGAAACGGGCTTCTGCGACGGAGTCCGACGGACAAGGTCCTGATGCGTTGAGAAGATGCGTCGGTTGAGTTCCCTGGAGATCTGCCTGAGCACCGGGACCCCTGCGTACAAGCTGATCGGATCGAACACGAACTCCGCTTCGACATGCTCCCGAAGCGCAAGCTCCGCCTCCTCGTTCGGGACGAGCCCTGGGATGAGCTCAGGTCGTTCTGACGCTGCAGCGATCGTCTTGACGACCTCCCTCGCCACGATGAGATTGAATAGATGAATGATTGTAGGAGCAAGTTCGAGGGCCACATCCCGACTTCTAATCCAGCCAAGGCGGCTTTGGAGTTCGACGCCTGCAGAGACGTAGAAACCGGCAATTGATGGCTGCCCGTCGTTCAGGAGCGAGATTGTTGATCCACAAATGAGTTCGAAGTGCTAGCCATCGAAATACGGTCGACTTACCACAACCTCGTGGACCCGTGACGATTGGTCGACGAATCGACGCCGTTGAGCCACGGCAAGGAGTCAGCGAAGAGATCGAGTAGACAAATGTTGTCGTCTGCAATCTGATCCGCTGAGAGATACTCAAACGGATTTCCTAATCGACCGGCGCTTGTCCGGCCGGGTCCTATCCCAGGCGTCCTCGACCAATGACGGAATCTTGAGCGGGTCCGCAACACGTTGCACGGATCGGCGTCGTGATCCGTAACCCAGTCCTGCCAACGTTCGACAGAATGCGTCGTGCGGGCGAGAGATCGTACCTTCGACGTGCAGCGTTGTGGAGCGCAGCGAGATGAAGGCCAAGCCACCGAAAGTCATCGAATCCCTGGCGTCGCGTGTTGTTGTGTTCGCCTGCGTCTTTGAGGCTTCCGAGATCAACAACCTTAAAAGTATGCTCGGCTTGGCGCAGCCCATCCAGCGGTTCTACTACCATCACGTTCCCAAGATTTAAGTCGTCATGGCAAAGGCCGTTGGCGACAAGGGCCCCTATGCATCTGCAACCGTGCTCACATACGCGCGAATGAAGTCAGAGCTAATCGTGTGGGGCACCTCGGCTATTACTTGTTGAAGAGTTCTGCCACTAATCCACTCCGAGACCAAGACAACCACAGGAATGTCCGCCACACGCGACCGGTCAACTCTCTCGAGCCGAGCAAAGTGCGGATACCGCTCAAGCTTTGCAGCTCGAGCGCGGTCAGCCATCGGTGACTTGTCGGCGTAGTCGTCGAGGATCGCCAGCTTTACGGCACGATGCGCTCCGACGTCATTCTGCGCCTTCCAGACGACTCCCTTCTTGCGGCGCCAACAACCTCCTCGAGGGTGTACCGATCGCCAGACACCGACGGTGGTCGCTGCCAGGCGAGGCGATGCCAGCGCGTGCCATGTTGCTCCCCAGTTAAGAAACCGACCAAGCGTCCGCTCCTCCCACTGCGCTCGAGGCCAGCACCTGCCCTGCCAGCACCCGTCCAGGAGGCGTCATGCGGATCCCATGACTCAGCCACTGGCGGACTCCACTCGACATAGCAATCAGTTCGCAAGGAGCGTCTGGCGCCCGAGTTCCCGGCACCATATCGCTGCGTGCTCGGTCAGTCCTTCTCGCTGCGCCTTAACCCAGGCTGTTCGGTAGTCGATGGGTGATCGGCTGGAGTGTGGGTCGGGCGGGGATGCTGCTCTTGGTTGGTGTTGGGGGTGTGCGATGGCAGCGGTGGGCTGGTTGTTGGTTGGCCGGGATCGGTGGTGTGTGGCGGCTTCCGGTGGACCGCTGGAACGCGTTCAGCAGCGCAGTGGGATCGGTGGAGCCGTTCGAACGCGGCGATGAGCTGGCGGGTCCAGGGCCAGTTGTCGCGAGGCGGCAGTAGCGGCGTCGGCCGGTGGTGATGATGGCGCCGGCGGTGTGGAGCAGGGTGTAGCGAAGCCGTTTCGGTTCGGCTCGGGTGAGGTCGTCGCCGGGGATTCTTGGGGTTCGAGGGCGAGCTGGCGGGTCCACGCGAGCAGGTCTTGGGCGATGAGGCAGCGTTCGAGCCAGGCCTGGTTGATCGCGAAGCGGTGCGAGGGCAGGTTCGTGAGTCCGGTGTCTTTGGGTCAGCGATCTGTCGTTCGGCTCGTCCGCGGCCGCGGTAGAGCGCTTCGAGGTATGCGATGTCGGGGTCGGCGAGGTCGGTGATGCACACCTGGTAGCGGTGCCCGTCGATGTCGGTGAAGGTGAGCTGCGCTCCGGGGTGCAGGGTTCTCGGCGGGCGATCATCCGGGTGCCTGCGGCCAACCGGACGAGATCAACCAGGTCGGTGATCTCGATGACGTGGGCGTAGTCGCGCCGTCGATGCCGTCGGCGAGATCGCCGGCTGCCAACGCCGTTTCGGGCAGGGCGACCAGCACGGTGGCGATGTCGGCGGAGAGGTCGTGACCGAGATGAACCGGACGTGACGGTCTGCGGCACGCGTCGAGGTAATTGTGGGATCATGCCTGCTGAGTCGGTGCGGGCGATCACCTCGCGCTCGGTGGATCGATCGGCAGTTGGGCGAGTGCGTCGTCGAGCACTGTGATGTGATCGATGGCGGTGTCCGATCCGGCGTTGCCTGGTCGCAGCAGCCCGGCGAGTGCTTCGCCGGTGGCGTCGAGATAGGCGAGCGATCGGGTAGAACCCGAACCCGTTTCTTGTAGTTCGGTGCAGCGCCCTCCTTGTCCGAGTGCGAGTCGACGAGGGTGGCGTCGATGTCGATCACATAGAACCCCGGATCTGCGCCCGCGGCCCACACCTGTCGGCGGGCCTCGGCTCGCGCCGCACGGATCCGGTCCAGCGTGTCGGCGTCGACGGCTTCGAGGGTGCGCCACGCCGTCGGGTGCGATGCGACCTCACCGAACAGCTCGGGCTGGTCCCGCAGCACCGCGAGATCCGAGATCGTCGTCGCCGCCATCGGCGAGCATCACCGCCACATCGCACGAGCACCTCGCCACGGTCATGACCACGACGACGTTGCTTGGTCGGTGCCATCGCCGCCGACAGCGCCGCGGTCAGACCGGATCGCGTCGGCCACATCCGACAGCAGTCGGGCGCCGGCATGGTTCACCAAACCGCTGCCGCCACCGGTCATCTTCACACCGCCCGCGACGCCGCTACGCTTCACCATGGAAGTGCCCTTTCGGTTGGGACTTTGGCTGTCCTTCGACAACACCAGTTTCCCAAACCGCAAGGGCGTTTTCCGCGGACGCGGACCTCTCAACCCGCAGCCACTACTGAAGAGCCTGGGTTAATCGTTGCGCTCTTCTGAAACTGACGGAGGGTTGCTGCGTGCGCAAGGTTAGAAGTCCGGTAGAGAAGTCGGCCCCAGACGCGAAGAAATCCCTTGCAGTGCAAGGGATTTCTCGCGCAGGGGGGACTTGAACCCCCACGCCCTTTCGGACACCAGCACCTGAAGCTGGCGCGTCTGCCATTCCGCCACTCGCGCAAGTGGACCACCAAACGTTAGCGCCCGCCGAGATCGTTGCGCACGCGCGGTTCCGGTGAGCTCACCGCTCACCGCAGAAGGCACGCAGACGGAACAACGAGCGGGGCGACGGGGAGGGGGTGGACAGCGGGAGTAGCCTTTCCAGCTTCCTATGGGATTGCAATCACTGGAGCACCGTTTGGAGCGTATGGTCGACGGCGTGTTCTTTCGTCGTACCAAAGGGTCGATCCGCCCGATCGAACTCGGCCGTCGTCTCGTCCGCGAGATGGACGACAACCGCTCGGTCGATGTCAAGGGTCGCCGCATCGTTCCCAACCAGTACACCGTGGTGCTGAGCGCCATCGATCACGCGAGTTTCAACGAGATCGAGGACGCCCTCGTCGCTGAACTCACCGAGGCCGCCCGCGAGTACGCCCGCGAGGAGGGCTACCACTTCATGGGCCCGGTCAGCGTGCAGCTCACGGTCGACAACGACCTCAAGAGCGGCCGCTTCTACGATCATCAGCCAACTCCGCCAGGCAACCACCGGCCCGGGCATGGGCACCCTGGTGCTGCCATCGGGCAACCGGGTCGATCTCGGCAGTGGCGTGGTCACCGTCGGCCGTCTCCCCGAGTGCACGATCTCGATCAACGACGCCAACATCAGCCGCAACCACGCCCAGGTCAAGGCCACCGCCACGGCGTACGTGGTGGTCGACCTCGGTTCCACGAACGGCACCATGGTGAACGGTGT
This sequence comes from Ilumatobacteraceae bacterium, assembly GCA_963716075.1. Taxonomy (GTDB): domain Bacteria; phylum Actinomycetota; class Acidimicrobiia; order Acidimicrobiales; family Ilumatobacteraceae; genus Sva-07. Next base: position 112,629 of record CAVQST010000020.1, on the reverse strand, counting down.
GCGGATCGCCGGCGAGCAACGGCTGCGCGACGGCGACATCGTCAGCTTCGGATCCACCCACGTCCGCTTCGAGGCGTCGTGACCGACCGGGGCTGGCGCTCCTGATTCCATGACCGATCAAGTACTCACCATCTCTGAAGTTCGTACTCCTCGGACTGCTCTACCTGTTCTTCGCACGCGTCCTGTGGGCGGTGTGGAGCGAGGTGCGCACACCCGTGCGCCGACCGATGGTCGACGCTCCCCGCCAGGCCGGCCTCCCGAACTCGTCGGCGACGATGCCGATGGGCCGTCCTGCCGCCACCCGGTGCCGCGGCACCGGGCCCCACCGGCCAAAGGCGCGGCGCAAGCAGGCCAAGGCGCCCGCGGTCGAGCCACCCGCCTCGTGATGCTCGAACCCCGGCCGCGCCGCGGCGCTCACGATCGCACTCGCCGACGACGTCACGATCGGCCGAGACCCCGGCTGCACGATCACGCATCGACGACGACTCCTACATCTCCCAACGCCACGTCCGGTTCTTCGACTTCGACGGCCAGCCCATGGTGGAGGACCTGGGCTCCACCAACGGCACGTTCCACAACGGCAGCGAAGCTGACCGGCACCAAACTGCTGCACCCCGGCGACCGTGTCCAGGTGGGCACCACCGTGATCGAGGCCCAATGATGGAGACCAACTGATGGCCGAGATTCGCTGTCGGCGCCGCCACCCACCCCGGGATGGTGCGCCCCCAGAACGAGGACAACCTGCTCGTCACCGACCGCGTGTTCGTGGTGGCCGACGGCATGGGTGGCCACGAAGCCGGCGAGGTGGCCAGCGAGATCGCCGTGGCACGCATCGGGGAGCTCCTCGCGGCACGACAGCCCCACCGCCGAGCAGGTCGTCGAGTCGATCCGCATCGCCAACGGCGACATCTTCCGCGCCGCGATTGCCAACCCCGACCAGCAGGGCATGGGCACCACCGTGACCGCCATCGCCGTGATCGCCGACCCGTACGCCGGTCGTGCCGCACCCAACATCGACCTCAACGACCCGTCGGCGAGCGACGCCAGCGACACCAGCCCTGCCGACACGACACCCGGCGACGTCACCCCCGTGGTGCCCGCCGTGCCGAGCGAGGCGCTGATCCTCGCCAACGTCGGCGACTCGCGTACCTACCTGTTCCGCCACGAACGCCTGCGACGGGTCACGATCGACCACAGCTACGTCCAAGAACTGGTGTCCACCGGACACATCACCGAAGCCGAGGCACGCAATCACCCGCGCCGCAACATCATCACCCGCGCCCTCGGCATCGAACCCGAGGTACGCGTCGACTGGTGGACCCTGCCGTTGATCCGCGGCGATCGCTTCCTGCTGTGCAGCGACGGCCTCGTCGATGAAGTCGACGACACCGACATCGCCAGCACCCTCGAACTCGAGTCCGATCCGCAGGTGGCCGCCGAACGCCTCGTCGAGAAGGCGAACGAAGCGGGTGGCCGCGACAACATCACCGTGGTGGTCGTCGACGTGCTCGAAGGCGACGACCCACCCGACCCCACCCAGGAACTCGACCTCGTCCCCGTGTGGGCCCAGGAGGGCACCGACCCAACCCCCGCGGGCACGCTCGAACTCGACGCCGACTCAGCAGGCCACCGCGCGAGCGGCGGCATCGGCAACCGCCGGCGACTCCGCCGCACCAGACGCCGACGGAGCGAAACGCACACGCCGCAACCGTCGACGTGTGATTGCCGGCTTCGTGGTGGCTGCGGTTGCCGTGGTGGGATTCGTGGTGTTCTCCACGTGGGCCCGCAGCGGATGGTTCGTCACCTTCAACGACGACGATCAGGCAATCATCTACCGCGGACAGACAGGCGGCGTGTTGTGGATCGAACCGACCGCCGAGTTCACCACGGGCCCCGGCCGTGACGAATTCGCAACCGACGTGGCGGCCACCATCGACGACCAACCACGCTTCGACAGCTTCGAAGAAGCGCGTGCGTTCATCAACGACGGCACCACGACCACCACGACGACCACCACCACCACCACGTCGACCACGCTGGCGCCCGCCGGCGACGCAACCACCACGCCCGGCGGAGTGACCACGACCACCACTCCGTGAGCACCGCGACCCCGTGAGCAGCACCGACACCGCCGAACCGACCTGGCACGTCGACGACGGCAGCGAAGCACGCCGCCCCGAGTCGCGGCTCGCCCGCAGCCGCCGCTCGACCGAACTCACACTGGTGGTGATGGCGGCGCTGATCACCGGCGCCGCGTACACGATCACCGCGCTCGGTACGAACGCCGAGATCCCGCCCGGGATCGTCGTCTTCGTGGCAATCCTGCTCGCGCTGTTGCTGTTCGCTCATGTGGTGGTGCGCCTCGTGGCCCGCGGCGCCGACGGCACCCTGCTCCCGCTCGCCGCGCTGTTGCACGGCATCGGCTTCGTGATGATCACCCGACTCGACGACGAACTCGCCGGGCTCCAGGCCACGTGGAGCGTGGTCGCCATCGCCGCGTTCGTGGTCACCCTCCTCGTGGTGCAGCGCGCCACCGATCTCGCTCGCTACAGCTGGCTGTTCTTCTTCACCGGCGGCGTTCCTGCTGCTGTTGCCACTCGTGCCCGGCCTCGGACGCAACATCAACGGCGCGCGCATCTGGGTGAGCCTCGGCCCGATCAATTTTCAGCCCGGCGAGTTCGCCAAGATCTTTCTCGCCATCTTCTTCGCCTCCTACCTCGCCGACCGGCGTGAGCTCATCGCCGCATCGACGTGGAAGGTGGGGCCACTGCGCCTCCCCGAGCCCCGCTACATCGCACCGATCATGATGGCGTGGGGCTTCGCCGTGGTCGTGATGGTGTTCCAGAAGGACCTCGGTTCGTCGCTGTTGTTCTTCACGCTGTTCGTGGTGATGATGTGGGTGGCCACCGAACGCATCACCTACCTGGTGCTCGGCGCCGTGCTCTTCGCCGCCGCTGCGTGGCTCGCCTGGACCCAGTTCGGCCATGTGCAGCTCCGCGTGAGCATCTGGCTCGACCCGTGGGCCGACCCGCTCGACGATGGCTACCAGATCATCCAGTCGCTCTACGGTCTCGCCGACGGCGGACTCACCGGCACCGGCCTCGGGCGCGGCAACCCCGGCCAGGTCCCTGAGGCGCAGAACGACTTCATCTTCTCCGCCATCGGCGAGGAGTGGGGCCTGATCGGTGCGTCGGCGGTCTTGATGGCGTTCGTGTTGATCGTGGGCGCCGGCCTTCGCATCGCGCTGCGCACCGACCGCACCTTCGAGAAGTTGCTCGCCGTGGGCCTCACCACGATCGTGGGCATCCAGGCGTTCATCATCGTCGGCGGCGTGATCAAGGTGGTGCCGCTCACCGGCATCACCCTGCCCTTCGTGAGCTACGGCGGGTCGTCGCTGGTGTCGAACTACGTGCTGCTCGCACTGTTGATCCGGCTCTCGGACTCGTCGGCGCGTCCGACTCGGCGAACTGCCCGACGACCCGACCCCGTCGGAGCGTTGGCAGGCGTGGCGGCTCGGCCGGCAGCTCCGACGCCATCCGGAGCGCGACGAACTGGTGGTCGACACGTGAACCGCCAGATCCGCCAGCTCGCCCTGGGATTGATGGCCTGCTACGTCGTGCTGTTCGTTGCGCTCAACTACTGGCAGGTGGGCCGCAAGGAGGAGCTCGACGCGCGCTTCGACAACACCCGCTCGGTGCTCCGCGAGTTCAACAAGCCACGCGGGCCGATCGTGACCGCCGACGGAGTGATCACCGCCGAGTCGTTCCCCACCGCACCCGGCGAGCCGTACGACTTCCGACGCGAGTACCCCACCGGCGATCTGTTCGCCGACGTCACCGGCTACTACACGCTGTCCTTCGGGTCCACCCAGGTGGAACGCGCCTACGGCGACGTCCTCACCGGGTCGACCACCGAGCAGCAGGTTCGCGGTCTCGGCGACCTGCTCACCGGTGGCACCGGGTCCACCGGCACCGTCGAATTGGCGCTCCGCAACGACGCGCAGGCCGCAGCGCAGTTCCTGCTCGGCGGCCAGACCGGTTCGATCACCGTGATCGAGCCGGCGACCGGCGCGATCCGTGCGATGTACAGCAACCCCACCTTCGATCCGAACACGTTCGTGAACGCCGACTTCGCCGTGGCCCAGGGAGTGATCACCGACCTCCAGAACGCTCCCGGCAGCCCACTGCTCGCCCAGGCGTACCAGGAGCGCTACATGCCGGGCTCCACGTTCAAGGTCATCACCACCGGCATCGCGCTCGAGGCAGGGTTGGTCACCACCGAATCCGAATTCGCGGAAGAACGCGAATGGGTGCCGCCACAGACGACCGACCCGATCAGCAACTACAACAACACCATCTGCGGCGGCGACCTGCCGACCGTGTTCGCCCGCAGCTGCAACATCCCCTTCGCGCAGATGGCCATCCTGCTCGGACCCGACGCGATGGTGGACGGCACCGAAGCCTGGGGCATCGGTGAGCCGCTGCCGATCGACCTGCCACGGCCCGCGGCGAGCACGTTCGGCGCCAATGACACCCTCGGCGAGGAGTTGCCACTGCTGGCAATCCGCGGCTTCGGCCAGAGCGAGGTGCAGATGGTGCCACTGCACATGGCCATGGTGGCTGCCACCGTTGCCAACGGCGGCCAGATGATGAAGCCCTACGCCATCGAGGCCACCTACGACCAGGCGGGTCGCAACCTCGACCGGACCACCCCGGAGGTGTGGAAGACCCCGATCTCACCGCAGACCGCCGAGATCGAACGCCAGATGATGATCGGCGTGGCCGAACGGGGCACCGCCAGTTGCTGCATTGCGCTCAACGGTGGCATCCCGGTGGCCGCGAAGACCGGAACTGCAGAACTCGGCGTGGAATCCAACCCCGACCTGTCCCACGCCTGGATCGTGGCGTTCGCACCAGCCGACAATCCGCAATACGCCGTGTCGGTGGTGCTCACCAACGTGCAGTCGACCGCCGACGTGGCCGCCACCGGTGGCCGCCTGGCCGGACCGCTGGCCAAGGGCATGCTCGACTTCCTTCTGACCGGGCCCGGCGCAACGGCCCCGACTGCAGGTGGCGGATGACCACGCTGAGCGGGCCCCTGCCCATCACGGGTGGTGACCAGTCGGTAACCTTGCCCAGCGCTGCGGGACGACACCACAGCAGAGGAAGCACACAGTGAGCAACAGCGGGCCGGCGACGGTCATCAACGACCGGTACGAGATCCACAAGCGGATCGGACGCGGCGGCATGGCCGACGTGTTCTCCGCGCGCGACCTCCTCCTCGACCGCCAGGTCGCGGTGAAGGTGCTGTTCCCCGAATTCGCCACCGACGCCAACTTCGTCGAACGGTTCCGGCGCGAAGCACAATCGGCCGCCAGCCTCTCGCACCCCAACATCGTCAACGTCTACGACTGGGGCAAGTACGAAGGCACCTACTTCATCGTGATGGAGGAGGTGCAGGGCCGCACCCTGGCCGAGATCCTCACCACCAGCAAGCAGTTGACGTCGAAGCAGGCCGCCGAGATCGCCAGCGAGGTGGCCGCCGCCCTCGGCTTCGCGCACGAGAACCACGTGGCCCACCGCGACATCAAGCCAGCGAACATCCTGATCGGCTCCAACGGCCAGGTGAAGGTGGCCGACTTCGGCATCGCCCGTGCGCTGAACGCCCCCACCGAGGCCAATCTCACCCAGGTCGGCTCCGTGATGGGCACCGCCACCTACTTCTCTCCCGAGCAGGCTCAGGGGGCGCAACCCGACCCGCGCAGCGACCTGTATTCGCTCGGCATCGTCATGTACGAGATGGTGGCGGGCAGGCCGCCGTTCACGGGCGAGAACCCGGTGAGCATCGCCTACAAGCAGGTCCACGACGCGCCACAACCGCTCGTGCAGATCGTGGCCGACGTACCCCGCTCGTTCGAGGCCATCGTGGCCAAGCTGCTCGCCAAGGATCCCAAACTGCGCTACCCGAGTGCGGCAGCGGTGCGCGACGACCTGCGCCGTTTCCGCAACGACGAACCGGTGCAGGCGCTCGTGGCCGCGAGCGGCTCCCAGACCCGCCAGGCAGGAGCAGCCGCCGCGGCAGCGGCAGCGGCGGCCGGTCTCGGCGCGGCGACCACGGTCAACCCGACCGTCGCCCCGACCGGCGTGATGCCCGCCGGCGCGCTCCCACCCGACCCTGCTCGCGCCTCGAACGTGCCGTCGAACGGCATGCTCGAAGCCGGCTACCCGATCGGCGCATCGTCCGACGCCGACTACTACGACACCAACACGTCGCGAACCGGTTGGTATGCCCTCGGCGCGTTCGTGGCCCTGATCCTGCTGGTGATCGGCGGCGTGTTGCTCTTCCAGGCGCTCGGCACCGACGACTCCGCCGACGCTCCCGAACAGTTCGTGCTCGACGACTACATCAACCAACCGCTGCAGGAAGTCACCGCCGACCTCCGATCGAAGAACATTCGCTTCATCTCAACGGCCGAGGAGAGCAACCTGGTTGCCCCGAACTTCGTCCACAGGACCGACCCGGCCGCCGGCACGCTGATCCTCGAGGACCAAACGGTCGAGATCTTCTACAACCCCGACCCGCAGTTCGTGCCGATCCCCAACGTGGTCAGCCTGCCGCTCGACGAAGCCGAAACGAGGCTGTCGGCCGAAGGGTTCGTGGTGGGCACCATCACCACCGAAGAACGCGACGACCTCGCACTCGACACCGTCATCAGTACCGATCCCGCCCCCGAGACTCCAGCACCCCAGGGGTCCACCGTGAACCTCGTGGTCGCAGCCCCACCCTCGAGCGTCCAGGTGCCCAGCGAGGTGATCGGGATGGCTGAAGTCGATGCCCGTGCGCTGCTCACCGCTCCTCCGTTCGAATTCAACGTGACCGCCGACGTGCGGTCGAGCCCCACGGTGCCGGCGAACACGGTGATGGAGATCCGGCCGGGTCCGGGCGAGCTCGTCGAGATCGGCAGCGATGTGTTGATCATCGTGTCGAGCGGGCCCGAGGACGTTCGCGTCCCCGTGGTGGTCGGGCGCACCGAGGCCCAAGCCCGCAACACGCTCACCGAGATCGGCTTGATCCCACAGGTCACCTACAGCGACGGCTCGTTCGGGCCCAACGAAGACGGTCGAGTGATCTCTCAGAGCCTGTCGGCCGGCTCGCTCGTGCCACCAGGAACTCAGATCACCATCGTGGTCGCCCGCAACACTGCGCCACCGCCCACCACGGCGACAACCACCACGAGCTCCACCACGACAACAAGCTCCACCACCACGACCACCACGACCACGCCCCCCTGATCCGTAACGTTTGGTGTCTGACACCAATCGTTACATGGGGTCAGTTGGTGCGGGCGAGGAACGTGGCGAGCAGGTCGTGGCCGTGGCCGGTGAGGATGCTCTCGGGGTGGAACTGCACGCCCTCGACGTCGAGGGTGCGGTGACGAACCCCCATCACCACGCCGTCGACGCTGCGGGCGGTCACGATCAGTTCGTCGGGGATACTGGCGGGCGCCAGTGTGAGCGAGTGGTAGCGCGTCGCCGTCAGCGGCGACGGCAAGCCGGCAAAGACGCCCGTGCCGTCGTGCTCGATCGGCGAGGTCTTGCCATGCATCAACTCCGGAGCGCCCACCACCTCGGCGCCGTACACGTAGCCGATCGCCTGGTGTCCGAGGCACACGCCCAGCAGCGGGGTGCCCGCCTCGGCGAATGCCCCGATGGCATCGCAGATGATGCCGCTGGTCTCCGGGCGTCCCGGCCCTGGTGACAACAACACGGCGTCGGGGGCCAACGCCACCGCCTCGCTCACGGTGAGCTGATCGTTGCGGACCACGATCGGCTCGGCGCCCAACTCACCGAGATACTGCACGAGGTTGTAGACGAAGCTGTCGTAGCTGTCGATCACCAGAACTCGAGGCGTTGCTGTCACCGCGCCAGTATGGGGCCTCCGGGGCGTCGCCGTGGCACCGGTTGGGTCGGGCTCGGGAACGCGCAGGGGGTTCCATCGCCTATGCTCGTCCCTCCATGGCTCCCCCGAAGCGAAAGACGGGCGGCGGTCGGGTCACCCCCAAGGGCACCCGACCCGAAGACCGCTACGCGCCGTCGTCCGGCAAGGACGCAGCACACGACCAGCACAGCCACCACGAGGTCGCCGCGTCATCGCGCTACACCCCCAAGGCGCAACCCAAGCAGTTGGTACCGCCGCACTGGATCCCCGTGATCATGCTCGTGTTGCTCATCGGCGGCGGGCTGATGATCATGGCGCGGTACCTCATCTTCACCGAGAGCAACATCCCCACGTTGATCGGACTCGGGATGATCCTTGGTGGCCTCTACGCCGCCACCAAGTGGCGCTAGCGACCGAGCCGCACCACCAGCATCGAGAGCCACCGAATCACACTCGTGTGGTTCCACACACGTTGTCCACAGATCTGTGGACAACGTCCGGCGGGCGACGCAAGCGCGAGAGCGCCCGACCAATGCGACCGACTCAGTCGTAGAGCGGAGCCACCTCGGTCATGTCCTCCAGACAGTGCCGAGGCGGTGGTGGATCCTCATCGGGAGCCATCGTCAACCTCACTTCCACACCGCAGACATCGCAGCGATACCTGCGATTCACCTTGCGCAGTTCGCCCGTCGGCGGCGGCTCGGGCGGCATCGAGGTCATCGACCGCAACATCATGATGCCGACTTTCCACAGGACGTAGCCGAACAGCACGCCGAAGCCCACCCAGATGACCGTCGAGAAGGCTGGCATGGGGGTCAACCTACCTGGCCGGCGCGCCTGCAGCCCCTGGGCCTGATCCGAACCACCGACGAACACATCATCTGCAATGGGCATGTCCCTTTGCGTGTCTGCGTGTGTGACAATGGGTTCATGACCACCCTCACACCGTTGTCCAGCATCGCCGAGGTCGACGCCGCCGCTGCCGGCCGCACCGTCCCGCGCGACTTCCTCGACCTCGTTCGCGCCCACCCCGGATCACCGGCGCTGCACTCGATGAACACCGATGGCGGATGGAACGCCTGGACCATGCAGCAGTACGCCGACCAGGTCGCCAAGGCCGCAGCCGGGCTGGCGGCAGCCGGTGTCGGTGCCGGCGAGCAGATGTTGCTGATGATGCGCAACCGGCCCGACTTCCACTGGTTCGACGCAGCGGCACAGTTCCTGCGGGCCACGCCGGTCAGCATCTACAACTCATCGTCAGCCGAGGAGATCCAGTACCTCGCCGGGCACGCCGAGGCGCGCGTCGCCATCGTGGAGGACAGCGGATTCCTGGATCGCATCCTGTCGGTGCGCGACGAGCTACCGGCGCTCGAGCGGATCTACGTGATCGACACCCCCGACGGTCCGCTGCCCGACGGCGTGTACGACGCGGCCGACCTCCTCGATACCGGCACCGCCGACCTCGACGTGCTCGCTGCGGCCACCCAGCCCGACGACGTCGCCACCTTGATCTACACCTCGGGCACCACCGGCCCGCCCAAGGGTGTGATGATCACGCAGTACAACATCGTGTACACGATCGAGATCCTCAAGCGATCGATCCACTTCGACGACTTCGTCGGCATGCGGGTGGTCTCGTACCTGCCGATGGCACACATCGCCGAACGCGCCGTGAGCCACTACCAGTCGATGATGCTCGGCTACAGCGTCTACTGCTGCCCCGACCCGAACCAGCTCACCACGTACCTCAAGGAGGTGCACCCGCAGCTCGCATTCGGTGTGCCGCGCGTGTGGGAGAAGATCTACAACGGTGTCAACGCAGCGCTCGCCGCCGACCCCGATCGCAAGGCCCAGTTCGACGACGGCGTCAACGCCGCCATCGAGATCCGCCGCACGAGCATCGACGGCAACTTCACCGACGAGCAGCAAGCCACGCTCGATTTCCTCGACAGCGTGGCCTTCTCGAACGTCCGCGCGCTCGTCGGGCTCGACGCTGTGGAGTTGGCGATCACCGGTGCCGCGCCGATCCCGGCGCAGGTGCTCGAATGGTTCAACGCCATTGGCGTGCCGATCGCCGAGATCTACGGCATGTCCGAGACCACGGGACCAATGACGTTCTCACCGGAACGCCCCAAGATCGGCACGGTCGGACGTGGGTGCCACGGCATGGAGGTGAAGATCGCCGAGGACGGCGAAGTGATCTGCCGGGGCGGCAACGTGTTCCAGGGTTACTTCAAGCAGCCGGACAAGACCGCGGAGACCATCGTCGACGGCTGGTTGCACTCGGGCGACATCGGCGAGATCGACGACGAGGGCTACATCAAGATCGTCGACCGCAAGAAGGAATTGATCATCACCTCCGGCGGCAAGAACATCAGCCCCGCCAACCTCGAAGCGGCCCTCAAGACGATCCCGCTGATCGGTCAGGCTGCGGCGATCGGCGACGCTCGCAAGTTCGTCTCGGCAATCCTGGTGCTCGACCCCGAGGCCGCAGTGGTGTGGGCACAGGCCAACGGCAAGGGCGCTGCCTCGCTGTCCGACTTGGCCGCCGACCCCGACGTGCTCGCCGAGGTACAAGCCGGCATCGACGAGATCAACAAGCAGTTCGCTCAGGTCGAACAGATCAAGAAGTTCAGCCTCGCCAGCGAAGAGTGGTTGCCCGACAGCGACATGCTGACGCCCACCTCGAAGCTCAAGCGGCGGGGCGTGAACGCTCGCTACGCCGACCAGATCGAGGCGATGTACGTCTGAGCGCAACGATCACGCCTGGGGTCAGACCCCAGGCGTGATCGATTCCTCCGGCGCTTCGATGCCGAACAGGGTGTCGAGCACCCGGGCGATGTCGGCAATGTCGTGGTCGTCGAGGTGGACGGCGAACTGCGCCTGGATCGCGCGCCGATAGGTGACGTTCATCTCGCGCCACAGACGTCGACCGGTGCGGGTGAGTTCGACTTCGACGGCGCGCAGGTCGGCGTCGGGAATGTCGCGATGGCGTGCCACCCATCCTTCCTCCTGAAGCCGGTCGAGTCGACGACTCAGGCTCGACGGGGGAAGGCGCAGATCGGCCGCCAGGTCGTGCGGCCGGGCGCGCCCACCCAAGCGCTGCAGCGAGGCCAGCACATCGAACCAACCGAGTTGGATGTCCCAGTCGGCGCGTAGCTCCTCGTCGAGGCCTCGTTCGATCTGGCCGACCAGTGCCTGCAGTCCACGCCAGGCAGCAATCCGGTTGGCGTCGAGGCGAGCCACAACCGCTGCGTCAACCGGTGGCTCGGATGGCCGCCGCGAATGCTCGCGTGGCCTCGTTGATGTCGTCGGCGGTGACCACGAGCGGCGGCATCCACCGGATCGTGCGGTTGCGCGTGCCCGCCATCATCAGGATCACCCGGTTCTCACGCAGGCAGTGCGCCACGATTTCCTCGGCACGCTCGGCGGTGTCGAACTCGGTGGCGATCATCAGCCCGCGGCCACGCACGTACCGCAATGCCGGATCGAGCTGCTGCATCTCCCGCAGTTCATCGATGAGTTGATTGCCGCGAGCGTGAACGTTGTCGAGGAACCCCGGGGCGGTGAGCACCTCGATGGTGGCGAGTGCCGCCGCACATCCGATCGGGTTGCCGTTGCTGGAGCCACCCTGGCTGCCGACACGCCAACTCGCGTCGATCGAATTCCGCATACCGAGCGCCGCGAACGGGAAGCCGGATGCGATCCCCTTGGCCATGCACAGCATGTCGGGCTCGACGTCGTGAGCTTCGATGGCGAACATCTTGCCGGTACGACCGAAGCCACTCTGGGTCTCGTCGGCGACGAACAAGATGCCGTGCTCGCGACAGCGCGCAGCGAGCCCTGCGATGAAACCTGCTGGTGTGGGGATGTACCCGCGTTCGCTGATCACCGGTTCGATCACGATGGCTGCGATCTCGTCGGCGACCACCTGGGTCTGCAGCAGACGATCGAAGCCACGCAGTGCCCGGCTGATCTCGGCCTCCTGATCGGAGGCATGCGGGTCGGGGAACGGCGCCACGAACACACCGGGCGGGAACGGGCCGTAGCCGGCGCGGTCGATCGCCCGAGCGGTCGACATCGCCATGGTCAGGTGCGTTCGACCGTGGAATGCGCCGTCGAACACCACGATGTTGTGTCGGCCCGTGGCGTGCTTGGCCACCTTCACCGCCACCTCGAGCACCTCGTCGCTGCTGTTGGCAAAGAAGAACGTGTCGATCGACGCCGGGGTGATCTCGTCGAGCTTGTCGCCCAGCGGAGCGAGCAGGTCGTGGGTGTACACGTTCTGCTGGGCGTGGATGAACCGTGCGGCCTGGTCGGCGATGGCCTGTACGACCTTCGGGTGCGAGTGCCCAGTCGACGCGGCAGCGATGCCAGCGGTGAAGTCGAGGTACTCGTTGCCGTCGACGTCGACCACACGACATCCATGACCGCTCACGACCTGCAGGTCCGTGGTCTTGGCCCAGACGTTGGACGTGTGCGCACCGGCGTAGGTCATTGGACGAGCCTAGGCGTCGAGGTCGGCCGTGGCCGCCAGCGCCTCGGCCCACGTGGCGCGATCGAGGAAGAGCTTGCGCATCGGCATCACCCAGCGCGGCGCATTCACGCCCAATGCACCGTGCAGGCGACCGTCACGCCCGAAGAGGGTGAGGAACTTGCCGCTCTCCACCGAGCCGGCCACCACCCGCACCTCGTCGTCGGCGGCGGCGCGCCCGAGGAACTGGATGCGGTGTTCGAACTGGTCGCTCCAGAAGAACGGAAGCGGCGCATACGCCACCGTTGGTTCGCCTTCGATCAGATGACGAAGGTTGGTGGCCGCGTGCGCCCCCTGCTCGGCTGCGTTGGTCCAGTGTTCGACCCGCATCTCCTCGTCGAACAGCTCGTTCGGCCAGCGGGCGACATCGCCGGCCGCGAACACACCGGGCACCGCATTGCCGTGGATGTCGAGCGCGTTCAGGGTGGCGTCGCACACCACGCCATCGCGCAACTGCAGATCACTGTCCTCGAGCCATTGGGTGTTGGGGGTGACACCGACACCGACCACGACCACGTCAGCCTCGATCACCTCGCCGCTCGCGAGACGAACGCCGTCGGCGGTGAGTTCGTCGATCAGGACCCCGCAACGCACGTCGACACCGTGCGCCCGGTGCAGCGCGGCGATGGCCTCACCCATCTCGGCGCCGAGGCCACGAATCAGCGGTGCGCTCGCGCCCTCGAGCACGGTCACCTGATTGCCGAGCGCCTCCGCAGTCGCAGCTGCCTCGAGCCCGATGAAGCCGGCGCCGATCACCACCACACGGCGGCCACCAGGCGCGATCTCGGAGCGCAGGCGCAGCGCGTCGTCGAGCGTTCGCAATTCGTGGGTGTGTGCGAAATCCTCTTGGCCGCGGAGTCGTCGAGGACGGGCTCCCGTGGCGATCACCAGTGCGTCGAAGTCAAGCGATGTGCCATCGGCGAGCGTCACGTTGCGGCTGTCGACATCGAGCGCGGTGGCCGCCGTTGCGAAGTGCCACTCGACGTCGAGGTCGTCGAACACCTCGGATTGGCGGAGATGGATCCGATCGGGCTCCCATTCGCCCGACAACAGTTTCTTCGACAAGGGCGGCCGGTCGTACGGACGGTGCGGCTCATCGCCCACCACGACGACGTGACGTGCCACGCCGTGCTGGCACAACGTCTCAGCGGCGCGCAGGCCAGCCAGTGATGCCCCCACCACCACAACGCGGCCGAACGGCGAGGTGGGCGGTGTCGAGTCGTCGGTCATGGGTGCCACGATGCCACGGTTTCGGGCCGGGAACGAAGCTCGCTAGCGTCGACACATGCCGTCACCGGAATCCATCGTCGATCCTTCACGAGTCGCGCCCAGCGATCAAGAAGCTGCCAGCGTCCCATCGGTCGACGCCGTCAACGAGATGATCGAGCATCTGTTCCCGGGTTCGAACAACACCTGCGAAGCGCTCGGCACCAACTTCGCGGTGGCTCGACGGGACATCGCCGACGCCGAACTTCGCCCTGGCGCCTACGTGTCGGGGCCATCGCAGTTCGGTCTGGCCGATGCAGCACTCTGGTATCTCGTGTTCGGCGCAACCGGACGGATCGAGCCGATGGCGCTCACGTCCGAGCTGTCGATCCGCTTCCTCCGCCCGGCGCGGGGCAAAGTGCTGTGGGCCAGAGCCACGCTCGAAGTCGCCGGCCGGCGCAACGTGGTGGGCACCGTGCATGTGTGGTGCGACGATCGCGAACACAAGCCGACCGCAACCGCACAGGGCACCTACGCCCTCCCGCTGTGACCTCTTCGAACGGCGGGGCGAACGGCAGGGCGAGGGGCACCGACGAGGTCCGGCCGCGATTTCATCTGGCGATGCCCGTGCACGACCTCGATGCCGCCCGCTCCTTCTACGGCGACCTGCTCGGCTGTCCGGAGGGACGTAGCGCCGCTTCGTGGGTCGACTTCGACCTGTACGGGCACCAGTTCGTTGCGCACCTCGACGCGGCGGCAACAGCGCACGTGCAGCTCACCAACACCGTCGACGGCGATGCCGTGCCTGTCCCTCACTTCGGTGTGTTGCTCAGCCCGCACGACTGGCAGCGCCTTGCGGACCGGTTGCGCGCCGCCAACACGATGTTCGTGATCGAGCCTCACACCCGTTTCGCCGGCGAGGTCGGCGAGCAGTCGACCATGTTCCTGCTCGACCCGTCGGGCAACGCGCTCGAGTTCAAGGCCTTCGCCGATGACCGCCAGGTGTTTGCCCGATGAGACACACGTGACGATCGCCGTTGTCGATCCGGCCGACCACCAGCTCGACGACTACCGGTCGCTGAACGACCAGGCGTTCCGGCGCCGCTACGAGGGCGATGACGTGTTCATCACCGAGGGGTTCGTGGCGATCGACCGACTGCTCGAGTCCGGCCACGTCGTGCGCTCCGTCCTGCTGGCACCATCTCGTGTCGAACGGTTCGCTCATCAGGCCGCGGCCCTCGCCGCGGCCGGTGTGCCGGTCTACGTCGCCGAGCGCCGCGTGATCGCCGACGTCGTCGGGTTCGATCTCCATCGCGGCGTGATTGCGTGTGCCGAGCGCCGCTCACTGCAAGCTCTCGACGAGTTGCTCGACGGTGGCCGGAGGATCGCCGTGCTCGAAGGCCTGAACGACAACGAGAATCTCGGGGCGATCGCCCGTGCGGCCAAGGCCTTCCGGATCGACGGTCTGCTCATCGATCCGACGTGCACCGATCCGTACAGTCGGCGAACGGTGCGGGTGAGCATGGGTGAGGTGCTGACGCTGCCGATTTCCAGAGCAGGGCTCCACGAGTGGCCGAGCGTGTTGGCGTCGGTCCGAGGCGCTGGCTTCGAGGTGTGGGCGATGACCCCGGCGCCCACCGCGGCCGACCTCTGGAACCTCGCGGTGCCCGATCGAGTGGCCGTGCTGCTCGGTGCCGAAGGCCCCGGCCTCACGTCGGCGACGGTCGCCGCTGCCGACCGGTGTGTGCGAATCCCGATCTCGCCCACGGTCGACTCGCTCAATGTGGCCCAAGCGGCCGCCGTCACCTTCGCCGCGATCACCCGGTGACGGTTCCCCGAGCCCACAGTTCCCCGAGCCCGGGTCTCCCGGAACCATGATGGTTCCGCGAGACCCGGGCTGGGGGAACTCATGATCAGTGGGCGAACTTGACGTTCGGCAGGATGCGTTCCATCCAGCGCGGCAGCCACCACGCCTTGTTGCCGATGATGTAGAGCGTGGCGGGCACGAGCACCAACCGGATCAGGAAGGCATCGAGCAGCACCGCGGTGCCGAGGATGAGACCCATCTCCTTCATCGGCAGCGTGCCGGCGATGGCGAAGGTGTAGAACACCGCGATCATGACGCCGGCGGCAGCCACGATCGGTCGACCGACGTGGCTCAGCGATCCCCGCACCGCCTCGGCAGCATCGCCCGAGCGTTCGAAGTGCTCTCGGGTCGAGGCCAGGAGGAACACGGTGTAGTCCATCGAGATGGCGAACACGAGGGCGAAGAAGAACAGCGGCGCCCACGAGGTCAGGTAGCCCTGACTCTCGAAGCTCAGCAACCCTGCTCCGATGCCGTTCTGGAACACCAGGGCACCGACACCGAACGCTGCGGCGACCGACAACAGGTTGAAGATCACGCCGACGAAGGCGACGATCACCGCTTGCAGAGCGATCATCAGGAGGATGAAGCCCAGCACCAGGACGACGCCCATCACGAGCGGCGCCTTCTGCGAGAGCGTCTGGTCGAGGTCGAAGTTCTCGGCGACCGGACCGCCGACGATTACACCATCAGGCAACTCGGTCCGCAGTGTCGGGATCAGTGCCAACGCCTCGTCGGATGACGGGTCGTAGGCGCCGACGGCCTGGATGATGCTCGCACCCTCCATGCCCGGCGAGGGCGGGAAGGCCATGACGATGCCCTCGGTGGCCATCACCTGGTCGGCGACGGCTTGTGCATCGCCGTCGGCGGGAACGATCACCTGGATGGGACCGGGACCGCCCGGGCCGAAGCCGTCGGCGATCATGTCGTAGCCCTGACGGGCCTGCTCGTCCGCTGGGAGGACGGTGATGCCGGGCATCCCGGTCTTCAGGCCGAGCAGCGGAAGGGCCAATGCGAGGAGCATGACCACGGCGCCGATCGCAACGATGACCTTGCGGGCCTGGATCCGGTCGGCAAGCTTCGCGAAGAACTCGCTGTGGTGGTCGCCCTTGCGATACCACGGGAGCGCGAACTTGTCGATGCCCGGGCCGAGCAGGGCAGGGAGCAGGGTGAGCGCGGCGAGCAGGACGAAGCCGACCGAGAGCATCATGCCCGCAGCCATCGAACGGAACGCCGGGATGGGCACGAGCAGGACCGCCGAGAGACTGACCAGCACGGTGATGCCCGAGAAGAGCACGGCCTTGCCGGCGGTGTCCATGGCGATGCCGGCCGCGTGTTGCGGGTCCTCGGGGTGAGCGTGGAGTGCCGCTCGGTAGCGGGTGACGATGAACAGGGCGTAATCGATGCCGAGCACGAGCGCGAACATCATCGCGAAGTTCAAGGTCCAGATCGACAGGTCGGTGACCTGGGTGATGCCGAAGAGCACGCCCATCGAGGCGAGCAGCCCGGCAGCGGTGAGCAGGAGGGGAAGACCGGCGGCGGCGAGTGTGCCGAAGGCCATCACCAGAATCACTGCGGTCACGGGCCACGTGAGGATCTCCGCTTTCAACATCCCTTCGCGGTTGACGGCGTTGAAGTCGTCCCAGAACGCGGGCGACCCCGTCAGCGCAACGGAGATCTCGTCGCCCGCGACCTCGCGGGACAGATCACCGATGTCATCGCCGAGACGTTCCGCGGCACGGACTGCTTCGGTGGGGTCGACGTTGGCGCCGGCCTGGATCATGACGGTCTGGCCATCCATGCCCGGCTGTGGCGGCATCGGCTGGCCGAAGCCCTCCTCGGTACCGATCAACGCATTGACGTCGGTGATCACCTGCTGGAACGCGGGATCATCGATCGGTGTCGTCTGACTCTGGATCACGACGACGGCGGACTGTGAGGACAGGCCGCCGAACTGCTCGTCGATCACGTCACGAGCGGCGAGCGACTCGCTGCCGTTGACCTCCCACATCGCGCCGGAGAGCGCGTGCTCGAGTCGCGGAGCGAACAGGCCGAGGCCGATCGCGAGGACCGCCCAGGTGAGGATCACCAGCTTGCGGTGTCCGTGTGCCCATCGGCCCATCCGGGCCAGCGGTGGGTGCACGACGTCGGTCTCCATGTCGTCGTGATGCTGCAACGGTTCATGCTCATGTAGCGATGGTTTTGAGACGGGTGGTGGTTCGAGGTCGGTACTCATGTGATGGGTGCTTTCTGGGTGCGGGACGGGGATGGGGTGGGATGGGCGGGGAAGAACGGGGCTCAGACGGCGAACGTGCGGGCGTCGCTCGCGACCTGCTCACGCAGGCGATCGCAGACGATGGCGCACACCGGCATCAGGCTGGGGTCGGTGACGGAGTAGTAGGCAGCGGTGCCCTCGGTACGGCGTGTGACGATCCGTGCGTCATGGAGGACTCGCAGATGCTTGGACACGTTGGCCTGGCTGGTGCCGAGGCGGTCGACCAGTTGGCCGACGTTCTGTTCACCGTCGTCGAGCAGGGTACGGATGATCCCGAGTCGGGTGGCGTCGCCCAGGACGCGGAAGCGCTCGGCCACGTGTTCGAGCAGTTCGGGTGGGAGGGCCTTCGGCATGAGCAGCACTCTATAACCATCGAGTAATGAATGCAACCCTGCGTGATCGTCGGTCCACGCTCCGGCGTCGCCCTGGCCCTGAAGGTCGGCCAGACTGCTCGGATGCTTGACGTCCTCGAGAACCATCCGTCGACGATCGACCCTGAACCGTTCGCCGGGCCGGACAATCCCATACGCCAGCGAACACGCGCCGTCGCCGACGGTGAGCCCTGGACGCCGGAGAACGCCACACGCATGGCCGAGCTGTTCGATTCGATGGCAGCGGAGTGGGCGACCCGTCACGTCGACGAGACCAAGGCAGCACCGGTGCTCGATGCGCTCGAACGCGGCGACGTGCCCGTGGAGGGCGACTGGTTGGAACTCGGCTCGGGCACGGGGGCGGGTACCCGGCTGCTCTCCGGGGTGGTCGGCTCGCTCGTTGCCGCCGATCTGTCGTCGGAGATGTTGCACCACGCCCCCGCCGAACTCGCTCCGCGTGTGAACGCCGATGCCTCGACACTGCCGTTCGGATCTGCCTCGTTCGACGCCGTGCTGATGATCAACATGCTGCTGTTCCCCCAGGAGGTCGATCGGGTCCTGCGTCCGGGCGGCGTGATCGTCTGGGTCAACACCCTCGGCGATCAGACACCGATCCATCTCCCGCCCCACGACGTGATCGCCGCGCTCCCCGGCGACTGGACCGGGTCCACCGCACGTGCCGGCACCGGCTTCTGGCTCGCTGCCCGCCGACGCTGACGGCCGCGGGGCCTCGTCGCACACCACCTTGGCCGAAAACCACCTTCGGCGAAAACGACAACGACCCTCGGACGAGTCCGAGGGTCGTTGTTCGATGCTGTTGTTGCGTCAGTCGGGGGAATCCGAAGTTTCGGAGACTTCCTCACGCGGTTCGGGAGCTTCCCCGAGGCCGAGCTTGGCGAAGATCTCCGCCTTGCGGAACTCGAAGTCGTCCTCTTCGACGTCACCTGATGCGAACTTCTCGTTCAACAGGCGGAACTCCTCGAGCAGCGCATCTTCGTCGGGGCCTTCGTCGGCCTCGTCGTCGGGGCCTTCAGAACTCTTGCCGTGTCGAACGGCGAGCTTCTCGGCCTTGCGCTCCTTCTTGCGGAGCTCTCGCTGACGCTTCTGATAGGACTGTGGGCTTCGAGCCAATCGGAACGCCTCCTCAGACGACTTTGACGTCGACCGCTTCGGGACCCTTACGGCCCGCAGCGATCTCGAACTCGACGGTGTCGCCGTCGCTCAGCGAACGGCGGCCCGTTCCCTGGATGTTCGAGTAGTGCACGAAGACGTCGTCGCCGTCGTCACGAGAGATGAAACCGAAGCCCTTCTCGTCATTGAAAAACTTCACTGTGCCTGTGGCCATTGCGGCTCCTTGTTGAAATCGGAGCCACCGTTGACTCACGTTTACGTTGTCGAATGCTAGTGACGATTGTGCAATTGTCCACCGCGCGTCAGCGCGACACGGCCAGCGTCATGCGCCGCCGCGGGTGCAACACCACGAATGGACGGTGTCCGGTGACCGCGAGACGCACCAGGATCACCCCGGCCATCGCCACGCCCACGGCACCGGCCAGGATCAGGGCGAGATCCGCGACGGCGAGGCCGTAGACGAGCCACAACGCCGCTTCGGTTGCCGCGATGATCCACGTGGTCGACGACACCCCGGACAGCAACCGCGTACGCAGCGATGCAACCACCGCGGGGAGCAGTTGCACGCCGTACGAGAGCCCGACGGCGATCCCGGCGAGCTGCCATCCGCCGGCCACGAGGAACGGCAGGGGCACCATGCCCAGCACGAAGACGCCCACCGCCATCGGCGCCAGCGCACGCCTGCCCACCGACGAGACGTAGAACCACGCCATCGTCGAGTACAGCACCAACGAGATGACCGACACGGGCACCAGCGCCCAGATGTCGGCGGCCAGTCCGTAGGCCAGCCACCATCCATTGATGGCCACGCTGACGCCGATCCAGGTCGCCGACACCCCGTCGACCTGGCGCGTGCGGGCGATGCGGCGAGCCTGTGGGAACGCCATCGCCGAGCCGATCACGGTGGCGACGATGACGATGAGATTGAGGAGCATGTTCATATCGGACGACGTTTCGAATGTAAGTGGCTAAATGACTTTAGTACCTTACACGTCGGGCCATGGTTCTGCACGCTCGAGTACGCTGATGGTGTGTACGTCACGTCGGGACACGACACCGAGATCCGGCTCACCATCGAAGCGTTCGTCGATCTCGTCAACGCGCTGGCCGACAGCGCTACCGACCCCGACAACGACGTCGATGTCCGGGCGCTCCTCCACGAGCATCGGTTCAGCCGCGCTGCGGGCGCGTCCAGGGCCTCGATCGATCGGGTCGATGAGCGTGTTGGCGCCATGGTCGAACGACTCGTGGCGCTGCCTGGCTCGCAACCGGAACCCACCGTGGGATGGATCAACGAACAACTCGCCGGCATCCACATCACCCCGCTGTTGACCGACCACGACGGCGCCGACCTCCACCTCCACTGGACGCCGTCGTCGGCCACGTTCGACGACCAGGTGGTCGCCGATTTCCTCATGGCGCTCGCCCAGGAGGTGTGCGACCACGGAACCACTCGGTTCGGCAACTGTGCCGCATCCGACTGCGATCACCTCTTCTACGACGTCACCCGCAACGGGTCACGGCGGTTCTGCGCCGATCCACGCTGCGCCAGCCGCACCCACACCGCCGACCACCGCAAGCGTCAACGCTCGACGTAACGATTGGTGTCTGACACCAATCGTTACGTGAGGCGGCCGGCGTCGAGGCGCAGTACCTGGTCGGCCCGGTCGAACGCAACGGCGCGGTGCGACACGGCGATCACGGTCATGCCCGCATCGGCGAGGTTGGTCCAGAGCTGCACCTCGGTCTCGACATCGAGCGCGCTCGACAGGTCGTCGAGCACCACGAGTTCGGGAGCGTGCACCAGCGCCCGGGCGGTGGCCAGCCGCTGACGTTGACCGCCGGACAACCGCAACCCGCGTGGCCCGATCAGGGTGTCTGCGCCATCGGGCATCTCGGCGATGTCGTCAGCGATCGCCGACAGCCGAAACGCACGATCGAGCGCGTCGGGATCCGCCGGGCCGAGGCTGACGTTGTCGGCGACGCTGTCGGAGATCAGCTGCGGCACCTGCGACAGGAACGCCGCGTTCGGTGGCACCAGGAAGGCCGAACGGTCGTCGATCTCGTCGCCGTTCCAGCGCAACGAACCCTGCACGTCGGCCTGCCACGCCAAGCCGAGCAGCGCCCGCAACAAGGTGCTCTTGCCAGCGCCGACCGGACCCGTGATCACCACGAACTCGCCGCGAGCAACCGTGAACGACACGTCGTGCAGCACCTGGCGATCTCCGTACGACACCGCGAGTCGGTCGACATCGAGCCGATCGAGCGGAACCCGATCCGGTCGCACCACGTCGGGTCGATCACGTCGGTCGCTGGGGTCGATCGGCAGCGTGCGCGAACGCACGGTGTTGCGAGCATCTGCATCGGCGACGAGCGCACTCATCCGGGCAAACGCGACGCCGGCCTGCTTGCGGCGAGCGAGCACCCTTCCCACCATGCGCGGCAGGAAACTCAGCCATCCGAGATAGGCCGTGAACAACGCGAGCGTGGCGAGGTCGAACGCTCCCGACGCGATTGCGCCTGCACTCACGAGCAACACCAGACCGAGGCCGATGTCGGCGGAACCCTGGCTGAACGCCATCACGCCTTCCTCGAGCACCCGATCGCGGACGGCCGTGTGACGGCGACGATCGACGAGCACCCGCAGACGGGCCAGCATTGGTTCGGCCGCCGCATTGACCTTCACCGTGGTGGCCGCAGCCATGACGTCGCCGAGCAGGCCGGTGACGTGCTCGGTCGCCTCACGATCGGCGGCCCGGTACTGCTTGATGCGGGTGTCGAGCACTCGGGTCACCAACGCCACCGCCATCAAGGGGAAGATCAGCACGAGGGCTGCGCTGGCATCGGCGGCGCCGAGCACGAACCCGGCGATGACGGTGAAGACCAGCCCCCCGGAGACGTCGACGATGCCGTCGACGAGGTTGGCGACGTCCTCGGTGTCGTCGCGGAAGTGGGTCACCGCCGATCCGGCCGACCCGACGGGCTGGCCCGCGTGGATGCCTCCACTCGCCATCTGCGCGCTCAGCATGTTGGCGCGCAACAGCGTCTGCATGTGGAGCCAGACCCGCGTCCAGATCAACGCGCCGTGATGGATGGCGACCATGCGAATCGTTTCGCTGATCGCGATCCCGACCGACCACCAGATGGTTTCGGTCCAGTCGCCGCGCTCGAGTGCGCCGTAGCCCTGCGCGAGCAGGTAGCCGGTGAGCGCTGGCATCGTGAAGAACACGACGAACAGGAACCAGCCGAGCCAGAACTCCCTGGGGCGGTGTTGCGCCACGCGCCACGCCAGGCTCCACACACCGTCCACGGGTGCGAGGGCCTGATCGGTCGATGCGCCCGGGTCGCCATCGCCGGGAGCGATCTCGGGGTGGATCACCGCGGTCACGACGACACCTCCGACGGCGCGGCGCCATCTCCGTGCGCCTGTTCGCTTTCGAGCGACATCGTGAGCAGACGGGCGAATCGACTGTCGTCGCCGACGAGATCGGCCCGATTGCCGTGCTCGATGATGCGACCATGATCGAAGACCACGATCTCGTCGACCGAGTGCAACGTGGTCAGTCGATGGGCGATGATCAGCGTCGTGCGACCCCGCATCAGATCGACGACGGCCGCCTCGAGGCGCCGTTCGGTCTCCGGGTCGACACGAGCGGTCGCCTCATCGAGCACGAGCAGGTCGGGGTCACGCAGCCACACGCGAGCGAGCGCCAGAAGCTGCGCCTCGCCCGCCGACAGTCCGGCGCCACCCGCGCCGAGCGCGCGCTCGATGCCACCGTCCGCAAGCGCAGCGAGGCCGACGCGCTGCAGCGCATCGATCGACGGCAGCATCGGTGGGCTCGTCGTCGAAGAGGGTGACGTTGTCGCGCAACGACCCAGCGAAGAGCTCGACCTCCTGCGGGACGAGGGCGACACGGCGCCGGAGCTCGTCGAGCGGGATGTCCTCGATCGGGACCCCGCCGAGCGAGACGTTGCCACCGGTCGACTCGACGAGGCGGAGCACGAGCCGCGAGAACGTCGTCTTGCCGCTGCCGGTGCGCCCGACGATGCCCACCGATCGGCCGGCGCCGATGTTGATGTCGACATCGCGCAGCACGGGCCGGTCATCGCCGTAGTCGAACGCAACCCCGCTCGCTTCGATGGTCAACGGGCCCGTCGGCGGTCGGCGGGTGCCATTGTCGACGATCATCGGACGGATCGCCATCAGTTCGGCGACACGCACCATGGCGCCATTGGCCTTCTGCACGGTTTCGAGTTCGTGGACGACCTCTTCGAGTGGTCGAGCGATCAAGAGCACGTACTGGAACAGCAGGAACGCCGTGCCCAGCGTGATGGTGTTTGCTCCGACCAGCAGGGCGCCCAGCACCAGCGACACGACCCAGCCTGCGGCGACGGCACCCTGCACGAACCACCACATCACCAGGAACGCCCGCTCTCGACGCACGGCGCTGACGAGGGCGTCCTCGCTGTCTTCGACGAAGCGCCACGCGACGTGATCGGCGGCGCCGTTGGCTCGCAGGTCCTCGCCGGCGGTCAGGCGTTCCTCGATGCCGCCATAGAGGCGGCCGAGCGCGCCCATTTCGTCGGACGACTCCGCCACCGCGCGGTGACGGCCACGCAAGATGACCGCAAGCGCCATCGCCACGTACAGCGCCATCCCCAGGCCGAGGCGCCAGTCGAGCACCGACAACACCACGATCATGCCGCCGACCAACATCGCCGCGCCGGCCGCCTTGGTGACCACCTGGCCGAGGAACTCCGACACCGACGTGATGTCACCATCGACTCGTTGGATCAACTCGCCGGGCGTATGGGTGCGGTGGAACTCATGATCGAGGCCGAGCACATGGCGAGTCATGTTCACTCGGAATTCGTTGGTGGTGCGCCATGCGAGCACGGTGGCGAGCCACGACACGACGACGGCAAGAAACTGGCTGACCACGGCAATCGCGAGGAAGATCGCCGCGAGCCGGGTGATCTCGGCGCTCGTGGTGCCATCGGCGGCAGTGTCGACGATCTTGCGGATCACCAGTGGGCCGGTGATCGTGAGCGCCGAGGCGAGCGCCACGAGCGCGCCGAGGCCGACCCAACGCCAACGGTCGGGCCGCAGCAGCGCGCCCAGGGCACGCCAACGTCCACCGGTCTCACCGGCCTGCGTCGCCATGCGCACAGTCTCGCCGCGCCACGCCGGCGGCGCGCGCCCGGTTTCCCGCCCGACCTGGCCGTTCCAGGCCGATCCGACTTCTGTGTGAGCAACAACGCTCAACAACGACGTTGTCGCTCACGCAGACGGGTTTCCTCCGGACATGGCCACGGAATGTTTGTGAGCGCAAGCGACTTGTACTCACCGACCATCGAACATCCCCCTCGAACCGCTCCTCCCCGAAAGGGCCAACTCCCATGACTGAGAACGACACCACGAGCCGCATCGCCATCGACTTCTGGGTGGATCCTGCTTGTCCGTTCTGCTGGGCGACCGCCCGCTGGGCCGTCGACGAGGTGCAGCCCAACCGCGACATCGACATCACGTGGCAGCCGATCAGCCTGTTCTTCAAGAACGAGCCCGACCCCGACTCGGACTACTACGAGGCGACCTGGTTCACCCACCGACTGCTGCGAGTGATGGAGTCGGTCCACGCCATCGACGGCAACGACGCCGTGTTCAAGCTCTACTGGGAGCTCGGCGCACGCATCCACCACGACAAGGACCTCGACTTCACCGCCGAAGATGCGTTGAGCGCAGTCGGCCTCGACACGGCCCACGCAGCGGCCTTCGACGACGACTCGTGGGACGAGGTGATCCGCACCAAGATGGATGCCGGACTGGAATTGGTCGGCAACGACGTCGGCACGCCGATCATCGCGATGGACAACTCCGACGGCGATCGCGTCGGCTACTTCGGCCCGATCATCTCGCGTGTCCCCTCCACCGAGAAGAGCGTGGCGATGTGGGACGCCCTGGTGACGATGATGGACGTCGACTCGTTCTTCGAACTCAAGCGCACCCGCACCGAGGGCCCCCAGCCCGGCGACCGCCCCCTCCCGCGCTGACCTCCCGCAGGCCCCCGCCACCCCAAGCCAACCCGTTTGCGTTGCATTTTCGGTGGGCCGGTCCACCGAAAATGCAACGCAAACGATGAGGTCGAGGGAGGTTCAGGCGGTGCAGGCGGTGCAGGCGGTGAGGAGGCGCTGTTTGAACGAAGCCTCGTCGACCGACCACACCACTCGGATGTTCGCATCGGGCCGGCCGTAGCGACGGTCGGGGATGGTGCAGCCACGAGTGGGCCCATCGAGGCCGACCACCAACCACTCCTCGGTCGCCTCGGTGATGATCGACTCGTCGAGGGCCACCGCCATCGCCACCGGGTCGGGGAGGTCGAACCCGGCGAGTCCGGTGTCGAGGCAGTACTGCTCGACGTCGCCGTTGATGTCGATGGCGAACTTGCCGAGTGGGCCGACAGCGGCCAGCGCCACCTGTTCCGTGGGTGTCATCACGGCGTAGGTGCGTGAGATGTTCCAACCGATCATCGTCTTCGCACCAGCGGCAGCGAACACCGCCGTGGCTGCCTCCGGGTCGGCCCACACGTTGTATTCACCGAGCGCTTCGACGTTGCCCACACCGTCAGGCGATCCGGCCATCAAGTAGACGTGACCGAACTTCGTCAGCACGTCGGGATCGACCTCGAGCGCCGCCGCGATGTTGGTGAGCGGCCCGAGCGTGACCAGATCGTGTTGCCCCGGTTCGTCGGCGGCGATCCGGAGCAACTCCCCGACAGCGTCGTCAGAGGTCGCTGAGCGCGATGGCGCCGGGAGGTCGGCGCCGCCCATCCCGTCCTGGCCGTGGACGAACTGCGCGGTGTCGAGCGGCCGGGTGAGCGGACGGTCGCGCCCGGCGTGCAACGAGATGCCAGCGCCACCGCACAGATCCAGCGTGATGAGTGCGTTGCGCACCCCCAACTCCAGCGGCACGTTGCCCGCAACGACCGTGACCGCACGCACATCGACCGACGGATCGCGGACGGCGAGCACCAGGGCGATGGCGTCGTCGGATGCGGTGTCGGTGTCGATCACGATGCTGCGGCGTGCCATGGCCGCAGTCTGCCCGGCGGTGACTGCGATCGCGGACTCCGCCTCGCCCGCAGGTTCTCAGCGTGAGCGGCGCGATGCCACACGCTGTCGCGTCGCGACGGCCAGCAACAGCCCGAGCATCAGTACCAGCGATGCCAACAGCGAGAGCAGGCGGGAGTATCCACCGCCGGTGGACGCCATGGTGCCATCGGTCCCGCTGGCGTCCGTACGTGTGGCCGCCCCCGCGTTGCTGGCTGAGTTCGCATTCGATCCCGGCTGCACGCTCGCGGCCGGCTTCGACGGTGTCGACGGAATGACCGGGGTCGCCGGACTCGTCGGGGTTCCGGGGTCGACCGGGTTCGGCGGGTCCGTCGGCGTCGGCGGGTCGACCGGCGTCGGTGGGTCCGTCGGGTTCGATCGGAACACCACGGTCACCATCGTCTCCGGGTCGTGCGAGTAGTCGAGCGGTCGATCGAGGATCAAGGAACCGAACCCGACGACCGTGCGCCGCTCCTCCTTGGGTCCACCGGGGTCGATCAGCACCTCGTCACCGACCTCGAACCAGTCACCGACGTAGGCATCGCCGAGCAACACGGGGAGGTCGTGGATGTCGAGGCGATCGTCACCTTCGCCCACTGCCGACGCCAGCGCCGTCTGCGGTTTGTAGGCAAGCACGATCGCATCACCGGTCTGTGCTGAGAGCTCCACGGTCCCTTCGGCCGAGAAGGCCGACTCCGCTGATCGATTTCCGGCACCCGAGGCGCCCAGACAGGCGTCGGTGTCGAAGGTGCTCCAGACGCCATCGCGGTAGGCCTCGAGGGTTGCACCATTTGCATCCTGGCGCACGATGACGCCCTGCGAAGCGTCGGCCACCGGCTGGCAGACCCCGAGGGTGCCGTCAGCGCCATCGAGCAACCATTCGGTGGGCGCGATCCAGTAGTAGAGCGGGTTCAGCTGATCCCAGCTGCCCTCGAACGTTCGCCCGGCGAACTGCGCCTGACCGACGGCTTGCTTGTACCCGCCATCGAACACGGCGTAGCTCTCGCGGCTCGTCGGATTGGCGAGGCGATCGACGATGAAGGTCTTCTCGGCATCGAGTTGCACCGCACGCGCCCCGTCCGGCGCGAACTGGACGAGTTTGTCGTTGGCACCCTTGAAGAACGGTGAGAGTTGCTCGATCTTGCTCTTGAGGACCTGGGCAGGATTGGCGCCTTCGAGCCAGTGGATGGTGTCGCCATGGCGAAGGTTGATCGGCGAGTCGGCGAACATGTCGTACACCCGGCGGGCGTCGTCGGCCGAGAGTGCGCGCCCGGTGGCGTGGCGGATGTCGACGATGTCGAGGTCGCCGGTGAAGCCCCGCCAGGCGCCGTCAGTGAAGACCTGTGGGATGTAGTAGTCGGCGATGACGTTGCCGGCAGCATCTTTCACCGGGTCGAGCCGGAACGGGATGCGGGTCCGGTTCTTCGCTCCGGTGGCTGCGTTGGGTCCGTAGTCGAAACCCGAGGGGAAGCCGTTGAGTTCGTACGACTCGTAGAGGTCGCCGTAGCGGTTCCACTCCTTGGTGCGCTGGGCGTGGCGGGCGGCGACCTCCTTGCGCAGGTCGGCGTCGGCGATCGAAGCGAGCACGTCGTCGAGTTCGCTCTGGGAGATCGGCTTCTTGAAGGCGACCACGTCGGCGTGTCGGTCGAGGTAGCCGAGCGGGGCATCGATGTCAGGCCGCACGTTCTTCAACTTCATGTGCTCCATCTTCTCGATCCAGCCCTGCTGGAGGCGGCGGATCGAACCCTCGGTGCGGTCCCGCAAGGTGATCAGGAGTTTGTTCTCGTCGGCGAAACGCAGCAACGCCCGGTACGCGTCCACGCCGACACCCCACAGACTCGATGCGGTGGTGACGTCGATCCACGCCCCGTTGCGCAGGCCGGCACGTCCTGCCTGTTTGGCGGCGAGTTTCGAGCCGGCTTTCACCGAGCGGCCCAGTGCAGCGGCCTCGTCAGCGGCGGCCGCGGCGTCGAGAGCACCGAGTTGCTGGAACTTGCCCTTCCATTTGACGTTCGGCATCACGCACGACATCACCTCGAGTCCGACGTTGCCCCCGACCCGACCGAACGCCTGACCCAACAGGCGTGGATCGTTGGTGGCGTAGGCAGCTTCGACCTCGGAGAACCAGCCCGGCAGGACCGCCTCTGCCGCGGCGCGCTGCAGTTGTGCCGCCTCGCCACTCTTGCCGGCTTCGATCGCCAGGTCGTAGGCCTTCTGCCCCACGTCGGCGATGAACTCGGCCTTCTCGATGGGGTTCATCAGGTACCAGAAGTCGTAGTACACCTTGGCGGCATTGAGGGCCTTGGGGGCCAGCCACGCTGCGCCCGCCGACAGCGCCTCCCAGTCCCTGACCAGCAGCAACAGTTCGCCCGCTGCTCGGATGTTCGTCACCAACCACTCCATCGCCCCGAGGTATGCGCCGTAGGCGAGATACCCGCTGAAGGTGGCGTACTCGGCCGCGCCCCAGGTCGGCAGCACCTCGCTGCTCGTGTCGACCTGGAAGGCGAAGCCCGTTGGCGTCGGTTGCACTTTGAACGTCTCGGGGTCGAGGGTGGTACGGGTCCCGTTCGGTTTCACCGCCACCGCAGTCGGCAGGTCGAAGTCGACGGTGCCGCGGGTGCCTCCTTCGGAGCTGGTGATCAGCAGCCCGTGGATCGGGAACCGTTCACCGGGGCCGATCACCACCTTGTCGGGGGCGAGATAGCACTCGTCGGGCCGAATGTCGTCCTCCAGCGGTCGGTACACCTTGACCACCGCGTTGCCGGTCGTCGACACGATCAGCGACGACAGGTCGACCTCGAGCGTGTCGGTCGAGGAGAAGTTGTAGAGGTTGCCGGTGAGACGCACCTGCTCGCCGCCGGTGAGGAAGCCCAGCGTTTGACCCCTCTCGGTGTCGAGTTTGATGCCGAGCGATGCGTCGGGGCCGGCGACCAGTTCGGTTTGCGCAAACACCGCCAGCGGTCGCCCGCCCAGTTCGTCGTCGTACTGCACGCGGGCACGAATCTCCCACTCGCCGTCGTCGACGACTTCGAGCACGAACGCGATCGAACGCGATTCGCCCGATGCAAGCGTGAAGGGGCGCAGGTCAGGCGGGCCGTCACCGCCGCCGGGCAGGCGCGGCCCGCCCTGCTGCCTCACGCGCACGTCGGCCACCGGTGACCGGTCGGTGGCGATGATGTCGACCTCGCTGGGCCAGGTGACGTTCTCGATGTCTCGATCCTCGGAGTTGGTGACCGTGATCGTCGCCGTGGTGAGCACGGGCTCGCGCTCGGCCCCGCCACCCGTCTCGTCCTCGATGATCTCCTCGATCGTGACCACTGCTGGATCGAGGACCATCTCGGCATCGACGGCGTCACCAATTCGGATCCCCGTACTCGCCGGGCGTTCGACCACGGCGCCGAACGGATCGATCCCCACGGCAGTGCTGCGGAACATGGTCCGGCCCGCCACGAGCGGCTTGAACCGCCAGGTGAAAGCGAGTTGCTCACCGCGGTCGAGCACCGCCGGCTCGGCCGGCAAGGTGGGTTCGGCGATCAGTTCGAACCGGTCCTCGTCCCAGATCAGCGGTGGGTCGGTGAGCACGATGCCGGTGAATGCGCCAATGCCGTCGGACGACACCGAAGCGCGCACCGTCACGTCGAACTCGTCGTCGGGATCGAGCTGTTCGAGGGATCCGTCGCCCACCACCACGTTGAGCGACAAGTCGGTGGCTCCGACCTCCGCGGTGCAGACGGCGGATCGGTCGAGCGTGCCGTCGGACCGCCAGATCCGGTACGTCGCCTGGAAGGGCCCGGGTCGGGTGGCAGTGCGCGCCACACGTACCGCGCCCGGTTCGGTCGAGCCGTCAGGGAACTGCCACTCCTGCAGGTAGCCAGCGGTTCCAGGATTGGTGACCGACCCCTCGAACACCACCTCGGACCCTCCGGGGCCCACCTGCGACGTGACGGTGCACGTCGGTGTGGGTGGGATGTCGACGTACCGGACGGAGGCCTGCCCGCAGGAGGTGTAGACGAAGATCCGCGGGTAGTTGCTCTTCGTCGGATTGGAGAACGTGGCGCTGTAGTCGCCCGGCGACAGGGGGGTGATCGGGTCGTCGAGGTTGTCTCGCTTCTTGATCGACCATTCGACGTACCCGGTGTCGGCGGTCAGCACCACGACGTTGCCCCCGGCGCTGGGGCTCCAGGACTGTGGGGAGGCCCACCGGCCCGGCCCACCGAAGTTGTCCATCCGGATTCCGCTGAGTTCGCAGCCACCACCACCGGAGTACTCGAGCGTGAGGCCCACGATCCCCGCCGGATTGCCCGGAGCGGTGCTGTGGAGCAATCCCACGAGCGGGTCGCCGAGTTCGGTGCCCACCCGCACCTCGCCCACGACCGTGCCTCGCGGATCGGCTGACGCCGTCAGGGGCAGCGCGGCAGCGGTCGGAGCGTTCGCATCGAGATCGAGCACCGGCATCACGGCGGCCACCAAGGCCACCGCGAGCGCGCCCACGATCGCCTTCGTCCAGACGCGTCGTACCGTCGATCGTGTGGTCATCCGTTACTCCTCGGGGGTCGCGCCCAGTGCGCGCCGCCAAGCTACGAAGCAGCCGCGAACGGAACGCGAACGGAGGCTTGCCGTGGCCAGCCGGTGCTACCGTGCTGCGGTGCGGATCTCTCTGTGCGGGCGGGTCACGCTGGGCGGTCTCAACGGCGAGCACATCGTGATCGGGCGCCCGCAGGTACAGCTCTGCCTCGCCATCTTGGTGCTCGAACGCCATCGCGCCGTGACCCGAGACGAGTTGGCCCACGCACTCTGGGGTGACGACCTCGGCCGCCACTGGCAGGGGGCGCTGCGCGGGGTGATCGGCCGGGTGCGTGAGGCGCTCACCTCCGCTGGTGCCGACACACACGACCCGCTGCCCCCCTCGACGCGGGTCGTGCAGCTCGATCTCGGGTCGAGCGCCATCACCGTCGACATCGAAGTTGCGCGACAACAGGTACTCGAAGCCGAAGAGCGCCTTCGCCAGGGCGATGCCAGCGAGGCAGCGTCACTCGCCGGCGAGGCCACGAACGCGCTCGCCGCAGATTTCCTCGTGGCGGTCGATCGGCCTTGGGCTGACGACCGGCGCCACGATGTCCAGACCCTCCGGCGGCGAGCCGAGCGCCTCCGTGCACGAGCGCTGCTGGCAAACGGCGATCCATCCTCGGCCGTCGAGCAACTCCGCCGACTGCTCCTCGACGACCCGTACGACGAACATGGCCACGTGCTGCTGATCGAGGCGCTCGAAAAATCGGGCGACCGAGTTCGGGCCATCGCTGCATACGAGCGGAGCGTCGAGGTGTTGCAGACAGATCTCGGTGTACGACCATCCGACGCACTGCGCAGTACCGGGGAGCGGTTGTTCGCATGGGCCGACGCCGGGCCGAACGACACGAACGACACGAACGACACGAAGGAGGGCAATCAGCCGGCGAGAGATGCGCACCGAGGCGAGGGAGACGCTCCATGGATCGCATCAACAGAGCTGTTCTTCGGCCGGGAGACGGAAGTTGGTGGCATCGTCGAGGCCGTCATGGCTCCACGATCGGCCACCGGGGTCGAGGTCATCGTGCTGGAGGGGGAGCCCGGCGTCGGCAAGACCACCCTGGCCCGCGAGGTCGCACGCCGTGTCGCCACCGCCGGCGGACGGGTGCTGTGGGGAACGTGCAGCCCGCACGGTGAGATCCCGTACGAGCCGATCAGCCAGGCACTCGACCAAGCGCTCGGGGACCCCGCTGCAGCGGCCGACCTCGACGACCTCTGTCGCGACCTCGCCCACGTCGCGCCGAGCCTTCCGCACCCACCGGAGGGGGTGCCTGCCGATCGAACCCGACTGTTCGCGGCCGTCGCGGAAGCCTTTCGTCGACTCTGCATCGGGCCGACGTTGTGGGTCGTCGACGACCTCCAGTGGGCCACCGCCGACACACGTGCGCTCCTCGATCACGTGGCAGGTGCGCTGGCCGAGCGCCCGGTCCTCGTGCTGGCGCCGTGTCGCGAACGCCCGGCCGACACGGCCAGGATGCTGGAGTCGCTCAGCCGCCGAGGGTCTCTCCAGGTCCTGAGCCTCGACGGCCTCGACGTCGCTGCCGTCCAGGACTGGCTGGCTCAGGCCGCCGTGAACGACCGCCCCGGCCTTGCAACCGACGTCCACGATCGAACCGGAGGCAACGCCCTCTTCGTCGGCCACCTCATCCGCGCCGCCCAGCAGGTCGACCATCAACTCGATCCTTCGTTGGTTCCCGACGAACTGACGACCCTGCTCACCCAACGCCTCGACTCCCTGTCCAGCGACGAACTGCTGGTGGTCAGCGCTGTCGCGGTCGCCGACGAATTCGCCGATCTCGCGCTGGTGGGTGAGATCGTGAGCCTGCACGGGCCGGAGCTCCTGACAGCCACCGATCGTCTCAGCGCAGCAGGTCTGCTCGTCGACCGCAACGAGCGCCTGGCGGTGCGACATGCCGTCGTTGCCGACGCAGTGATCGCACACCTCGGTCCTTCCCGGAAGGCGTGGCTGCACCTCCGTGCCGCTCAGGGGTTGGAGTCTCGTTCTCGACGGCGCGGGTTTGCAGCAGAGCTCGTCCGGCACTATTCGGAGGCCGGGCCGGACCACGTCGATGTTGCGCGGGCCTGGACACTTCGCGCAGCACTGGAAGCCCTCGACCAAGTGGCGTGGGCGCGCGCCGCAGACCTGGCCAACAGGTTGATCGCAGCGCCAGGGTCGGATCCGGGGGAACGTGCGGGTGCCCTGATCGTGCTCGGCCGGGCACGACGAGGGCTGGGCGATGGTCCAGGCGGCGAGGACGCTCTCCGAGAGGCGGTGTCGCTGGCACGCACGCACGGACTGCAGCGCCAGTTCGGGGAGGCGGCGCTGGCCCTGGCCGGTGGTGGCGGCCGCAGCAGCGCAGACCCCGCCAGACTGCGCTGGGTGCCCCTGCTCGAGGAAGCGCTCACGTTCCTCGATGACTCTGACAGCGATCAACACCTCCGGATCTCGCTGCTCGGCGCGCTGTCGCTCTCCCTGCTGCTCACCGATCGCGACGAGGAGCGCGTCACGTACGGACGTTCGAGCCTCGAAGCGGCTCGTCGTAGTGGCGACGGGCAGCTCCTTGCGCGGGCGCTCCTCGACCATCGGTACACCCTTTCGGCGGCTGAGCTGGAACGCCGGATGGCAGAGACCGACGAGGCACTGGAGTTGGGGCGCAGAGAGCACCTCCCCGAAGTGGTCGTCGCTGCGCTCCTCGATCGCCACGAAGATCTGCTCGTGGCCGGCCGTCGCAGTGAGGCCGCAGCGGTGCTCGCCGAAGCTCACGAGCAGGTGAGACGTCACCCCGACGCCTACTGGGCGTGGGCCGTGTCGACCTGGGGAACCATGTCGATGCTGCTCGACGGCGAACTCGACGAGGCCGAGGCCGCCGCCCTGCGATCCGTTGATCTGGCTCCAGACCCCGAGGTGGGTTTCGCTTGCTACGGAGTGAACCTCGTCGCAGTGCGGGCGTTCCAAGGTCGGGTCGCTGAGACGATCGAGATGCTGCACGCGGCCACCGCCGGCAACCCGTTCATCCCGTGCTACCGGGCCGTGCTGGCATTCGCCCTCGCCGAGTCGGGCCACCTCGACCAGGCGGCGAACGAGCTTGCTCACTTCAGCACCGACCACTTTCAGGGCGTGTCGCACAACACGAACCGGCCGCTCACCCTCGCCATGCTCGCCGAGGTCGTGGTGGCCGTAGGAGACGCCGACGCGGCAGTCCATCTGCGACCGCTGCTCGAGCCGTACGACGGTTGCCACATCGTGCTCAATTCCTACGGTGGGGGCGGCACGATGTGGGGACCGGCCAGCGCCCAACTCGCCGGGCTGGCGCGTTGCACAGGCGACCACGAACGGGCGACGGCATGGTATGCATCGGCGATCGAGCAGTGCGAACGTCTTGGCGATCGAAGCTTCCTCGCCCGTCTGCAACGCTGAGCTGGTGGAACGAGCACAGTGAGGTTTCTGACGCGACGGTGGGCCTGTCGGTCAGCGGTCGGTCAGCGGTCGGTCAGAACAGCGAGTCCTGGCCGAGCATCTCCGACGACGGAGCGACAGGCAGCGGCGTCGGCAACGGTGCGAGACCGTCGATGTGCCCCGAGATCTCGGCGTGGATCAGCCGGGCGAGCGCTGGGGACTCGAGGTTCTCCGGCTGATGCACGAAGAGGTACGGCAAGCGACCCTCGGCGAGCCACTCCACGATCTGGGGAACCCACGCACGCAGACCACCTGCCGTTCCGTCGAGGTCGTCCGAGCCGATCACCCGCACGATCGGTGATCGCCCCGTCATCTCGGTGAGCACGGGAAGCCGCGGCTTGGTCCGGCGCTCCTCGACCGCGGCGTCCGAACGCGGAGGTGCTGCATACAGCGGGCGCGTGTCGAGCACGACTCGACCGATCCCTGCATCGCCGAGCACGTCGTCCACCGCACGTCGGGCTGGACCACGGTCGAAGAACGCGCGATGGCGGAGCTCGACGACCCACTCGTGCGAATTCGGCAGCCGGCCCACGAACGAGCGCAGCACCGCCATCGATTCGGGGCCGAACGACGGGGGCAGCTGTACCTGAACTGGACCGACGCGTTCGCCGAGCGGATCGATCGCCGTCAGGAACTCACCGAGTGCGCTGACGGCAACGTCGCCGCGCAACCGCAGTTCATGGGTGACGTGACGTGGCACCTTGAACGCGAACCGGAAGTCGGCGGGCGCCTGCTCAGCCCAGCGCGCCACCGTCCGTGCGGCTGGCACTGCATAGAACGTCGTATTGCCCTCCACGGCGTTGCACCAGCCGGCGTACTCGGCGAGCTCGCGGCCACGATTGCCGGCCGACAAGAAGCGGCCGACCCATGGCGGATGCGCCCACATCGGGCACCCCACTCGGACGACGGGTTGCGCCACGGTTCAGTTGGCCAATCGATGGAGCCAGATCGGGACGCCAACGCCCTTCACTCGCGTCGGCCCGACGGGACGGAACACCGCCGGCCGATCGTTGCCGGCGAGCGAGCGCATCGCGTCATCAGTGACCAGCAGCTCACCCGGACCGGCGAGATCGGTGACTCGCGAGGCGATGTTGACGGTCTGGCCGACGAAGTCGTGGCCGCGCTCGATCACGTCACCCACATGCATGCCCATCCGAACCGCGAGCGGGAACTCGTCACGATCGCGGGCGGCAGACACCGATGCGAGCACGCTGCACGCCACCTCGAAACCGGCCAGTCCGGCTCCGAACCAGAGCATGAGACCGTCGCCCAGCTCCTTGACGATTCGGCCGCGACCGCCGAGTGCTGCGTCGACGATCGTCGACTGGCGATCGAGTACCTCGACGGCGGCACGGTCGCCGTGGACGTCGGTGTACGCCGTGAAGCCGACGAGATCGGTGAACACGATCGCCGCCGTGGCTGCGTCGGGGCGCGCACTCACCGGACGACGACTCGGCCACTGCCCGACCGAGCGGTGACCACACAGTCGTGCGCTGCGCTGACATCAACGGCTGCGGTGGATGGTGTGTCGAGGCGCACCTTCGCATCGGCCGGCATGGAGATCATGATCCGGCCCGAGACCGTCTCGGCGTGGACATCACTCGCCGTTGCCATCGTCACGTCGATCCTGCCGCTCGAGCAGTGAGTGTGGATGGCACCGTGCACCTCGCCGAGGGTGATCCGCCCGCTGGCGGTGGTGACATGCGCCGGCCCGCAGCGGCCAACGGTGACGCGCCCGCTTCCGCTGATGATCCGACATTCGTCGGTGACGACGTCCACCTCGACCCTGCCCGATGCCGTGCGGATGTCGACCGACGCCGCCCGCTCGACCGACACCTTGCCGGAGGTGGTCACCACGGCAATCGAACCGACGGAGCTGCGCACGTCGACCTTGCCCGACAATGTGCCGATCACCAAGTCGATGCCTTCGGGAACTCGGAGCTCGGTCTTCGTACTGCCGCCATCGATCGTGACCGTCGGTCCATCGACCTCGACGGGCGACCCCGCGGAGATGACGGCGCCCAGACCTGGCTCGCTGCGCACGATCACGGAACCGCTTGTGGTGGCGACCCGGATCTCGGACACGGCAACATCAGACGTTTGCGCCATGTCCGGACCGTACCCGAGCGTCCTCTCCGCCGTCATCGGTCACCCGTCACGCCGTACAGCAATCCGCCCAAACACACAGAAATTGCCCCGAATCATGACGGTGAGCGTCACGATCCGGGGCAATTTCGGAATTGGAGTTGGGGTGGATGGGAGGTGAGGGGTGAGGGCCCGAGGGCTCAGTCGAGGCGTTCGATGATGGTGGCGTTGGCCATGCCGCCGCCCTCACACATCACCTGCATGCCGAAGCGGCCGCCGGTGCGCTCGAGTTCGTTGAGCAGCGTGGCCATGAGCTTGGTGCCCGAGGCGCCGAGCGGGTGACCGAGGGCGATCGCTCCACCGTTGACGTTGACCTTGCTCATGTCGGCGCCGGTCTCCTTCTGCCAGGCGAGCACGACCGAGGCGAAGGCCTCGTTGACCTCGAACAGGTCGATGTCGTCGATGGTCATCCCAGCCTTCTCCAGGATCTTCTTGGTGGCCGGGATCGGGCCCTTGAGCATGGTGACCGGGTCGGTGCCCGTGACGGCGAATGCGTGGAAGCGCGCACGGGGCTTCATGCCGAGCTCCTCGGCCTTCTCCTTGCTCATGATCAGCACAGCTGACGCACCGTCGGAGATCTGCGAGGAGTTGCCGGCGGTGATCACACCGTCTTCCTTGAAGGCGGGCTTGAGCTTGGCGAGCGTTTCGGCGGTCGAGCCGTCGCGGATGCCTTCGTCGGACGTGACGATCTCGGTCTGTCCGTCGATCTCCACCTCGACCGGCACGATCTCGTTCTCGAAGCGGCCCTCGTCGCGGGCGACGGCGGCACGCTGCTGGCTGAGGGCACCGAAGGCGTCGAGGTCTTCACGGGTGATGCCGTACTCGACGGCGATCATGTCGGCGCCGATGCCCTGCGGCGGCAGGCCGGTGTCGCTGTAGCGGTCGAGCTGTTCCTGCGGGAACGGGAAGCCCATGCCCTGCACGATCGAGGCGCCCATCGGGGTGCGGGTCATCACTTCGACTCCGGCGGCGACGACCACGTCGTATGCGCCGGCCATGACGCCCTGCGCGGCGAAGTGCATCGACTGCTGGCTGGAGCCGCACTGGCGGTCGATGGTGGTCGACGGAACCTCTTCGGGCCAACCGGCAGCGAGCACGGCGTTGCGGCCGATGTTGAGCGACTGCTCACCCACCTGCATGACGCAGCCCATGATGACGTCGTCGACGAGGGCCGGATCGAGGTTGTTGCGCTCCTGGAGCGCCTTGAGGACATGCGCGGCGAGGGCCGCGGGATGCTGGTCCTTCAACTTGCCATTGCGCTTGCCGCCCGGGGTGCGTACGGCATCGACGATCACTGCTTCGGTCATTGGGGTTCTCCTGTGGTTGGGGTCTTGAACGATGAGCGAACACACCACATCTGCGGGGTTCGCTCATCGCTGGGATGGTGAGACGGGGTGCGATGAGCGAGCACGCCACATGTGGGGGGTTCGCTCATCGCTCGGGCGCCGCGGGGGTGTTGGAGATCGCGGCGCCGAGATTCTGCTGCAGGCGGGTCATCACCCACGCCAGCGCTTGGCGCTCCTCGCGGCCGATGCCACGCCGGAGCTCAGCTCGCAGTACGGCGTCGACCTCGGCGATCTGCTCGGCGAGGGCCTCACCCGTTGACGTGATCGCCACGAGCCACACGCGTCGATCGTCGGCCTTGGGCTGACGCTCGACCAGACCGCGGGCCTGGAGCCGATCGATCACCGACCCGATCGCGGCGCGGCCGATACCGAGGTGGTCGGCGAGATCGGTCTGCGTGGTCGTGCCGAACTCGGCGACGTAGCCGAGCAGCGAGGCCTGCGTGAGGTTGAGGTCGAGCGGCGCCAGACGAGCGTCGAATGCCACGCGCAGCAGGCGCGCCGTCGACATCAGCGTGGACTCCACGCGGAGCCATGGTGGCGAATCGAGTTCGTGGGTGGTGAGGTTGCTCATCGGTGGAGGCGTTGCGGTGTCGTGTTGGTGCTCGGTGACACTCGGTGTGGACACATATTGTACGATGCCATACAGTATTGCAACTGTAGATCGTTTCGACATTCGAGGAGCACCCATGACCGACACCGCCAGCACGACCGGATTGACCGCCGACGAGGCCGCCGCCTTCCGCCAGAAGTGCGTCGACTTCATGGAGCAGTACGGCACGAAGGCCGCTGCCAACCTCGACGACCAGAAGGCGTTCCTCGCCGCAGCGTCCGAAGCCGGCCTCGCCGGTCTGCCGGTGCCCACCGAGTACGGCGGCGGCGGGCTGACCCTGGCCCACGAGAAGATCTGGCGTGAGGTCAAGGGCAACTACCCCATGCCCGACAGCGAGTTCATCATCTCCCACGGCATGTGCATGCCGATGCTCGCCGAGTACGGCACGCATGAACAGAAGGAGCGCTTCCTCGCCGACAACATCTCCGGCAAGACCATGTGGTGCCAGATGTTCTCCGAGCCGGGCGCCGGCTCCGACGTGGCCAGCTTGCAGACCAAGGCCGAACTCGACGGCGACGAATGGGTGATCAACGGCCAGAAGGTGTGGACCACGCTCGCCCACAAGTCCGACTACGGCCTGTGCGTGGCCCGCACCGACCCCGACCAGGTGAAGCACGCCGGCATCTCGATGTTCATCATGGACATGCGTGGGCCGGGCGTGGAGATCCGCCCGATCCATCAGATCGACGGCGGCTCGCACTTCAACGAGGTGTTCTTCTCCGATGCCCGCATCCCCAAGGACTGGCTGATCGGTGACCTCAACAACGGCTGGAACCTCGCCACCGCGATGCTGATGTACGAGCGCGTCGCCATCGGTGGCGCCGGCGCCGGCAAGATCAACCAACCCAATTTCAAGATGCTTCGCAAGGCCGCCGAATCGACCGGCAAGATCAACGACCCGGTGGTGCGCGACCAGTTGATGCAGATCTGGTCGATGGAGACCGCCAAGTCGCTGGTGGCGATGAAGACCCGCGACGAACTCAAGGCGGGCAAGACCCCCGGCCCCGGCGGCTCGCTCGGCAAGCTCTTCGGCTCGAACATTGCGTGGAAGGTGCGCACGATGGCGCTCGAGTTCGCCGGCCCCGGCTCGGTTGCCTGGGATCCCGACGACGAGAGCGGCGCCGAGCTCCAGCGGATCGTGCTCAACAGCTTCCAGTCGAGCATCGCCGGTGGCACCGACGAGATCCAGCGCAACATCATCGGCGACCGTGTGCTCGGCCTGCCGCGTGAACCGTCGGTCGACCGCGGCGTGCCGTTCCGCGAGCTCAAGGTCGGCACCCAGACCAACTGACCGCGAGCCCGATCACGCCTGGGGTCTGACCCCAGGCGTGATCGAGGCAACCGGCTCTCTGTGGCGACGTCAGGTCGAGGCTCTGTCGACAGCAGCTCGCACCGACTCGATGAGATCATCGAGCGTTCGCCCTGGCGCACCGAGAATCGTCGGGGTTCCCGCCTCGTCGAGCCGGCGCGATGTCTCGGCCGCGAGCTCCGCTGTCTCCGGGTTCGTCGACGACAGCACGGCGACGTCGACATCGTGCTCGGCGCAGAATCGAACCAATTCGTCCGGTGGCATGTTCGCCCCGAGATGCTCGACGGACCAGTTGTCGGCACGCAGTGCCACGGCGGCCATCGAGGTCGGCAACGAGTGGAAGTCGCCGGTCACGGCTGCCACCATGACGGTGCCGCGCCGCCGGCCGCGCGGGTTCGGAGCGAGTTCGCCCAGAACCCGGTCGACGATCGCCGAGGCCCGGTGCTCGACCCAGATCGTCAGCCGACCTGCGTGCCACTCGGCACCGATGTGGATCAACGGTGGCACCAACACCTGCTGAATGAGATCGATCACGGTGGCCCCCTCGTCGACGAGGCGGCGGGTCAGATCTCGCACCGCTGACTCGTCACCACTGACCAACGCATCCTGAGCGCGCGCTGCAGCGCGCATCATCCGCTTCGCCGTCGGTGGCGTGGGCGGCCGCGGGGTGGTACGACGAGCGGTGACCTCGGTCAGATCGCTGCGGTTCACCAGATACCGACCGTCGACGAGCTGAGCTGGCAGCTTGCCGTTGCGGACCCAGCCATACGCCGTCTGGTAGTGGACGCCGAGCTCGCCGGCGGCACGGCGCAGATCGATCTGCTCGTTCTCGGACATCGTGAGATTCTAGCGGGCCAATTATTTTCTTGCTAAAGAACACTAAATAGAGCTAAAGGTCGCTAACTTCATGGTGCGGATTGCACCGACGCAATCCTCGACAACAAGGAGCTGACATGGACCTCGTTCTGAGCGAGAACCAGTTCGATCTGGTGTACAACTCGTTCTCTTTCGTCGTCGCCTGTATGGGCGCGGCGTTCCTCTTCTTCCTGCTTTCACGCTCGAAGATCGCCCCGCGCCACCAGATGGCGGTGACGATCTCGACGATCGTCGTTGCCATCGCGGCGTACCACTACCTCCGCATCTTCGACTCGTGGAATGCAGCATTCGAACTCGTCAACGGTGAGTACCTGCAGGTCGCCCCGTTCAACGAGGGCTATCGATACGTCGACTGGCTCCTGACCGTGCCGCTGCTGCTGGCTGAGCTGGTCATCGTGCTGAAGCTCAACAAGAGCACCACGCGCAGCCTGATCGCACGGCTGACCGTCGCTGCCGTCCTGATGATCGGCCTGGGCTGGCCCGGAGAGATCGCCGACCCGGATTCGGCTGCTCGCACGTTCTGGGGCATCGCTTCGACGATCCCGTTCCTCTACATCCTGTACGTGTTGTTCGTGGAGCTCGGCAAGTCGCTCGGCCGCCAGAGCGCCGGCGTGCGCAAGCTCGTCGACGGCCTCCGGTACATCATCCTGGCAACGTGGGGCGTCTACCCCATCGCCTATCTGCTCCCGCAGATCATCGACAACGAGGCCACCGCCGAAGTTGCTCGCCAGGTCGGCTACTCGATCGCCGACGTGCTCGCCAAGCCGTTGTTCGGTCTCCTCGTGTTCGCCATTGCACTGGCGAAGTCCCGCGACGACGGCTTCGAGCCAGCACTCGACCAGGACCCTGGCCTCGTCGTCCCCGACGATGCGAGCGAACTGTCCGCCAACTGATTTCCATCGCCCCCGACCCGGCGTCGAGCTCCCCCTCGACGCCGGGTCGCCGGGGAGCTCGAAAGGACCCCACCAATGACCTCGACCCTCACACCGCTCATCTCGCCAGCGGGAACTCGTCGCTCGCCCCTGGACACCCCGCCACCCCATCTTGCTGAGCGGCCCTTCCTCCCCGAGACACTCACCCTGCTGAGGTCGGTCAGAGACCACGACTTCGACACGCT
The DNA here is from genome assembly GCA_963716075.1 of Ilumatobacteraceae bacterium. Taxonomy (GTDB): domain Bacteria; phylum Actinomycetota; class Acidimicrobiia; order Acidimicrobiales; family Ilumatobacteraceae; genus Sva-07. The sequence goes on along the minus strand of CAVQST010000020.1, from coordinate 70,777 downwards.
TGCTGCACTCTGCGACGACGACTTCGGGATCGTCGACGTCGATCCGGCCGGCAACGCCCGACCGATCCGCGACCGATCAGGTTGGGAGGCGTGGTTCCGTGAACTCTTCGCAACGTTGGACTCGATGGGTGCGACCACCGACTCCACGATCGACGACTACCAGGTGGTCGTCACCGATGAGATGAGCTACTCGGTGCTCGACTTCACGCAGACGCTCACCGTCGGCGACCACGTGGCGAGCTTCGAGTGCGTGGCGACGATCATCTGGAAGCTCACGCCCGACGGCTGGCGCGAGTCGCGCTGGCACGCCTCGGTGATCTCCTCAGACGTACCCGCCGAGCTGCAGGCAGGCCAGGCATCATGAGCGCCGTCGAGCTCCCAGAGATCGAGTTGCACCTGCCGCGTGGTGTCGACTGGCAGGAGTACGCCGCCTGTGCCGGGCGTCCGGAACTCTTCTTCGGCAAGGTCGCCGAGCGCCCACAGGCGCGAGAACGCCGCGAGGCCAAGGCCCGTCAGCTCTGCGACACATGCGTGGTCCGGTTGCCGTGCCGCCAGTTCGCTCGCGAACACCGCGAGTACGGCTACTGGGGCGGAGAGAACGAAGCCGAGCGGCATCTTGCCGGCTTCGAATTGACCGCACCCATCGGTGTGCGGGTCCGGCTCGCAGACGCTCAGGTCTGAGGGCGCCGACACGGTCTGGCACAATCCGGCGATGGGGATCGCAGATCATCGGTTGACCACTCGGCAGATGGCCGAGTTCGTGGCCAACGGCTTCATCCGTTTCGAGGCCGTCGTGCCGCCCGAGATCAACGAGCGTGGCATCGAGGAGATGCGTCGACTCGAACTCGAACGATTCGGACCCGACGGACTCAAGCCCCCTCACACCGGGACCCCGCTCGACGAGTGCTACCCGGAACCGTCGGCGATCGGCGAGTACCTCCGGCTGCCGCAGATCCGGGGCATCATCGAGTCGTTCGTGGGCCCGAACCCCACGTTCGACCACGACTTCACCCACCACCTCCAGGCGCACTCCACCTATCTCCAGCCACTGCACGTGGACGCCATCACCGACTCGCCCGACACCACCTTCGACGTGCAGTTGTTCTGGTATCCGCACGACGTTGCACCCGGCGAGGGCGGCACCCGATTCGTGCCGGGCAGCCATCTCCGGCGAGTACGCAGCTCCGGCCTCGACCGCTACCAGCACATCACCGGCGAGCAGCAGTACTCGGGACCCGCCGGCACGGTGGTCGTGTTCCATCACGGGCTGTGGCACGCAGGCCAGCCGAATCCCGGGAATGGCGACCGGTGGATGCACAAGGTGCGACTCAACCCAACGGTGCCGCAGGTGCGTCTCTGGAACACCGACGACCTGGCCGAACTCCAGAACCCACCGTCGGATCACATCTTCGCCCGCATGCAGCCCGACAGCGTGGCGCAGATCCTGCGCAAGATGCAGCCCTGGATGAGCATCACCGACTACCGCAACGAGCAGGTGCAACGCTCGAAGTTGTGGCGCTACCTCACCGGTGACGACACCTACGACGTCGATCACTACCTGACCCGACTCGAAGGCCGCGCCGCGCTGGTGGACGCGCCGTGAGCGAGCGACAGCAGGTGCTCTACCTCTGGGCGAATGGCTCCGCGCTCGACTCGGGGACGGTCGGTTGGGCCTTCCACGACGGCGCCGATGGCAGCGGGCCGGCGATCCCCGATGCGATGCCACCGTACGCAAACGGCGTCGCTGCGCTGCGCGACGGGTGGCTGTTGCTGCAATCATCGCAGCTCACCGCGCCCCATCCCGGTGGCGAACACATCAACAACTATCTCGACTACGAGTTCGTCTTCGAACGGCGCATCGACATTGCACAGGAGGCACCATGACCAAGACCCCGAGCGACAAGCCGAGTGCGAACACCACGCCGGTCGAGACGATCCGCGAGATGCAAGACGAACTCCCCCACGGTGAGGAGATCGGCACCAAGCAGTACGAACGCGAACTCGAAGCACTCCAGATCGAGTTGTTGAAGGCACAGCGACACATCAAAGAGACCGGCGGACGCATGGTGATCGTTTTCGAGGGTCGCGACGCAGCGGGCAAGGGTGGATCGATCAAGCGATTCCGCGAGAACCTCAATCCGCGCGGCGGCAACCTGGTGGCGCTGCCGAAACCGTCCGACGACGAACGCACCCAGTGGTATTTCCAGCGATACGCGGCGCACCTGCCGTCGGCCGGCGAGATCGTGATGTTCGACCGGTCGTGGTACAACCGCGCCGGGGTCGAGAAGGTGCTCGGTTTCTGCACCGCAGAGGAACATGCCCTGTTCCTCCAGCAGGTTCCGGGGTTCGAGCGGTCACTCGTCGACGGCGGACTCCACCTCGTGAAGCTGTGGTTCACCGTCTCACAGGAACGTCAGCGGCAGCGTTTCGCCGACCGCCGCAACGATCCACTCAAGCAGTGGAAGCTGTCACCGATCGACGAGGCCAGCATGGAGAAGTACGACGAGTACACCGTGGCGCGCAACGCCATGCTGCACGCCACGGATTCGACACGGGCGCCGTGGACGATCGTGAATTCGAACGAGAAGAAGCGCGCCCGGCTCGAATCGATCCGCAGCGTCCTGAACGATCTCGACTACGAGCACAAGGACCGTGACGTCGTCACCAAGCCCGACCCTCGGGTCGTTCGCACGGTGAGTGACATCTTCATCGGCGACTGATTCGATTCCACGACGCCCGGCCAGGCGAGTCGATCGAGCGGTTCGCCGGTCAGCTCGCCGCTGGACCGGCTGCTCGCAACTCGTCGACGGCCTCCATTGCGGTGCGGAGGTCGTTGAGCCACTCGTCGGTGTGTTGGCCCACGAGGCGAACACACCACGCCAGTGCATCGGCTCGCGACCGTGCGACGTTCGCGGCGACGAGGGTGTCGAGCACCATCCGCTCCGGTTGACGCAGCCGCGTCATCACGGGGACGGCGAGATGGGTGAACAGTTCGGTGCGGTCACCGACCGTCACACCCCACGCGACCTTGCGGCCGTAGCGATGTTCGGCCTCCCGAGCGATCTGCATCCGCGAGTCACGGGTGTCTTCGCGAAAGCCGGTCGAGCGCCCGGCGAGTGCCTCGGCGCGATCGGCATCGCTGGCGTCGTCATCGAGTGTCGGCTCGGCGATGTCGAGCATGATCGTGATCTCGTCTCGGTCGATCACGATCTGAGCGGGGGTGGTGGTCCAGGTCTCGGGGAGACGCCCGACCAACCAGGAGGTGATGGTGGAGTTCGTTGCGGTCATGGGGCGACACTACCGGGGAATTACTTGATTACACCCTTAGTACTGCTTGAGTCCGCAAGTGAATGGGACGAACTGCGCGAGGACGAGGGCCAGGTCAAGCTGCGAGCCCAGGCCGAATTGATGCCGCAGTTCGGTGAGTACATCACGTCGGCGGCACCTCGCGTCATCCCTGCGTTCCACATCGCCCGCTCTGCCTGAGCGGCCTGAGTCGACGCCCGGGTCGACCCGGACTCAGCCCCCGCGGAACACCTCGATGTTGGCGCCGACAGAGTTGAGGCGGTCGGTCAGGTCCTCGTGGCCGCGGTTGATCGCGTAGATGTTGCGCAGCACCGACGTGCCGGGCGTGGCGATCATGGCGAGCAACATCACCACGGCGGGACGCAGCGCCGGAGGGCACATCAGTTCCTCGGCGCGCCACTTCGTCGGGCCATGCACGGAGAGCCGGTGCGGGTCGAGCAGGCGCACGTCGGCGCCGAGTTTGGCGAGATCGGTGAGATAGATCGCCCGGTTCTCGTACACCCAGTCGTGCACGATCGTCGACCCGTCGGCCATCGCCGCGATGACGGCGAAGAACGGCAGGTTGTCGATGTTGAGCCCCGGAAACGGGAGTGGGTGAATCTTGTCGATCGGGGCGATCAGGTGAGACGGCAGCGTCGTGACGTCGACGAGGCGCGTGTTGCCGTTGGCCGCTGGGTACTCGCTCGACACCTCGAAGCGCTGTCCCATCTCGTGCAGCGTCGCGAGCTCGACTTCGAGGAACTCGATCGGCACACGGCGCACGGTGAGCGTCGAGCCGGTGACAATGCCGGCGGTGAGCAGGGTCATTGCCTCGATCGGGTCCTCCGACGGCGAGTAGTCGACGTCGACGTCGATCTCGGTGCGACCGGTGACCGTGAGCGTGGTGGTGCCGATCCCCTCGACGACCACGCCGAGTTGCTGGAGGAAGAAGCACAGATCCTGCACCATGTAGTTGGCACTGGCATTGCGGATCACCGTGGTACCCGACTGGCGCGCAGCGACCAGGAGGGCGTTCTCGGTGACGGTGTCGCCGCGTTCGGTGAGCACGATCGGGCGCACCGGGGCGCTGAGTCCGGTCGACGAGACGTCGTAGAACCCGTCGCTCGTCACGACGTCGATGCCGAACGGGCGCACCGCAATGAGGTGTGGTTGGACGGTGCGAATGCCGAGATGGCAGCCGCCGGCGTGCGGCAGCCGGAACGTCGGATGATCGTGGGCCAGCGGGCCGAGCAGCAAGATGATGCTGCGCGTCATCCGAGCAGCATCCACGTCGATGCTCGCCAGGTCGAGTGAGGCGGGCGGTGTGATCTCGAGGTCGTTCGTGTCGCCGATCCACCGGCATGCAACACCGATGCTCTGCAGCACCTCCAAGATGCGGTTCACCTCCTCGATACGGGCGACGTCGCGCAGGGTGGTGCGGCCCTTGTTGAGCAGACTGGCGCACAGCAGCGCCACGCTGGCGTTCTTGGATGTCTTGACGTCGATCGTGCCGCTGAGCGGCCGACCTCCGACCACCCGCAGGTTGATCGGGCCCGCCGGGCCGATGGTCAGCAACGTGCGGTCGAGCGCCTCGGCAATCCGGCCGATCATCTTCAGGCTCAGGTTCTGTCCGCCGCGCTCGATCCGATTGATGGCGCTCTGGCTGGTGTCGAGCGCCGACGCCAACTCGGTCTGGGTCCACCCCCGCTGTTCGCGCGCCTCGCGGATCATTGCGCCCATGGTTCCGATGTCGTTCTGCACCATGACCCCGACCGTATCTCACATGTGAGATGAGCGGGCAGGATGCCCCTCGCCAGTGCCGCCAGCGATGAGGGCTGAGGGGTCACGAGAAGCGGGGTTGCCGTGCAGCACGTTGTACCAGGCCTGGCGGGCCGCCGATGACGGTGCCGGTCCAGCCTCGCTCGGCGATTGCATCGAGGCGCGGGAAGACCAAGGCGTCGAGCGTCGCGATGCTGTCGATGTGTTCGCTCCAGATGCACGCCTGCACACCGACGAGTGCGTCACGAAGTGAAGTGTCGAGCCCTGCCGGGTCGAATTCGCACGTGTCTGCCACGGGAACGTTGCCTGCCCACGATGCACCGGGCAACTCCCACGCGGAGCCCGACGCCATGTCGAGGTAGTAGGCCTGCCCTGGCGACATCACCACCGGATGTCCCGCGGCAGCCAACCGACGTCCGGCTTCAGGCGAACTCCACGCCACTGCGTACCCCGCTGGTTCGACCCCTCCGAGCGCAGCTTCCTCCCACATGGCCACGTCGCGACCGGTGGCGGAGCGGATCATGGCGATGACCTCTCGGTGGAATGCCGTCTCGATCTCGCGTTGGGTGCTGAGCCCGCGTTCGGCGGCGAAGGAGGCAACGATCGGCGAACCGTCCCACGCTCCAGCGGGCACCTCGTCGCCGCCGATGTGGAACACCGGCGACGAAGGGAACCGCTGCGCGAGCGTGGTGAACACCGCGTCGAGGAACTCCATCGTGCCGGGATGTCCTGGGATGAGCACGTTGCGGGGGTACCCCTGCACGCTCGAGGCTGTGGAGGCGTCATCCGGATCGCGCAGCGACGGCAACGCGGTCAGTGCGGCGTGGCAGTGGCCGGGCACATCGACCTCGGGCACCAGCACCACGCCGAGTTCGTCGGCTCGTTGCACCCACGAAGCGATCTCGGCGTTGGTGTAGGCCCGCCCGTACGGCGCCGCTCCCGACGCACACAACGGCCCGATGGGTAGGCCGTGACCGTGGGTGCCGCCAACGGTTGCCAGTTCGGGAAAGGCCGGGACGTCGAAGCGCCATGCCTCGTCATCGGTCAGGTGCAGATGCACCCGATTGAGCTTTCGCCACGCTGCGAGATCGATCAGACGCAGCACCACGTCGGGTTCGTACCATCGGCGGGCCAGGTCGAGATGCACGCCCCGAAACGGGAGCGTCGGCGCATCGTCGATCCTCGACGGGACCGCGACAGGTGTGCCGCCGTCGCCGGCGTGGACGTGGGTGCCATCGTCGGCCGAGGGACGTCCGACCAGTTGGGCGAGCGAGGTGAAGGCGTACCGCACGCCGCTCTGGGCTCCTGCGACCACCGTGGCGTGGTTGCCGTCGAACGCGACGTGGTAGCCGTCGGCGACCAGAGCACCCGACGAATCGACCGATGCTGCGACGGACAGCACCGGGCCGGTGGCGTGGTCGACAGCCCGGTCGAGGCGGCCCGCAAGGCGTCGAACCACCTCCCACTGCTCGGAGATCTCGGGTGACGGCGCATCGAGCGTGATCGAGCCGAACCGGTCGCCGGGCGAGGTCGGTGCCGCCTCCGCTGCCTGCGCCGGATACGGAACCAACCCGAACCGCCACGCCCAGTCCCGTTCTTCGGGATCGGACGAGGAGGGCACCACGCGTCTGACTCGTTGCCTCAGCCGCCGCACGCTCCGACGGCACGACCTCGACGTCGCGAGTCTCCCCTGATGGGAAGATCACGTAGGCGGCCTCGGGGCCGTCGTTGGCGTGGCGAGCGGGAAAGGTCGACGTCAGTCCGTCGATCGTCCAGCCACCGCCAGCATCGACGACGGCCCAGTCGGTGGGCTCCAACACGAGATGCCCAGCGAGGCGATCGACGACCCGAGCAGTGGTCGCCGCCGTTGGCTGCAGCAACATCGCGCACCACAGCGCCAGCTTCGATCCCTCGGGGAAGTCGCCGCGTTCGCCGATAGCGAGCTCGAGGCGGAACGTGCCGTAGCCGTCCGTGCCGGAACGGGACTCGTCCACCGCACGAGCAGGTCGGCGCTCGTACACCGACCGCAGCGTCAGAGCGGCTGCCATGACGGCTTGTACCGGTAGGTCTGGCGGTAGTAGTCGGCCAGTTCGAGTTGGGCCGCGGCCGCTTCGTCGACCAGCACCGTCACGTGGGGATGCAACTGCATCACCGACGCCGGACACATCGCCCGCACCGGCCCCTCGACCGCCGCCGCGACCGGTGCGGCCTTCGATGCTCCGGTGGCGATCATCACCAGGTGCTCGGCGTCGCCGATCGTGCCGAGACCCTGCGTGACCACATGGCGAGGCACGTCGTCGAGCGAGTCGAAGAAGCGGGCGTTGTCGTCGTGTGTCTGGTCGGTGAGCGTCTTGATGCGGGTGCGCGACACGAGCGACGAGCCCGGTTCGTTGAAGCCGATGTGGCCGTCGCTGCCGATACCCAGCAACTGCACGTCAACTCCCAGTTCGGTGACCGTGCGGTCGTACTGCTGGCACGCATCGTCGAGATCGTCGGTGTGAACCAGTGGACTGTGCACCCGGCTCGACGGGAGGTCGACGTGGTCGACGAACTCGTGATGGATCACCGTTCGATAGGCCTCGGTGTGACCGGCGGGCAGCCCGACGTACTCGTCGAGCATGACGGCGCTGGTCGACGCGAACGACAGCCCCTCGTCGCGATGCATGGCGATCAGCCGACGGTAGGCGCCGAGCGGCGAGCTGCCGGTGGCCAGCCCGATCACCGGGTTCGGACGCTCACGAACGAGGCGGGCGATGATGCCAGCGGCAATGTCGGCAACTGCGTCGACCGACGCAGCGATCACGACTTCCATGCGGTGGCTCCTGCGATGATCGTGGCGACGAGGTCGCCGCCGTCGGTGAGCACGGTGAGGTCGGCTCGGGCGCCGACGGCGAGGCGGCCGCGGTCGGCCACGCCGAGCACATCCGCCGGCGTGGAGGTGACCGTGGCGAGCGCATCGGCGAGGTCGCAGCCGCTGAAGGCCATCAGGTTGCGCACGGCTTGGTCGAGCGCCAACGCACTCCCGGCGAGCACACCGTCCGCGGTGCGCACACCGGTGGCATCGTGGGTGACCTCGATGGCGCCGAGGCGGAACGTGCCGTAGGGCGCCCCGAGCGCGGCCGACGCATCAGAGACCAGGGACGTGCGCGCCGGACCCAGCGATTGCCACGCCATCCGAATCACCGTGGGGTCGACGTGGATGCCGTCACAGATCAGCCCGACGACGACCTGGTCGTCGGCGAGCACGGCACCGATCGGGCCGGGCGCCCGGTGCGAGAACGGGGCCATGGCGTTGAAGAGGTGCGTCACGTACGTCAGTCCGCTCGCACGCGCCTCGGCAAATCGGTCGGGAGTCATCGCGGTGTGTCCTGCCGACACCACGATGCCGCCGTCGGCCAGCGGGGCGATCGCGTCGCGGGCTCCTGGCGCTTCGGGGGCCAACGTCGCGAGAGCAACCGCACCGGAGCGGACCCACTCGTCGAGCTCGGCGGCGTCGACCGCGTCGACAAACGCACGAGTGTGTGCGCCGAGGTGGTCGACCGAGATCATCGGGCCCTCCAGATGCAGGCCCAACGCAACGGCTCCATCGCCGGTGGCCCCATCGGAACGACGTGAGCACATCGACTCGATCGCACGACGGCGCGTGGCCGGCGGCGACGTGACCACGGTGGGCAGGAACGAGGTGACCCCGAAGCGCGGCAGCTCACGGGCGACGTCGGCGATCCGTTCGGGCTCGAGCGTGAGGTCGACGCCGTTGGCGCCGTTGCACTGCAGGTCGATGAATCCAGGAGCGATGATCTTTCCTGCGCAGTCGACGACCTCGGCCGCGTCGGTAGCGATGCCGGGACGCTCCCCGCGGGCAACGAGCGCCACGATGTCGGCGCCGTCGGTGACGACGTCGACACGCTCCAGGCGACCATCGATCAACGCTCGCCCTCCGATGTAGGCAACAGAGAGGGTCGCCGGAGTCGTCATCATCGTCGATGCTGCCACCCTGGTGCCCCTGACGTCCAGATCCTGATGCATCGACGCCGAACCCGAGACCACCGGAGATGCAGCGTGGTGGATCGAACCGGCTCCGGCTCCGGCTCCGATGTGGTGTTCGGCCCCTGCGAGACTGCTCGGCATGCATGACCTGGTGATTCGCAATGGACTGGTGGTCGACGGAAGCGGCGAGGCGCCCCGCCACGCAGACGTGGCGATCGACGGTGGACTGATCACCGCCGTCGGCGACATCGAGGAGTCAGCACGCCGGGAGATCGACGCCGACGGCGCCATCGTGACGCCGGGCTGGGTCGACATCCACACCCACTACGACGGCCAGGTCACGTGGGATCCCGAGCTCGCACCATCGAGCCATCACGGCGTCACCACCGCGATCATGGGCAACTGTGGCGTCGGTTTCGCACCGGTGCGCGCCGGCGACGAAGGGTTCCTCATCGAACTGATGGAGGGCGTCGAGGACATCCCGGGGACGGCGCTGCACGAGGGCATCGATTGGCAGTGGGAGACGTTCGGCGAATACCTCGCCGCGCTCGACGCAACTCCTCGAACGATCGATGTGGGTGCGCAACTCGCGCACGCTGCGGTGCGCGCCTACGTGCTCGGCCAACGCGCCCACGAGTACGACGTCACCCCCGACGAGATCGCCCAGATGACCGAGATCACTCGCCAGGCACTTGCCGACGGGGCGTTCGGGTTCTCCACCTCGCGCACGTTCCTCCACACGTCCAAGCACGGCCTCGTGCCCGGTACCCACTCCACACCCGACGAGGTGATCGCCATCGCGGAGGCGGTGCGCGACGCCAAACACGGGCTGTTCCAGTACGTGTCCGACGACCTCGGCCAGGGCGGCGACGAGCCGTGGCTCGATTCGCTCGAAGCCATGGGGTGCCCGACCACCTACACACTTGCCCAGACCCCGGCCGACCCGCTCGCCTACCGCCGTGCGCTCGACGCTGCCGTGCAGGCCAACGCCACCGGCGCGCACATCGTGCCGCAGGTGGCCGTGCGCCCGACCGGCATGTTGTACGGCTTGCAGAGTTCGTTCCACCCGTTCATCGCTCACCCGAGCTTTCGCCGCGATACGCGAACTGCCCCTCGCCGATCGAGCAGCACGGTTGCGTGACCCGAGCTTCCGCCAGACGATGCTCGACGAGGTGCCCCAGACACGCGACCGCTTCGTGAACTACCTCGCAACGGCGTGGACGCAGATGTACCGCCTCGGCGACCTCCCCGACTACGAACCGCCGGTGGAGGCAAGCGCCGCAGCAGTGGCCGAACGCGAGGGGAGGCATCCCGCCGAGGTGGTCATGGACTGGCTGGCCGAGCGCGACGGCGAGGCGTTTCTGTTCTCACCGCTCGGCAACTACTTCGGCAACGACCACGAAGCGATCCGCGAGATGCTCGAACACCCGGCCACCATTCCGGGCGCGAGCGACGGCGGTGCCCACTGCGGTCTGATCTGCGACGCGAGCTTCCCCACGTACCTGCTCACCCACTGGGCTCGCGACCGGACCCGCGGCCCACGCATCGCGTTGGAGCGGGTCGTGCGCATGCAGACCGCAGCGACTGCCGAGGCGTACGGCCTCACGGACCGGGGGCGCATCGCACCGGGCCTGAGCGCCGACGTCAATGTGATCGACTTCGATGGTCTCACCCTGCACGCTCCCCGCATGGCCCACGACCTCCCTGCCGGCGGCCGTCGGCTGCTCCAGGACGTCGACGGCTACCTGCACACGATCAAGTCGGGTGAGGTCACCTTCACGAACGGCGAGGCCACCGGCGCACGGCCCGGCATCGTGCTGCGTTCCGGACGCTGACCGGCCGGCGTAACGTTTGGTGTCTGACACCAAACGTTACGGTTTGCGGTTGAGGCGACGGCGGGCCTTGGCTCGTTTGGAGCCGGTGAGTGTGCGCTTGCGGAGCCGGGGTGTCAGCGCAGCGCCAGTGTTGACGTGGTCGATCAGCGCGTTCACCAGTGCCCGACTTCGCACCCGCTCGATGACCACCGGGGCGTCGCCACGAACGTCGAGCACCACCACCGGCCCATCGCACACGTCGAGACACGCAACGGCCACCACGTCGCAGAACGTACGCAGTTCTCGGTCGACGAGCCGGTACCCGTCCTCCTTGCGACAGTCCTTGCCGATGCACAGACCAACCTGGGATTGCTTCGCCATGGGTTCGGCGTGCCCGCTCAGGCGATGGAGTAGTCGCGCAGCAGCTTGTTCATCTCGATCACGTGGAGTTCCTCCTGGCCGATCTGGCCGCGGGCGTACTCCTCGAGATAGATCGACTTGCCGTCGGTGAGCGTCAGCAGCTTGCGATAGAGGTCGAGGGCATGGCGCTCGTGGGCGATCGACTCACGCAGGATCACGTCGATCGCGTGGTCGTGCGACTCCTCGATCGGAGCGATGCCCTGGTCGGGATGCCCGCCGAGTCCGGTCAGGATCTCACCGGCCTGCTGGGCGTGCACCAGCGACTCCGCAGCTTGCGCTTGCATGAAGGCCACGAGCGGCAACCGGTTCGGACCGGTGATCACCAGTGAATAGTGCGTGTAGCGGACCACCCCCGACAGCTCCGACTTCATGATCTCGTTCAAGACCGGGTTGACAGCGTCGATGTCGATGAGGGTGTCCATGAGACGAGTCTCGCAGCGGTTCAGCCGAAGTAGTCGGGACGACTGACATGGACTTCGCTCACGAAGAACACACCACTTCGATCCTCGAGCAGGCGACGGATACCGGCGATGAGCCCTTCGGCTCGATCGATCTGCACCACGGTGATCAGCATCGAGAGGCTGGCTCGGTCGTTGAACAGCAGGCGGCCCTGATGGTGCCCACCATGACCGAAGCCGGACAGTCCGGTGACAGCGGTGTAGCCGGTGGCGCCGGCATCGAGGAAGAGGTCACGGACGGCAGGCACATCGTCACCGTCGACGACGACTTCGATCTTGGCCATCGTGGGCAGGTCGGTCCAGGTGGTCATGGGGACTCCAATCATGTCGAGAGTGGGAGAGAGAGATCAGCAGTGGCGATGTCGGTGAGGTCGAGTTCGGGATCGGCGAGGTGCCACGGCACCCAGGTGCCCGCGGTGGTGTACCGCGACCATCCATCGTGCTCGGTCGCGCGAGCCACCACGTGGATCCATTCGCCACGCACCAGTTGACGCAGGCCGTTGTTGCGCTCGATGATGTCGCCGATGCGGTCGAGTGGTGCCTGCACCACCGCCATCAGGCGGATCGGATCGTGCGCCCGCTGCTCGCCGAGCATCACCGACTGCATCGGGAGACCCACGGCGAGATCGCCGGACTCGCCGACGACCACACCGACCCCGCCCACCGGGTTGTGCAACATCTTGTCGCCGGCACCGAAGAGTTCGGGCTCGACCGTGGAGAAGTAGTACTGCGACGAGATCCACTGCGCCACGACGAGCGGTGCGGTCATGATCGTCTCGAGTGCCACGCCATCGGGGTCCCGCTCGGCGACGTAGCTGTGCAGGAACGCCCGACCGCTCAGGTCGTGTTCGGCGGTGATCGAACGAGGCCCGATGATGAACGCGCCGTTGCCGGCGAGGCCCCACTCGGGTCGCACCTGTGCCCAATCGTGGCCCCGGTCGCGCACCCGGGCGGCGTTGCCCGGCAGCCGCTCGGCGCGGTCGGCAGCGTTGGTGGCGCCGGCGCGGTCGAGGTCGGTCTGCAACCGGGCGGCGAGCGACGCCACCCCACCGGGCAGCGCCTCGCCGTCGAGGATGGTGACCGTGTCCGCCGTGGTGTCGTGCTCGGCGGCGATGAACCGGGTGTCGTCGGGGATGTCGATGCCACGCTCGACGAGTCCGGCGCGGACGTCGGCGTCGTTCAGGATCGCACAGGCGATCCGTGCACTCGCGCCACCCGGCGCGCCACCGCAGGCACCGCAGTCGAGTGACGACGCGTGCGGGTTGTTCACCGTCACGCTGCCATGGCCGCACAGGACCACGAGTGGGGCGTAGTTCGCCATGCCGATCGTGGACACGATCGCCTCGGCGAACAAGGTGCGCTCGTCGAGCGACAACCCGGCGCGAAGCGCCTCGGTGGCGTTCTGGTCGACCACGGCCTGGGTGCGTGGCGGCGTGGCCGAGCGACGCCACCACGGCCGCTTGCGTCCACCGTCGGAGGCTCCCGGGTCGACGTCGGCGTGGCCTGGCACGAGCGTCCGCAGCGCGGCGACAGGGCCTGCGAACCACCCGGCTGATTCGGCAAGTGCGAATGGTGAGGCGAGGCCGCCCTTCGCGGCGTAGAACGCATCGTGGAGTCCAGCCGTTGCCGAGCACGCCGACAGGTACGCCTGCTCGTCGTCGATCGCAACCTCGACGATCTCGTGGTTGGGCGTGACCAAGACCGGGCAACGCGCCTGGGCCACGTCGGAGCCGAGCGGGCGCCAACGAACCGGTACGCCGAAGAACCCGGCGAAGCCGAAGGTCTCGTAGTTGCCGAGCGCTTCGAGTTGGCGACGGAACCCTTCGGATCGAACGTCGATGCAGAACACGAGTTGAGCATCGGGACGCCCCGGCGCTGGCGCCTCGACGGCGGGCGCCTCGACGGCTGGCGACGGAGCGAGGCGGGCAAGCAGCCGATCGCGGAAGTTCCACTCGTGCGCCGACAGCCACAGAGCGCTGCGATCGGACTCCGACACGGCCCCCAGGAGCACCGTCACGCTCTCCTCGAATCCGCGGTGCTCGCCCGAGCCCACGAAGGCAGCGACGCTTGCGTCGACGCGTTGCTGCAGCAGATCGTGGTCGGTCGCCACTCCAGGCGGTTCCGTGAGATCGAGGTCCTCCCCTGCGAGGTGTCCAACTGCGGCGCGGACAGCGGCGAGGTCGAGCGTCCGGAGCCTGGCACCGGGCCGATCGGCGGGGGCCCAATCGTCACACCAGCGGGCGAAGCTCGCCCACCCTGGCGTCCGCAACAACCAGGTGCGGAGTGCTGCCACGCGACCATCGTCATCGATGCCGTGCGCGCCGAGCGCCAGACCCAACATCGTTGCGGCATCGTCGGGGAGCGCCGCGATCTGCTTGCGAGCGGTGCGTCCGAGCAACTGCCCGAGGCGACGATCGGAGGAGGCAAGTCCACGCCACGCGCGATACAGCCCGCGATCGCGGTCGGGCATCGCCCACGGCACATGTGCTTCGTCGACGTACGTCGCGCACCAGGTGGTGACGAGATCGTCGAGTGCCGACGACAACGAGCCCGCGTCGGAGACGACGGGAGGCTGATGCACAGGACCGTTCAACAGATCCCAGCGCAGCACGTCGGTGGCGTCGATACGCACACCGTCGACGACGATCGGCCACCGTGCAGCGACATCGCCCGCGATGGCGAGGTGGCCCGTGATGGCGTGATCGAGGTCGGCATCGGTGATCGTCTGGCGTGCATGCTCGGCCCGGTACGCCGCGAGCGGCAGGTGGGTGCGAGCACCGAACCAGCGGCGCGCTGCATCGGTGGCGGCATCGAACGGCAGGTCGGTCAGACCGCCGAGCGGGTTCACGGCGACGAACGCGGTGATCGGCCAGTACGGCGCCACGATCGAACCGGCGCGAGCGACGTCGGCGATGAGACGTCCTCGATCGGCAGCCGGCGAGGCAGCAGCGGCCGGTGCGGTGTTGTCGTGGCCAGTGGTGTCGTGGCCAGTGGTGTCGTGGCCAGTCGTGTCGTGGACGGTCATGCGCGATCTCCCGTGGTGACGAGTTCGTTGGTTGCGGCGGTCGCCGACGAGGCGGCCGGAGGTCCGTTCGACGTGCTGGCGGGAGCGGTGTGCGACGTGCTCGCACCGGTGCTGACGAGCCAGCCGTACACCCCACGGCGCAGTGACTCACCTCGAACTCCCGGTAGGAACGCGATGACTGCAGCAAGCACTGCGATGGCGGCGAGCACGACGGCGACCCACACCGGGCCGACGGCGGCGGGCACCTCGTAGGGGACCACGTCGGCCACGAACGTCTCGAAGATGGCAATGCCGCCGATGTACCCGAACGCCAACCCGAACACGCCGACGATCGACAACACCACGGTGCGTCCCACCGTGAACGGCGCCGCCGACATCCAACCGTTTGCGGCGCGCCCGACCGACAGGGTGCCGAACACCACGATCAGGATCGTGGCCGATGCGGTGAGGTGTGGGTCGATCACGAGCAGGGCGATCTCGAACGCCGCGAGGGGCAGGAGCAGCCCCATGACGATGCGAGCCGTCACCGACGTCAGCTTGTCGCGGTCGGCCTGGCCGAGGTGGGGGCGGTACGTCTGGCGGTTGTGCGCGCTGATCGCTCCGCCGGCGCCGAGGAACATCGCTGCTTTGTACAGGGCGTGGCCGACGATGTGGAACAGGGCGGCGGCGAATGCGCCGACGCCGAGTTGCATCACCATGAAGCCCATCTGGCCCGAGGTGGACCACACGAGGCTGCCCTTGACGTCGGTACGCACGAGCATCACGGCGGTGGCGACCAGGGCCGTGAGGATCCCCAGCGCGAACGCCAGTGCCATGGCCGACACCGACGACGCGAAGACCGGCGAGAATCGGATCAGCAGCACGCCGGCACCGTTGATCACGCCGGCATGCAGCAGTGCGGACACCGGTGTTGGTGCAGCGAGGGTGGACGGCAGCCACCGGTGGATGGGGATCAGCGCCGAACGGGCGACTCCGGCGAGCACGAGCAGGACGGCGACGATGTCGAGTGCACGAATCGAGGCGATGCTCTCCATGTCGAGTGCCACGACGTCGATCGAGCGCAGGTCGACGTCCCCGGCGGCCCAGAGCGTGACGATCACCGCGAGGAGCAGCGACACGTCGCCGATGGCGAAGCTGCGAGCGGTGCGCCGCTGCGCATCGACAGCGGGCTTCCACGGCGCCTTGTGCCCGAGCAGCGCAACCAGGATGAAGCTCGTCGCAACCCACCCGAGCAGCAGCCCGCTTGCGGTGACTGCGGCCGCCACCAACATGGTCGAACTCACCAGGAGTCCAGCGAGCACGTGAAACCGTCGAGCGCGAGGGTCGGTGCGCAACGACCGCGCCGAGAACGACTGCACGATCAGCCCGACAGCGCTGGTCAAGACCAGGAGCACTGCGCCCACCCGGTCGACGGCGACACCGAAGAGCGCTCCCCCGTCGTCGTCGGTGGCAACGGATTCGATCGGGCCGTCGACACCGACGGCAACCGCCACAGCGACCGCGGCCACCGCTGCGACCGCCGCTGCCACGACACCCCATCGAGCGGCGCGCACGGGGTCGAGCCGCAGCAGCACGGTGAGGGCCGCACCGAGCGCCGGGGCGATCAGGGTGAGGTAGAGAAGAAGCGACATCATGGACATCCTAATAGGTGAATTCGGATTCGTGCAACCGAATAGACCTTATTGGACTGACCTTCCACGAAAATGTCGTCGAACGGGATGTCAGGCGGCACGTCAGACGGGGATGAAGGACCGCGTCACCGTGATCGGATCACCACCGTCGGATCACCACCGTCGCGTCACTGGGGCGCGAACTCGATCACCTGCTGGAATGTGGGCCGGTTGGTGGCACGGAAGTCGTCCTCGATCAAGCCGGGCACGAACGTGAGTCGCTGCCCGGGCGGCAACCAGGTGGAGATGTCGCCGCCACGCTCGGCCGCGAGCGCATTGACGGCGTCGTCGAGCGCATCCCACAGCGCCGCACGACACACATCGAGGTCGCCGTTGCCGCAGTAGGAGATGTTGAACTCACCCTCCACAGGCTGGCCGAGCACGGTGCGAAGATCCTTGTCGACGAAGCTGGCATCGTCGATGCCGCGGAAGTCCACGCCTGCGTCGACCGCTGCGGCGAGCACCGGGTCACGCATCGCATCCGCGATGGCGGGGAAGACCTCGTCGAGCAGCAACGGTCCGGGTGTGTCGGCGAACCCGTCGTTGTCCGCGTCGAGGCGCGGCGCATCATCGCCGGCCCAGGCATCGAGCGCCACGAGTGTTTCGGCGGCGAGATCAGATGGTGCGTCGCCACCGGCGAGCACCTCGCTGATCACCGGCCAGACGCTGGACCGGATGTCCTCGGTGGCAGCACGGTTCATCACACTCACCACGCCTGCGAGGTCGACCGGCTCGGGCCACTGATCGAAGTTCTCCACCCGGTGCACCGACCCGAAGGTGGTGCTGTCGCCGTGCATGAAGCCCGGCGCCGACTGGTTGTTCCAGTTGACCAATCGGTCATCCGGCCCCGCCGTGGCATGGGGCTTCTCGTCGAGTTCGAGGAATCCCTGCCACTCGTAGTCGCCGGTTCCGAGCGTGGGGAGGCGACGGTCGAGCCCTTCGGCGCGTACGGGCAGCAGACCCGACGCGTAGTAGCCGACACCGTCGCGGTTGGCGTAGCCCCAATTGAACGTGAACCCGAACTTGTCGGCCGACTCGAAGAACGACTCGGCGGTCGCGGCGTCGCCCTCGGTCATGTCCTTGAGGGCGGCGAGGTTCAAGCCGTCACGACCGAACGTGGAACGCTTGCTGGTGAGCGCCACCGGGCGGCCCTCGGACGTGGCGGTGCCCACGACGGGCCCGTGCACCGACGTCGGGAAGCTGATCGGTGCGCCGCCGAGCGTGCCGGCATCGAATTGCTCGAATGGCGTGCAGTCGCCGTCGAATTCGTAGTGCGTGGAGTCGACCGTGGGCGCGGAGCCGTCGGGCTCGCAGAGGATCTCGGCGTAGACGTCGCGCACGTCCTGGTTCGCCGACGTGAGGCTCCATGCGTAGTCCTCGGTGCGTCCGATCAGCAGGTACATCGCCAGGCCGGGAACCGCCGCGCCCTGAGCTTCCACGCCGGGGCCGGTGAGGTGGATCTGCTGCACGATCTCGGGATAGAAGTAGCCGAGCTGTGGGCCCATCACGGCCAGGGTCGTCTCGTTCTCCGACGCAGCCGGGTCGACCAGCAGCCAGTTCGACGCGTTGCGCGAGCGAGGCCCGGTGGCAGCACCGTAGACCCCGGGCGAGGCGAAGCCCTCCGGCTGCGCCGCGTCGACCGGTCGGGGGTCGAGCGACACGAGCGAGCCCGCATCGATCGTGACCGACCCGGTGACGTCACCGCCGGTGAGCGCCGGGTACTCGAACCGTTCCTCGATGGTGGTGGGCGCCTCAGGGTCGTCGGTGGGCATGAAGTCCTCCCACACGTCGCGACCCAACTCGTCACCGAGGCTGGCCTGCAGCTCCGAGAGGAACTCGGCGTTGCCGGCTTCGCCGCCGCCGCCTGCGCCGAAGATCGACCCGATGAATGCCGTCACCGCGATCACATCGTTGACGGTGAAGGGCTCGCCAGGTGTGCCGTTGGCCTCGATGTAAGCGTTGACGCCGTCGGCGTAGGCCTGGGCATCGGCGATGATCTCCTCGCCTTCGTCGCCGTAGGTGTCGATGATGAGCTGCACCTGATCGGTCACCAGTTGCTCGGTCGCTGCGCTGGGAATGAACTCCTGCGCGCTCGTCACCAGTTCGAACGCATCGATGCCGGGCACGTCGGCCACTGCGACGCGCGCCGGACCCCGACCCAGATCGAGATAGAGGCCACGGTCGCGGGCGGTCACCCAGCCGGCTCCGAACGCCAGGTCGTCGCGTGTGTCGCCCGTGACGTGCGGGATGCCGAACTCGTCGTACACGATGCTGACGCCGTCGCGACCCGTGACCTCCTCGGTGGTGGCACCGATCGGTTCGAAGTCGGCCGGGAGGAAGAACTCCTCGATGTCGGCGTCGGTGACGTCACCGCGCAGCGGGGTGAGCGAGTCGTACAGGGAGAGCTGATCGGTGGAGTTCTCGTTGACGGGGAGGCCCCCATAGTTGCCGGGCGGCAAGATGTAGTACGCACGATCATCGGTGATCGTGGGAGCCGGGGCAGTCGTGTCCACGGTGGTGTTCGAGGGGGCGTCTTCGGTGTCGGACGCGTCCGGTTCCACCTCCGAAGCCGTTGGAGCCGTGGTCGCATCCGATGACGTGTCGTCGGTGCTCGAACATGCCGCTGCCAGCAGTGCCACCACCACGCCGAGCGCTCCGACCATCGTGCTGGAGCGGCGTGCGCCACCTGTCATGTTCATCCCCCTCGATCGACCCGAATCCGACCGACCGTAACTCGGCGAGCGCAACACCACCGATCCCAGCGTCACCATCGCCCCCAGCAGCACCGCGGAGAGCAAGCGGAAGTGACCACGCACCGCAACGAGTGGTTCCAGCTCGCGCCAGCTCAGTGGAATTTTCGAGATGGGTGTTCGCGCGAGACTGCAACGATGGACCAGCACTTCGATGACACCGTTCATGACGTCGCCAGTCGATTGGAAGCCGACATCCCGTATCTCCAACCAGCTGGCGAATCGCACTTCGTCGGCGAGGCCGCACTGTTCGCACTCGGCTCAGCAGTCGTGGTCGCCTACATGAACGGTGTCCTCGCCGCGGCGAAGGAGGAAGCCGAGGCGTGGGGCAAACGTTCGGTGGGCTGGCTCAAGGAGAGGATCTCCGCGGCGTTCGGCGATGACGAGCCCGGCCAACGCACGAGTGAGACGATCGAGGTCGTGACCGAGTATCGCCAGGTCGTCAAGACAGCCAGCGGCGACCAGCTCGCCTCGTGGGTCACGTCGTCGACCTCCATCCTCGAGCTGGCGCTCATCGAGAACGAGCTTCCGGCGAACACTGCGAAGCGTGCGGTCGAGGCTGCTCGGGCGTTGTGAGCTCGTCGACGTCGGATGGTCTTCCAGACGATCCCGACGAGCTCGTCCACCTCGGCATCGGTGCGGCCATCGCCGTCACGGCAACGCAACCGAGCGGCGCCGACAACGGCATGGCACTTGCCCTGGCCTCACGGACGCAGATTCCCGTCCTCGACGCGTGGCGCCGAGTGCCCGGCGATCGGCCGATCTGGATCATCGAACGATCGGACGGGGGTGGCGGTTTCCGTTCGAGCGCTCCCCCCGACAACGAACCGGTTGGGCCGCCGTTCGTCATCCACGATCCAGTGCCTGCCACACGCGTGCTCCTTGCGGTGGAGACTCGACTCGCTGCCGTGGCGGGTGTCGTCGACCCGGTGATCGCTGGCCACATCTCGAATGCCTCGTCAACGTGTTCGCCAGGCTTCACCGACCGCTGGCTCCGTTCGGTGTTTGCAGAAACGTTCGACGGGCTGCCCCAGCCCGCTGCGTCGTCGGCGCGCCTCGTGGAACAGGCGATGTCGGACTTCGGCGAATTCGCCACGACCGGTTTCGCTGCGAGCGTGGCCATGCTCGCAGCCGCAGTGAGCGAGGCGCTGGATCACGGCCCCCTGGCAGCCGGAATGCTGGGGATGCTGCAGTCGAGGGCACGTCACGAGGGCGAGCCCTTCGATGTCGGTACCGCGGTGTGGTCAATGATGGCGTACGTGGCCCGGCGCAGTGGCTTCGACGCGCTCGAGACGACGATCGACCAGTGTCTCCGAAGTGGCGACGCCAACAAGGAGGCGGCACTCGGGAGTGAGACCTACCTCGAGTTCGGCTTGCGACTCCGGACCGCAGCCCTCGGGTACGCCGCAGCCGGGATCGGTTCGATGGCCATGCTCGACGCCGACGACGGATCCATCGTCACCGACCGGTTCCGCCGCACGGCCACCGTGGCCGACGAACGAGTCGCAACCGTCGGCACCGCCATCGGCCGGTGGGCGCTGGGCTACGACGGGTCGGAGTTCCGCGCCGATCAGGCCCGGGTCTCAGCACTCCGAGAGCAGCAGGGCGACCGGGCTGCCGAGCGCTACGCGGAACGACTCATCGAACGCATGTGGTTTCACCCGCGGGCAGCCCGCGACAGCCTGCTTGCGGGAGCGCGAGGCGAACCGTCGAACTGACATCACTCGATCGCGACGCCGACCACGTAGGTGCGGCTGGCGTACCCCTCGCGCAGTACGTACTCGGACAGGCGGGCCTCCAGTTCGAACCGCTCGCCCGTCGAGGTGTCGCTGATCTCGCAGATCAGCAGATCGCCATCGAGCACGATCGGGCCAACGGGACAGTCGACGGCGATCCGCTCGACGGGCAGGCCCACTTCCGGTGCCAGCACCTCGATGGCCTCCTGCTCGATGGCCGCCATGTCGTCCGCGATGACCACATTGCTCGCAGCCACGAAGACCTGGTCGTCGGGGTCGACGACCGCATCGACCGTGACCGTCTCACCGGACGGCCCAGTGGCGGTACACGTGAAGGTCTCGCCGGGGTCGTCGCTGTCGGGCTCACCACACGTCGCATCCGACAACTCGAGCCCGAGCACTCCCCCGAGTTCGTCTTCGATGGCCTCCTCCGCTGCTGACGTGGGCGTCTGACCGACCGACACCGAACAGCCAGCGACGGCGAGTGCCCCGGCGCCTGCAGCGAACGCGATCCTGAACATCCCCATCGCCAGAACCTAGGTCAGCGACGTTCGGCTCGCAGCAGCTGGAGGTCGCGGTGATCGCCGGTGATCGTGATCTCGAAGCCGGCCGACTCGAGCTGCGCGACCAAGGCATCGAGTCGACGTGGCGCCTCGTCGGCGTGCATGTGCAGTTCGGCGGTGATCACGTCGAGGTCGCCGAGACAGGTTGCCGTGGCGAGCACCGGCCATTCCGCTCCCTCGCAGTCGAGCTTCAGCCAGATGGGTCCGTTCGACGACACGTCGCGGCGAATCCATGCCACCACGTCGTCGAGCGTCTCGGAGGGCACCGTCGCCTCCCCGTCACCAAGCGTGGTGCCCGTTGCCGGTCGGCTGATGTGACCGCCGGTGTTGAGCACCGGCACGGCGCCGGCAACATCCAGCATCGGCGCCACCCCGATCGTGATCGGCTGGCCAGCGGGCGGGCTCCACAGTGCCACCTGGCGAAGCTGCAGACGTCCCCGTTCGATCTCTCCGGCGAGATTGATGGTGGCGAGCCGGAAGTTGTCGGGTTGGGGCTCGATCGCGATGACGAACTGCGCTCCCGAGTCGATCATCCGGGCACTGAACGAGCCGATGTGGCAACCGATGTCGATCACAACCGTGCCCTCGGGAAGCAACGGCGGAATGTCGTACTCGCCACCCCGGTACACCTCATGGGCCACCGCGAAATCGAGCGACCCGGCGCGAACTCGAAGCGGTCGACCGCTGTGCGGGAGGATGCGACGTTCGTACGCCGGGTCGTCGGTGACGAGCCCGACGTCGATGAGGCGATCGAGCGCCAACACGACCCACCGTGCGGCCCGATCCACCGGCATCGCGGTCATCTCGACGACGGTGCCGGTGATCTCCTCGGTCGACAACCGCCCGTCGCTGAGCACGTACACCATGGCTGCAAGCGCGTCGAGATGGTGCACGTTCCCGTTGGCGACATCGTCGACGACGACGCCGTCGGTGGTCTCGGTCACCACCGGACCGTCGACGCGCATCGGTCCAATCGGCGGCTCGACCACACGCCGCAGGAACGCAGCGACACGCTTCGCCACGACGGGCTCCGCGAAGCGCGAGGCCACATGCCCCGATGCGGCCTCGACCAGCGCCGTCGCGAACTCGCGGTCGTGCAGGAGCCGGATCACGGCGTCGGCGAAGTGGCGCGGCGAATCCTCGATCAGCGCATGCACCTCGTCGACCGCGTCGAGGCCGTCGATTCCGATGGTCGTCGCAACGACCGGGATCCGTCGTGCCCACGCATCGAGGATCTTGATCCGCGTGCCGGAACCGTGCAGGATCGGAGCCACCACGACCGACGCCGATGCGTAGAACGATTCGAGGTCGTCGACGAAGCCGATGCCGTGCTCGAGATGCTCACTCCCGGGGCCGGCAATGACGAGCCGGGCGTCGGGCACCGCACTGCGGACCGTCGGCCAAACCTGGTCCTGCAGCCAGTGTGCACCCTCGAGGTTCGGGGCGTAGCCGATGTTGGCGACCATCACGACCTGGATGCCGGCGTGTGCCGCACCACCTCGAGTCGAGGTGACATCGGCGACGAGTTCGACACCGGCGACATTCGGGATGGTCACGGTGCCGTCGAAGCCGGTCGCGCTCGCGACGCCGGCCGCCCGAGAGCGGATCTCGCCGAGGAGATCCCGGCACCGAGCAGCCTCGGTGTGATCGCCCTGTGCGTCGAGGAACGCCGCGTCGTCGTCGTCGAGATCGATCACCACCGGGGTCTCGTACATCGACGCGAGACCGAAGCAGAACGGTGCGACGTGCGCCCGGAACCCGACGACGAGATCGAAGCTGGTCAGATCATGAGCCGACCGAGCCCCGAGGTACTCGGGTGCACGTCGAGCCAGCGCCGGATGCCGGTCGTGCGCCATCTCGAAGGGTGCCACGACCACGACGTCGCCGAGGTCGTCGTGGGAGTCGTTGCCCGGCGGAGCACTGATGATCGGCACGACGATGGTGGTGAGGTCGCCCATCGACGCCAACGTGCGACGCCAGAACGAGGCCCGCAACGCCGCTCCGTTGCCGGCCAGCTGAGGATCGACCGGGGTCACGAAGGCGATCCGCACGGCAAGTATCGTACGCCCCGATGAGGAGCCGGGTCCGCTACGCGTGCGAGTGGACCCCGGTCGGGATCGGCATCGCGGCGCAACGGGCGCTGCGGGCGTTGCTGTCCGTCGACTCCGAGCACCTCGACCTCGCCTGGGAGCCACTCGACGATCTCGGATACGGACGAACGCGAACGGAGTACTCCGGCGGTGCCGCCTCGTGGCTCCGAGCGCTCCGACGCCCCCGCGTCGACGACGAGGTGCTGGTCCAGCACTCCGTGCCGGGCTCGTGGAAGCAGGTTGCGTCCGAGCTCAGACCGGGGTTCCAGATCGGTCACAGCGTGTGGGAACTCGACGAGGTGCCTGCCGTCTGGCGATCGGAGATGTCGGACATCGACCAGTTCTGGGTACCGACCGAATGGAACCGGGCCGCCTTCCAGCGAGCGTTCGATCGGCCGGTGCACGTCGTTCCCCACGTCGTCTCCGATGCGATCCCGGCGGACATCCCCATGATGATTCCCGACGACGTCGCGGTGGTCTCGGTCGTGTCCGCATGGGACTGGCGCAAGCGCCCCGATCGTGCGATCGAGGCCTTCTGCCACGCCTTCACCAGCGCCGATCATGTAGCGCTCGTGGTGAAGACCACGACGTACGACGTCGGGTGGCCCGGTGGCCACTGCGACGTCGCGCAGGTCATCCACGAGATCATCGGCCAGTTCGACGACCCACCGATCGTCTGCTTCGACACCACTCGTTGGACCGACGAGCAGATGATGGGACTGGCGAAGCGTTCGGTGTGCACGCTGTCGCTCACGTCCTCCGAGGGGTGGGGGCTCGGCACCTTCGATGCTGCATCGATCGGTGTGCCGACGATCATCACTGGGTTCGGTGGTCAGCTGTCCTACTTGGGCGACGGCCATCCCGGACTGCTCCCGTATCGACGGGTCAGGACGACACACGCTGATCGGGCGCTGTTCCAGGTGGGCACGGAGTGGGCGTACGCCGACATGGACGCGGCGATCGACCTGCTCCGCGTCTGTCGTCGACGGAACGGCACGAGACCTCGTCGAACACGCACGTGAACTCGCCCCAGAGATCCAGGAGCGCTACGGCGCGTCGACCGTCGGAACCCAGATGGTCGAGCTGCTCGACGAGGCGATGGGCACCGGAGGGAAACGGCCACTGCTCCCCCGGCCGATCCCAGCCTCGGCGACGCCGGGGTCACGGCCGATTCGGTCATCGTCGGAGTCGGACGTGGTCGTCCTCACACCGATCAAGAACGCTGCGCACCACGCCGCCGGCTATGTCGATCGTGTCCTCTCACTCGACCATCCGAACGACCAACTCCGAGTGGCTGTCCTCGTCAGTGACTCCGACGACGGCTCCGCCAACGCCTTCCGAGCGGAGTTCGAACGGCTCGACGCGGCCGGGATCCCGAGCGAGGTCCACGAACGCGACTTCGGCTTCCGGATCCCCGAGGGCATGCCGCGATGGGCGCCCCAGCTCCAACTCGAACGGCGCCTGGTGCTGGCGAGAAGCCGCAACCACCTCCTGTCGCGCGGGCTGGGAGATGCCGACTGGGCATTGTGGATCGATGTCGACGTGGTGCAGTTTCCCCGCGACGTCGTCGAGAGGCTGCTCGCCGTCGGCGGCGACGTCGTGCAACCGCACTGTCTCGCACGAGACGGAGCGACCTTCGACCTGAACGTGTGGACCGACCGAGGACGCCACCACCTCGATGCGTACGAGGGCCAGGGACTCGTCGAACTTCATGCCGTCGGCGGCACCATGCTCCTCGTACGGGCTGATCGGCATCGCGACGGTCTCACGTGGCCGGCGTACCGCCACGGTGTGCAGAGCCCCCGGATCCGCACCGATCCAGCGACGATCGGACGGCCGGAACTCGGCGAAGTGGAGACCGAGGGCCTCGGCATCCTCGCTCACGACATGGGGATCGCGTGCTGGGGCGTCCCCGACCTCCACATCCGCCACGAGTGACGCCGGTGACCACCAAGCGCGGTGCGACGGTGACCAGGACAGCCGGTCGCGCATGGGCCGAATGACCCATGGCTGCCCGCCGCGCACGGAGCAAGACTTGCGAGGTGTCCATGCAACGCGCCCTGGGAGCAGTCGCCCTCGTCGGCGCCCTCGTGATCACCGCGTGCGCCGGTGGGTCGCAGGACGCTGCCTTGCCGGCGACCACCCCGCCCGTACCTGCCTCGACGAGTGCCGAGACGGACAGCAGTTCGACCGAGCCGACACCGGACCCGGTTCGCCATCAGGACCTGGAACTCGCCGAGGGGCCCGCCGCCGAACTGACGCTCGCGCTCTCGGAGTTCGCCTACCTCTTCGGCGTCGACGTCCCCGGCGCCGTCGCACTCATCGCCGACGATTCGATTCCGACGCTCGCGACAGACGCCGTTGCCACCCTCGAGGCTCGACGCGACGAGTTGACCGACGACCAGCGCCGGGTGATCGATGCGACGAACGAGGCGATCATCGCCGGGTCGACGGTCGTCTACCGGACGGCCGACGATGCCGACTACCAGGCGCTCGTCGCGGAGACGGCGGGAGCGCCGACGA
This sequence comes from Ilumatobacteraceae bacterium, assembly GCA_963716075.1. Classification (GTDB taxonomy): domain Bacteria; phylum Actinomycetota; class Acidimicrobiia; order Acidimicrobiales; family Ilumatobacteraceae; genus Sva-07. The sequence continues at coordinate 44,677 of CAVQST010000020.1, read as the reverse complement.
GCGAACCGGAGGGGCTGCGACGAGCCCGAACTCCGGGCCTGGCCGCTTCTGCGGTGGTGCGCCAGGTGGATCTCGCTGCTGCCGAGGCGATCGCCGGTGCGACCGCCATCGACCTGATCCGACGCTTGGGCGGCCCGGCGATCGACTGGGAGCTGCGGATCGGCACACCTGCGGAGGCTGACACCCCAACGACTGATGCATCCACCTACAGCAACGAATCGGGCGACGCGTGTCTCGTCATCGTGTTCGACTGGCTCCACCTGACCGGCGCCTACCTGAAGTCGGTGGTGGCCCATGAGGTCTTCCACTGCTGGCAGGCTGCCCGCCGCGCCGGCGCCCCGATGGTCGACTTCTATCGCGAAGGTCTCGCCACCTGGGTCGGCGAGGACCTCGCAGGGGGCAGCGGATTCGGCGACAAGTGGTGGCCGGCGTTCTTCGACACCGAGCCCTTCCCGTTGTATCGGGCCAAGTACCGGGCACTCGGGTTCTGGGCGCAGGTCGCGCAGCTGCGAGGTGGCAGCGATGCACTGTGGGAGATCATCCCGGAGATCACCGACGCGGCATCGAGCGCTGCCGGCGTCTGGAACGCTGCACTCGACGGCGTGGACGCCGAACTCGTTGCGACCTTGGCAGCCACCGGAGCATTGCGACCGGACTGGTCTGCAGCCTGGGACCTGCCAGCCGCACGCTTCGCTGGACCTGGCCGGGCGGTCCGGCGGGTGGCACTGTCTCCAGCCGAGCAGGCAACCGTCGACGCCGGTGCCGGCGAGCAGGCGCTCGGCGAATTCGATCTCGGCGCGCTGCCCGACGGCACCTCGTGGGTGTTGAACATCGACACCGACGGGTTCGCACTCCTGCGATGGAGTACGGGCGAAGAGTTCGCGACGACGAGCGCCACGTCGACGCAGTTCTGCTACGGCGGCAGTTGCGCCTGCCCGGATGGCACGGTCCCGTTGCCATCGATCAACTTCGTCCCACTCGGAGCGACATCGCTCACCGCTGGCGCCACCGGACCAGCCACCGGGGCCTCGTTCGTGACGATCACCCCGCGAGACATCGAGGAGTTCTGCGACGAAGATCCACTTCCACCGCCGCCGCCGCTGTCGTCGGGAGCATTCAGCGGCAACGGAACGTGGCGGGCCACGAACCCGAGCCTGGCGACGATGTTCGCCGATGCGTCGGCGCTCGGTTTCGGCGCAGTGCCCCTGGACATCGCCGGCGTCACCGGCGATGTCGTGATGGAGCTGCGGCCGGACGGCACCGGAACCCTCACCTACACCGACGTGACCGCGTTCATCAACGGCGGACCGCTGACCGACCTGACCATCAACGGAACGGGCAACTTCGAGTTCGGCGTCGCAGCGGGAGTGCTCACCGTGTCCGGCAACACCTTCGCCGTCTCGGTGTCGTCATCGGCGCTGTTGGGCGAAGCGCTCGTCATCACCGACGCCGACCTCGAAGGCGGGGCCGGCGGCACATCGACCTACACCGTCGGGTTCGACGGCAACCAGATGGTGCTGACCGGAGCCGAAGGGTCGCGCGGTGCGGTGTTCTTCCCGATCGTGTGGACTCGGATCTGACGGCCCGCGTCAGGCGAAACGGGGCTGGGTCATCATGATCTCGCTCTCCTGGCGGTGCAGGGCCTCGTCGTAGCCGATCTGGCGGAACATGTCGGCGAGGCTGTCGTACGCACCGAAGTCGTCCTGGAATCGACTCTCGAACGGGATCGTCTCCCACTCGGGATGCTCCTGGACCAGCACGGCGTACTCGTGGGCAGCATGGTCTTCGAAGTCGGCGTTGAGCTGATAGCTCCACTTCGGCCGAATGACGAACAGCATCCACGACACCTGGTAGTAGGTCAGCGCCAGGAGCTGAGGAATGAGGCGACCCTTGAGCCAGGGGCGTCGGTGGTTGCGCGTGAGCTCCTCGAGGATCAGCAGATGCCACTGCTCGTTGTCCTGTTCGACCCGCGCGATCCGTGCACGGTCGTACACCCGTCGGGCGAAGTCGGGGTGCTTCGAGGTGTGCGTCATCGCCACATACGCCACGCTCTCCCATGCCTGGTACGGCACACGGGCGACCACTTCGAGTACACGGAACTTCTCCAGCGAACGCTCCGGGCCGTACACCCGATCCATCACTGCGAACAGCACCCGAGAGCCCAGCGTGTACGCACGCCGCGGTGCAGCGAGCTCCGCTTGCTGATTGGCCACCAGCGCATCGTGGTCGAGTCGCTCGATCGGGCCCAGCGGCGGGCGATCCTCGAGCGCCCGTGACACCGGCGTCTGCGATGCCGGGGGACGTCGGGCGCCGAACTCTGCCGGCTTCACGCTGCGAGCGCCGGCTGCGTCGGGTTGCACTCCGAGGTGTGGCTGCTGATTCGCAGGAGTCATGTCGACCGTCCTTGAGCTCGGGAACGTCCAGTTTCGCAGCGGTGCGAGCATCCCGGCTCGACGAAGCTGTGGCATCGAACACACCGACCGCTGACTGGTCAGCACGGGCCGGCCAGCACCGGCGAGTCCTGCGCGTCAGGCGACCAGGTGGCACTACCTTGTCAGAGATGTGGACCGGCGGTGATCGCATGAGGATCGACATGCCCCGGTCTCGCCGATGAGCGACGTCGTCGCGATCCGCGATCGCGCACGGTTCCGTGGACCGACCATGCGTTCGGGCGTCGTCGAGCGGTCGCGCCTCGACGATCGGTATGAGTCGGCGACCGGTCAGGTGATGCGCGTGCTGGCCCCAGCGGGCTACGGCAAGTCGACCCAGGTACTGCGTTGGGTCCTCGGCGACGAGCGACGAGTCAGGTGGCTCGACCTCGAACCCATCGACAACGACCCACTGGTGCTCGCACACGCGATTGCCGGCGGGCTCACAGATCGGCCGGCGAGCAACGGCGATCTTGGCGACAGCGACCACGTCCCGTTGGACGACGTCGCTGAGCTCATCGCAGCTCCGGGCGAGCCGTTCGTGCTGGTCCTGGACGACATCCACGAGATCGTCAGCGAGGAGTCCGCCAACCTGATCGATCGCCTCATCGATCGCCTGCCGGCGCATTCGACACTGATCCTCGTCGGCCGGTCACAACCGCGCTCCGACTCGATCGCCCGCTACCGACTCGCCCCCGGCGTCGTCGACGTCACCGCCGCTGATCTCGCCTTCGACCTCGCCGAAACCGAGGAGATGCTTCGATCGTTCGGCATCACACCCGACCTCGAACTGGTCGCCGAGGTCGCCCAGCAGTTCGAAGGATGGCCTGCGGGACTTCGGCTCGCTGGCCAGGTGCTCGCCACCGACGGAACGGGCATCGACGTCCCCGTCGACAGACTCGGCGATCTCACCTACGTGACCGACTACGTGACCCAGGAATGGTTCGGGGCGCTCGACGCCGAGGATCGGACCATGCTCACCGAGATCGGATGCCTCGGACGCTTCAGCGGAGACCAGTGCGATGCGGTGCTCGGTCGCCACGACTCAGCGTCGAGACTGCGCAGGTTGTGCCGCGACGAACTGATGCTGATCGGGCTCGACCAGCACGGCGAGTGGTATCGGATGCATGCGGTGCTCGCGCGGTGGCTGTCCGCCCAGCTCCGCAGCGTCGACCCCGCTCGCTGGCGCGAGATCCATGTCGGTGCGGCGAGGTGGTGGTCGGGTCAGGGTGACACCGACCTCGCCATCGAGCACGCTGCAGCCGCGGACGATCTCGATCTCCTCGAGCACCTGGTGGTGCTGCAGTGCGGGCCGTACGCGGCTCGGGGCATGTACCGAACGCTCGAACGCTGGCTGGAGAACTTCAGCGAGCAGCGAATTCTCGACTCGCTGCCGCTCAAGCAGGTCCAAGCGGTGCTGTGTATCGGCTTCGGCGAGGGTGAGCGGGCGCTCGGTTGGACGCGGCTCTGTCAGACCGAGCAGGCCGGTCTCGAGCTCATGCCCGGGAGCGTGGACGATCTGCTCCGTCGCCACACCGACGCGTTGTTGGCGACACTCGAGAATCTTCCCGCGCGCCAGCTCCTCCCCGTTGCCCAAGGCGCGTACGAACACCTGCCGCACGGGGAGTGGCGAGCGCTCGCCTGCTTGGCCCTCGGAGCGAACCGATACCTCTGCGGCCAAGACGGCGCGATCGACCTGATGCGCGAGGCACTCTTCGAGAACGAGATCGCCCGTGCGACCACGCTGCAGGCAACAGCTGCCGCGTCGCTCGCGATCGTGCTCGACATCGAAGGCTCGGCCGCAGAGGCAATCGAGCTGAGCGAACGAGCAATCCGGTTGATCGCCACGCCGCTCGGCCGGGACTCGTCCTCGACCGCCGTGTCGCTCGCGATTGCCTCGCTGGTCGATGCACGAGCGGGGCGCCTCGACGGCGCCGCCACCCGCCGTGATGCCGCCCGGCTGAAGTTGGCGAAGTTCGACCGCTGCGCACCGTGGTTCAACGTCCTGGGACTCATCCCATTGATCCGCACGAGTCTGCTCCTCGATGACGCAACGTTGGCGATGGAACTCGTCCACGAGCTCGAACGCAAGATGGCACCTCAGGACACTGGCACGCCACTGGCACGGTATGTCGACGAGCTGGGTGCAACGGTGCGGGCGGCCAACGATGTGTTCGCCGATCGGTCGTGGGCGCTGACCGCCACGGAGCTGCGGGTCGTGCAGTTCCTTCCGACCAACCTCAGTCTCGCCGACATCGCCGAGCGGATGTACGTGTCGCGCAACACCATCAAGAGCCACACCGCCTCGATCTACCGCAAGCTCGACACGGCCTCGCGAGCCCAAGCCGTCGATCGTGCACGAGCCGCCGGGCTGATCACCGACACACCACCGAGGTGAGGGCGGGCCGAAGCGCAGCCGAGGCGAACGCCGTGTCAGCGATGATCGGGAAGCGAGCGGCGAAGCGCCGTGGTCGCAGTCGCGAGGAGTGCGGTGTCGACGCCTGCTGCGATCAACCGGGCACCCGCATCGGCGTAGCGCTGCACCAGCTCGGGTGACGTCGCCATCACCGCGGCGGCCGTTCCGGTTGCTGCGATGCGTTCGATCGCGTCGGTGACGATGTCGACGACCTCGGGCAGTGTCCCGCCGGCGAGATGCCCGAGCGACGATGCGAGATCCATCGGGCCGATGAACACCGCGTCAACGCCGTCGACCGCGCAGATCTCCTCGAGGTTGCCGAGGCCGGTTGCCGACTCGATCTGCGCGATCAGGCAGATCTGCTCGTTGGCTCCGGCGTGATAGTCGGCGATCCGCCCCCATCTCGCAGCTCGCGCCGATGACACCCCACGAATGCCGTCGGGCGGGTAGCGGGTCGCGGCGACGAGATCGGTGGCCTGCTCGGCGGTGTCCACCATCGGCACGACGATCGTTTGGGCACCCACATCGAGCAGTCGCTTGATGTCGGCCGCGTCATGGTTCCAACAGCGCACCGCAGCGTCGACGGGAGAGCCCGCCACCGCCTGCAGTTGGCCCAGAATCGTGCGGAGGTCGTTGGGGCCGTGCTCGGCGTCGATGACCACGACGTCGAAGCCCGCACCTGCGCAGATCTCCGCCGCGACCGAATCGGCGATGCTGGAGAACAACCCCCACACGACATCGCCAGCCGGCTCGGTCAGGCGTCGCTTGAGGTCGTTCACCCCGGCCGTGCTCACGACTTGATGAGGGCCGCGAGCTGACGCCGCCATTCGACGGAGGGTTTGTCGGACTGCACGCTGGCGGTGGCCTGTTGATCCAGCGGGAGCACACCGGGAACTCGCTCGAGCATCACCTTGTCCTCCGCACCGATCGCCCGGTCGAACGAAATGATCTCCTCACCGGGTGTCGAGAAGTCGTCGTTGCGCCACACGACGAACGTGAAGTACGACGTGGTGTCGTCGACGGGGGTGGCACACAGCAGGAGCAGGTGATCGAGCCCGGTCTCATAGTGAATGGTGCTGCGAACGACGAACGGAAGGTGGAAGCCGGTGCTCATGCGACGATGGACGACGTCGCCCTCCTGGCCCGAGACCGACGTGCCGCCGGTGTCGTTGCGGGCGTCGACCTCGTACCGATAGCCGTACCAACCGTCATCGAGCGCTTCGACGTGGAGGGTCGGGATCTCCGTCTTGTCCTGGATGCCGAACGTGCCGACGTGGACCCACGGGAAGTGGGAGAAGTCCATGAAGTTGTCGGTCATGCGCGTCGCCGACGTGGCCCAGGTCTCGACGCCGCTGTTGATGCGCCGATAGGCGGGGTCGTCCTCGGCGGTCATCAACGGGATCGTGCCGTGCGGTTCGTCAGGACAGAGCCACACGAGCCCGTAGCGCTCCTCGACGTTGACCGTCGGTAGATGAGCAGCAGGAGGGATCGGTCGATCCTTGCCCGATGAGGGGATCTCGACGCACTTGCCGCCGTCGCCGAAGGTCCAGCCGTGGTACGGACAGGTGAGGCAGCCGTCGTTCACGGTGCCGATGCTGAGCGGAGATTCTCGGTGCGGACATCGATCGGGCGCCGCGATGAGTTCGCCGTTCGCTCCCCTCCACACCACGAAGTCGGCGCCGAGCAGGCGAACCCCGACGGGGGCAGCGGTGATGTCGGCACCTTCGGCAACGACGTACCACTGGTGGCGAAGGGCTTCGTGTTCGACGAGCATGCGGAGCTACTCGTAGGTCCAACCGTTGGGGAGCGAGAACTCGCCAACCACCTGGTGGGTGTCGTCGTCGGTCTCGGCACCCGGCAGGTGCTGCCACAGCATCAGTTGGTTGCCCCAGGGATCGAGGAACGATGCGTTGGCGCCGCCGAACTCGGTCCAGAAGTGATCGCGCCACAGCACCGTCCCGCCAAGGCGATCGGCCGCTTCGAGGATGCGATCCACCGAGTCGTCTTCGCTGACGAGGATCCAGGCACGAACACCGCGGACGTCACGCCCCAGCTCCGTTGGCCCGTCAGGGGCGCTGGGCGGGCGAGGCCGCGCATCGGCCGCGTTGTACAGACCCATGTGCAGATTGCCGGTCGGGCCCTGCTCGCCGTCGTCGGTCTTGAAGTTCTGTCCCGGCACGATGCGGGCAAAGCTGTCAGCGATTCGGTCTTCGACCTCCCAGTTGAAGACCTCGGCGTAGAACGCTCGTGCGGCGTTCACGTCGTCGGTGGGGTAGTCGACGAAGACCAACGTGTTCGGATAGGTCATGGGGCTCCCTTGAACGATGCTGAACTCACAGAGTACCAGTGGTCTGATGGTCTAACCAAACAGTCGATCGTTGGGGGCTGGCGCCGGTCACGCGCCTGGCGGCCATGACCCGAGTTCGGGAGCCAGATCGGCCACCAACTCGCGCACCGCCGGCCGATCGATGCCGATGGCCAACACCATTGCAACATCGTCGGCGATCGGGAGCCAGGCAGCTGCCCGCCCAGCTTCCACGCAGGTTCTCGACGCTCCCGCCGCAACGCCGACGAGCACCGCCGACAGCGCATGACGGGCGGCGCCGACCGAGACCGAACTGAGCGCTCCCGGCACGTCGGGACCAAACGCGTCACCATGATCGACCAACACTGCCGCACCGCGCTCGACACGCACGCGAAGGTCGAGTCGGCCGCTCGGCTCGCGCCGACGCCCCAGCGCGACCTCCTCGACCACGACGCAGCCGGCACCATCGGCGAGATGCACCGTGGTCGTCGCGCGATGGAGCGACCGTGCCACCGACACCGTTGGCTCCAACCACAACCGCAGATGGCCGTCGACGCCCACCGAACAGCGCGTTGTCGACGACGACCAACACGCGACGGGGGCGGGCCACACCATGCTGGCGGCGACCGATCCGACGTCGGCACGCGCTTCGGGGCCGACGTCGATGATCAGTTCGAGCTCGTCGCCGCCCACCGGGGCCGCCGCCGACGCTGCGAGCAACGCCCGCTCGCCGCAGCGGCGAACACTGAACGGGGCTTCGCCCGAACGATCGACGATCTCGTCGACGCCGCCACGTCGTTCGACCGCGATGCGCGGCACGGGCCCTCATGGCCCTTGGCGCCACTGGCGCAGCTGTGCGCGAAGCCAGTCCGCAACCGGTGCGGCACCCTGCGCGTCGACCAGCGACGTCGCCACCACCGGTCGACCGGCACGACGTTCGTTTGCCTCGCGCAACATCAGCTCGACATCGGAACCCACGTAGGGGGCGAGGTCGACCTTGTTGATCACCAGCAGATCGGCCAGCGCAACACCCGGGCCACCCTTGCGTGGAATGTCGTCGCCACCGGCGGTGTCGATCACGAAGATCTGCACGTCGACCAGGCCTCGGCTGAAGATCGCGGTCAGGTTGTCTCCTCCCGACTCGACCAGCGTCACCTCGACGTGGCCGTGGCGGGCTTCCAATCGCTCGACGGCGTCGAGATTGGCGGCGATGTCGTCGCGAATTGCGGTGTGCGGACAGCAACCGGTCTCGACAGCTTCGATGCGATCAGCGGGCAGGACGGCGGCCCGGCGGAGTGCATCGGCGTCCTCGGAGGTGAAGATGTCGTTGGTCACCACGACCATCGAGCGTTCATCGCGAAGGAGTCGACACAACGACCCGACCAGCGTGGTCTTGCCACTGCCGACGGGTCCACCGACGCCGACCCGGAGGGCACGGTCGAGTCCGCGTTGGCGCAGGTCCGGCTCGTTGCTGAACAGGTCGGTCGGCGAGGTCACTTCGTGTGGGGGCATGGTCGCTCCTGGGACGTGGCGTTCGGGCGGTTGCAGGCGTCGCACGTCATGCGACGAAGAGCCGCGCATCTCGCCGGCCGTGTGCCTCACCGAGGATCTCGGTGAGGAGACCACCGGTTGCCGGCAGCTCGGATGGTTCGCAGCGCACCCACCGGTCGACGTCGACCGATGTCGGTGCGTCAGCTCGAACAGCGCGAGCCTGCACGGCGGCGAGCACGATCGGATCGAGCCCGAGCAGACGAATGCCGGCGGACGCGACCGCCGCACTCAGATGATGACGGGCGATGGCGCTGGCGTCGGTCGGCGCACCGCCCGCTGCCGCGACGACGGCGCCGAGCACGATGGGCTGGTGGCTGCCGTTGTCGACGCCCGCCAATGCGTCGAGCACCACGTGCGGCCAGATCGGTCGGGCAGCTCGCACGAATTGCCGGCCGAGTCGGCGGCTGGTTGCGCGGAGATGTGGCGACGGCATGCGGGCGGAGTACTCCTCGTCGAGGAGCCAGAGCTCACCGATCTCTGCACCGCCGGTCACTGCGCCACACGCTGCCGCCGCGAATGCAGCGTCCACGATGCCGGTCGTGGCAAGGCGGCCTGTCAGGTATCGCGGCAAGTGTGGCGGTGTCGACGACGTCACCGATGTCGACCGCAGCCTCGACCCCTGCCGAGTACGCGTGGCCTCCCGCCGGGAAGCGGCCATCGACCAGGAGCAGGAGGTCAGGGTGCACTGCAGCCCATCAGTACAGGAAGTAGCGCTGCGCCATCGGCAGCACCTCGGCGGGGTCCTCGACGACGAGTTCGCCGTCGATCCGGACAGCGAACGTGTCGGGCTCGATCTCGATCGACGGGGTTGCGTCGTTGCGGATCATGTCGGCCTTGCCAACAGAACGGGTGTTGACCACGGGCACGAGCGCGCGACGCACGTTCAACCGGTCGGGAAGTCCGTCGTCGAGCGCCGCCTGCGCGACCCAGGCAACCGACAGCCCGGGCGCCACACCCGGTGCCGCGCCGAACATCGGCCGGGGGAGTTGCGGCTGTGGCGTGGGGATCGAGGCGTTGGCGTCGCCCATCATCGCCCAGGCGATCATGCCGCCCTTGACGACCACGTGCGGTCGAACCCCGAAGAAGGCCGGCTCCCACAGCACGAGGTCGGCCAGCTTGCCGACCTCGACGGAACCGACCTCGGCCTGGAGGCCATGGGTGATCGCCGGGCAGATCGTGTACTTCGCGACATAGCGCTGCGCTCGCTGGTTGTCGGCGGGGCCGTCACCGTCGAGCGACCCACGACGCAGCTTCATGACGTGTGCCGTCTGCCAGGTGCGCAGCACGACTTCGCCGATGCGGCCCATCGCCTGCGAGTCGGAGCCGATGATCGAGATCGCTCCCATGTCGTGGAGGATGTCTTCGGCCGCGATCGTCGAGGGACGGATCCGGCTGTCGGCAAAGGCGAGGTCCTCCGGCACCGACGGATTCAGATGGTGGCACACCATCAACATGTCGAGGTGCTCGTCGACGGTGTTCACCGTGTGCGGGCGGGTCGGATTCGTCGACGACGGCAGCACATTCGGGTGCGACGCGACGGTCATGATGTCGGGGGCATGCCCGCCGCCGGCACCCTCGGTGTGGAAGGTGTGGATCGACCGGCCGGCGATCGCCGCGAGCGTGCTCTCGACGTAGCCGGCCTCGTTGAGGGTGTCGGTGTGGATCGCGACTTGAACACCCGAGGCGTCAGCGACGCGGAGGCAGGCGTCGATTGCGGCCGGTGTGGTTCCCCAGTCTTCGTGCAACTTGAAGCCCGAAGCGCCGGCACGCAACTGCTCCCACATCGCTGCCTCGTCGACGCTGTTGCCCTTGCCGAGCAATGCCACGTTGATCGGCCAGTGATCGAGCGCCTCGAGCATCCGTTCGAGATGCCACGCGCCCCCGACGGTGGTGGCCTTGGTGCCTTCGGCGGGGCCCGTACCCCCACCGACGATGGTGGTGATGCCCGAGCCGAGCGCCTCGTCGAGCAGCTGCGGGCAGATCAGGTGGACGTGGCAGTCGATGGCCCCAGCGGTGACGATGCGGCCGTTGCCCGACAGGATCTCGGTCGACGGACCGATCACCAATGCCGGGTCGATGCCGTCCATCGTGTCGGGGTTGCCCGCCTTGCCGATGCCGACGATCCGGCCGTCGCGCACGCCGATGTCGGCCTTCACGACGCCCCAGTGGTCGAGCACGATCGCACCGGTGATCACCAGGTCGGGAGCGCCCTCGGCTCGCGACCGTGTCGACTGACCCATCGATTCACGGATCACCTTGCCGCCACCGAAGACCACCTCGTCGCCGCCGGCGCAGCGATCCTCGGTGACTTCGATCCAGAGATCGGTGTCGGCCAGCCGCACCCGATCACCAGTGGTTGGACCGTACAGATTTCGATATCGCCCACGCTCGATGAAACTCATGATCCGCCCTCCACGTCGAGTGATCCAGCAACAGCACCACGGAGTCCGGCGATCACTCGGGCCCCGACGAACGGCACCAGATCGACGTCCATGGCGATCCCCGGCTCGAAGCGCACCGCCGTCCCGGCGGGAACGTCGAGGCGGTGACCGTGGGCCGCAGCGCGATCGAACACGAGCGCAGGATTGGCCTCAGCGAGGTGATAGTGCGAGCCGACCTGAATCGGTCGATCACCGCCGTTCTCGACTCGCAGTGTGAGCACCGGTCGCCCGACGTTGATCTCGATGGGATCGTGTGGGCCGGCGATCTCGCCCGGAATCACGGCGCCGATCCGATCGGCTCGTGGAGTGTCACCAGCTTGGTGCCGTCGGGGAACGTCGCTTCGACCTGGACCTCGTCGACCATCTCGGGCACGCCCTCCATCACGTCGTCGCGGGTCAGGACATGGCGTCCGGCCTCCATGAGGTCGGCGACTCGACGGCCGTCTCGCGCTCGCTTCGAGCACCCAGTCGGTGAGGATCGCCACCGCCTCCGGATAGTTGAGCTGCAGGCCGCGAGCGCGACGCGCCCGAGCGACGTCGGCAGCGACGTGGATCATGAGCCGCTCTTGCTCGTGTGGGCTGAGTCGCATGGTTCCCCCTCTGGTGAATGCAAGCTGGTGAATGCAGGCTGGTGAACGCAGGGCGTTCAACGACCGATGAGGTCGTGCGACACCGCTGCGTGGCAGCCGACCGTACCGTCCACGACCTGGGTGATGCCGAGGTCGACAGCCACCGATGCCAGCGAATACGCCTCGTCGAGCGTGAAGCCTCCCCGATCGACCAGCAGCGCGAGCATCTGCTCTGCGGCCATCGCCATGGCCTCATCGAGGCCGTCGCCGAACCCATGGGTGTAGAGGTGTGACCCGGTGTCGAGCAGCGGCGCGCTGACAGGCACCTCGGGAGCGAGCGAGAGGCGCAGGCGAACGTCGAGCGACGCTTCGATCGCCGTTCCGCAGATCTCGCCGTCGCCCTGCGCGAAGTGCGGATCGCCCACATAGAAGCCCGCACCCTCGGTGAAGACCGGGTAGTAGATGGTTGCGCCGGGCCCGAACCGCCAGTTGTCGACGTTGCCACCGAAGACGCCGGGCGGAATGCTGCTGAGCCGATCGGTGGTGTTCGGGGCGACGCCCATCACGCCCAGGTGCGGGCGCACCGGCACGGTGACCGCCCGACTGAACGGCTCACGTTTCGCGAGGTCGGGTTCGGAGATCACGCCGGGAACGTCGTACAACTCCAAGGCAGTGAAGTCGAACCCGAACATCGGGCGGGCCGACGCCGCGAAGGCACCGTCGGCGGGCGGATCGATCAACTCGTAGATGGTGATGCGTTCCTTGCCCATCCGCTCGTGGAAGAGCCCCCAGTTCGCGGCGCAGTTCGAGCCGTAGGGCATGCGCGGTCGCATCTCGAGCAACTCGACCCGCAGCGTGTCGCCGGGTTGGGCACCACGCACCGAAATCGGGCCGGTCATGATGTGCACGCCCGGTGCCCGGTCAGCAGCGGGGATGCCCTCCCAGATCGCCTGCACCCCGTCGTCCATCAGCAAGTCCGGTGCGTCACCGGAGTGATGGGTCACCGCCTCGATGGTGAGCTCCGTTCCGGAGTCCACTTCGAGCACCGCAGGCTCGGCCTGATCGAGGTAGCCCCAGTAGCAGTTGTCGGGTGTCGCCAGGAGTCGTTCGCTCATTGGTCTGACCATAAGACCATGTGATGAACGGCGTGTTTCCGAACGGTCACGGTCAGGATCACTCCGGCCGCTCGATCCGGCAACTCGGACCGGTCAACCCCAGAACCCGAGGAGACGGCTGGCGAGGAAGAGCGAGGCGACGACCATGAAGATTCGTACGAGTTGCTCGCCGCCCTTCACCGCGAGCTTGGCCCCGAACCAGCCTCCGAACATGAAGCCCACCGCCAACACCAACGCCGGGGCCCACACCACGTCTCCCTGGATGATGAACACCGGCAGCGCGAACACCACCACCACCAGGTTCACCAGCACCTTGACGTTGTTGGCAGTGACCAGGTCGTAGCCCGCCCGAGTCAGCGCCGCGAGCAGCACCAACCCCACGCCGGCTTGAAACGCTCCGCCGTACAACCCGATCCCGGTGAACACCACCACCGTCACCCACATCGGCCACGGAGCAACGTCGACCTTCGGCTTCGGCTTGAGCACCGTGAGGATCACGATCGGGATCATCAGCAACCCGAAGATCGTCTCGAACGTGTCGTCGGCGATCTGACTGATCGTGTACGAACCCACGATCGATCCGATCACCGTTGGTATGAGCACCTTGGACACGCCGCTGATGTCGGTTGCCTTCGAGTGCCGGAACGACGCCACCGCTGCCGCGCTGGACGTGAAGATGCCGACCCGGTTCGATCCATTGGCCTGGTTGCCCGGCACGCCGGCGAGCACCAGCAACGGGACCGTCAGCGCCGAACCGCCGCCGGCCATCGTGTTGATGATGCCGGCCACGAGCCCACCGCCGACGAGCAGCAGCGCTTCCCACCAGGTCACAAGGTCACGGTCCGGCTCGCGCAGGAACGCGATGTCACAGGATCGGGTACTTGGATTTGTCGGGCAGCCCGGAGCGCGTGACGATCGCTTCACCCAACCGCTGGGCCTCGGCCCACAGCGCGTCTTCGTCGATCGTGGTCATCCGGCTGTCTTCGACCACGACGGCGCCGTCGACGATCACGGTGTGCACACCACGGCCGTCGGCCGACCACACCAGTTGGTTCATCACGTTGTGCAGTGGTCGCCACTCGGGGCGGTCGGTGTCGTGCAGCACGAGGTCGGCGCGCTTGCCGACCTCCAACGAGCCGATCTCGTCCTGCATGCCGATCGAGCGCGCCCCACCGAGCGTGGCCATCTCGTAGGCCTTTTCCGCGGGGAACATCTGCGGATCCATCCGCCCGTCCTTGAAGAGTCCGGCCACCAAGTACGTCGCGCGCATCAGGTCCGAGTAGTTCGACGCGTTGTTGCCGTCGGTGCCGATCGAGACGTTGATGCCACGCTGCACCATCTCGGGCATCTTGCCGATCTGTGTGACGCCGTAGCTCACCTTGAGCGCGGTGGTCGGGCAGTGCGCCACGCTGGTTCCCTTGGCCGCCATCACGTCGAGCTCGCTGTCGTCGACGTGTACGCAGTGGGTCATGCACACGTCGTCGGCGAGCACGCCGATCTCGTCGAGGTGGATCATCGGCCGCTGTCCGAACTCCGCGATGAAGCCGTCGGGGTCGATCTTTGCCGGCGACATGTGGAAGCTCATGCCCACGTCGTGTTCATCGGCGAGCGCACGCGCCGCCTTCCAGAGCGGGTCGGAACACGTGGTGTGGCCGACCACGGTCGACCATGCACCGAGACGACCGTCGGCCGCGGTGCGGTGGCGCGTCAGCTGATCCTGCAGCCGGGCGATCGCTGCATCGGTGGTCTGGTGGTACACGTCGGGCTCAGGTGGAAGGTCCCACACCCAGGCGCCGAGCTTGCCGCGAATGCCGATCGGGGTGAGCGCGTCGATCACCTCGTCGAGAAACCGGATCGTGCCGGCTTCGAGGAATGTCGTGGTGCCGCTGCGCAGCATCTCGACCGCCGCGAGCTGCGCCGAGCATCGCTCGTCCGGCATCTCGTGGGCGGCGTACAGGTTGGTCAGCCAGACGAAGACGTTCTCCTCGAACGGCGTGTCGTCGGGGACGAATCCACGCGTGAGTGGCTCGCCCGTGATGTGGATGTGGCTGTTGACCATGCCCGGCGTGAGCACGAACCGGTCACCGCCGACGCGTCGCTTCGCCGTGTAGCGGCGCGACAGGTCGGCGGTCTTGCCGACGGCAACGATCGCACCGCCATCGACGGCCACGGATCCGCGATGGATGATGTCGCGGGTGGCGTTCATCGTGACCACGTACCAGGCGTCGATCAGGAGGTCGACAGTCACAGGGGCATCGTTCGGGGCTTCGTTCGGGGTATCGGTCATCGATCGCTGCTTTCACTCGGTGGGGATGGGGACGGCGGTTTGGTGGCGACGAAGGCTTCCTGGAAGCCAATGGGCTCGATGAGGCGAACCGCCTCGAAACCGGCGACGCGAAGCTGGTCGGCGACGTCGCCGTACCTGAGGGCCTCACCATGCACCGTGCTGGCCATCATCGTGACGCCCATCATGAGTGCATGGCCCGCCAGCGACCGCTGACGATCGGCGAAGTAGTCCGACAGCACGACGCGGCCGCCGGGCCGGAGCGCGTCGTACGCGCGGTCGATCAGGCGGGCGGTGCCAGATGCCCCCTCGGCGCGACAGATGTGGCCGAGGATCACCAGGTCGTAGTGATCATCTTCGAGTTCGATCTCGTGGAAGCTGCCGGGACGGAACTCGACCCGGTCGGTGAGATCCCGTTCGGCGAGCTTGCGGCTCGCCACGTCGATCACGCCCGGCAGGTCGTTGACCACCGACGTCGCCGACGCATTTGCGGAGAGCACCGACACCGACCACGGCGCTCCACCGGCGCCCAGATCGAGCAGGCGCGGCGACGCGAGCGCCGAGTATCTGATGAAGGCGTCGGCGCGTGCAGCCATCCGCGAGATCGTCGTGAACGTCCCCTCGACCAACGGAACGTAGAACCCCACCGGGTCGTCGTCGACGGGGTCGGCGGGCCGCCCGGACCGAACGGTCTCGGTCAGCTGCTGCCAGTTCGCGAGCGGCCCGGGCGACACGGGCACGAGGGCACTCATCGACGCTGCACCGTTCGTGGTGAGGTAGCGCCGAGCGGTGTCGTTCAGTTCGAACAGCCCGAATCGTTGATCGAGGAGCTGCGTCGCAACGACGCCTTCGAGCAGCGTCGTGAGATGCGATGCCGACAGGCCGAGGTCCTCGGCGAGTTCGAGACCCGTGGAGGGGCCGAGGCGTTCGAGCGCGTCGAACACGCCGAGTTCGATCGCCGACACGAGGACGTGGAATCGCCCATAGCCCTCGATCACGTCCCACACCGGCGCTGCCGGGGGCGGTTTGTAGTCGGTGAAGGGGCGACCGGTACGGGTGATCGTGTGGGTGGTCTTCAGCTCTGGGTAGGCAGCGTCACGCATCACGGGCAGAGAACGAACTTGCCGATCACGTCGTTCGACTCGAGCCGGGCCTGCGCGGTCGCGGCCTCGGCAAGCGGATACTGGTCGTGGATCACCGAGGTGAAGCCACCCGAGCAGAACGCCTCCCAGGTGGGCCCGAACTCCTCGGGGGGGTACGGATCCGACCCGCGAATGCTGATCCCCATGTGAAACACGAAACCAAGGCTCGGGATCGTGGCGGTGTCGCCGCTGGTGTTGCCGCACGAGACGAGGCGCCCCTTCGGAGCGAGCGTGAACACCGACGGTCCGAACAGTGCGGTGCCGACATGATCGAGGACCATGTCGACGCCCCGGCCGTTCGTGACCTGTCGCGCCCACGCCGTCACGTCGCCGGTGCGGTTGTTCAGCACATGGCTCGCCCCGAGCTCTTCGGCGAAGTCGAGCTTCTCCTGGGTGCCGGCGGTTGCGATCACGGTCGCGCCAGCGGCAACAGCCAGCTGGATCGCCGCGACCGACACCCCGCTTCCGGCGGCGTGGATCAGCACGGTCTCACCCTCGACCAGCTCGCCGACGGGGAAGAGTGCGTGCGATGCCGTCAGGAAACACGTCGGGAACGTCGCAGCCTGCTCGATCCTCATGGCGTCAGGAACCCGGTAGACGTGGCTGGCCGGCACGAGGCACCGCTCGGCGTAGCCGCCCGCAACCGTGCCGCCGATCACACCGAGTTCGCCGTACAGGTCGCCCATGCCGGCGAGCTTGGATCGCTCGTCGACGCCGGCCAACGACGGGTCGACCACCACGCGGTCGCCGACCGCCACATCGGTGACGTCGGCACCGACCTCGACGACGGTGCCGGCGACGTCCATGCCGGCAACATGCGGAAGGGTGTAGCCCGGGAGCGTGTAGTAGCCGGCGCGCTGGACGAGATCGAGACGGTTCAGCGCGCAGGCCTCCACGCCGACCACGACGTCGACCGGGCCCGGCTCCGGAGTGGCGACGTCGCCATATCGCAAGACCTCGACGCCGCCGTGCTGGTCATAACTGATCGCCTTCATGTGGTCGCTCCGCTGGTGTCGGGGTTGAGGGGGTCGTGTTGGGGGGTGAGGGGGTCGTGTGTGGGTGGGTGCTGGGGGACGGGCGGTTGGGTGAACGACGCGACTCGACGGCGAGACCTGGCGGCGTCCAGCCACGGTCGCCGGGGTTGAGGTCGACGCCCGGAGCGACGACCGCGTCGATCGCATCGAGCGTGGCGTCGTCGAGCACGACGTCGGCGGCGGTCAGCAGGTCGGCGAGTTGCTCCTCGGTCCGCGGACCGATGAGCGCTGACGTCACCGCGGGGTGTTCGGTCGTCCACGCGACCGCCATCTGAGTGAGCGTGATGCCGGCGTTCGCGGCGATGGCCGCCAACTGCTCGACGGCGTCGAACTTCGCCTCGTTGCCGACGTCGAAATGATCAGGATTCGTGTCGGCTCTCGACCCGCTCGGCGCATCGACGCCCCGCTGGTACTTGCCCGTGAGCCATCCGCCGGCCAGAGGGCTCCAGACGATCACCCCGATGCCGTGACGACGGCACGTGGGCAACACATCGCGTTCGATGCCTCGCAACAGGATCGAGTACGGCGGCTGCTCGCTGTGCGGCGCCGCGACGTGTCGCCGTTCGGCGGCCCAACAGGTCTCGACGAGGTCGTCGGCCGGGAACGTCGAGGTGCCCCACGACAGGATCTTGCCGGCGCGCACCAGGTCGGTCAACGCATCGATGGTCTCGGCGATGTCGGTGCTCGGATCGGGCCGGTGGACCTGGTAGAGATCGATCCGGTCGGTGTCGAGCCGCCGCAGGCTGGCCTCGACCGCCTGGGTGATCCAACGCCGCGAGTTGCCACGGGCGTTGATGTCGTCGCCCATGGGATTGTGGAACTTGGTGGCGAGGACGACCTCGTCGCGCCGGCCACGAATGGCGGACCCGACGATCTCCTCGGTCTCGCCGAAGGCGTACACGTCGGCGGTGTCGACCAGATTGATCCCGGCGTCGAGTGCGCTGTTGACGATGCGCGCGCACGACGCATGATCGGCGTTGCCCCACGCCCCGAGCACCATCGTGCCGAGCCCGAGGGTCGACACCTGGATGCCGCTTCGACCGAGTGCGGTGTACTTCATGAGTTGGTTCCCCGCCCGCTGGTTCGTCGTTGGTTCGCCGAGGTCGTCATCGAGCGTCCACGTACGGCCACGGATGCGGGACCGTGATGCCGGTCCGATCGAGCAGGAACCGTTGATGCTCCGACGCTGCGGCCGACAGTGCATCGAGGTCGATCGACACCACTCGCCCCGAGTCGACCACGTGTCTCCCGGCGACGAACACGTCACGCACGCTGCGCCCGTCGGTCCCCCAGACCAGCTGGAGCCCGACATCGCCTCGCGGTGTCCATCCCGGCGTGTCGGTGCGGTGCACGACCAGGTCGGCTTGCTTGCCGACCTCGATCGAACCGATCCGGTCGCTCAGACCAATGGCCTCGGCACCGGCAATCGTCGCCAGTTCGAACACTTGATGAGCGCCGAACCGGGTGGGGTCGACACGCATGTCGCGAGCGATCCCCGAAGCCACGGCTGCCGTCCGCAGGATGTCGACCGAGTCGCTGGCGTTCGACGCGTCGCAGCCCAGCGCCACGCGTCCACCGCGTTCGACGATGTCGGCGTGACGCCCGTGCTCGCACACGCCCTGGCCGAGTCGGAGATACGCCCACGGGCAATAGGCGATCGCCGTCTCGCTCTCGAGAATCAGCTCGACCTCACGATCGTCCAACCACACGCCGTGCCCGATCAGCAGGTGACGCCCGAGCACGCCGAGGTGCTCGAGATGTTCGACCGGGCGGCGCCCGTGCCGTTCGAGATAGCGCTCAGGGTCGGACGACGTGGGCGAGAGGTGCATCGTCATGCCGGTGCCGTACTCGCGTGCGAGGTCGGCGGCTCCTGCAAGCAGTTGGTCCGAGGCCAGGTCGTGGCCGACGAGCGTCACCCAGCCCTCGACGAGCCCGCCGGCCGGGTACGCCTCCACGACCGCTCGCTGCCGGTCGAGCACTTCGTCGAACGGCGCAGTGAACGGCCCCTCCTCGATGTCCCAGCCCCACACGCCGAGCGTTGCGCGCAGCCCGACGTTGTGCAAGGCGCCGGCGACGCTGTCGGCGTGAGCGACCGTTCCGGCCTCGACGACGGTGGTGACGCCACTGGTCAGCGCTTCGACCGCCGACAGCGAGGCCGACACGTCGTCGTCGAGCGCGTCGTGTGCGCCGTGCAGCGGCACCGACCATTCGAAGATCGACGCGCCGGGCGGGAGGAGGTCGGGGATGCAGCTCCGCACGAGTGGGTCACCGGTGAGGTGCTGGTGCGCGTCGATCATGCCGGGCGTGATCACGCAGTCGGTCGCATCGAACACCGTCGCTGTCGGATACTCGGCAAGCAGCGCAGCGGTCGCGCCGACCGCCACGATCAGATCGCCGTCGACGACCACCGAGCCACCGACGAGCACCTCGCGTCGGGCGTTCATGGTGACGATGTCGGCGCCGGTGATGATTCGTTGCATGACAGTCCTGTCGTTCGTGTCCGTGGGGTTCAGCTGCGGCGTGCGGTGCGCGAGAAGACCTCGCGCACCATCGGCTCGAAGTGCTCGAGCGGCTCGCTGACGTACTCGGGGTCGAACGCCGTCTGATCCCACACGTCGGCGAATCTCGCCGCCATGTCGTAGTGCTCGTGACCCTCGTGACGTCGACGCATCTCGGGATCCATCCCGATGCGTCCGTAGTAGTGCCGGCCCTGGAAGTCCTGGTGGTACTTGACCACCCAGTAGGCCTCGTCACTCACCCACGGGCGCAGCATCTCAGCAGCGATCGCCGGGTGATTCATGTTGGAGAACGTCTTGCCGATGTCGTGGCACAGCGACGCCACGACCATGTCCAGGTCGGCACCGTCACGTTCGGCCCTCGTCGCGGTCTGGAGACTGTGATCGAGCTGGCTGACTGCGAAGCCCTGGTGCAACGTGCCCATCGACCGCAGCAGGTCGAGCACACGATCGGGCACGATCCGGAGATCGTCCTCCAGGTAGTCCTCGATGTAGGTCATGTAGTCGGAGGAGAACTCCGACATGCTCGGACCGATGTCTCCCTCGAAGCCTGGCGAGCCGGGTTCGGCCACCCGAGCTCGGGCTGCTTCGATGTCGGCGCTGCTGGTCGTGTTCATGGTGTCCTCCGTCGTTGTTCATGGCGTCGTTGTTCATGGCGTCGTTGCTCATGGCGTCGATGATCGTGTGTGGCTCACCGGTCGCCGACGAATCGGTCCGGAAGGCCAGCGGTGGTCCCCGACACTCGCGCGCCAGGCAGTTGGTAGGGATGTGCAGCGGCGCGTTCTTCGTTCAACGCCACACCGAGGCCAGGGCCATCGGGAATCGCGATCGTTCCATCGACGATCGCGGTCAACCCCAGATCGGCACCGAGGCCGAAGGTGTCCCACACCGCCAACAGCGTGGGTGGGTACTCGACGGTCCGGATGGCAGGAACGGTGGCGGCGAGGTGGAGATTCGCGGCGAGAGCGACCGGGCCGGCGCAGATGTGCGGGACGACCCGAACACCGAACGCTGCAGCTGCCTCGCTCATCCGTTTCGCCTCGCTGATCCCGCCGGCGACCGCAGCGTCGGGCTGCAGCACGTCGAGCTGGCGTCGCCGCATGGCATCGAGCGCATCGTGGAGTCCGTAGAGGTGCTCGCCGTAGGCGACCGGTACCGGTGAATGGGCCACGAGCGCTTCGATGCCGGCTCGCTCCCCCTGGGGCAGCGGCTCCTCGATCCATCGCACGCCGAACTCGGTGAGCGCCTCGGCGAGCGCTCGGGCGGTGGGAAGGGTGTAGGTCTCACTGGCGTCCACCATCAGCTCGACGTCGGCACCCAACAGCCGGTGCAGGTCACGCAAGGTGGCGATGTCGCTGCGCCAATCCGGTCCGGTGCGGACCTTCACCATCCGGACACCGCGCTCGAGCAGCGGGGCGAGGATCTCGGCGTGGTACTCCGCCGGACCTTCTTCGAGGAACGCTGACGACGCGTACACCTCGACCCGGTCGCGGACGCGGCCGATCACATGACTCACCGACCGGTGCTGCGCCTGCGCGGCCAGATCCCACAGGGCGATCTCGACCGCAGCGCGCGCCTGTGCAGCCACCCACTGATCGCCGAGGCGGCGACGCGTGAACAAGCGCAGTCGCTCGCTCAGCGGATCGACGGCGATCAGCTCCTCACCGACGAGCAGCGGCGCGTACACGTCGTCGATGACCGCAGCGACGACGGTGGCATACGAACACCCATAGCTGTCACAGGCCTCGCCCCAGCCGACGCGACCGTCGTCGGCAGTGACCTTGACGTAGAGGAACGACATCCGTTCCCGATCCGTGCCGTAGGTGCACGCAATCGTCTCGACGGCGGCAATCCTCATCTCTGGCCAACGCTCCTCGGCCGGTCACTGCCTACGCTTGAGCTGTGCCCAAGCCCCCGAGTTCTCTGCTGACCCACATCGCGCTCCCGGTCCGGGACCTGGCCAAGACGCTGGCGTTCTACGAGCGCTACACCTCGCTCGCGTTGATCCACGAGCGCTACGACCCGGAAACGAAGATGCGCACGGCCTGGCTCGCCAACGAACGCGACCGCACCACCAGCGGTCTTGCCCGCTTCGTGATCGTGCTGATCGAGGGTGCCCTGCCCAAGCAGATCACCGGCGACATCGAGGAGACCTACGGCTTCCTCACCTCGATCAGCCACCTCGGCATGTCGTTGGACAGTCGCGCCGATGTCGACGCCGTGGCCGATCTCGCCCGTGAAGAAGGGTGCTTGTTGCTCGGGCCGATGTATCGCAACGAGGTCGTCGGGTACATCTGCATCGTGACCGACCCGGACGGGAACAACCTCGAATTCTCGGTGGAGCAGGAGCTCGGCTGAACCGTTCATTTCAGCCCTCTGATGAAGGGCTGTGCCAACGCCTGGGGAGGGCGGACGCGCTTGGCGAACACCGACATCGCGATGATCGTCACCACGAACGGCAGCGAGGCGAGCAGGTCACCATTGACGTCGTAGCCGAGTGCCGGCAACGACAGGCGGAACGACAGCACCGCACCGAACAGCACACAACCCGCCAGCGTGCCGCGCAGAGTCCAACCACCGAAGATCACGGCGATCAGCGCGATGAACCCGCGTCCGCCCACGATCGAATCCTCGAACTGCCCAACGGCGGCGAGCACCAGGTAGGTGCCGCCCATCCCGCTGGTGAGTCCGACCACGTAGATGCTCTGGCGACGCCGCTTGTTGACGTCGAGCCCTGACACGTCGGCCGACTGCGGGTTCTCGCCCACCGCCCGGAGCTCCAGGCCCCAGCGGGTTCGATAGACGAGCCACCAGACGAACGGCACCAGCGGATAGATCAGGTAGAAGAGCCACGATCGGTCGAACAGCGCTGCCCCGATCAACGGGATGTCGGACAGCAAGGGGATCGGCATCGATTCGGATTTCTTGGTCACCGGATCGAGTTCGGACGCAAGGAAGCTGGCCAGGCCGAGCACGAGGATGTTGAGCGTCAACCCGACCACGAACTGGTTCGCGGCGAGACGATGGCTCATCTCTGCTTGGATCACGGCGACGGACAGTCCGGCGAACATGCCACACACCAGGGCCACGATCTCGCTCTGGGAGCTGTCGTAGCCGACCGCAGCCGCGAACGCCCCTGCGAGGAACATCGCCTCGATCGAGATGTTGAGCGTGCCCGACCGTTCGGCGACCCACTCGCCCGTCGCGCCGAAGGCGAGGAAGACCGCGAACGTGAAGGCGTTGATGTACGCCGCCTCCGACGTCAGGACGTCAGCGATGGCAGAAAGGAACGGTCCCATCAGGTCCGGCCCTCCTGCGCCGCCATCGCCCGACGACGCTGTCGCAGGAACAGCAGCGCCGGCGGAATGAGCAGGGCAAGAACCAGCAGGCCCTGGACGACGTCGGCGATGCGACGCTCGACGCCGGTTGCGGCGACGAACCCGGCGCCGGTGCGCAACGATGCAAACACGAAGGCAACGATGATCGTCGCGGAGATGCGCTGACGTCCGACGAGCGCAACGAGCAGCCCGGTCCATCCGATCTCTGCAGGAAACCCGGGCACGAGGGTGTAGTTGCCGAAGTCACCGCCGGCCAGCATGACGCCTCCGGCGAGGCCGGCGAACCCGCCCCCGATCAGCAGCGCGCCAGCTCCGTATCTCGAAGCCGCCACGCCGGCTCGCTGCGCGGTGCGCTCGTTGTGGCCGAGCGCTCGAAGCCGAAAGCCCCAGACTGTTCGCGCGAGGAGGAACCCGACGAGCAGTGCCGCTCCGATGGCGAAGAACGCCGAGATCGGGAACTGATTGCCGAACATCGTCACGATCGGAATGCGGGTGTCGGGGTCGAGTTGTTTGCTGATCTGCTGACGGTTGGCGCGACCCTCGGGCGGAGCGAGCAGCAGCCACTGGTGCTTCAACCCGTAGCCCGACAGCTGCGCTGCGACCGTGACCAGCAGCAGTGTGGTGAGCACCTCGGGAACGTTGCGCCGGTACTTGAGCGCCGCAGCGATCCCCGCCCAGAGCGCACCACCGACCACCGACGCCACGAGGAGCGCGAGGATCACCAAGGGACCCGGACCACCCATCTTCGTGCCGACGTAGGTGGCGAAGGCAGCACCGATGAACAGCTGGCCCTCCTGGCCGATGTTCACGAGACCGGCGCGGTTCGAGATGATCGCTCCGAGCGCGACGAGCAGCAGCGGCGCCATCACGCCCAGCGTCTCGCCGATGCGACCGGGACCGCGAATGCTGCCGTCGAGGAGTGCGGAGAACACCTCGAGCGCATCGCCGCCGGTGAGCCGCACGATCAACGCCGAGAGCAGTAACGCCGCCAGGATGCACAGCGCATACAGACCGACCACTTCGGCCGCCGAGGTGATCCGTTCACTTCCGGTGCCACCGAGGCGACCCCGACCGCTGGATCTCGGTGGCTGTTCGGACATGTCGGGGCTCGACGCCGCACCGTGGTCGATGTCGGCGCTCTCGAAACCGGCGCTCATGCGACCTGTCCCCCCATCAGCAAGCCGAGCCGTCCGAGATCGGCCTCGGCGCGTGCCATCTGGCCGATGATTCGCCCATCGGAGATCACCAGGATGCGATGTGCAAGATCGAGGATCTCCTCGAGTTCGCTCGAGATCAGCAGGATCCCCACTCCTGCCTCAGCTGCTTGCCGGAGGCGGTCGGTCATGTACTCGATCGCTCCGACGTCGAGTCCGCGAGTTGGCTGGGCGGCGATCAGCACCTTTGGTTCACGCGACAGCTCGCGAGCGAGCACCACGCGTTGTTGGTTGCCTCCGGACAGCGAGAAGAGCGGTGCGTCGGGGCCAGCACACGAGATCTCGAACTCGTCGATCAGTCGCTCAGCGGCGCTGCTCATCTTGCGGCGATCGATGACGCCGACACGAGCGACATCGACGATGTCGACCAGGGCGAGGTTCTCCGCCACCGTCATCTCGAGGACGACGCCGGAGTCGTGTCGATCCTCTGGGATCACACCCACGCCGGCGGCAGCCATCGCTCCTGCCACGCCGGTCGGCACGGACTCGCCCCCCACGTGTACCTCGCCAGATGTTGCGACGATGAGGCTCGACAGCACATCGGCCAGGGGCCGTTGGCCATTGCCTTCGACGCCGGCGATGCCGACGATCTCTCCCTCACGCACGTACAGGCTCAGATCGTCGACCGGGCGCCGCCCGTCGCGAGTTGCAACCGTGAGGCCGTCGATCTCGAGCACCACGGGCGCGAGCTCGGGGTGGTTGTCGGGCACTTCGCTGCCCTCGACGTCGGCGTCGACCACGCCGAGCGCCACACGCTCCGATCGCAGCGACACCGTTCGACCCACCATTGCCTCAGCGAGTTCTGCAGCGTCGACGTCACCGGTTCGTGCGTGCCGAACCACTGCGCCCTGGCGCATGATCGTCACTTCGTCGGTGGCACCCATGATCTCGTCGAGCTTGTGACTGACGAGCGCGACCGCTCGTCCCTCTTCGTGCACCACGTGACGCAGCGTCTCGAACAACTGCTCGCTCTCCGCTGGCGTCAACACCGAGGTCGGCTCGTCGAAGATCAGAATCGAGGGATCACGGCGCAGGCACTTGATGATCTCGACGCGCTGGCGCATGCCGACCGGCAGTTCGCCGACCACTGCATCGGGGTCGACGTCGAGGCCGTAGCGATCAGAGATCTCCTTCACACGGTCGCGGGTCGCTGACGGGTCGAGACGCCCTTCGTCACCCAATGCCACGTTCTCCCACACCTTCAGGGGCTCGACGAGGCTGAAGTGCTGGTGCACCATGCCGATGCCGAACCGAGCCGCATCGGTCGGGTCGACGAGGCGGACGCGACGTCCATCGATGCTGATCGTGCCCTGGTCGGGGAGGACGAGACCGATCATGATCTTCATCAAGGTGGACTTCCCGGCGCCGTTCTCGCCAAGGACACCGTGCACGCGACCACACGTGAGTGTGAGGTCCACCTGGTCGCAGGCCGTCACCGCCCCGTAGCGCTTGCTCACCTGATCGAGACGAATCGCAACACGTCCCGCTGCAAGGGGTCCACCGGGGACCGGGCCTGTCGGCCCGGTCCCCGAGGCGGGGTGGTTCACCTCATCGTGTGACTCATCAGCCACCGAATGCCTCAGCGGCAATTTCACCGAAGGCGGCGTCGAGTTCGCCGCTGGCGACCAGGGCGTATGCCTCGTCCATCTCGGTCTGCTGCTCTGGCGTCGCCTCGCAGATGACCGCGCCCGCCACGTCGGGCTCTTCACCCGGCGAGTAGGTGATGATGTCACCCTCGACGGCGGAGCCTTCGAGGATCTGCGGGAAGATCTCCCGCACGTAGTCGCCACCGTCGAAGCGGACGGCGATGTCCCACGACAGGTCACCTTCGCGTGTGCAGACGTCGGATGCACCGGCGCTCAACACGATGAGACCGTCGGCGTTCGCCAACTGCACCACCGGCTCGTGCGCCCCACCCAGGTACGGGTAGATCGCGTCGGCACCCTCGGCCGCAGCGTTCTCGTAGGCCGCCGACGCATTCTGGATGTTGTCGAAGTCGAACGGGAAGTCGCCGGTCGGCACGTAGGTGAAGGTGAACGACTCGTCGACGGACTTCAGTCCGAGTTCGTAGGCGAGGTAGTGCTGGATCTCGAAGCCGAGGTCGCAACAGCCGAGGAAGGCAACCGAATCGCCGCCGCTGTCACGCAGCGCGACACCGGTGGCGACACCGGCGGTGTAGGCGATGCCTGCGCCGTTGTCCTGGCTCTGGAGGTAGAACTCGCTTTCGGGGAACCCGGCACCGCAGTTGCAGTACCAGAAGATGTCGGAGTACTGCTCGGCGAGGTCGGGCATCGGCTCGGCGATCTCGCTGGCGCCGACGATCAGGATGTCGACCGGCTGCTGGGCGAGGTTCTCGAGTTCGGTCGCGGCATCAGCGGCTTGGATGTTGTCGACGATGATCACCTCGCCGAAGCCATTCTCCGCCGAGAACTGCTCGGCGGCGTCGACAACGGCTTGGTAGTACGCACCGTCGTCACGTGGGCCGGCTGCGGCGATGCCGATGCGGACTTCGCCGTCACCATTGGCATCGAATGCCGAGATGTCGTCGGTCGCGCCCGTCGACTCGGGTGCCTCGGTGCTCTCCGGGGCGTCGGTCGACTCCACCGCTGTGGACGGCTCCGTCTCGGCGGTGCCTCCGTCGTCGCTCCCGCATGCGGCGAGCACGAGCGCGAGGACTGCAACCCCCGCGATCGCTCCATGGAGACGAGAGCGTCCCCCCTGTGACTTGGTGTTCATCGCTGCTTCTCCTCTGATTGGTGGCCTGATGGTCAGACCATTTGGTGATCGTAGTGATCTCAGATTTCTGGCGTGTTACGGGACCGGGTCAGCTGGTTTCCAACGCACGGCGGTACCGCTGCACGAGCCACCGGTTGAAGCGCACGTGGCTCTCCTCCTGCCACGAGTAGCGCCCTCGTGGTGCGAACCGTGACCGCAGCCCGCGCTGCACTTTGGTGGTCGCGTCCTGATCTTGCTCGACGAAGACCTGCACGCCGACATCGGTGAGTTTGAGCTTGTGCTCGAACAGCGGATCGTCGAGGGCCGACGGGTGGAAGATGTAGCCGATCTCGACGTCGATCGTCTCCGGCCCGGTCGGGCGCACGAGGAAGAAGAAACACTGATCAGGTGCTGTGCCGAAACACAGCGTCGGCGGAATCAGCGCAAAGGTCGAGCGTGTGCGCTCCTCCTCGGTCAGCTTCGGGAAGACGGGCATGATCGCATGGTGGGTGGCGTTGAAGCCACCGTCGATGTGGGTGTAGCCGCCGGCGCGGAAGACCACGTTGGAATCGGGGTCGTACTCGACGGGGAACTCACTGAGGTTGCTCGGGCAGAAGTCCTGCACGTACTGATGCAGCCGATTGGCGTGGTAGCCGTCGTTGAAGTTCTCGAACATCACCTTCCAGTTCCACGGAAGGTTCTCGAGCGTGAACGTCCCCGGGCACACCGCATCGGCGAGGTCGTAGTTGGCGACGTACGGCTCGTACTGGGCGAGCGTCGGGCCCAACGGTGCGGCGTCGGCGTCGAGGTTGACGAACACGAAGCCCTGCCAGACTTCGACGGCGAGCTTCGGCAGCCCGAACTCGGACTTGTCGAAGTCGGCCGTGCGTTCCATCGCCGGCGCGCCGAGCAGCCGGCCGTCGAGTGCGTAGTTCCAATGGTGATACGGGCACTTGAACGTCGAGGAGTTTCCCTGACCGTCACAGACCTGCATGGCACGGTGCTGACACACCGCGGACATCGCATGGATCTCGCCCGCCTTGTCACGGGCGACGATGATCGGCTCGTCGCAGATCGTGATCGTGAACCAGTCACCCGGCTCGGGGATGCGCTCCGCCCGGCCAGCACAGAGCCACTCCTTGGCGTAGAGCGCGTCACGCTCGAACTCGAGCACCTCCGGCGATGTGTAGAGCTCCGCCGGCAGGGTGACGGCGTCGGCGACGTCGGCGGTCGATGCCTCCAGGTCGCCGAGCAGACCGTTGACGACGGTCGTGGCGGGTCGATCGATGGTGGTCATGTCGGAGCCTCCGAGTTGGTTGCGCTGGGGATGGGGGTCGGGGTGGCGGTGGGGGTGGTCCCGCCGACGCGCGCAGCATCGGCGAGGAGGAACTTGCGAATCTTGCCGACGCTGGTGCGCGGCAGGTCCGCGACGATCTCGTAGCGATGGGGTCGCTTGGCCTTGCCGAGTCGAGACTCGGCCCAGGCCGTCAGTTCGGCGATGAAGTCGTCGAGGTCGGTGGGACGGTCGATGACGGCGATGCCGGGAACTGCCGCGGGCACGACGAAGGCGACCGGGACCTCGTCGCGGATGGGGTCTGGTGCGCCGACGACGACCGCGTCGAGTACGGCGGGGTGCTCCATGAGCGCGCTCTCGACCTCGATCACCGAGACATTCTCGCCCGACACCTTGAGCACGTCGGCGCGGCGACCGTCGAAGCGGAACCGGCCATCGTCGTCGCGCCATGCTCGGTCGCCGGTCGCGAACCAGCCATCGCGAAACGACGCCTCGGTCGTCGCACCGTCGTCGAGATACTCGGCGAACAGTTCGATGCCGCGACGACCGCCGACGACGATCTCGCCGACCTCGCCGGGTCGACACGACCCGCCGTGGGCATCGACGATGTCGACGGCGCAACCTCGGGTGACGTCGCCCATCGTGTCGGGCCGCGGGTCGTCGGGCCGGTCGGTGAGCACGGCCGGAATCGTCTCCGTCATGCCGTACAGCTGGCGGGGACGACAACCGAACCACGCCGACAGCGTCTCGTACTGGTCGACCGCGAGGTTCTGAGCGAACCAGCAGTGTCGTAGACGCAGTGGCGGGCCGCTCGGCTCGACAGGACCGCCGCGAGCCAGGATCATCCGCATCGGGCCGGCGAACAGGCTGGCGTGGGTGGCACCGTGGCGTGCAGCCTGCTCGACGAAACCGCTCGCCGAGAACGTGTGCATCAACGCCACCGATGCACCGACGGCGATCGCCGAGGCGAACGAGTAGTACTGGGCGTTGGCGTGGAACAGGGGCAGTACGACGAGTTGCCGGTCGTCGGGACCCAGTTCGGCGGCGGCCGCCATCGTGGTGCCTGCGAATGCGTAATTGGCCTGGGTGATCACCACGCCCTTGGGCCGACCGGTCGTCCCACTGGTGAACATCACCGCGGCCCGGGCGTGCGGATCGACACGAGCGAACGTCGGCGTCGGTGCCGAACCGACGAGCGGGCCGAGGGCACTGTCGGCCTCGTCGATGGCGATCGTCGTCAGGTCACCCACCGCCGCGTGCGGTGCGGTCGCCACTGCGGTCCGGTACGTCTCGGCTCGATCGCTGGCGTACAACCCGACGGCCGGCCTGGTGCGCTCCAGGTGATCGGCGAGTTCCGGGGCGGTCGCCATTGGATCGGATGGCACGATGGCAGCACCGAGCCGGCGTGGTCGCGATCCAGGCCGCCACGAAGGCCGGCGAGTTCGTGAGGGCGAGATGCAACGGCGCATCCGGCCCGACGCCCTCAGCGGCCAGCGTTGCAGCCACCCGTGTCGTCACCGCATCGAACTCGGCGTAGGTCCAGGTGGTGACGGTGCGGTCCGGCGCTTCGAAGGTGAGGAACGGCCGCGTGCCGTGGTGCTCCACCGCCCGAGCCCAGAGCTCGGCGAACGTCACCACGCCATCGTCGATCATTGGCTCAGCTCGTCACACCGTCTTCGCTGGATGTCTCGCCGTAGCCACCGCCACCCGGAAGGTCGAGCCGCACGACATCCGCGGCGTCGAGCGTCACCCGCGCCTGCGTGGTGACCGCTTCGCCGTTGACGCTGAATGCGCCAGCGGCACCCGGCTCGCCGCCGAAGATTCCGAGCGGTGGCTCGGCCAGACGACTCGTTACGGCGTTCAGCTGCCACGGCCGAGTGGTGTCGACCTCGAACTCGATCGTCTGGCCGAGCCCGCCGGTCTGGGCGCCCCGACCGCCCGAGCCTTCGCGCAGGGCCTTCTTGGTGAACCGGATCGGGGCCGATGCCTCGACGACTTCGATCGGTACGGCGGCAACACCGGTCGGGTACGAACAGGCGTCGAGGCCGGGCTTCGTGGCGCGAGCGCCGACGCCGCCGGCGTAGGTGAACATCGCGGTGATGAACGGGCTGCCGTCGTCGTGGTTGCCGCTGACCTGCATCGTCCACACCGCGCCGGACCCCTCGGCCATCGCCGCTTCGGGCTTGACCTGGGCGAGCGCCTTGAGGAGTGCGTTCGGCAGGAACATGCCAACGACGTGACGGGCGGTGCATGGTTGCGGCGACACCGCGTTGACGATCGATCCCTCGGGAGCGATCATCTCGATCGGGGCGAGCGAACCGTGGTTGTTGGGGATGTCCGGATTGAGCACCGACCGCACGGTGAAGGTGGTGTAGGCGTGCGTGTAGTTCTTGACCACGTTGATGCCCCAGGGACTGGCATCGGCCGACCCGGTGTAGTCGACGACGATCGTGCCGGTGTCGGTGTCGACGGTGAGCGCGCACTTGATGACGATCTCGCTGCCGTCGGCGAGGTCGAGCAACGCCGACGACTCGTACGTCCCGGCCGGCAATTCGCGGATGCCTGCCCGTGTGGCCTCCTCCGAGCGAGTGATGATCTCGTCGGCCAGATCCTCGATGTCATCGAGATCGTGTTGATCGCAGAGCGCCAGCAGCCGCTGCGCACCGATCTGGCCGGACGCCATCTGTGCGTGGAGGTCGCCGCCCATGTGGTCGGGTTGGCGCACGTTCGACAGGATGAACTTCCAGACGTCGGCGTTGCGTTCGCCCTGCTTCATCAGCTTGACGATCGGGATCCACAGACCCTCTTCGAACACGTCGCGACCGCCGGCACCGATGCCGTACCCGCCGACGTCGGTGTGGTGGATCGTCGAGCCGAACAGGGCAATGATCTGCCCGCCGCGCCAGACCGGGACGAGCACCGTGACGTCGAGCAACTGGCCGGCCGTCTTGTACGGGTCGTTGGTGATCAGGACGTCGCCCTCGTCGAGCGAGTCGAGCGGGTACTCCTCGAGAATGTTGACCACCGCCATCGCGAGGCTGTTGATGTGGCCCGGTGTGCCGGTGACCGCCTGTGCCACCATGCGTCCGCGTCGATCGAACACGGCGTTCGCGAGATCGCCGGCCTCACGCACGATCGGGCTGAACGCCGAACGCTGGAGCGCCTTGGCCTGTTCGTTCACGGTGGCGATCAGGCTCTGCCAGCAGATCTCGAGTTCGATCGGGTCGAACACTCGTGGACCATCGGTGGTCGCGTCGATCGTTGCGGTCATGCGGAGGCTCCTGTCGATGGGGTACGGGTTGCGATCAGGCTGCCGTCGGCGGCGACCTCGACGGACCAGCCCGGCCTGATGACCGCGGTGGTCTCGCGCTCTTCGACGATCGCCGGGCCGTCGAAGGTGTCTCCAGCGCCCAATTCGCGACGGCGGTACACCGGTGTGTCGACCGGATCGTGGGCACGGTCGAACACGACGGGCCGCCGGGCGAACGGTGCGCCACCTGAACCCGTCGGCGCTGGGTCGGGCTCGACCGGGTCGGCGTCGGCCGACACGGCGAGGCGCCACGTGACGATCTCGATCGCGACATCGGGAATCGTGAGACCGAAGATGCGGCGGTACTCGGACTCGAACGCGGCGAGCACGTCGGCGTCGGTCGATGTCCAGGTGTCGCCGTCGCCGATCCAGACGGTCACCTCGTTGCCTTGGCCGGCATAGCGGGCATCGATGCCGTAGCGGAACGTCACCGAGTCGGCCGACGAGCCAGCGGCTGCGAGCACCCGTCGACCCTCGTTGCGCAGTGAGTCGAGCAGCGCGTCGCGCTCTGCCACGTCGATCTGATCGACACGGCGGGGCATCGACCGGGCGAGGTCGATACGCACCGGCGACACGAGGGTGCCGAAGGCCGACAGGACACTGGCATTGACCGGGAAGATCACGCGGTCGGAGTCGAGCAGTTCCGCGACGCCGCAGGCGTGCACGGGTCCTGCACCACCGAAGGCCAAGAGCGAGACGCCACGAAGGTCGACGCCTTGTTCGACGGCGTGCATCCGAGCTGCTGCTGCCATGTTCTGGTTGACGATCTCGTGGATGCCCGCAGCGACGTCGACGGCCCCGAGCCCGAGCGTGGACCCGAGCGCGTCCGCTGCGGCGCCAGCGGCCGCAGCGTCGAGCGGCATGTCGCCACCGAGGAACGAGTCCGGATCGAGCATTCCCAACAGGACGTCGGCATCGGTCACTGCGACGTCGGTGCCGCCGCGACCGTAGGAGGCGGGACCCGGCTCGGCGCCGGCCGATTCGGGGCCGACCTTGAGCAACCCGAACTGGTCGACGTGGGCGAGCGAGCCGCCACCGGCGCCGATTTCGACCAGGTCGACGGAGGGAACCGAGCAGGGAAAGCCGGAGCCCTTCTTGAATCGGTACACCCGGGCGACCTCGAACACGTTCGTGAGCTCGGGTTCGCCATGATCGATCAAGCACGCCTTCGCGGTGGTGCCACCCATGTCGAAGCAGAGCAGGCGCTCTTCGCCGAGTCGACGAGCGAACCAGGTACCCGCAAGCGCTCCGGCGGCCGGTCCGCTCTCGACGAGGCGGATGGGCACTCGCGCCGCATCGTCGGCGGAGACGACCCCGCCGTTGGAGAGCATCATCAGCACCGACCCGCCGAAGCCCTCACCCGACAACCACTTCTGGAGTTCGTCGAGGTACGGCCCGATCACGGGCATGGTCGCGGCGTTACACGCAGTGGTGACCATCCGCGGGTACTCGCGAATCTGTGGTGACACATCGGCCGAGATGCACACCGGGACGCCGAGCTCGCGTTCGAGGTGATCGGCGATCGCTCGCTCGTTCGCGGCGTTCACGTAGGCGTTCAGGAGGCAGATGCCGACGGACTCGACGTTCATCGCTCGGAGCTGTTCGGTGATGGCCGCCAGTTCCTCGGGCGACGGCTCGACGAGCACGGCGCCGGAGGCGCTCGTTCGTTCGACGATCTCCACGGTGCGGTCACGCGGAATCGGTGGTGGCGGGAACTCGATCTGCAGGTCGTACATGTCGTAGCGATGCTCGTCGCGGATCAGCAGCGTGTCGCCGAATCCGGCAGTGGTGACGAGCCCGGCTCGACCGGTCTTGCCTTCGATCAGGGCATTCGTGATGAGGGTGGTCGCGTGCACGATCGGTGCCGTCACGTCGGCGGGCCGAACGCCGGCTCGCTGGAGCAGGCTGCCGACGCCGGTTCGTACGCCGTCGAGCGGATTGGACGGGGTGGTCAGCGTCTTGTCGACGATCACGTCGCCGCTCGATGCGTCGACGAGCACCACGTCGGTGAAGGTGCCGCCGATGTCGACGGCGAGTCGCCAGTCAGCGGTCATGACGCATCTCCGTTGGTCGCATCATCGGTGCGTTTGGTCGCGGCGTCGGTCGCCTGTTCCTGGGCGAGGCGGAAGTCGTCGCGTGGGGGCGAGAAGATGTCGAGAATCCAGCATTCGTCGTACTCGGCGTCACCGATGAAGACCGAGTCGCCGTGCCAGATCGAGGCGGGGGCGAGGTAGACGTCGCCTTCACGCAGGACGCTGCGTGTTTCGGTGTCCGGCTGCCCGATCCTGAAGTCGAGTCCGCCACGCATGATGATGCCGAGCTGCTCGTTGGATTCGTGCTGATGCATGAACGATCCGGTTGCACCGCCCGCGATGCGCCAGAAGCACAACTGCAGGTGGTCGCCCGTGATGATCCGGCGCCGAAAGCCGGGTCGGTCGGTGCTGTGGAATGCCGCATCGTCGAAGAAGTGGCAGTACTGGGTGGCGAGTTGGTCGATGTTCACAGCGTGGGCTCCGTCGTGGTTGCTCCGTCGGTGGCCGACGCGCCGGTGGGGTCCGGTGGCGGCCATGCCGATCGATGGGTGCTCGACCAGCGATCGCCGCCGAACCGTGCGGCGTCGCTGGAGATGTCGAGTGGGGCGACGATCGCCTCGTGCTCGGCAGCACCCCACTCCTCGGGGGGAACGAGCCACATCACCTCGAACTCGATGCCATCGGGGTCGTGGGCGTACAGGCTCTTGTTGACGCCGTGATCGGAGGCCCCCTTCAGCGCTCCTGCGGCGCTGAGGCGACGTCGGTGGTCCTCGAGGTCGTCGAGGGTCGGTACTTCCCATGCGAGGTGGTAGAGCCCGACCGTGCCCCGACCGGCTTGCGAGTCACCAGCGGCGGTGCCGACCGTGAAGCACGCGAGGTCATGATGGTTCCCCGAACCAGGTGCACGCATGAAGACGTACGCACCAGACGGCTCCGCAACGATGGTCTCGAAGCCGAGTACCTCCTCGTAGAACTGTTGCTGACGGCGCGCGTCACGCACGTACAGCACTGCATGGTTCATTCCGGTGATCATGTGATCTGGCTCCCAACGCCGACTCCGGCTGTAGGTCTGATGGTCAGACCATAATTCGGAACCGGCGCGAACGCCAGCCCGCACCGAAACTTGTTGATCGCCGCCCGGCGTGGACT
Organism: Ilumatobacteraceae bacterium; assembly: GCA_963716075.1. Taxonomy (GTDB): domain Bacteria; phylum Actinomycetota; class Acidimicrobiia; order Acidimicrobiales; family Ilumatobacteraceae; genus Sva-07. The sequence continues at coordinate 9,822 of CAVQST010000020.1, read as the reverse complement.
CAGACGAGGCGATCGATCATGCCGCGCTCGACAGCGGCGAGGTGCGCGGTGCCTTCGACCCGGGCCGCCTCGACGTCGCCCGATGCCACCGCCGCGGCGAGTGCGCCGTGCTGGGCCGCCGAATCACTCACGATCCGGCGCACCTCGTCACGATTGGCATCGTCGGACAGCAGCGATTCGATCCCTTCGGATCGAAACAGTCGGGCGAGCACCTTGTTGTACACCTCGACCAGCAACGGGTTTGCGCAGGCTCGTGCGATCAGTGCATGGAACTCGTGATCGAGTCTGCGGAAGTCGGCCAGGCTCATGTCCGACTGGAATCGCTGCGCCAGCGCCCTGATGTCGGCTCGTTCGGCGTCGTCGGCGCGCTCGGCGGCGAGTTCGATGATCGGCAGTTCCAGCAACCGCCGTGTCTCGAACAGCTGCCGGACGAACTCCTTGCGATCGTCGACCGGGTCGAAGTTGACGTCGGGCAAGCGTTCCACGACGAAGGACCGATTGCCACGCCGCTCGATCACGCCGAGAGAAATCAGGCCCTGCATGGCTTCGCGAACCGACGTTCGTGCCACCTGGAATTGCTCCGACAGCGCTCGTTCGGACGGGACCCGTGCGCCGGGCTCCATCGTGCCGCTCGTGATGCGCTCGAGGAGTTGGTCGCGAATCTGTGCACTCAACGTCTCGCGGATGATCGGGGCGAATGTTGCGCTGGCGACGATGGGCGAGTCGGTGGTCGATGTCATGCAGGCTCTCACTCACAACGGCCCGATGGTCAGACCATTGCCGACGAGACTACCGGACAATGTCAGGCCACTTGCCGATTGACGAGTTTCACGCCCGCACGCCGACGACTGTTGGTCTGACCATCAGACCTTTGCTACAGTTGGCGTCCATGACCGAGCCACGTCACGACCTGCGGCCCAAGCAACCCCGGTGGACCCACACCGCCCTGCGGGTGTCCGACATCGAGGCGACGATCGCGTGGTACCTCGAGTTCACGCCGCTCGAACTCCTCGACCGCCGCGAGGACGACGACGGCTACGGCGCATGGCTCGGTCATCCCGACAGCGGCGAGTTCCCGTTCATCCTCGTCATCGCACAGTTCCACCCCCACCGAGATCCGTTCGCCCCCGCACCGATCGCATCGACCGGACCGTTCAATCACATGGGTATCGAGATGCCTGATCGCGCCGGCGTCGACGACATCGCGCGCAAGGGTGAAGCCGCCGGGTGCCTTGCGATGCCGGCAACGCAGATGCCGGATCCGATCGGGTACATCTGCATGCTGCGTGACCCCGACGGAAACGCCGTCGAGTTCTCCTTCGACCAGGGCGTGTACGAGAAGGTCCGCGACGTCTGGGGATGAGGGCATGGAGATGACCGCCATGGGCGGCACCGACGCCGCCGATGTCGCCCGCTCGTACCTCGAGGCGTTGGGCAACGACGATCCAGCAGCCGTTGCCGCGCACGTCTGCGATGATTTCGTCAACGAGCACCAGAGCGAGATCGGCGGCGGTTGCGTCGGTCGTTCGGCGTACCTCGAACGCCTCCCAGGCTTCATGGCGAGCTTCCCCAACCGCGCGTACACCATCGTCGAGATCATCGCCGGCCCGGCTGGCGACGACACCGACGACACCGACGTCGTGGCCGTCCGATACCGATTCGGCGCCGATGTCGGTGAACACCGCATCGACATCCCCGGCGTGATGTGGTTCGGTGTCACGGGCGGGCTGATCACCCGGCGCATCGATACGTGGGACTCACTCACGTACTTCCGCCAGACCGATCAGCCGCCTCCGGGCGCCGCCTGAGCGCTGTTCCGGTCGGTTGAACGGGTCCGGTCCGAGACAGCTGCTCGTCGACCGATATCGACTGATAGAGGTGAGGCCAGGCCGTCGCGCACGTGCTTACCCTCGTCCGATGCCAACGGACGACGTCTCGGAGAACGCGGTGCCCTCGGTGGCGAGAAAGTCGGTGGTCGCACTCACCACGGTCGGCCTGCTGGTGCTGATCTTCGGCGTGTGCCTGATCAGCGCGGTGCAACTGCTTGCACCTCGCGACATGCCGTTCGGGGTCACGGCGTCGTCTCCGGTGGTCGACGCTGTACAACAGGAGTACAGCCTCGACATCACGACGTACGCGACCGAGGCCGACCTGATGGCCGCCGCGGAGCGTGGCGACATCTACGGGGGCTACGTGGTTGGTTCGTCCAGCGACGTGCTGGTGACGGTTCCGGCCAAGAGCTTCTTCGGCGAGGTGTACGTCTCTGCCGGATTCAAAGAGGCAGCCAAGACGGAGAGCCGAACGTACACGACCACCCCCGTCGTGCCGCTGCCGACCGCCGACCGAACCGGCGCATTGGTCGGACTCCTCCTGCTGCCCACCCTGGTCGGTGGGTACATGATCGCGTCGCTGATGTTCTCGACCAGCCAGATCGCCGCGGCCCGGGGACGCATCACGATCGTCCTCGCGTTCGCCGCTGTCGTCGCGCTGATCACCGGCATCACCGCGGGCCCGCTGATCGGCGCGTTCCCGGCTGGTCATCTCTGGACCCTCGTGCCCTGCTTCCTCCTGGTCACGGCCGTCGTGGGGCTCTCCGCCGTCGCGATTCAGGCGGTCGTGGGCAAGCTGGGCTCACTCGTCGTGGCGCTGTTGTTCATCATCATCGGAGGAGCCGGTGCCGGCGGGGGCGGGGTCGCACTGCTGCCCACCTACTGGCAGTACATCGGTGCGCTGTTCCCTCCCCGCCACGCCATCGAGCTGTACCGGAACGTGCGGTACTTCGACGGCAACAACATCGTCACCCCGATCGCGGTGCTCCTCGCATACGGCCTGGTCAGCCTCGTGGTGATCATCGCCACGACCCGCAGGACGACCCCCGCCTCCGAACCCGTGCCCGCCGGTGATGTGCCCGCCGGTGATGTGGTGGCTGTCGATGGCGAGTCGGCTGTATCGGGGCGGCGTCGCATCGTTCCCAAGAACCTGATCGCTCCCGTTGCGTTCTCGCTGATCCTCACGACGCTCTTCGCCGTGAACTACATGAGCTCGGGACACGAACCGATCGCCAACGACATGCCGTTCGGCGTGGTGGGGTCGACCGCGTTGGCCGAGGCCGCACAGGGTGACCTGTTCGACCTCGACATCACCCAGTACGACGACCAGGACGCCGCGACCCAAGCCATGGACCGAGGCGAGATCTACGGGGCGCTGATCACCAGCGACTCGTCGACCGAGCTGATGGTGGTCAACACCATCAGCGACATCTCGCCGCTCGACATCGCCGCCAACTTCGAACAGGCGGCCGCGTCGGCGGGTGAGACGATCAGCGTCAAGGCCTACGCCCCCACACCACTGGCAGCCGAAGGACCCGTTCGCGCTGGTCCCGGCCACCCTGCTCGTGGTCCTGCTGATCGGCGGCTACATGTCCGCTGCGTTGCTGACCACCGCCGTCGGCTCGGCGTCGGCGCGTTGGCGAGGTGCCTGGCTGGCCGGGTTCGCAGTGATCACCGGTCTGGCTGCTCGACATCGTGACCACCTACTGGCTCGACGGCTTCCCGGCGGACTCGTTCTGGGTTGCGTGGCCCATCTTGTCGTTGATCATCCTGGTCGTGGCGCTGTTCGCCGCCGTCATGAGACGGCTGCTGGGCCCCGCGGGCATCGTCGTGACGCTGATCGTCATCCTGCAGTTCGGCAACCCGTCGTCGGGCGGATCGAACGGGGCCGCCTACCTGACGCCGTTCTGGAACGACATCGGCCCGTTCCTGCCGCCGCGCAACGCCTTCCTGCTGCTGCGAAACACGCTGTACTTCGACGCCAACGGCATCGCCCAACCACTCCTCGTGCTGCTCGCCTACGCGATCATCGGCGCCGCGATCCTCGGCTTCCTCGACTGGTACCGGTCCCCCGAACTGTCCGTCCCCGGACTCGACAGCGACGACGCAACCCAAGCCGCCGGCGTCGCCATCCCCGTCGGCCCCCTGCCCTAGCACCGGATGCGGTCGCCCCGACCCGCGAGTTTCGTCACTCTTGGGCGATGCGCGGCCGCGTCCCGGCGGGTCACAGTTGTCGAGACGGTTCGCATCAGACCTCGCCGCCGAGAAGTCACCGATCGGAGCAGTTACGTGGACTACACCGACGCCCTGCGTCGCATGGTGATGATGGACGCCGACTACGTCGGCGCGTTGCTCCGGAGCGGCGAGACCGAACTGATCGAGAGAGCCGACGCGAAGGTGCTGTCACTCGCACGGGTCGCTGCGCTCGCCGGTTCTCGGGCGACAGCTCACTCGTATTCCGTGGTCGTCGCTGACGCAATCGGCGCCGGAGCCACACCCGACGAGATCGTGGACGTACTCGCCGGGATCGCCCCCATCATCGGGTCTGCAGCGCTCGCCGTCGCCGCGCCGGCTCTCGCGCTCGCCCTGGGGTACGACGCCGAGTACGCCCTCGAGTGAGCCGAACCGCCTGGCGAAGCTCAGGACAAGCCGAACTGCTTCGCGCGCTCGACGGCCTCACTCCGCGACGTGACCCCGAACTTGCGATAGATCGCGGTCGCGTGCGAATGCACTGTGTGGCGCGAGACGAACAGCTCGGCGCCGATCTCGGCGAAGGTCAGATGTGTCGGCAGGTACCCGAGCACGCGCAACTCGGCGGCGGTGAGGTCGGCTGTGCCCGACATCCCCGGTGCCAGCAGCTGCCCCACCCGCTCGACCTCGTCGAGGAGTGTCCCCAGATCGGGTCGCTTCGCAACGATTCCATCGATCTCACGAAGCAGCATTGCTGCGCGGGATCGGTCGCCGATCGCCGCGTACACGCTTGCCAGGGTCGCACGCAGGCGTACCGCGACATGCGGGACGCCATACGTGGCGAGACCCCTCGCCGCCATCGCCACCTCCAGGTGCTCCGAGGTCCGAACATGATCGTGGCGATGCAGAGCGAGCCTGGCAGCTGCAGCATGGGCCAACACTCCGCCCAGGTGGCTCGACGGAACGATGACCTGAGCACGCCGCAACGCGACATCGACGCGATCGGCCGCCGTCGTCCAGTCCTCCTCGTCAGCAGCTCGGAGCCCCTGGATCACTGTGGTCATCAACTGTGGAGCGCGGCCGGCGTCCAGATCGACTCGCTCCGACTCGTCGAAGAGTTCTGACGCTGCTGCTTGATCCCCCGCCATCTCGCGAGCCTGGCCGAGGAGCAACAGCGCCGTCGAGCGCCACGGACTCCACACCGGCGCACCTTCGACCGCCAGCTCTGCGTCGGCATTCATCACCGTCACACCGTCAGCGCACACGAACGCATGGAATGCTGACCTCGCGGCAGCGAATGACGCCCAGCCGTCATCCGTCGGCCCCTCGAAGGTCAGGGTCCGCACTCGCTCCGCGATCTGTTCGACCTGGATGGGTCGGCCTGCGACGGCGGCGAGCCATCCCTGGAGTACGGCCAATGGCGGATATCGCTCGATCACCCGACTGTCGGCGTCACGGAACCAGCGCTCGACCGTCGCCGCCCGACCGTCATCGAACGCGGGCTGGGCGATTTGGGCCAGAAGGGGCGCGAGTCGATCTACGTCGCCCGCTCGAAGCAGATATTCGATGGCCTGGTCCGCCAGGCCATTCGATTCACACCACGTCGCTGCACGGCGCGGAGCGTAGGGGTGTGTTCGGCGGCGCGGCGATGGCCTCGCTCGTCCAGGAGAAACTCGCGGAAGAGTGAATGGAATTGATCGAACTGGTATCGGGTCCATCGCGAGTTCCTCCTGAAGCGAGAGCGAGGACATCGTCCACGCCCCGAGCACGCGCCGGTGCTCCAGCGCCGTGCAGCGACGTGGTGTGAGTCGAAGCGGCGCGGTCGAGTATCTGCTTCGAGCGGGCGACGTGGATCGCCTGGCGCCGCTTCTGGCGCAGGTCGTCCAGCCCGCGTTCGATGCGGGTCGGGCGGCGACGGTCGAGCGCTGGTTCGCGAGGCCGACCCTCGGGTGATCGACCGATATCCGCCATTGGCGGTGCTTCAGGGATGGCTTGCCGCAGTCGCAGGTCGACCCATCCAGGTCGAGGAGATGGCGCAGCGAGTGCGGACCCTGACGTTCGAGGGTCCGACGGACGACGGCTGGGCGTCATTCGCTGCCGCGAGGGCGGCGTTGCATGCGTTCGTGTGCGCTGATGGTGTGACGGTGATGAACGCCGACGCCGAGCTGGCAGTCGAAGGTGCGCCGGTGTGGAGTGGTGCTCGACCGCTCTGCTGCTCCTCGGACAAGCGCGCGAGATGGCGGGGGATCGAGCAGCAGCATCAGCACTCTTCGATGAGTCGGAGCGAGTCGATCTCGACGCCGGCCGCGCTCCTCAGTTGATGACGACGGTGATCCAGGGGCTGCGCGCTGCTGACGAGGAGGACTGGTCGACGGCGGCCGACCGCGTCGATGTTCGCGTTGCGCCGTGCTCAGGTGATCGTTCCGTCGAACCACCTGGGCGGAGTGCTGGCTCATGCTGCAGCTGCCAGGCTCGCGCTGCATCGCCACGATCATGTTCGAACCTCGGAGCACCTGGAGGTGGCGATGGCGGCGAGGGGTCACGCCACGTACGGCGTCCCGCATGTTGCGGTACGCCTGCGTGCGACCCTGGCGGGTGTGTATGCAGCGATCGGCGACCGATCCTGCGCAGCACTGCTGCTTCGTGAGATCGATGGGATCGTTGCGAAGCGACCCGATCTGGGGACACTCCTCGACGAGGTCGAGCGGGTGCGGCAGCTGGGGATGTCGGGCGCAGCCGAACTCCACCACCGCCGAGTTCCGCGTGCTCGGGTACCTGCCGACACATCTGACCTTCGCCGAGATCGGCGCCGAGCTGTTCATCTCGCGCCACACCGTGCATTCCCATGCGACCGCGATCTACCGCAAGTTCGGCGTCACGTCGCGAAGCAGTTCGGCTTGTCCTGAGCGTCACTGCCTGAGCGCCGGCGACGACCACTACGGAAGGGGCCCGACAGGAATTGCGACGCCCGCGGCTTGGGTGGCGTCGTCGCTGTCGAAGCCGGGAACCGACAGCTCGGGAGACCGGTACCAGTCGAGGAAGCCGAGGATCGTGGCGCCGACGATCGCATAGGCGAGCAGCACGAGGAGCGGTTGGGTGATGCCGTTGCCGTCGAAGTACAGCGTGTTGCGCAGCAGCAGGAACGAGTTGCGTGGCGGCAGGAATGGGCCGATGTCGTTCCAGAACGGGGTGAGGTAGGCAGCGCCGCCCGACGATGGGTTGCCGAATTGCAAGATGACGATCAGGGTGACGACGATGCCTGCAGGGCCGAGAACCCGCCGCATCACTGCGGCGAAGAGGGCCACGACCAGGATGATCAACGACAAGATGGGCCAGGCCACCCAGAACGAATCCTCGGGGAATCCGTCGAGCCAGTAGGTGGTCACGATGTTGAGCGCCAGACCGGTGATCACAGCGAATCCAGCCAGCCAGGCACCTCGCCAACGCGCCGATGCCGTTCCGACGGTGGTGGCCAGGAGCGCTGCGGACATGTAGCCGCCGATCAGCAGGACCACGAGCAGGGTGGCGGGAACCAGCGCGAACGGGTCCTTCGCTGCCAGCGGTGTGGGGGCATAGGCCTTCACGCTGATCGTCTCACCCGCCGACGCGGCCGCCATTTCGAAGTTGCCGGCGATGTCGAGCGGCGAGATGTCGCTGATGGTGTTGACCACCATCAACTCGGTCGAGGAATCGCTGGTGATGAGCGCCCCGTAGATCTCGCCTCGATCCATGGCCTGCGTCGCCGCGTCCTGGTCGTCGTACTGGGTGATGTCGAGGTCGAACAGGTCACCCTGTGCGGCCTCGGCCAGCGCGGTCGACCCCACCACGCCGAACGGCATGTCGTTGGCGATCGGTTCGTGTCCCGAGCTCATGTAGTTCACGGCGAAGAGCGTCGTGAGGATCAGCGAGAACGCAACGGGAGCGATCAGGTTCTTGGGAACGATGCGACGCCGCCCCGACACAGCCGACTCGCCATCGACAGCCACCACATCACCGGCGGGCACATCACCGGCGGGCACATCACCGGCGGGCACGGGTTCGGAGGTGGGGGTCGTCCTGCGGGTCGTGGCGATGATCACCACGAGGCTGACCAGGCCCGACGATCGGGATGACGATGTTGTTGCCGTCGAAGTACCGCACGTTCCGGTACAGCTCGATGATGGCGTGGCGGGGGGAAACAGGCCGATGCGTAGGTGGGCAGCATGGACCCCGCCCCCGCGGCACCGGCTCCTCCGATGATGATGAACAACAGCGCCACGACGAGTGAGCCCAGCTTGCCCACGACCGCCTGAATCGCACAACGGCGGAAGAGTCCCACGATGGCCGTGACCAGGAAAAGCAGGGTACGAGGGTCCAGAGATGACCAGCCGGGAACGCGCCGATGCAGCGGGCCCGCGGTGATGCCGGTGATCGAGCGCGACGACAGCGGCGAACGCGAGGACGATCGTGATCCGTCCGCGCGCCGCGGCGACCTGGGCTGGTCAGACATCAGCGACGCGATCATGTACCCACCGACGAGGGTGGGCAGCAGGAGGAGTCCGACCAATGCGCCCGTTCGGTCGGCGGTCGGCAGCGGCACGAAGCGGGCGTGGTCGTGTACGTTGTCTCCGTCTTGGCTGCTTCTTTGAATCCGGCAGAGACGTACACCTCGCCGAAGAAGCTCTTGGCCGGAACCGTCACCAGCACGTCGCTGGACGAACCAACCACGTAGCCCCCGTAGATGTCGCCGCCTCCGCGGCGGCCATCAGGTCGGCCTCGGTCGCCGCGTACGTCGTGATGTCGAGGCTGTACTCCTGTTGTACAGCGTCGACCACCGGAGACGACGCCGTGACCCCGAACGGCATGTCGCGAGGTGCAAGCAGTTGCACCGCGCTGATCAGGCACACCCCGAAGATCACACCAGCAGGCCGACCGGTGAGTGCGACCACCGACTTTCTCGCCACCGAGGACGGCACCGTTCTCCGAGACGTCGTCCGTTGGCGTCCGCGGAGACGTCCGGTGCCGCAGGCCGCGGCCTGGCCTCACCTCTATCGGTCCCGATATCGGTCGACGAGCCGTGCTCGGACCCGGACCCGTTCAAGCCGGGCCCGGAACAGCGCTCAGGCGGCGCCCGGATTGCAGTGGGTCTGCACGGAGGTGCGTGAGTGAGTCCCAGGCGTATCGATCCGCCGGGTGATGCACCCACCCGTGACACCGAACCACGTGGCCGCGCGATCGAATTCGGTTCACCGACATCGGCGCCGAATCGGTATCGGACGGCCACGACGTCGGTGTCGGTGGCTGCTGCATAGCCAGCCCAGGCCGGCGATGATGTCGGCGATCCGCAGTTGCAGATCGCCATGGGGCCAGCCTGGAGGCGTTGAAGGTCCGCCCGAACAACCGACGACCGCCGCCGATCTCGCTACGGTGCTCGTTGACAAAATCATGCAAGCGTCCGCGGCAACGGCTGCTGGATCGTCGTTGCCGAACCTGGAGACGCGGCGGGCGACATCGGCGGCGTCGGTGCCGCCCATGGCGGTCATCTCCATGCCCTCATCCCCAGACATTCAGCGACCTTCTCGTACACGCCCTGGTCGAAGGAGAACTCGACGGCGTTTCCGTCGGGGTCGCGCGGGCGTGCAAGCCGATCGGAATCCCGGCATCTCGTTGGCATCACAAGGCACCGGCGGCTTCACCCTTCCGCACGATGTCGTCAACACCGGCACGATGGCATCTCGATACCCATGTGATTGAACGGCTGGTCGATGCGACGTAGGGGGCGAACGGATCTCGGTGGGGGTGGAACTGTGCGATGACGAGGATG
>CAVQST010000019.1:0-440649 GCA_963716075.1 Ilumatobacteraceae bacterium | reverse complement strand
TGTCCGGCGGCACCTGCACCACACGCTACGCCCACCGACACCGTCGGTCGAACGAGCGTGCCCTCTTACTCAGCCCGAACGGGCCTCTTGACACAGAGAGGATTCGGTCGGGGATAGCCCAGGCCCCGCCGCCGACGATCAGATCCGGAGTTCGTCTGCTCCCTCTCCTGGTCACCACGGCTCGAGCCCTTCCACCCGGCAGTTGCCCCCTCCATCTTGGGTAGCGTTTGGGTAGCAAACGTGCCGAAACTACCCGGATTCAGCGACACTCGGCGCACGATCCGTCCTCGAGGAAACCCCTATTCCACGGGCTTTGGTGGAATCGACAACACCGGTTGGACGGCCGGGGCGCTTTTCCTAAACCGTGTGTCGCAGGTTCGATCCCTGCCAGGGGCGCTGAAAAACACTACGTGACACGAGATAATCCCGCCCGTCGATCTGGTTGAATCTATTGGAGAAATCCAATAGATTAGGGGACATGCCATCCGACCTGGTGTCACTTGCGGACGCGTCGAGCATCCTGGGCGTGTCGTCGGAGCGCGTCCGTCAGCTCGTCGTGGCCGGCGATCTGCCGGCGCAGCGGTTCGGAAACGCGTGGGCCGTCCCGATGGATGCAATCGTTGCTCGCCGGCACTCGGCTCGGTCTGGTGGCCGACCGCTCGGGGCTGTTCGGGCGTGGCGCGAGCTCGTTGATGGTGACATCGATCTGGGTCGGCCGGGTCGCTACCAGCGACGAGCAGAGGTCGTGCGCTGCGAGATGGGTGAGGCCGACTTCGAGTCACTTCCTGGTGCGGTGGGAGCGCTGATGGGTGGCGTTCGTGCGGCCATCGAGTTCGGGGCGTCGCTGATCGCCGCTGACGATCGCGATCTCTATCTCTCGCGGAGTGCGTTCGGTCAGCTGGATTCGCTCGTGGCAGCCGTTCCAGACCCGCTCGGCCAGATCCGTCTGCGAGTCGTCGATGACGACGCGTGGGGGATCATCTCTGGCGGGGAGTTCGCTCCACGTGGTGCCGTCGCCCTCGACCTTCTGGACTCATCTGATCCACGGCACTGGATTGCAGCCGAGGGCCTGGTTGCCGATGCCTGACGACGTGGCGATTCGACTTCCACCGCTCGCCGGTCGACAGCAGGAGTCGTGGCGCGCCTTCATCGAGCTCACACCAAGACTCGGGGACCACTGCCTGCTGGTCGGCGGACAGATGGTCTTTCTGCTCGAGGTCGAACGAGGCTCACTTGACACACGACCCACCGATGATGTCGACATCGTGGTCGATCTGCGGGTGGAACCGGCAGGCCTCGCCCGAGTTCATCAGACACTCATCGACGCAGGCTTCGGCCAAGTGCTCCCCAGCGCCGACGGCATCGCTCATCGCTACACGCGTGCCGGCGCGACGATCGATGTGCTGGCACCGGACCGGCTCGGAAGCCGAGCCCGTTTGGCGCTCGGCGGTGGCCGCACGATCGAGGCGCCCGGTGGCAGCCAGGCTCTCGTTCGCAGCAGTGTGGTCAAGGTCGAGCTCACCGACGGCTCGACGGCTCGGGTGCGTCGTCCAACCGTGGTCGGCGCACTCCTCGGCAAGGTCGCCGCGGTGACGCAGATCGTTGCCCAGACCTCGGCCGAACGAGCGAAGCACGTGCGAGATGTCGACTCACTTGCGCGCTTGCTCGGCCCGACGGATCGCGAACAGGCGCACCTCACCCGTAAGGAACGGTCTGTGCTCGAACGAATGGCCGAGTTGCCCGACCTCAGCGCGCTCGCGCAACGTTCGATCGTGTTGCTCACGGGCCCGCCCGCCCACTCCGACTGATGCTGTTCGGCGTGCCGCCAGACACCCGCGAACATTCGCCCCGGACTTCAAGTCACGCCTCCGACACCAGATGACCAGGGCGATCGGGGCGGCGGGATCCGGTGACGCTGATTTGGGTAGCGTTTGGGTAGCAAACGCGGCGGAACTACCCGGATTTCACGTCACTCGGCGCACGACCAGGCACCGGAAACCCCTATTTCACGGGCTTTCACGGATTCGACCGCACCAGCCGGACGGGCACGGGACGATTCCTCAACCGTGTGTCGCAGGTTCGATCCCTGCCAGGGGCGCTGCAAAACACCTGGTAGATCGTTGCGCCATCGCGTGTAGGCGCCCATGACGATGTCGTGCAGCAGGTTCCCGCTCGCCCCCACCAGCATGCTCAGAGCAAACAGAAACGAACCAGAGTCGACTCGCGGAGCCTCCCCGAGCGGCGCAGCGGCTGGTCGGGGTGTTGGTGTCTCGGACCCGGCAGCTCGGGCATCGACGTCGGCCATGCCCCCGTACCTCCGGGAACCGACTCGACGACATCAGCCCGTGAGACGAGTCCGACGGCTGTCCGATGCGAGCGGCCCCGTCATCGTGCACCATGGTTGACATGAGCGACCAGGAGACAGCGACACTCGAGCCGAGTTCTGGGCCGGTGTCGGGCGCCGAACGCATCACGTCACTCGACGCGATCCGCGGCATTGCGCTTTTGGGGATCCTGCCGATGAACGCGCTGTACTTCGCTTTGGAGCCGGCCGGGTACTTCAACGTGGCCGCCGACGGTGTCGAGCAACCACTCGACTGGGTGATTGGCGTGCTCACCATGCTCTTCATCGACCAGAAGATGATGGCGCTCTTCTCGCTGTTGTTCGGCGTCGGCGTGGTGGTGTTTGCCGAGCGCGCGGCGGCGAAGGGCCGCCGCGTGGTCTGGCTGAGCCTGTGGCGCTTTGCGTTGCTGTTCGTGATCGGCGCCGCCCATGCCGAACTCTTCTCGGGCGACGTCTTGGCGCTCTATGCGCTCTGCGCGCCGGTGGTGTTGCTGCTCCGGCGACTCCCCGCACGCCCACTCTTCGTCCTCGGCGCAGTGCTCGCGCTCGCTGGCACCGCTGCTGCGCCGTTCGTGCAGTCGACGATCGGTGCCGACGGCTCAGGCCTCGACGAGTTCTGGTTTGCAGGTGGCGACCCGCTGTCGGGGGCCATCGCAACCTGGTTCTACGCCGACGCCTTCGGTCGAGCACTCGGGTTGATGCTGATCGGCGTTGCGCTCTTCCGGTTCGGTGTCGTGCAGGGTGAGCGGACCGATGACTACTACCGGCGCCTTGCATGGTGGGGCGTCGGCATCGGCACGGCGATCACCGCCGTCGGCATGGCCGTCCAGATCGCCACCGACTGGTCGCCCGAGGTGGCGCTCGTGGGACGCATGCCGACCGGCATCGGAACGATCCCCATGGCGCTCGGCTACATGGCGCTGATCATCCTGTGGAACCGTCGCATCGGGCCACATCGGGAACGAGTTCGCAACGTCGGCCGAATGGCACTGAGCAACTACCTCGCCCAGTCGATCCTCGGCGTCGCAATGCTCACCTGGTGGCTCAGCGACACCGTCGAACTCACTCGAACAACGATTGCTGTGTGGATCCTCGGAGTCTGGGCGCTGCAACTCTGGTGGTCGACCTGGTGGCTCACCCGATTCCGCTACGGGCCGTTCGAGTGGGCATGGCGATGCGCCACGTACCGCAGCGTCCAACCACTGCAACGCCAGCCTCCTCGGGAAACGGCCCACTGAAGTGCTCGATACTCGCGACACCAACACGGCCCAGCACCCGTTCGAGAACCGGCAGGGATGACCTTTGCCTCTGGGTCGACGGGGTGGCCCATGGTCGGATGAGGTCAGCGGCCGAACCAGGAGGTCTCGACATGTGGCAGCTCGATGGGACCGGCGCAAGCGACGAAGAGCAGCTTGTTGATGTGATCGGTCGCTTGACCCGGGCCAGTGGTTTCATGGACGTGAAGCAGAAGCAGTACACGCTGGTGGCCACCGATCGCCGGTTGATCTTCGCCGAGCTCACCAAGGAGCGGAGCAAGCAGCTGTTGGAGGAGGCGAACGCCCGGTCCCAGTCCGAGGGGAAGGGCTTCATGGGGCGGGCATCGGCCCGGATGCATGCAACGGACGGGGTGGCCGAGTCCTACCGGTCGATGTCACCCGAGCAGGTGCTCCGCGAGACTCCCACCAACTTTGCCATCGACCGATCAGACATCAAGAAGGTGAAGTTCAAGACCGGCTACGGCGACACTGCGGATGACTACGCGTTGATCAAGACGTCCAAGGAGACCTACAAGCTCCTGGGACTGCAGGCTGGGCACAAGAAGCGGTTCGCGGCGGCCGGCTTCACCCGCTGACGCTGGTGGTCGCATCACATCGCTCACGGCGTCGATCAGAATGCAGATCGGCCAGAGCCCGGCGCCTACTGGCGTGACATCGCGATGCGGAGACGTTCCTCCGGGTCGATGAAGTGGTCGTGGTTGTCGTCGCCGAGGTCGATCTGGACCCAGTGCAGCTTGCCGTTGAACCGGCTCGTTTCGGCCGTGTAGTCCGGCGTCACGCAGGTTCCCGACTCGTAGCCGATGTCGGTTGTCTCGTCGGCGGAGAACACCATCGGCTGCGTGGCCCCGACGCGACCGGAGCCCACGGGCTCGCCGTCGTGGTACAACGTGACGTCGCCGCCCTTGGCGAGACCGCCTCCGTCGTAGCTGAACTCGACGCGCACCTGATGGTGCCCTTCGGGCACCGGCGTGGTCGCGGTGACCGTGAAGAGCTGGATGCCCAGGACGTTGTAGACGAAGTTGAGGTGCCCATCCTTGGTGTACACCGCCCAGCCGCCGAAACGGCCACCCTGGGCGATGAGCACGCCGGACGCCCCTGCCGTCGGAACGTCGAGATCTGCGGTCACCGAGAACGACTTGTTCTTGATACTGACCACGCTGTTCTCCGACAGCCGGCCCATGCCGGGAAAGAACAGCTGCGAATTGCCGTGAATCAGCGTCGGACGCCCGGCCATTTCCGGTTCGATTCGTTCGGCGGTGCGGTCGTCCATTGGCAGCACGTTGAACTTGGTGGCTTCGATGAGCCAGAGGCGCTGCAGCTTCGCGAGCAGCTCGGGCATCTCCGCGGCGAGGTCGTGTGCCTGACTGAAGTCCTTGCTGCCGTCGTACAACTCCCAGACGTCGTCGTCGAACGCAGGAAGCTCGCCGCCGACCATCACCCAGGGCGTGCGGTGCTTCGTGACAGCGCTCCATCCCTTGTGGTAGATGCCGCGGTTGGCGAACATCTCGAAGTACTGCAGATCGTGGTGCTCGGGTTCGTCGGGTTGATTGAACGTGTAGAGCATGCTCGTGCCCTCCATCGGCGACTGCTGCACGCCGTTCACCATGGTCGGCTCGGGCAGGCCAGCGGCTTCGAGAATGGTCGGCGCGAGGTCGATGACGTGCGTGAACTGGTCACGCAGGCCGCCCTTCTCCTCGATGCCGTTCGGCCAGTGGACGATCGTGCCGTTGCGGGTGCCACCCCAGTGAGATGCCACCTGCTTGGTCCACTGCAGCGGGGTGTTCATCGCCCACGCCCAGCCGACGGAGTAGTGGTTGTACGACTCCGGGGTCCCGAACTCGTCCATCTTCGACTGCATGAACTCGGGTGTCTCGAGCGCGGCCATGCCATTGAAGTTGGCCATCTCGTTGAACGCCCCGTTCATGGTGCCCTCGGCTGACGCGCCGTTGTCACCGACGATGTAGTAGATGATCGTGTTGTCGAGAATCCCGAGGTCCTCGATCGCATCGATCACCCGGCCGACGTGGTGGTCGGTGTGCTCGAGGAACCCGGCATACACCTCCATCTGTCGCGCCAGCACCGGCTTGAGTTCGTCGGGCATGTCGTCCCACGCGGTGATCTCGTCGTGGCGGGCGGTGAGTTCTGCATCGGCGGGGATGACGCCGAGCTCCTTCTGCTTGGCGAAGGTCCGTTCGCGCTGCACGTCCCAGCCGTCGTCGAAGCGACCCTTGTACTTGTCGGCCCATTCGAGCGGCACATGATGCGGCGCGTGCGTTGCGCCGGGCGCGAAGTAGGTGAAGAACGGCTTGTCGGGCATCAACGCCTTCTGCTGGCGAATCCAGTTGACCGCACGATCAGCCAGGTCCTCGGTGAGGTGATACCCCTCCTCGGCGGTTGCCGGCGGCTCGACTGGTGTCGTTCCGTCGTACAGCGCAGGCTCGTACTGGTTGTTCTCTCCACCGATGAATCCGTAGAACGTCTCGAATCCGCCACCACCCGACGGCCACGAATCGAACGGACCGAGCGGTGACGACTGCCAGACCGGAACCTCGTGGCACTTGCCGAACTGTGCGGTCGAATAGCCGTTGAGCTTCAGGGTCATCGCCAGCGGCGCCTTCGTGTTGGGACGCAGCGAGTTGTTCCCCGGTGCCGAGGTAGCGGTTTCGGTGATGCTGCCCATGCCCACCGAGTGGTGGTTGCGGCCCGAGAGCAGCGCCGCCCGAGTCGGTGCACACAGCGCCGTGGTGTGGAACCGGTTGTACTTCAGGCCACCGGAAGCGAGCTTCTCGGCGTTGGGCGTTGCGCACGGGCCGCCGAACGCACTCGAGGCACCGAATCCGACGTCGTCGAGCAGGACGACCAGCACATTCGGCGCACCCGCCGGCGGCAGGAGCGGTTCGATCGGCGGATACGACGTGTCCGGGTCCTTCGCGTCGTACGTCGTCAACCCCTGGGACGGGCGATCGGGAATCGGCAACATCCCACGGGCATGTCGGTCGGGCGCACTCGTCATCTTGGAACTCCGTTCGGCGTGGTTGAAATCTCACCCGAGCCGGCAGAAGCACGATCGCAGCCCCCGCCCAGCCGTCGGACTCGCCAGCGTACTGCTCGACCTCGTGGGGCCCGACGTCGTCGATGTTTTCCGTGATGATCGTGAACCGGGTGGCACCGAGGATGGCTGTCGACGGTGGTGTTCAGGTGCGTATGGGCAGGAGTCGAGCGCGATCGAGGAGTCGCTCGACGAGCAGGATGACGATCTGTGCTGCGACGAGGGCGAGGAACGCTTCCACGTGAATGACCTCCAAGGTGTCGGGATGCGCCGCTGAACCTAGGACGGGCACATGACACCGGGAGAACACCGCAGTGGCCGGCGAATGAACCCTCGGCGAAGCCTACGGACGTCAGTCGGACGTGGGCGTGGCGTCAGGGGGCTTGGGTGCGGTCTTCGCCGCTGCTGCTTTCTTGGCTGGCGTCTTCTTGGCAGCTGACTTCTTCGCAGCTGATTTCTTGGCCGGAGACTTCTTGGTCGCCGACGTGGCGGTGCTTGTCGCCGTCGCCGTCGGTGTCTCATCGGCGGATGCCGACACGTCGGGCGCAGACTTCGTGCGCCCGGGTACCACCTTGGCGACGACCGCGCCGGCGGTGCTCACGCCGAGGCCCGCGCCCTTGGCAACGAGTTCGCCACTGGTGCGCACCGCGTCACCAGCAACGCCACCGGTCCACTCGGTCACGCGGCCGAGCTGATTCGACACGGAAGTGCCGGTCCGGGCGATCGTGTCGCCGGCACCGGATCCCTCAGGATTCCAGTCGTTCAGCTTCTTCCACGCGAACCAGCCGCCGACTGCGGCCGCACCACCGATCAATGTCGTCTCGAGTACTCCCATTGTGATTCCTCCTGATTCCGGTTGTTCATGGTTGTTCGATTCAGTCGTGCGAAGCCATCACAACGAGGCTGGGACCTCGACGGCGCTCCAGCGTGTTCCGGCGTCGACGGCCTCGACAGCGCGGAGCATCCCGGCGGCACTGTCATGGTCGGTGATGCGTTGCCCGACACGTTCGACCAGCCAGGGCACACCGACCGACAAGCTGGTGGCTCCGATGGCCGCCGACGTCGCCGTTGCCCATCCGACTGGGCCGAGTGGACGACATCCGAAGAACTGACTCAGTCCGGGGGTCTGGATGGTCACCACGAGCGCGCCCACGCTGATCGCCGTTGCACCCAAGACGGTCGGGCTCCGACCACCCGACACCAACGTCTGGGCGAGCTGCGTGCCGACGAGCCCGGCGAGCGCAACGGTGCGAGCACGGGTGGGCGTTCCGGTCATACTTGCCACCGTCCATGCAGCAGCCGCACCAGCGGCAGTCGTGCCTGCACGCACTGCAATCTCTCGGATCAACGCATCGCCGAGCGATGCGTCGGGCCCCTCGTGCAGCAGCCGCTCTGGGGTCTTGTCGGGCGGTTCACGCAGGGCAATTGCCAGCGCAGGCGCCATGTCGGTGAGCAAATTGACGAGAAGCAACTGTCGTGCGTTGATCGGTGAGACGCCGGTGACCGCGGTGCCGGCGAGGATGAATCCGATCTCGCCGAGGTTGCCGCCCACCAGGATCGCCACGGCAGCGCGAACCGATTCCCACATCGCGCGACCCTCGACGATTGCATCGATGATGGTCTCGATCCGATCATCGGTGACGACGACGTCGGCGACCGCTCGGGCAGCGGCATTGCCGTTCCCACCACCGAGCGCGATCCCGGCATCGGCGAGGCGGATCGCCGATGCGTCGTTTGCGCCGTCGCCGGTCATGGCGACCGATCGACCCGTTCGCTGGTACGACTCGACGATGCGAACCTTCTGCGACGGCGTGACACGGGCGAACACCGACACCTCGGTGATGATCTCGTCGAGCGTGGCGTCGTCCATCACCTCGAGTTCGGCACCGACCACCACTCGGCCGCCGTTGAGCATGCCGAGTTCGGCTGCGATGGCCTCTGCGGTACTGGCATGGTCGCCGGTGATCATGGCCACATTGACGCCCGCGGCACGAACGTCGCGGAGTGCGGCCGCTGCACTCGGGCGGACGGGGTCGGCAAGCGCGATGAACCCGATCAACTCGAGGTCGGCGGGGAGATCGTCGATCGAGATCTCGGCAGTGGACGAACCCGTTGCTTCGGCCACCGCAAGCACGCGGAGTCCGCGCCTGCCCAACCGGTCGACATCGTCGTGCAGACGCACCTGTGCTGCTTCACCCAGCGGCTCGGAGGCTCCATTGCGTCGCCACGTCGTGCAGTTGGGCAGCAACACCTCGGGCGCTCCCTTGACCGAGATCAGGCGCTTCGAGCCTCGTGTCGACCCCAGCACCACGTGGTAGCCGCGGACGCGACTCGAAGGGGATCTCTTGGAGACGTGACCAACCGTCGACCCCGTCGGAATCGGCCACGCCAGTCGCTTCCGCGGCCGTCAGCACTGCTTGGTCGGTGGCGTGAGGCAGCGGGCCGTTGCCGTTCGAGGCAGGTGTGGCCCGAGCAGCAGCGGCGACGAGCGCTCGACCGTCGGCGGACAACTCGCCGAGTGGTTCGTCGGTGCCGTCGATCGACACCAGCACGAGGCTGATCGAGTTCTCGGTGAGTGTGCCGGTCTTGTCGAAACAGATCTGGTCGACTCGTCCGAGCGCTTCGAGTGCTCTCGGATTTCGGACCAAGGCGTTGTTGCCGGCGAGCCGGCGAGCCGCTGCAACCTGGGACAGGGTGGCGAGAGCGGGGAGCCCCTCGGGTACGGCGGCCACCATCAGGCTCACGCCGGTGCCAACAGCGTCTCGCATCGGCTGGCCGCGTGCGAGCCCGAGGCCGGTCACGGCAGCCCCACCCACGAGCGAGACCGGCAAGGTCATCTTCGTGAGGTACCCCAAACGTTGTTCGACGCCCGATGGGGGCGGGTCGCCGGCGGCGGCCGCACTCCGGCCCGTCTCGGTGTCGGTGCCGACGGCAACGACGAGCGCGGTGACGTTGCCAGCAGCGATCGACGACCCCTCGAACAGCATCGAGGTCTGCTCCGGAATCGGCGCGCCCGGTGTGGCCGTGTTCGACTTGGAGACGGGAAGCGATTCGCCGGTGATCGTCGACTCGTCCACCTCGAGGTTCTCCGAGTTCAGAATGCGGCTGTCGGCCGGCACGGTCTCGCCCGCTTCGAGTTCGATGACGTCGCCGACCACGAGCGTGTCACCGGGAACGTGCGCGGTCGCGCCGTCGATGCGCACCGTCACCATCGTGGCGCCCGAGTGCTCCAGACGTTGCAGTGACCGTTCGGTCTGCATTCGCTGTGCCGCTCCGACCAGTGCATTCGTTCCGACGACGCCACCGACCAGCGCAGCGTCGACGGCCGAGCCGACCGCAGCCGACAGCGCGGCACCCAGTCCGAGGAGCGGCGTGAGCGGGTTGGCCAGTTCCTCGGTGAGCGCCTGAGCCAATCCGATCGGCCCCTTGAGCACTCGCGCGGTCGACGCAGCGTGGCGACGATCGCGTTCGGCGGCCTCGAGGCCGTTGGCCGTTGTGCCCAGCCGGGCGAGCGACTCGGATGTCTCGAGCTCGTGCCAGGGATCGCGTGGTGACGATCGCGGTGGCCGCTGACCGGCAGCGCGACGACCCGATGCCGCTCCGAGACCCACCGAGACCAAGGCGGTGCCGTTGATCGGGAGCAGGGCCCGCTCGGTTGCGGTTCGTGCCGGGCCGAGGAGCGACCAGAGCCCGCCGGTGGACGCGCCGGACAGTGCGAGGAGCGCACTGCGGCGGCTGACCTCGCGGGCCGTTTCGACAGCGCTGACCACCCGCCACGCGTTCTCCAAGCCGCTTCCGACCACGAGGTGGGCGCCCCAGGGAATGCGGTGCCCCTCGCGTTCGACCCCGAGACCGATGTCGGCGGCCTTGAGGGCACCGGTGTACGCCGACCCGAGATACATCACGACGTGACCGTCGCGCTGCAGATCACCGATCTCGTCGACGAGCATCGATGCAGTCAGCCGGCGCTCGATGCCGAGTTGCGCAGCGAGCGCATCGGTGCCACCTGCCAGCAGTACGTCGAGGTCAGCCTGCCGGGCGGCGTCGGCGATTTCGCCGGCGAGCGCCACGGGCTCGGGTTGGATGGCCACGAGGGCGAGCAGTGCGTCGTGCTTCCAGAGCCCGAGTACCTTGCGGCCGCCCGCCCCGAGGAGGCGAGCCCGATTCTTCGCGCCGCGCGGGAGCCCCGATGTGGTCTGCTCGAGTGGTTCGAGCCGCCAACTCCGCCAGCTTCGCTCCTCGAACGGATGGTCACGGTCGAACAGCGTGTGTGACCGTCTCGCGATCTCGACGGGATCGGTGTCGTGGGTGAAGCCGGCGACGTCGGCGATCGCCCAGATCTCCGAGGTGACCGTGCGCGCTTCGAGGACCAGGGTGTCGATCCGATCGAGCCGCCTGAGCGCCAGCGGATCCATCGTGAGAACGTCATGCTTCGAGAGGACTCGGTCGAACTCCGCGGCGAATGCTTCACGTCCGAGCGTGGCTGCCTTCGGGATGCCCGCGAGCAGCAGCTTCGAAGCTCGGCGCGGGTTCTTCGTCGCTCCCAGCACTGCACCCACCGCACCGAGCGACGCCAATGCGGCACGATCGGAGTACGTCTCGATCGGACCTTTCGGGAGGGCGACCGGGCGCTGCCGGAAACGCTCGGCGGGGTGGCCCACGCTGTGACGGCCCTGCACCAACTCCGGCTCACGGCGATTCCACGTGGCGTTGCGGGACTGCTGTTCGCCCAACTTGATCGACCGGTGGCCGATGTCGACGATCAGACCGAGCGGACCTTGCCCGAGGGCCTGGGCCGCCGCGTTCGTGGTGGTCATGACGACGTCGGCAGCCGGGACGCCCAGACGGCCCTCGACGAACCGACGAACCCGTGGCGAGTTGTCGGCAACGCTGACGAGCCCGGGGATCTCTGCGGGCAGACGCATGAAGTGCAGCGCCTGGGCTGCGCCGGCGTAGCCGAGGCCGGCAACGTCGGCGACGATGCCGAACACGTTGAGCTGGATCGGCAGGCGATCGGCCGGATGGTCGGGCCGATCGTGTGGGAACCGCTCGCCAGCGACGTCGTGGAGTTCCTCGACGGTCTCGAGCGATTCGATCAGATCATCAGCATCGATCGCAGCGGGGTCGAACACCACGATGAGCCGACCGACGACGGCGTCCACTTCGGCCCACTCGACACCGTCGAGGCGCTCGATGACCGCCTTGGCGTCGGCAGCCAGCGCCTCGTGCTCGGGTCGGTCGGCCCCACGAATCTCGATGTGGGCATGGCCGTCGTCGGACACGGTCACGCGACGTTCGAGGCGGCCTTCGGCGTTGCCCAGCAGCCGCATGCCAGTCCGCAGCGCGGTGAGAGGATTGAGCAGCTGGGTGAGTGAGGGTGATGCCATCGTGAACGGTCGTTGGGGAACAGTCGTCGAGTGTCGACTCCAGCATGGTCGCCGCGGGCGAAGGAATTGTCACCTTCATCGGGTGAAAAGTTTCATGGGGTGAAAAGCACCCATCGCATGTGAATGCGCCGGTGATCGCGTCGCTCTGGTTGAATTCGCAGATGAGCGACAATCAGGACAGCACCGGCGACATCGACGTGACCATCGACACGGAAGTCGTCGATGTCGACGGCGACGGAGTTGCCGACATCGTGACCGAAACCACGACCACCGTGATCGATGTCGACGGCGACGGAGTTGCCGACATCGTGAGCGAGACGACCACCACGATGATCGATGTCGACGGCGATGGTGCCTTTGACATCGTGAGCGAGACGACCACGACGGCGATCGATGTCGACGGTGACGGAGTTGCCGACATCATCGAGACCGAGACGGTCACCGGCGTCGATGTGGACGGCGACGGAGAGTTCTCCGACGACGAAATCGAGGTCGAAGGCGAGATCGCCGTGCGCGAGGACCTCGTCGACGAGTCCTGAGGGTCGCCGAAGCGCCGGGGTCGGCGGGCAGCTCGGGTGGGCGCTTCAGGCGAATGCGTCGAAGATCTCAGCGACCGCCTTGGCCTGCCCGCCCGATGTCGACGACGGCACCACCACCGGTGTCACGCCGGCATCGAACCATGCGTCGACACCGTCGCGCACCCGGCTTGCCGAGCCCGACAGCGTGCAGTCGTCGAGCCAGGCGTCGGTCATCGCAGCGATGAGCTGATCGGTGTCGCCGGCGTCGATGGCCGCTTTGGCCGCGGTCATCTCCGATTCGTAGCCGGCTTCGCTCCAGTAGTTGCGGTAGTTCGGTAGCGCCACGTAGCCCTGCAACGTCGCGCGGTGACGCGCTCTGGCGGCGTCGAGGTCGTCGTCGATCACGGTAGGGATCATGTTGCCGATCCAGAAGCCGTCCGATCGGCGGTCGGCGCCGATCAGGCCCACCGAATGCTCCATTCGGCTGAGTGATCCGTTGGCCCACACCGCACCGTCACCCACCTCGCACGCCAACCCCACCATCTTGTCGCGCAGCGTGGCGAGGACAACCGGCGGAAGCCCGCCCATCGAGGCTGCCGCAGCACGCATCGTCTCGACGTACTCGCGCATGTCGCTCAACGGCTTGCCGGTCTCCACCCCGAGCCGCTTGATGACCGGGCCGTGCGTGACGCCCACGCCGAGGCGAAAGCGGCCCTCGGCGATCTCGTGGAGATAGGAGGCCGTGGTTGCCAGCGCGGCAGGATGCTGGAGATAGATCGGCTGGATCGAGGTGCCGACCTTCAGCGTCGTGGTGGCGTCGGCGATCGACAGGCACAGACCGAGCGCGTCGCCGAAACTCGGACAGTAGACGCCCTCGAAACCACGTGACTCGATCTCGACGGCCAACTCGACGGTGCGGGCCCGCCGACCTGGAGAAGCAGCGAGGGACAGTGCCGGCAGGCGTGAGGTCATGGTGGGAACGTAGGCGGTCGACCGCCGGGAATCACCAGCAGGCCGCCACACGCCGCCCGACCCGTTCGGGCGTGCGGGTTGCGTCCGCGTCTTGGCCGAACTGAGCCCAACAGCTCGTTGTGTGATCGGGGTATCCACCCACGGTCTACAGTTCGCCCACATCAGCGTGCTGGTGCATGGACCGTCATGGGCGACCACATCGAACTCCGAATCCGGGTGACCGACCTCGATGATGCCGAGGCTGCGCGGCAGCGTGGCTGCGCGCACCGCCAACATCGAGTTTCGAAGGGCGTCCGATGACGCGGTGGCAGCCGTCGACGGTGAGGGTGCCGTCTCGTCCGACGAACCCGACCTCATCGTCGGTCGGCCGATCGTCTGCGCCACGTTCATCAAGGGCTGGTGGGCGGAACGAGATGGAGGTCTGCTCATCGACCAACACCCGGCGGCCACCCACGACATTTCGCGGAACGCCGAACTCCCGTACGGCCACGTGAAGGTGTTTGCCGTCGACGGCGAGGCGGTTGAGGTCGACGTCAGCGAGGCACCGAAGGACGCAGTCGAGCGTTGGATCTCCGAGGTGATCTCCAGGGTCTGGAGCTCGAGCTGATCTGGTCGATCTCGCGGCAGGGACCCCCGCAGGCGACAAGATCGAAGTCGTCACCGAGCCGACCTGAGCTGCGTCGGCCCCGCTACTGCTCGACGAGCAGGCCGAGCAGTTCTCGAACCAACTTTGCCCCGACCATGGCCGTCATGTCGTTGATGTCACGGCGGGGATTGACCTCGACGAGGTCAGCGCCCACCACGTTCGCGTTGCTCGCACCGATCTGGCGGATTGCATCGAGCAACTGGCGGGTGGTCATGCCGCCCGGCTCGTGATGGGAGATGCCCGGTGCGAAGGCAGGGTCGAGCGCGTCGATGTCGACGGTGACGTACACCGAACCATCGAGCTCCGGAATCAGGCCGTTCCAGTCGCGCAGCTCATGCACCTCGACGCCGAACCGTTCGGCTTGCTCTCGCTGGTGGGGGTTCATCGTGCGGATTCCGAATTGCAGCAGCCGCCGGACGCGCCCTTGCTCCATGATGCGAGCGAACGGGCAGGCGTGCGAGAACCGGTCACCGTCGAGCGCGTCATACAGGTCCGGGTGGGCGTCGAAGTGGACGATGGTGAGATCGTCGACACGATCGGTGATCGCGTCCACGAGCGGCCACGTCACCATGTGGTCGCCGCCGATCGAGAGCAACCGGCTGCCATCGGCGATCGCGTCCGCAGCGCCGCCCCGAATCGTGGCGACCGCCTGGTCGGCTGGCTCGGGAACGTCGAGGTCGCCGAGGTCGGTCCAGTCGTGGTTGGTCGCTGGATCGAGGTCGAGCCCCGACTCGGTGCACCAGTTCGCGGCCCCGCAGGTGAGTGCCGCCCTGATCGCCGCGGGAGCATCTGCTGGACCTCGCAGGAACGACGAGTGTGCGTCGTACGGCACACCGAGCAACTTGACCGTCATCGGCGTGAGCGTATCGACGCGAGACCCGACGGTTCAGTCGTACCAGTCGAGGGTGGCGCGCATCGCCGCCTCGAACTCCTCGAAGCTCATCGACGACTTGACCGACGAGATCAGCTCGGCGTCGCCGCCGACGAACTGGCGGAACGGAGCGTCCGGGTCGAGCACGGCGCGTGAGATCGCATCGGCGACGAGCTGCGGGTCTGCAGGTGACCCGTCGCCCCCAAGACCGCTCTGGCTGCTGCGGAACCGCTCGGCTCTCGCGGCGTAGTCGGACTGCTCCCAGTTGTCGACGGTGACGATGTTGTTGCGGAATCCGGTGTCGAAGCGACCGGGCTCGATGAGACGCACTCGGATGCCATAGACCGCTGTCTCGAAGTGCAGGGCTTCGCTCAGTCCCTCGAGTGCATGCTTCGACGCGGCGTAGGCACCGCCGAACGGACTGCCGACAACACCAGCGATGCTCGACACGTTCACGATGGTGCCGCTGCCACGGGTTCGCCACGCCGGCAACACCGCACGGATCAGCCGCATGGGGCCACGCACGTTCGTGTCGAACTGACGTACCAGCACGTCGTCGTCGACGAGTTCCAGCGCACCCGCCACTTCGAACCCGGCATTGTTCACGACGGCGTCGATCGTCGTCGGGTCGCCGATGGCGGTACGGACCGACGCATCGTCGCAGACGTCGAGCTGTCGGATCTCGATCGGCAGTTGCTCGTCGGCGACTGCGCCACGCAGCCGCTCGCCCTTCTCGAGTGTGCGCATCGTGGCGATGACGTCATGGCCCTGGCGGGCGAGCGTGAGTGCGGCGAGCTCGCCGAATCCCGAGTTGCTGCCGGTGATGAGGATGCGGGCCATCGAAGCTCCAGTCTCGAGGTGTTCGGGGTCAGCTGTCGGCGAGCAGCGAGTCGCGCAGCTCGCGCTTCAAGATCTTGCCCGAGGCGTTGCGGGGCAGTTGCTCGGTGACGATGGTGACCTTGGTCGGCACCTTGAAGTTGGCGAGGCGCTCACCGACGAACGCTTGCAGGTCCTCGACGCTGAGCGAGGCCCCGTCGCGCACCATCACATGGCAGGCGAGTTCCTCGCCGAGGCGCACGTGGGGAACGCCGTACACGGCCGCTTCGTACACGGCTGGGTGCTCGTAGATCGCGGCTTCCACCTCGGCGGAGAAGATGTTCTCCCCGCCGCGCAGGACCATGTCCTTCGCCCGATCGCTGACGTACACGAAACCGTCGGCGTCGATGCGGCCGATGTCGCCGGAGCGCAACCACCCGTCGACGATGGTGTCGGCGGTGGCGTCGGGACGGTTCCAGTAGCCGCGAATCAGCATCGGGCCGCGGAACCAGATCTCACCGGTTTCGCCTTCGGGGAGCACCGTACCCAATGGGTCGGTGACGCGGAGATCCATGATCGGCACCGCTCGCCCGGTGGACGTGGGGTGCGCCACGAAGTCGTCGCCCGCGTTGCCGGGCCCGTACGCATTGGTCTCGGTCATGCCGTACCCGAGGCTCGGACGGCCCTTCGAGAAGTTGTCCTCGATGCGCTTGACCAACTCCGGTGGCATCGGTGCACCACCACCACCCACCGCCAACAAACTGGAGGTGTCGCGCTGGTCGAAGGTGGGTGCCTCCAACAGGTCCCAGCTCATCGTCGGCACGCCGACGAAGTTGGTGACGCGCTCGCGTTCGATCAGTTCCAACGCACGATCGGGGTTCCACTTGTAGGTCATCACCAGCTTGGAACCGCCGACGAACGCACCGAGCATCACGGGCACCAGACCGGTCACGTGGAACAACGGCACCGGCAACATCACCGCGGCTTGGGGCTTGTCGGGATCCGGGTCGGCAGGCTCGCGCAATGCGTTCACGGCGCCGCGGGCGGCGAATGCCATCAGCGAGCTCAGTACGGCGCGGTGCGTCGAGACGGCCCCCTTCGGGTTGCCGGTGGTGCCAGAGGTGTAGAGGATGGTGACGTCGTCGTCGGGGTCGATGTCGACGTCGGGCAGGGCAGCTCCGGCGGTGAGCAGATCTTCCAGGGCGATCACCTCGAAGGGGTCATCGGCGCGCGCCTCGGCACCCTCGCGAACGGTCACCACGCGAGCGGTGATCGAGCCTGGCTCGGCCGCGCGCATCCGTTCGAGGCGGTCGGCGTCGGCGATCACGATCTTCGAGTCGGAGTCGTCGAGTGCGAACACCATCTCGTCGGTCTGCCACCAGGCATTCATCGGTACGGCGACCCCGCCGATCGAGGTGATGGCAGCAAATGCTGCGATCCATTCGGGATAGTTCCGCATTGCGATCGCGACCCGATCACCGTTGGTGACACCGAGATCGTTCACGAGGGCGTGGCCGATCTGACCGACCAGCTCCATCACCCGCGGCATCGGCCAGCGCTCGTCCTCGAACACGATGAAGTCGTCGGTGCGGGCGGCGGCCGCCGCGAACAGGTGGCGAATGTTCGGTGGTGTGCCGGCGAACACCTTGGTGGGTACGCCGAACACGTCCACCTCGCTGATCTCGAACCGCGTACCTGGTGCGCAGACTTCGGCGCACGCCTCTTGGAAAGTCATCGTCATGGGGGCCCGTCGTAGCACATCAGCCAACGGTCACATCGTGCTGGGCGGCTCGCAGCAGCGGATGTAGCGTCGGCGCGGTGTGCGACACCCTGGTCTCGATGACGCCTGACGGTGTGCTCTTCGCCAAGAACAGCGACCGTGATCCCAACGAGGCGCAGGTACCGCGCTGGTTCCCGGCCGTGGACAATGGGCCGGCGCCGGGTGACGTGCGATGCACGTGGATTGCGATCCCTCAGGTTGCTCGCACGAACGCGGTACTCGTCTCGCAGCCGTGGTGGATGTGGGGCGCCGAAATGGGCGCGAACGAGCATGGCGTGGTGATCGGCAACGAAGCCGTGTTCACGAACGAGTCGCTGGGAGAGCGGGCGCTGCTCGGAATGGATCTGCTGCGGCTCGCACTGGAACGCGCCGCCAACGCTCACGACGCTGTCGGCGTGATCGTCGAACTGCTCGAACGTCACGGACAGGGCGGTCCGTGCAGCCACGACAACCCTGGTTTCACCTATCACAACAGTTTCCTGGTGGCGGATCCAGCGGGTGCGATCGTGTTGGAGACCGCCGGGGCGAAGTGGGCGGTCGAACACGTCACCGGTCGTGGTCGGTCGATCTCGAATGGTCTCTCGATCGCAGGGTTCGCGGAGCGGTTCAGCGACACGACGCCGAGGCGCAATGAGTCGTGCAACTCGCGTCGGGCCCGAACCCAGCCGGCGGCGGAGTCTGCCGTTGGTGTGTGCGACATGTTCGCAGCGTTGCGAGACCACGGTGGGAGCGCCGCCCCGGTGTGGTCGCCGACCGACGGCGCCATGGGTGCACCATGCGTCCATGCCGGCGGTTCGGTGTCGTCGTCGCAGAGCACCGCGTCGTGGGTGAGCGACCTCCGAGACGATCCGCTGCACTGGGTGACGGCCACGTCGTCGCCGTGCACGTCGACGTTCCATCCGGTGCGGGTCGATCAGCCGGTCGACCACTTCGCGACGTTCGGTTCGGAACCGACGAATCGCTTCGATCCGGCCAGCCGTTGGTGGAGGCACGAGCTGCTCCACCGTCGAGCGCTCCTCGATCTCGAGGCATCACTCGCGACGTTCACAACGGAGCGTGACCGTGTCGAACAGGAGTGGGTAGCGTCCCCGCCCGACAGTATCGACGCATTCGCCTGGTCGGCCGATGCCGAGCGACGGTGGCGGGCTGATGTCGCTGCGGCCGACCTCGACGATGTGCGCCCGGGGTGGTTGATCGACCTCTGGGCCGACCTCGACCGCTCCGCAGGCATGCCGGTGGTCGACGAGCAGCAGTCGGTTCCCGCAGACCCGGGCTCGGGGGACCCAGACCCGGGGTGGGGGGACCGTTGATCAGCGCAGCTCGAAGATCTCGTAGATCAGCGTGCCGTCGGGCTGGAAGGCGCCCTTCGACACCGCTTGGATCCGGTTGAGCCACAGGTAGCGCTCATCGCCGGTGTGGAACAGCGGCGCCGCGTACACCGCCATGGTGTCGAAGTGCAGCCGACCCGAGTAGGTGGCGTGGATGATCGCGCCGTCGTCGGTCTCCAAGGTGACCTTGACGTCGAGCGTGCCGTATCCCTCGGGCGACACCTGGAGCCAGTCAGCTGCCGCAGCGCCCTTCAGTGATGCGTTGAGGCGCTCGCCTTCGGCGCGAGCGGCGGTGACCTCGCCGATCACCAAGCTGGGCGACACGTTGAGCGTTGGTGCCAGCGACACCGTGAGCGTGCAGAGCGGGATCAGTTCGAGCGACATCGCAACACCGTAGATCGTCGTCCTACGATGCGATCGAGGCGGCGGCGCTCGGTGGATGATCGATCTCGATCTCGATCTCGATCTCGACGTGGACAGTGTCAGCGGCGGTAGCTTCGCTTCTCCTTCCATTCCCGAGAAAGGGAATCCATGCAACCACGTCGCCTGCTCACACGTTCGGTGGTCGCCCTGGTCCTCGGCGCAGCCGCCTGTAGTTCAGGATCTGCGTCGTCATCGGACCTCGAGGGTGAGGTCTCGTCGCAACTCGAGGCGTTGGTCGGCCAAGCGCCCGACAGTGTCAGCTGCCCAGATGAACTCCCGGCCGAGGTCGGCGCTGAAGTGCGCTGCACGCTGACCTCCGATGAGACCACCTTCGGACTCACCGTCACCGTGACGAGCGTCGACGGCGATGTGGTGATCTTCGACATCGTTGTCGATGACGAGGCCCAGGACTGAGCTGCGCGCTCGAGGTGGAGCGGCCGCACACGCGCTGGCGCGCGCTGACGTCGCCTGTGTCGGCATCGATTCATTGAACATCGACAGCACGGACGGCGGTGACCGCCCGGTTCACACGGCGCTGCTGGGTGAGGAGATCCCGATCATCGAACACCTCGTGCACCTCGACCAGGTCCCCGCGGACGGATTCACCTTCACGGCGGTGCCGCCCAAGATCGCCGGCGCCGGTACGTTCACCGTGCGAGCGTTTGCCACGTTCTGAGCTTGGTCAGAGGTCGGACTGATCGACCTCGTCGAGGAGTGACCGACCCAGCCAGAGCGGCACCACTTGTCCGAGCAGCAACAGCACCCCGCCGGCCACCAGCAGCACTCGCACCAGGCCGACGCTGACATTCAGATCGTCCTGTGCGGTGACGGCAACGGCTCGGGCATCAGCAACGCTCGCCCGATACTGCTCGACCAGTGCCGTCGTGTCGCCCAGATCGGCGGCGATCGCCCCCACCGACACCGCAAAGCGGTCGAGGTCCGCCTGGAGATCACCGGTGTTCTCGGTGAAGTCGGTCAGGCTTTGCGATGTTGCTTCGAGTTCGCTCGGAAGCTCCTCGAGCGTGTCGGCGAGCCGCCCGAACGTGTCGCCGAGGCCGTTCTCCGGGTCGTAGTCGGGTCCGATCGGCAAGCTCGACAACGCACCGAGCGCGGCGTCGATCTGGCCGCCCACTCCCTCGAGCGATCGCACCGTGGTGCTGGCGTCGGTGAGCGACGGACCGATCGTGTCGGCCAACGATGCAATGTCGTCGATCGCGGCGGTGCCGGTGTCGAACGATTCCGAGATGGTGATGACCGTGCCCGCCAAGGCGTCGACGGCCCCGACGGTGGAGTCCAACACGTCTTCGGCCAGATCAATGGTGTCATCGACCGCGTCGAGTGTCTGCACCGTGACCGCGAGGCTGTCGTCGGAGGCCGTCGCGATCTGGCCGACGAACACCCAGCCGACGATCGTGCCGAACAGGGCGACCACCGCACCGACCGCACCGATCGCAATCATCAGCTGCCCCGCGCGCCGCTGGTCGTTCGGTGAACGCCAGCGGTCGCGCAGCAGCATCGTGACTCAGTTGCTGAACTGGTGAAGGGCCCCGCCCTCCGAGGCGAGACGGGCCAGCAGCGGCGACAGGTTCCAGTGGGCGCCGCCGAGGGTGGAGGCATAGTGCTCGATCTTCTCGACGATCTCGGCGAGACCGACCGAGTCGGCCCAGTACATCGGGCCGCCTCGATAGACGGGCCATCCGTAACCGTTCACCCACACCACGTCGATGTCGCTACCCCGGATTGCGATGCCCTCGTCGAGGATCTTCGCGCCCTCGTTGACCATCGGGTACAGCAGGCGCTCCAGCACCTCCTGGTCGGTGACCTCACGCTGCTCGATGCCCTGGCCGACGGCGAAGGCCCGGATCAGTTCGACCACCTCGGCGTCGGGGGTGGCGGCGCGGGTGTCGGGGTCGTAGGTGTAATAACCGCGACCGTTCTTCTGGCCGCGGCGCCCGTTCTCGCACAGCACTTCACGAACCGTCGAACCCGACGAGGTCTCTTCTTTCCAGCCGATGTCGAGACCGGCCAGGTCGCTCATCGCGAACGGGCCCATCGGGAAGCCGAACTCGAACAGCACGTTGTCGACCTGGGCGGGGGTTGCGCCTTCGAGGATCATCCGCTCGGCCTCGGCGCCGCGCATGAACAGCATGCGGTTGCCGACGAAGCCGCGGCACACGCCGACCATCACGGGCACCTTGTTGATCTTCTTGCCGATCGCCATCGTGGTGGCCACGACCGAGTCCGACGACTTGTCGCCGCGCACGTTCTCGAGCAGCTTCATCACGTTGGCGGGCGAGAAGAAGTGCATGCCGATCACGCTTTCGGGGCGTGACGTGACCGCAGCGATCTCGTTGATGTCGAGCGCCGAGGTGTTCGACGCAAGGATCGCGCCGGGCTTGCAGATCGCGTCGAGTTCGGTGAAGATCGACTTCTTGAGGTCCATGTCCTCGAACACGGCTTCGATCACCATGTCGCAGTCGGCGAAGTCGGCCTTGTCGGTGGAGCCGGTGATCAGCGCCATGCGCTGCTCGACCGCCTCGGGCGGAATCGAACCGCGCGACGCCGAACGCTCGTAGTTCTTGCGGACCACGCCGAGGCCACGGTCGAGCGCCGCCTGATCGCGTTCCACGATGGTGACGGCGATGCCGGCGTTGGCGAAGTTCATGGCGATACCGCCGCCCATCGTGCCGGCGCCGAGCACGCCGCACTTCTGCACGTCGATGAGGGGGGTGTCCTTGGCGATGTCGGGGATCTTGTTCGCCGCGCGCTCGGCGAAGAACGCGTAGCGCTGGGCGCCGGACTGTGGGCCGGTCATCAGCTCCATGAAGAGCTTGCCCTCGACCTTGAGGCCCTCGTCGAACGGCAGGTTGGCGGCAGCTTCGATGCACTGGATGTTGTATTCGGGGGCGAGGAAGCCACGGGTCTTGCGAGCGATCGACGCACGGAAATCAGCGAACAGCTGGTCGTTGCCGCGGGCATCGAGGACGTTCTCGTCGCGGTCACGCACTCGGGCGAGGGGCATGTTGTCGGCAACGGCCTTGTTGGCGAAGGCGATTGCGGCGTCGCGCAACTCGGCGATGCCGCCGGTGGTGACGTCGTCGATGAGGCCGGCGTCGAGTGCTTCGCCACTGCTGATGTGGCGACCCGAGGTCATCATCTCGAGGGCCTTGGGCACGCCGACGAGGCGGGGGAGGCGCTGGGTGCCGCCTGCGCCGGGGAGCAGGCCGAGGTTCACTTCGGGCAGGCCGAACTTGGCCGAGTCGACGGCAACCCGGTAGTGCGCACAGAGCGCCACTTCGAGCCCACCGCCGAGTGCGGTGCCGTGGATGGCGGCGATCACCGGGACGGAGGCATCCTCCATGGCGGCCTGCACCTCGTGGAGGCCAGCGGCCTGGGGGACGTTGCCACCGAACTCGCTGATGTCGGCGCCAGCGATGAATGTGCGCCCGTCGCAGATCACCACGACGGCCTTGGCCCCGTTGGCGACCGCGGTGTTGATGCCGTCGAACAGGCCCTGGCGAACGTGCCAGCTGAGCGCGTTGACCGGCGGGTTGTCGACGATCACGAGGGCGACGTCGCCCACGTCGGCGGTGACAGTCTCGAGGCGGACGGATTCGGAGATCGCAGTCATCCCGTCAGTCAAGCACTCCGCCCCCGCCCCCTCCGATTCGGCGATCACGCCAGGGGTCAGACCCCAGGCGTGATCGCGTTCCCGGGGAGATCGCCGTCGGGGTGCAGGGCCGACTGGAACCGTCGCATGCCGGCGAGCCAGCGGTCGCGGTCGGTTGCCTTGCGTTCGGTGTAGGTGGCCACCTCGGGATGCGGCAGGATCAGGAACTGTTCGTCACGGATCGCCTGCAGACACAACTGGGCGACGTCGTTCGGATCGAGGACGCCGTCACCGCTCGCCACGCCGCCCTCGAACCCGTTGTCGTCGCCGTCGGCATGTGCAGCCTGTGCGGCCATCGAGTTCTGCGGGCTGTTGCGCACGATGTTGGTGGCCACCGCCTGTGGGCACAGCACCGAGAACCGGATGCCCTGATGATGATGCGAGATCGACAGCCACTCGGCCAGCGAGATCGCGGCGGCCTTGGTCATCGAGTACGCCATCGACCCGATCTGCGTGAGCAACCCGGCCGCCGACGCCGTGCTGAGGATGTACCCCTCGCCCCGAGCGATCATCGACGGCAGCACCGCACGAGCGGCGTAGATGTGTGCCATGCAGTGCACTTCCCACATCGTCTGGATCGCTTCGTTGGTGTCCTCCAGCCCGGCCGCAGTGACGAAGCCCGCGTTCGACACGAACAAATCGATCGGGCCGTGGGCATCGAGGGTCGACTCGACCATCGACTGGATCGCCGACTCGTCGCGCACGTCGATTGCCACCGCGGTGCCCCCGATGTCGTTGGCGACCCGCTCGGCCTCTGCGCCGTTCAGGTCGGCGACGACCACGTGGCGAGCCCCGGCCGCGTGGGCCGCGCGGGCAATGGCTTCACCGATGCCCGATCCGGCTCCGGTGACAACGACGACGCGATCCTCGAGTTCCATGCGCGGAACCGTAGACCGTCGGCCCGATCAGACGGGAAGGCGATGCAACGGGTGGCCGGCATCGACCACGACCGTGCATCTGTCCCCGACACTCAGCGGCGTGGTTCCCGGTCCTCCGGGAAGGTCGACATCGACGTCGGAGCCGTCGGTACGACGCACGGTGTACCGCCAGGCGGCGCCGAGGTATCGGCGGGCCGCCACCCGGTCGTGGCCTTCGTCGGCGACGAGGGTCAGGTCGTGCGGTCGAGCCATCATCGCGACGTCAGGCGAGTCGGGGTCGGGCAGGAAGGACGCCTCGCCCAGGAAGGTCGCCACGAACCTGTCGCTCGGCCGCTCGTACACCTCGTCGGGCCGATCGATCTGCAGCATCTGGCCGCTCGACATCACGGCCACCCGGTCGCCGAGCGCCAGCGCCTCTTCCCGATCGTGGGTGACGAGCACTGCGGCGGCATTGCGGAGGCGCAGGGCCTCGATCACGTCGGTTCGGACGTCGTCGCGCAGCGACGGATCGAGACTCGCGAACGGCTCGTCGAGCAGGACGACCGCGGGATCAGGCGCCAACGCCCGGGCCAGCGCGATGCGCTGTTGCTCGCCGCCCGACAGTTCGTGGGGGTACCGCTTGGCGACGCCGGGGAGCCGCACGAGCTCGAGCAGTTCGTCGACGCGCTTCGCACGGGCGGCACGGTCGAGATGGGTGAGCCCGAAGGCGATGTTCTGATCGACACGACGGTGGGGGAACAGCGCATGGTCCTGGAACACGAGGCCGATGCGCCGCTTCTCCGGCGGCAGGGCGGTGACGTCGTGGCCGTCGAGGACCACTCGCCCGGCGGCGATCGGGTCGAGCCCGGCGATCGCCCGCAGCAGCGACGACTTCCCGCACCCACTCGGTCCGACGATCACGACGAGTTCGCCGTCGGCAACGTCGAACGAGACCTGGTCGACGACGTCTCTCCCGGCGATGCGACGCGTGACACCGCTGACCGACAGCGCGGCACGGGGCTGGTCGAGCGTGGCATCCATCGAGGTGGGCACGGTAGCGGTTGTCGCCCCGTGCGGGGACCCGGTGCGGACGGGAACCGGTCGTCCGGGCTTGGAGATCGCGGTGTTCACGACACCGTCTCCGCCCCGTGTTCCAGTGTCCACAGCAGCGCGGCCACGAGCACCATCCCCACCGCCACGATCGCCAGCGACGGCACCGCGGCCTGCACCCACAGGCTCTCGGAGGTGGCCTGCCACACCCAGATCGGGAGCGTCTCGGTGCCGAAGGGTCGCAGCAGCAACGTGATCGGCAGCTCCTTCAGCGTGTCGATGGCCACGAGTACCGACGCCGCGATGATCCCCGCACCGGCGAGCGGCAGCTCGATCCGGGTGGCAACGCGGAGGCGTCCGGCGCCAAGTGTGCGGGCGCTCGCCACCACCGAGGGAGACACCTTTCCGACGCTCGACTCGATGCCCTGGTACGCAACGGCGAGGAAGCGAACGACGAGGGCGTAGATCAACCCGACGAACGACCCGACGAGGAGCCAGCCGTCGGGC
This sequence comes from Ilumatobacteraceae bacterium, assembly GCA_963716075.1. GTDB lineage: Bacteria > Actinomycetota > Acidimicrobiia > Acidimicrobiales > Ilumatobacteraceae > Sva-07. The sequence goes on along the minus strand of CAVQST010000019.1, from coordinate 415,154 downwards.
AGCCAGCCGGTACGGTCGAGCGCTGCCAAGGTCACGAGCACGCCGATGGCCACGACAGGACCGGGCACCGCGTAGCCGAGTGTCGCCAAGCGGGCGAGCAGCGAGCCGCCCGCGCGACGTCGGTTCAGGCCGGCCACCAGGAGCAGACCGAGTGCGAGACACGACAGGGTGGCGATGGCGGCGACGCGCAGCGACGACATCAGGTGGAAGCCGAGGTCGCCTGCCACGGTGGCGGTCTGGTCGGTGCGGCGGGCTTCGAGCGCCCAGGTGATCAGCCGGTAGACGGGCAGTGCGACGGCCAGCGTGAACATCGCCCAACCGATCGTCGACGCGCCCGCGGCGCGGGCGCCGCGGAGCTGCACGACATGAAGCCCGGTCCGCGACCCCGATTGGGTGAAGCGAGCGCGTCCGCGCGCCAGGCGCTCCATTGCGATCAGGACGATGGCGATGCCGATCAGCAGCACGGCCAGTTCGGCAGCGGCATTGCGGTTGCCGGTGCCGAACCACACCCGCAGCACGCCGTCGGCAATGGTCGACACGTTGAACAGACGCACGGTGCCGACGTCGGTGAGCACCTCCATCCCGACGAGGGCGGCCCCTCCGGCGAGCGAGGGTCGAGCCATCGGCAGGACGACGCGCCAGAACGCCTGGGCACGGCTGCATCCCAGGCTGCGGGCGACGTCGACGGCGCGCTGCGACTGCTCGCGGAACGCGGCCCGGGCGAAGAGATACACGTACGGGTACAGCGTGATCGTGAGGACCAGTGCGCACAGCCAGATCGATCGCACGCTGCGGGCGCCCAGCGGCTCCTGCAACGTGTCGAGCCAGACGAAACCGAGGACGTAGCCCGGGATCGCGAGCGGGGTCACGAGCAGCCAGCCGAGCACCCGCCGACCGGGGAACTGGTAGGCGGTCACCAGCCAGGCGAGCGAGGTGCCGAGCACCAGGGTGCCGACGAGCACAGCGCCCAGGAGCGTTGCCGTGTCGCGGATCATGCTCGGGAGCCGGGTGGCCCACAGCTCCTGCCAGACCTCGGTGCTCGGCTGGACGATGGACCAGACGATCACCAGCACCGGAACGGAAACGGCGATCGCAACCGCGGCAATCGCTGCGGTCGCCGTCCACGATCGGGCTCGTTGACCCGCGACGGAGCCCGTCGAGGCCCGCGCTGCGCCGGACCCGTTCGGGTGGCGGGGCGCGAGGTCGGCGGCTTCCGTGATCGTGCTGGTCATGCGCGCAGCATCAGCTCACTCGTACCCGGTGGCGCTGAGCACCTCGACCGCAGCTGGTTGGTTGGCGCCCAGTTGACGCACCGCGGGGAGGTCGGCGATGAACTCGCCGAAGCCGGCGATGATCTCGTTCGGCTCGACGTTCGGGTCGGCTGGGTATTCGAAGTTGGCGTCGGCGAACTGCTGCTGGCCATCGGTGGCGAGCCATTCGATCAATGTGAGCGCACCAGCGGGATTCGGGGCGTTGGCGGTGACTGCTGCGGTGCTGACGTTGACGTGGGCGCCGCGGCCGTCCTGCTCGGGCCAGACGATCTCGACGGGGAAGTCGGGGTCTTCGGTCAGCAGGCGGCCCAGGTAGTAGGTGTTGGCGATGGCCACGTCGCACTCACCGTCGGCGACCGCCTGGTAGATGTCGGTGTCGCTGTTGATGTAGAGCGGATCGTTGTCGACCCACGACTGCACGATCTCGGTTGCGCGCGCTTCGCCCTCGGCGATGATCAAGCTGGCAACGAGCGACTGGGTGTAGGGATGCGTGCTCGGACGAAGACACAGCTTGCCCTGCCACTCGGGGTCGCCGACCCCGGCGTACGTGGTCGGTGGGTTCTCGACGCGCTCGGTACTGGCGATGATCACCCGGGCGCGCTGGCTCAGGGTGAACCAGTCGTTGGCGTCGCTGCGAAGCTCCTCGGGGATCGTGTCGGTGAGTACGTCGCTCTCGACGCTTGCCAGGATTCCCGCGTCGGCGGACAGCTCGATGTTCGCCGCGTCTGCGGTCATCACGACGTCGGCGGGGGTGTTGGCGCCTTCGGCGATGAGCCGCTCACGCAGCTCGGGGTCGTTGCCGGTGGTGAAGCGGACCTCGATGCCGGTGTCGGCGGTGAACTGCTCGAACACATCCTCGATGCCATAGTGCCTACCGGTGTAGACGGTGACCATGCCGCCCGCCTCCACGGCATCGCTACCAGCCGTTGGAGTGTCGGTGGTGCCGGTGCCAGCGCCGTCCGAGTCGGCGTCACTGCCGCAGGCGCTCATGACGAGCGTGCCCACGAGCACGCTTCCCAACAGGAATCGAGATGGCGTCCGCTTCATGGTTAGGCAACCCTAACAACGACAGCGAAGCGTCTGCAACCTGTCGATCGTTGGGTGTGGACCCTATGACGAACTGCTGCTCACTCCTCGTTTGGATACCCACAGGGGTATACTTTCGCCATGCGTTTCCTCTCGTTCATGAACACCTCCACCGGTCGCGCGATTCGGGTTGCCGGTGGCATCCTGCTCATCGTGGCCGGCATCATGATCGGCGGAGTCCTCGGTACGGTCCTCGCGATCTTCGCCCTGCTGCCGATCGCGACCGGCGTGTTCGGGGTGTGCCCGATCAACCCGCTCGTCGGTCAGCCGATGAGGGCCTGCTCGGTGCCGTCGTCACGTCGCCGTCGGCCGACGTCGTCGGCTGTCTGACCCACCGTCGATCTACGCTGCGGGGATGCCCGCACCGTACGTCCACATCGGCGTGATCGGGGCGATGGCCGAAGAGGTGCAGCGTCTCCACGAACTGCTCGTCGACGAGTCGATCACCGAGCACCTGGGCCGGCGCTTCCACAGCGGCATGCTCGGGGAGCAGCACGTCACGCTGGTCCAATCGCGAATCGGCAAGGTGGCGGCTGCCGTGACGGCGCTCACGTTGCTGCGCGAGTTCGACGTCGATGCCATCGTGTTCACCGGTGTCGCCGGCGCGCTCGCCGACGAACTCCGGGTGGGTGACCTGGTCGTGGCGACCGAGCTGATCCAACACGATCTGCAGGGTCCACCGTCGATGTTCGCGCGAGGCGAGATCCCGTTGTCCGGTGTCGTCGAGATCCGAACCGATACCGACCTCACCGAGCGGGCGCTCCATGCCTCCCAGGCCTTCGTCGCCGACATCGACACGGTGGTGACTCGGCAACAGCGCCGCGAACTGGGAATCGAACGCCCGAGCATTCACGTCGGACAGATCGCCACCGGTGACGAGTTCATCGAGCACGATCTGAAGGCAGTCGTGCGGTCGCGAACCCCAGACGCGCTGTGCGTCGACATGGAGAGTGCAGCCGTTGCGCAGGTGTGTCTCGAACACGGCGGTGTTCCGTTGTGCGTGATCCGGTCGATCTCCGACCTCGCGAGCGGCACCGCATCGCTCGACTTCCCGGTCTTCCTCGACGCGCTCGCGCGGCACTACTCCGCCGAGATCCTCACCCGCATGTTCGCCTGACCGCGCTCACCGGTCTCGGGTGACGGATGGTCCCGTGTCGTGGGTTGCCGCGTGTGCCTCGCTGCTCGTCGAGGGGCGGGCATCAGTCGCGGTCGGGTCAGCCGCAGTCGATGGTGACCAAGCCGCCGGCGACCGTGGGCTGCTGCGTCCACTCGAGGTAGGCCGACGCATCGCTGTCGAAGCTGTCGATGCGCACCGCAGTGGTGACGTCGCCGCCGCCTCCTTGCTGCTCGACGACCTGTTCGAGCGGATCGATGGCGAACGGTGTCGCCCACGCTTCGAGGGTCGAGCCTCCCGGCGCTCGCTGCAGGCTCGCCGAGATGCCGTCGGAGCTGTCGAAGCTCGAAAGGAGACCGCCCTCGGACAGGAGCAGCGTGCCGGCGCACTCGCCGAGCACGGAGAATCCGCGGCCGACCGTTGGGCTGAACTGGTCGATGAAGGTCGCCTGTTCGCCGGGGGCGAACGGCCATGGTTCGCTCACGAACCCGGTTCCGCACACGGCGATCTCGCCCGGCCGGTAGGAGATGTTCACCGGGCCCACCGCCGAACCATCGCCGTGCTGGGAGAGACCGATCGAACCGAGCGTCAGTTGGTTCGCCGGGTCCAGTGAACCCGTCGGGCCATCGCCGCCCCAGCGGATCTGGCCCGGATCGCCACCGTCCTGTCCGAACACGAAGCCGGGAATCTGTCCGTCGAGGTCGGAGAGTTCGATCTGGGGAGCAACGCCTTCGTCGAGGAAGACGTCGAGCGTGCGGATCGATCCGTTGTCGCCGACGAGCAGTGAGCTGATCACCTGGAGCCCGACGGTTTGAACGCTTGCGCACGTCGACGCCATCGTGAACCGCTCGGTGCCCGATGCGTCGGCGATGCTCGCCTCTCCGGGCCCGAGCGTGCTGACGTCGTCGGCCAACGGTTCTTCCGGTGGCGCATCGGTCGCGGGCGGTGCGGTGGCGGGTGGCGCAACGGTCGTTTCTGGCGAAGGGGCGGTGCTGGCTGTGGTGGTGTCGGTTGTGTCAGGCGCCGATGTTGCCACGGTCGTCGTCTCGGTGATGGTCACCGGTGGCAGTGATGAAGTCGTGGGCCCATCGTCATCATCGCCTCCGATGACGAGCGCAGCCACGATGGCGAGAACGACGATCACTGCGATGCCGAGCGGAAGTGCCCACGGCGGTCTCGTCGGACCGTCGTCGGTGTCGAAGTCATCGAGTTCGGTCATCGTCATCTCCCCAGGTGGTCAGCGGCAACCGTCCAACTCTGCCACACTGCTGCACCTCGTGATGTCGAGTCGCGCTCGCGGCTCAGAGTGCGATGGGCGTTCCCGCGGCATCGGCAGAGGCGTAGATGGCGTCCACGATCCGATGGGCGGGGAGTGCTTCACGAAGGGGGAGCGGCGAGGGCCCACCGGTCGCGACGGCATCGAGGAAGGAGGTGAGTGGGTTGAACATGGCCCCGCCGGGGACGGGAGCGATCTCTCGGCGGTGCGCATGGCCGTGGTCGATGCAGGCCTGAGCGAGCGCATCACCCTGCAAGCTCTGCGGCGGACCCCCAGCGAACTGCCACGTGAGTGGACCGGTCGCTTCGCCGTCGAGATGCACGTACAAGTTCTCGCAGAAGATCTCGATGTTGCGCAGACTCGGTCGGTCGACGATGTCGTGCCAGATCGAGGTGAGCGACGCCACTGCATCGTTGGCGAAGTCGAGGCGAGCCACTGCGACGTCGTCGATGCGTGGGTGGCCATGCACTTCGCGCACCGTGCCGCTCACCGACCGAACCGGTCCACACAGCCAGTGCATGATGTCGACGTCGTGGATCGAGTGCTCCAGCAGTGTGCCTCGGCCACATCGTGCAGGGTCGATCCGCCACGTGGAGCCGTAGTGGCTTTCGAGAGGGATGAACTGATCGTCGCGGAACGACACCGCCAACAGCCGACCGGCGCGTTCGTCGGCGAGCAACGACTTTGCGTGCATGAACTGCGGCATGTAGCGCAGCACCAGGCCAACCTGAGTCGCAACGCCGTGCGCCTCCACGGCGTCGACCATCCGCTGAGCAGATGGGGCGTCAACGGCGAGCGGCTTCTCGCAGAACACGGCGACGCCACGTTCGGCCGCCGCAGCGACCAGCCGTTCGTGCTCCGAGGTCCAGGTCGTGATGAAGACCGCGTCGACGCAACCGAGCAATTCTTCTTCGTCCATCACGGCCGCGCCGACACGGTCGGCGAACGCTCGGGCCCGGTCGGCGTCGAGATCGCAGACGGCGACGATGCGGTGATCGGCGGCGGTGTGCTTCAGGAACCAGTTGTGCGTGCGTGCGATGAACCCAGCCCCGATGAACCCGATGCGAACCGTCATCCCGCCATCCTCGCGTGTGACGAATGGTGTCTGACACCAAACGTTACGTGCCAAACGTTACGTGCCAAACGTTACGTGTAGGTGAGGCAGCCGTCGTCGAGGTCGGCGACCGGCAGGGTGTCCTTCTCGGACATGTAGTCCTGCGTGTGCTGCCACTCGGGCTTGTCGCCTCGTTTGGGCATCAGGTGCTGGCTGCGCATCAGGTACCCGGGGTTGAAGTTCTCCGGGTCGATCCACGAACCGAGCTGCATGTCGGCGTCCTCGGGGCGCAGTTGGGGAACGACCTTGTGCACGCCGAGTTCGTCCATGTGGTGCAGCAGGCGGCACACCCAGTCGCCGATCAGGTCGGCCCGCAGGGTCCAGCTCGCCCGGAAGTAGCCGAACACCCACACCATGTTGGGGACGCCGGTGAACATCATCCCGCGATACGTGATCGTGTCGGCGTAGTTGACCGGCTCGCCGTCGACGGTGAACTGGATGTCGCCGAGCACGCTGAGGTCGAATCCCGTCGCCGTGATGATCACGTCGGCGCTCAGCTGTTCGCCGGACTTGGTGAGGATGCCCTTGTCGTTGAAGGTCTCGATCTCGTCGGTGACCACGGAGGCCTTGCCGCTGCTGATCCCCTTGAACAGGTCGCCGTCGGGCACCATCGCGATGCGCTGTCTCCATGGCAGATAGTTCGGCGTGAAGTGGGTGTCGACGTCGTACCCCTCGGGGAGCTCGGCACGGACGAGGCCGATCAGTTCGTCGCGCACCATCTCCGGGTACTCGAACGACATCCGAGCGATCTCGTCGCCGTCCTTGAGCGCCTTGCGGCGCACGATCTCGTGCGTCCACTCCTCGGGGATGTCGAGGTCGCGCAGCATGTCGGCGACCTCATTGACGTTGGGCCGAGAGAAGAAGTACGTCGGCGACCGCTGGAGCATCGTGACGTGTTCGCAGTCGTCGGCGATCGCCGGGACGAGGGTGGCGGCCGTGGCGCCGGAGCCGATCACGAGCACCTGCTTGCCCGACAGGTCGATGTCGCTCGGCCAGGTCTGTGGGTGGATGATCTCGCCGTCGAAGTCGGCCATGCCGGGCCAGTCCGGGGTGTAGCCCTGCTCGTGCTTGTAGTACCCCTGGCACATCCACAAGAAGTTGGTCGTGAAGGTGATGGCGGTCGTGGCGCCGGTGGCCGGATCGGTGCGGGTGCCCTGCAGCGTCCAGAGGTTGCCATCGCTCGACCATTCGGCGCTGGCGATGGCGTGGTGGTACCGGATGTGGCGACCGAGATCGTTCTCGTCGATCACCTCGCCCATGTAGGACAGGATCTTGTCGGCTGAGGCGATCGGCGGACCGATCCACGGCTTGAACCGATAGCCGAACGTGTACAGATCACTGTCGGATCGGATGCCGGGGTAGGTGTGGGTGTGCCACGTGCCGCCGAACGTCTCGAACTTCTCCAGCACCACGAACGACTTCTCCGGGTACTGGTCCTGCAAGTGGTACGCGGCGCCGATCCCCGAGATGCCGGCACCCACGATCAGCACGTCGAAGTGCTCCAGCACCGGCGTGGACGTGTGGTCGAGCGTGTCGCTGGTGTGGGTCATGGCGTCGCTTCCCTCCTTGGGCAATCGCCGTCCGATTGCCGGGGCGAGCTTCGCGCACCGGGTTCGCGGGATCGCAACCCGACCGACGACCGCGCGCCGACGAGGCTGCAGCATGGCAACATCGGTGCGTGACCGCCTGGACCTGCCCCGATTGCGGACGGCTGTTCGGCCGATCCGGTCAGTCGCACGACTGTGCGCCTGGGCTCTCCTTGGAGGAGTACTTCTCCACCGGACCCGCTCACGAGCGTCCGATCTTCGACGTGGTGATGCAGCACGTCAACGGCCTCGGACCCGTGCATGCCGATGTGGTGTCGGTGGGGGTGTTCCTCAAGAATCCGCGCAAGTTCGCAGAACTCCGTCCGAAGGATCGATGGGTGGCGATCTCGTTCTCGCTGCGCCGTCGCGCCACCCATCCGACGATCACGCGCAAGGTGACGGAGTACGGCAATAGGTTCTGGCATGTCGCGAACGTGCGAACGCCTGAGGAGATCGATGGTGACCTGCTGGACCTGATCACCGAGGCATACCGCGACCACCCGGCCTGAGATCGCACACGCAGCTGCTCCGAGCGGCGACACTGTGAAGTGTGAGAATCGACTGCGCGGCATACGTCGACGGCGAACGCCGTGCGTTCGACCCTGACACGATGTCGATCGATGATCCTGTCGTCGGTGACGGCTTCGTCTGGCTCGGCTTGCGGATGCCCGACGAGGCCGAACTGCAGCAAGGCATGGACGCGCTCGGGATCACCGGCGTGCTTGCCGGTGAGGTGTTGCGGCCCCATGCGCGCCCGGTGCTCACCGTCGACGGCTCGATCGTGCAGTTGGTGTTGCGAACGGCCGCGTACGACGACCGCAACGAGACCATCGAACTCGGCGAGATGACGGTGCTCGTGGGGCAGCGGGCGGTGATCTCGATTCGTCACGGGCAAGCCGGCCAGTTGTCGTCGGCGCGTGCCGCGCTCGAAGACGATCCTGATCGTCTCGGTGTCGGGCCCGGCAGCGTGGTGGCCGCCGTGGTCAACGTGGTCGTCGACGGGTACGGGCCGGCGCTCGACGGTTTCGAGAACGACGTGGTGGAGACCGAGCGTGACGTGTTCTCCGACAGCAATCGCCCGCCGGTGCAACGCATCTACAAACTGAAGCGGGAGGTGCGTCGCCTGCTCGTTGCGATCGATTCGCTCGACGATCCGCTGGCGCGTTTGATTCGCGTGCGCGGCCCGCACTTGCCGCCGGAGATCCTGCACGATCTCAATGAGGCGGGCGATCAGCTCGACCGCGCGGTCACCCGTGCCCACTCGCTGTCGGGGCTGCTCGACGCTGCCCTGACCGCCAGCCTCACCCAGATCACGGTGCGTCAGAACGACGACATGCGCAAGATCAGTGCGTGGGTGGCGATGGCGGCGGTGCCCACCATGGTCGCTGGCGTCTACGGCATGAACTTCGAGCACATGCCCGAACTCGATTGGGTCGCCGGCTATCCCGTGGTGCTCTCGTTCACGGCGTTGGCGGTGGCGCTGTTGTTCCGTCGGTTCAAGAAGTCCGGCTGGCTCTGAGCGCACCCGACGGTTCACGGCGTTGCCACCGCGCCGCGCGTCAGACGACAGTGGTTCCGTTGCGGGCGATCAGCTTGCCGAGTGCCCACTGGGCACCACGCGGCGAGAGGCGGGCGGCAGCATCGAAGAGGTGGGCGTCGGGTCCGATCAGTGCTCGACGCTTGTTCTTCGCAACAGCGCCGAGGATCAGTTGCGCGGCCTTCTGTGGGCTGGTGCGGGCCAGCTTGTCGAACTCGAGCGCGGCCTCCTCGGCATCAACGGCGTCGTCGTGGTCGGCCGATTCGAACCGCGCGTTGCGGGCGATGTTGGTGCGGATCCCACCTGGGTGGATGGTGGTGGCCGACACGCCGCAGCGCTCGATGTCGAGCTCGGTGCGCAGCGCATCGGTGAAGCCGCGCACTGCGAACTTGGCCGCGTTGTAGGCCGATTGGCTGGGGATGCCGAGCAGGCCGAACACGCTCGAGATGTTGACGACGTGGCCGTCGCCTGACGCCTTCAGGTGAGGGAGGAACGCGAGCGTGCCGTGCACGACGCCCCAGAAGTTGATGTCCATCAACCAGCGGAAGCTCTCATACGTCATTGCATCGACGTCGGCCGACAGGGCCACGCCGGCGTTGTTGAAGATCAGGTTGACCTGGCCGAACTCCTCGACCACCGCAGCTGCCCAGGCCTCCACGGCATCACGGTCGGTGACGTCGACGTGAGCCGCAGACACCTTCACGGCGCCGTTGGTACCGGCGGACTGCTCGATGAGCGCCACGGTGTCCGCCATCGCCGCGTCATCGATGTCGGCAAGCGCCACGTGGCAACCGGCGTTGGCGAGTTCGAGTGCGAGGCCCCGGCCGATGCCGGACCCCGCTCCGGTGATCGCCGCGACCTTGCTGTGGAACTGCTGCATCTCGACGACTCTAGGGAGTGGTCCGCGACCGGCCCCAGCGAGGCTGCGATCCGGCGGCCCGGATCGGGCGGCCCGGGTCGTCAGGCGGCGAGGGTGAACTCGAAGCGCTGGCGGCGCCCCGAGACGATCTGCATGGCGAGGAGGCCGAAGGCGCGCTCGCGCACGGGTGCCGGCTCGGCGCCGTCAGCGAACACTTCGGCGAGGGTCGGGGAGGTGTCGCCGGCCGCAGCGAGGGCGAGTACGGCGGCCACGGTCTCGGCGTCGAGGGCCTCGACACCTTCCCGGTCGATGGTGATGGCAATACGGTCGAGCGAGCTCATGGCTTCACGGTATGACCGCCGGAGCCACATGAACAGCGATGATTCTGACTACTGAGCAACAGCGCCGCTTATCATTACGCCATGGCGATTCGTGACCTCGATCTGCGACACCTCCTGGCGCTCGACGCCGTCGCCACGGAGGGCACGTTCGCCCGCGCTGCCGAGCGTCTCGGCTACACCCAGTCGGCGGTGAGCCAGCAGATTGCCTCGCTCGAACGGGCCATGGGCGAGAAGGTGTTCGATCGCCCCGGCGGACCACGAGCCGTGGAACTCACCCCGTTCGGCGCTGAGTTGCTGCGGGGCGGGCGCGACCTGCTGGCCCGCGTCGATGCGCTCGTCGATCACCTCGACCGCTTTCGCGCTGGCCCGTCCGGGCGGCTCACGATCGGTACGTTCCAGAGCGTGTCGTCGGCGGTGTTGCCGATGGTGCTCGGCCGATTCCGACTGCAGTACCCGACGGTGGAGGTGCAGCTGTTCGAAACCGACGTCGATGAAGACCTCGAGGAGCATCTCGAACGTGGCCAGACCGAGGTGTCGTTCGTGGTTGGCGAGGTTGCTCCGCCAGCGGAATCGGGCTTCGAGTCGACGCTGCTCCTGACCGATCCGTTCGTGCTCATCGCGCGTCCGGGGCAGTTTCCACCCGGGCCGGTGGCCGTCGACGCGTTCGCGGACGAACCGCTGATCGGTCAACACCCGAACTCGTGCCAACTGCTCAACGAGGCGGGGCTCCGGCTGGCCGGCCTCGACCCGAGCTATGTGTTCCGGTCAAACGACAACGGCACCGTGGCGGCGATGGTGCGCGCCGGGATGGGCGTGGCGGTGATGCCACTGCTGTGTACCGAGCCGGAAGACCCTCGAACCGAGCTGCATCCGCTCGATCCGCCGATTCCGGGCCGGCAGGTGTCGATCGCCTGGCGTGCTGGACGCACCCTGTCGCCGGCGGCCATGGCGTTCGTCGAACTGACGGAGATCGTGTGTGCGGAACTGTCGGAGCCGGACGAGCGCTTCGATCTGGCTGCGGCTACCGTGCCCGCATGAGCGTCACCCCGCACGACATGACGGTTCGAAAGGTGAAGTTCGAGTTCCCCGACGAACTCGACAACGTGCTGCCGGGCGTCGACATCGCTCGCGAAACGTATCTGGTTGCCTTCTCGCTCACGATGCCGTACCTCGAGCCGTACTTGATCCGCACGTATCGGTCGATCGGTGACGACATCACCGATCCGGGCCTCGCTGCCGACGTGAAGACCTTCATCGGCCAAGAGGCGCAGCACTTCCAGAACCATCGCCGTGTCAACGAGATGATCAAGCGCCAACTCGGTGCCGACGTGGCGGCACGACTGCAAGCCGTCGAAGATCGCCTCGACGCCGACTACCGCCGGTTCAGCGCCTCCAAGTCGCGTCGATTCAACCTCACGTATGCCGAGGGGTTCGAAGCCATGACCTGCGCGATGGCGATCACCATGTTCGCCGAGGCCGAATCAGGCGAGCGTGCGCCCGCAGGGTCGGGAACCTGGCAGGAGTTGTGGGCGTGGCACGCTGCCGAGGAGATCGAGCACCGCACGGTGGCCTTCGACGTGTACGAGCACCTGGAAGGCGGCCATGCCCATCGGGTTGCAGGTTCGCTGCGCTCGCAGCTCCACTTCCATCGGGCGGTCGACCGCATGCAACGGATCCTGCTCGCCTCGCAGGGCGAGGCCGCTCGTCCTCGAGTTCCGCCGTGGATCGTGCAGGGCCGCTCGCGGTATCTGGCGACGTTCCGGCGCGATTACAACCCGGCCGACCTCGATCCCGGCGCACTCCCGGCATTGGTGCTCTCGCAGTACGCCGCCTGACCCACCCGCCCCTCCCCATTCCGTTTGCGTTGCAGTTTCGGTGGGGTGGGCCACCGAAACTGCAACGCAAACGTGGTTGGGAGACCCGGATGTCGTCAGGTGGCGGGTTGCCAGCCTGGGCGGCGGAACACGTGGCCGAGCTTGTTGCGCCAGCCGGAGGCGTGGCGCACATCGTGCGCAATGGCGGCGAATTCGTGGTAGCCGATACGGATCGGGTTGAACGTGTCGATGTTCTTGGTGAGTCCGTACTTGATGCGGCGCACCTCGGGTTCGAACGTGCCGAACAGGCGGTCCCACACGATGAGGATGCCGCCGTAGTTCTTGTCGAGATACTGCGGATTGGCGCCGTGATGCACCCGATGGTGTGACGGCGTGTTGAACGTCGCCTCGATCGGCCTCGGCAGTCGGTCGATCGCCTCGGTGTGGATCCAGTACTGATACAGCAGGTTCAGCTGTGCTGCTTTGGCCACGTGGTGGGCGGGGATCCCGAGCAGGGGCATCGGCAGGAACACCCATGACGTGAGGATGCCCGACCACGGCTGGCGAAGCGCCGTCGACAGGTTGTAGCGCTCGCTCGAGTGGTGGCTCACGTGGTTGGCCCAGAACAGGCGCACCTCGTGCATCCACCGGTGGTCCCAGTAGTAGAGGAAGTCCCAGGCCACCATCGCGATCGGCAGCGACCACTTGGTGGCGCCGAGGTCGACGATGCGGCGTTTGTACACGGCGCGGCCCATCGCCCCCACCACGCCGGCGATCGCGAGATTGACCGTGACATTGCCGGCGAGCATCGCCAGGCTCGCGGTGGTGTCTCGTCGCTCGTAGCCGACGGGCACCAGCGGATCCGGTGGCAGCGCCGGGTCGGCGAGCTGCTCGGCAGTGGCGCTTCGGAGATCGCCGAACTCGCGCTGCTCGCGGCGTGCGAGCACACGCGCCTCCCACACCATCGAGCCGACGAAGGCCGGCAGCGACAGGAGATCGACGGTGTCGATCGGACGCGAGTTCAATGCCTTCACCGCGTCAGTCTTGCCGCTCCAGCATGGCCCCGTCCCGCGCCAACCCCGTTTGCGTTGCATTTTCGGTGACCCGATCCACTGAAAATGCAACGCAAACGGGTTTGGGGGCCTGGTGGCGTGAGGGTGGTGGCTAGGTTCCGGGGATGGCTGAGACCCCCGTCCCCAGAGCCTTCGCCCAGACCGGATTCCTCGCGCCTCCGGGCGCCACGGAAATCCTGCTCGTGCGCCACGGCGCGTCGGCCCCCCATGTCGAGGGCGAAACGTTCGACCTGGTCGACGGGCACGGCGACCCGCCGCTGGCTCCCGAAGGCGTGGAGCAGGCGCGTCTCGCTGCCCATCGCCTGGTCGACACCGGCGAGCCGATCGCTGCGGTGTACGTGACCACGCTGCAGCGCACCGTGCAGACCGCAGCGCCGCTGGTGGAGCGGCTCGGGCTGGAGCCGATCGTGGTGGCCGACCTTCGTGAGGTGTTTCTCGGCGACTGGGAGGGCGGCGAGTTCCGCAAGCGAATCGCCGACGGTGATCCGGTCGCGCAGCAGATGATGGTCGAGCAGCGTTGGGACGTGATCCCCGGCGGCGAACCGGCCCACCAGTTCGAGAACCGGGTGCGACGCGGCATCGAGCGGATCGCTGCCGATCATCCCGATCAGTTGGTGGTGGCGGTGGTGCACGGCGGTGTGATCGGCCAGATCCTGAACATCGCCACCGGCTCCAGCGGGTTCGCGTTCACGGGGGCGAACAACGCGTCGATCTCCCATCTCGTCGTCGACGGCGCGAAGTGGATCGTTCGGTGCTGGAACGACACCTCGCACCTGAGTCCCACGTTCAGCGTTGCCGGCGAACCGCTCATCTGAATCGGTGATCTGCGTGCTGTCCGTCGGATGACGTCGTTCCGGGCGCCGTGGGCCCCTCGGTCAGGCTTGAACGCCGGGAGGGGTCTCGCCGGTGGCCATCTCCCAACCAGCGGCCGTGCCGCGCAGAGCGATCGTTCGGGCCACCGCGGCGCCGACCGCCGTGGCAAGTGCCCACGCAAGCGCCTCGTTCCACGAGATGCGCCGATCAACGGGGTTGAGCGGTGTCTCGACGTCGCTGCGCCACAGCGCCGACACGATCTTGCGTGCCACCAACGCGGCGAGGAGGCCGGCAATCGTCGTCAGTGCCTTGTAGGTCAGATCTTTCATGGGGTCTCTCGAATCGGTGGGAGCGTGCCACCAGCACTGCCCGCACCGCCGTCACGGTGAACGACGGCCGACCTGCGTGCGTCAATCGGCGCTCGGCCTCCAGAACGCACCAAGCAGTGCAGCGCCGCCTCCGATTCCTCCGATGGCAGTGATGAGGAGCCCGGTCCAGCCAACGAACTGCTCGTTGAGGTCGACCGCCTCGTCGAGTGACCAGGCGCCCGGTCCAATCGCTCCGATCGCCAGCCCGACGATGCCGAGCGTCATCACGTACTCCCAGCCTTCACCCGGTCGGAAGATGAAGAATCCGTTGCCGCGGTGGTTGATCGCCCAGGCCACGAACATCACGCCGACCACGGCCGCAGCGGCGAACGGCGTGAGCAGACCGACGATCAGCAGCACCCCGCCGACGATCTCGGTCACGGTTGCGAGCCAGGCGTGCAACTTGGCGGGCTTCATACCCATCGATCCGAACCAGCTGGCGGTGCCGTCGATGTTCGGCCGGACGTGGTTGATGCCATGGGCGAGCATCACCGCTCCCACCCCGCAGCGCAGGATCAGCAGTGCGAGGTCGATCGCGTCGGTGTCGGACATCGCCTCAGCCTGCCATGTCAGACGGGCCCCTTCCTGGTGGGTGTCGGTCAACTGCGTCCAGCACGCTCACACCGACCCTGCGCGAAGTGGAGTCGAGGGTCTGACACTCGGATTGTCCGGGGGCGTAACCTTCGGAGATGACGCGTCGGATCCTGGTGCTCAACGGCCCGAACCTGAACCTGCTGGGCACGCGAGAGGTCGACGTGTACGGCTCGGCCACGCTCGACGACATCGTTGCGTCGATCCGTGGCGCCGCGGCCGAGCGCGGTGTCGAGATCGACGACGTGCAGAGCAACTCCGAAGGAGCCCTGATCGACGCACTCCATGGTGCTCGAACCGGCGCCGACGGGGTGGTGTTCAATCCGGGTGCGTACACCCACTACAGCATCGCTCTGCCGCGATGCGATTGCTTCGATCGAGACTCCGGTGGTCGAGGTGCACCTCTCGAACATCCACTCGCGCGAAGCCTTCCGCCACACCTCGGTGGTCAGTGCCGTGTGCCTCGGAGTGGTTGCCGGGTTCGGTCCGGACAGCTACCTGCTGGCCCTCGACGCAGTGTTGCGTCATCTCGAGCGCTGACTCGCACTGATCGCCGCGTCGGCCATGTGTCGGACGGCACTGCTTGTCCTGCTGGAGAAGTGCAGCGGCCCCCCGATACTCGGGTGTGAGCTTCGCCGTCATCGACCAGTCGCGTCCCGGCGCGCCGGATGTCGCGCCGGTCGTCGTGCGTTCCCGCCTGCCTGCGTGGAGCCGTGCCGGCGCCGTCGCCGCGGTGATCGCGAACGAACCGACCGAGCGGATGCTTCGTGGCTCGGCGCGGCTCGGGCTCCTGGTGTGGGGCTCGCTGGTGATCGCCGCCGGCGTTGGGGTGATGTTGTGGAGCGGGCTCGGACCGGGCCCGCTCGATGTCTTCATCGGAGCAGTCCGCATGCGCGCCGGTCTGCCATTGACGGTGGCGGTGTGGCTCGTGGTCGGCTCGATGATCGGGGTTGCCTGGGTGCTGGGCCATCGCCCAGGTCCCGGGACCGTCGTTTCGCCGCTCATCATCGGCCCGGCCATGCAGATGGTCGTGACGCTGCTCGGTGGCGTCGAGCCACCCGACGCGCTGGCGATCGCGCTGGTCATCCACGTGGCCGCGGTGTTCGTGGTGGGCATCGGCGCAGGGGCGTTGATCGTGTCCGGCCTCGGGGCCGGATCTGGTGAACTGCTGGCGTTTGCGGTGTCGGATCGCACCGGCCGACCGGAGCCACGGCTCCGGATGGCCATCGAAGTGAGCCTGCTGGTCGTCGGGTTTGCGCTCGGCGGCCCGATCGGGCTCGGCACCGTGGTGGTTGCGCTCACCATCGGCCCGGCCGTCATGGTCGGCCATCGCACCGTCGATGCTGCGGTGGTCAGTTGTCGGACCAGGCTCGGAACTCGCGGTGCACGGGGTGTCGTAGTCGACTGAACGTGTGGCAGAATGTTGTGATGGCAAGCAATGACCTCCACTTCGGAACTGCGCACGACGGCGACCACCCCGATCGCGACGACGAGTGGGCCAAGATGCGCGCCAAGCACATGCTCGCGCCGGAGGATCGCCCGGCCTCGTCGGCCCGTGGTGTGCACCACCAGGCGTTGATCTCGTCGGACCTCGAGCGGACCATCGACTTCTACCAGGGGCTGCTCGAGTTCCCGCTGACCGAACTGTTCCAGAACCGCGACTATGTCGGCTCGACGCACTTCTTCTTCGACATCGGCAACGGAAACGCGCTGGCGTTCTTCGACTTTCCGGGGCTGGGTCTGGAGGAGTACGCCGAAGTGCTCGGTGGCCATCACCACCTCGCCATCTCGGTGTCGAGGGAGAACTGGGAGCGTCTCAAGTCCAAGTTGGAAGCCGCAGGTGTGCCGATCCACTTGGTCGGAGACACGTCGATCTACTTCATGGGCCCCGACGGTGAACGCCTCGAACTGATCAGTGACCCGCTCGGCGAGATGTACGGGATGAAGGTCGTCTGACCTGAGCCGTGCCGTCGTACGCGACGATGAGCCAAGCGACCGCATGCGGTCGCTTGGCTCATCACGCAGTCCAACGGGCTGGTTGTGTGGTCAGGGGGCGATGAGCTGGACGTCGAGGTCGAGTGCGACCTTGTCGGAGATCATCACCTTGTCGGCGCCGACCGGAGCGTTGAAGTTGATGCCGAAGTCGCTGCGCTTGATGGTGCCGGTCGCGCTGAACCCGGCCCGGGTGGACTGATCCATCGGGAACACCGAGGTGCCGAAGAACTCCACGTCGAGTTCCACCTGCTTGGTGATGCCGTTGACTGTGAGGTCGCCGGTCATCGTGAATTCGGCGCCGTCGGTGCTGCCAGCGATGCCGGTGGAGCGGAAGGTCATCGTCGGGTTGGTCTCGGCGTTGAAGAAGTCGCTCGAGGTGAGGTGGGCGTCACGGTCGGGGTTGCCGGTCTTGACCGTGCTCATGTCGATCTCTGCGGTGACCGAGCTCGTGGCGAGATCCTCGCCGACGATCAGGTTCGCGGTGACACCCTCGAATCGCCCGCGTACCTTCGAGAGTCCGAGGTGGCGGACCACGAAGCCGACCGTGGTGTGCGAGCGGTCTGCTGTCCAGGTGCCGGTCGCCAGGGGAAGTGTTGCGGAGGAGATAGTTGTCATAGCAACGAATGTAGCGGCAGTAAGTTGTGATCGCAACGATTGGGGCGCAAACGCTGCGTGGTGTCGTGCGGGTGTCCAAGCAGCAGCGCACTGCTCCTCGGCCGGCGTTTGCGAGCCGGTGTCAGGGTCGTGAGTGCGCCGTGCGGCCGACGTCGACGTGCGTCTGCCAGAGCGCGCCGGTGGCGGTGCCGGCACTCTGGTCGGGGTGGGAGCCAGCTGCCGTGAGGGCGAACAGCAGCCGGCCATCGGGACCGCCCAACATGCAGGCGTACACGTTGTCGGGGGTGGGAAGTCGATGGGTGATCTCGCCGCCCTCACGTACCCGCACGACCTGTCGGCCGAGGGCATCGGCGAACCAGATGGCACCCTCCCCATCGATCGAGCAACCGTCAGGGGCCATGCTCGGAACGTCCGCCCACACACGTCGATCGGTGAGCCCCCGATCGATGGTGATGGTGAACGCCGTGAATCGGGCACCCATGCTCTCACCGACGATGAGGGTCGAGCCGTCCTCGGTGATCACCGACCCGTTCGGGAAGTGGAGGTCGTCGGCGGCTGCGGTCACCGTGCCATCGGCCCACACGATGGCGAGTGTGGCCGCCTGCGGTGGTGCGCCTGCTTCGAAGTCGAAGCCGAAATTGCCCACGTAGGCGTTGCCCTGCGAGCCGACCACCATGTCGTTGCACGGTCCCGTGGCGATGCCGACGAGATCGGCGTGTTCCACGATCGTGCCGTCATGCTCACGGCGCATCACCCGTTGATCGAGCATCGACACGAACAGCAGACGCCCATCGGGCAGCCAGCCGAGCCCCGATGGCCGACCATCCCACTCCACCTCGATGCGTCGGCGACGGTCGTGGCCGACCGACGAGATCGTTCCCTGATGGAAGTCGCTGAACCAGAGGCGACCGAGGTGCCAACGTGGTCCTTCCCCGAAGTCGATCCCGTCGACGACGAGCTCCCACTCGTGGTCGGTCGATGCGTCAGTGGGTTCGTTGATCGTCACCCGGCCAATCTGGCACACGGCGAGGTGAAGCGATGCAGCGGCGGGTAGCCGATTGCCGCTGCCCGTTCGATGATCACTTCCATCAGGTCGTTGCCGACACCCCGCCGTCGGAACTCCTCGACCACGGCGAGTGCCACCGCGCCGTCGTTGTCCACGGCGGCAACAGCGATCAACTGCCCGTCGTGCATCACACCGAGGCGCATCATCGCTGGCGCTCCGAGCCGGTCGATCAGCTCGGGGTACGGATTGCGGCCCCGGTTCGAACCCTCTCGATGGCAGCCTCGCTCGTCGCGAAGCTTCTGGAGGAACCTCCCGAGAAGGCCATGCAGGCTCGGGTGTTCGACGGCGATGATCAACTGCTGCTCAGGGGCCACGTCGACATCATGAGCGAGCGAGGTGTCGTGCGTGTTTCGGTGACGTCAGAGCTGCGTGACCCCGAAGCGAGCCGGGCCAGCATCGCGCAGCGATGCGTCGGCTTCAGCGACGATCGAACCCCACCCATGTGGTGTGTTGGCTCATCGGTCGGCGGGCGACGCTCTCGTGGGCTTGGCGCCTACGCGGTGCGCATGGTGTCCACGAGCGGGGCCATCTCGTCGAGCGCAGCCAGCACCTCGTCGCGTGGGCCCTGTGGCAAGCCGAACACCGCACGCTTGGCGCCCTTGGCGGCCAGGTCGGTCAGCTTGGATTCGTCGGCAGGCGCGCCGAACACGCCGAGCTCCACCGTCGCCGGATCGCGATCGATGCGTTCGCACGCTGCGCGCACCTCGTCCCACTTGTCCAGCGCATGGCGACCACCGATGGGCATCCAGCCGTCGCAGAACTCGGCGATGTGGGCCGCCGTCTTCGGGCCGGCGTCGCCGCCGAGGATCACCGGCGGGTGCGGCATCTGGGCGGGCTTCGGCCACGACCAGCTCGGCTCGATCTGCACGTGGGCACCGTCGAACGAAGCCTCGTCGTTGGTCCAGAGTTGCTGCATCGCCAGGATGTTCTCGCGCAGGATCTCTCGACGCTCGCCGTACGCGGTGCCGTGCTGGGCCATCTCCTCCTTGTTCCAGCCGTAGCCGATACCGAACAGGAATCGTCCGTTCGACAGCGCATCGACGCTGGCGACCTCCTTGGCCGTGTGGATTGGATCGCGTTGCGCCACGAGGCAGATGCCCGTGGCCAGCTTCAGCGTGGTCGTCACCGCAGCAGCGGCACCGAGCGACACGAACGGGTCGAACGTGCGCCAGTAGAACTCAGGTAGTGGCGGCGCACCCTCTCGGCCACCCCATGGTGTTGTTCGGCGAGTGGGTATGTGGGAGTGCTCGGGGAACCACAGCGACTCGAATCCACGGGCCTCCACCTCCCGTGCGAGCTCGATGGCTCCGATGGTCTGGTCAGTGGGGAAGATCTCGACGCCGATGTGCACGGCGTCGACCGTAGAGCACCGTTGGTTCCGTCACTTGATCGAAAGGGACCTATGGCCCTAAGGCCTCCCCCTTTGGGCTGCGAGGCTGCGCAACACATTCACCACGATTGGAGCACCTGCGTGACCGTTCTCGACCAACCTGCTGCCCCGAGTTCGCCTGACGGCGGCTCCAGCAACAACTCCACCGGCGGGCTTGTCTTCGTCGGCATGGCCGGCCTCTTGATCGCGTTGGTGGCCACCGTGGTCATCATTGGCCTCATCGGCTTGCTGCGCGACGAGAACGACGGCGGGGGTGGCGCAGCAGCTGCAGCACCGACCACGCTCGGCTTGACGCTGTCGGAGTTCTCCATCGACGGCCAGCTCTCCGCCCAGCCCGGCGACGTGTCGCTGCTCGTCACCAACAACGGCAGCCAGCAGCACAATGTGGCGGTCCGTGAAACCGGTGCCGAAACCCCGATGCTCAACACCGGTGAGAACGCCACGCTGGCGCTCGGCACCCTCGACGAGGGCACCTATGAGCTCTACTGCACCGTCGCCGGCCACGCCGAGTCCGGCATGGTCGCACCGCTCGAGATCTCGGCGATCGGCCACAGGCACCGAGGTTGCCAGCGGCGGCGACAGCCATGACCACAACTCGCCGGACTTCAACGCCGACGAGATGGACCAGATCATGATCGACTCGATGCTCGCCTTCCCAGCCGAGACCGAGGGCAAGGGCAACCAGATCCTGGAGCCGGAGATCCTGCCCGACGGCACCAAGAAGTTCACCCTCGAAGCGTCGATCATCGACTGGGAGGTCGCTCCCGGCCAGACCGTCGAGGCCTGGGCCTACAACGGCCAGGTCCCCGGCCCCCAGATCATCGTCGACGTCGGCGACAACGTGCAGGTGGAACTCACCAACAACACGCCGATGGGCACCGACATCCACTGGCACGGCATCCGCACACCGAACGACATGGACGGTGTGTCACCGTTCACGCAGGAACCGATCCGCACCGGTGAGACCTTCACCTACGAATTCGTTGCCGACCGCGACGTCGATCGGCATGTACCACGCTCACCTGCACTCGCAGATCTCGGTGGTCAACGGCATGTTCGCTGCATTCCGCATCGGCGACCGCCCGTACCCCCGTGGGATGACGGTCAGCGGTGTCACGATCCCCGAGGACTTCGAGCCCGACGTGGAGATGCCGATGGTGCTCAACGACGCCGGCACGATCGGGCTCACCCTCAACGGCAAGAGCTTCCCCGGCACCGAGCCGATCGTGCTCAACGAAGGCGACTGGGTTGCTGCGGACTACTACAACGAGGGTCTGACGGCGCACCCGATGCACCAGCACCAGTTCCCGCAGTTGGTGTACGCCAAGGACGGCATCGCGCTCGACTTCCCGTACTGGGCCGACACCGTGAACGTCGCGCCGGGCGAGCGCTACTCGGTGATCTTCCAGGCCGTCGACCCCGGTGTGTGGGTCTGGCACTGCCACATCCTCACCCACGTCGAGCGTGACACCGGCATGTTCGGCATGGTCACTGCCCTGGTGGTCAACTCGGCTGAGGACGCAGCCACCACCGAAGACACCGTCGCCGAGGAGCCCGCCACCGAAGACGCCTCCGCCGAAGGCTGACGCCTCCTTGCCGACTCTCTGAACAGAACCCCCACCCGTGGTGCTCCGTGACACAGGTGGGGGTTCTGTCGCGTCCGGGAGCCGCATGCGTGCGAGGGTGGCCGGATGAGCCGGGCCTTCGAAGAGATCGATCACCAGACCACTCCGCTCGGCGACATCAGTCTCCGACGCCGACTGGAGCCGTTCCTGCAGGTCGACGTCTGGGAGGTGAAGCTGGGCGACGAGTTCTTGATGTCGAGCCTGTTCACCGCCAGCGAGGAAGCGGTTGCGACCCTCGGGCTGGCGGCGTGCGAGGGCGATGCGCTCGACGTGGTCGTCGGCGGCCTCGGGCTCGGCTACACCGCGGTGACCGCGCTGGCCGACGACCGTGTCGCCCGGCTCCAGGTGATCGAGGTGCTCGGCGAGGTGATCGGGTGGCATCGCGACGGGCTCGTGCCCCTCGGCACGCAACTCGTCGACGACGAGCCGTTGCACACTTCGCCAGGGCGACTTCTTCGCGCTGGTCGACGGTGGTCTCGAGACCGGTGCGGATGACGAACCGCGCCGAGCGCCGCTTCGACGCCATCCTCGTCGACATCGATCACACGCCGAGTCATCATCTGCACACCGGCAACGAGAGCTTCTACGGCCCCGCCGGTTTCGGTCGGGTGTTCGAGCAACTGAAGCCCGGCGGGGTGTTCGCGCTCTGGTCGGACGACCCTCCCGATTCGACCTTCGAGACGCTGATGCGTGAGTCGTTCGCACGAGTCGTCGCCCACGTCGTGTCCTTCCCGAACCACTACACGGGGGGAGAGTCGGCCTGCACCGTGTACGTCGCCACTGCGCCGGAGCTCGTGAGGCGGCAGGAGTGGCCCGGGCTCAGGTGATGCCGAGTCGAGCGAGTTGCTCGTCGGGGGCTTCGACCTCGACGAGCGCGGTGCGCAGCAGGTCGATCATCTCGCCCTCGACGCTCGACTCGCCGCGACGGTTCTCGGTTTCGTCGGGATCCACCGAGAGGTCGTAGAGGTGGTGACGCCCGACGTTGCGGGCACCGCCGGCCCAGAACGGAACGGTGTCGCCCGCTTCGAACGGCTGACGGATCACGGGCACCTCTGAACCGGGCATGAAGTCGAGCACCGCCCGCCGATCCGGCGTTGGGAAGGCCATGTAGTCCTCCAAGCCCTTGTGGACGGGCATCGTCGACCAGCGGTTCGACCACATCGACAGTGGCGCGTTCGCCTCGGCCGGTGCGCGTGCGTACTTGCGGCGGCCATCGGTGACCTGCACCCAGTTGCCATACACCCCACCGATGGCCCAGTCGCGTATCGAGGTGCTCACCCCGGTCAGCAGCGGCACCATCGAGTGCCCGTGCGTGCGGTGGGCGACCTGCACGTCGAACGCCTCGGCGATCGTGGCGTTGATGTCGACGTTGGTGGTGAGCGCATCGACCATGCGCCGTGGGGCGCCCGGCCAGTGAATCATCAGCGGTGTGTGGCCGAGCGGCTCGAACTGGGGAATCGCCGGCTTGCCCCAGATGTCGGTGGCCTCGTCGCCGGGAGCGCCCGCGGCTCGGATGTCGCCCAGGTAGTGGCCATGGTCGGTGCACACGATCACCGCGGTGGAGTCCCACAGGTCCTGAGCGTCGAGTTCGTCGAGCAGTTTGCCGAAGTGATGGTCGATCATCGACAGCTTGGCGCCGTAGTTGTTGCGGATCTGGCGGCCCTGGCGTTCGGTGATCTTGCCGGTCGAGGTACCGCCGACCAGGTAGGGCGGCCACACCAGCCGGCCCGTCTCGAGTTCGTCGGCGGTCAGCGGGTCGTCGTCGTACATCGACGCCCACGGCTCGGGGGTGTCGAACGGTTCGTGCGGATCGAATTCGTCGACGAACAGCATCCAGCGGTCGTGCGCTGCGCTGGCGTGACGAAGCCAACTGGTGGCGGTGGCCATCGTGCGGGGACCGGGGAAGTCGTCCTCGGTGCGAAACCACGTGCGGGTGTCGTCGTAGTGGCGGTGGCCGAACGATCGGTCGGCGATGCCCAGCTGATCTCGGAGGAACCAGCCTCCGTCGGCCGCGTTGGTGATGAGCGGCCGGCCGTCGGCGGTGAGGGTGGGCGCACCGTAGGCACTGGGGTCGGCGTAGGTCTTCCAGGGGTCGCCCTCGTGGCCGCGCACGTAGTCCCACCCGTCGAAGTCGACGTGGTAGTTCTCGCCGCCGGTCTCGAACAGGTGCGGATGATCGGACACCAGCATGGTGGCCACGTCGGCGCGGCGCAGCGATGCGGTGATCGATTCCTCCCACAGCTCGATCGAGCCCCACGGCTTCCAGAGGAAGTCGAGTGCGCCGACGAGGATGTCGTGGCGTGCGGGCATGCACGGCAGCGACCCCGTCACGTGGTTGGTGAACTGCGATGCTCGACGTGCGAATCGATCGAGGTTCGGCGTGGCAAATTCGGTGCCGCCGTAGGCGCCGAGCATGTGCCGGTTCAGCGAGTCGAGCAGCACCACGATCACGTTGTTCGGTCGGTCGGTCGGTGCGTGCCCCATCCGCGCAGCGTAGGTGTCATCTTGACCACCCCCCGAGCCCGGGTCTGCGGGAACCCACGCCGTTCCCCGAGACCCGGGCTGCGGGAACCCACGCCTGTTCCCCGAGACCCGGGCTGCGGGAACCCACGGTGAGCGTCAGCGGGGGAGGGTGGACCAGGTGCCGTCGACGCGGATGGAGGCGTCGCCCTGGCCGACGGCGATCGTGGTGTCGCCGTCGATGATCACACCACCGCACTCGGGGAGTCCCCAGAGCAGGGTGTCGGGCAGCGACCATCGGCGCTCGGAACCCGGCGACCAGTGCGGGATCGCCATGCCGTCGACCAGCCCCAGCCCACCGGAGACAGCGGTGGATCGGTCGGGCGTGGCGGTGCGGGCGCACAGCACCATCGCCCCTGCAGAGGCGCCCGACACTGCGGTGCCGCCCTCCCACAGCTCGATCAGCCGCTGGGCCACGCTCGGACCACCAACAGGTCCACGCATCGTGAGCGCATCGAGCAGCCCGCCGGGTGATCCACCGGGCAGCACCACGAGTCCGACGTCGTCGTGCAGTGCAGCGATCGTCGAAGCGTGGCGGTCGCGTGGATCGGGCGCCACCTCGACGACGGCGCCGAGCCGGCCATAGTGGGCGACCGTTCGAGCAGACGCCCCGGCGTAGTCGGAGCCTGGGCGGGCGGCACCGGCGAGCACCACGATCGAACCGGTCACCCGTGCGAGCACCGTATGGTCCATCTCGTCGCACGGCGGCGGTGAGCTCGCGGCCACCCTGAAGGCAGATGACACCTGCGGTGGCGCTCACGATGCGGGCGTCCAGCGTGCGGCGGTGAGTGTGGCATCGCTGTCGTCAACCACGACGAGCTCACGCCTCCCGATTGGCGCACACGTCCTCAGCTCGATCGGGTCATCGGCGCTCGACTGGCGTGAGGTGTTCGATCTCCGCGACGCCGCGCCGCGACCGATCGATGGGCAACGTCTCCTCGACCATCGCCCACTGGGCTGCGTTGTTGACGTGGCCGAGTGGATCGATGTCGACTCGACGGATCGGCCACGGTCGCCGATCGGCGTCAGGTGGCGGTGCCGGCAACCGGACACGAGATGACACTCGTCGCGGCCGCGGGCCGCCTCGCCGAAGGCCGACATGAAGTCGTCGCCGAGCCCGGTGGGGCGTCCGGTCGACGGGTCGATCCGGATCCACAGGCTCACCGCTTCGATCGATGCGCCGTGGTCGCCGGCGATCGAGGTCCGGCGTTCCGCCCAACTCCGACCCGTGCCGCCGCAGAACGTGATCAAGTCGAGTCGCTCGTCGAGGCGTGCGGCCTGGCGAACCTCGATCATCGTTCGACGCACCACCCAGCCGAAGGCGTCGCCGAGTTGAGCGTCGGTGGCATCGTCGGTGGCGATGTCCTGGAGGTAGCGGGCGATCGCATCGAATCGCAGGCGGGCCCGCACGTCGACGTCGCCGAGGCGAACCGGTCGGGTGCCGGCGAACGTGCGCCCGGCGGTGGGGCGATCGACGAATTCGGTGGCAGGCAGGTGAATCACTCGACCCCGAACGTATCCCGCCATCCGCCGAGCGATGAGCTTCCATGCGACCTGTCCGCGCGAAGTCTCATCGCTTGCGGCGGGTTGGGTAGAGCGATGAGTTTCCGCGCGACCTGTCCGCGCGAAGACTCATCGCGTTGCCCGATCGTTGGCGGTCTCGGGTCGGCCGCGTAGGGTCGCTTCCATGGCGTATGAGACAGTGACCGGGTACTGCTGGCCGCAATCGGTGGAGCCCGGAGAACGAGTGGCCCTGCACCTCTCGTCGGCAGGCGGGCGACCCGTCTCGGTCGAGGTTGCCAGGGTCGGTGCGACTCGCAACGTGGTGTTCGAGGAGTCCGGGATTCCGGCTGGCGACCATCCCACGCCGCCCGATGCGTCGCAGACCGGCTGCGACTGGCCGGTCGCGGCTGACGTCGGCGTCGAGCCGAGCTGGCCATCGGGCTACTACGAGGTGCTGCTGACCATCGACGTCGACGGCAAACTGCGTCAGACCCGTGCGTTCTTCATCGTGCGCCCCGCGCTCGCCACCACGACGGCGAAGATCCTGTGGGCGATCGACACCAACACCTGGCACGCGTACAACGACTTCGGCGGCCGCAACCTCTACACCGGTGCCACCCAGGTGTCGATGCTCCGCCCGATGGCGCCCGGCTACCTCTCCAAGCCACCAGGTGCCGGTCAGCGGGTCACTTCGATCCACCCGCCCGACCCGCAGTCGGCCAGTCACGTCGGCTACCTACGCATGAACCGCCTGTCGCCGTACGGTGGCTCCGCCGGATGGCCGAACTGGGCGCTGCCGTTCATCGAGTGGGCTGAACGCGAGGGCTACGAGATCGACATCGTCGCCAATGCCGATCTCGAGGAGCACCCCGAGCTGTTGGGACCCGACTCGCCCTACTCGCTGTACCTGTCGATCGGACACGACGAGTACTGGTCGGCGCCGATGCGCGACACCGTCGAGGCCTTCACCGCCCGCGGCGGCCATGCCGTGTTCTTCTCCGGCAACACCGCTTTCTGGCAGGTGCGCCTGGAAGACCCGACGGGCGGCGTCGCCGGCTCCGGTCCGGCATCGACGATGGTTGGCTACAAGGGCTTCTTCAAGAGTGATCCGGTGTTCGACACCGACCGCCAGGCGGAGCTGACCACCATCTGGTCCGATCACCTCCTCGATCGGCCCGAGAACCACATGACCGGCGTGAGCTTCAGTCGCGGCGGCTACCACCGCATCGGCAAGCGGGCCACCAAGGGCGCCGGCGGATACACGCTGCACCGGCCCGAGCACTGGATCTTCGACGGTACGGGCCTCGACTACGGCGACCTGCTCGGTGCGTCGGCCACGATCGTCGGCTACGAGTGCGACGGCTGCGACTTCACCTACCGCGACGGTCTGCCGTATCCGACCGGGAGCGATGGCACGCCGACCGATTTCGAGATCCTTGGTACCGCGCCCGCCGCTCACTTCAGCCGAACGACGGCGTCGAGACCGCCGGCGCCGCACGAACCCGCCGAAGACGAGTTCATCGCGTCGCGCTTGTTCGACACTCGCGATCCCGCCGCGGTCGAGCGGATCACCCACGGCCATGCCGTGCTGGGCACGTTCGTCACCTCTGGGGGCGGCACCGTGATCACCAGCGGATGCACCGACTGGATCTGGGGCCTCGCCGAACGCGACCGCGACGTCGAGCAGATCACCCGCAACATCTTCGACCGCCTCGGCTGACGTCAGGCCTCGTTGCGGATGACGCCGATGCCGGAGGGGTCAACGAGCGAGTCGTACTTGAGCCGGTTGTGGCTGTGGCCCACATGGTGCAGGCCGAACGCCGACTGCAGGGCGGTGTACTGGCCCATCGCATCGAGCGCGTTGTTGACCGACTGCTTGGCCAACGTGAGCCCGAACATCGGGCGCCGAGCGATGTGCGCTGCCATCTCCAGGGTCGCCGATTCGAGTTCGGTGAGCGGCACCACCTTGTTGACCATCCCGTGCATCAGCGCCTCCTGCGCCGTGATCGCCCGACCGGTGAACAACATCTCCTTGGCCAGGCGCGCACCCGCCTCGTACGGGTGCGTGAAGTACTCGTGGCCGTTCACGCCGAACGCCACCACGGGGTCGGAGAACGTTGCCTCCTCCGAGCAGACCACGAGGTCCATCGGCCACACGAGCATCAGACCGCCCGCGATCACCTTGCCCTGCACGGAGGCAATGGTCGGCTTGGAGATGTTGCGCCACCTCCAACACATGCCGACGTACATCTCGGCCTCGCGGGCCATGTACCCCTCGGCGCCATCGGCATCGAAATGGCACTGGGTGCCGATCGTGTGGAGGTCGTCCATGTCGGGGTCGAGGTCGGACAGGTCGTGGCCCGACGAGAAGTGCTTGCCGTCGGCGGCGAGCACGATGCAGCGGATCTCGGTGTCGCGTGCCGCCACATCGAAGGCCTCGTTGACCTCGGAGATCATCTGGTAGTTCTGCGCGTTCGCCATCTCGGCACGTGCGAGCGTGATGCGCGCCACCCGCTCGGCGGGGACGTCGTAGCGAACGTGCTGCCAGTCGGTCATGCGTCGACCGTAGTCGTCCTCGAGTATTGCGTCTGTGCGGATCTGGTTGCGGATTGTGCGACGGGATCCGCACGGAGCACCAGGCGTCGCGCCCGTGCGGTCACGATCCGGGCGCCAGGGCCTCGAGCAGGTTCCAGTCGAGCGTGATTGGACCCTCGGTCGACACGGGCTGGATGCACACATGGTCGGCGCCGGCGTCGTAGTGGGCCTGGATGCCCGCGCGGCACACGGTCTTCGTCGCCCCACACGATCACGTGGTCGACGAAACGGTTGGCGCGCTGCTCGATCTCTTCTTCGGTGAAGCCGATGCGCTTCCAGTTGTTGCGGTAGTTCGGCAGGCCCGCATAACGGTCGATCTGGACGTTGGCGGCGGCACGGGCGGCCTCGGCGTCGGTGGACAGGATCACCTTCTGCTCGACGCACAGCAGCTTGTCGGGCCCGATCGCCTCGCGGGCTTCGGCGGTGTGCTCCGGCGTGACGAAGTACGGGTGCGCACCGTCAGCGCCGGTCGACGACAGCTCCAGCATCTTCGGGCCGAGCGCCGCCAACAGCCGGATTGGCGTCTCGGCCGGTGGCACCGCCATGTAGGGCGAGGCATCCATCGCCTCGAGGTACGCCCGCATCTGGGTGAGGGGTTTGGAGTAGTCGAGCTTGCGGAGTCCCGCGACCATCGGCTCGTGACTCACGCCCAGCCCGAGCACGAATCGGCCACCGGTCTGCTCGGCGAGGGTGGCGGCAGCCTGCATCATCGGGCCGGGGTGGCGGGAGAAGATGCTGGCGATGCCGGTCGCGAACTGAAGTGTCTCCGTCTGTGACCCGAGCCATGCAAGGTGGGCAAACGGGTCGCGACCCACGGTGTCGGGCACCCAGAGTGTCGAGTAGCCGAGCGATTCGATGCGGCCCGCCGCTTCGGCCGCTTGCCCGGCGGTCATCGCGTCGGTGAAGTACCACACACCGAGATTGGAGGGGCCGGTCAATCGCTCACGTGCACTCATGAGCCTCGAATGTAGGTGGCGGTTCCACCCTGGCTGGCACCGGGTGGGGTCTCAGCACTCGAGCGAGGTGGAGCGCCGTCAATCGGGGAGCAGCGGGAGTTGGATGCCCGGGTCGCCGCGCATCGTTGTAGCGCGTTGGAGGGAACGGCCTCCGAACCGGTCGCGTACGGCGTCGAGCACGGTGTCGAGGGTCTCGGAATCGCGCCGCTCGAAGGGCAGTATCAGCTGCACGGCATCGCTGTCGTCGAGATTCCCGATCGACAGCCCGAGCAGCGAGATGCCGCGCCGCTCGATGATCGGCCACGCCGCGTCGAGCAGCGGCGTGAGCGGTCGCATGGATGGCAGCGGTGCCGGCAGTCGGCTCAGCGAGGGTGTGTGATCGCGTCGCTCGCGTGAGGTCGTCGAACCGGAGGCGCAGGGTGATCGTGCGTCCGACGCGATCGGCCTGCCGCATCCGGCTGGTGACGCGGTCGACGAGGCGCCACAGCACCACGTCGATCTCGTCGCGTGATCGCCGTCGCCGGCCGAGCGCCTGCTGCGACCCGATCGAGCCACGGCGTTTGCCGGCGGTGACGCGACGTGCATCACGGTTGTGCGACAACGCATGGAGTTGGCGGCCCATCGAGCGGCCGACGATGCCAACCAACGCTTCCGGGCTCATGGCGGCCACGTCGGCAACGGTGTGGATGCCGCGGTCGCGGAGTTTGGTCGCGGTGATTGCGCCGACGCCCCACAGCCGCTGGATGGGAAGGGGGTGGAGGAAGTCGAGTTCGCCATCCGGCTCCACCACGAGCAGCCCGTCTGGCTTGCCGACGGCGCTCGCCACCTTGGCCAGGAACTTGGTGCGGGCAATGCCGACCGTGATGGGTAGGCCCACGTCGGCGGCGATCCTCGCCCGGAGTGAGGTGGCGATCTCGGTCGGGGTGCCGGCGATGCGCCACAATCCGGCCACGTCGAGGAACGCTTCGTCGATCGACATCGGCTCCACGATCGGCGACGTGTCGCGGAAGACGTCGAACACCGCCCTGCTGGCTTCGGTGTACGCCTCGAACCGCGGTGACACCTCGATCAGGTGTGGGCACAACTTCCGGGCCGCGCCTGCGGACATTGCCGTGCGTATCCCGCACGCCTTGGCTTCGTAGCTGGCAGCGAGGACCACGCCGCCGCCCACGACGATCGGTTTGCCGCGCAGCGTTGGGTCATCACGCTGCTCGACCGACGCGTAGAACGAGTCCAGGTCGGCGTGCAGGATCGTTGCGAGCGTGCGAGGAGCGATCGGCACGAACACATGTTCGCACGCGGCTCGATCAGCCGCAAGAGGCAGCGAGGACCCTCCTGCGATGAGCGGGCACACCCCCAGATCGGCTGGGTTCGCTCATCGGTGAGGGGCGGGCGGCGGCGGGCGATGCACGAACCAGTCCCCGGAGGTGATCGGGGTGAGGTCGAGGCCGCTGCCGCCCGCATAGGCCCACGCGTCGATGCCGCGACCCGTCCGTACCGTCACGCGGGCGTACTCGCCGTCGACCACGCCCTCCACCTCGTCGAGCACCTCGAGCGCCCGGCGCCGCGAGGTCTCCAGCAGAGCGAAACACTGCCCGTGGATCGTGCCCGCACCACCGAACACCGCTGCTGGATAGTCGAGGCCCGTGTCGAACAACTCGCCGATCACGGTGTCGGGCCATCCGCCGTCGACCACGAACGGCTCCAGCAGGTGCCAGCGCACATCACCGAGTCGCAGTGTGCCGTAGACGAACAGGTGGCCGACGACGGGACCGCTCATGCAATGACAGGGCCCCTCATGCAGCGGACTTGCGACGCCCGCGCGCGCCCCAGAGGGTGCCGGCGAGCATCAGCGCCACGCTCACGAGCAGGATCACCGAGGCGAGCACGTTGACCTCGGGCGGGAACTTCACCCGGAAGCTGCCGTTGATGTAGAGCGGGAAGGTCAACAACGATCCAGCGTTGAACAGCGTGATGATGAAGTCGTCGAGCGACAGCGCGAACGACAACAGCGCAGCGGCGAGGATGCCGGGCAGGATCAGCGGGAACGTCACCTTCCAGAACGTGCGCGCCGGCGAAGCGCCGAGGTCCTGCGCTGCCTGCTCCAGTGTCCAGTCGAAGCCGCGCACGCGGGCTCGCACCGTGAGCGCCACGAAGCTGACCTGGAACATCACATGGGCAATCACGACCGTGGTGAACCCACGGGTGATGTCCCAGTCGAGGAACAGCGTGGCCAGCGACGACCCGAGCACGATCTCGGGTGTGGTGAGGGGCAGCACCAGCAGGAAATTGAGCGGCCCACTGCCCTTGAAGCGGTAGCGCGACAGTGCAATGGCGATCAGCGAGCCGAGAATCGTGGCGATCAACGTGGAGATCGCGGCGATCTTCAAGCTCTCGATGAAGGCGTTGGTGAGCGCTTCGTCGCTGAACGGGTCGGCCCAGTTGTCGAGGGTGAATTCCTGCCACGCGACGTTGAAGTTGCCCTTCGGCTTGTTGAACGAGAACGCCACGATCCAGATGATCGGGATGAAGAGGTAGACCAACGCGAGGCCGGCGAATGCGTTGAGCGAGAAGCGGGCGATCTTGCCGCCCGTGGAGGATGGTGCACTCATGGTCAACCAATCACGCCAGGTCCTCGGTGCCGAAGAACTTGCTGTAGATCAAGACGAACACCGTGATGATGAACATCAGCACGAACGACATCGCCGACGCCAAGGGCACGTTGTTCTGCACGAGGAACTGGTCTTGAATCGAGTTGCCGATCATCGTGGTGTTCGGGCTGCCGAGGTACAGCGAGTTGACGAAGTCGCCGGCTGCGGGGATGAACGTGAGCAACGTGCCGGCGAAGATGCCCGGCAACGACAGTGGCACCACGATCTTGGCGAACGCCGATGTCGAGGTCGAATACAGGTCCTTGGCCGCGTCGAGCAGGCGGATGTCGATCTTCTCGAGACTCACGTAGATCGGCAAGATCATGAACGGCAGGAAGTTGTACGTGAGCCCGAAGATCACCGCAGCAGGGGTGTTGATCAGACGGCCGTCGTCCATGATTCCCAGCGTTTCGAGTACCCAGTCGAGCCGGAAGGCCTGGATGCCGTCGACGATCATCCCCTGGTCGGACAGCAGGCTGCGCCACGCGATGGTGCGGATCAGGTACGAGGTGAAGAACGGGATGACCACGAGACCCAGCAGCAGGGTGCGGTACTTGCCCCCGCGGAAGGCAATCACGTAGGCCAACGGGTAGCCGATGGCGATCGTGAGCACGGTGGCGATGCCGGCGTACATGAACGCTCGTTGGAACTGTGGCGCGAAGTCGGTGAACGCATCGACGTAGTTGTCGAAGTTCCAATCGAATTCGGCTTCGACGGCGAATCGGCTCGGGAGCGTCGACAGCGACAGGCGCAGCAGCGTGAACAGCGGTGCCAGGTAGAACAGCGCCAGCCACAACATGCCGGGCTTCAGCAGCCCGTACGGTGCGAGTTTGCGGCGCGCTTCGGGCGTGCCGGTGATCGCTACCAACACCAGCATCAGGATGCTGGCGAACACCAATGCGAGCGCGACGATCGCCAGCGGTCCGGTGAGGATGCGGGTGCCGACCGCGACCAGCAGCGCGCCGGCGCCGATGAGCGCCCCGAGCCCGATGAGCTCGGGGCGCCTCACGCCGACGTGGCCGACCCCCACGTCCTCGACCGTGTCGTTCATCCGTTGCTCAGGCTCCGGTGATCGCCGAGAACGCGGCGTCGTACTCGGCTTCGACGTCCTGCGAGAGCGATGCGAAGCCCTGGGTGTTCGCCAAGGTTGCATCGTCGGGGAACACGAGCGGGTCGTTGGCCAGATCGGCGTCGAGCTTCTCGACTTCCTCCTGTACGCCAGCCACCGGCGAGACGTAGCCGACCCAGGTGGTGATCTGCGCGGCCTGCACCGGGTCGTACACGAAGTTCATCCACTCTGCAGCGGCGTCGACGTTGGCCGCGCCCTTGGGGATCACCATGGTGTCGGCCCACGACGTCGCACCGCTCTCGGGGAACACGAACTTCACGGCAGGATTGTCGCGAGCGATGGCCGCCACGTCACCCGACCAGCCGATCGTGATGGCCAGGTTGCCGCTCGACAGGTCGTCGAAGTAGTCGTTGCCGTGGAACCGGCGGATCTGGCCGGAGTCCTTTGCTTCTTGCAGCTTGTCGAAGGCGGGCTGCGCCTCAGCGAAGCTCGACAGCGTGGAGATGTCGATGCCGAGGCTCATCGCAATCACGCCGATCGTGTCGCGCATCTCGGTGAGCGCACCGACCCGGCCTGCGAACTCGGGGTCGAACAGGTCGTCGACGCTCGTGATTTCGCGACCGGTGGCGTCGGAGTTGTAGGCGATGCCGGCGAACCCGGTCTGCCACGGGAGGCTGTACTCGCCGGTGGGATCCCACGAGGGGTTCTGCAGGTCGGCGCGCAGGTTGGCGGCGTTGGGGACCTGGTCGATCGGGAGCTTGTCGAGCCAATCGAGCGTGATCAGGCGGTTCGCGAGCCAACTCGTGGGGGCGATGATGTCCGGGTCGATCGGCTCGCCGCGCCCGAGCAACGGCTGGATCTTGGCGAAGTACTCGTTGTTGTCGTTGTAGGCCTCGGTGTAGCGCATGTCGATGCCCGTGGCTTCCATGAACCGGTCGACGGTGCCGGTCAGACCATCTTCGGTGGGGTCGATGTACGACGGCCAGTTCTCGAAGAACAGGCTCCCGCCTGCGCTGCTGCCCCCGCCGCCACCGGTTCCCGCCGCGGTGCCGGGCGTGGAACCCGACGTGGTCGAGCCGCCGTCGCTGCCGCACGCGGCAAGGATCGCCGGCAACGAGATACCTGCTGCTCCCAGTGCGCCGGCGCGGGCGAGCAGTTGGCGGCGGGTCAGGCCGGACCGGCCGATGCCGAACGGGGAGGAGAGTGGGTTGGGGCGGGACGTGGTCATTGCAGCCTTTCGGTCGGTTGAGTTGGACAGGTCAGTCGGCGTGGGCTTCGAGGGTGTCGATGTCACTCGCAGTGGCTCCCGGTCGGCGAGGCCATCCGGACAGGAGGAAGGCGGTGCCCGGCTCCCACGTGAGATGCACGGTGTTGCCCGGCAGGAGGAACGGCAATTCGGTGCCGGTGATCACGCTCGCGATCACTTCGGTGTCGTCCTTCAGACGGACCACGATGCGTGCGGTCGCCCCCTGGAACACGAGGTCGGCAAGGACGCCCTCGATCGAGCGTCCCTCGTCGCGGGGTTCGGCAGCTGCGGTGAGGCGTTCGGGTCGCAGCATCACCGACACCGGCGTGCCGACCGCGCGATTCATGTCGGTACGTGCGCGCACGGTGTGGCCCGCGACGAGTTCCACGACGGTGTCGTCGCCGTCGGAGCTCACCACCTCACCAGGGAGCAGATTGGCGGATCCGATGAACCCGGCGACGAACAGCGACGACGGGCTGTTGTAGATCTCCTTGGGCGTGCCGATCTGTTCGACGCGGCCCTCGCTCATCACGGCGATGCGGTCGCTCATCGTGAGTGCTTCGCCCTGATCGTGGGTGACGAACACGAACGTGATGCCGACCTCGCGCTGGATGCGCTTCAATTCGAACTGCATCGCCTCGCGCAGCTTCAGGTCGAGTGCGGCGAGGGGCTCGTCGAGCAGCAGGGCGCTGGGGAAGTTGACCAGTGCCCTGGCCAGCGCCACTCGTTGCTGCTGCCCGCCCGAGAGCTGCGACGGCTTGCGGTCGGCGAAGTCGGTGAGTCGCACGACCTCGAGCATCTGCTTGACGCTGGCCTCGTAGTCGGACTTGTTGAGCTTCTTCGACTTCGGTCCGAACCGGACGTTCTCGATCACGCTCATGTGCGGAAACAGGGCGTACTGCTGGAACACGGTGTTGACGTTGCGCTTGTACGGCGGCACCCGGCTGACGTCGGCGCCGTTCAGCAGGACCTTGCCCGAGGAGGGCTGCTCGAATCCGGCGATCATCTTCAGGGTGGTGGTCTTGCCGCAACCCGATGGTCCGAGCATGGCGAAGAATTCGCCCTGGTCGATGCCGAAGTCGGCGTGTTCGACCGCGACGAAGTCGCCGAAGCTCTTGCGGACGTGGTCGAGTTGGATGACCGTGTCGGTCATCGTGCCACCGAGCCGCACGGGCACGAAGAAACAGGCTGGCATTTCATGTTCGGCGAACAATACTCATATTGGTAGCAGCGTTGAACAGCAGCTGAGCGCAGGTTCATCTGTTGGCAACAATCGGGACGATGATCGGTCTCCCAATGGGTGTCGACGTGGCATTCTGTGCAGATGGCAACAACGCTCTCCTCACTCGACTCGAACTTCATCGGCGGCGATTGGCGACCTGCCGTCGACGGCGCCACCGACGAGGTGGTGAACCCCGCAACCGGCGGGGTGATCGGCACGGTGCCCGCGTCGGGTGCAGCCGATGTCGACGCAGCGGTGCAGGCTGCGCACACGGCCTTTCCCGCATGGGCGGCCCTGACGCCGCGGGAACGCAGCGAAGTGCTGCACCAGGTGGCTGACATCATCGACGACAACATCGATGAGCTGTCGCAGATCGAGTGCGAGAACGTCGGCAAGCCGATCGGCATCGTCGAGTTCGAGATGGATCTCACCAAGGACAACTGGCGCTTCTTCGCGTCGGCCTGCCGCTTCCTCGAAGGCAAGGCCGCAGGCGAGTACATGGCGGGCTACACCTCGATGGTGCGTCGTGACCCGCTCGGTGTGGTGGCCTCGATCACGCCGTGGAACTACCCGCTCAACATGGCCACGTGGAAGCTCGGCCCTGCGCTCGCTGCTGGCAACACCGTGGTACTCAAGCCGTCCGAGCTCACCCCCTACTCGGTGTTGCGCCTGGCGGAACTCACCGCCGATGTGTTGCCTGCCGGCGTGTTCAACGTGGTGTGCGGGCAGGGCCATGTGGCAGGTGCGGCGCTCAGCGAACACCCGGGCATTGCAATGATCTCGATCACGGGCAGCGTCGGCGCCGGCAAGGCCGTGGCACGCTCATCGGCCGACACGCTCAAGCGCGTGCACCTCGAACTCGGTGGCAAGGCGCCGGTCATCATCTTCGACGACGCAGACATCGAAGCGGCCGTCGAGATGCTCAAGGGCATGGCGTTCTACAACTCGGGTCAGGACTGCACCGCACCGTGCCGTGTGATCGCCGGAGCCAAGGTGCACGACGACTTCGTCAACCAATTGACCGATGCGGTCGGCACGGTGGCCATGGGTGATCCAATGGCCGAGGGGACCGACATGGGCCCCGTGATCTCCGACATCCATCGCTCGCGGGTGGCCGGATATGTCGACCGTGCACGTGAGGCAGGCGCCGAGGTCACCGTCGGTGGGTCCGCTGGATCAGGCGCGGGCTTCTTCTACGAGCCGACCGTGGTGGTCGGGCCCGGTCAGTCGTCGGAGATCATTCAGCGCGAGGTGTTCGGACCCGTCGTCACCGTGCAGTCGGCTGCCGACGAGGAGACCGCTCTCCAGATGGCCAACGACGTCGACTACGGCCTCGCCGCCAGCGTGTGGACCTCCGACGTCGGCCGAGCCATGCGGATGAGCAAGGCCCTGCAGTTCGGCGCCGTGTGGGTCAACGACCACATCCCGATCGTGTCGGAGATGCCGCATGGCGGCTTCAAGCAGTCTGGCTACGGCAAGGACATGTCGATGTATGCCGTCGAGGCGTACACCGAGGTCAAGCACGTCATGATCAAGCACTGACGCGACCACGTGACGTAACGATTGGTGTCTGACACCAATCGTTACGTCACTCGGCTGCGCGTTGCGGTGGAGGACGCGCGTCGTCGTCGTCGAGTTGACGTTGCAGCGACGGCGCGGCGAGGCCGATCACCTCGCCGTCGGTGGGCACCGGATCGTTGCGACAGAGGAACGCCATCTTGTCGCCGATCAGGCGCACCATCGGGATGAAGAGATCGTTCTCGGTGGCCTGCTGCACCAGCTCACCACCGCGAGCCCCGCGCACTCGCCAACCTTGGCGAGAACGCTCGTCCAGTGTGGTGTAGTTGATGCCATCGATGCCGACGAGTCGGCCGAGATGCTCCTCGGGCAGCGACGGCTCACCGCTGCGTCGTGCGCCGGGCGTGAGTTGGAACACCTCACGCCGCCCGAACAGCCGGGAGAAGCGGGCCGTGGCAAGCGCATTGACCTCATCGTTCGACGTGAACGCGAGCAGCCGCCCGATCCCCCGCAGATCGAGGTTCTGAGCAGCGTCCTCGGCCAGCACGCTCATCCGACGTGCGGGGAGACCCGCGGCGATCGCACGTGTGACGTTGTACGGGTCG
This sequence comes from Ilumatobacteraceae bacterium, assembly GCA_963716075.1. Lineage (GTDB taxonomy): Bacteria > Actinomycetota > Acidimicrobiia > Acidimicrobiales > Ilumatobacteraceae > Sva-07. The sequence continues at coordinate 377,735 of CAVQST010000019.1, read as the reverse complement.
GTGTCGATCATCAGCGTCTTGATGTCGTGCTTGCCGAGTTCCGATGCGAGACCTCGAGCCACCGCATGCGAGCCGGCGATCAGCACACCGTTGGCTTGTGCCTCCGCGAGTCGCAGTGCCCGTGCGGCTGGGCCGGCAATCAAGCCGTAGACGACGATCGTGCCGATGATCACGAGGAACACGATCGGCACGATCTTGGCGGCGTCGGGCACGCCCTCCTCTTCGAGGCGTAGCGCAAAGATCGCCGAGACCGCTGCGGCCACGATGCCGCGAGGCGCCATCGCCATCAGGAACACCCGCTCGCGCCAGCTCAGCGATGTCCGCACCGTCGACGTCATCACCGACAACGGTCGGGCCACGAACACGAGCAGCGCGAGGAACGCCAGCGAGGGGACCACCACGTCGCGTAGATCGTCGGCCTCGATCCGGGCGGCGAGCAGGATGAACAACACCGAGATCAGCAGCGTGCGGAGACTCTCGCTGAACTCGAGGACCTGGCGGATCGTGGAGCTCTCGCGGCGCGCGAGATACATGCCCATCACCGTGACCGTGAGCAGTCCGGCTTCCTCCTGGACTTCGTTGGTGACCACGAACGCGGCCACCACCATCGCGAGCGTCACGGGCACGGTGAGTTGATCCGGGATGAGGAAACGGCGCAACGCACGGTCGAGCACGAGCGCGGCGGCCAATCCGATGCCGGCGCCGGCAACGATCGTCAGCAGCACCACGCCGACCACGGTCAGCAATGCCTCGTCGGGCGCATCGGTGATGACGATCTCGAAGGCGATCAGTGCTGCGGTGGCGCCGATCGGGTCGATCAGCACACCCTCGGCGCGCAGGATCGGGCCGACCGTGCCCGCCGGACGCACGAACCGCAGCAGTGGACCCACGACCGTGGGTCCGGTGACCACGAGCACGGCGCCGAGCACGATCGCTGCCTGGTTGGAGATGTCGAAGATCTCACGAGCTCCGTACCAGCTCACGAGGAATGTGACGATCGCTCCCACCGAGATCAACCGCCGTACTGCGGTTCCGGTGTTGCGCAGCTCTCGTGGGGGGAGGTCGAGGCCTCCTTCGAACAGGATCAGCGCCACCGCCAACGAGACGAGAGGAAACAGCGTGCCACCGAGCAGCTCGTCGGGCTGGACCACGCCGGTGACGGGGCCGAGCAGCAATCCGGCGATCAGGAGCGCGATGATCGACGGCACCTGGATGCGCCATGCCACCCACTGGGCGAGCATGCCCGCACCGAGGATGAGTGCGAGCGTGGGTCCGATGGTGGACTCGGTTGCTGCGAACACGACGGCCGTCATGCGAGACGTCTCATGCGGTCGGAGCGGCGCGGGAGGCGGCAGACATCCGAGTCGAGCGTAGTGGGCAGGTCGGGCAGCCCGGTCCGGCTCCGCGTCTCGGCCGGATACGGTCGTCACATGGCGTCACGCATCGAACGAGTGACGTTTCCCGGTAGCCAAGGAGCAGCGCTGTCGGCTCGGCTCGACATGCCGGCGGGTCCGCCCCGGGCGTTCGCGCTGTTTGCGCACTGCTTCACGTGCAGCAAGGACATCGCTGCAGCTTCGAGGATCGCCAACGCGCTCACCGATGTCGGCTTCGGCGTGCTGCGCTTCGACTTCACCGGTCTGGGGATGAGCGGCGGCGAGTTCGCGAACACCAACTTCACGTCGAACACCGACGACTCGATCGCAGCTGCCGACTGGTTGCGCGACGAACATCGGGCGCCGCAGATCCTCGTCGGGCATTCGCTCGGCGGGTCAGCGGTGCTTGCGGTTGCCGGCGCGATTCCCGAGGTGCGTGCCGTGGCGACGATCGGTGCGCCTGCCAGCCCCGAGCACGTCACGGGTGTGTTCGCATCCTCGCTCGACGAGATCGCCTCCGCAACGGGTGTCGCCGAGGTGCAACTCGCCGGTCGCCCGTTCACCATTCGTCAGCAGTTCGTCGACGATCTGCGCAATCACGTGATCACCGATCGGGTCGCCGACGATGAAGCGGGCGTTGCTCGTGCTGCACTCGCCGATCGACAACACCGTGGGCATCGACAACGCGGCCGAGATCTTCGGTGCCGCCCGCCACCCGAAGAGCTTCGTGTCGCTCGACGGGGCCGACCACCTGCTGACCGATCGAGCCGACGCCAGTTTCGCTGCCGCGATGATCGGCGCATTCGCCGACCGGTACATCGTCGACGAGAGCGGCGCGCTCGATGCGCCGCGGGCGTCGGCCGCCGTCGTCGTTGCCGAAACCAGCCAGGGGCCCGTTCCTGAACCATGTCGTGGTGGGACACCATCGCCTGCTCGCCGACGAACCCGAATCGGTCGGTGGATTCGACGCCGGTCCGTCGCCATACGACTTCCTCGGTGCGGCGTTGGGCGCGTGCACCTCGATGACCCTGCGCATGTACGCCGACCGCAAATCCGTGCCGCTCGATCGGGTGACCGTGGCGGTGACGCACGGCAAAGTGCACGCCGACGACTGCGTCGAGTGCTCGGAGAACGAGGCGCTCGCGGGTCGGTCGGCATGATCGACCGTTTCGAGCGGGTGATCACCGTCGAGGGCGACGACCTCACCGACCAACAGCGAGCCAAGTTGCTCGAGATCGCCGACAAATGCCCCGTTCACCGAACGCTCGAATCGGCCAGCGTGATCGTCACCCGTCTCGCCGACTGACGCATCGAGTTCGACCTGTGCGGGCGTGCTTCAGGCGCTCACCTGCGCTGGCCGTTCGCTGGGTCGTCGTTGCCGGGCGGTTGGACGCGATCGAGCGACCCTTCCGTCTGCGCACGAGTCGCACCGTTCAGTTCGGCCATCATCAGCGACGAGATGGCCAGGAAGCCGAGCCAGGTCACGAGCCCGAGCACGACGGCGAAGTTGCCGTACGTCGACGAAGCGTTCGTCTCGGATCCGGTCGACGATCGCCGTACCGAAGTACTGCAGCACCGAGAACGCGATGCCGGCACCGATCGCCCCCGGCCACACGTCGCTCCAGGTGGTGTTCGCTGCGGTGAGGTAGCGGTACATCGCTGCAAGCACGGCCACGTTGACGACCACGGTGGTGCCGAGAAGTGCGAACCGACCCAGCATCGGGAGTCCTGCAGCATTGACGACGGCGGCGATGGCGATCGTGCCGATCTGGGCGGCACCGATGATCAGCAGCCCGAGCAGTGCCTTGCCACGCTGCTTGGGCATCGCATCGCGGTGGTCGACGCTCACTTCCCACACGTCGTCGAGTGCAAGTTGAAGTCCGACGAACGCTTTGGTGGACGACCACAGGGCGCCACCGAGTCCGATGATCAGCGCCCACCAGTTCCCCTCGAGCGCTGCCGGGTTGCTCTGGAGCTGCTCGCCCAGCACGGGGATGTCGTCGAGCGCGCCGTCGATGATGCGCTGCTGGAGATCCTGGTTGCCCTCGAGCACGAAACCGAGAATCGTCGTGGCTGCCAGCATCAACGGGAAGATCGACAGGAACCCGAAGAACGCGAGCACCGAGGCGTTTCGGCCGGAGAGGTGGCGCCGCCACCCGTCGAGCATGTCGACGGTCACGTCGATCGCGCTGTGCTTCGGCGCGCGCCTCCATCACCTTGTCACTGGTTGTCCACGGCATCAGTGCTCCATCCTCACCCGTTCGTGTTGCCCGAATCCGCTCAGGTTCCAATCGACAGGCTCGCGTCCTGCGGCAGCGAGCGCCGCATTGGCCCTGCTGAAGGGTCGGCTGCCGAAGAACCCGTTGCGCGCCGACAACGGTGACGGGTGCGCGGACTCGATGACGGTGTGACGGCTGGTGTCGATCAGCTCGCGCTTGCGGCGCGCCGAGGCTCCCCACAGGATGAACACCACGGGGTCGTCCTTGGCGTTCACGACACGAATCACCTCGTCGGTGAAGGTCTCCCAGCCGTGCTTCTGGTGTGACGCTGCGCTGTGAGCCCGCACGGTGAGCGTGGCATTGAGCAGCAGGACACCTTGGCGTGCCCACGCCTCCAGGTTGCCGTGCTCCGGGATCTCCGCGCCGAGGTCGGCGCGAAGCTCCTTGTGGATGTTCGCCAACGACGGCGGAACCCGTACGCCACGGCGTACCGAGAAACACAGCCCATGTGCCTGACCCGGCCCGTGGTACGGGTCCTGTCCGAGAATCATCACCTTGACGTCGGCACAGGCAGTGAGGTGCAACGCTGCGAACACCTCGTCGCTGGGTGGGTACACCGCATGGGTGCGTCGCTCGTCGGCGACGAATTCCTGGAGTTCGCGCCAGTAGGCCATCTCGAACTGATCGCGCAGCAACGGGTTCCAGTCGGTGGGCATCGGCTCCTGCCTACCACGACCGGCCGGGCCGGTGTGCTCCTTGCTGAGTGCGTGCGTGAGGCGTCGACGGTGGCGCTTACCATGATGTCGTGTTCGATCACCTCCCGCGAGCCCGACTCGCCACGCTGCCGACCCCGTTGGAGCAGGGCCCGCTGCTCGACGGTGGCAGCCGGCTCTGGGTGAAGCGCGACGACCTCACCGGTCTCGGCGGGGGCGGCAACAAGGCCCGCAAACTCGACTTCCTCTGCGGTGACGCGCTCGCTGCTGGCGCGAAGGCGCTCGTCACCGTCGGAGCAGCACAGTCGAACCACTGTCGGATGACCGCCGCCGCTGGCGCTCGCCTCGGCCTCGAAACGCATCTGGTGCTGTCAGGCGACCGCCCCGATGAGCCCACCGGCAATCAGCTGTTGTCGATGCTGTTCGGCGCGCAGCTGCACTTCACCGGGGCCGAGGAGAGTCACTGGGGCGAACTCGAGATCGCACGTGAGGGCGTCAGCGATCAGCTTGCGGCCGAAGGAGCATCGCCTTCGGTGATCCCGATCGGGGGCAGCACCGCGGTCGGTGCGTTGGGCTACGCCGTTGCGTTCATCGAGTTGCTCGATCAGTGCAACGACGCGGGTGTGTCGCCGTCGCACGTCGTGTTCACATCGTCGAGTGGCGGCACCCATGCCGGGCTCCTCGCCGGTCGGGCTGCTGCTGCGCACGCTGGCCGCCCGGTGCCCGACGTGGTTGCCATCGGTGTGGCGAAGGGCGTCAACATCGGGCGTCCCGACATTGCTGACCTGGCCAATCAGACGCTGGGCCTGATGCGCTCCACGGCGATCGTCGCGGCCGACGACGTCGAGGTCGACACGCGTTGGATGGGCGACGACTACGCCGTGCCGACAGCGGCGGGTGACGCCGCGATCCGCTGGGCGGCGCTCCAGGGCGGCTGGCTGCTCGACCGCACCTACTCCGGCAAGGGATGCTCTGGCCTGCTCGGCCGTGCCGCCGAGGGCCGGTTCGGCAGCGACGTGGTGTTCGTGCACACCGGTGGCTGGCCGGCGTTGTTCGCGCCGGGGGGCATGCCCGCCGTCGACTGAGCCGGCCACGGCTAGCGTTGCGGCCATGAGCGACAAGATCCTCGACGTCGACCTGCTGGCGTTCGAAACGACGACAGGCGCGTCGCGCCGCGCCGTGGTCGACGGCGTGCGCCGCAGCCTCGAAACGGGCTTCGTCTACACGAGCCACGACCTCTCGGCCGACCTGATCGACACCACGTACGCGATGCTCCGCGAGTTCTTCGAGTGTGACGAGGCCGTCAAGCAGCAGTACATCGCCCCCGGCGCTCACGGCCAGACCGGCTACACCGGGCTCCTCGTCGAGACGGCTGCCTCCAGTGACAAGCCCGACTGGAAGGAGATGTTGAACTGGTCGGCACCCATCGCTGCGGGCCACCCCTTGAAGTCGAAGTTCCCCACTGCCTATCCCGACCAACTGCTCCCCGAGGCGGTCGTGCCGGGCATCACCGAGGTGCTGTACCGGTTCCACGAATCACTCGCTGATCTGCAGCGCCGGTTCCTCCGGGTGATCGCCGAAGGCATCGGTTGCCACGAGACGTTCTTCGACGACATGGTGAACGACGGCCCGACCCTCACCCGGGCGATCCGATATCCGGCGATGACGCAACTCGCCGCCGAGGGCCACGAGTGGGCCGGCCAACACGGTGACATCAACCTGATCACGGCGCTTCCTCGCGCCACCGCCCCCGGGCTGCAGGTGCAGGTGGGTGACGACTGGGTCGATGCCACGCCTCCCGACGACTCGGTGATCATCAACACCGGCATCATGCTCGAGCGTCTCACCAACGGGATCATCCCGATCGGCTGGCACCGGGTGGTGGCCGCTCCCGACTTCGAGGGCGAGCGCTACAGCGTGGTGCAGTTCTGCCATCCGCGCCCGTGGACGATCCTGTCGCCCGTGCCGTCGTGCTGCACCGCCGAGACGCCCCAGCGGTTCTCGGCCATCAGCGCCGAGAACGCCCTCGACGAGGTGCTGTACCAGATCAACTTGGTCGAAGACGCCCGCCGAGTGAGTTGACCGACCCGGGCACGCACGGCCGCGACGGTGCTGGTCAGGGTCGGAGTACTCGGACCGGCGTGTGCTGGTTGCTGCGCACCGCGAGTTCGACCCAGATCGGCGTGTAGAGATCGATCGAGTTCTTCCAAGCGTCGGGCACCATGGTGGGGCCACCTGCACCGGGCCCGCGCTTGTCGTCGGGTGCCCAGCCGCATGCCTCGCTCGGATAGATCATCGCTGCCCAGCCCGAGGCGTTGACCTCCCCGGTGGGGGTGATCACCCATTCCGAATCGATGGCATCGCTGTCGTCGGTGGTCTCGATGGTGACCGGCGGGTGATCGGTTCCGTTCGGCAGGCCCGACCAGGGTCCGATGCCCACCGAGCAGGCTTGGCGGAAGACGGCGTCGATCACGGGGCCGTACGCATCGACTGCGCTGCCGTCGAGGTCGGTGATCGTGAGGCGGATGTGCGGAGCGACCGCATCGACGGGCAGGTCGACGGTGGCATCGGTCGGCACGTCGGCGCGAATACCCAGTGGCAGTGGGCTGCTGTCGCCGACGAACCCGAGGATCTGGCCAGCTCTGACCGTTCGTCCGAACTCGGCGAGCCCGGTGAGGCGAAGGTGTTCTGGCGCCGCGCCGTCGTTGGTGCCGGGCGAGTCGTCGTTGAAACCGTCGAGGCGGTAGCTGCGACCGGTTGCATCGGTGATCGTCACCGAGATCACTCCGCCCAGTTCGTTGCGAACCTCGGTGACCACGCCGTCGACCGGGGCGAGGACGGGCTGCAGCTTCACGCCGAAGATGATCCCGGGAGCAGCTTGGGCACACAATCCCGCTGCTTCGGCATCGGCTCGCAGCGAGCTGCCGGGGTCGGCCGTCGTGTCGGTGTCGGTGTCGATGTCGGTGTCGGTGTCGGTGTCGGTCGAGGTCGACGCATCAGCGTCGAGGGTGCTGTTTGGCACGTCGCTGCAGTCCGGAGCGGCCACACGGGTGGGCCCCAGGAGTGGGAACGCCACCGTTGCGAGGCGCTGGGCTGGCGCAGACGATGCATCGGTGCTGCTCACGGCGGCGATCGGGGCCGCGGGAACGTCAGGGGCGAACCCGATGCGGGACAGTTGATCGCCGCTGGTCGGGCGAGCAACGCCCGGAACCAGCCCGGAACTGCCGGATGTGTAGGCAGGTGGGATCGGCTGGCCTGACATCGTGGCCCACACGCCGAGCCAACGCTGTTGGTATTCGCGAACAGTGAGCACATTGCCTGCCGACGGCACCGGCACGATGTCCATACGCTCCGGATTCGTCGCCGCCGATGGGAGATACCACATCACCGGAATCATCGAGACGTCGTTGTTCCACTGGGCCAGGAATCTGGTCACATCGGCGGCGGCTCGCTCGTCCTGGATCTCCGGCGGCGCGAGGTAGGCGTCGCGATAGCCGGCGTAGTTGTTCCAGGTGGAGGTGATGAATTGGTAGGCGCCCGACGCACGCCCGCGATTCGGTGGGGCGGTGTAGTTGCCACGTGATTCGAGGTAGCGGATGGTGGCGAGGATGTTGGCGATCTGGCTGGGCAGAACCGTGACGGATCGTGGGGCGGGCGCCGGTGTGGGAGCGACTGGTGTCCGCGCTTGTGTGGTTGCCGGTGGTGGTGTCGCTGCTGCTGTCGCGGGTGGCGGTGGTGTGGTGGTGGTCGTCGGAGTGATCGTCGTGGTCGGCGTCGACGTGGTGGTGGTCGGTGGTGGCGTCGACGTGGTGCTCGTGGGGTCGCTCGGGGCCTCGTCGTCAGCGGAGGCCGCTGGTGCGCCGGCAACGACCGATGCAAGGACGACCACCAACGCAGCCAGCAGGCGGGCAGCGTTCGGGGTCGTTGGATGCATGGCTCGGAGTTCCTCGGTGCGGCACGCTCGGGTACCGCACCTGCACACTAGTGACGCCGGAGACGCCCGTGGGCGCCGACGGCGTTGCGATCTCGGCGGATGGTCCGGCGAAACTCTGATCGTCCGTGTTGCCGATGCCGTTGCCGTTGCCGCCGTTGCGGTCGTCGCCGTTAGCGTTCGGCCCTGCAATGAACGATGCCGTGCCCACCGATTCCGCTGCTGCTGGCGCCGACACCACCGACACGGCTGACACCCGAGCGGCGACCGACGGAAGCGTTGCGGTCGCGGACGGATCGCTGGAGACCGAGCCGCTGCCGGTCGACGAGCCGATCGTGTCGCTGCACGGCGATGTGGTGTTGGCGATCGACATCGGCTCGACGGTGTTCCAGGCCGGGTTGGTCACCGGACGTGGACGGCTCATCGACCGCGCACGCGTGCCGAGATCGAGCCCGACGTCGGCCCCGAGTCGCACTACACCGCGCTGGCCATGATCGTCACCGAGATGCTGGGCCGGGCGAGCGACCAACACGGCTCGACCGTGCGTTCGGTGGGTGTCACGTGCGGTGGCCACGTCAGCCGGGGCCTCGAGGTGGTGTCACCGCTGAGCGTGCCCACCTGGCGCGACTTCCCACTGAAGTCGCGCCTCGAAGAACTCACCGGTCTCGACTTCCACGGCGACCTCGATGCCAAGGGGCTGGCGCTCGCTGAAGGCTGGCTCGGAGCCGCCCGCGGGCACTCCGACTTCCTCGCGATCACGGTGGCAGCCGGGGTGTCAGGCGGGATCATCCTCGACGGCGAACTCCTCGACGGCGAGTCGGGCTACGCCGGCCAGATCGGCCATTTCGTGGTCGAACCGGGTGGCCGTCGGTGCACGTGCGGCACCCAGGGGTGTCTCGAAGCCGAAGCCTCGGGAGTGGCGATCGCCGCGTCGACGGGCCGTCCGGCAACCGAGTCGTCGTATCAGGTGATGCAACGCACCGGAGAGCTGGTCGGCCGTGCCGCGGGTTCGATGTGCAACGCCTTCGACCTCTCACTGGTGGTGGTCGGCGGCGCCGTGGCGTTGGGGTTCGGCTCGACGTTCTTTCATTCGGCCCAAGTGGCGCTCGACGAACATGCCCGCCTGCCGTACAGCCGGGGGGCTCGGATCACGCCGTCACGTCTCGGCGACGAGGGGCCGCTCGTGGGTGCCAGTGCCGTGGGCTGGCGCGGTGTGCGCCGGTCGCCACGCCGGCGCCCAACCGTCCCGGTCGAAGACCCCGTCGTCGATCAGTTTGCCGACCCAGCCTGACCCACATCACACCCCCGAACCCACATCACACCCCCGAACCCACATCACACCCCCGAAATTGTCCGGAATCGTGACGGTGACCGTCACGATCGGGGGCAATTTCGGGTGAGGTCGACACGGGGCCTGGGTCACCCACCGACGGCGCGGTACACGTACTCGGCAGGCCCGCGTCCGAACCGTCGCTGCCACACGGTTGCGAGGGTGATTGCCGCGGCCCAGAACACCGCGGCAAACCACATGGCGACCCACAGACCTCCCGGCTCGACCCATCCGACCCAGTCGACCAGGAAGTTGAACACCAAGATGTGCAGGAGATAGATGGTGAGCGACATCTGCCCGGCGCGGCGCAGTGGGTCGGTGGCCTCGGGAAAACGTTCGGCGAGCCAATCGATGGCGGCGTAGGCGACCAACGCCGAACCGAGGGCGCTGGCGACGTACGCGAGGCCCCGGTCGTAGGGCCCGAGCGACAGCGCAACCGCCTGGCCGTCGGTCGTGGCGCTCGCCGACAGCGCCCACGCACCCGAGAGCAGGGCGAACCCGGCTCCGAAAGTGGCTGGACGCCACCAGGTGGTGCCGAGCGTTCGGCCCAGCACGATGCCGGCACACATGAACGCAAACCAGGGCAGGAGCGGATGCGTGCCGTTGACGGTGAGGTCGAACACGTACTGGCGCACCGAGCCGGTACCGGGTGTGGTCAGCCAGCTGGTGTCGAATCCTGACTGGTTCCGATCGAATCGCCAGAATCTGATCGCGGCCCCGGCGAGCGCTGCGACGCCGCCGAGCATGATGACCCACCGCGAGCGCCACGTGAAGATGGCTGCAGCCAGCACGAACATGGCGCCGTAATAGAGGATGATCGTGCCCGGCCAGATCTCGTCGAGGAGCAGCCCGAGCACATAGAGGAGCAGGCCGCGTCGCACCAGCCGCCATCGCATCTCGCGCACCCGGGAGGGGTCGCCGAGCGACCGGCGGGTGAGCAACGTCACGCCAACGCCCGCCACCAGCACGAAGGTCGCGGCGAACCGGGTCGCGAGCGGCCCGTTGAACGGGTCGAAGATCTCCGCTGCGGTGCCCTCGCCGATGCTGCCTCCACGCAGGATCAGGTACCCGTGGTAGTTCATCAGCACCACGCCGATCAGCGCGACGGCGCGCACCACATCGGGTCCGGGGAGGCGCCTCTCCGGTGGGGTGTCGGCGAACGTGCTCGACGGCTCGGTCAACGCCATTCGACGACGTCGACCGTGGTCATGGTGAGCGGTCGCTGCACATCGACGCGATCGCCGATTGCCGGCAGCGGTGCACCGTCGGGCACGAACGTCATCGAGGTGTGCATGTGGGGTGGCTCGTGCAGGGAGAGGCGCTCGCGTTGGTAGTGGAACGGGCTGCGACCATCGGTCAACGGAGTCACGCCGTTGGCCGTGCCGGCGCCGATCATCACGAGGTGGCCCGAGGTCGCCACGATGCCCAGCCGGTAGCCCGCCGGGGTCTCGGCCGCCACCGGGCGCACGTCGAGGACGTCGGCCGACAGGTGCAGCAGCGACCGGTCGCCCAACCAGAGCGAGGTGCCCAGACGTAGCCGATACGTGTGCGTCGTTGGGAGCCCTGCGTAGGTGTCGGCGTCGAGGTGGCTCACCCACACTGGCAGCTCGGGGTCGATGCCGTCGAGATGGTGGACGATCTCAGCGGCATGATCGCTCGGCGTACCGGCGAGCGGCAGGTGGATGCTCACGCCCACCACCTCGTGGCCGCGAGAGCGAGCGATGTCGACGAGGTCGGGCGTCGAGCCGTAGCGCTGCATCGACGAGGTCAGCTTCACCAGCACCCGGCCGGTCCACCCGGCGAGCGCATCGAGGTGGGCCACGTTGCCCACGGTCAGGACCGCCAGGTTCGACTCGGGCGCCGTGAGGGTGGGGGTGAGCACCACGGGCGTCAGCGAGCTCGGGAGGCCAGCGAGTTCGTGGATCGTGCCGACGGCGACCGTGTCGGTGAATTCGGCGGCCAGTTGCGCCAGCTCGACGCGACCGAACCCGTAGCCATTGCCCTTCACCACGGGGACGAGACCATCGATCGTGCTGGCCAGGAGTGCGACCTTGGCGCGCCACGGCGCGGTGCGTACCGACAGGGTGATCGTCACCGCACCGACGTTAGTGGAGCCGCGTCGAGCAGCGTTCGGCCCGTTGAAATGGTTCGCAAAGGGGCAGAAGTCGCCTCCGTCGAAGGTGGGTACGGTTGGCGCCGTGGCTCAGCCGAGTGAAGTCGACGACGTGCGGGCGGTGCAGTCCGTCTTGATCACCGGTGGAGGATCCGGCATCGGAGCTGCGCTTGCCATTCAGGCTGCATCGCGAGGTTGCCAGGTCCTCATCTCAGGCCGGCGCCGTGAGGTCCTCGAAGCAGTAGCTGAAGCATCGCAACGAATCTCGGTGTGCGTCGGGGACGTCACCGACCCATCGCATCGCAGCACGCTGGCGAGGGCGCTGGCGGAACTCCCCGGGCCTCGGGCAATCGTTCACGCGGCCGGCTACTTCCAGAGCGGGCTGCTCCGCGATCTGTCGACAGAGGAGTGGCGGCGTTCCTTCGAGACCAACGTCGAAGCGCGGTGGGCGTTGTCGTGCGAGTGTGTTCACCTGCTCGACGACGGACGAATCCTCTTCATCGGGAGCGACGCCGGGTCGAACCCCCGTCATGGCGCCGCTGCCTATTCAATTGCTCAAGCCGGATCCGAAACCTTGCGGCGTGCGCTGCAGGTGGAGTGGGCGTCCGGCTCGACCGCAATCGGGTCGTTCAAGCCGGGCCTCGTCGACACCGAGATGGTCCAAGGGTTCATGCTGCTGTCGCCGGAGGAGTTTCCTGCCCGATCGGCCTATGAGCAGTACCTCTCGAGTGGCCAGATCGCTGCGCCGCGAGTCATCGGTCGATTTGCCTCGTGGCTCCTGCTCGATGTCGAACAGGAACGGTTCGCCTCCACCGAATGGGACGTCCGCGACGCCGAGCATCACGTCGAATGGCTGGACGGAGCCCTCTACACGAACACCCGCTGATCCCTCACCCACCTCGCGAACCAATACCTGACTGTGTTGATCGGAATTGTCGGCGATAGCGTCGCCGGCCGTGAGCGTGTTCAGTTTCCCGAACCCGGTGAACGAGACCTCGGCCCGTCTGGTGGCCACCGGTGTGGTCGTACAAGCCGTGCTGTTGCTGGTGTTCCGGGAGTGGTGGCTGCTCGTCCCGCTGACCTACGGCTTCGCCGCCAGGGTGGCAACCGGGCCGACGTTGTCGCCCCTCGGGCAGTTCGTCACGCGTGTCGCCACACCGGTGCTCGAACGACGCCTGCAACGAACCGACGCGTCGTTTCGGTCTCGCCAGATGCCCGGGCCGCCGAAGCGTTTCGCTCAGGGCGTCGGGCTGGCCTTCACCGCCTGCGCATCGCTCGCCTGGCTGCTCGGTGCGCCCGCGATGGCGCTCGTGCTGATCGCCATGCTGGCCGTGGCCGCCACGCTCGAAGCGGTCTTCGCCGTCTGCCTGGGCTGTATTGCCTACAGCGCCATCTGGGGCTGCGCCGACTGTGACGACATCAGCGACCGGCTTCGCCGCGCTGTTGCCGAGGCTGCCGCCCCGGCCACGAACTGAGGCGCGGCACGATCGGCGCCCAGGTGCGCAGCCGACGCATCGAGGTCCAGACCCCCCAGCCGTAGGCAACATCGGTCGGGGTCGATCGGACATCGCTCAGCACCGCCGCCACTGCGACCCATCGCAGTCGCTTCGACACGAGCGCGCCGACTGCAACGAGCGGCCACCACACTCGCCGCGTCGCCGCGGCGAACTGTTGTCCGGCGAGCAGGTGGCCGCGCAGCGCCAACCACATCGAGGCCGTTGCGGGCACGTCGGGCAGTTTGCGAATCAGTGCTGCCGAACTGCCGAGCGCCACGGTGCCGCCGCCGAACCAGCGGCCCGACACAGCCAACAGCCAGGCCGCAGCAGTCCAACCGTTGACGTGTGCCGGCGACAGGGCGCCGGGGTGACGCAGGGCGAGCGGAGCCGCAGACGTTCCGTAGCCCGCGTGCTGCCGTAGGCGTGCACTCCACGTGACGCGGGGCTCGTGCCACACCGACACCGCGGGGTCGTATCGGCATCGCCAGCCGGCCTGGTCGAGGCGCCACACCAGATCGACGTCCTCGCCATAGCGCAAGCCCTCGTCGAACCAACCGATCTGATCGAGTGCTTCGGTACGTACGAGGATCGCCGCCGCTGGCACGTAGCTCACGCGGGTGCCGGATCTGATGCGTGCCGGCTGGTCGCCCAGGTCGAGCGGCGAGTTCTTCTCGCCCTCGACGCGCGGTGCAACGAGGCCCGTCTGTGGGTCGTCGAAGTGCCAGAGCAGGTCCGCCAGCCACGCCTGGCCGTCGCTGCTGGGTGTCGCATCGGATCGTTCGCGGGGCCGCACGTCGGCGTCGACGAACGCGACCAGTGCCGTGCCGACAAGTGGTCGAGCTGCGTTGCGGGCGGCGGCTGGGCCGCAGTTCTGATCGAGACGGAGCGTTGCGCCGTCGAGCGGTGGGGTCGATCCGTCGTCGACGGTCACCCACGCCGCGATGCCGCCCCCCGAGCCCAGGTCTCCGGGGGCGTGGATCTGTTGGTCGTCGTTCACGACACCGCCGAGCTGCGGGGTCACCACCGTGACGTCGGCAAGCCCCCACGACGCGGCAGACGCGGCGAACGCAGCAGGACGGCGCGGATGGATGGCGCCGGCGTCCAGCAACCGATCGGTCAGTACCGAGACGTTCACCGATTCATTGCGTTCCAGACGTTCCGCAACCGCCACGCCAGCGACGCCGAGGCGGAACAGACGCAGTGGCGACCCCGCCAGGATCGTACGGTCGAAGCGTCGCCACGTGGCGTCGAGGGCGAAGAGCGTCGCGCTCACGGTCCGGTGGGATCGCCCGGCGCGAGCGGACGCCACCGTTCGATCTGGTGCGCGAGGTCGTCGACGAAGGCTGCGATGAACCGCTCGCCCTCACCACCTGACGCGCCGTCGGGATCGCCGAGCACGCCAGTGGAACTGACGCTGCGAACACCTCGTTCGCGCAGGTCCTCGATCGATGCATCCGGTCCGGCCACTGCTCGCTCGAGGCGGACGAGGCCCGGGTCGATGGCCAGCATCATCGAGGTCTCGATTCGTCCCGCATGGAGGTCGGCCGGACCGCCATCGCGACGCTGCGGCCACGTCGGCCACCACGACAGCACCGGCCGCCGTTCGGCGGTGAGCGTTTCGACGGCGCGGGTGATCGCCTCGTGATTGCCGCCGTGGCCGTTCACGAGCACCACGCCGGCTGCCCAGTCGGCGCTGCGTACGAGTTCGGTGATCACATCGGTCATCACCTCGACCCCGATCGACAGCGTGCCGGCGAACCCCTGGTGCTCACCTGATGCCGACACGGCGATCGTGGGGCCGATCATCAGGCCATCGGTGCGATGGACGGCACGACCGGCCAACTCCTCGGCGATGATCGTGTCGGTTGCCAGCGGGAGGTGCGGGCCGTGTTGCTCGGTGGAACCCACCGGGATCAGCACGATCGGCGCCGGCGCCACACCGGGATCGTCGCGCCGGGTGATGGTTCGTACCTCGGGCCAGGTTGCATCGCCGAGTTGCATCAGCGTCGATCAGCCTGCGTCGCCATCGCCGACAGCGCTGGAGGTGACGCTCTCGGTGCCGTCGGCAGGCTCGAGGTAGCCCCACTCGCGCAGTTGGTCGACGATTTTCGACGCGGCCGCAGCTGGTTCGAGGGTGATCAGTTCGGCGTGCGCGTCGCCGCCACCGACGTCGAGGATCTGACGGACCCGGTCGAGCGATCCGCCATCGGGCGCAGGCAACACACGGGCGCGTGGGCGGAATGGATGAACCTCCGACTCGGGCAATCGGCCGTGCGGGCCGCGGACCACGTCGACAGTCGCGTTGCGTGATGTCAGCGACGACGCCAACGATGCCCGTCGGAGTTTGGCGACGGATCCCTCGACCGACAGCACCGCTGGCAGCGTGACGTCGAGGACTTCGCGCCGTCCACCGTCGAGCCGACGCACCACCCGCAGCGGATCGTCGCCGAGCGGACGATCGCCGAGCTGGACGTCGATCAAGCCGAGGGCTTGAGCGCACGACAGTTCGTCGGCGAGGAATGCGGGAACCGACCCGGTACCTCGGTCGAGCGAGTAGTCGCCACACAGCACGAGGTCGCTGCCTGCAGCATGCTCGGCGATGGCAACGGCAACGACTCGGCTGTCGAGTTCGGTCGACGCGTCGACACGGAGCACAGCGGAAACCCCCAGGGCCATGGCATCGCGGAGGACGCCGTCGGCACCGTCCGGCCCGAGACAGATCACGGTCACGGCTCCACCGGTCAGCTCCGCAATCTGCAGGGCGACTTCCAGCGCCGCCTCGTCGGCGGCCGAGACACCCGACCAGCGGCGGTCGGCCTCACGCTCGCGGTCGAGCGACACCCACTTCCAGCAGACCGTGATCTTCACGATGATCGTCCCGTGCGCCTGACCCTGAGCCGCTCAGGTCCGCTTGAAAACGACACCGTGGCCGCCCTCGGGATAGGTCCAGGTGATCGCGCCTTCTTCGTTGCAGACGAGGTAACAGGTGCCGCACTCGAAGCACTGTTCGTAGTTGAACAGGATGCCCCCGTCGCTCGTGGGCACGAACAGGTTGGCGGGACACGCCACCACACAGCCCCGGGTGGAACAGTCGGCGCAGATCGTGTCGTCGACGGTGATGTGGGCGCGTTCGTGGATGTCGAATCGGGTGGTGCCGATCAGGTCCTCGAACGACATCTCCGGCCAACGTACGGTCATCCGAAACTCCTCAATCCGTCGAGGGCGTCACTGGCGAGATCCTTGAGCTTCACGCCTGCCCGCTTGCGTTCTTCATTCAGAATGCGGCGCAACCCCGGCTTGGGTGTGGGGTTGTCGACACGGAACATGCGCTCCACCGTATTGGCGATCATCTCGGGATAGAGGTGCTGGACCCGATCCGACAGCACCAGCGCGGGCGCCCGGCGGAGCTTGCGATGGTCGCGCAGCACGAAGGTGTCGTTGAGGCGACGCTCGTAGCCGGCCAGCCCGGCAGCCGACGTGTCGCCGGCAGCGAGCGCTTCGGCGGCAGCCTCGGCGGCGTACATGCCGCTTGCCATCGCGAAGTTCACGCCCTCCAGCCAGATCCCTGCGGCGAGACACATCGCGGCAGCGTCGCCGGCCACCAGCATCCCGTCACCGGTCATCTTGGGCATCATCGACAGCCCTGCCTCGGGGATCACGTGCGCCGAGTACTCCTTGATCTCACCGCCCTCCACGAGCGGCGCGATGCCGGGGTGCGCTTTGAGGTTGGCGATGATCTCCTCGGGGCGCAGCTTCTGCGCGGCGAGCTTGGGCAGCTTCAGCACCACACCGACTGCCAGCGTGTCGAAGTTGGTGTACACGAATCCGCCGCCGTTGACGCCGGAGGTGCCACCGAGGATCTCGATGTCGACACCCTCGCGGTCTCGTACACCGAAACGCTCGTCGATCACGTGCTTCGGGAGGGCAATGGTCTCCTTGACCCCGACGGTGTAGTTGGCGGCATCGACATCGCCGTACAGGCCGGCCTCTTTGGCCAGGAAGCTGTTGACACCGTCGCACGCGATCACCACGCGAGCGTGAAGGTCGCCGTCGGGGCGGTCGGTGGTGACGCCGATCACCTGGCCGCGTTCGTCGCGGAGCAGGCCGGTCGCCGTGGTGGAACACACGAGGTGGGCACCGTCGGCTTCGGCTTTGCTCGCCAGCCAGTGATCCCAGTCGGGTCGGAACGCCGTGGCACCGTTGTAGGGCGGCTTGCCCCAACTCGCCGACCGGAAGTCGACCGTGAGGGCCTGGGTGTCGGTGAGCACCATGGTCGAGCGGCGGGTGATCCACCGCTGGATCGGTGCCTCGTGCCACCACTCGGGATGCAGTTGGTCGAGGATGCGCGGGTACACCACGCCGCCGTACATGTTCTTCGAGCCGGGGAACGATCCCCGCTCGAGCAGGATCACCGAGTAGCCCTTGCGCGCCAGCACGGTCGCTGCTGCTGCACCAGCCGGCCCGGCACCCACCACGATCACGTCCACCGACGGGGTGTTCGTTGCGTTCGCGGCCGCCGCTGTCACGGCGACGCCTCCTGTAACGATTGGTGTCTGACACCAATCGTTACGTCGAGGAGGTGGAGGAGTTCGTCGAGGGTGTGGTTGGCGTCGGCGACGATCGCCAGGTCTGACATCGCCATCATCGGGCAGTGGGGGTCGGTGTTGACGCTGATGATGTGGTCGGGATGGCCGAGGCCGCTCGTGTGCTGCACGGCACCGCTGACGCCAAACGACAGATACAGCGTGGGGTCGACGACCACGCCGGTGGTGCCGATCTGGCGATCGTGGTGCACCCACGACCGGTCGGTGATCACGCGGGTGGCGCCCATCACGCCGCCGATCGCTGCAGCGAAACGGTCGAGCTGCTCGAAGCGTTCGTCGCTCTCGAGTCCGGCACCGCCGCCGATGATGCGGTCGGCTTCGGAGAGATCCATCGTCTGCACGTCGGGCGCGATGACCTCGACCACGCGTGCATCGTGCGTCGCCGGACCATCGTCGGCCACCTCGAGGCGGTGGACGATCGGATCGGTCCGCACGTCGAGCGCACCGCGCACGCCCGGCTGCATCGTGGCGACGAAGGCGCCGGCTGGGCGCATTTCATGCAGCTCCAAGCCGCCTCGCCGGGCCACGCGCACTCGGTGGGGAGCGACCTCGGTGGCGCCGGACAGCAAGGGTCGATCGAGCGCCGCAGCGAGGCGGGGTGCGAGGTCGCGACCATCGGGCGAGTGGGGCAGGATCACGATGTCGCTGTCGTCGATCGACGCCAGGAGCGGTGCCAATGCGCCCGCCCAGCGGCCCGGTTCGACGTCGCCGAGCTCGGCGAGGAACACCTCGGTGGCGATGCCATCGACGGCGGCATCGGCGGTCCCCGATCCAGCGATCACCACACGGCCTGCGGCTTCGGCGATTGCGTCGGTGGCACCGGCGGGCAGCACGCCGTCACGAACCGGCACCAGTGCGATCATCGCTCCAGCGTACGGTCGGCGTCGTCGGCGTGCGCAATCACAGGGTCCGATGTCACGTCACGGCGAGTCGCCCGCGACTCCTTGATCCAACGGAAGATCTCGATGAGTGCGGTGAAGCCCAAGGCCGTGCCGAATGCCAGCAGGAATGCCATCGTGTGGTTGTCCTCGAAGGCCTGGCCGAACAGGTAGCCGAGACCCGCTGCATACGTGGCCCAGATCGTGCCGGCGATCGCAACCCAGGTGGCGAACCAGACACGGGGCTGTTGTGTGATGCCGGACGACACCGTGAGAATCGTGCGACCGCCAGGGATGAATCGGGCAGTGATCAACAGCGGTCCACCGCGCTTCTTGATCTGCACGCCCGCGCCCTCGAGCCTGGCAGTGCGGTTCGGTTTGCGTTCCGCCCACGCCCGCACCCGCGGTTCGAACTTGTGGCCGATCGCATAGGCGAGGTTGTCGCCGAGGAACGCTCCGAAGGCGCCGGCGAAGATCACCAGGGCCAACGTTTGGTTTCCTGCACCGGCCGCGACGCCGCCGGCGATCACCGTGGTCTCGCCGGGCACGATGGGAAGGACCGAGTCGAGCAGTGCCACCGAGAAGATGATCAGCAGGAACCACCAGTTGGCCGAGAATTCGTCGAGCCACTCGGTGACATCGGTGATGACGCTCGCTACCAGGCCGACCATGCCCGCCCGACGCTAGCGGCCGCACCCCTCGCCGGCCCCCGCATCCCCAGCATGCGGCCCCTCCCAATTCCCCGATCGACACCCAAGCGATGAGTCTTCGCGCGAACCCTGACGCGTGGAAACTCATCGCCTGCCGGTTCGTTCGTGATGCGATGAGTCTTCGCGCGACCCCTGCGCGTGGAAACTCATCGCTCGGGCGGCGGCGAGGGGCGGGTGGGGTGTCAGGCGGTGATGGAGATGCGGACGCGGGCATGCTCGGCTTCGGCGGATGATGCGATCACCAGGTCGTAGTCGCCGGGCTCGATCGTCCAGGCTGCCGTTGCGGTGTCCCAGTGGTGGAAGGCGTCGGGCCCGAACGTGAGCACCGCGTTGCCGGCACCGCCAGCGGCCACCACCAGCTTCGCCCACGCCTTCAACTCCTTGGGCGGGCGCACCGCTGTCGGAGCGACCGGGGCCACGTATCCCTGCACGACCACCGTGGCGTCTCGATCGCCGACACCTTTGATCGGCACCGTCACGCTGACCTCGTCGCCGGCAGCGATCGAGGACACCGACAGGTTTGGCTGGCCCCACTCGACGGCGCCGTAGCTCAGGCCATGTCCGAATGCGAAGCGCGGAGCGAGGTCGCGGGCGTCGTACCCGCGGTACCCCATGAACAGGCCCTCGCCGTACCGCTGGGTGCCCGCACCCGCACTGTCGTGATCGGGGCGGTGGTGCACGAACGCCGGATGGTCGGCCAGGCGCTTCGGAATCGTGGTCGGCAGCCGCCCGCCGGGATCCGCGACGCCGAGCAGGACATCGACGAGGCCCTCGGCCTGCTCCTGGCCGGCGAAGAACGACGTGAGCACGGCGGACGCCCGGTCCGGGTCGTCGTCCGCTGCCCAGTCCATCGTGACGGGCGAGCCTGCGTTGACGATCACCGCGGTGCGCGAATTGGCTGCGGTGATGCGGCGCACGAGTTCGTCCTGACGGCCAGGCAGATCCATCGTGGAGCGATCCTGGCCCTCGGTCTCCCACTCGTCGTTCGTGCCGACCATGACCACGGCGATGTCGGCGGCCGCAGCGGCGGCAACGGCTCGGTCCATCAGGTCGGCCGGTTCCGGTGAACGCACGCCCACGCGGATCGCGGCGAAGCCGTTGCCCGCCGCGGTCGCCCACTTGATGGACAGCGGCACCGGCACACCGGCGCGGCACTCGATGTTGGTGGTGACCTCGTCGCTGCCGTAGCCGAAGAACTCCTCACTGCGCGGGAGTTCCATGTTCGGATCGTCGACGATGGTGGTCATTCCGTCACCAGCGTCGACGGCCACGTTGACCGGACCGGTCGACACCACTCCGATGGTGTGCGTGCCGTCGGTATCGGGGACGAAGGACCCCTCGATGCGGGTGGCGAACGCCCGCGGATCGATGCCGGGTGGCGTGGACCCGAAGAATCGCACCAGCGACGTGGGAGCGGTCTCCTCGGCGGCGACGTCTCCGTCCCAGTCGGTGCCGTTCACGTACGAGACGTGGAGTCCGGGCTCGCCGTCGGGGCGACGGAGCTGGCCGCGGCGGACCACGGGCGTGAGCCGGTCGATTCGTACGCCGGGTTCGTAGGTGATGGTGGCGCCGATCTCGCTGTCGGGCCCGATCCGGTCGGTGATCGCCGACAGCAGCGTGCGGTGGCCGTGCGGGGTGAGGCTCGCCGAGCCGCCGCCCATGCAGCGATCGATCGCCGCGTTCGGCCCGATCACCGCGACCGACCGGACCGCGACCGGGTCGAATGGCAGCACCGTGGCACCGCTGGCGTCGGGATCGTTGCGCAGCAGGACGGTGCCGGCGATCGCCGCACGACGGGTCAGTGCCCGCTCGGCGGGATCGTCGACCGACTGCTCGGCCTCGTCGGCCGATCGTTCGTCGGCGCGGACCCGGTTGGCGAGCACCAGCAGGTCCCGCACGAGTCGATCGACCTGCTCCTCGGCGACGTCGCCGCGCTCGACTGCAGCGACGAGCTTGTGGCCGTAGACGCGCACGGGGCCGGGCATCTCGAGGCTGAGGCCGGCGTTGGCGGCACCGACGGCGTCGTGCACGCCGAACCAGTCGGACACGACGAAGCCGTCGAAGCCCCACTCGTCGCGGAGGATGTCGGTGAGGAGGCGTCGGTTGTGCGCGCAGAACTCGCCAGCAAGCTGGTTGTAGGCGCTCATGATCCCCCACGCGCCAGCCTCCTTGACCGTGCGCTCGAAGGGGCGGAGGTAGAGCTCGCGGAACGTGCGCTCGTCGACGTCCACGTCGACGGTCAGGCGCTCGACCTCGGTGTCGTTCGCGACGAAATGCTTCACGGTGACCGCGACGTCGTGGTCCTGGACGCCGCTGACATAGGCGACGGCGAGCGCTCCGGTCAGCTCCGGGTCCTCGCTGTAGCACTCGAAGGTGCGTCCGCCCACGGGCGTTCGGTGCAGGTTGACGGTGGGGCCGAGCACGACGTGGGCACGCTTGCGGATCGACTCGATGCCGATGAGCGATCCGATCTCACGGACGAGGTCGGGGTCCCAGGTGGCGCCGAGGGTGATCCCGGCGGGCACGACGACGCCCGGTGTGCCCGATCCGCCGTGCCCTTCGCCGCGCACCCCGTTGGGTCCGTCGGACACCTTGAGCTGGGGGATCCCGGCCTCGGGGATGGCGTGCGACCGCCAGTTGGTCCGCCCGGCCACGAGCCGGCACTTGTCGTCGAGGGAGAGCGCGGCCAGCGCCGCTTCGATGTCGATCACGCCGCCGATCCTTGCACGTGTCGCGCCGCCGGTCTGTCCCCTGGCGTACCATGTGGCCGGGCCGGTCGCGTCAGGGGATGGCGGTGGTGGCCGAGTCGGAGCCGCCGGGCCCGATGGCGGTCAGGGTGACGGGCTGGCCGCTCGCCCCGCAGGCGTTGAACGGGCCGGCCAACGGCACGTTGCGGCTGGTCGACCCGATGGTGAGGGTGGCCGAGGTCGCATCAGCGGTCACCCAGTCGAACTCGTGTGGCGTCCCGGTCCCGGCGTTGCAGATGAGTGTGGCCGACCCGAGTGGCGCCGGCGTGAACAGCCGGACGACCTCCGCCGCAGCCGGGGGAAGGGTCGTGGTCGTGGTCGTGGTCGCCTGGGTCACGGCCGGCGGGGCCGGTGGCGGTGGCGGTGGTGGCGGTGGATCGGGAACCGCCGGCGTCGGTGCCAGCGGCGCGCCGGTCGTTGGAGCGATGTCGGCGACGGGTTCGACGGGCTGCGTCGTTGGAGGCGTCCCGGCGCGGGGTTCGATGGTCACGGTGGTTGGTGCTGCCGACGTCGACGTGTCGCTGGTCGACGTCGTGGTCGGTGCTGCCGCGCTCGCTGTCCACGGGATCGACCGTCGCGCCGTTGTCGGCCTGAATGGCGATCGCCAGCAGGACCACCGCGACCGCGGCCACCCCGGCGAGTGCGATCAGCGGCCGCCGCAACGATCGGCGTCCCGCCACGGTTGCCGCATCACTGGGCGTCGTGTCACCAGTGGGCGGCGCGGCGCCCTCGATGTTCGGCGGCGGCGTCGGGACCCCCTCCGCGTGGAGGTGTTCGATCACCCTGGAGCGCAACATGACGGGAATGGTCAGGATCGGAGCGGCACTGAACAACTGCTCAGGCGCTACCAGTGCGGCACGTCGGTCCTCACACTCGACGCAGGTGCGTCGGTGCCGCTCGACGATCTCGAAGATCGCCATGTCGAACTCGGCGTCGGCTGCGAGCAGCCCGGCCAGTTCGCGGCACGCAGGTCGACCGCGCCGGAACAGCACGAACGCGCCGATGGCATCGCCGAGCTTCTTGCGCATCCGGAACAGCAGTTGGTGGGCGTCGTTCGTGGTGACGCCGAGTTCGTCGGCGATCTCGGACGGCGTCAGCCCGTGGCGCAAGTGCAGGTCGAGCAGGCTCGCCTCGCGTTCGCCGAGCGCCACCGCAGCAGCGCGGACCAGGCCGTCGCGGTCGGTGCGACGCAGTGATCTCCTCGGGTTCGAGCGTGCGGCGGGACCCGGTCGGGTCGGCCGCACCGCGGTCGTGCAAGCCGGTCACGACGTCGTTCTCCTGAGGTCGACTCCGACCGTCGCGCTCGAGGCGGTCGAGTGCGCGGTTCCGTGCGATGCGCAGTAGCCAACCTCCGAATGCGTGCGGGTTGTCGAGACGGTCGATCCGCTCCCACGCTGCGATGAAGGTGTCCTGGGCGACGTCGGCCGCCGTTTCCGGATCGCGGACGATGTTGCGGGCCAGGTCGTAGACGCGGTCGGACCAACGCTCGAACAGCGTGCCGAAGGCGTCACGATCGCCCGAGCGGACGGCGAGCACGAGGTCGGTGTCGGTGACGGCGCTCGGCACGGCGGAAATGTTGTCACAGCCCTGGCCCGAATGCTGTCCGCGAATCCACACATGTCCTGACGATCGAGGAGCCCGCCGCTTACAGCCGGGGTCGGGTGGCGGCCTGGGAAGAGCCGGAGAAGGAATTCCTGCGACCGCGTAAGAACCCGTGCCGCCGATCGTCAGGACCCGTGACGGCAACGAGCCGCACCGACCACGACGAAAAGGAATCGACGAATGTCCAACCCCACCGACAACCCGCACGACGATCACCGCTCACCTCGCCGCCCTCGCCGGGCGGTGTCGCTCGCCCTTGCCGGCATCGCAGCGGCCAGTGCGCTCATCGTCGTCCCGACGTCCGGCACGAGTCACGCCTACAGCACCGGCGTGAAGTCGCTGACGTTCACGCCGGCGGCCGATTCGTGCATCGAGGGTCAGGCCCTGCCCTGTTCGCCCGGTGCTGCGATCGGTGACGCCAACGTCCTGCGGGTCACCCAGTCGGTCGTGAACGGCTACCACCAGTTCAACGGCCTGACCGGCACGAGCGCCGACGCCGATTCCATCTGGGTTGCGGTCAACTACGGCGCCGAGTGCCGCTGGCTGCACGACATGACGAAAGCGCAGATCGACGAATCCATCTGGAACACGGGCGAATGGGCCGGGCTCGACACGAGCGGACTCGGCGACGGTTCGGATCAGTGGCCCTTCGAGATCCCGCTGCCGAGCGGTCGCACGATCCCGGTGGAGCGTCGCGCCGTTCACCTGCCGATCGACATCGCCTTCGGCGCAGACCTGATCGGCTGGTTCCCGGACGAGCAGGACGTGTTCGATGTCGGCGAGGCGGAGATCGAGCGTCGCATGGACGACGAGGGCATGTCGGCTGCCGAGGCACGAGGGTTGCCGTTCGAGATCGACACGGTGCCGACGCTGGCGGCCGAGGTCGTGTGCGATCTGCCCGGACTGGCGGCGCCGCGCTACAAGCGAGCGACCACCCAGATTCCCCTCTCGATCGTGTACGAGCCGGTGACGGTTGCGCCGGCCGGCCCGGGTGCCCATCAGCCCGCTGACGATCTGGCGCTGCCGCAGGTGACCCAGGCCGAGCTCTCGATCGTGCAAGACCCCGCAGACCCGTGCACGCTGCACCTGTCGGGCGTGATCGCCACCAACTCGGCGACGGACGTCGAGTACCGATGGGTCAATCAATACGGCCAGCCGTCCAACACCTTCAGCCTCCACGTCGACCACACCCAGGTCGGTTACGTCGAGGGAACGGTGCAGGTTCCGCACGCCGATACCGCCGACATCTCCGGTGAATGGGCACCGTCGGGTGGCGGTGGCGGTGGCGGTGACATCGGTGACGAGGTGGCGGTTGTCGACGACACCATGTACTCGGGCACCTTCGAACTCGAGGTCGTGTCGCCGAACTTCGTGCACGACATCGACGGCTTCAGCGTGCCGTACTGCACCGCTCCCGCCCCGGTCCGGGTGAACCCCGAGGTCGGTGGCACCGTCGGCGGCGTGACCGCAGGTCCCCGCCCCACCCACGGCTGACCAGATGTCACGATTGGTGTCTGACACCAATCGTGACATCGCTGGTCAGATGGAGGCGCCGGCTCGTTCGCCTTCGACGACGGCCGAGTGGGCGCGGCGAGGGGCGACACAATCGCCGACGCGCTCGACGCTGACACCGGCGGTCTTGAGGTCGCGATACAGCCACTCGACCGGGTTGGCGTGCACGGCGAGCACCACCCAGTCGGGGGTGCGGGTGACGTTGGTGCCGGTCGGGTGGTGCAGCAGGTTGAGGGTGCGGCCCTCCATGCCCATCGGCACGAGATCGGTGGTCTGCACGATGCCCTTCTCGCCGGCACGGATCCACCAGTTCTCCATGTCGAGCGTGATGCCGAGATCCTGTCCGACGACCATGCCCTGGGTGATCACCTCGACGTCGCACCCGCGGTCGGCGAGCACCTCGGCGGTGGACGTGGCGTGGTGGAACCCGATCTCGTCGATCACCACCACGTCGCCGAACGGCTGCACCGACCCGTCGAGCACCTGGCGGACGTCGACGACGTTGTCGGCATCTCCCGGAACCCAGTACGGCGTCGCTGCTTCGGCGCCCGTGGCGATGATCACGTGGTCGGGTTGCTGCTCTTCGACCAGGCCCGGCCAGACCCCGACGCCGTACTCGAACTCCACACCGAGACGCCGACACTCGGTGAGCTGGTTGCGGATCATGTCGCCGAACTCGGCCCGGTTCGGCACCGACGCGGCGAGGCGCACCTGTCCGCCGGCCTCCGCCTCCTTCTCGTACACGGTCACCTGATGGCCATTGCGCCGTGCGGCGATCGCCGCCTGCAATCCCGCAGGACCGGCGCCGACCACCATCACCGATTTCGGCTTCATGGTGAGCCGCACCGTGCCGACACCCTCGGACTCGCGCCCCGTGCGCGGGTTCTCGATGCAACCCAGCCATCGGTTCAGGCCCATCCGTCCGACGCATTCCTGGTTGCACGACAGGCACAGACGTGTCTCGTCGGTGGAGCCGGCTCGGGCCTTGGCCACGAACTCGGCATCGGCGATCTGCCCGCGTACCACCCCGACGAGATCGCAGTGCCCCTCGGCCAGGGCTCGCTCGACCTGCAACGGATCCTTGAACCGGCCGACACCGATCACGGGGAGGTCGACGGCCTTGCGGATCGCTGACGGGATGAACATCGCATAGCCCGGCGGGATGTGCATCGACGCCTCGATCATGAAGAGGCTGGCAGTCGCAACGCCGATCGAGGTGTTGATGTAATCGACCTGGCCGGTGGCCTCGACGATCTCGGAGATGCGCACGGCGTCGTCGATCGTGGTGCCGTTCTCGATCAGCTCGTCACCGCAGATCCTCACACCGAGTGCCATCCCGCGCCCGATCTCCTTGCGGACGGCCGCAACGATCTCGACGAGGAGGCGGGCTCGATTCTCGAGTGAGCCGCCGTAGGCATCGGTGCGTCGGTTGGTGGCGGGGGAGAGGAAGCCGCGCACGATCGAGCTGTGCGAACACTGCAACTCGATGCCGTCGAAGCCGCCTTCGGCGCAGTGCTCGGCCACCAGGGCGTAGCCGGCGACGATCTCGTCGATCTCGGCCTCGGTGACCGCCTTGGGCACCTCACGGAACAACGGGTCGGCCACAGGCGACGGCCCCCACACCGGCAGGCGCGAATACATCGACGACGCCTGGCCGCCGTTGTGGTTGATCTGGGCGAAGATCGGCACCCGGTGGCGATGCACGGCGTCGGTGATCTTGCGGTAACCCGGAATGACGTCGCGATGGAATCCGTGGATGAGCTTCTCGTACGGCCAGTCCGTGGGGTGCGTCGAGTGCTCCTCGGTGATGATCAGGCCGGTGCCACCCGCTGCACGGGCGCCGTAGTAGGCGGCGTGTTGATCGGTGGGGAGCCCGTCGCGCGCGTAGTTGGTGAGGTGCGCGGAGAACACGATCCGGTTGCGAACTTCGACCGGGCCGAGCTGCTGCGGAGTCCAGAGGTAGCGGTACGCCATGGCGTTGCCAACCGTACCTGCGCCCGCGCGACCGTGCCCTGTCCGAGCCACCCCCGCTCGCGCACCATCCCGCCGGCGCACCACCCCGTTTGCGTTGCAGTTTCGGTGGGCCGGGCCACCGAAACTGCAACGCAAACGGGATTGGGAGCGGAATCGGGCAGGGCCGGGGTTCTAGATTCGGGCGATGTCCGACTCGCCTGCCGCACCCGTCCCCTCCTCGCGCCCCGCCGCCATCGCGCCCGGCCACGTCGCCGTGATCACCGGCGGAGCCAGCGGTATCGGGCTCGCGGTTGCCGAGGCGATGATCGCCAAGGGCATGAGCGTCGTGCTGGCCGACATCGACGCACCGAAGCTCCGTGACGTCGAAGCACGGCTCAGCGAGGACGGTGCCAGCGTGGCCACCATGGTTGCCAACACCACCGTCGAGGCCGAGGTGAACGCGCTCATCGAGTTCGCACTCGAACGTTTCGGCGGCGTCCATGTGATGTTCAACAACGCGGGGATCGCCGGCGTGGGCGACGCGTGGACCGACCCGATCGGCTTGTGGCAGCGCGTGCTCGACGTCAACGTGCTGGGCGTGGTGCACGGCATTCGCGCGGCGCTGCCGGTGATGCAGCAGCAGGGTGTCGGCCACATCGTGAGCACCGCCTCGCACGCCGGGCTCAACGGCGCACCGGGTATCGCCCCGTACGTGGCCAGCAAGCACGCGGTGGTGGGCCTCAGCGAGAGCTTGTTCCTCGAACTCGAATTGCTCGGATCGCCCGTGGGCGCGAGTGTGCTGTGTCCCGAGTTCGTCAAGACCGACCTGATGGGCAAGGAGCCCACCACACTCGAGTCGCCGATGGCGCAGTTGATCAACCAGGCGCTCGCCGCCGGTGTCGACGGCGGCATCCCGGCCAGCGAGGTCGGCGCCGCGGTCGTTGCGGCGATCGAGGCCGACCGGTTCTGGATACTCACGCACGAGTCCACCCGCGAATCGTCGGTGGCGCGTGTTCAGCGAGCTGCCGACGGGGTCAATCCGCTGATCGTGCTCGGTGAGGCTTGATCCGTCGGTGCCCGGCGACAGCATGCGTCGGCGACGGAGTGAACAATGAGTGACCGCCGTGCACTGCGGTCGGTTGCGTTGCAGTTCTTCGCGAACGGCACCGTGTACGCAACGGTGATCCCGCGGCTGCCCGACATCCGTGAACGTGTCGACATCTCGATCGGCACGCTCGGGTTGGTGCTGATGCTCGGGAGCGTCGCGAGCCTGATCGGCAGCTTGCTGACCGCTCGGGTGATCGGTCGGCTCGGCAGCCGACGCGTGATGATCTGGGGATCGATCTTCTCGATTGGGTTCCTACCGGTGATCGGGTTCTCCACGTCGCCGATCGTGCTCGTGGTGGCGCTCTTCGGCTTGCTGTTCTTCGACGTGTTCATCGACGTGGCGATGAACATGCAGGGTTCGGTCCTCAGCGCCCGACGGCACACCCCGGTGATGAATCGCCTCCATGGCTTGTGGAGCCTCGGCTCGGTGGCGGGCGGCATCCTCACCGTGCTCACGTTGCGAGCTGGCGTCAGCACGCCGGTGCATCTCAGCGTGGTGGCGGTGCTCCTGCTGGTGGCGCTGCTGATCGTTGCTCCAGGACTGCTGCGGACCGACGAGGCACCCCAGGCCGACCTGCGGACCGACGGCGTGCCGCAACCCGTGGCCGCGCCGGACGTGGTCGCAGCCCCGGCCGGTTCGGACACGTCGACCGGTGACCGCCCCGCCCGTTCGCCGCATCGTCCGTTCGGGCTCGCAGCACTGCTGCTGGGGTTGAGCGGTGCGATGGCGATGACCATCGAGATCGCCAACGGCGACTGGGCATCGTTCCGGTTGGGCGAGGACCTCGGTGCTCGCCCGGGTGTGGCGGCGCTGGCATTTCTCGCGTTCACGAGCGGCATGACCATCGGACGCCTCGGCGGCGACTACGTCCAGGTGCGGGTGGGTCCGCTCACGCTCATCCGGATGGCGGCGGTGATCGCAGGGGTGGGCTCGGTGTTCGCCACGCTGGTGCCGAGTCAAGCGGTGTCGATCGCCGGGTTCTTCGTGGCCGGGCTCGGCGGGTCGGTGCTGTTCCCGCAGCTGTACGACCGCGCAGCCAAGTGGCCGGGGCCGCCGGGTTCGGGGTTCGCCCCGATGCTGATCGGCCAGCGTGGTGCCGGGCTGCTGGTGCCGTTGCTCGTCGGAGCGCTGGCCGACACCGCCACCCTCGACGTTGGCCAGGCCATTGCGATCCTGGTGATCCCGGCAACGATCGTGGTGCTGCTGACCACCTTCGCGACGATGCCAACTCGGGCGACGAGCCCGACACCGCCGACCTGAGACACCGCCGACCTGAGTCGGATGCGCAAGGCGTGTCGCTCAGAGCGGGGTGATCACCAGTTCGAAGCGGGGATCGTGCCAGTCGGCAACGGCGCCGAGACCGTCGGTGAGGATCGCTCGTGCCAGCTCGCCCTTGGCCGCCTTGGCGAAGTGGCCACCTGGCTTGCCCGAGGGGTCGACCAGCGACAGCGACACACCGTCGAGGCCATCGAGGACGACTGCTGCTCGGTGCTCCTGTGGCAGCAGATCGATCACGAATCGTCGCCGCCCGACCCGTGCCAATTCGGTCGTCAACGACTCGCGCCACCACGTCGACAACTTGCCGAGCGGTGTGAGGCTCGCCCCCATCTTCAACCGGTAGTCGGGCACCGCGTCGTCGCCGCGGACCAGCCCGAGCAGCCCGGAGACCACCACGATCCGCTTGCGCGCGACCGCGGGCAGTGTTGCGGGATCGAGGTGATCCCACACGACGCCGGTGTAGCGCTGCCAGGCGGGCAGCGTCGGCGCGCCGACGAGGGAGGAGTTGGCCGATTGGGCGCGAAGGAGGTGGCCTCCCTTCACGCCGAGCAGCTTCTCGTCGCCACCGCCCCGAGCCGACAGCGCCCCCACGAGTTCCGTGCGTCTCTGGCCGAGTGCTGCACCGAATGCCCCGGAATCGGGGGTCCACGCCACTCGTCGGGAGCTGCCGCCATCGGCCTTGCCTTCTGACGGCGGCAGGAGCAGCATTGGAACGTTGTTCGAAAAAGTTGCGCTGACGCTGGTCACGGCACCACTCTGGCCTCTACAGTCGAAAACATGCGTGTACACCTCGATGCAGAGAAGTGCCAGGGCCACAACCGTTGTTACGCGTTGGCGCCAGAATTGTTCGACGTCGACGACTACGGCCAGGCCATGTTGCTCGTCGAGGGCGACGTACCTGCCGAACTCCACGACAAGGCTCGGTTGGCCGCGTCGAATTGCCCCGAGTACGCCATCACCATCACGGAAAACGGCTGACATGAGCATCGACGAGACCACCGAATCGACGATCGCTGAGCCGACTGTCCGGATCGATCCGGAGACCGGCAACAAGATCATCTCCATCGAACGCAACGGTGAGACCTTCGATTTCACCATCGGCTCCAGCCCCGAGGGGACCAACCTCTGGCAGCGTGTCCCGTACGACGCCGACGACTACGGCCCGGTGAGCGACTTCGCGACCGACTTCGACCACGCCGACCCGGCCTACAACCCCAACGCTCCCGAAGTATGGAAGGAACTGCGCGAATCGGGCTGCCCCGTTGCCCACTCCGATCGTTACGGCGGGATGTGGGTGCCGCTCACCCACGACACCGTCAACGAAGTCGCGTACGACACCGACAACTTCACCAGCCGCAACGTGGTGGTGAGCGTCGGTCGCCCCGGCGATCTGGCCCTGCCTGCACCGATCGGTGTCGCCCCGCCGATCACCAGTGACCCGCCGTTCCACAACGTGGCCCGCCGCACGCTGCTGCCGCCGTTCGCGCCGAAGAAGATCGCCGAGTGGGAGCCGAAGGTGCGCACGCTCTGTCAGCGCCTGCTCGACGAGATGGGTGAGATCACCCCCGGCGAGTCGGTCATCGACGCTGCGGTGCAGTACGCCCAGCACATTCCGGTGAGCGTGATCCGTCAGATGCTCGGATTCCCCGAGAAGGACGAGGAGCTCTTCCGCAAGTTCGTCCACGACACCCTCGAGCGGATCGCCGAAGAGCCCGGCACACGTATCGGCGGCGACGATCTCGGCAACTACATCACCGATCAGATCGCCGACCACCGCGCCAACCCGCGCGACGATCTGACGAGCTATCTGATGGACGAGGTCGAGATCGACGGCAACAAGCTCGACGACGAAGTCGTCGGCGGCATGATCATCCTCCTGCTCATCGCCGGCATCGACACCACCTGGTCGGCGATCGGTTCGTCGCTGTGGCATCTGGCTCAGAATCCGCAGGATCATCAGCGGATGCTCGACGATCCCGATGTGATTCCGTTCGCCATCGAGGAGTTCCTTCGGGCCTATGCGCCGGTCACGATGGCGCGCATGGTGGCCAAGGACAACGACTTCCACGGCTGCCCGATGAAGAAGGACGACTGGGTGCTGCTGCCGTTCCCGGCCGCAAACCGTGATCCGAAGAAGTTCGAGGACCCCGATACGTTCATCGTCGACCGTGAAGAGAACCGCCACGCCGCCTTCGGCCTCGGTATCCACCGGTGCCTCGGCTCGAACCTCGCCCGACTCGAGCTTCGAGTGGCTGTCGAAGAATTCATCCGGCGCTTCCCCAGCTTCGAGTTGGCCGGTGACGTTCGCTGGAGCGTCGGCCAGATCCGCGGCCCCCGCGAACTCCCCGTTCGCATCCTCGACGTCGCCACCTGACCGTCTGCCACGAGCTGTAACGATTGGTGTCTGACACCAATCGTTACAGCAGGGTGGTGCCGATCGACGCGGCCGCGCATGCGCTCGTCAGGGTGGCGAGGGCGTAGGCGCTTCCCCAGCGCCAACCGAGGCTGCGGGTCTCCAACGCAAACGACGAGAACGTGGTGAACGCTCCGCAGAGACCGACGCCCAGCACCGTGGTGGCGCTGACCGACAGGTCGGCACCGATCACGACCCCGAGCAGGCCGGCACCGATCGAGTTGACCCACAGCAGCGCCGCCCAGGAGCAGGCGAACTGGCCGACCACGTGGCGGCCCACCGCACCCAGCGCAGCCGCAAGGACGAACAGCACGGGCGTCATCGGGGTGCCCGTCCTGCGAGCATCGTGGCACCCACCCCGGCTGCAAGCGTGACGGCACCGTAGAGCACCGCCAGTGGGAGTCGACCGGCGTCGGCCATGTCGTTCAGTTCGATCGCCAGCGCCGAGAACGTCGTGAACCCACCCAGCACTCCGGTGACTGCGAACGCCCACGACGTGCTGTTGCGCTCGAGGCCGCCGGACATCCCACCGGTCGCGCGCCGGGCAGCGATGCCGATCAACGCACAGCCAACGACGTTCACCACGAGCGTGGCCCACGGCCACGCGCCAACGGCGTGACCAGCGCCGAGTGCATCGAGCGCCCACGCCACGAACCAACGGCCGGCGGCCCCGATGGCGCCGCCAACGGCGACTGCGGCGAGCACCGGCGACCCGAACGGGGCGGTTCGATCGAAGACCTGCACACCCCGTTCGTAGCAAACGCGCGTCGGCCGGACGGGATCGTCGCAGGTGCTTCACACCGCGTTCTCACTCCGCTCGGCCACACTGGGACTGTGACGGACACGCCTGCAGCGCGGATTCTGGTGGCCGAAGATGATCGGGCCGTGCGCGAATCGTTGGTTCGTGCCCTGCAGCTCGAGGGCTACACCGTTGCTGCTGCACACAACGGCGCCGACGCGCTGGAAGCGATCCGTCAAGCGGAGCCCGACGTGCTGCTGCTCGATGTGTCGATGCCGATGGTCGACGGGCTCACCGTGTGCCGAGTGTTGCGCTCCGAGGGCAGCCGCCTTCCGGTGCTGATGCTCACCGCGCGCACCGAAACCAGCGATCGTGTGGCCGGCCTCGACGCCGGCGCCGACGACTACCTTCCCAAGCCGTACGACCTCGACGAACTGCTGGCGCGGCATTCGTGCGTTGTTGCGGCGGTCCGGCTATGGCGACGACGACTCCCTGCAGATCGACGGCGAACTGGTGCTCGGCGACCTCCGCCTCGACACGTCGGGCCGGCGTGCCTTTCGTGGCGAACGTGAGATCCAACTCTCCAAGACCGAGTTCGACCTGCTGGCGTTGTTGGTGGCGAACCAGGGCATCGTGCTCGACCACTCCACCATCTACGACCGGATCTGGCACTACGACTTCGGGCCCGACTCGAAGAACCTGGCGGTGTACATCGGCTATCTGCGTCGCAAGACCGAATCGGAGGGTGAGCAGCGGGTGGTGCACACGGTGCGTGGCGTCGGCTACACCGCTCGGATCGGCGACTGATGGGCCTGCGGTGGAAGATCGCGCTGTCGCTGGCGGCGGTGGCACTCATCGCGACATTCGCCGTGGGCCTGATCAGCTACCGCTCGACCAGCGCCCGCTTGCTCGCAGAAGTCGACCGCTCGATCGAGCAGGCGGCCACGCAGTTGATCGGCCGAGCGGTCGACGGACAAATCCCCATGCCGACACGGGGGCTGCTCGAGGTGTACTCGTTGCGCGTCCTCGACGCAGATGGAAACCAGCTCGCCACCTCGTTCCCTGTCGGAGCGTCCATCGACGACGGGGCCCTCTCGGTGGTGGGCCAACCGCGTGCGCTCGACCGGGAAACGATCGTCGTCGCCGACGAGACGTTGCGGGTGCACACCATCGGCCTTCGCGATGGTGCGCTCCAGGTGGCTCGATCACTCGACGAGGTCGACAGCGTCCTCGACGACCTCCGCCAGCGCACCCTCGTCTTGGTGCTGCTCGTGTCGACCGGCGCAGCAATGGTCGGATGGCTGATCGCCGGAACGGTGGCCGCTCCGGTGCGTCGCCTGACGAAGGCCGCGGAGGACGTGGGGTCGTCGGGCCGGCTCGACGTGGCGGTACCCGGCACTGGCACCGACGAGGTGGGGCGGCTCGGCTCGGCGTTTCGCAACATGTTGGGGGCGCTGGCGCTGTCGCGTGCCGAACAGCAGCGGCTGGTGCAGGACGCCGGCCACGAGCTGCGCACGCCGCTCACGAGCCTCACGACCAACCTGTCGGTGCTGCGTCGGCATCCCGACATGGCTCCGGACATGCGCGACCGCATTCTCGACGACCTCGACACCGAGGTCGGTGAACTCACCGAGTTGGTCAACGAACTCGTGGCGGTTGCTTCGGGCGAGCTCGACGAGCAGCCCAACGAGCGCATCGAACTCGCTGCACTCGCCGACGAGGTCGCCGAGCGAGTGGGTCGACGCCGATCTCGTGATGTGGTGGTGCAGGTGGCCAGCGCGGCAGCGGTCGACGCTCCTCGGGCTGCGCTCGAACGCGCGGTCACCAACCTGATCGACAACGCCTGCAAGTTCGACCAGAGTGGCAGCACGATCGAGGTGCTCGTCGACGGGGGGTCACTGACCGTGCTCGACCGTGGCCCAGGAGTTCCGCTGGGGGAGGAGGAACGGGTCTTCGACCGGTTCCATCGCTCTGAATCGGCCCGCACGATGCCCGGCTCGGGATTGGGGCTCTCGATCGTTCGCGACGTCGTGGCCCGGGCCAACGGCGCCGTCCGGGTCGCGCCACGAGAAGGCGGCGGCGCGGCGATCGGGTTCACGCTGCCGATCTCACCGCACTGGCCTGCTGATGATTCGATTGCCGATGCAGCGGGCGGTGCGCTGGCTGGCCGTGACGCCACGCTCGTCGATGCGCGCGGTGGCGAAGCGTTGGAGACGCCGGTTGCGGGCGGGGAGTCGGACAGCGGTTCGTGAGCAACCCCGATGTCGTCGTGGTGGGTGCTGGCCCCAACGGGTTGATGGCCGCGGTGGTGCTTGCTCGGGCGGGGCGCAAGGTGCTGCTCGTGGAAGCGACCGACACGATCGGTGGTGGCACGAAGTCGGCGGCGCTCGTGCGGCCCGACGTGGTCCATGACGTCTGCTCGGCGATCCACCCGTTGGCGCTCGCTTCACCCGCCTTCCGGTCGCTTGCCGACGATGGGCTGCTGGCCGCTCATGGGCTCGAGTGGGTGCACCCCGACGTGCCAGTGGCGCATCCACTCGACGGCGGACAGGCCGCGGTGCTGCACCGGTCGGTGGAGGACACCGCCGCCCGGCTCGGGCGCGACGGAGACGCGTACCGACGCTTGATGTCGCGCTTCGTCGATGCTCGATTCGAGCTGACCGACGGCCTGCTGTCGCCGTTGGCGATCCCGCCGAAACACCCGGTCCGGCTCGCTGGGTTCGGACTGGTCGGTCTCCGATCGGCGCACGGGCTCGCCAACGCGCGCTTCGACGACGAGCCGGCCAAAGCCCTCTTCGCCGGATTGGCGGCGCATTCACTGCTCTCGCTGCGGTCGCCAGCCACCGCTGCCTACGGCCTGATCCTCGGTGTGCTCGGCCACGTGGTCGGGTGGCCGATGGCGCGTGGAGGCTCACAGGCGATCGCCGGTGCGCTCGGGTCGATCCTTCGCAGTCACGGTGGTTCGATCGAGTGCGGTCGCCGGGTTGGGTCGCTTGCGGAGCTCCCCCCTGGCGCCGATGTGGTGCTCGACCTCACGCCGCGCCAGGTGCTCGACGTGCTCGGCGATCGGGCCCCCGACCGGTACCGGCGCTCGCTGCGGCGGTACCGGTACGGGCCCGGCGTGGTGAAGGTCGACTGGGTGCTCGATGGTCCGGTTCCGTGGACCAATCCCGACTGCGCGCTGGCCGGCACGGTGCACCTCGGCGGCACGCTCGACGAGATCTCGTCGGCCGAGGCCGACGTCGTCGGTGGGCGTCATCCCGATCGGCCGTATGTGCTCCTGGCACAGCAGACGTCGTTCGACCCGACGCGTGCGCCGAGCGGAGTCCACGCGATCTGGGGTTACTGCCACGTGCCGAACGGTTCGCCGGTGGACATGACCGATCGCATCGAGGCGCAGGTCGAGCGGTTTGCTCCTGGGTTCCGCGACCGCATCGTCGGTCGTCACGTCATGACGACCGCAGCGATGAACGAGCACAACGAGAACTACGTCGGTGGTGACATCAACGGCGGCGCGGGGGATGTCCGCCAGTTCGTCGCCAGGCCGACGTGGAGCCTGCATCCATGGCGCACGCCGGTCGATGGCGTGTGGATCTGCTCGGCCTCCACGCCGCCGGGTGGTGGCGTCCACGGCATGGGCGGTTGGCATGCGGCCAACGATCTGCTCGCCCGTCGTCGCTGAGCCGAGGCCCCGCGGTGTGACCTGGGTCTCACCGATCCCTTACGCCACTCACTCGTGGCCCACACGTCGAGCGCACATCGTGGAGTTGTCGCCGGGAGACCTCGGCGGCGTCCACCATCGAAGGGAAGCATCGACATGACCAACCAGGACATCTCCACCACCTCACGCGAACTCCGCTCGTCGGGGAAGCGTCGAGGAGCCATCGGACTTGCGGGTGGACTGCTCGCAGGCACCGCAGCTGGGCTCGTGCTCGGCGTTCCGGGCTTCACCAGCGCCGCCTCGAGTGATGCAGTCGTGTCATCGGCCGCGATCACGCAGCAGGTCGACGACGGTGAGGCGCCGGTCGCCGACCCGGCCACCGATGACGCCGCCGAACCCGGCGAGCGTCTTCGCGAGTCGCTGGAGGCGCTCGTCGAGGATGGCACGATCACTGCGGCCCAGGCCGATGCCGTGACCACGCACCTCGTCGACAACCGACCAGAACGTGGCGAGCGCGGCGAGCGTGGCGAGCGTGGCGGACCGGGCATGCACGCTCGGGGTGTCGGGTCCGAAGCGTTGACCGATCTGCTCGGCATCGATGCCGACGAACTGCGCCAGCAACTCCGTGATGGAGCGACCCTTGCGGAAATCGCCGAGACCCAGGGCATCGACGCTCAGGTGGTTGTCGACGAACTGGTGAGCGAGCTCGAGGAACGTCTCTCGGGCGCCGTCGAGAGCGGGCGCATCGACCAGGCAGATGCCGATCAGAAGCTGGCCGACGCCGAGGCTCGCATCACCGACATGGTCACCAACGGACGCGACTGACCGTCACGACGCGCAGGCGTAACGTTTGGTGTCAGACACCAAACGTTACGCCGTAGCGTCAAGTCGGTGATCTGTGTGGACCTTGCCGGGGTGGAACTCGCTCAACCCGACAAGGTGTTGTTCAGCGATCTGGCGGTCACCGTGTCCACCGGGGATCGTGTCGCCGTCGTCGGCGTGAACGGCTCCGGCAAGACCACGTTGTTGAAGATCATGACCGGCGTGCTCGAGCCCGATGCCGGCGACGTCCGCTTCGGTCGGGGCGTGCGAATCGCCTCGCTCGAACAGGATCCCGTGCTTCCGGCCGGCACGGTGAGCGAGTTCCTCGGCGACTCGTGGGAGGTGGCGGCTGTTGCCACCAGGCTCGGGGTGCAACCTCTGCTCGAACGTCGCACCGACGAGCTGTCGGGTGGGCAGGCCAAGCGGGTCGCGCTCGCTCGCGTGCTCGCCGATGACGAGCACGGAGATCATGACGTGGTGGTGCTCGATGAGCCCACGAACCATCTCGATCTCGAAGCGATCGAGTGGCTCGAATCTCGTCTGGTCAGGATGAAGTCGGCCCTGGTGCTCGTGACCCACGACCGTCATGCACTCGATCGACTGACCACCGACGTCGGCCCGAGCAAGGTGGTCGAACTCGATGGGGGACGGTGCTTCGTTCATCAGGCGGCCACCGGCGCAAGCGCCTACGCGACCTACCTCGATGCCCGAGCCGAGCGGATCGACCGTGAGGTGCAGGAGGAGTCGACCCGCAAGATACTGGCCCGCAAGGAGCTGGCGTGGCTGCGCCGCGGAGCGCCAGCCCGGTCGACGAAGCCGAAGGCCCGCCTGCGGACGGCCAACGAGATCGTCTCCGGCGGCCCGGCTCCCGTCGGCGTCCGGGGCAACGAACTGCAACTCGGGGGTGGAACCGCACGACTCGGCAATCAGGTGGTCGAACTCGAAGGCGTCGCGCAACGATTCAACGTCGGGACACCCGATGAGCTGACCGTGTTCGAAGATGTCGACCTGCTGATCGAGCCGGGCGCTCGACTCGCCGTCGTCGGCCCCAACGGCTCGGGGAAGTCCACCCTGCTCGACATCATCGCTGCACGTCGCGAACCTGTTGCCGGCACGGTCAAACGGGGCAAGACGGTGGTGGTGGGGTTTGCCGATCAGCACTCGTCCGATCTCGACCCGAACGCGGTGGTGCGCAAGCTCGTTGCGGGCCCGCACCGCGAGCCCGATCACCGCGACCGGGCGCTGCTCGAGCGGTTCTGGTTCGACAGCACGGCGCAGTACGCGCCGGTACGGATGCTGTCGGGTGGCGAACGGCGACGCTTGCAGCTCGTGATGGTCCTGGCAACCGAGCCGAACCTCCTGATCCTCGACGAGCCCACCAACGACCTCGACCTCGACACGTTGCGGTCGCTCGAAGCGTTCCTCGACGACTGGCCTGGCGCTCTGGTGGTGGCCAGTCACGACCGCGCGTTCCTCGACCGGGTCGCCGATCACGTGCTGGCGATCGACCCCGGCGGATCGGTGCGTCGCGTCCCCGGCGGAGTGGCCGGCTGGCTCGCCGAGCGCTCGAACCCGGCCCCAATTGCGCCGGCGTCGATGTCGAAGCAATCAGCGAAGGCAGCGCCCAAGCCGAAGGCGATGGAGTCCTCGACGCCGTCGGTGCCCAAGGTGAAAGGCCCCCCGAGCCAGTACACCGTGGGCCGCCAACTCCGTGAGACCGAGCAGGCAATGGTGAAGGCGCAGAAGCTCGTCGACCGCTTGACGGCCGAGCTCTCGACCGTCAGCGATCACACCGAACTCACCAAGGTCGGCGCCGACCTCGCCGCCGCCCAGGAGGACCTCAACGGCTTCGAATCGCGCTGGCTCGAACTCGCCGAACTCCAACATGGCTGACGGTTCCCCGAGCCCGGGTCTCCGGGAACCGTCAGGGTTCCGCGAGCCCCGGGCTGCGGGAACCGACCCGGGCGCCGTCGGTGCGGAGGGGTCGTTGCTGATCGTCACGGGTCCGCCGGGCGCCGGCAAGTCCAAAGTGGCCGCAGTGCTCGCGCAGCAGCTCGACCCCAGCGTGCTCGTCGAGGGTGACGCCTTCTTCGGGTTCCTCGCGACGGGGGCGATCGAACCGTGGCATCCCGATTCGCACCGCCAGAACGGCGTCGTCACGCGAGTCGCAGCCAGCGCAACGGGGGAGTTCGTTCGAGGCGGCTACCACACCGTGTACGACGGCGTGATGGGCTGGTGGTTCCTGGCGACATTCGCCGCAGCGATGGGCATCGAGCACTTCGACTACGTCGTGGTGCTGCCTTCGTTGGCGGTGGCGCTCGAGCGAGTGGCCGCCCGGACCGGTCACGGTTTCGATGACCCTGTCGCGGCTCGGTCGATGCACGCACAGTTCGCGGCCGTCGAGCTCGACGAGCGACTCACGATCACCGACGACGTCGCCACCCCGAGCGAGATCGCAGCGGAGATCAGCCGCAGGCGAACCAGTGGCGACCTCCGCATCACGTCGTCCGCGCTCCGACCGTAAGTTCCGCGAGACCCGGGCTCGGGGAACTCACTGTGGGTTCCGCGAGACCCGGGCTCGGGGAACCCACGGCTGTTGTGGTCAGGTCGGTTCGGCGGGCATGCCAGCGGCGCGGGCCGCTGCGCTGATGGCTCGTGCGGCATCGGCGTCGAGCGTGGTGAGGCCGCCCGTGGCGTGGGTCGACAACCGCACCTGCACGCGGCCCGGATACAGCAGCTCGAGATCGGGGTGGTGCTGGGCATCCTCGGCAATGCGGGCGATGACCGGTATCAACTCCGCACCGTCGAGGTAGCTCGGCCCTCGAAACGTTGCGGCGATTGCAGGCCCGTCGACCAGGTGCCAATCGTCGAGACCATCGAGCGCAGCGAACTCTTCGGGCGTGATCTCGGTGTACTCCATCGCGCCAGTGAAGCACGCGGCAGGGCCCGCTGTCTCCGTGACACCCGCTCTCTAGAGTGGTCGCCACATGACTGACGACGAGCTGTTCGCCGACGACATTCCCCATCCTGCTGACACTGCGTCGCCCGACGCCCTCGTCGACGCGTCATCCGGTCACGGCCTCTCTCCATTCGCCGCTGGCCTGAACCCCGACCAGCTCGATGCCGTCGCCCACGAATCCGGGCCGCTGTTGGTGATCGCAGGTGCGGGGTCCGGCAAGACCCGAGTGCTCACCCATCGCATCGCACACCTCATCCACAATGGGGTTCACCCGTCGAAGATCCTCGCCATCACCTTCACCAACAAAGCGGCCGCCGAGATGCGCGAGCGGGTCGGAGCGCTCGTTGGGCCTGTCGTGAAGACCATGTGGGTGTCGACGTTCCACTCGGCGTGCGTGCGCATCCTGCGTGCCAATGCCGATGCGCTCGGCTATCCCCGACAGTTCTCGATCTACGACTCCGCCGACTCGAATCGTCTCACCAGCTACGTCATCCGTGACCTCGGCCTCGATACGAAACGGTTCACGCCTCGCGGTGTGCACGCCATCATCAGCCTCTGGAAGAACGAGCTGATCGACCCCGACGAAGCGCAGCGTCGAGCGCAGAACATCTTCGATCGCAAGCACGCCGACGTCTACGCCGAGTACCAGGCTCGCCTGCTCAAGGCCGGTGCCATGGACTTCGACGATCTGCTCGGCAACGTCGTCAAGCTGTTTCGCGAGCACGGCGATGTGCTCGAGCACTACCGCCAACGGTTCCAACACATCCTCGTCGACGAATACCAGGACACCAACCAGGCCCAGAACGAGATGGTGCTGCTCCTCGCCGACGGGCACCGCAACGTCTGCGTCGTTGGCGACACCGATCAGTGCCTTCCCCCTGGGACGATGATCGGCGGCCCCGATGGCACACGGCCGATCGAAGAGATCGCGATCGGTGACGTGGTGTACGGGGCCGGTGGTCACGAACATGTCCAGTCCGGCACGGTGGTTCACGTCCACGAGGGGATCTATGACGGCCACCTCGTCGAGATCACAGCGGGGAGGTCCGTGGTCAGAGCGACCCCGCACCATCTGGTGCCGGCTCGGTTGCTGCCACGCCCCGACCAATGGCTCGTGTACCTGATGTACCGAGCCGATCGTGGCTGGCGTATCGGTCGCACTGTCGGTGCTCGGCCGCCTCGCGGTGGCGCCTTGCAGCATGGACTCGTGGTGAGGACCAACCAGGAGCATGCGGATGCGGCCTGGATTCTCAAGGTGTGCGGATCGCTCGCCGAAGCCGCGTACTTCGAATCTTGGTTCGCTGCCGAGTACGGATTGCCCACGGTGTGTTTCCACTCGTTGGGACGGAATCTTGCGATGAGCGACGCCTGGCTCCAGCAGCTGTACCGCTCGATCGACACCG
Organism: Ilumatobacteraceae bacterium; assembly: GCA_963716075.1. Lineage (GTDB taxonomy): Bacteria > Actinomycetota > Acidimicrobiia > Acidimicrobiales > Ilumatobacteraceae > Sva-07. Next base: position 336,171 of record CAVQST010000019.1, on the reverse strand, counting down.
ACACTCGGGCCAAGCTGCTCATGGAGGAGCGGCTCTTGCACCGCGAGTACCCGCACCATCGCGCCGCAGAATGGCGCTCGACGTTCATCGATCAACGTGACGATGTTCTCCGATCGCCGTTCGCATGTCGGGTATCACCGTGTGCAGTGGTCGTCGAACCGTGACGACATCATCGAGACGCTGCAGCGAGGTGGGGTCAAGCTGCGTTCAGGAACGCACAAGTCGCTCCGGTACGAGACCTCGTGGAAGGAGTACCCGTGGGCGCTCGCCGACGCAAAGCGGGTTGCCGCAATCGGCGGCCTCGACGTTCGCCGGAGGCTCGCCCACGACGGTGTCACCTACGACCTGATCCCGCTCGCTCACGTCCATCCGGGTATGGAGGTGCTCGTTCGCGAGGGTGACAACTGGGCGGCGGTCGAGGTCGACACCGTGAACTTCGTGCCCTACAGCGGGCCGGTGTTCGACATCGAAGTCGACGTCGCCCACACCTACGACGCCAACGGTTTGCTCGTACACAACAGCGTGTACAAATTTCGCGGCGCCGACTTCCGCAACATCCTCGAGTTCGAGGAGGCGTTCCCCGATGTCACCACGGTGATACTCGATCAGAACTATCGCAGCACCCAGACCATCCTCGACGCCGCCAACGCCGTGATCGACAACAACGTCGAGCGCAAGCCGAAGTCGTTGTGGACCGACAGTGGCGCCGGCGAGCGCATCACCCGCTATCACGCCGAGGACGAGGGTGACGAGGCCACGTGGGTTGCGGGAACGGCCCGCCAACTCCACAGTGACGACGCCACGAACTTCCGCGAGATGGCCGTGCTGTACCGCACCAACGCCCAGAGTCGCGTGGTCGAAGAAGCGTTCATGCGCCTCGGGGTGCCGTACAAGGTGGTCGGTGGCACCCGTTTCTACGACCGGCGCGAAGTGAAGGACGCCATGGCGTACCTCAAGGCGGTCATCAACCCGGCCGACGAGGTGAGTGTGAAGCGCGTGCTGAACGTGCCCAAGCGTGGCGTCGGCGACGCGAGCGTGGCGAAACTCGATGCGTTCGCTGCCGCCGAAGGCCTGGCCTTCGCCGATGCGCTGCGACGCGCCGACGAGGCCGGCATCACCGGCCCTGCGGTGCGCGGCATCGCCTCGTTCGTCGACCTGCTCGACACGATGGCCTCCGTCGTCGCCGACCCCGATCAGGGGCCCGGCGACGTACTCCAGGCTGCTCTCGAAGGCTCCGGCTACCTCGCCGAGTTGGAGGCCGAGGACACCATCGAGGCACACACCCGCATCGAGAATCTCGGCGAACTCGTCGGCTCCGCCCGCGAGTTCACGGTGATGGACGAGTTCCTCGAACAGGTGGCGTTGGTCGCCGACACCGACGACCTGCCCGACGGTGAAGTCGAGGATCAGGTGGTGCTGATGACGCTCCACTCGGCCAAGGGCCTGGAGTTCCCGGTGGTGTTCCTCGTCGGGTGCGAGGAAGGCATCTTCCCGCACATTCGCGCGCTCACCGAACCTGCCGAGATGGAGGAGGAGCGTCGCCTCGCCTACGTGGGCATCACGAGAGCGATGAAGCGCCTCTACATGTCGCACGCATGGAGTCGTCAGTTGTACGGATCCACTCAGTACAACCCGCCGTCACGCTTCTTCGACGAGATTCCTGAAGCGCTCATCGAGTCCACCGGCAACATCTCGGGGCGGTCCAGCTACGGCCGCCAGAGCTACCGCAGCCGTGACACCAGCTATGGCGATCCGCCGCCGTACCGCCGCGGTGGTAGCGGCGGCGGTGGTGGAGGAGGCGGTGGACGCGACATCAACGCCGACATCCTCGACGCCAGAGCCGACCAGGAAGCGCACCGCGATCGTGTGGTCGAAGCAGCGATCCGATCGGGCTCGAAGCCTGCGCCGGCTCCGACGAACAGCCAGGAGCTCGGATTGCGTGTGGGCGACGATGTCGAGCATCCAGCGTTCGGTACCGGCGTGATCATCGACATCTCCGGCTCCGGCGAGAAGGCCGAAGCCAGCATCAACTTCCCCGGCGTCGGCACCAAGCACCTCGCTCTCGCGTGGGCGCCCCTCAAGAAGCTCTGACGCCCGGCACCGAGCATCGCGTCCGACTCAGGTCGTGGGGCGAAGGATCATCTGGGTGCAGCGGAACAACGCCATGGTGCGGTCGGTGTCGGCGTTGGTGACCTCGGCGTCCCACACGTGGGTTCGCCCGCCGAGATGCGTGGGCGTGCACCGGCACACCACCAGTTGGCCGACCGATGCGCTCGAGAGGAAGTTCGACTTCAATTCGATGGTGGTGAACGATTCGCCAGCGTGGCGAAGAACTCGGTGTCGCGGCGGGCCTGTTCGATCGGGTCGGGAAGCGCGTGACTCACGGTGCAACCGTATGCGCCCACGAGAACGGCGGGCGCCGGTTGCGCAACAGCGATCAGGCGAGGCCGAGGCGTTCCATGGCCCGCTCGTACTCGACCACTTCGATCTGCTGATTGCGTGACACGGACGCAGCGAAGTCGACGATGTCCGGACGCTGCCCGTTGGCCGCGGCGTGATCGGCCATGTGGACGCCACCGAGGTGGTGATCGGTCATCATCGTGAAGAACAGCAGGTCGGCGGCTTCACCGGTGGCATCGGCGAGTTCCTGGAGGCGTTCGGGCGTCTGCATGCCGCGCATCTCAGCAACCGGTGTCGGCTCGTCCATCCACTGCATGGCGATGCGGTCGGCTTCACCCTCGGGGTAGCCCTCTTCGGCCAACCAGTCTCGCATCCACTGGAGATCACGCTCCTGGAACATGATCACTTCGCGGGCGTACGGGCCCGCTGGCCGGTCGGCGTTGTCGTCGAGGTACAGGTTGGAGATCACGAGCGCCTGCTCGTGATGGTCGATCATGTCCTGCAGGAATCCGACGTCGACGGCGTTCATCGGCGGTGGGGGCTCGTCGTCGGCGCCCAGCGCCCAGATGGCCGCGCCGGCGAACAGCCCGGTGACCACGGCGGTCGCGAGCACCACGAGCACGATCTTGAGCATCCGCTGCACCGCGGCATCGGACACCGACTCGTCAACGGTGCCGCCGGTTCCGGAGCGGTCAGCAGCATGGGCCTGAGGGGCAGAGCCGTCGGGCGGTGCAGTCGAGCGCATCAGTGCAGTGTAGGGACCGGCCTGCATGGGCGAACCGCGCTCGGGCTCGTAACCTTGGCGGGCCATGATCCGTCGTCTTGTCACGTCCGTAGCGCTTGGCGCTGTGGCGTTGGTGGCCATCGGTGCCCCCGCGTCCGCGCACATCGATCCCGACCCCGAACAAGCCCAGGCCGGATCTCGTCTGACCGTCGGCTTCACCGTGGAACACGGCTGTGACGGTTCGCCAACGGTGCAGCTCGACATGCGGTTGCCCGAGGGTGTGGCAGATGCTGTTGCCGAGACCGCCGACGGGTGGACCGGTTCGGTCGACACCACGAGTGATGGCACCGTGGTGTCGTTCGTCGGTGGCCCCCTCGCCGACGACGTGGAAGGCACCTTCGACGTGACGATGACGCTGCCCCGAACGCCCGACACCACGATCTTCTTTCCGTTCGTGCAGCGCTGTGAAGTGGGCGAGATCCGATGGATCGGGATTCCGCAACAGCCCGGCGATGAACTCGACGAGCCGGCGCCGGCCATGGCGCTGACCGGCCCGGTGGCGCCGGTGCCACCGACCAGTGCTCCGGCCACGACCGCGCCGGCAACCACCGATGCCCCCGCCACCACACAGCCGGCCACGACGGCGCCCACCACCGACGTTCCGACCACCACCGACGCAACGGCGGACAGCACCACTCCCGACAGCACTGTTGCCGTGGTGTCCACTGGTGACGGCTCGACCGGCAGCTCCAACACCGGCACGATCGCGTTCGTGATCACGATGGCGGTGGTGCTCGCGCTCGCAGCGTTCGTCGTGATCCGCACCCGTCGAAGCAACGCGGCGGCCGCCGCCGCGGCGGCCACGCGACCCGACACCGATCTCGGAACGTCGCCCGGCGGCGCGGGCTGATCGCCGATCGGCATGCGATCGGCGGACTCGAATCCCCACCCTCGTCCCGGTCGGCGCCGCCGTCGACACAACCGCGTGCACGCCAGCCGACGCCGCGGCGCGGCGCTGCTGTTCGCCGGTGTGGTGACGCTGCTCACCGGGTTCCTGGCCGGAGCCGGAACCGTGTCGGCGCACGCCGAACTGATCTCGTCGTCGCCCGCCAACCAGGAACTGCTCGCCACATCGCCGACGGAGATCGCGCTGCAGTTCACCGAGGCGGTCGACCCGATCGAGCCGGCCATCCGCCTCGTCGACGCAAACGGCGACGACGTTGCCATCGCCAGCGTCGACCAGTCGGCGGGCGCCGACCGGATGCGGGCAACGATTCCCTCCACGCTCGACGACGGCACCTACGTGATTGCCTGGCAGGCGTTGTCGGCCGATTCGCACCGGATTCGCGGCTCGATCACCTTCTCGGTCGGTGCGCCGTCGGCCGTGACCGCCGGGGTGGTCGACGGTCTCTTCGACGCAACCGCCGAGAGCGCCACCGATTCGCTCTTTCTCGGAATCGGACGATTTGCGAGTTACGCCGGCATCGGGCTGCTCGTTGGCTCGATGGTGCTCACGCTCGCGCTCGCGCCGGGAGCGATCGTCTCGCGACGGGTCGGCATCCTGCTCGTGGGTGCGGCGGAGCTCGCCGTGGTCGGCACGCTGTGGATGATCGCTGCCCAGGCCAACCTCATCAGCGGTGGCTTTCTCGCGTGGGGGTCGGTGGTCGACACGCAGTCGGGTCAGTGGTGGATCGCTCGGCTGGTGGCGGTCGCGTTGTTCAGCGTGCTGATCCCGTTGCGGTCGCGGCTCGCGGTGCGCGGGAGCGTGGTGGTGGTTGCAGCACTCGGGCTCGGTGTGCTGGCGGTCACCGCTGCAGGCGGCCACGCCGTGTCGGGCGACGACGTGGCGGTGGGCTTCGCGAGCACACTCGTGCATCTCTCCGCCATGGCGATCTGGTTCGGTGGGCTCGCTGCGGTGTTGGTCGCTCCCGCGTCCGGCCAGTTCTGGAACATCGCGGTTCGGTTCTCGCCGTGGGCGCTCGGTTCGGTGGTGGCACTCGCCATCTCCGGCGGGGCGAACGCATGGCGCCAACTCGGCACGCTGTCGGGCCTCACCGACTCGGCATATGGGCGTTGGCTCCTGATCAAACTGGTCCTGGTGCTCGTGGTGGTCGGCATTGCCGCATTCAGCCGGCGCGCTGTACACACGCGTGACAGCGATGCGACACCGGTCCTGCGGCGCAGCGTCGGGTTCGAGATGGCCGGCATCGTGCTCATCCTCGGCGCCACGGCGGGATTGGTGAACTCGCCGCCGCCGGTCGCCGGCGCGGAGATCGTGTCGGTGTCGTCGGTGGTCGGGTCGAGGGTGGCCCAGGTCGAACTCGAACCCGCCGTCACGGGAGGCACCGAGATGCACGTGTACCTCTCGTCGCCGTCCGGAGCGCTCGATCGAGCCGACGAGATCACCGTTCGGGCAGAGCTGCCCGAGCAGGACATCCCGGCGTTCGACATCGAGGTCTTCCCTGCGGGCGCCAACCACGTGGTGGGCACCGGCGTGAACCTGCCGGTGGCGGGCCTCTGGACCTTCGAGGTCACCGCGCGCTACGGCGAGTTCGATCAAGTGGTGTTCACCGTCGAAATCCCCGTGTCGGGCTGACGTCTGCCCCTCGGCGATCTGACGCCGACGGCGATGCGCCATTCGCACGCTTCGATCACGACACGGGTTGTGGTTGCATTCTCAGTATGTGAGAATGGCCGGGTGACGTCGTCGGGCCACCACCGCAGCGCAGGCCAAAACGCGAGCCACGACCACAACCACGACCACGGCATCGGGTTGGCGCGGGCGGGAGAGCGTCATCGGGGACGGTTGACGCTCGCATTCGCGGTGATCGCCACGTTCTTCGTGGTGCAGTTGGTGGCCGCGCTCGCCACCAACTCGCTGGCCTTGCTGTCGGACGCCGGGCACATGCTCACCGATGTGATCGGACTCGGCATGGCACTCGCCGCCATCAGCCTGGCCACCCGATTCGAGCGCCGCTCGGCGCCGTCCGGCGAGGGGGGCCGATCGAGGCACACCTTCGGCATCTACCGCCTCGAGATCCTCGCGGCGTTCGTCAATGCACTTCTGCTGTTCGCCGTGGCCATCTTCGTGGTGATCGAAGCCATCCGCCGCATCGGCACCGACCCCGAGGTGCTCGGTCTGCCGATGCTGCTGGTGGCCGTCGCGGGCCTCGTCGCGAACCTCGTGGCCTTTGCACTGCTGCGTGCCGGGTCGAAGGAGTCGGTGAACCTCGAAGGCGCGTACCTCGAGGTGCTTGCGGACACGGTGGGCTCGGTGGGCGTGATCATCGCGGCAGTGCTGTTGCAGGTGTTCGGCTGGATGTGGGTCGACTCGGTGGCCGGCGTCGCTCATCGGGCTGTGGATCCTCCCGCGCAGCTGGCGTCTCGGGCGCCGCGCCGTCGACGTCTTGCTGCAAGCCGCTCCCGAGCGGATCGATGTCGATGTGCTCGCCACGGAACTGGCCTCGATCGACGGGGTGCTCGGCGTCCACGATCTGCATGTGTGGACGCTCACGTCCGAGATGGATGCGGCCTCGGCGCACCTCGTCACCGCCGTCGATGCCGACGCCCACGCCGTGCTCGACGCAGCGCGTGTGTGTCTGGCCGAGCATCACGGCATCTCCCATGGCACCTTCCAGGTCGAACCCGACACCCACGTCGGCTGCGACGAGGTCACGTGGTGAGCAGCGGTGTGGGAAACAGGCGCCCCGACCTGCAAGAATCCCAACCGTGAAGGCAGCGCTGTTGGTCGAGAGTTTGACGGGGAACACATGGACGGCGGCCGAGAAGGTGGCCAGCCTCCTCGCGCAGGAACGCTGGACCATCACCGGCCTGTCGAAGGTGAAGCAGCCCGACCACGCCTCGATCCAGCAGGCCGACCTGGTGCTGGTGGGCACCTGGGTGCATGGCGCCTTCTTGTTCGGTCAGGCACCCTGGGCGATCTCGAACATCTCCAACCTGCCCACGATGCGCGGCAAGCGGGCCGCAGGGTTCTGCACGTTCGCACTCGATCCGGGCAAGGCGCTCGACAAACTCGATCAGGCACTCGGTGACACCGGCGCCTACGTGATCGGCGGGCTCGCCCTCAGCCGGAGCAAGCTCGACCAGCACAGCGAAATCTTCGCCGAGCGTCTCGTCGACGCCATGTCGGCCACCTGATCTCCCGCCCGGGGCGTGCCATCATGGCAGCCTCGTGTTGTTCTTCGATCTCGACACAACCGGTACCGGCCCACTGACGTATGTGACGACGCTCAACGAGATGTTCGAAGCGCACTCCGAGCGCATGTCATCGCTGCGCAATCGTGTGCCGACATCGGTGATGCTGTTGCAGATCGGTGGGAGCGCCATCGCCATCGGGGTGCTCGCCGCCTATTCTGGCGCTCCTCGGGTGCAGCGAGATCACCGCGCCGTTCGCTGGTGCCTTGGTGATCGTCATCCTGTTCGTGTCGTTCGATCTCGATCGGCCGCAGCGAGGGTTCAACACCGTGCCGTTCACCGCGCTCGTCGAGGCTCGCGGCGAGATGGATCTTCCACCTGCAGCAGGGCCCTGACCACCGCCTGGCGGATCAGGGTGGGTCGCCGTGCCCGGCCGGGCGGACGTCAGCTCGGTGTGGTGACGCCGGTGAGGTCGATGAACAGCACGCGCTGGTTCTCGACCACCGGAAACACGCCGGATTCGGGCGGCGAGAGATCGTTCACGTCGATGGGATTGCCGTCGCAATCGAGCAGTTCGCCGGTGTCGATCACCTGCTCCACACCGCAGTCGGGGCGTCCGATCGGGTACGCGTAGAAGATGCGCCAACCGCGGGTCGGGTCGTCGCCCTCGTGATCGAGCACCAGGGTGCGCTCACCGGTGGTGGTGTTGAGGCCCGGAAAGATGATCGGACCGTCTTCGGCCACGATGTCGGCGGCATTCTGCGCGGACCCGACCTCGATGCGGCTGGGGGCGAGACGGTCGGTGACCTCCACGCCGCCCCCGGAGATCCATGCCGCGATGCCCCAGGTGACCAACGCCAGCAACACCAGGAACACCAGGCCGCCGAGCACCGGCACGATCGCGCGAGTCACGGGCGACTTCAACCTCACCGGCCGTGGCGTGTTCGACATCGTGCACAGTCTGCCGGTCATCGACACGGTTCGGTGACCCGACCGTCGTTTCGGCGCATTCCGCGTGCTTGCCCTATGGTTCGTACTTCGTGAAGCGCACGTCTCGCATCGAGTGACTCCACTCGGCCACGACGTCGCGAACGCTGGCGGATCGACCACCTGACGCAACCAGAAAGCGAGTGACCCCGACGTGGATCTCTTCGAATACCAGGGCAAGCAGTACTTCGCCCGCTATGACATCCCGGTGAGCCCCGGTGGGCCTGCCGACACCGTCGACGAGGCGGTGAAGGAGGCCAACCAGGCCGGCTACCCCGTGGTGGTCAAGGCGCAGGTGCAGGTCGGTGGCCGCGGCAAGGCCGGCGGCATCAAGCTCGCCGACAACGAGGCCGAGGTGCGTGAGCACGCCGGCAACATCCTCGGCATGGACATCAAGGGCCACGTCGTGCGGCGTCTCTGGATCGAGACCGCGTCCGACATCGACGAGGAGTACTACGCCTCGTTCACGCTCGACCGCGCCGCCAAGCTGCACCTGCTGATGCTGTCGGCCGAGGGTGGCGTCGAAATCGAGACGGTCGCCGAGGCCAACCCCGACGCCATCGTGAAACTCCACATCAACCCGATCGACGGGCTCGACCTAGCGACTGCTCGCCAGGCCTGCGTCGACGCGAAGCTGCCCGAACGGGCGCTCGACGGAGCGGCCGAGATCCTCGTGAAGCTGTACCGCTGCTTCACCGAGGGCGACTGCGATCTCGCGGAGATCAACCCGCTCATCCTCAAGCCGACCGGCGAAGTGCACGCACTCGACGCCAAGGTCACCCTCGACGAGAACGCCGAGTTCCGCCATCCCGAGTGGGACGCCTTCCGGGGCCTCACCGAGATGGACGACCGCGAGAAGATGGCCGCCGAGAAGGGCCTGCAGTACATCGGCCTCGACGGCACCGTGGGCATCATCGCCAACGGCGCCGGCCTTGCGATGTCCACACTCGATGTCGTCAACCAGGTCGGTGGATCCGCTGCCAACTTCCTCGACATCGGCGGCGGTGCGAACGCCGACGTGATGGCCGGGGCGCTCGAAGTGATCAACTTCGACGACAAGGTCCAGTCGATCCTGATCAACATCTTCGGCGGCATCACCCGCGGCGAGGAAGTCGCGAAGGGCATCGTCGAAGCGATGGGCCGGGTCGACCTGCGAGCGCCGATCGTGATCCGCCTCGATGGCACCAACGCCGAGGAGGGTCGTCAGATCCTGCTCGACGCCGGCATCTCCGCCGACAAACTCCAGTCCGAACCCACCATGCTCGACGCCGCTCGTGCGGCCGTTGCGAAAGCGAAGTGAAGTAGTCATGGCCATTTTCGTCAACGAGAACACCAAGGTCATCGTCCAGGGCCTCACCGGTGGACAGGGCAAGTACCACGGCCTGCGCAACCGCGACTACGGCACCCAGGTCGTCGCCGGTGTCACGCCGGGCAAGGCCGGCCAGGATGTCGACGGCATTCCGATCTACGACACGGTCGCCGACGCTGTTGCAGCAACCGGCGCCACGGCGTCGTTCGTCGCCGTGCCGCCGAAGTTCGCCTCGGCCGCGATCATGGAGGCCGCCGAGGCAGGCATCGCCTTCATCGTGTGCATCACCGAGGGCATCCCGGCCCAGGACGAGGCCAAGGTGTACAACACGCTGGTTCGTGACCACCCGAACACCCGGTTGCTGGGCCCGAACTGTCCCGGCATCATCAGCCCTGGCAAGACCAACATCGGCATCACCGCCGGCGAGATCGCCCAGGTTCCCACCGCCGACGGCCCGAACGTGGGCATCGTGAGCCGGTCTGGCACCCTCACCTATCAGGCGCTGTACGAGCTCAAGCAGAAGGGCATCGGTGTGTCGACATGTGTCGGCATCGGCGGCGACCCCGTGCCGGGCACGAACTTCATCGATTGCCTCGCCGAGTTCCAGGCCGACCCCGAGACGCACGCGATCATGATGATCGGCGAGATCGGCGGCTCAGCCGAAGAAGAGGCTGCGGAGTACATCAGAGCCAACGTCACCAAGCCGATGAGTGCCTACATCGCCGGCGTCACGGCACCTCCCGGCAAGAAGATGGGCCACGCGGGCGCCATCGTGTCGGGCGGCAAGGGAACGGCACAGGGCAAGATGGACGCCCTCGCAGCGGCTGGCGTGAAGGTCGGGCTCAACCCGACCGAAGCCGGCGAGCTGATGGCCGACATCGTCGCCAACCTCTGACGCCTCCTGCGGCGCTCGCGAAGCGCCGTGGTGTCGACCTCGAATCCCAACGCGTGAACAACCGGGTGGCCGCAGCCGCCCCGTTGTTCACGCGTTGTGCGTGATGCGGTCAGCCGGCCGCTGGCGGCGGAGGTGGTGGTGGCGGGTTCTGGTCGGCGGGAGGTGCGGGAGGAGCCGGCGGTGGCGGGTTCTGTCCGGCGGGAGGAGCCGGCGGCGGTGGCATGTCGTCGTCGCCCTTGGAGAAGCTCGCCTTGAGCTTGTTCATGTCGGTGAGGTCCTTGATGTCGCCGCCCGACGCCTGGAAGTTCAGGTAGGCGCCTGCGAGCGCAACGGCAGCCCAGATGAAGGCGCCGATCATGCCCATGCCACGATCTGTGCCCTCGCGGCCACCGATCAGCAACTGCAGCAGCATCAAGATGGTGGCGACACCCGTCGCACCGAGGAAGATCAGCGGCCACGGTTGCGAGGCGGGCAGCTTGTCGAGCTTGTCGAGGACCACCAGCACGGCGACCGCGATCACCAGGATCCAGGCGAGGCCGCCGGTGATGAAGTAGTTGAACGGGCCGTCGAGCGTGACGGTGCCGAACCCGGTGTTGACGCTGGTCCAATCGAGCGCCATGCCGAGCACGAGCATCGCTGCGCCGCCTCCGACCATGAGCCAGTCGGGCGTTTTGAATTTGCTGAAGTCCATGTGGGTTCCTCCCGGTGTTCGGTTGTGTTGTTGTCCCCGAGGTGCACCGTAGCCCTGTTGGCGGTGGCCGATCGACGACTGGGCCGCAACTGTCCGGCCCGCTGACATGTCATGGCTGGTCGGCGGGTTCGCTACGGTCGGGGCGTGCCCACTGCGCTGCTCTCCGTCTACGACAAATCCGGGATCGTCGAGTTCGCCGACGCGCTCCACCAGCTCGGCTGGTCGATCGTGTCGAGCGGGGGTACGGCCCGGGCGATCTCCCAGGCGGACATCCCCGTCACCGACGTTGCCGAACTCACCGGCCTGCCGGCCATCCTGGGGCACCGCGTGGTCACGCTGCACCCGTTGATCCACGGTGGCATCCTCGCCGACCCCACCGACGCCGAACACATCGCCGACATGGAGCACCACGGCATCGAGCCGATCGACCTCGTGGTGGTCAACCTCTATCCGTTCTCGTCCGACCCGGGCATCGAGCTGATCGACATCGGCGGCCCGGCGATGGTGCGAGCTGCGGCCAAGAACCACGCCCACGTCGGTGTGATCGTCGACCCGGCCGACTACGAACCGGTACTCGACGAGCTCCGATCGGGCGGTGTGCTCACGAACGGCACCCGTCGACGCCTGGCGCGCACGGCGTTTGCCCAAACCGCTGCCTACGACGCAGCGATCGTGACCTGGCTCGACGACACGGCGCCGTCCGACGACGGCGGCCGAGGTTGCTGCTGACGTCGACGGGTCGAACACCCCGGCGTCCGCCGATTCGTCGTTGCTGCCGTCGTCGATCCATCTCGCGCTCGAGCTCGCCCAGCCGCTGCGCTACGGCGAGAACCCGCATCAGCAAGGCGCTCGCTACCGCCAGGTGGGCGCCACGAGCTGGTGGGACTCGATGACGCAGCACGGTGGCAAGGAACTCAGCTACCTCAACGTGTTCGACACCGAAGCGGCGTGGCGACTCGTGCAGCGTTTCGATGCGCCGGCCGTGGTGGTCGTGAAGCACGCCAACCCCTGCGGGGTGGCGGTGGCCGACGACATCACCGAGGCGTATGTTCGCGCGAACGCCTGCGACCCCGTGAGCGCCTTCGGCGGCATCATCGCCGCGAACCGCACGGTGACCGCGGCGATGGCCACGGCGATCGGCGACGTGTTCACCGAGGTGGTGGTGGCCCCCGGCTTCGAACCCGAGGCACTCGAGATCCTGGCCGTCAAGAAGAACCTGCGGGTGATGTCGGCGAATGCGCCATCACCGCTGCCGTTCGACGTGCGCCCGGTCGACGGTGGGTTCCTCGTGCAGCAACCCGACCCAGTTGCCGGCCGAGATGGCCACTGGCGTGTGGTCACCACGACGCAGCCGTCGGACGAGCAGTGGGCCGACCTCGAATTCGCCTGGCAGGTGTGTGCTGCGGTGAGCAGCAACGCCATTGTCTACGCCAAGGATCTGCAAGCGTTCGGGATCGGTGCTGGCCAGCAGAACCGTCTCGACTCGGCCCGCATCGCCGCCGAGCGGTCAGCCGACCGTGCCCGAGGTGGCGCCTGTGCGAGCGATGCGTTCTTCCCGTTCCGTGACGGCCTCGACGCCGCCGCCGCAGCGGGGGTGGCCGCCGTGATTCAACCGGGCGGCTCGGTGCGTGACGACGACGTGATCGCTGCCGCCGACGAGCACGGCATCGCGATGGTCTTCACCGGCCAGCGCCACTTCCGCCACTGACCGCCTGTTCCCCGAGCCCGGGTCTCGGGGAACCGGCGTGGGTTCCCGCAGACCCGGGCTCGGGGAACCATGGTTCAGCCGGCAGCTGGCTCGGGGCCGGCGCCGTAGTTGTTCGGTCCGTTGGTGCCCTCCTGGATGTAGAACACGAGGAGGATGATGAACCCGACGAACGGGATGAGGCCGAGCAGGATCATCCAGCCCGACTTGTCGGTGTCGTGCAGGCGACGGATCGCCACGGCGAGCGAGGGCACAATCAGTGCCAATGCGTACACGACGTAGAGGATCAAGAAGATCGACGAGATCTGCATGAGGATCGCCAGCACGACGTACGCGAGGAAGTTCGCGAGGACGAACCACCAGAATTCGGCGCGGCCGGCGCGGCCGTCGAACTTGGCGTATCGCTGCAGTACGACGAGTTTCCAGTTTTCGATGAGTGGCATGTCTGTTCCGTCCCTTGTTGATGTGTGTCGAATGTTCGACGGGCGGGAAAGTAACACAGCGCGCACCCACCGATTGACAGATCAGGCCCGAGTGCACCGTTGCGGCTGTCGGCAGCGTCGTCGTTGGGGTCGGTAGCCTCATCCGAATGGCGCGGATCTCTGAACTCCTTGCGACGAAGCGAACGTTGTCGTTCGAGTTCTTCCCTCCCAAGACCTCGGCGGCGAGCCTCACGCTCGGACGCACCGTGGCGGCGATCGAGTCGCTGCAGCCGGATTTCGTGTCGATCACCTACGGCGCAGGCGGGTCGGACCGTCATCGAACTGGCGAGGTGGTCGGCTGGATGATCGGCGAAACCTCGTGGACCCCCATGCCGCACCTCACCTGTCGTGGTCACACCCGAGACGACGTCACTGCGCTGCTCAGCAACTATGCAGACCTCGGCATCGAGAACATCCTCGCCCTGGGAGGCGATCCGCCCGCCGGCGGGGTGGAAGAGGCCGGCGACTATCTCTACGCGATGGATCTGCTCGAGGACGTGGTGGCCACGGGCACGTTCGCCACGGGCGTGGCAGCGCACCCCGAGGTGCATCCGCGCTCGCCCGACCGTGCCACCGACCGGCGGCACCTGGCCGCCAAGTTGAAGGTCGCGGACTTTGCACTGACCCAGTTCTTCTTCGAGGTCGACCAGTGGAAGCGACTGGTCGACGAACTGAGCGCCCTCGGCGTCGACAAGCCGGTGCTCCCCGGCATCATGCCGATCAACAACAAGGCCATGGTCAAGCGGATGGCGGAACTCAGTGGCACGGCGCTGCCGGCCTGGCTCGCTGATCGCCTCGACGCCACCGACGACCCCGACGACGTTCGCCGCATCGGTGTCGACGTCGCCACGCAACTCTGTTCCGATCTGCTCGACGCCGGCACCCCCGGTCTGCACCTGTACGCACTCAATCGTCCGGATTCGGTCGTGGAGATCTGTCAGAACCTCCGCCTCAGCGCGGTCTGACCGAAACGACTCGTTCATGACCGCCACCGCCGACGCCTCGGGCACACCGACACGGGCCGCAACCCGCCCGACATCGCGCCCGACCGGCCACGCAAACGTCGAGATCAGTCGGGTTCCGTACCTGCCCGGCCTCGATGGCATGCGGGCGCTCGCCGTTGCAGCGGTGATGGTGTACCACGCCAACCCGGACTGGCTGCCTGGCGGATTTCTCGGCGTCGAGGTCTTCTTCGTGATCTCGGGCTACCTGATCACGCTGCTGCTGATCGCCGAGAAGGAGCGCACCTACGGCGTCGACATGAAGCAGTTCTGGATCCGACGGGCGCGGCGACTGCTTCCGGCGTTGTACGCCTTGCTGCTCGCGATCACGATCTGGGTGTCGCTGTTCGAGCGAGACGAACTCGGCAAGTTGCGCGGCGACGTGATCGCTGCCGTGCTCTACGTGGCCAACTGGTATCAGATCTGGACCGGCGCCGGCTACACCGCGTCCAACGACTTCGTCCCGCTCCGTCACCTCTGGAGCCTGGCGGTCGAGGAGCAGTTCTATCTGGTCTGGCCGCTGGTGATGTTCGCCCTGCTGCGCGGTGGCACCCGCAAGATCGCCGACATCAGCCGCTACCTCTTCGTGGTCGCCGTCGGGCTCACCGTGCTGATGGCGGTGCTGTTCCACCCCGGTCCGGTGGGCACGCCTGCGGTCACGCCCGAGGCGTACTGGAACATCTTCGGCCGCGAGATCTCCAAGCTCGACGGCCTCTACCTGTCCACGATCACACGCTCCAGCGGGCTGCTGCTCGGTGCGGCCTTCGCCATGGTCTGGCGACCCGTTGCGATGATGCGCGGACCGCTCGGCGAGAAGGGGCGGCTGCTCGACGGGGTGGCGCTGATCGGCTTCGTCGCCCTCGGCGCGATGTTCTGGTGGATGTACCTGCTCGGCCCCGACGGTGGCAATCCGTTGCTGTTCCGTGGCGGGTTCTTCCTGTGCGCCGTGGCCACGCTCATGATGGTTGCCGCCGTCACACACCAGCACACGATCACGCCACGACTGCTCAGTATTCCGGTGTTGCTCTGGATCGGCACCCGATCGTACGGGTTGTACCTCTTCCACTGGCCCGTGTATCAGCTGATCCGCGGCATCGCCGGCAAGCATCTCAGCCTTGTGGAGTTCGCGGTGGCGGTGGCAATCACCGCGGTCATCACCGAAGCGTCGTTCCGGCTCATCGAAACGCCTGTCCGGAAAGGAACGTTCGGCGCGTCGCTGGCTCGAATTTGGCGTTCACCCGCCTCCGGTGCCCGCAACGCGATGCTCGGCGCTGGCGTCGTGCTGTTGGGCCTGACCATCTACGCGGGGGTCAGCCTTGCCACCGCGCCCGTCGTCGAGAACGAGGTCCGTCAGGCGCTCGACGAAGCTGCCGGGGCCACCTGCGACGTCATCAACGATCCCGGGTGTACGGGTGCTGAACCGGTCGCCCCACCCGTGGTCCCCGATGAGACCGCGGCACCGGAACCCACGTCCGCACCAACGGACTCCGTGGCGGCGCCGCCACCATCGACCGAAGCGCCCCCCACGACGCAGCCGGTGCCGACGGTGATCCCGAAGCTGGCGCTCGGCGATTCGGTGATGCTTGGTGCCGCGCCGCAACTCGCCGCGCAGGGGTTCACCGTGGACGCGATCGTGAGCCGGGCATTCATCAACGGGCTCGACACGGTGCTCACGTTGCAGTCCCAGGACCGTCTCGGTGATGTGGTGGTGGTGCATCTCGGTACCAACGGCACGATCGGGACCACCAACATGACCCGGATGATGGAGGCGCTGGCCGGCGTGCCTCAGGTGCTGCTGGTCACCGTCGATGCTCCCGTCGAGTGGGTTCCTGGCAACAACGCCCTCATCCGGGAGACCGCGGGTGCGTATCCGAACGTCACCTTGCTCGACTGGGCGGCTGTGACCGCCGAGTGCCCAGGCGAGTGCTTCTACGACGACGGATTCCACCTGCGCCCGGACGGGCAGGAGTACTACGCATCGCTCATCGCCGAGGCGCTCGAGCCAGCGAGCTGAACCCGGCCGTTTCGGCTGTCCGAACGGGTGGCGCCAACCCACGCCGGCCCTGATCGGCGTGCTGATCTGCTGACGGAGTGACCACCTTCGAGCAGGCGTCTCGGCGATACTGGTGCACCCATGTCGACGATCGCCCCGCCCCGGGCGGAACCCCAGGACGCCGACCGAGCGCACATCAGCGGTGTCCCGTATCTGCCCGGCCTCGATGGCATGCGCGCGCTCGCCGTCGTGGCGGTGATGGTGTATCACGCCAACAGCAGCTGGCTGCCGGGCGGCTTTCTCGGCGTGGAGATGTTCTTCGTGATCTCGGGCTACCTGATCACGCTGCTGCTGATCTCCGAGCGCGAACGCACGTACCGGATCTCGCTGCGCCACTTCTGGATCCGGCGCGCTCGGCGGCTGCTCCCCGCGTTGTTCACGATGATGCTGCTCGTCACGGCCTGGACAGCGGTGTACCGGAGCAGGGATCTGGGCGCCCTGCGAGGCGACGTGATCGCCGGGTTCTTCTACGTCTCGAACTACTACCAGATCTGGGTGGGCCTCGGCTACACCGCCGCGGGCGACTTCGCCCCGCTGCGGCACCTGTGGAGCCTCGCGGTGGAGGAGCAGTTCTACCTCTTCTGGCCCGTGGTGATGATCTTCCTGCTCGGTCGCAGCGGGACCCGTCAGGTGGCGTCGGTGAGTCGATGGCTGTTCATTGCATCGGTCGTGATCACCGTGATCGTTGCCGTGCTGTTCTACTCCGGGCCGATCGCCGAGCCGAACGTCACCCCGGAGGCCTACTGGTGGATCGGCGACCGGCCGATCGCCAAGAACGACGCCCTCTACCTGGGCACGCTCAGCCGGCTCGGGGGCATCCTGCTCGGTGCCGCCTTTGCAATGGTGTGGCGCCCCCTCGCCATCGTTCGCGGTCCGCTGCGCTCGAAAGGTCGCGTGTTCGACGTCCTCGCGCTGTTCGCCAGCGTGTTCTTCGGCTGGCTGTGCTGGAACAGCTACCTCGCCACACCCAGCGGCGCCGACCCGTTCGTGTTCCGCGGTGGGTTGTTCCTGGCCGGGCTCGCCACGCTGGCGATCATCGCGGCGGTGACCCATCGAGGTGCGCACGCCAACCGAGTGCTCGGCAACCCCGTGTTCCGCTGGATCGGCACCCGTTCGTACGGGCTGTACCTCTACCACTGGCCGATCTACCAGATGATCCGAGGGGTCGCGGGCAACAAACTCACGTTCAATCAGTTCGTCGTTGCGCTGATCATCACCGGGCTGATCACCGAGGCCTCCTACCGCCTCGTGGAAACTCCGATCAGGCAGGGTCGGTTCACGCTTGCATGGCGGCGGGTCTTCGCCGGATCCCGACGGGGTCCCAAGCTGGTGCTGAGCTCCGAGCGGTGGCGATGGTGGTCGTGGTCGCCGTGGGTGTCGGGGCCGCCTTGATGACGGCACCGCTCGAGCAGAACGAGATCGCGCAAGCACTCGATGCCGGCGAGGAGTTCACCACCGATCTGCTCGCCGTCGATGGCGTCCCGGCGCCCTCGACGACGCCACCGTCGACGACCGAGCAAACGCCGCTGTCGGAGTCCGACCTGACCCCTGACCTCCCTGACACCACGGAGGGGGCGGGGTCGCCATCGACCGTCGCGCCAACCACGGTGCCCCCGTCGACCGTCGCGCCGAGCACGGTGCCACCGGCCGCGGTTCCGGTCGAGCCAACTGGGTGTGGTCACCTCGCTCGATGGTCTCCCCACCATCGAGATTCCTCCGACCGTTGCGGGCTTCCCACTCGTGGCGCTCGGCGACTCGGTGATGCTCGGCGCGGCGGAGGAGTTGCAGGCACGCGGGTTCCAGGTCGACGCCATGCAGAATCGCCAGATGAATGCATTCGTGCCCACGATGCAGACGCTGCGAGACAACGGCACCTTCGGTTCCGTGGTCGTGGTGCACCTGGGCACCAACGGCGGATTCAGCGACGAGACACTCGATGCGATGCTCGCCACCCTCGCCGACGTGCCCGTGGTGCTGCTGCTCACTGCGAAGGCCGATCGAGGCTGGGTGGCCGACAACAATGCGCGGCTGCGCGCCGCTGCCGGACCGATATCCCAACGCTGCGGTCGTCGACTGGGAGGTGCTGTCGGCGAGTTGTCCCGGCCGTTGTTTCTACGACGATGGGATCCACCTCACGCAGGCGGGTCAGGACTACTACGCCGACATGATCGGTCGGGTCCTCGCCCAGCCCTGAGCCGATCGTTGCCCGGCACGCCGGCCGCCGGATCGCTGGGCTGGTTCGCTCGGCTGGGTCGCTCGGCCGGTCGCTTGGCTGCTGGCGCCGGGCGGGCGTACGATCGAGACCATGACCACTCCTGTGCGCGTCGCTGTCACCGGTGCTGCTGGCCAGATCGGCTACAGCATCCTCTTCCGTATCGCATCGGGCTCGATGCTCGGTCCCGACACCCCTGTTGCGTTGCAACTCCTCGAGATCACACCGGCGCTCGGCGCCCTCGAAGGTGTGCGGATGGAGCTCGACGACTGCGCCTTTCCGCTGCTGTCGGAGGTCACCTGCACCGACGACGCCGACGTGGCGTTCGGAGATGCTGACGTTGCCATCCTGATCGGTTCGATGCCACGCAAGGCGGGCATGGAGCGCGCCGACCTGCTGTCGGCCAACGGTGGGATCTTCAAGCCGCAGGGCGAAGCGCTGTCGCGTTCGGCCACGCCTGGCGTGAAGGTGCTCGTCGTCGGCAACCCGGCCAACACCAATGCGCTCATCGCTCAGCGCAATGCAGCGGATCTCGATCCCGGGCGGTTCACGGCCATGACGCGTCTCGACCACAACCGGGCCATGTCGCAGCTCGCGTCTCGTCTCGACGCGTCGGTCACCGACATCACCAAGATGACGATCTGGGGCAACCACTCCACCACGCAGTATCCCGACCTCTTCCACTGCGAGGTCGCTGGCAAGAGCGCCTACGACGCCGTGGGCGATCACGACTGGTACGAGAACAGCTACATCCCCACCGTTGCCAAGCGCGGCGCCGCGATCATCGAAGCGCGTGGAGCCTCGTCGGCGGCGTCGGCGGCGTCGGCGGCTGTGGACCACGTCCGCGATTGGACGCTCGGCACGCCGGACGGCGACTGGGTGTCGATGTCGGTGGTCTCCGACGGAAGCTACGGCGTCCCCGAGGGCATCATCTCGTCGTTCCCATGCGTGTGCAAGGACGGCGACTACGAGATCGTCCAGGGGCTCGACATCGACGACTTCAGCCGCGCCAAGATCGACGCCAGCGCCGCCGAACTCGTGAGCGAGCGCGACGCCGTCGCCGAACTCGGTCTCATCTGAGCCGCCTCGTCCCACCTCCCACGCCCAAGCGATGAGTCTTCGCGCACGGGTCGCGCGCAAACTCATCGCTTCGCAGTGAACGTTCCCAAGCGATGAGTCTTCGCGCGCGGGTCGCGCGCAAACTCATCGCTTCGGACGGGGAGAGGGGTGGGGCGACAGCCGTCGGTAGCGTGATCGCACCGACTCCCTCCTCGAACTCGTCGTTCAACGGGAGGTCATGTGGCCATCTTCACCACCGAGTCATTGGAATTCCTGCGCACGCATCACGGCGTCGCAACATCGAGCGAACTCGCAGCCTGTGGGCTGAGTGCTTCGGCCATCCGCTCGCTCCGAGAGGCAGGCAACCTCGTCGGCGTCGTCAAGGGGGTCTGGCGGATACCTGCCACAACACTCGATGAGGCCGCGCGCTGTGCAGCACTGTGTGCAGCTCATCCCGAGCTGGCGGTCAGCGGGCCGACCGCGGGCCGCCTCTGGGGGCTCCGCCGCCTCCCGCGGGACCAACGCGTGCACGTGATCGCCCCGCCGGCGAGCCATCCAAGCCTCGCTCCCTGGGTGGTGCCCTACCGGACCGCTGCGATCCATCACGCGGACGTCGTACGTCGGCCCGACGGCATCGCGGTCACGAGCCGGGCCCGCACGGCACTCGACCTGGCACGTTGGGTGGGCCCGACCGATCTGCTCTCGATCATCGAGCAGGTGTTGCACGATGGCCATCTCACCGATGGTGATCTCCGCGATGTGGCGGTCGACTGGATGTCACGTCAACGACCTTGGGTCCGGCGGTTCCTCGAACTGCTCGATGGACGCCTTCGTGGGGGACCGGCAGAATCGCACGGAGAGACCGTGCTCGGGGACTCGCTGGCGGCGGCGGGCCTCGTCGGGCTCGAACGGCAGTTCCGCATCGATCTGCCCGGCTATGGCCCCGCCCGCTTTGATCTCGCCGTGCCGTCGGTGCGCCTGGCCATCGAGGTCGATCTGTACCCCACACACGCCGAGACGGCGGGTCGCCGTCGCGACGCGGATCGAGACGCGGCTGCGAAGCGCATCGACTGGCGGGTGGAGCGAGTGCTCGCCGACCACTTCGGCGCCAACCTGCCATCGACGGCGCAGCGCCTCGCCCGCCTTGCGCTCGATCTCGACCCGAAGCGATGAGTCTTCGCGCGCACGGGTCGCGCGGAAACTCATCGCTTGGTGGGTGGCGCTGGATGCGATGAGTCTTCGCGCGCACGGGTCGCGCGGAAACTCATCGCTTGGTGGGGGCGACGGTGGGGTGCGGTGGGCGGCGCGACCGCTGGGGTCAGGACTCGGCGGTGAGTTCGAGGCCGACTTCGCCGTCGGGCCCGTTCGTGCGCAGCGAGAGCGTGGATCCGTCGATCTGGTAGGACACCTCACCCTGCAGCGTCGCCAGGACACTGGTTTCGAGTCGCGTCAGCTCCTCGTCGCAGGCCATGAGCGTGGCGGCGATCGGTCCGAACGTCAGTGTGCTGTCGGTGATCTCGACGGTGCCGGAACCGGTGTTGCAGCCCGTGTCGACCTGGACGGTGCCATCGTCACTGATCGTCAGCGATGCTTCCGAATCGACGAGACCCACGGTGACCGCCTCGTTCGCGACGGTGCCCGAGACGACCCACGTCGTGCCGACGAGCTCGGCATCCTCGATGCCGGTGAGCGTGATCGAGGAATCGTCGCCGGTGAGGGTCAGCGTCGCTCCGTCGAGCGCGATCTCGGGTCCACCGGTGAGGAACTCGCTCAGCCACGTGTCCTGGGCCATCAGCTCGTCGGGGCAGGCCATCATCGTGGCCGCCATCACACCGACGTCGAGCGTGCCGTCACTGATCGAGTAGCCCGCGTTCATCGTGTTGCATCCGGCGTTCGCGCTGATCGAATCAGATTGGAAGGCCAGGGTGATCGTGCTGTCGGCGACGAGGTCGTGGCCCGAGACCTCGGTGGACTCGAAGGCCTGGCCGTCGAGATCGGCAGGGGTGGGAGCGGATGACGAGTCATCGTCGCTGCCGCAGGCGGCGAAGGTGAGACCGGCAAGTGCCAGCAGGGTGAGAGCAGTGCGGGGGGTCATGTGGATTCGACGCTCCTGAGGCGAAGTTGGTTCCGTCGGCGATTGCCGAATCAGCAGATCATGACACGGCGACCGCGCAGGAAATGCGCATCATCTGATCGACCCCGGCACGCAGCTCCTCGTCGCTGATCCGCACCGTGTCGCCGGCCTCGCCCAGCAGATCGCTGACCGTCATGATCGCCAGTGACTCGATGCCCTTCACCGCGGCGATCGTGTACATCATGGCCGCTTCCATCTCGACGCCGATGTGGCCGAGACGCTTCCAGCGAGCGAACGTGGTGGGGTCGGGGTCGTAGAACAATCCCGAGGTGACGACCGGACCCACGTGGACGGCGCCGGCCGACGCGTCACGGGCCAACCGTGCGGCGGTTTCGACGAGCGAGAACGTCGCGCTGGGTGCGTAGCCGTCCATCGCGGCGTATCGGAACGGGGTGAGGTCGTCGGACGACGCTGCCAACGCCACGATGGTGTCACCCATTGCCATCTCGCTTCCGAGGCCGCCAGCAGTGCCGACGCGCACGAGGCGAGTGGCGCCCAACATGATCAGTTCCTCGAACACGATGCCGGCGCTGGGGCAACCCATGCCGGTCGACTGCACGCTGATCGGCTTGCCCTCGAAGGTGCCGGTGTAGCCGAGCATGCCGCGTTCGGCGTTCACCTGGCGGGCGCCGTCGTCGAAGAAGGTCTCGGCGATGTACTTCGCCCGTACGGGGTCGCCGGGGCAGAGGACGTTCGGGGCGTAGTCGCCGGGTTCGGCACGCAAGTGAATGGGCATGGCGGCGAGTGTAGGACGCGGCTGATGCCGCGGTACAGGGCGCTCGTTCCGTCAGGCGGCTGGTGATGCTACTTGAGGAATTTGCTCGTGGTGTTGTCGGCGAGCACCTTGCCGCCGGTCTGGCAGCTGGCGCAATAGTTGACCGTGTAGCCGGAGTACTCGACGGCGCGTACCGTGTCGCCGCAGTCGGGGCAGGGGTCGCCGGTGCGGCTGTGCATGGCGCTTGGCCGATCCTTGGACGAACTCATCTCGGTTCGTGCGCGCTCGAAGTCGAGGCTCTCGGTGAGACACGATCGGATGGCCGCAGCAACGATGACGGCACCGTCGGCGCCGAGCTTGCGGGTGTTCGCGAACGGCGAGACCCGAGCGCGATGACAGATCTCGTTGGCGAGGCGTCGCCCGATGCCGGCGATCTTGCGCTGATCGCGGAGGAACCCGTGGACGCGCATCGAGTTCGCTACGAACAGCTCCCCGAGTTCGTCGTCGGTGATCGATGCCGCTTCGGGCCCGAGGTGGTCGAGCGGTGGGCTGCTGAGTGCATCGGTGCTGTCCACGCACCAGACACCGGCGCGGCGTTCCTTGCCCTGCTCGGTGAGCAGGAGCGCCGCACTGTCGATCGAGCCGTCGTTGCGTTCGGTCGGCTCGAAGCTGAAGCGCGCTTGACCTCCGCGAGGCTTGGCCGACTGCTTGTCATCGGGCAACGAGGCGTCCGCCCTGCATGAGGTGCACCACGAAGGTGGTCGGCTCGAACCGCAGCAGCAGATACTTGCCGCGACGACCGACGTCGATGAGCGGCTGGCCGTAGGCGCTGTCGGGCGGCGGCACGGCAGTCTTCAACGCCGTGAAGTTGAAGGGAGTGAACCGAGTGAGGACCCGCCCCGAGAACTGTTCGGTGAGCCGCTCGGCGTGCGCCTGGACCTCGGGCATCTCCGGCATCGGACCTGGTCCTCAGCTCCCCAACGGGGTCGCGAGGTCGGTGTCCACCTGAGTGCGGCACATGGAGGCGGTCCGGCGGTTCATTCGTAGCTCGTGTGGTCGCGTACCGAGGCGAACACGGCGTCGAGTGCGCCGAACACGGGCTGCGAGGCCAGCAGGAGTTGCTGGTCACCGAACAGGCGGATCTTCCCGCCGATGAATGCCTCCTGCGCATTCAGCTCGCCGGTGGCGACGGCTACTGCGGTGTCCCAGTCCTGTTCCATCTTGACGTCTTCGGGGTCCGCAGGGCCGGCCCCGAACGTGGCGACGCCGTCACCGACGCTGAGGTGATAGGTGACGTCGCCCTCGGGTCCATTGCTGACCACCTGCGTGACACCGATGCGGTGACTGTCGGCGAGGGTGCGCATCTGCTCGCTGTCAGCGACCTGGGCGGACAGCTCGCTGATCCAGTCGAGGCTGAGGTATCGGATCATGGTCCGTAGTCTGCCTGATCGTGGAGTCGATCGCCGATGCCCGAGGCGCACAGGCCCGCGACGCCGAGGCCCGACACGGCGACGCGCCGGTGGAGGAGTGGGTGTTCGCGGCGTGGACACCCGACGCATCGCTCGGGGTGATCTCCGGGCATCGCATCGTGGGCGCCACCGCGTGGTACTGGGCGGCGCTTGCACGCGTCGATCGGCCGTTGCTCCATGTGGCCGACTTCGACATCGCCGTGCGCGCCGACCCGTTCATCGTGAAGGGCGAGGCGCTGTGGGCCGAGCACACGTGCGACGCCCCGATGGAGCAGTGGTCGGTCGGCAACGAAACCTATGCGTCGGCGATCGACGATGCTGACGAAGCGTTCGGCCGGGTGTACGGCGACCCGACAGCGATCGCGTTCGACCTCGAGTGGTATGCAACGGGGCGACCCTCGCCGATCGAACCGGCGGGCGATCGGGCTGCGATCGACGTCGGCTACGAGCAGGCCGGGGTGGTCCACGGAGCGATCGATGTGTTGGGCGAGCCGCGCATCGAATTGGTCGAAGTGCCGGCTCGTCGCTGGCATCGCTGGTCACCGGCGCGTCCCGGCCCGGTGGGCGAGCCCCAGAGCCTGCTCGGGCCGCTGTCACTGCCGGAGGTCCGGGCGCACGCAGGGGTGCGGGCGCCGTTCGTCTTTCCCGATGGCAGTGTCAGCGACCTCGTGCTCACCCCGGCCGGCTGGGCTCGGCGGGCTCCTGCCCGCCGACGCCCGTAGCGGCGGTTGCGTCACCGTCGGCGGCGACCTGAGCGGCAGCCGCAGGTGGAGCGGGCGCGTTCGAGAGTACCCGAGCCGTCTGGCGGGCTCGCCAGCGCCGCACGACCAACCACGCGATGGCGCCCAGCACCAGGCCGGTCACGATGAACGGTGCGGTCACGGCGAGGAGCAAGCCGATGGCGAACAGCACGCCGACGAAGCCATCCCACCCGGTGCGCAACGCATCGGCGATGCCATCGTCGGACTCGTCCGCCTCCACGACCGTGGGTGAATACAGCAGTTCGATGGTCAGGGTGGAGAACTCGACCCGGTTCTCCAGGTTGCTCTCGCTCGCCAGGAGCTGCTCGAGTGCGATGGTTCGCTCGCTGATCACCCGCTCGATCTCGATGATGTCGGCCAGCTCGGTGGCATCGCCCAGCAGGGCCCTGAACCGGTCGATGATGTCGCGTTCGACGCCGATGCGGATGTCGAGGTCGACCAGCTGATCGGTCACGTCCGCTGAATCCTGCGTGCGGCCAGCCAACTCGCCCACCGTGGCATCGAGGTCGGCGATCAACAGCTCGAGATCGCCCGGCGGCACCTTGACCACGAAGTATCCCGAGCCGTCGACGCTGCCGTCGTCGCGCTCGTCACCCAGGTTCACATCAGCGGTGAACACCAGCCCGCCGTTGCGCTCCACCGCGGTCAGGGTGTCGTCGACGGCGGTTCGGACGTCGGTGGTGAGCACCGTGACGCCGGCCGTGGTGGCGATTGCACGACCGGGGAGCGCCCCGATCGAACCGCCGCCAGTGCCGGCAGGCTCGGTGTCGCCGGCCTCGGCGGCATCGTCGGACGACGTCGCATCGAGGCCCTCCGACGCCCGCTCGGACTCGGCGGGCACAGCGTCGAACTCGGACATCGAAGCGCTGTCCTGGCTGTCGGCACTGGAGTCGTCGTCGCTTCCGCACGCTGCGACCCCCAGCCCGACCAGCAGCATCACGGTGACCCCGACGGTTGCCCTGTTGTATCTCCCCATGGGTGTTCGACGTTGCTCGGCCCGCGAAGGTTCCAACGAGTCGCCAGCTGACCAGCTGTCGACAGCTCCCGTCCGGCAGCCCGCGTCCGGCAGCGTCGGTCTGGAAGCGTCAGTCGCCGAGGGAGAACGGTGTGCCGGCTTGGCTGGAGGTGAGGTCGCCGAGGGTGAGTGACTCGTAGGCGATCTCGGGGTTGGCGCGCACTGCCTGGTCGAGCTTTCGGGCGTCGTCGCCGACGAGGATCCGCCACCTGCCGTTGCGGACGCCGTCGAGGATCTCCGCGCTCGCTTCGGCCGCAGACATCGGTGCCTGGTCGCGGAACATGTCGGACATCACCTTGACCATCTCAGCGGTCTCCATGTCGAGTTCGTGACCACCGTGGCGCAGTGAGTTCTCGACGATCGACGTGCCGATGTGTCCGGGCATCACCACCGAGACCTTGACGTGGGGTGCATTGACGCGCAGGTCGGTGATCAGCGCCTCGCTGAAGCCCTTCACGGCGAACTTCGCCGCAGAGTACGCAGTGTGGGGTCGGTCGGGTCCGATGCTCGCCCAGAAGCCGTTGACGCTGGAGGTGTTGATGATGTGGCCCTCCGACGAGGCGATCAGCAGCGCCATGAAGGCGCGCACTCCGAAGTACACGCCGCCCCAGCACACGGCGAAGGTGCGATCCCACGATGCCCGTTCGTCGGTGATCACCGAACCGCCACCGCCGATGCCGGCGTTGTTGAACAGCAGGTTGATGTGATCGGTGTGGTGTTCGGCGATGACGGCGTCGCGGAATGCCAACACCGACTCCTCGTCGGAGACGTCGCACACATGCGTGGTCACCTTCGTGCCCGTGGGCGCCGCCGCCAGCGCGAGGCGCTGCGACTCGGCCATCTCCTCGACCGACATGTCACACATCGCGACGTGGCAACCCTCCGTGGCGAGCTGCACCACGAGCTCGCGGCCCATGCCGCTCGCCCCACCGGTGACCACTGCGATCTTGCCCTCGAAACTCTGCATCGGGGCATGCTGGCACAGTGCCCACCTCGGCTGCTTCACTGGGGCGGTGCCCTACACCGGAGACATCCTCGACGACTTCGAGCAGGCTCGGCGCGGCCCCACCTATCCCGACGTGACCGTCGAGATGGGCCTGCTCGTCGAAGATCGCTCCAGCCACTTCTGTGGCGACGTGGTGCGCTGGAACGCCGAAGGGGTCACGCTGCAGGACCGCAACAACTACGTCCGTCATTTCACGTGGAAGCCGGGTGGTTTCCTGATCGAGGGCAAGCCGGTCACGCTCGTTCGTCCGGCTGCGGTGGCATCGGCCACGCAGCGGATCACCGCGTCCGGCTCGGTGGCCGGCGATGGCCGAGCTCGAGTGGCGGCAGCAAGCCGGATCTGGGTCGAGGGCAAGCACGACGCCGAGTTGCTCGAACACGTGTGGGGCGACGATCTGCGCGAACTCGGCATCGTGGTCGAGCCGCTCCACGGGGCTGACGATCTCGCTGCAGCGGTTGCCGAGTTCGCTCCGTCGGGCACGCGGCGCCTGGGCGTGCTGCTCGACCACCTCGTACCCGGCTCGAAGGAGACCCGGATCGCGCACACCGTCAACGACCCGAACGTGCTGATCACCGGTCACCCGTTCGTCGACGTGTGGGCCGGCATCCGCCCGAAGGTGATCGGCCTCGACGCGTGGCCGGACATCCCCCGTCGTGACGAGCGAGGGGTCGAGGTGCCATGGAAGGAGGGCTTGTGTGCTGCGCTCGGCGTGCCGTTCGAGGGGTTCTGGCCGAAGCTGCGCAACCGGGTCGACACGTTTGCCGACCTGCGCCCCGAACTCGTGGGCGCCGTCGAGCAACTCATCGACTTCGTCGCCGAGGTCGGCTGACCTCAACACCCCGGCAGCGATGAGCGAACCCCGCAGATGCGGGGTGTTCGCTCATCGCTGGGCGGGTCTCGCGAGTGTGGAGATCAGACGAAGGCGGAGGCGAACACCAGGCTGACGATCGTCATCACCTTGATGAGGATGTTCATCGACGGCCCGGAGGTGTCCTTGAACGGATCGCCCACGGTGTCGCCGACGACAGCAGCCTTGTGCGGGTCGGAACCCTTGCCGCCGTGGTTGCCGGCTTCGATGTACTTCTTGGCGTTGTCCCAGGCGCCGCCCGAGTTGGCCATGAAGATGGCGAGCGCGAAGCCCGTCACGAGGGCACCTGCGAGCAGGCCACCGAGGGCGTCGACGCTGATGAAGCCGACCACGAGTGGCACCACCACGGCGAGCGAACCCGGCAGGATCATCTCGCGCAGCGAGGCTTCGGTGGAGATGGCCACGCAGCGAGCCGAATCGGGAACCACGCCCGGCAGGCCTTCACGCAGTCCCGGGATCTCGCGGAACTGGCGGCGCACTTCCTCGATCATCTTCTGTGCGGCACGGCCGACAGCGTCGATCGTGAGTGCAGCGAAGAGGAACGGCAGCGCCGCACCGATGAACAATCCGATGAAGACCTCGACCTCGCCGATGTTCAGATTCAACGTCGCGGTGGGATCGGCGTCGAAGACGGCGAACTCGAAGCTCTTGAACAGTGCCAGTGCCGTGAGCGCTGCGGAGCCGACGGCGAAGCCCTTGGCGACGGCGGCGGTGGTGTTGCCGAGCGAGTCGAGTGCGTCGGTGACTTCGCGCACCGAGGGGTCCAGCTCGGCCATCTCGGCGATGCCGCCGGCGTTGTCGGCGATCGGGCCATAGGCGTCGACGGAGACCACGACGCCGGTGGTCGCAAGCATGCCGATGGCAGCCACGCCGATGCCGTAGATACCGCCGAACTCCTCGCCGAGACCACCGAATGCATCGTTGGCAAAGGCGAGCGTGCCGCCCCAGTAGGCAATGCCGACACCGGCGAGAATCAGGCCGACCGACGCGGCGACCGACTGCATGCCGGCGCTGATGCCGGACAGGATCGTGGTGGCGGGACCGGTCTCGGTCTGCTGCGCGATCTTCTTGACCGGGCCGTAGCCGTCGGAGGTGTAGTACTCGGCGGTCTTGCCGAGTGCCCAGCCGACGAGGAGGCCGCCGATGACCGCAATGGCGAGGCCGAGCGGGTTCTCGAACTCGTCGCCGGAGAAGAGCCAGTACGCCACGCCAACGGTGCCGACGGCGGTGATGGCCATGGCGACGTTGGTGCCCATGTGGAGGGCGCGGGCCAGGTGGTGGCTGTCGGTGGAGTCGCCGCCCTTGACGAAGAACGACCCGATGATCGAGGCGATCATGCCGACGAACGCAATCGCCATCGGGAACACCAGCAGGCTGATCACACCGGCGTCACCGGCCCGCTCGGCGGTGAGGGCCAGTGCGAAGGCGGTGAGCGAGATCGGTGCGATCATCGACCCGACGTACGACTCGAAGAGGTCGGCACCCATGCCGGCAACGTCGCCGACGTTGTCGCCGACGTTGTCGGCGATCGTGGCTGGGTTGCGGGGGTCGTCTTCGGGGATGCCGGCTTCGACTTTGCCGACGAGGTCGGCACCGACGTCGGCAGCCTTGGTGTAGATGCCACCGCCGACACGAGAGAACAGAGCGATGGTCGATGCGCCGAGGCCGTAGGCCGTGACGATTTCGAATGCCTCGTCGACCTGGATCCACACCACGAAGACGAGGTAGGTCAGCATCAGGCCGAGCAGGGCCAGACCCGCAACGCTGAAGCCCATGACGGCGCCGCCGCGGAACGCGACGGGGAGTGCCTTGCCGGGGCCTGACTTCGCGGCCTCGGTGGTGCGGGCGTTGGCCATGGTGGCCACGGTCATGCCGGCGTAGCCGGCAGCCGCGGAGAGGACGGCACCGAGCAGGTAGGTCACCGAAGCGAGTGGGTTGATCACCACTGCGAGCAGGACGATCATGGCCAGCACGAAGACGGACACCCACTGGTATTCCTTCTTCAGGAACGCCTTGGCCCCCTTCTGGATCTCTTCCATCAGGAAGACCATCCGCTCGTTGCCGGGCGACTCCTTCTCGACCTGCTTGTAGTAGTAGAACGCGAGCACGAGCGCTGCAAGAGCAGACGCAGCGGCGAGATAGGGAACAAGGTCCACGGGTTATGCCTCCTGAGGGGCGGTACGTACAGGTCTGCTCGGTTCCGATCCGAGGGACCGCACCATGATGGTCGGGCCGCAGGTTAGGAACCAAGCCGGCGAAACGCACCCCTGCTGTGTGACCAACAAGACATTGACACGTGATGAGGTCGATTGAGTGTTGAGTCCACGCGTCGGAGTAACTTCGCATGAATGGCACAAACGTTGAACCGGGGGCCTGTTTCGGGAACCGCCGTCCCACCGCCTTCGAAGAAGAAGAAGAAGCCCTTCCTCGTCGACTTCTACTCCACGGCCGTGGGCAAGAAGTACGTGATGGCGATCACCGGCATCATCGGGATCGGGTTCGTGGTCGGCCACATGATCGGCAACCTGAAGATGTACCTCGGCGTCGTCACCGAGGGCGACCAGCAGATCTACGACATCGACGTCTACGGGGAGTTCCTCCGCGAACTCCTGGTGCCGATTCTCCCGCACGGCGTGTTCCTCTGGATCATGCGCATCGTGCTGCTGGGTGCGATCGTGCTGCACATCCATGCGGCGTACAGCCTCACGGTGCTGAACCGTCACGCACGCCCCGTCAAGTATCAGAGTGCCCGCGATTATCAGGTCGCCAGCTTCGCCAGTCGCACGATGCGCTGGACCGGCATCATCGTGTTGCTCTTCATCATCTGGCACCTCGCCGACCTGACGTGGGGTTGGGCGAACCCCGACTTCATCAAGGGTGCCGTCTACTGGAACATCGACACATCGCTGTCGCGGTTGCCGGTGGCGATCCTGTACATCGTGGCCAACATCGCCCTGGGCATCCACCTGTTCCACGGCACCTGGTCGCTGTTCCAGTCGATGGGCTGGAGCAGCCCGCGATTCAACAACTGGCGTCGGTATCTCGCGACCGGTGTGGCCACGATCGTCGTGGTCGGCAACGTGTCGTTCCCTGTCGCCGTCATGGCAGGAGTCGTCGAATACGACCCCGACGCCGTCACCGTCCCCCTGGAGGAGTCAGCAGAATGAGCATCAACCTCGATTCCAAGGTCCCCGACGGCCCGATGGCCGACAAGTGGCAGAACTACATTGCCAACCAGAAATTGGTCAACCCCTCGAACAAACGCAAGTTCAAGATCATCGTCGTGGGTACTGGCCTCGCCGGCGCGTCTGCTGCTGCGACGTTCGGAGAACTCGGCTATCAGGTCGAAGCGTTCACGTTCCACGACTCGCCTCGCCGGGCCCACTCGATCGCGGCGCAGGGCGGTATCAACGCCGCCAAGAACTACCAGGGCGACGGCGACTCGATTCATCGTCTCTTCTACGACACGGTCAAGGGCGGCGACTTCCGGGCCCGCGAGGCCAACGTGCATCGCCTGGCCGAGGTGTCGGTCGACATCATCGACCAGATGGTCGCCCAGGGCGTGCCGTTCGCTCGTGAGTACGGCGGGCTGCTCGACAACCGTAGCTTCGGTGGCGCGCAGGTCAGCCGGACGTTCTACGCCCGCGGTCAGACCGGCCAGCAGCTCCTGCTCGGCGCCTATCAGCAGCTCGCCCGTCAGATCGGTCTCGGCAACGTCAAGTTGTGGAACCGCATGGAGATGGTCGATGTCGTCAACATCGAGGGTCGTTGCGCCGGCATCGTCACCCGTGACCTGTTGACCGGCGAGTTCTCCTCCCACTCGGCTCACGCGGTCGTGCTCGCCACCGGTGGCTACGGCAACGTCTTCTACCTGTCGACGAACGCGATGGCCTGCAACGTCACGGGCGCCTGGCGCGCCCACCGGCGCGGCGCTGCATTCGCCAACCCGTGTTACACCCAGATCCACCCCACCTGTATCCCGCAGGCCGACGACTTCCAGTCGAAGCTCACGCTGATGTCGGAGTCGTTGCGCAACGACGGCCGCATCTGGGTGCCCAAGAGCGCCGACGAGACGCGAGCACCGGCCGACATCCCCGAAGCCGACCGCGATTACTACCTGGAGCGGATCTACCCGAGCTTCGGAAACCTCGCTCCGCGTGACGTCTCCTCCCGAGCCGCCAAGCGCATGGTCGATGCAGGCCAGGGCGTCGGGCCCCTCAAGAACGGTGTGTATCTCGACTTCGCCGAGTCGATCGAACGCCTCGGCGAGGACACGATCCGGGAGCGCTACGGGAACCTGTTCGACATGTACGAGCGGATCACCGGTGAGAACCCGTACGAGGTGCCGATGCGCATCTACCCGGCGAGCCACTACACGATGGGCGGTCTGTGGGTCGACTACGAACTGCAGACCACGATCCCGGGTCTGTTCGCAGCGGGCGAGGCCAACTTCTCCGACCACGGGGCCAACCGCCTCGGTGCGTCGGCGCTGATGCAGGGCCTCTCCGACGGCTACTTCGTACTCCCGTACACGATTGCGCCGTACCTGGCCGACCTGCTCAACAAGCCGGTGCCCGACACCAGCCACCCCGAGTTCGCCAAGATCCAGGCCGAGGCGACCGATCGCTTCAAGCAGTACATGGCGATCGGCGGCACCAAGACCCCCGATCACTTCCACCGTGAACTCGGCCAGATCATCTGGGACTACTGCGGCATGGACCGCAATGCGAACGGTCTCGAGAAGGCGATCTCCGAGATCCCGGCACTCCACGAGGAGTTCAAGAAGGACCTGCGAGTCACCGGAACCGACACCAGCGTCAACCAGACGCTCGAGAAGGCCGGACGTGTCGACGACTTCTTCGAACTCGGCATGTTGATGTGCAAGGACGCACTCAACCGCGAGGAGAGCTGCGGCGGTCACTTCCGCTCCGAGTACCAGACCGAAGATGGCGAAGCCGTCCGCAACGACGACGACTTCGCCTACGTCAGCGCCTGGGAGTGGTCCGGCGACATGACCAACCCGATCGAGCACAAAGAGCAACTCGACTACGAAGTCGTCAAGCTCGCAACCCGGAGTTACAAATGAGCAGCCTCACCAACCTCACCCTCAAGATCTGGCGGCAGGACGGCCCCGATGCACAGGGTCGTTTCGAATCCCACCAGATCCCCGAGATCAGCGACGAGGCGTCGTTCCTCGAGCTGCTCGACATCCTCAACGAGCGCCTGATCGAGGAAGGCAAGGAAGCCATCGTCTTCGACCACGACTGTCGTGAAGGCATCTGCGGCACCTGCTCGCTGATGATCGACGGGCAGGCCCACGGGCCGTCGAAGGGCGCTGCGACGTGTCAGATCCACATGCGTACGTTCAACAGTGGCGACGAGATCGTGATCGAGCCGTGGCGCGCTGCGGCGTTCCCGATCATCAAGGACCTCATGGTCGACCGGTCGGCGTTCGACCGGATCGTCGAGGTCGGTGGCTACATCACCGCACCGACCGGCGGAGCTCCCGACGCCAACCTGATCCCGATCCCCAAGCCGGTGTCGGACGCGTCGATGGATGCTGCGGCCTGCATCGGTTGCGGTGCATGTGTGGCAGCGTGTCCGAACGGTGCTGCCAGCCTGTTCACCTCAGCGAAGCTCGCTCACCTGAACCTGCTCCCGCAGGGCCAGGCCGAGCGCTACAAGCGCGCTGAGGCAATGGTCGACAAGATGGACGAGTACTTCGGTTCGTGCACCAACCATGGCGAATGCCAGGCGGCGTGCCCGAAGGAGATCTCGATCGACAACATCGCCACGATGAACATCGACTACCTCAAGTCGAAGTTCAAGAACCGCAAGTCGCTCGCCCGCTGACCGTGACGGTTGGTGTCTGGACGTTTGGTGTCTGACACCAAACGTCACGGATCGATGGTGGTGGCGTAGCGGTTGTCGCTCGTGACCGCGCCGCTCGTGAGGGTGAAGCCGAGGGTCAGGTCGCCCACGGCATCGGGCGTCTCGAAGCGGATGCGGCCCACCTTGACCACGTCGTCGGCGGGGACCGGTCCGCCGAAACGCCAGCGCTGTGATCCTCCAGGCCAGGATGCAACGGCGTCGATCACGGCGAAGTCGAGTGCCTCGCGCAGGTCGTTGACCACGTGCACGTCGATGTCCACCGGCGTGCCGGCCGCGATCGACACGGGCAACGGATCGGCCACCACGATCACCGGGCGACACGCCGAGGCAACCGCGTCGTAGGCGACCTTGCGGCGTCGCTCGTGGTCGAGGATGCTCGAGGAGATCGCCGGTGCCGAATCGTTCAGTGTCGAAAAGCAGAATCCACCGGTCGGCCGATATTTCAGGCGTCGCAGCGCCTCGATCTGCACCTTGAGGACTCGGGCTTGATGGAGTTGCAAGGCGTCGCGCCACTCCTCGAACGAGTCGAACTCGACCGGCGGGCATCGTCGTTCCACGATCTCGCGTTGGTAGCCGTGCTCGCTGCTCAGCCGGTCCCAGTCGAGGCTCGGCCACGCGAACGACTGGAGCTGCTCGTCGATGAAGTCGGCGCTCACTGGCGGTGAGTCCGACCCGAACTCGCTGACGAATCGCACCATTCTCGGCAGGCGCGAGGCGAACTCGGCCAAGCCCTCGGCGTCGCCCCGACGCCAGCCGAACCAGAGATGACTGTCGGTCCCGTCGAGCTGTGGCAGATGGGGGAGCACCCCGGAATGGGCCACGACATGGCGGGAGCTGTCGGCGCGTTCGATGGCGCGTTTCACCCAACGGTCGAGCACCGACTTGTTCCACGACGGAAGTTGCTGTGCGGCGACCCGGCGCGCCCGACCGCGCCATCCCGGCTCAGCCACGGCGACGTCGGATGCTGCGGGGTCGTCGTGAGCACTCCACAGGGCGATCGACGGGTGGTGGCCCAGCACGTCGACGGCAGCGGCCGCCTGACGGACGGCCTGCTGGCGAACCGATCGGGCGTGACCCCATTGCAGCGGGAAGTCCTGCAGCACCAGGATGCCGGCCTCGTCAGCGGCGTCGTACAACGGTCGATCAGCGATGTGGCCGTGAACCCTCAGCGCATCGAGGCCCAACTCGACGGCAGCGTCGACGTCGGCTCGAACCGCCGCGCTGGTCGCGTTGGCAGGCATCGCCGCGGTGGGAAGGACGTTGGCTCCCTTCAGGAAGAGCCGCTCGCCGTTGACCGTGCAGATCCAGTCGTCCCAGCTGATCTGACGGAAGCCGGTACGGCGTCGTCGGCGATCGCTCACCTCGCCGTCGACGATCACCTCCACCACGACGTCGCAGAGCGGCTGGTCCCCGAGCGCTCTCGGCCACCACAGCGCCGGGTCGCGAACGTCCACGGTCCACTCGACGTCGTTTCCGCCCGAGGCGATCAACGGCTGCTGCTCGTCGACCTGCACGCCGTCGAGGAAGGTGCGAACGGTGACGGCGGTGAACCGATCGCTGTCGAGGCGAGTGGCGATGCGAAGATGCGCCCGTCGGGCGTCGGCGTCGCGGCACAGCACCCGCAGCCGGTCGATCCGCACTGCGCCGGTGTCGTAGAGCCAAGCGGGCCGCCAGAGTCCGCCAGGATTGCGGTTGGTGCCGATGCCCGTCGGCGACTGGAACACGCCGGTGATGTTGCGGCGTCCTGTCGCGGTGGCCTGAGGTGAACAGGTGACCTCGACAGCAAGCACATGGTCGTCGCTGAGGCGAGACAGGGATGTGACGTCGAAGCTGTGACTCGCGAAGTAGCCCTCCGGGTCACCGAGATAAGCGCCGTCCAACCAGACGTCGGCCTGGTAGAACACCCCGTCGAGCGTCACCCAGCGTCGTTTGCCGTCAGGTGGAGGCGGGGCGCTGAAGGCGTGGCGATACATGATCGGGCCCTCACTGTCGGCAAACGCCGGGTGATCCTGCCAGTGGCCGGGGACGTCGATGGAGTGCCACTCGGCGTCGTCGCTGTCGAGCCCGATGCCGTTGCGTCGGACATCGTCATCGGCCACAGTGGCCACCCAGGTGCCCGACAATTCCATCGCCCCGAGCGTACGTTCCCGCACGCTGCCTCGCTCGTGTGCAGGCGGTACAACCCGTGTCGGAATGCCAGCTCGCATGCTCCCTCAACGGCCGGTCGGAGTAGGTTCCCAGCATGGCTGACACGGATCGACCCGACGACCTGGCGACCACCCTGGGGGAGCTGCGAGCCTCCGGTTGGGTGTCGCGTCCTGTGAAGCAGGAGGTCAGGGAGCATGCAATCGAGCGGGTGTCCGCCGGCGAACCGCTGTTCGCTGGTGTGTCGGGCTACGAGGACACCGTGATGCCGCAGCTCGAGAATGCGCTGCTCGCCGGCCACGACGTGATCTTCCTGGGCGAGCGTGGGCAGGCCAAGACACGCATGATTCGTTCGCTGACCGGGCTGCTCGACGAGTGGATGCCGATCGTGGCGGGCAGTGAGATCAACGACGACCCGTACTCGCCGGTGTCGAAGCACGCTCGCGACCTCGTCGAGGAACTCGGCGAGGACACCCCGATCCACTGGGTGCACCGCAGCGAACGCTTCGGCGAGAAGCTGGCCACCCCCGACACCTCGATTGCCGACCTGATCGGTGAAGTCGACCCGATCAAGGTGGCCGAGGGCCGCTACCTGTCCGATGAGCTCACACTGCACTACGGCCTGGTGCCACGCACCAACCGGGGCATCTTCGCCATCAACGAACTGCCCGACCTCGCCGAACGCATTCAGGTCGGCATGCTCAACGTGCTCGAAGAGCGCGACGTGCAGATTCGTGGCTACAAGATCCGGTTGCCGCTCGATGTGATGTTGCTCGCTTCGGCCAACCCCGAGGACTACACCAACCGTGGTCGCATCATCACCCCGCTGAAGGACCGTTTCGGCAGCCAGATCCGCACGCACTACCCCCTCGAAGTCCACACCGAGGTGGCCATCATGCGCCAGGAGGCGGTGTCGTTGAGCATCACCACTGGCGACGGACAGGTCGATGTGGAGGTGCCCGACTATCTCGCTGACGTCGTGGCAACGTTCAGTCATCTCGCACGAGCCAGCAATCACGTCAATCAGCGCTCGGGCGTGAGCGTGCGCCTCAGCGTGGCCAACTACGAAGCGCTCGCCGCCAACGCGCTGCGACGTGGTCTGCGCGCCGGTGAGCGCCATGTGGTCGCGCGGGTCGACGATCTCGATGCGCTCGCCGCCAGCTCGATGGGCAAGATCGAGATCGAGTCGATCGAGGAGGGTCGCGAGGGGGCAATCATGGAGAACCTGATCAAGGGTGCTGTCCTCACGGTGTTCAAGGACACCGTCCCGCCCGAGCAGACACGTGCCGTGGTCGACGCGTTCGAGGAAGGTGCAGTGGCGCACACCGGTGAAGGTGTCACCAGCGACGAGCTCGCTCGGCTCGTCGACGACGTCGATGCGCTGCGTGCGCCGGTGGCCGTGCTCACCGGCGGCGACGAGTCACCAGCAGCGATCGGCGCGGCGGTGGGTTTCGTCCTCGAAGGTCTGCACCTCAGCAAGCGGCTCAACAAGGACGCCAGCGGGAGCAGCGCCACGTACCGCGGCCGCACCTGAGGCCCGCCCGAGGCCGGAGTCAGTCGGTGGTGCCGTCGAGGAATGCCGCCGACGTTGCAGTGGTGGAGCGGTCCTCGGTGAGTAGGCCGGGCATCGACTCGGGTCCGGCAATCGCTGGCTCGATGAACGCACTTTCGACCCTGACGCCATCGGCAACTGCGCCATCGATGGTCGATCGCAGTACTGCGACGATGTTGGCTGCCACATCGTCGTCATCGTGGCCGGCATTGAATCCTGTGACCATCAGTGCAACGTCGACCAGTTCGGCTGCATCGCGCAGTTCGTTGCCCCAGCGGTGGGCGATCGACTCCACGGCGCGGTCATCGACATCGTCGTCGGGTTCCCAATCGGTGGCCAACGCCACTCCGAGAAGATCCATCTTGTCGGAGTGGTTCGAGATCAGGGCACCTCGTGCGCCGACGTCGACAGCTGCAACCACCGGGGGACCGCCGCCCAGAATGCCCCAGGTGTCGATCCACGGTTGAGGTGATGTCCCACTCGGCAGGCTGGCGAACGGCACCCAGCCATGCACTCGATCACCGAACCGGTCGGCGGCCCGCTCCACCCAGCGAGGCCACCAGGCGGTGAACGTCTCGTCGTTGTCGAATCCGCCGTCGTTGTCGAACCAGCGCGGCACCGAACCGTCGTGCAGGCACGCCCAGGATCGCAGTCCGATCGCGTCAGCGGCATGGAGGATCTGTTCGAACATCTCGACCCAGTCGGCGTCGAGCGTCGCGCCGGGCTTGGGTTGCAGTCGGGCCCAGTCGAGCGTGAGGCGTACGTCGGTGAGGCCGATGTCCTGGAGCAACGCCAGGTCGTCGGGCCACCGGGTCCTGAAACCGTTGCCAGCGGTGGGTCCGAGATCGGCGGTGTCGGCGTAGCCGAGCGTGGCAGCGGTGGTGAGCGCGGCACCGCGTCGAAAAGCCATGTGGTCGATGCTGCTGTTCAGATGAACGGCGAACGCGTCCAGAGTTCGGATGCGTCGAGGCTCGCCGTGTGCGGCGCCCCGGTCAGGCTGACCACGTCGACCGGCCCGGGGAAGCCGCGAAGTTCCACGTCGCCATATGGCTCGGCCACGACGCCTTCGGGCAGACGTTCGAGCTGCATGGTGGGCATGAGCACCTGCACGCCTCGTGCGTAGTCGCACAGGCGAGCGGCCATGTTGACCGCAGAGCCGATGTAGTCGTCGCCCTCGAACAGCAGCGCATGTCCGGTGGCGAGACCGGCGCGAATGGTGAGTGGCGTGCACACGTCGGTGGCTCGCTGTTCGAGATCGAGCACGAACTCGATGGCGTCGCGCTGGTCGACAGCGACGATCATGCAGCCGTCGCCGAGCCACTTCGCGATCCGAACGCCGCGCTCTGACGCAACCGTGCGAACGATGCCACGAAAGGTGCTGAGGATGCGGCCGGCGGCATCGTCGCCGAAGGCGGCGGTGTAGTTGGTGAAGCCGGACAGATCCACGAACACGAACGTGCGAGGGACACGCATCCCACGATGATAGGGGCTCCGGCCAGCGATGCGGTGGGCGTGACGACGCCTGCGCGTCGGGCGGTGGCGAATGCGGACCGCTCTCGGTCCACTCCGGTGCCGCTCCGAAGCGCCAAGTGGAGAAGGACCAACTACATTCCGGTCATGGCGAAGCGATTCGAGTACTCACGCTGGGACGGCACCCAGACCGGATTCGAATTCGATGCCGACGCGGCCTTCGACGAACTGACCGACGAGCTGCTCTACCACGGCGACGTCAACGCAGCGTTGCGTCGAATGATGCAGGACGGCCTCCAGGATCGCAACGGCGAGCAGCTGCAGGGCATTCGCGAGCTGCTCGAACGGCTACGCCAGGAGCGCCAGCAGCGCCTGGAGAACTCCGACCTCGGCGGCGTGTACGACGAGATCAAGGCGGCCCTCGACGACATCATCGACGAAGAACGACACGCCATCGACAACGCCCGGCGCGATGCGGAGCACTCCGGTGACGAGCGTCGAGCCCAGAACGCCCAGGCTGCTGCCGACGAGCGCAACATGCGTCTCGACCTGATGCCCGACGACCTGGCGGGCAAGGTCCGCGAGCTCGATGCCTACAACTTCGAGTCGAAGGAGGCCAAGCAGCGCTTCGACCAGCTGATGGAGCAGCTCAAGGAGCAGCTCATGTCGCAGATGGTCGACCAGATGTCGGGCGCCATGCAGAACATGACGCCTGAAGACATGGCCCGAATGAAGGACATGATGGCGGCGCTCAACGAGATGCTCGAGAAGCATCAGCGTGGCGACGATCCGGGCTTCGAGCAGTTCATGGAGGAGTTCGGCGACTTCTTCCCCGAGAACCCCGAGACCGTCGAGGAACTCCTCGAACAGATGGCCAGGCGGATGGCGGCCATGCAGGCGATGATGAACTCGATGACGCCTGAGCAGCGGGCGCAACTCCAGCAACTCTCCGATCAGCTCATGGACGACATGGACCTGCAGTGGCAGATGCAACAGCTGTCGGGGAACCTCCAGCAGATGTTCCCGCAGATGAACTGGAACCAGGGCTACGACTTCGAAGGCCAGGACCCGATGGGGTTCCAGCAGGCCATGCAGGCCATGCAGGACATGGGCGACCTCGACCAACTCGAGAATCTGTTGCGCAACGCCTCGAGCCCTGGAGCCCTTGCCGAAGCCGACATGGATCGAGTGCGCGATCTGATGGGCGACGATGCAGCCAAGTCGCTCGGGCGTCTCGCTGAGCTCACCAAGATGCTCGAGGAGGCCGGGCTCATCGAGCAGAAGGAGGGGCGTCTCGAACTCACGCCGAAGGGGCTGCGCAAGATCGGCTCGAACGCACTACGCGAACTCTTCTCGAAGCTCGCCAAGGACAAGCTCGGCCAGCACGAGACGTCGAACATGGGCCAGGGTCACGAGCGCACCTACGACACCAAGCCCTACGAATACGGCGACCCGTTCCAACTCGATCTCAATCGCACGATCCGCAACGCGCTCGGACGCAGCGGTGGTGGCACGCCGATCGACCTCGATCCGTCCGACTTCGAGATCGAGCGAACCGAACACCTCACCCGATCATCGACGGTGTTGATGCTCGACCTGTCGCTGTCGATGCCGATGCGCGACAACTTCCTGCCGGCCAAGAAGGTGGCCATGGCGCTGCATCACCTGATCAGCTCGCAGTTCCCACGGGACTATCTGGGCATCGTCGGGTTCTCGGAGACCGCACGGGTGCTCACGGCCGAGCAGTTGCCGGAGGTGTCGTGGGACTTCGTGTACGGCACGAACATGCATCACGGCTTCACGTTGGCGCGCAAGCTGCTCGCCCGCGAGTCGGGCACCAAGCAGATCATCATGATCACCGACGGCGAGCCGACCGCGCACATCATGGACAACGGCATGCCGTTCTTCAATTACCCACCGGTACGTGAAACGGTCGAGGCGACCCTTCGCGAGGTGATGCGGTGCACGAAGGAGCAGATCCGCATCAACACCTTCGGGCTCGGTGCCGACGGCTCGCTGCGGCACTTCATCGAGCAGATGACGCAGATCAACCGCGGTCGCGCCTTCTTCACCACGCCCGAGAATCTCGGCGACTACGTGTTGGTCGACTTCATGGAGGGCAAGCGCGCCCTCGCTCGACGCGGTCGCCGAGCCGGCTGACCCACCGCCGAGCGCTCCGCGCCGGTGGTCCGTGGCGGCGAGCGCGCGGGTTCGTGTCAGTTCCGACGAAATCCGCCCTTGCGGAACCGCCGTGTGCTATGGCACAATGACATCACTGTAATTACGTCGATGTTGATCGCCCGTTTGGGGGCGGATGATCCGACAACAACCGACACCAATTCGACGCCCACGGGCCCGCAGG
Source organism: Ilumatobacteraceae bacterium (assembly GCA_963716075.1). Lineage (GTDB taxonomy): Bacteria > Actinomycetota > Acidimicrobiia > Acidimicrobiales > Ilumatobacteraceae > Sva-07. The sequence goes on along the minus strand of CAVQST010000019.1, from coordinate 295,109 downwards.
GAGATTCTCCACATGCAGTTCATCACCACGTCCAGCATCACGGTCAGCGCCGTTCCGGTCGAGCCAGATCCGGACTGGAACGACTACGCCAACTGCCTCGGCGTCGATCCGGACCTGTTCTTCCCCGAGCGGGGAGCCTCCACCCGTGAGGCCAAGGAAGTGTGCCGCGGCTGCGAAGTGCGCCACGACTGCCTCGAGTTCGCGTTGCAGAACGGCGAGAAGTTCGGCATCTGGGGCGGTTTGTCCGAGCGCGAGCGTCGCCGCATCCGGCGTCAGCGTGCCCAGGTCGCACGCAGTTCGATCACCGCCTGAACGGTCGCTGGCGTGCGGCGCAGCGGGTGCCCACACATCATTCGAACCGGGCCCACACGAATTCCTCGGGGGGTCGCGCAGTGCCACTCGGTTCTGATGGGGTAGCGTGGCGGCATGCCAGGTGGTCCCGAGTGGATAATCATCTTGATCGTGGTGCTCGTGCTCTTCGGTGGCGCTCAGCTGCCCAAGCTCGCGAAAAATCTCGGCAAGGCCCAAAAGGAATTCAAGGACGGGATGGCTGACGCCAACAAGCCCGACGACGCCACCGAGGCGACGCCGACGTCGTCCACCGACGAATCGAAGTAGTTCAGACCATCGCTGCGCCCGTCAGGGCGAGGTGATCACCGCGTGTCAGACTGCGGCCTCGACGCGGCGGCGCTTGAGAATGCGGCGGCGCTCACGTTCGCTGCAACCACCCCACACACCGTGGTCGATCCGCTCCTCGAGCGCGAACTCCAAGCAGGTGGCAGCGACCGGGCAGTCCTTGCAGATCTTGCGTGCACGGTCGACACCGACACCATCACTCGGAAAGAACGTGGCGGGTGGGTGCAGGCGGCAGTTGCCCTCCGCCATCCATGCAGTGGCCGAATCAGGGTCGTGCGGCACGTGGGAGATCTCGGTGGTGGCCGACGTGGTGACTGCTTGGCGGGAGCGCTTGGTGATCATCGCTGCTGGGCCTTTCTGCGGAGGTGGCGGGGGGTGAGGTATAGACGCTCGGGCTCGTGTGGTTGGTTCCCGAGTACGTGCGAATTGTGAACGGCAATCAGTGTGACAGCCGGAGGTAAGAGCTGGTTGGGGAGCCGCCCGTCGCGAATCCGATGGCAAACCGTAACACGTCCGTAATGTTAGCACGGCCAAGCGACCCTCGACCAGGACCAGTTCCCGCCGATAGAGTCGCCCACCATGACCGACCTCGCCGAGACCCAGGCCCCTCGAGCCCACGCTCGCATCGTGTACCACGGTCCGGTGGCGCCCCACTGGGAGGTCTACGGCGATTGGGGCGACCGTCAGACGCTCGACGAGTTCCGTGCACGCGTGCTCGCTCGCCTCGTCCTGTTGCCCCGCGACGACCCGCAGTTCCGACGCAATCGGGAGCGCATCGTGCGCGACGCCGAGCGCGAATTGATCACCATCGAGTGGGATCTCGGCTACGCCGAGGACAACGTCTGAACCGCGTCTTGACGCTGTCTACGCCTGACACGGGTCTTCGGCCATGAACGACAACCGGTTCCTCAACAGGGAAGTGAGTTGGTTGGCCTTCAACGACCGGGTGCTGGCGCTGTCACAGGAGCCAGGAATCCCGCTGTTGGAGCGTGCCAAGTTCTGTGCGATCGCCGCCACGAACCTCGACGAGTTCTTCCAGGTGCGCGTCGCCGCGCTGAAGGATCAGATGGTGGCGGGCATCGACCGGCCGTCGCCCGACGGGCGCACCCCGGCCCAGACCCACGCCGAGGTGGGGGTGCGGGTGCTCGACTTCGTCGATCGCGCCGATTCGTCGTACGTCGACCATCTCGTGCCGGAGTTGCGCGCCGCCGGCGTGGACATCATCTCGTGGGCCGACGTCACCGATGACGAACTCGCCGAGCTCGATGTCTGGTTCGACGAGCGGGTGTTCCCGGTACTCACGCCGCTGGCGGTCGATCCGGGACATCCATTCCCGTACATCTCGGATCTCGCACTGTCGCTCGCCGTCAACGTCGCCGACCCCGAAACCGGCGACCGCCGCTTTGCTCGCTTGAAGGTCCCGCGCCTCTTTCCCCGCCTGGTCACGGTGTCGCCCGGGCGCTATCTGCCGGTCGAGCAATTGATCGCGGCCAAGCTCGATCGGCTCTTCGTGGGCATGATCGTGGAGGATTGGGCGCCGTTCCGAGTGAGCCGCAACGCAGACCTCACCCTCGAAGACGAAGAAGCCGACGACCTGCTCGAAGCCGTCGAGATGGAGCTGCGTCGCCGCCGCTTCAACAAGGCGGTCCGCCTGGAGGTGTCGCATGACATCGGCGCCGAGGTGCTGGAACTCCTCGTGCGTGAGCTCGACCTCACGATGGACGACGTCACGTTCCACCGAGCGCCGCTGGATCTGAGCTTTCTCTGGCAGCTGCTCGAGCTGGAACGCCCCGACCTCAAGGACGAACCGTGGCAGGCGGTCACCTCAGGTCGCATCACCGCCGCCAAGGAGTCGGATCGGCCGATCTTCGACGTGATGCGCCACCGCGCGGTGATGCTGCATCATCCGTACGAGAACTTCGCCACGAGCGTCGAGGCGTTCATCTCCCAGGCTGCTGCCGACCCCAAGGTGCAGTCGATCAAGATGACGCTGTACCGCGCCGGCGGCGACAGTGGGATCATCCGCAGCCTCATCCGCGCTGCCGAGAACGGGGTGCAGGTTGCGGTCCTGGTCGAGTTGAAGGCCCGCTTCGACGAAGCGAACAACGTCCAGTGGGCGCGCCAACTCGAACGAGCCGGTGTCCATGTCGTGTACGGCATGGTCGGGTTGAAGACCCACAGCAAGGTCGCTCTCGTCGTGCGTGACGACGGCGACCAGCTCCGTCGATATGTGCACATCGGCACCGGCAACTACAACGCCAAGACCGCGCGGATCTACGAGGATCTCGGCGTGCTCACCTGTGCACCCGACATCGGTGACGATGCCACGCAGCTGTTCAATCACCTCACCGGCTACAGCCGGTCCGAGGACTATCGAAATCTGCTCGTGGCGCCGCGCGACCTGCGACGCCAGCTGGTGGACCTGATCGAGCACGAGGCATCGTTCGGTGTCGACGGCCACATCGTGTTGAAGTGCAACTCGGTCGCCGACGACCAGTTGATCGAGACGTTGTATGCCGCCAGCGCGGCAGGCTGTCGCATCGACATGATCGTGCGCGGTATCTGCTGCCTGCGCGCCGGTGTGCCCGGGCTGTCGGAGACGATCCGTGTGCGCAGCATCCTCGGCCGGTACCTCGAACACAGCCGTATCTACCGGTTCGGTCACGGCAACGTCGTCCACGGCCAGCGCCTGGCATCGGCGAGTTCCGATGCCGTGTACCTGATCGGCTCGGCTGACCTGATGCCGCGCAACCTCAACCGGCGTGTCGAAGTGATGGTGCCGATCGAGCACGCCCGCCACACCGCAGCGCTCGATCAGGCGCTCGACTTCGCGCTGGCCGACGACATCGTGGCCTGGGAACTGCAACCCGACGACACGTGGGACCGCATCGGGCCCACCAACGCGTTCGAACCGCATTCGCAGGAGCGGCTGTACCGCTGGACCGTCGAGCAGCAGCTCGCCGGTCGTGCCTGACCACCCCGGGCGCCCCCACATCCCCTGAGCGATGAGTTTCCGCCGCGACCCGTCCACGCGAAGACTCATCGCTGTGTGATCGTCCTTCCGAGCGATGAGTTTCCACGCGACCTGCCCGCGCGAAGACTCATCGCTGTGTGGTGTTCACCTCGGGTTCATCTGAGTTCGGGTTCGAGTTCACCTCGGGGGCTTACCGTGCCCGCCTGACACCGACGACCGTCGGTGTGTCGTGAACAGACAACCACCCCCATGAACGGAGTTCGAAGCGTGAACACTCCCAAGCGCCGGATGATTGCCGGTGCAATTGCACTCACCCTCGTTGCCGCTGCCTGCGGCAGCGATGACACCAGCGAGTCCACCCCGGACGAGACGAGCGCCCCAGGGGCGACGACCGACACCGCAGAGGGTGGCTCCGACATGGTCGAGGTGTCCGGCGTGCTGATCGGGGCCGGCGCCTCGTCGCAGGCCGCTGCCATGCAGGGTTGGCAGGCCGGCTTCCAGGCGGCCAATCCCGATTCCACGGTCGAGTACGACCCGATCGGGTCGGGTGGCGGTCGCGAGACGTTCCTGTCGGGCGGCTCCGACTTCGCCGGCTCCGACGCTGCGCTCGACGACGACGAGTTCGCGCAATCGATCGAGCGTTGCGCCGGCGACCAGGGCGCGATCAACCTTCCTCACTACGTGTCGCCGATCGCGATCCCGTACAACCTGCCGCAGATCGAGGGTGAGACCCTCAACCTGAGTCCTGAGGTCATCGCCGGCATCTTCGCCAACGAGATCACCAACTGGGACGACGAGGCGATCGCCGCCGACAACCCGGATCTCGAACTCCCCGACGTGGTGATCAACCCGGTGCACCGTTCCGACGAGTCGGGCACCACGGAGAACTTCACCGACTACATGGCTCAGGCCGCGCCTGACGTGTGGACCTTTGGTGCGCTCGAAGTCTGGAACGAAGGCCCGGGTGGCGGCGAAGGCGCCCCCCAGACCTCCGGCGTCGTCGCGGCGGTCAACGCCGGCGAAGGCTCGATCGGCTATGCCGACGCCAGCCAGATCGGCGACCTTCCCGCAGCTGCGGTCGGCGTGGCCGGCGAATTCGTCGAGTTCTCGCCCGAGGCGGCCGGTCGAATCGTCGACTCGTCCGAGCGCACGGGTGGCCAGAGCGAGTTCGACTTCGCCATCGAGGTCAACCGCACGCCTGACAGCGCCGACACCTACCCGATCGCCCTCGTGTCGTACCACATCGTCTGCTTGCAGTACGACAGCCAGGAGACGGTGGACCTCGTGAAGGCGTTCATGAGCTACGTCGGCTCCGACGTCGGCCAGGCAGCGTCTGCCGAGTCCGCTGGTTCGGCTCCGATCTCACCTGAGGTCCAGGCCGAGATTCAGGCGTCGATCGATCAGATCTCGGTGGCGTCCTGACGGACCGTCGGCTCGCTGACATCATTCAACGACACCATCGACCGTTGACGTGACCGGTTTCGGGCCTGCTCTAGGGTGGGCCCGAAACCGCGTCGTCATTTCCGAGTCCCTCCGTTCCGACCATCCGCTCACGCCAGCTGAGCCGAGGACAGCTTCTTGACCATCACCGAAAACCCTCCCAGTAGCCCAGCGGCGTCGACCGACAGCACCGGCAAGCTCGGCGACCGCATCTTCGGCGGCATCTCGCTCGCGGCAGGCCTGCTGATCTTGGTGACGCTCGCCGCGGTTGCGCTCTTCCTGTTCACTGAGGCCTGGCCGACCTTCGGTGCAGACCCATCCGAATTCGATGGCACGGACACGTTCGTGCAATACGTCGGCCCGCTGCTCTTCGGCACGATCTGGGCTGCGTTCATCGCCTTGTTGATCGCGTTGCCCATGTCGGTGGCGGTGGCGCTCTTCATCAGCCACTACGCCCCGAAGAAGCTGGCTCAGACCCTGGGCTACTTCATCGACCTCCTCGCTGCGATCCCCTCGGTGGTCTTCGGCATCTGGGGTATTGCGGTACTTGCGCCGATCCTCTCGCGCAGCGTCTACCCGTGGCTCGAGGACAACCTCGGGTTCCTGCCGTTCTTTGCCGGGCCGGCGTCGACCAGCGGACGCACGATGATGACCGCCGGCGTGGTCCTCGCTGTGATGATCCTGCCGATCATCACCGCCATCTCACGCGAGGTCTTCCTCCAGACGCCGCGGCTGCACGAGGAGGCGTCGCTCGCGCTCGGCGCAACAAAATGGGAGATGATCCGCCAGTCCGTGATCCCGTACGGGCGATCGGGTGTGATCAGCGGTGCGATGCTCGGACTCGGACGGGCGCTCGGCGAGACGATGGCGGTTGCCATCATCCTCTCGCCTGCAGATCTGTACACGTTCAACATCATCTCGAACCAGAACCCGAACACGATCGCCGCGAACATCGCGCTGAAGTTCCCGGAGTCGTCCGGGCTGGAAGTGAACCGTCTGATCGCCACCGGGCTGGTTCTGTTCTTCCTCACGTTCGTGGTCAATGCCCTCGCCCGTCGTGTGGCCAATGCCGGATTCTCGGGAGCAGCAGGATGACCATCACCGAACAACGCCCCGCCCCGTCGCAACCGCAGTCGGACCTCACCGCTGGCCAACTCGGCCGGCCGCGTCACCTCGCCGTCGTCGCCGCGGCCGTGGTGTTGGGTGCGATCTCGTGGCTGCCGTCGGGTTCACCGAACTGGGCGCGCTGGATCGTTGTCACGATCGTCGTCTACTGCGTCGGCATCTACGTGATGTCGCGCATCATCGAGGGCCGCCGCCAGGCACTCGACCGCCTGATGTTCGCCGTGGTCACGAGTTGCTTCGCGATCATCCTGCTCCCCTTGGTGTCGTTGATCTGGACGGTGATCGAGCGCGGACTTCCCCGATTCGACAGCACGTTCTTCACGTCGACCATGCGCGGTGTCGTCGGTGAGGGCGGCGGCGCCTACCACGCCATCGTGGGCACGCTCATCGTGACCGGCCTGGCCACGCTGATGTCGGTACCGTTCGGGCTGTTCACCGCGATCTACCTTGCCGAGTACGGCCACGGAACCAAGCTGGCCAAGGCAATCCAGTCGATGGTCGACGTGATGACCGGTATCCCCTCGATCGTGGCCGGCCTCTTTGCCTATGCCCTGTTCGAACTGATCTTCGGTCCGGGCACACGGTCTGGTATCGCCGGTGCCGTTGCGCTCACCGTGCTGATGACGCCCGTGGTCGTGCGATCGGCCGAGGAGATGTTGCGTCTCGTGCCCGACGAACTCCGCGAGGCCTCGTATGCGCTCGGCGTTCCGAAGTGGAAGACGATCGTGAAAGTGGTGATTCCCACGGCGATCGCCGGCATCATCACCGGCGTGGTGCTCGCCATCGCCCGCGTGATCGGCGAGACCGCCCCGCTGCTCGTGACCGCCGGCCTCGCGCAGGGTGTCAACTGGAATCCGTTCGATGGCCGGATGACCACGCTGCCCGTGTTCACCTACTACCAGTACGTTCAGCCGGGCATTCCGCCGGAAGCCGGCCAGGACCGAGCGTGGACTGCCGCGCTCACGCTCGTGTTGATCGTGATGATCCTGTTCTCGCTTGCGCGTATCCTGTCCTCAGCACTCAAGCCGAAAGGTCTGCGGTGACCCCGATGACCAATGTTCCCACCACCGGCCACCGCACCCACAAGGAGAACGACGCGATGACCGACCGCATCGAGGCATCCCAGACCGCCACCAGTCAGAGGTCCGGATCCAGCGCACCAACTGCAGTCGCGAACGCACGCGACAACCGGATCGTGGTCGAGGACCTCAACATCTACTACGGCGACTTTCATGCGGTGAAGGACGTCGACATGGTGATCGAGCCGCGATCGGTGACCGCCCTCATCGGACCGTCTGGGTGCGGCAAGTCGACGTTCATCCGCTCGCTCAACCGGATGCACGAAGTGATCGATGGTGCCCACGTGAAGGGCTCGGTGTTCGTCGACGGTGAAGATCTGTACGGCCCGGGCGTCGACCCGGTGGCCGTGCGCCGCAAGGTCGGCATGGTGTTCCAGCGGCCGAACCCGTTTCCGACGATGTCGATCGCCGACAACGTGCTCGCCGGCAAGCGCCTCAACAGCAAACGGATCAACAAGTCCGACGCCGAGGAACAGGTCGAACGGGCGTTGCGGGGTGCCAACCTGTGGGAAGAGGTGAAGGACCGTCTCGACAAGCCCGGCTCGGGTCTGTCTGGCGGACAACAGCAGCGCCTGTGCATCGCGCGAGCGATCGCCGTGGAGCCCGAGATCCTGTTGATGGACGAGCCATGCTCGGCACTCGACCCGATCTCCACGCTGGCCATCGAACAGTTGATGAACGAGCTCAAGTCGACGTACACGATCGTGATCGTCACCCACAACATGCAGCAAGCCGCTCGCGTGTCGCAACGCACGGCGTTCTTCACGATCGACGGCACCGGACAGCCCGGCTACGTCGTGGAGATGGACGACACCGACGTGATGTTCTCGAACCCGAAGCAGCAGTCGACGATCGACTACATCACGGGACGGTTCGGCTGATGAACGAACTGCGATCGAAATTCCACGAGCAACTCGACGAGATCCGCACCGGTATTGCACTGCTGTCGGCCGGCGTCACCGAGTTGGTGCCACGCGCCACCGACGTGTTGCTGTCGATGGATCTCGAAGCCGCCGAGTACCTGATCCTCGGCGACGACGACTACGACCGCCGTTCGCTGGCCCTCGAAGAGCAGTGCTTCACGGTGATCGCGTTGCAGGCGCCGGTGGCCACCGACCTGCGTGCGGTGATCTCGTCGATCAAGATCATTGCCGACGTCGAGCGTTCGGCCGACCTGTGCGTGAACATCTGCAAGGCCGCCCGTCGGATCTACGGCCATGATCTCGACCCTCACCTTCGCGGTGTGATCCAGAAGATGGGCGACCAGGCCCAGGTGCTGTTCAAGGAGGCCACCGAGGCCTACCTGCATCTCGACGGCGTCCGTGCGGCGGCGTTGCACGACATGGACGCCTACCTCGACGATCTGCACCGCCAGTTCATCCAGGTGATCTTCGAGAGCCACGCTGCTGGGAACATCGATCTCCAGGTGGCGGTGCAGCTCGCGATGGTCGCCCGCTTCTACGAGCGCATCGGTGACCATGCCGTCAACGTCGGCGATCGCACCCGCTACATCGTCAACGGTTGGCTCCCCGATCAGCCGTACGCCGAGAGCGACAACGAGCCGCCGAGCGTCGTTGCCGCCCCGGAACCGACCGGCGGGTGACGCCGTGATCATCCCCGTCGCGATCGCTGCTGCGGTCGGCCTTGCGGTGGGGCTGATGATCGGTCTGCTGGTTTTCCGACGTACGCAGGTGGCCCGAGTCGAACACGACACATCGTCGGCAGCACTCCCCGAGTCCGACCTCGCCGGATCGCTGCGCGAAGGTGTCGAGCTGCTCGAGATCGGCGTGGTCGTGGCCGACTCGTCGGGACTGGTGCGGTACCGCAACCCGGCCGCCGAGTTGTTCAGGGGCACCCACGTCGGCGTGCTCGTCGACGAGCAGGTCACCACAGGGGTCAACGAGGCTCGCACCGGTGTGGCCGCCACGCGGTTGGTCGAGATGCACGGACCGCCCAAGATCTGGCTCGAGTTCTCGGTGCATCCAATGTCGAGCGGCGGTGCCGTGGTGACCATGCGCGATGTGAGCGAGCGCCACCGCACCGACGCGATCCGTACCGACTTCGTCACCAACATCTCCCACGAGTTGAAGACGCCGGTGGGTGCAGTGGCGGTGCTCGCCGAAGCGCTGATGGACGAGTCGGACCCGACGGTGGTGCAACGCCTGGCCGATCACCTGGTGGAGGAGGCCCATCGCGCCGCTCGAACCATCGACGAGCTGTTGAAGCTGTCGGAGATCGAATCCACGCATCGCGCCGACGACATCGTCGACGTGGCATCGGTCGTGCAGCTGGCCATCGGTCGCGGTCGTGCGGCCGATGTGGGACGCAACGTCGAGATCACGGCGCTCGACCTTCCCGACGACCTCTTCGTGCGCGGCGACGAACGCCAACTGGTGTCCGCGGTCGGCAACCTCGTCGAGAACGCTGTGAAGTACAGCCGCCCGGGTGGCCTGGTGCAGTTGCGGGCACGCGCCGACGACACGTCGGTCGAGGTGATGGTGGCCGATCAAGGAATCGGCATTCCCCGACGTGACCTCGACCGGGTGTTCGAGCGGTTCTATCGGGTCGATCGTGCGCGCAGTCGTGTCGGCGGCGGCACCGGACTCGGCCTCGCGATCGTGCGACACGTCGCCGACAATCACGGCGGCGACGTGGTGGTGTCGTCGCAGGAGGGTGAAGGCTCGACGTTCGTGCTGCGTCTCCCGGCGTCGATCATGGTCGACCGCCACGGCGAACCCCGCACCGATCGGACCGAGGCACGTGAGGTGGGCTCATGAGTGAGGCCACGGTGTTGGTCGTCGAAGACGAGGCGAGTTTCGTCGAGGCGCTGAGGGTCGGGCTCGAACGCGAGGGCTTCGCCGTTGTCGTCGCCGTCGACGGCGCCGAAGCACTGACCGTCTTCGAGCGTGTTCATCCCGACATCATCCTGCTCGACGTGATGCTGCCGAAGATCAGCGGCATCGACGTCTGCCGCGAGCTGCGCAAGACCACGCGGACACCGATCATCATGGTCAGCGCGAAGGGCGCGGAGATCGACGCCGTCGTCGGGCTCGAAGTGGGTGCCGATGACTACATCACCAAGCCGTATCGCCTCCGCGAGTTGGTGGCCCGGATGCGCGCGGTGCTGCGCCGCAGCGCCGAGGCCGGTCCCGCCGACGATGCGCCAGCGGTGCCCTCAGCGCTCCAGGTCGGCGAGGTCACCCTCGATCCCGCCGAACATCGGGTGTCCGTTGCTGGGGAGAACGTCGTGTTGCCGCTCAAGGAATTCGAGTTGTTGCACCTGCTGCTCGCCAATGCCGGACGAGTGCTGCCCCGCGACACGCTGATCGATCGGGTCTGGGGCAGCGACTACGTCGGCGACACCAAGACGCTCGATGTCCACGTGAAGCGGCTGCGGAGCAAGATCGAAGTCGATCCGGCGGCGCCCACGCGAATCGTCACGATCAGAGGCCTCGGCTACAAGTACGAACGGGCCTGACGGCTCGCGCGAGTGGCCCACCGGCGCGAGCGAGTCTCGTAGGATCGACTCGGTGGAACCTGTGAACGCTGCGTATCGACCGCCGGCGTCGAAGTTCCGACGGCTGGCGATCACCCACGCGCTGATGATGGGCGGCGACGCCGCGATGGTGATCGCGCTCGCCGACTCGTTGTTCTTCGACATCGACCTCGACGCGGCCCGATCGCGCGTGATGCTGTTCCTCGTCTTGGGATTCGCGCCGTTCCTCGTCGTGGCGCCGCTGATCGGGCCGCTGATCGATCGTGTCGCAGGTGGTCGCCGGTTCGTGATCCAGGTCGTGGCGCTGGCTCGCGTCGTCTTGACGCTGTTGATGGCGCAGTACCTCGACGCGTTGGCGCTGTTCCCGCTGGTGTTCGCCTCGCTCGTGCTGCAGAAGACCTATGCGGTGTCGAAGTCGGCCATCGTGCCCTCCACCGTGCGCTCCGAGGACGAACTCGTCGAAGCAAACTCGAAACTCGGCCTGATCGCAGGTATCACCGGGGCGGTTGCTGTGATCCCGGCGGGCATCCTGCTGACACTGATCGGTGCCCCGGCCACGCTGGTGTACGGAGCGATCCTGTTCTGTGGGGCGTTCGTGGCCGCCACTCGCTTGAGTCCCGACGTGGTGGCGTCGCAGGAGGCCGATGCGGCCGAAACGACCGAGCTGCACTCGTCGAACGTGCAACTCGGTGCGATCGCGATGACGGTGTTGCGAGGCATGGTGGGGTTCACCTTCTTCCACCTGGCGTTCTGGTTGCGGTCGCAGGACCAGGGAGCGCTGTGGTTCGGTGCCGTGGTCGGCGTGTCGGCGCTCGCCGCGATGTTGGGCAACGCAGTGGCGTCGTTGTTGCGCGAGCGGGTCCGTGAAGAGACCATGTTGACCGTCGCGCTGCTCGTTGCGGCATGTGCTCGGTTTGCTCACGGCCGCCCTCGGCGGCCCCCTCGGTGCTGTCGTACTCGCTGGCGTGTTGAACCTGATGGCGGCGCTCGGCCGCTTGAACTTCGAGAGCATCGTGCAGCGCGATGCGCCAGGGGCCAACCGGGGCCGTGCGTTCGCTGTCTTCGAAACCCGCTTTCAATTGGCGTGGGCCCTCGGGGCATTCGTCGCTGTGGCGATCCAGGTGCCCGGACCCATTGGTTTCCTGATGGTGGGAGCCGCCGCCATCGGGGCGACGATCTATCTGTCGAGTCGGCGGCCGGACGGCCGGCGACCTGGCGCGGTCAGTGGTCGGCGACCCGGGCGAGCCAGAGGCCAGGCGCCTCGATCTCGTTCGGAGTGGGCACCGCCGCCGGATCGCTGAACAGCGGTTCGAGGCCGCGCTCGCCCGCGCGATCGACCACGCCCTGCACGAATGCCTTGCCGCGTGCGGTCTGTTGGGCACCCAGGCGGATGCCGAGCAGGCGTTCGACGAAGATCTCGTCGGGCGATGCCTCGGCACGACGGCGACGGGCCGCTTCGGCGATCTGCAGCGCATTGCCGCCGATCACTCGCACGGCAACGGCATCGACGACCCAGTCGATCACTCCAATGGTGACCGCCACGGCTGCGTCGAGCTCCGGCTCGAGGGCGAGCTGGTCGGCCGACCTGACCGCACCCAGGAGCACTTCGGGGTCGCCGAAGGCCTGTTGCATGGCTGCCATGGGATCGCTCTGATCGATGTCGAGCGACGAGAGCTTGTCGGACAGGGCAGCGGGGTCGGGACGGAATCCCCCGACGTGACGCTGCACCAGCGAGCGCAGGTGATCGGCGATGTGAGGAATGGAGAACAGGGTGAGCCCGGCGAGTTCGTGGGCCAGCACCCACAGCCGCATTTCGTCGAGCTCGATCTCCCACTCGGTCGCGAAACGGTCGATGGTGGACGGCACCAGCACCAGCGACGGTGTCGCCCGAGGAACGGGCAGATCGTAGACGCCGAACGCTCGCCGTGCCAGGTTGCCGACCATCGAGCCGACGCTCATGCCCATCATGGCGGGGGCCATCATCTTGCTGAGACCGGCCATCATCTGGGCCATGGGGTCAGCAGCCATCTCGGCAGGGAGGTCGTCGCTGGATCCGAGTGACGTGGCGAGGTCGGTGAACAACGGGCGGTAGGCCTCGAGCGTCTGCTGTGCCCATTGCTCTGGCGTGGCGACGTCGGGTTCGGTGTCGGGCACTTCGAGCTGCATCACGTCGCCCACGTGCAGCCGTGCGATGTTGGCGAGCTCGCGATACTTGATGCGCACCGTGGGTTCGACGTTGGCCGATGTGGACGCCCCGGTGCCCGACAGCAGCCCACCACCGTTGGCAGCGAGCACGGCGAACTGGCGAGCGGCATCCCAGTTGAGGGGGCCCTGCCCGGACAGCGCCCGGGAGAGGTCGCCGAACAGCGGCATCCCAGCGAATGGGTCGATCGATTCGCCGGGATCTTGGTCGTCGGCCATGCCCCGATGCTACGGGCTGATCGGGACGACGACGTCGCGGGTCGGCGCGTCGCCGGTGGGTATCGTGGCCCCGATGAACGATCTCGGCCGTGGCACTGTGGTGCTCACGGGTGCATCAGGTGTGCTCGGCACGCGGGTCGAGCGCCTCGTGGCAGCAGCGGGACACGTGGTCGTGCTTGCCGATTCGGTCGAGGAACTCGGCGCGATCGGCCCGTCGGTGGCCGCTCGCACCCTGGCCGTGGTGGATCTCGGCAGCAGCGACCACGACACGCGAGCCGCTCGACGTGAGAGTGCCACGGAATCGGCCGCAGCGAGCTTGGCGATTGCGGACCACCTGGGTGCGTCCCACGTGGTCTTCGTGTCGTCGGCCATGGTGTACGGCGCCGCGTCGAACAACCCGGTGCCGCTCGCTGAAGATGCTGCGCTGCGTCCCGACGTGGAATTCGTGTTCGCCCGCCAGCTGGCATCGGCCGAGGAGCTTGTCGAGCAGTGGCGAACCGCGTGTTCGGGGCGCGCCACGTGTGTGCTGCGACCCGCCGTGTCGCTCGCTGCGGGCGGTGGTTCACGCCTCGCCACGGCCCTCGTGTACGGCTTCGGCCGTCGCGTGGCCGAGGCCGATCCGCCGTCGCAATTCCTGCATCTCGACGATCTGGCCGCTGCCGTGGCGGTTGGCATCGGCCGCCGCCTCGACGGGGTGTTCAACGTGGCGCCCGATGGTTGGGTGCCGGGTGAACGCATCCGGGCACTGTCGGGCGAACGGCCGCGTTTCCCGTTGCCCGAGCGTTTTGCAGAATTGGTTGCCGGCTTGCGCTGGCGGTTCTCGCGTGGGCCGATCCCGCCGGGCCTGCTCCCGTACACGTTGCACCCCTGGGTGGTGTCGAACGGTCGCCTGCGAGCCGAGGGCTGGAGGCCGACCGTCACCAACGAGCAGACCTACGTGGAGGGCACCGAAGCGCCCTGGTGGACCATGGTGTCGCCGAAACGTCGCCAGGAGTTCGCCCTCGGCGCCGGGGTGATCTCGCTGGCGGTCGCCGCGATCGTCGGGGTGGTGTTCGCTCGTCGACGGCTCAGTCGTCGACGAGGCTGACCAGTTCGCCGTCGGCCACGAGCGCGACCAGCTCGCCCTCGGCATCGAACACCACCGAGCCATCGGGGGCGATCATCGACTCGGCCACGCTCCAGCGCATCTCGTAGGTGACCGCCTCCGTGCGCACGACCACGACCTCGTTGCCAGCCGGCAGTTCGTCGGCAATCGCGGTGCCATCGAGTTCGAGCGGCAGCACGCGAGTGACCGAATGGGGAAACGCTGCGAACGACGCCAACAGCAGGTCGCTCCCACCCATCTGCAGCGATTGCGCACGAGACGGTGTGGGCGCTGGCGTCTCGACGCTGGCGCGGGCGACGATCGGCGTGGTCGTGGCGCTCAGGGCGATCGGGCCCGACGACGTGCGTGGCGTCATCGACACCACCAGAAGGGCAACGGCCATCACTGCGGCGGCTCCGCCGGCGAGGGCGGCAACGTTGGTGCGACCTCCGCGGTCGACGTCGTCGGCTTCGAGGCGCGTCGGTCCGAGTTCTGAGGGGTGCCTCCACGATCGCTCGTGAGGTGGCAGCGGTCCGGGTTCCACGAATGCGAGATCGTACAACGCTCCTGCGGACCGGGGACCGCGGGCCGTAGGCCGCGCCCACGGTCCGGGTGTGGCATCGCTACGCTACGAAGGTGACCCCACCTCCCGCTGGCGACGACTGGTTTGCCCTGAGCGAACCCGAACTCGATGTCACCGTTGCGTACGACTGGGCGATTCGTCCCGACTGTGGCGCCGTGGTGCTGTTCAGTGGCACGATCCGCGATCACTCGGAGGGTCGGGCCGGGGTCGAACACCTCACGTATGAAGCCTATGACGAGCAGGTGCTGGCCCGCTTCGGCGAGATCGGCGCCGAACTTCGCCGACGCTGGCCCGACACCGGGCGGGTCGCCCTGCTGCACCGCGTCGGTCGTCTCGACATCGGCGAGTCATCCGTGATCGCCGTCGTCTCGGCACCGCACCGGGCCGAAGCCTTCGACGCTGCCCGCTATGCGATCGACGCACTCAAGGAGTCGGCGCCGATCTGGAAACACGAGGTCTGGGCCGACGGTGCCGACTGGGGTACTGGCGCTCACGACCTCCGCGACCCGCGCTCGGTGGGGACACAACCGTGACCGTGGCCGTCGTCGTCGCCGTCCTGGCCGTCGTCGCCATCGTCGTCGTCGTGATCAGGGTCACCAGCCGTGGCCGTCGACCCGTCGACGACATTGCCTCGTTCCGGCGCCAGATCGATGCGCTGTCTCCCGAAGCGCGCCGACAGACATCCGACCGGATGAAACCATCGGAACGCACCTCCAAGGGCGATGATGGTGGAGATGATCGATGAACGTACGCACCGAACACCGGTGTCCGACCTCGTGAGGCGTCACCATGGCGCGTGACCTTGCGATCGACCTGGGCACGGCGAACACGCTGGTCTACATGAAGGGCCGCGGCATCGTGCTCAACGAGCCGTCGGTGATCGCCCTCAATCGTCAGACCGGCGAGGTGCTGGCCACGGGCCGAGAGGCGTGGCAGATGATCGGGCGTACACCCGGCTACATCGTTGCGGTGCGGCCATTGCGCGGTGGCGCGATCACCGACTTCGAGATCACCGAACGCATGATCCGGCTCCTGCTGCAACGCGTCGGAGTGAGTCGCTTCACCCGCCCGAAGGTGGTCATCTGTGTGCCGTCTGCCATCACCGAGGTCGAACGCCGTGCAGTCACCGACGCGGCACGTCGCGCTCGGTGCCGCAGATGCGAACCTGATCGAGCAGCCGATGGCGGCTGCGATCGGCGCAGATCTGCCCATCGATGAACCGGTCGGCAACATGGTGATCGACATCGGCGGTGGCACCAGCGAAACCGCGGTGATCAGCCTGGGGGGCATCGTCGCGCTCGAAGCGGTGCGGGTGGGCTCGTTCGACATCGATGCGGCGATTCAGAACTATGTGCGACGCGAGCACGGCATCGCCATCGGCGAACGCACCGCCGAGGAGATCAAGGTCGCCATCGGGTCAGCCGACCCGACGCCCGACGAGAACCAGGCCGAAGTGCGTGGCCGCGACATGATGACCGGCCTGCCCAAGACGGTGCTGCTCACCCCCGAGGAGGTGCGCTTCGCCATCGAGGACGTCGTGTCGTCGATCGTGGCGTCGGTCATCCGTTGCCTGTCGAAGGCGCCGCCGGAACTCTCCCAGGACTTCTTGGTGCGCGGCATGTTCCTCGTCGGCGGCGGTGGCCTGCTGCGTGGACTCGCCGAACGCATCGAGCGTGAAACGGAGGTCCCGGTGCGGATGTCGAACGTGCCGCTCGAAGCAGTCGTGCTCGGTGCCGGCCATGTCATCGAGCACTACGAGGCCCTCAAGGGCATGTTCATGGGTGCTCGGCGCTGAGCCGAGCGATGTCGAGCTGACACGGTGGTCCGCCTCGTCGATGCCGCTGGCGAGTTCCAGGCCGGACTCGACGAACTGCGCCACCGCTTCGACGTGCCCGTCGAGTTTCCCCCGGAGGTGCTCGCCGAAGCCGATGAGGTGACGAGCCGGCCCGCACGCTCAGGCGCGGGACGCACCGATCGAACCGACATCGAGTTCGTCACACTCGACCCGGTCGGCAGCACCGACCTCGATCAGGCGTTTGCGATCGAGCGCTCGGGCCCGGACATCGTGTTGCGATACGCCATTGCCGACGTCGGGTCGTTCGTGCGCCCTGGTGGGGCGATCGACGCCGAGGCGTGGCGTCGCGGCGTCACGCTCTACCTGCCCGACGGCCGAGCGGGCCTGCATCCGCCGCAGCTCGCGGAGGGAGCCGCCAGCCTGCTCGCTGGTGTGGATCGGCCAGCGGTGGTGTTCGTGGTCAGAGTGGGCAGCGACGGTTCGGTCGTGCTCGACGGTGCAGAACGAGCGGTCGTGCGCAGCCGTCGCCAGCTCGCCTATGCCACCGTCGACACCGGCCAGTTGCCAGACGGTTTCACCGAACTGGCCGGGCGAATCGAAGCGTCCGAACGCGCTCGGGGCGCCGATCGCATCGATTTCCCTGAGCAGGAGGTGCGGCGAATCGACGACGAGTTCTCGCTGCGGTTTCGCCCGCGCCTGGCCGTCGAACGGCAGGGGGCGGCGATGTCGCTGGCCACCAACATGGCTGTTGCCAACGTCCTGCACGCTGCTGGGACCGGGCTGTTCCGGACGATGCCGCCGGTCGACGAGCACGGCGAACGACGCCTGCGCCACACCGCTCGGGCGTTCGGACTCGACTGGCCGGAGGCCATGTCGCTGGCAGCATTCGAGCCAGCGCTTCCACGCGACGATCCTCGCACGGCGGCGTTCCAGCTCGCTGTGCGTCGAGCGAGCGGCCGGGCGTCGTACGAGCCCTATCGCGACGACGTCACGCCCTGGCATGCCGCAGTCGCAGCGACGTACACCCACGCCACGGCGCCATTGCGGCGCCTTGCAGACCGCTACGTCATCGAAGCAACGGTTGCGGTGATGAACGGCGGGGTCGTCGATCCGAAGATCGAGCAGGCGTTCGAGGCGCTGCCTGCCACGATGCAGGCTGCCAGGTCCCGCGCCGCTCAGATCGATCGGGCCGCCCTCGATCTGGCCGAAGCCGTCGTGTTGTCGGGACGAGAAGGCGATCTGTTCGATGCCGTCGTCACCGACGAGGACGACCGTGGCGCTCGCATCCAGTTGTTGGAGCCTGCCGTGGTCGCCCGTGTCGATGCCCGACGTGTCGACCCCGGCGACGAGGTTCGGGTGCGGCTCGTCAGCGTGGACACCACGCTGGGACGGGTGGAGTTCGAACGCGTAGCCTGACGCGGTGGCTCTCACCTCGATCAACCGTCACGCCGATCTGCGATGACAACGTCTGCGAACATCCCGCCACCACCGTTGAAACCAACGGGGAATCAGCTCACCGACATCGATCGCCTCATCGAATCGTTTCGCTCGATGACCTCCGAGGAGATCGCGTCGCGCGGGTTCACCGTCGAGGGCACGTTCGACCAGGTCGATGACCCGATCCTGCTCGGTCCGAACGGGCTGCCGGTCGAGACCTGGCGAGAGAGCTACCCGTACGACGAGCGCATGTCGCGCTCCGAGTACGAGTCGCTCAAACGCGACCTGCAGGTGGAGCTGCTCAAGGCGCAGGACTGGATCAAGTCGACTGGGCACAAGCTGGTGCTGGTGTTCGAGGGGCGCGATGCAGCGGGCAAGGGCGGCACGATCAAGCGGTTCCTCGAGCACCTCGACCCGCGCGGCGCCGAAGTGATTGCGTTGAGCGTGCCGTCGGAGCGTGAGCAGGGCGAGTGGTTCTTCCAGCGGTACGTTCGGCACCTGCCGACCCGCGGTGAGATCCGCTTCTTCGATCGGTCGTGGTACAACCGCGCCGGTGTGGAACCGGTGATGGGGTACTGCACGCCGGCTCAGCACGAGGAGTTCCTGCGGACCGTGCCGCAGTTCGAGGAGATGCTGATCAACGCCGACACCACCTTGATCAAGCTGTGGTTCTCCGTGTCCCGGCGCGAGCAGATCGCTCGGTTCACGATCCGCCGGATCGACCCGGTTCGTCAGTGGAAACTGAGTGCCACCGACATCGCCTCGCTCGACCGCTGGGAGGACTACACCCAGGCCAAGCTCACCATGTTCGAGCGAACCTCGACGGATCTCGCTCCGTGGCACATCGTGCGCAGCAACGACAAGAAGCGGGGGCGCATCAACGCGATGCGCCATGTTCTGCATGCGTTGCCATACGAGGGCAAGAACCTCGAGGTGGCCGTGCCGCCCGATCCACTGATCGTCGGCACGCCCGACACGTTGCCCGACCACGGCGAAACCTGGTGATGTAACGATTGGTGTCAGACACCAATCGTTACATCGCGAAACTCGTGTGACATGGCTGTTGCTGTCGGCTACGTTGCCGATGTCCGCGATCGAAAGGAGGAGTGCACATGACTGTTGCTGTGTGGTTCCCCATCGGTCGCGCGCTCCTGTCGAGCTGAACCTACGAGCCTCCGGGCTGCGCCGACCGATGTTTGTTCATCGTCGTCCAACCCGCGCCCGAGGTGCACCCAATGTCAGATCAACCGTCCTGGCTCGTCAGCGAGCCCTACACCGATGTCGACCACGGCGTCGTCAAGAGCGGGAAGGAGGCCCAGGTCAACCTCGTCGAGCGTGTCGGCGACGATGGCCGCAGTTGTCTCATCGCCCGCAAGCGCTATCTCCCCCGCCATGTCACCCAGAAGGGGCAACTCGAAGCGTTGGGCGTGCAGCGCTCGTCGGCCTTTCGTCACGATGTCCAGTACCGGGAGGGGCGACAGTTCCGCAAGTCACGCGACCGTCGAGCCATCGACCGAATGTCGACCTATGGCAAGAAGCTGCTCCAGGATCGCTGGACCGGCACCGAGCACGAGGTGATGTCGACGTTGTGGGCGGCGGGCGTTGCCGTGCCCTACCCGATCGCGTTCGCCGATGATGTGTTCGATCTGGAGTACGTCGGCAGTTGGGACATGGCCGCACCGCAGCTGTCGGCAGCGCGGCTGTCGGGTGGTCAGCTCGCCGATGCGTTCGAACAGTTGATCGGCGGGCTGCGCTCGATCACGGCGGCCGGCATCGCTCACGGCGACCTGTCCGCCTACAACCTGCTCTGGTGGCAGGAGCGGCTGTGGTTCATCGACTTCCCGCAGGCGATCGACATCGCCGCCAACCTCCAGGGCATCGAATTCCTCCATCGCGACGTGCTGAACGTCTGCGGGTGGTTCGAGCGGCGAGGACTCGCTGTGGATGCCGAGGAGGTGTTTGCCGACCTGCTCAGTTTCCTGTGAGCGCAGCGACTCATCCGGCAATGATGCGAGAGATCGTGCCGCCGTTCGAGACGGCGTAGAGGTCGCGTTCCGGGCCGACGTCGATTCCGACGAGCGTGTCGAGCTGGGCGATCTCGACGACCCGTGGCTCCGTCGGCGGTGCTGTGGGGTCGAGCGCCCAGATCTGGCCGGTGCAGTAGTCGCCGAACAGGTACCAGCCGCGTAGGTCCGCCACGGCGTCGCCGCGGGCCACCGCACCGCCGCTCACCGAGCATCGCCCGTCGGCATGGTCGTAGACGAACAGCGGCTCGATGGCGCCGTCGGTCGGCTGATCGGGGTTGAACGGTTGGAACCCTTCGAAGGCGCTCCACCCGAAGTTGGCGCCTTTGGCCGCGTCGAGGCGGTCGACGGCGGTTGATCGGTTGATCTCCTCGAAGTCGACCTGGCCGACGTCGGCGATCCAGAGATCGCCGGTGTCAGGGTCGAACGAGAACCGCCACGGGTTGCGCAACCCGATCGACCAGATCGCAGGATCGGCATCGGAATCGCTGACGAACGGATTGTCGGCGGGGATCGAGAACGGCTCGCTGCCCGCCTGGACGGGATCGATGCGAAGGATCTTGCCGAGGCGACTCGTGACGTCGAGCGCATAGCGCTCGGGATCGCCCCCGGATCCGCCGTCACCGAGACCGATGTACAGCAATTGGTCGGGGCCGAAGGCCAGTCGGCCGCCGTTGTGGTTGCCATACGGTTGGTCCACCGTGAGCACCTCACGGTACGAGCTGCGTTCGAACTGCGCGGTCGTGGCGTCGAGCATGAACTCGGCGACCACCGTGTCACCGTCGAGATCGGTGAAGTTGAGGTAGGCCAGGTCAGCGGTCGGATGGAACGCAAGGCCAAGCAGACCGCGCTCGCCGTTGGCGATCGTGAGGTCGGTGATGTCGAGCACCGTCTCGACCGAGAGGTCGGTGACGGCAAGGACCTTGCCCGCCTGCTCGACCACGAAGAGCTCGCCGTGGCCCGGACGATGTGTGACCTGCACCGGCTGCTCGAACGTTCCGACCTCGAACAACGACACCGTGGGTTCGGGCAGCGGCCCGGCGTTGTCTGTGCTGGCGTCTGTGCTGGGGGTGGCGGCTGGTGACGCCTCGGTCGTGGTTGTCGACAGCGGCGGTGCGGTGCCGGGTGACGCCGGCTCGGTGGTGGCGGCTGTCGGCGGACCAGCGCCGAAGGAGTCGTCGGTGTCCTCGGAACTGCAGGCAGCGCTGGTGAGTACCGCAGCAGCCACGGCGGCGAGGGCGAGCAGGTGGGTTCGTTGGGCCACTGGGGAACGTCGTGTCACCATTCCATCTTGGCGTTGAACGCACCCCAATGGGAGGTCGCGCTCAATTCGTCAAGCGAGTCAGGCCTTCTTGCACCACGCTCACGGCGAGTTGACCGTCGCTGGTGAAGATCGATCCTCGCGCCAGGCCGCGCGCCGAAGACGTCGACACCGCCCGTTGGGCGTACAGGAGCCACTCGTCGGCGCGGAACGGGCGATGGAACCACATGGCGTGATCGACGCTCGCCATTTGCATACCGGGGGTGTCCCAGTCGAGGCCGAAGGGCAACAGGGTGGTGTCGAGCAGGGTCATGTCGCTCGCATACGTGACCACGCACGCGTGCAACACCGGGTCGTCGGGCAGCACACCGTCGGCGCGCAGCCACACGTGTTGTTCGTTCGTGGACTGGCCGCGCCGAGTGGTGGGATCGCCGTCGACATAGCGCAGATCGATCGGACGGGGACGGTGGTACCAGTCGCCGATCTGTTCGGCGTACGGGGCCATGCGTGTGTGGAAGTCGGCGAGATCGTGCGGGTCGCCCATGTCGGCCGGCATCGGGAGTTGGTGGTCTGGGCCCGGCTCGTCGTCGTGGAAGCTGGCCTGCAGGTTGAAGATCGCCTTGCCGTGCTGGACCGCGACCACTCGGCGGGTGGAGAAGCTGCGACCGTCGCGGATCCGGTCGACCTCGTAGAGGATCGGCACCGTTGGATCGCCGGGGCGCAGGAAGTACGCGTGCAGCGAGTGCACGAGTCGATCGCGTTCGTCGATCGTTCGGGCAGCGGCGACCAACGCCTGCCCGGCCACCTGTCCACCGAAGACCCGTTGACGGTTCTCGTCGGGGGAGCGGCCGCGGAAGATGTTGACCTCGATCGCCTCGAGGTCGAGCAGCGTGACGAGATCGTCGAGTGCGGCCTGGGTGTCGTGTGCGTTCGGGCGGTGCTCGGCGGGGGTCTCCATGGCGTCTGTCATGTTGGCACGTCGTACAGTCCTGCCATGACTCTGCTCGATCTGTCTGCTGACGACGTCCTCAACACCACACGTGCGGTGCGCAAGCGCCTCGACTTCTCGAGGCCGGTCGATGACGACCTGATCCGTGAGTGTGTTGCGACCGCCATGCAGGCACCATCGGGTTCGAACAACATGACCATGCAGTTCATGGTGGTCAAGGACGCCGCCAAGCGCGAGGCGATCGGCGAGATCTACGCGAAGTGCTGGGAGGTCTACCGGTCGCTTCCCGTCTTTGCCGGAGCGATCGAGAAGGCAGGCGAGGCCGAGCAGGCGCAGCAGGAGCGCGTGGTCGATTCGGCGACGTACCTGTCCGAGCATCTGGCCCAGGCGCCGGCGATCGTGATCGGGTGTACGGCCGGTCGGGTCGATGGCGCACCTGCGATGATGGCGGCGTCGTCGATGGGCAACATCCTGCCGGGCATGTGGAGCTTCATGCTCGCCGCCCGCGCACGCGGGCTCGGTACGGCGTGGACGACGATTTCGCTGATGATGGAACAGGAGGTCGCCGACGTGGTCGGCATCCCGTTCGACCAGGTCCAGCAGGCCTGTGTCACCCCGCTCGCGCACACGGTCGGCACCGACTTCAAGCGTGCGATGCGACCCGACCCCGACACCATCATCCACTGGGACACGTGGTGAACCAACCGCTGATGATGAGTCCGCAGCGCCGCGAGGTGGCGCTGGCCACCAAGGGGTTCATGCCGCCTGATGAGGGCGACGCACTGTGGGTGGCCGCAACCGACGCAGCGGCTGCCGTGCCGCAGGCACCGATGTTGGAACTCGGTTCGTACTGCGGCCGGTCCACGATCTGGCTCGGCGATGCTGCGGAATCTGCTGGCCGGGTGTTGTTCGCCGTCGACCACCATCGAGGCTCCGAGGAGAACCAGTCGGGCTGGGACCATCATGACACCGACGTGGTCGACGCCCGAACCGGCAAGATGGACACGTTGCCGTTCTTCCGTGCAGCCATTCACGACGCTGCGCTCGAAGACACGGTGGTGGCCATCGTTGGGACGTCGCCGGTGGTGTCCTCGACGTGGACCACGCCGTTGGCGCTGCTCTTCATCGATGGGGGTCACGGTGAGGAGCCTGCCCGCCTCGACTACGAGGGCTGGGCGCCGCACGTGGCGGTCGGCGGCACGCTGGCGATCCACGACGTCTTTCCCGACCCCGCCGATGGCGGACGCCCGCCGTACGAGCAGATCTTCCGTCCGGCGTTGGAGTCGGGTCGATTCCAGCTCGTCTCGAGCGCCGGATCGTTACGCGTGTTGCGTCGTGTCGACTGACGTGCGGGTTGCTGCCCAGCTGCCGAACTGGCGCACCACCACGAAGCGCTTCCGGTCGACGTAGAGCAGGACGAGTCCGCCGAACGTCATCACGCACGCTGCGACGATCCCCAACGTGCCCTCGGAGCCTGCGGCGAGCAGTGCGCCACCCAGCAGGGGGCCGAACACGCGCCCCAGCGCCATCATCGCCTGGGCGTCGCCGGCTCGCTCCTCGGGGAAATTCGAACGGGCGGCGAGCAGATTGAACGCCGCCGGCACGCCCATGAAGAACACGAACCCCCATCCGACGATGGCGACGGCGAACACCAGCCCGCTGCGCGAGGCCGCTATCGCCAGCGCGCACAGGGCAGTGGCGATGAACCAGGCGCCAGCGGGTCCGCGCCGACCGGTCCACCGTGCCGACGGGATACTTGCCAGTGCATTGCCGCTGAAGAGCAGTGACACGGTGAGCGGCGACAGCCCGTCGAGGTCGCGTCCGATGGCGGCGCTGTAGACGAACACCGACGATCCTCCCAGGGTGATCAGGCCGAGCGCCAGCAGAATGGCGCGCGCGGCTCGCGTCGGGTTGTGGCGTGTGCGGTGGGGACGAAGCCGGTCGACCTTGGCCACTTGCCGGGCCCAGAGCAACGGTGTGGCAGTGATGGCGGCGAGTACGACGAACAGCCATCGCAAACCGAACGCCTCCAGCAGTACGACGATCAAGGGGGCCATCACCATCCCCACGAGCGGGCCGACCACGGCGACGTCACCGGTCTTGTCCGAGTCGCCGAAGGCGGCCTGCCAGCCGATCCAGGCAGCGAGTCCGAGCGACAGACCGCTGCCGAATCTCGTGATCGCCAGCAGTTCGAACGTCGGGGTGATGGCGGAGGCCAGATTGGCGACCACGCCGATCAGCGTGCCGATGATGAACACCGAACGCACCGGGCGGAGGAACCGCCCGCCGACCCACGACGCGACGACGAAGCCCGCGAGTTGTGCCGTGGACATCCAGCCAGCGGTGCTGACGGAAACGCCGTACTCGTCCGACACCGCAGGAAGCAGGAACGGCGTGGCAGCGAACACTGCGGTGCTCGACGCAATCGCAACGAGGAGGGCGACCGGCACCGTTGGCTTTGCGGCCGCGAGCAGACGGACGGGTGCCTGGAATGCCATGCGGGGGCGTACCCCGTTCAGTCGCCGAACTCACGACGAAGATCGTCGCGAGCGTCGATGATGATGTCGCGCACCTTGTTTCGCAGCGCTGGCATGTCGTCCATGGTGAGGCCGTCGGTGGGCACCGGGTCGAGCACCCGGACCTCGGCCTCGGCGTACCCGAGCCGCCAGTCGTGCTTGCGCAGTGCGTCCCGGGTGCCGTACACGGCCAGTGGCAGGATCGGCACCTGGTGCTCGATCGCGAGGCGGAACGCGCCGGACTTGAACTCGCGGAGCTCGCCGGTCTTCGACCGGGTTCCCTCCGGAAAGATCATCACCGACACCTTCGAGTCGAGCCGCTCGCTGGAGGCCTCGAGCGCCTTGGCGATCGAGGCAGCGTCACCGCGCTCCAAGGGGATGTCGCGCGCGAGCTTCATCATCCAGCCGACCAGCGGGATGCGCAGGATCTCGATCTTCGACATCCACTTCATCTCGGTGGGCAGGTGCGAGATCAACAAGATGTCGACGAAGCTCTCGTGGTTCGACACCACCACGTAGGGGTGGCGCATGTCGTCGGGCAAGGTCCCTGACGTGCGGAACTTCCAGAGCGGGGTGAGACGCTCGTGCACCACGGTGAGTTTGCGGAAGAGATAGCCAGCGGCGTACGCGCCCTTGTCGAACGGCATCGTGACCAGTCGCACGATGGCCACCATCGGCGTCCAGACGATCACGATCACTCCGAGCACGATCCAGCTCCAGATCGAGAACACCGTGCGCGCGAACGTCGACTTCACAGCAGAGCAACGTAACAGCAGAGCCCCACCCCACCTCGAAGCGATGAGTCTTCGCGCGAACGGGTCGCGCGGAAACTCATCGCTCGGGGATTGACGCTCGAGGCGATGAGTCTTCGCGCGCACGGGTCGCGGTGGAAACTCATCGCTTGGGTGCGTCGGGTCGAGGTGTGGCGTCGGCCCGGCGGGCGGCGTCGGGTCGAGGGGTGGCGTCAGAACGGTACGAAGACGTCGCTGGCCGGGGTGGCGCGCGTGATCGCGTCCACGGCGAGGACCACGGCGGCTGCGGTGTACGACGTGTGCTCGTCGAACGGGAACAGCACCGGCTCGGGATAGACGATGCCGGTCCAGTACGAACCGTCGTCGCGTCGGTGGGTGCGGGTCCAGGTGAGGAGGTCGGTGGCGGTCGACATGTCACCGATCGCTGCATATGCGAGGGCGCACTCGGCGGTCTCCGACGCGGTGATCCACGGTTCGTCGCTCACGCAGCGGATACCGAGGCCCTCCATGGCAAAGGTGTCCCAGCCGTCGGCCAGACGCGCCTTGGCCGCCTCACCCGTGAGCACCCCGGTGAGCACCGGGTAGTACCAGTCCATGGCCCAGCGGGTCTTGGGCTCGAACGCCTCAGGACGGTTGCGCGCCGCCTCGGCCATCACATCGGCTGCCTCGATCCAGCCCGGTCGAGCGCTGCGCCGACCCGCTCGCCCAAGCGGGCGCCGCATCGCAGGGCGTGTTGGATACTGGAGGTGCCGGTGAGGAGCGCGTAGTCCCAGGGGCGACCGTCGGTCTCCACCGCCCAGAGCGGCAAACCGTCGGCACGGCGTTGGGCGAGCACGAACTCGAGCGCCCGCTCGACGGTGGGCCAGAGGTTCTCGGCGAAGTCGCGATCCCACGTGTAGCGGAGATGGTGGGTCACGCCGGTGGCGATGTAGGCGCACACGTTGGTGTCGAGCTTGGCGTCCTCGACGGTGCCGTCGTGGTGGTAGTACGCGTGCCACGAGCCGTCGGGTCGCTGCGTGTCGACGAGCCACTCGTAGGCCCGCACGGCTTCGTCGTGGAAGCCGGCGACGTCGAGCGCCATTGCCGATTCGACATGATTCCACGGGTCGCAGTGACCTCCCGGAAACCACGGGATCATGCCGGTGTCGAGCTGCAACGACACCAGGTGCTCGCCGGTGGCCTGCAACTCGTCGGCCGACAGGACACCTGGGAGGTGGGCAACATGCTTCACCCTGCGTGCTGCTCCTGTGTGCCCTTGGTGCCGTAGAAGACGATGCTCTTGCCGAGCACGGGCGACAGCACCTTGTCGGCGACCCGAGTGACGGTCGGCTGCTCGACGATGTCCCATTCGAGGAACTCGCGGTACTTCTTCACCGCTGCGTGGTCGTCGTTGCGGGGACCAACGGCGCACTTGAGCCACCAGTACGGCGAGTGCAGAGCGTGGGCCCGGTGGTGGCCGCGCATGTCGAGCCCAGCGGTGCGCAGCTTGGCTTCGAGTTCGGTGGCGCTGTAGATGCGCACGTGGCCGCCCTCGCTCTTGGGCGCGTGGTACTCGTCGGACAGCATCCAGTTGATCTTCTCGGGGAGCCACGCCGGGACGGTGGCAGCGAAATGGCCGCCAGGCTTGAGGACACGGACCATCTCGGCAATGGCCGCGACGTCGTCCTGGATGTGTTCGAGCACTTCCGAGGTGATCACCACGTCGAACGAGCCGTCGGCGAAGGGGAGCCGTGTGGCATCGCCGCGCAGTACGCCCTTGAATCGTTCGACATCGACCTCGCCGGCATCGACCATGCCCCCGAGGGTGGCTCGGGTCTGCACCACTTCGTCCTCGGCGTAGTCGAGCGCGACGACGTCGGCGCCGCGCCGAGCGCATTCGAAGATGTGGCGACCGAAGCCTGCGCCGACGTCGAGTACTCGGTCGCCGGGCGCGAGGCCGAGCTGATCGAACCTGATCGTGAGCATCTCAGATCCGACCGTTGGCGCGGAGCTTGCGGACGTTGTCGGGCATGGCCAATACCTCGCGGTACTGCTCGACCGTTTCCTGGGCGCACTTGGTCCACGTCCAGCGATCGAGCACGCGCTGACGTCCCGCGGCACCGATGCGGGCACGCAGCTCGGGGTCATCGAGGCCGCGGGCGATGGTGGCGGTGAGTGCATCAGCGTCGCCGGCCGGACACTGCAGGACGGTGTCGCCGTCGGCGCCGGTGACCTCGGGGAGGGCGCCGCCGTCGGTGGCCACGAGGGGGGTGCCAGTGCACATCGCCTCGATGGCGGGGAGGCTGAAGCCCTCGTACAGGCTCGGCACCACGGCCATCTCGGCTTCGGCGTAGAGCTCGACGATGCGCTCGTCGCTCACGCCCGACACGAACTCGATGTGGGGGGCGAGCCCGTAGGAATCGATGAGGTCCATCGAGTGACCGGGGCGGGGCTTGCCGATGATGGTGAGCGTGACGTCGCGCTCGGTACGCAGCTTGGCCATCGCGTGCAGGAGGTACGACAGGCCCTTGAGTGCCACATCGGCCGACGCCGTGGTGATCAGGCGGCCCGGCCTGCGGGTGACGTGGTCGAGCGGCTTGAACAAGTCGGGGTCGACGCCGACCGGCACGAGTCGCATCCGGTCCTTGCTGACGCCCATGTCGGTGTGGATGTCGTCGATCGAGTTCTGGCTGACCACCACGATGCGCGGCATCTTCGACGCGACCTTGCCCTGCATCTTCACGAAGGAATACCAGCGGCCGACCGACAGCCGCTTCGGCAGGGTCTTGGCGTGGCTCATCTCGAGCTGACGGTCCTTGGTGATCGGATGGTGCAGCGTGACGATGGTGGGGATGGCCTTCTCGATCTTCGAGATGCCGTAGCCGAGGCACTGGTTGTCGTGCACGAGGTCGAACTCGCGTGCGCGCGGGATGAGTTCGCGGGCGGCGCGGGCGCTGAATGCGAGCGGCTCCGGGAACACGCCGGTCATGAACGCGGCCATCTCGAGGATGTCCTCGCGAGTCTTGATCTCCCAGAAGCCGGGGAATCGACCGGGGAAGTGGTCGTTGAACGTGTCGAGGCTCGGCAGCTTGGTGAGGGTGATGCGCTCGTCGAGAATCGGATACGGCTGCCCGCCGAACACTTCGATGGTGTGGCCGAGGTCGGCGAGCGCCTTGGTGAGGTGGCGGGTGTAGACGCCCTGGCCACCCACATGAGGCTTGCCGCGGTACGTCAGGTACGCGATCTTGAGGGGACCATCAGGATCGAGACCGGCCGTCGACATCCGAGCGAGGTTATCGGCGCACCGTGAGCACCCGGTAGTGGGCGTTCGGGGATCTGTGCTGTCCGCAGGCTCACGTGCGTGCGATGGCACGGCTCACGATGGCCAAGATCGCAGCGCCGTCGAGACCATGGATGCGTGCGACGTCGACGGCGTGTTCGATCGCTGCGCCGGGGGTATCAGCGGCTGTGCTGGCGGCGGCCTGCGCGGTGTGGATCACCACGGTGCCGCGACGTCCCCGCGACCGCACGAATCCGTCGGCCTCGAGCTCGCGATAGGAGCGTGCCACCGTGTTGGTGGCAACGCCGAGGTCGCCGGCGAGCTGTCGGATCGGTGGCAGACGAGCGTGCAACGCAAGTGCCCCACTCGCGATCAGCCCGATGATCTCCCCTTTGATCTGCTCGTACGGTGGCGCTTTCGCGTTGGGATCGAGGCGGATCTCCATCGTCAGGCCAGTCGTGGCGGTTCGGGTTCGGGCAGCGGCACCGCCGGCAGCTTGCCGGCGAACGGGCCGAGGCGTGGCACCGAGGTGAAGGTGAGGAGCGCTCCCGACATCGCCACCAGCCCGCACCCGAACGAGCAGATGCCGAGGATCCACGACATCACCTCGGTGCGGTCGACGACGTTGTTCATCGTCACCGCCGAGCCGCCGAGCTTGGCACCGATCATCCCCAGCATCATGATGGCCACGCCGAAGATGGAGATGATCGCCGATGTGCGGATGGCGTGGCGCACGGCCTGGCGGTCGGGCGAGTCCGCGGGAGCGGGTGCCTGGGCGAGGAGCCGACTCGCGAACCAGCAGGCAACTGCCACGGCCACCGAAGCGCCGGCCAGCAGCGCGACGAACCAGTCCTGCGGCCGCTGGCCGAGCGGCTCGACCCGGTCGACCCACGGCCGCTGGGGGTTCGACGCCAACAGGTAGACCGCAGGAACGAGGCTGGCGACGAACACGATGCCGGTGACGCTGATGATGAAGGTGCTCACGTAGTCGCGCACGCCTCGTTGCTGCAGCGTGGCGATGGCGGTGGACGCCGGGCGTTCTGCGGGTCGTGTGAGCTCGCCGATCATCGAGCCGACGCCGTAGCCGATGACGAACGGAATCCACCCGACGCCGGCCCCGCCGCTGCTCGCAGTGGCGATGTTCCAGCCACCAACCAGCACGAACGCAACGGCGACACCTGCGAGCCGCCAACGTCGCGTCCACTGGATGTATCGGCGCAGCTGCGTCACGTTGTGCGGGGTGAGCGGTACCCAGTACTGCTTGGCGAACGTCGCGATGCTGCGATTCGGTGGGTGGCGGACCATCGACCAGACGAACAGCGCCGGCACGCCGAGCCAGACGATCGCGATCAGGAGTTCCGGTCCGGCCATTGCTCGAATGTAGCAAATGTATTGCTACAAACGCAATGAGTTTGGGCCCACACCTTCCACGCCGAGGGTGTCGGTCGTGGCGGCGGCCCGACCGCGCGTCGAGCGCCTGCGTCTACGCAACGCCGAGGCGAGAAGCTGCGCGTGTGGCGGCCGCGGGGCCGGCGAGCAGTCGCAGCAGCAGGAGGCCGTCGATGATGGCGATCGCCGCTTCGGCCTCGGCTCGGCGCTCGTGCTCGGCCCCGGTGAGGAACAACATCAGCCAGGCGACCCATGCCTCCACGAGTTGTGGCACCAGCGTGACGAACGGTGCTCGCCCTGTTGCGGCGAGTCCATTGGCCTCGAAGAACAGCGCGAACACGCGGTCGGTCTCGTCGCGGGCCAGCGCCGGCCACGCTGCACGAGCCAACTCGCGGTGATCGGACGCAGGCGCAGCGAACGCTTCGCCGAGGGTCTCCTGCAACTGGAGCCCCATCGACATGACGACGTCGGTGATCAGGTCGTCCTTGGTCGGGAAGTAGTACACGACGGTGCGGTCGTTGATGCCGAGCCGTTTGGCGACGCGCCCGAATGTGAGTTGGCTGAGCCCGCCATCCAGTGCGGTTGCGAGCGCCCCATCGAGGATCTCGTGTTTGGTGTGTCGGTAACCCATCTCGGCCTTGACTGTAGTGATCGCTACGAATAGGGTCTGAAGTTGTCACTACAGATCATGCCAAACCGCTGCGGTCCTGCAGCGACGGCAGCACCGAGGAGTTCGAAGATGACCGACACCGCGCTCAACCCCACCGAGACCGTTGAGGCCTTCCTCGAGGCCTTCGCCGCAATGGACTTCGACACGGCGCTGACCTTGCTCGCCGACGACTGCGAGTACACGAACATCCCCATTTCAACGGTGTGGGGCCGCGCCGGGGTTCGCGACGTCCTGGGTCCGTTCTTCGCTCCGATCAACGAGAACGAGTTCCTGATTCTGCGCAAGGCTGCCGACGGCCCGATCGTGTTCATGGAGCGCCTCGACCGACATCGCCTCGATCATGGCTGGCGCGAACTGCCGGTCAACAGCACCTTCGAGGTGCACGACGGCCTGATCACGGTGTGGCGCGACTACTTCGACCTTGGAGCCGCAGCACGGATCCACGACCCGTCCGCAGGCTGACCGGTCCGGTCCAGCCCCGATTCACCCCGATTTCACGAGGAGAACTGATGGCCACGATGACACCCACCGAAGCGTCGAACCTGTTCCGGCGCGAACCCGACCGATTCCTCGACGTGGGCGCAGGCGAGGCTGCGTACCGAGTTGTCGGCTCCGGTCCCGATGTGCTGTTCGTACACGGCTGGCCGGTCAGTTCCGCGACGTACCGCAAGCTGCTGCCGTACCTCGTCGACCATGTCACCTGCCACCTGGTCGACCTGCCGTCGGCCGGTTCCAGCCGGTTCGACGCCGACACCCCGATGTCGATTCAGCAGCACATCGAGACCGTGCGCCGGGTGGTCGATCTGCTCGCACTCGACCAGGTCGCCGTCGTCGGCCATGACAGCGGTGGCATGATCGCCCGTCACGCGATGGTCGGCGACTCGCGCCTGCGCGCCATGGGCCTGATCAACACCGAACCATCGGATCCGAGTTGGCGTTTCAGAGCGTTCATCGCTTCCCGGCACCTCCCTGGCCTGAGCGTTGGACTCGGGTGGGTGGCCGGCAAGCCGCGCCTCGTGCGGTCCAAGGCGGTGTTCGGTGACGCGTTCGCCGATCGCTCGCTGCTGGGCGGCGAGTTCGCCGAGTTCTTCCTCGATCCGCTGCACGAGATCCCGGCCCGACGTGACGCTGCGGTCCGACTCCTGCGGAGCTTCGACATGGAGCACGTCACCGGCCTCCCCGGCATTCACGGTCGACTCGACGTTCCCGTGCAGTTGGTGTGGGGCGACAAGGACCCGTTCTTCCCGGTCGAACGCGCGAAGGCGATGGTCGCCGAGTTCCCCAACGCGAAGATCGACGTCATCGAGGGCGCGGGCCTGTTCTCCCACGAGGAGCGTCCCCAGGAGGTGGCTCAGGCGCTGTTGCCGACGCTCGTGGGGACGGCCTGACCGCTGAGGCGCCCGTGGCGAGGCCCGAGGGCCACCGACATCTCGGCCGATCGAGCACTCCGCTGCGTTCAACGACGCTTGACGAGCACGTGCTCGTGGTAGCTGATGCCGTGCTCGACCGTGTGGACCACGCGGTCGGTCATCGTCCACCCCGCAGCCTGGTAGAAGTCCACGGCGCGGAGG
Organism: Ilumatobacteraceae bacterium; assembly: GCA_963716075.1. Lineage (GTDB taxonomy): Bacteria > Actinomycetota > Acidimicrobiia > Acidimicrobiales > Ilumatobacteraceae > Sva-07. The sequence continues at coordinate 262,648 of CAVQST010000019.1, read as the reverse complement.
TTCTCGACTCTGGTCGCTCGCCGACGCCTGGATGGTGAGCGACTCGGCTGCCGTCGACATCTTCGGCGCCGCAGCACGACCATCACCAGAGAGTGGTCATCTCACCAGGCAATCGTCATCGTGCGGACGAGGTCGGCTCCGGGAGCGACCACGTGGGGATCGAGGTTGAACGCGTCGGGGGGCCCGGACTGTGGCTCGACGCACGTTGCATGGTCGAAATGGTCGAACACCACCCAGTGGTCGCAGCCGGAGGTCACCGAAACCGCCGGAGCGACCGACCGGTCGTAGTGCAGCACGACGGGCTCGGTGTTGATGAAACAGTCGTCCCACGGGCCTGTCGACGGCTCCACGACGTTGCCGGTCGGGATGCCGAATTCATCGCGCTCGTACATCGCTGTCGGCACGAAGGCGAGCCGATCGGGCTTGCGGAACCAGGGGTGCCAGCCGATCTCCGCAGGGAACGCGCCGACCGTGGCCTCGACCTGCAGGGTGCTCACCACCCGGTCGTGGAACAGCGCGAGCGTTTGCGTGACGACCCCACCGAACGTCCAGTCGAGGACGTATCGGGTGGTGCACGCAGTGGCGTCGACGGCGACCACGTCCCACGCATGCTCGAATCCGAGGCCGTGAATGGCGTGGGCGCGCTCGGGGCGCCCGTCGTCGCCGTCGTGATGGTTGATCGTGAGGTGGTGCTCAACGCCGTCGAACGCAAACCGGCCCTGCGCGATGCGGCCCACCCACGGCACCATCGGGAACGAACCCCACCACGTCGCCGTGCGTTCGTCGGCGCCGGGAATGTCGATCAGCAAGGGTTGATCGGCCACGGTGATCTGCCCGATCCGTGCCCCGTCGGCAGGATGGACCGTCACGGTGACGTCCCCGGATTGCAGGGTCAGGATCGATTCGGCGTCGCTCACCCAGCGATACTGCACCGATGCGAGCGCTCGTGCAACGTGTCATCTCCGCAACGGTCACGTCGCGGCAATCCGACGATGTCGGCTGGGAGGTCGCGGGATCGATCGGTGCAGGGCTGTGTGTGCTCGTCGGGGCCACGCACACCGACACCGTTGCGGCGGCCGACAAGCTCGCCGACAAGTTGTGGGGACTGCGCATCTTCGACGACGACGCCGGCGTGATGAACCGCTGCGTGGCTGACACGGGCGGAGCCGTGCTCGTCGTGAGTCAGTTCACGCTGTACGGCGACACGACGAAGGGACGTCGGCCGAGCTGGCTCGCCGCGGCGCGTCCCGAGGTGGCCGAGCCGCTGGTCGAGCGCGTGGTCGAACGACTCCGGTCGCTCGGTGCAGTGGTGGAGACCGGGCGATTTCGCACCGACATGCGGGTGGAACTCGTCAACGACGGCCCGGTCACCCTCATGCTGGAGGTCTGACCCGTCCGCTCCGCCGCTCGAAGAAGATCGACATGCCGAGCACGAAGAGGAGCGCGGCGATGACGGGGCCGTCGCCGAGGTTCACGTACCACGTGCGGCCGTCGCGCAACTCGATGCGGTCGTAGAGCACCCGCTGCTCACTCACCGAGGTCCGCTGGAGCACCGTGCCGTCGGCATCGACGATCGCCGTGAACCCAGTCGGCGCTGCCTGCACCACCCAGCGGCCCGTCTCGAGTGCGCGCAGTCGGCTCGACGCCACCTGCTGGGTCTGCACGATCGTGCCGGTGTAGCTCGCACCGTTGGTGGGGTTGATGATCGCCTCACCACCTTCCTTCACGCCCTCGCGAGCGCGACCGGCGAAGAAGACCTCCCAGGAGATCACCACGGCCAATCGCGTGCCATCGGGGAGATCGAGGTAGGCCGGCGCGGTGCCGGCCTCGGCGTCGCGCCCGATCTGGTCGATCGGCGCGCCGAGCGCTTCGAGCAACCCCCGCAGCGGGACGTATTCACCGAACGGCACGCGCCGCACCTTCACGTACCTGTCGACGATGGCGCCGTCGGGGCCGACCACGATCTGGGAGTTGATGCGGGGCTCCTCGGTGACGCCGACCGCGATCGGCACGCCGAGGCGTTCGGCCTCCGCAGCGATCGCCAGGTACACGTCGGAACCGTCGAAGACGTCGACGTCGATGGTGTTCTCGGGCCAGACCACCAGGTCGAGGTCGGCATCGTCAGGGATCGTACGAGTGGCCTCGAGGTGGCGTTCGGTGACCAGGCGCGACGGAACCTCGAGTGCGCTGGTTCCCTGCTCGCCACCACCCTGCACCGCGGCCACGTCGAGCGTCTCGCCGGTGTTGGTTCCACGCGGCGCCACGACGCTGGCCAGCAGGATCACGACGACCACTGCAAGGGCGGCCACTCCGTGGGGTCCGCGTTCTGCCCACAACGCGGAAACAGCGAATCCGATCTGCAGCACCAGCCAGGTCAAGAGGATCACGCCGCCGACTCGGACGACGCCGACCAGCGGGCCGCCCACCTGCGACATGCCGAGCGTGGCGAGCGGCACACCGCCGAACGGGAACGAGAAACGAACGGCTTCGGCGAGCGCATGGGCTGCGGGTCGACCGATCACGCGCCATGGTCCCACCGGCGCCACGAGCGCAGCAATGGCGTGGAACAGCGCGAACACGAGGCCTGCGACCACGTAGCCCGGCGCGGTGAGTTGCACCATCCAGGCCAGGCCCAGGTACATCCAGCCGATGCCGAACAGCAGCCCGAGACGGAATCGCTGTGGGCCCGATGGCGACGACCCGAGGGCCACCTCGAACAGGGCGATACCGATGAGCGCCAGCGGCCAGAAACCCCACGGCGGCATCGACAGCGCCACGAGGGTGCCGGCGCCCAGAGCCAGTGCGGGACGCGCCAGTCGGTCGAGGGGCGTCGGGCGCCCCGTCACCTCAGGGCTCAAGTTGCCAACGCCAGGCTGACGACAATTCGTTCCGCCGTGGACCCGACGGGGTGACAGGCGAACAGCGTGGCCGTCGGCGTGTCGGTGGGGTCGACGATCCAGAGCGAATCGGGCGTGACGATCTGTGTGCCGGTGACCAGATAGGTGAAGTCGCCAGCAGCGGTGCTGAACAGCACCTCGTCGCCTGGCACCAGGGCGTCGAGGTGGCGGAAATCGGCATCATGGCTGGTGCGATGTCCGGCGATCACCACGTTGCCGATCTCGCCGGGCATCGCCGAGCCGGGCCAGTGGCCGGGACCCCGATCGAGCGTGGTGAGTCGGATGCCATCGTGCAATTCAGCATCGAGGCCGACCTTGGGGATCGCGATTCGCCCGAGCAGTGGGTTGTTCTCGGGTCCGCGAGCGTCGCTCGGCGGAGCGATCGGCAGGCCCATCTGTCGAGGCAGCGTGGTGGTGGTGGTCGTGGTGGTCGTGGTCGTGGTCGTCGTGGTCGTCGTGGGAGGTGGGGCAACCGTCGTGGTCGTGGCGGATGCCTCGTTGAACGAAGCCTCGGTGTCGGGTGCACCTGCCAGGTCAGTAGCGAGCACCGCGCCGAGACCGGCCACCACGAGCAACGCCGCGAGCGCCGCTGCGATGACGCGCCAGCGGTTCGACCGGGCCACTTGGGCGCCCCCGTCGGTGTCGGCAACGGACTCCATCACGCCAAGTCTGTCAGAACACGCCGATGGACGCTCGCGCGGCCGGCAGTCGCGGTTGCCGCGCGCACGCATGCAGGGAGCCCGATGCCGCGGTATCCGGCGCCGGTCACGAACACGCCGGCTGGGAGTGCGGCCTCGACCTGGTCGACCCAGGCCGCATGGTGCGGGCGGTACTGAGCAAACGCGTCGGGCCAACGAGTGATGCGGGTCTCGATCGGAACGAACCGCACACCGAGATGGTGCTCGAGGTCGTCGAGTACCGCGTCGAGCACCTGCTCGTCGCCGAGATGCATCACCCCCATACCGTCACGTCCGAGCGACACCCGCAGGATCTCGCCGCCGGCAGGCGGCCGCCAGTGCCCCCACTTCTGTGAGCCGAACGATGCTGCGGTGACCCATCGCTGATCGGGCTTGGGCACCAGGTACCCACTCATGCCACGCAGCCGATCGGGCCACTGTTGCGCGCTCACGTGCAGGGTGACCATGATCACGTCGGAGGTTTCGGCCTGCTCCAGCAGTCTGGCGGCCTGGGGAGCAGCGGAATCGATCATGGCAGCAGCAGCAGCGGCCGGGGTCGCCAACACGACGGCGTCGAAGGTGCGTTGCCCGATCGTCCAACATCCCGCGTTGCCGGGTGCAGGTTCGATGGCCGTGATCGGTGACGCGGTGACGATGGTTCCACCCGCAGCGGTGAACGCCTCGGCGGTCGCACGGGCGAGCGCTCCGATGCCACTGCGAGGCGTCGCGAAGATCGGGCTCGACGCAGCGGTTGCCGTGCCGGCCTGGTTGCGTCGCTGGCGGCGTGCGGCCAACAGCACGCTGCGGTTGCCGTTGGCGAGCGCCGCGAGCTGCGGCACCTCGGCGAGACTGAATCGGTCGGTGTCGGCGGCGTAGATGCTGCCCACCAGCGAATCGACGAGCCGTTCGTGCACCTCGTTGCCGAAGCGGGCCCGCACGAACTCGCCGATCGAATCGGAGTCGGTGGACGTGCGTGGCAGGAACGGCTCCAACGCGGCGCGGGCCTTGCCCCGCCACGTCAACAGTTTGGTGGTGGCCAGCGGCATGATGCGCCCTGGCAGACCGAGCATCAACCCCTCGGGGATTGGGTGCAGTCCGTCGTGCCACACCGCGGCGCCGACCGGTTCGGGCGACACGAGATCGTCGCCGAGCCCCACCCGTTTGGCCAGGGCGACTGCTTCGGGGACGCGAGCAAGGAAGGCGTCGGCGCCCTCGTCGACATGTTCGACCCCGGCGAAGCTCGATGACGCGATCTTGCCGCCGACCCGCTCGGATGCCTCGAACAGCGTGACGGACACGCCGGGGGCGTCGGTCAGCGCCAACGCGGCGGCCAGCCCGCTGATCCCCGCGCCGACGACGGCGATGTGCGTTGGTTCGTTCTGGCCGATGTCGCTTGTGGCGGTGTTGCTTGCGCTGATGTTGCTCACCGTTGGTTGGCTCCCGGTGGCGTCACGGCGCAATCGTGCGAACTCGTTCGGCGAGCGCGGCCATCACGGCGGGGTCGTCGTTGACACAGGCGGTTCGGTCGAAGGCGAGGCCGAGCGATGCAGCCCGGTCGGCGGCTTCGATGTCGAGGTCGAACAACACCTCCAAGTGGTCGGCCACGAATCCGCAGGCGCTCACGATCACGCCGGCGACTGCATCGTCGGCACCTGCTGCTCGCTGGGCGCCCAGTTCGTCGATCACCGCGAGGATGTCGGGTCCGATCCACGGCTCCGGGGTGCGCCCGGCCGACTGCCAGGCGATCTGCCAGTCGTCGCCCTCGGCCAGCCCGACCCGGGCCGCAACGGCCTCAGCAGTCGATCGCAACTGTTCGGGATACGGATCGCCCGCATCGATGATGCGCTGCGGCAGTGAGTGGGCGGTGAACAGCACTCGCACGGGGCCACCCGTGCGTTCACGCATCGCCGCCACCCGGGCGCTGAGGTCGTCGGCGAGGAACTCGACGAACGCCGGCTCGGTGGCCCAGCTGTCGATACCCACCACCGGGATACCGGCGCCTGACTCGTCGACGCCCAGGCGGGTGCGGTCGAGGTACTGCCCGATCGAGTACGACGAGTAGTGCGGGGCGAGCACCAGGCCGACCACGCTGCTGACACCGGTTTCGGCTGCGGCTCGTGCGGCCACCTCCACCTTCGGCTCGGCGTGCTTGAGGCCGAGCGTCACGTGGAATTTTCCGGGGTCGGTGGCGTCGAGGGCTGCCTGCAACGCGTCGCGCTGCGCCTCGGTGAGCTGTGCGAGCGGAGAGACACCACCGATGGCGCCATAGCGGGCCACGAGATCGGCGAGTGCTTCGGGCGTGGGCGGGCGACCTCGACGGATGTCGGTGTAGTACGGCTCGATCTCCTCGGGCGTCCGCGGGGTGCCGTAGGCCATCAGCACCACCGCCACGGATGCGCCGGTTGCTGTGGCGTTGGTGGTCGTGTGGTCGGCGTTGCTCATGTCGAGGTACTTCCTTCGGGGGAGGGGCTGTCGGCGGAGGTGGTACTGGCGGTGAGTTCGTGGACGAGGTCGACAACGGCCTGCGAGCACGCCAGGGTCGGTGTCGGGTTGGACGCCGTGGCCGAGGTTGAAGATGTGGCCGGGGTGTTGGCGGCCGTCGGCGAGTTCGTTGTCGCTCAGCACCTGTCGTGCCCCGCTGACAGCAGCGTCGGTGCCGGCCAGCACCAGTGCGGGGTCGAGGTTGCCCTGCACGATGAGGTCGTCGCCGAGGCGACGGCGCGCATCATCGATCGGGGTGCGCCAGTCGAGTCCCATCACCGTGGGGCCAGCGTCGAGCATCGATTCGAGGAGGTGGTCGCATCCGATGCCGAAGTGGATCGCCGGAGCATCGGGATGGCGGCGTCGGAGCTCACGGAACACGTGGCGAGAGTGCGGCAACACGTAGCACTCGTAGTCGCGGCGGCTCAACGAGCCGGCCCACGAGTCGAACAGCTGGAAGGCACGGGCGCCGTGGCTGAGCTGCGCATCGATGAACGTGATCGCCGACTCGGCGAGGCGTTCCATCACGTCGTGCCACAGCGCTTCGTCGGTGTGGATCAGCGCCTTGGTGTGGCGGTAGTCCTTGCTCGGGCGGCCCTCGATGAGGTAGCTGGCCACCGTGAACGGGGCTCCGGCGAAGGCGAGCAGCGGCACCTCGAGTTCGGCCACGAGCAGGTCGACGGTGTCGGTGACGTAGGTGATGTCGTCGACTTCCAGCGGGCGCAGCCGTTCGAGGTCGGTGCGTGACCGCAACGGGCGTTCGGCGACGGGCCCGGTGCCGGGTGCCACGTCGACCCCGAATCCCACGGCGTGTGGGGCCACCACGATGTCGCTGTACAGCACCGCAGCGTCGACGCCGTAGCGCCGGACGGGTTGCATCGTGATCTCGGCGGCCACCTCTGGTTGCTTGATCGCGTCCAGAATCGAGCCCTCACCGCGCACACCCCGGTACTCGGGAAGTGAACGGCCGGCCTGGCGCATGAACCACACCGGTGTGTGGGTTCCCGGTCGGCCGTTCGCGGCGTCGAGAAAGGCGTCGTCGGGTGGGCCGGCAGCATCATCCATTGCTGATCGACGCTATCGCCGGGTCTGGTGGCGGGCCCCGGCCGATAGCATTTCGTGACCCCGTTATGACCCAGCAGCACCCTGATCTCGCAGACGAACAGGCCTACATCGACCACGCATACGAGTGTCTCGTCACCAGTCGTGAGGCTGCCTGGCGCATGCGCAGCATGACCGAGGCCGATCTGGGCGGCACGTTCCAAGCCCGTTTCGAGCGCAATGCCTTCGACGAGGCGCTGATCAAGCGTCTGACCGACCTCGACCTCGGTGACGCCTCGCTGGTGTTCGGACGGATCGACCGCTCGGCCGAGTCGCCCGACGCCATCGAGAGCTTTCACATCGGGCGTCTCGCCGTCGCCGACGAGGATCGTGAACCGGTGGTGGTCGACTGGCGGGCGCCGGTGGCAGAACCGTTCTACCGCGCCACCGGCCGCAGCTCGATGGGCCTCGTCCGGCGTCGCCACTTCGCCGTCGAGGGACAACGCCTCCTCGGGATCGAAGACGAGCTCTTCGGCGCGAACCACCTGGGTGTCGGCCACGACGACGGGCTCGACACCGTGGCCGAGCTCGCCGACGTCCGAGGTGCGGACGGTGGTGACGGCGGCGGCGGCCTGCGCGGGTACTCGACCCTGCTCGCAGCGCTCGAGCGTGGCCGCACCGGCACGCTCGGTGACATCGTGGCCACCATCCAGGGCGAGCAGGACGAGATCATCCGCTCGCCGCAGCATGGCGTGCTCGTGGTGCAGGGCGGCCCTGGCACCGGCAAGACGGTGGTGGCACTGCATCGTGCTGCATATCTGCTCTACACGCACCGGTTCCCACTCGAGGACCAGGGCGTGTTGGTGATCGGCCCCAACCGGGTGTTCCTGCGCTACATCGAACGCGTCCTGCCGTCGCTGGGCGAGGCCGGGGTGGTCCAGGCGGTGCTGTCCGACCTGGTGCCCGGCGTGGAGTTCCTGCGACCCGCCGAACGCGATGGTGCCGACACACCCACCGCAGCCCGCTTGAAGGGCGATGTCCGCATGTCGGACATGATCGACCAAGCCGTGAACGATCGCGAGCGGCCGTTGCGCGACGATCTGGTGATCCCGTTCCGTACGGGCTACGTGCGGCTGCGGGTTGCCGAATCGGCACGCATCGTCAAGAACGCGCGTCGCCGGTTTCGTCGTCACAACAGCGGCCGCAGGTACGTCGAGAACGAGGTCTGGTCGGCGCTCGCGGCGACCTACCACGACCCGGAGATCGGGCCCCGCGACGTCAAGGACACACTTCGGTCGACTCCCGAGATGCGCGAGGCCCTCGATCGGATGTGGCCACTGCTGACCCCGGCGCAGTTGCTCCACGACTTGTTCGGGTCGAGGGCGCTGCTCAAGATGGCCGCCCGCGGCGTCTTCGACGAATCGGAGGCCCTCGTGCTGTTTCGACCTCGCGCGGCATCGGTCGACGACGTGCGCTGGACCGCAGCCGATGTGGCCCTGCTCGACGACGCTCGCGACGTGCTCGGCCCCCAGCCGGGACGCGACGGCAAGATCGACGACGCCGACGAGATCCGCACCTATGGCCACATCGTGATCGACGAGGTGCAGGACCTCACCCCGATGCAGCTGAAGATGGCCACTCGCCGTTCGCTCAACGGTGCGATGACCATCGTGGGCGACCTGGCGCAGGCAACCGGTCCGCTGGCGCCGTCGGACTGGGACGATGTGCTCGATCACCTGCCCGACCGAAAGCCGTCACGCGTGATCGGGCTGTCGGTGGGGTATCGCATCCCTGGCCAGATCATGGAACTGGCGAACAAGGTGATGGCCGCGGCGACACCGTCGCTGCGGGCGCCCGAGTCGGTGCGCGTGGGCGACGCCGAGCCCACGTTCGTACGAGCCGACACCACCACCGGACTCGGTCCCGCAGTTGCCGGCGAGGTGCGGGCGCTGAGCGCCGCCGTGCCCGCAGCGAGCCTCGGTGTGATCGCCCCCGATTCGATGATCGACGAATTGTCCGAGCACCTCACCGCGGCGGGCATCAGCCACGGGACCGCCACCCGCACCGGTCTCGATGACGGGGTCACGATCGTGCCCGTCAGCGTGATCAAGGGGCTCGAACTCGATGCCGTGATCGTGGTCGAGCCGGCTCGCATCGTCGCCGATCACGAGCACGGGATGCGCTCGCTCTACGTGGCGCTGACCCGCCCGACGCAACGCCTCAGCATCGTCCACGCCGACGAACTCCCCGAACCACTCCGCTGACGTGACGATTGGTGTCAGACACCAATCGTTACGTCGCTGGCGAGCGACCGCCCTACGCTGGCGATGTGGCAGACACGACGTTCACGGAGATCCCCGAGGTCGACTTCTCCGAGCGGTCGGCCGATCCGGCTGCGTTCGCCGAGCGGGTGCGCCGGATCTGTCACGAGGTGGGGTTCTTCCAACTGGTCGGTCACGGCGTGAGTGCCGAGTTCATCGATGAGCACATCGAGCAGCAGCGTCGGTTCTTCGCGCTCGCCGAGCGCGACAAGGCGGCCATCGACAAGGTGTTGTCGCCGCACTTCCGGGGCTGGGAGCGCATCGGTGCCGAACTCACTGGCGGCCTCCCCGACTTGCGTGAGCAGCTCGATCTGTCGACGGAGCATTCGGTGCGTGGGCTCGACCTCAATCCTGCCTACCTGCGCCTCGACGGGCCCAATCAGTGGATCGCCGAGGACGTTCTGCCGGGCTTCCGACACCACATGGCCGAGTACTTCGCCCAGATGGCGGCGCTCGCCGACCGGCTGTTGGGAGTCTTCTCGTTGGGTCTCGGCCTGGACGAGGGTCATCTGCGCACCTTGTTCGGTGCGCGTCCGCTGTCGTTCGTGAAGCTGATCAGTTACCCGCCCACACCGCCCGACGGGGCCGGCGTGAATCCGCACCATGACGCCGGGTTCCTGACGTTGCTGCTCCAGCACGATGTCGGCGGGTTGGAGGTGCGCAACCCCAACGGTGAGTGGATCAGCGTGCCGCCACGACGCGACGCCTTCGTGGTCAACATCGGCGAGATGCTCCAGGAGATGACCGGCAACTATTTCGTCGCCACGACCCACCGGGTGATCGCCGACCAGGCGCGCCAGTCGTCGGCGTGGTTCCACGGCCCCGACCTCACCACTCGGCTCGACCCGCTGGCGCTCGATCCGTCGTTCGCTGCGGCCGTCGCAGCCAGTCCGCGTCACGCCGATGCTGGATTCATGGCCCGTCGCACCGAGATCGAGTCGGGTGTCGATGGCATCGAGAGTCGCAACGGCGCCGGCGTGTACGGCCAGCAACTCTGGAACTACTACTGCCGCAGCTACCCGAGCAACGTTGCTCGACACCACCCCGACGCCCTGGCCTGAATCGACCACCGACCTCCTCCGGATGTGGCAGCCGGCGCCGCGCGTCGGGGTCGCCAGCGGGTTCGCGCTCAGCCGTCGCCGGTGTAGCGGTCGATCAGGTCGGTGAGGAGCTGCAGGGCCTTGTCGCTGTCGGCCGGCCGGACCCGGACCACGGCCGTTCGCGCCATGTCGACGGTGGTGTCGATGCCGTTGATGAGCTCGGGATTGCTCGCCTCGATGTCGGAACGGATGGTGTCCCAGATGGACTCGACGCGCGGCGAGCGTGGCCTTTTCGTCGCCTGGTGCGGAGATCTCCGAACTCAAGCGGCTCATCTCGTTCGCCATTTCCACCAGGAGTTCGACGGGGGTGCCGGCGATCGGCAGCGTGGTGGTGGGGACGGTCTCGAACGATCCACCGACATTGACCTCGCCGGAGTCGGACTCGAGTTGCACGACGGTTTCGGCGCACGACGTGGCGAGCAGGCCCGCCACGACGACAGCGGCGACCCGGGAGACGGTGGAGCGGTGGGTGGGTCGGCGGCGGCGGGTGCTGGGGGTCACGAGGTGACCAAGATACGTTCGCTGGCGAACGATCCGACCTCGATGTGACGTCCGTCGATCTCGACGGTCAGTGTGCCGTCGGGGGACGCAGCGGTGACCGTGCCGCCGTTGCCGGGCTGGATCGCCGACTGCTCCAAGAACTCGAGCAATCCGGGCTCGAATTCGAGTTCCTCGGTGATGCGACGCACGACGAACCGTGAATCGACGGCGATCTCCGACAGCGGACCGGAATCGGGGGCCTCGTAGGCAGAACCGGGGATCGGGTTGCCGTGCGGGCAGGTGGTGGGTGACCCGAGCAGGTCGTTGAGCGCGCTCTCGACCGAGTCGCTCATGATGTGCTCCCACTTGCCGGCCTCATGATGGGCCTCGGCCCAGCTGAGCTTGAGCACGTCGGTGAGGAACACCTCGGCCAGGCGATGTCGTCGCACCACGCGTTCGCCGAGTTGGCGGCCTGCGCTGGTGAGACGGATGCCGCCGTCGGAGGTGATCAGGCCTTCGGCTTCGAGACGTTTCATCATCTCGCTCACCGCCGGCCGGGAGACCTGCAGCCGCTCGGCGATACGCGCCTGGATGACGTCGACGTCGTCCTCGTGGAGCTCGAAGATGCACTCGCAGTATTCCTCGAAGGCGGGATGGTGTTCACCGCTCGCAGGCATGGCGAGATCCTACCGCCGCCCTGTCATGGCTGCCCGACGGTGCGTCATCGTTGCAGCCGACGCAGCCAGCTCTCGGAGTAACGCAGGCGCCGTTCGAGTTGTTCGGTGGTGGCGGTGGCCACTCGGGTCACGCCGGCCAGGCGGTTCATCTCTCCCTGAACCTTTGCATGGCCCCACCCGGTGATGTCAACGAGGCGCTTGGCGACGTGGGCATTGCGGGAGCGCAGGTCCTCTTTGCGCTCGGCCACGCTCAGCGACCCCGATGGCACGAGTCCGGCGGCCGTTGGCACCTCGGGGAGATCGATGCTGAGGAGGGGATCGGCCACGAATTGCGGCTCGGCGATCTCGAGTTCGTTGTCGTAGCGATCGGGGCTGAGATCGTCGGGATCGAACAACGGCTCGTAGCGCACGCCCTGCTCGGTCACCGTGTGCACCGTGACGTCGGTCGCCGTGGCCGACACCACGGCAAAGAGCGCAAGCTGCTCGGCAGCGTCGTCTGGATGGGTCTGGTCGTCGAGCCCGCCGTCGACCTGGAACTCGTCGCCGTCGTCACCGCTGCCGGGCGGTCGCAACACGTGCCGGCGAGCCTCGGCGATCGTGAACGCATGGGTGCGCAAGCGAGGATCGTCGGGGATGTACACGTAGGCCTTCTGGCTCGGCCGGCCAGCCTGCCACCGCACGAAACGCCCGACGGCCTGGCGGAAGAACAGCTCGGTGGACGTAGTGGTCGCGAACACGCCAACTCGCAGTCGAGGGATGTCGACGCCTTCGGACACCATGCGTACCGCCACCAGCCAGGGGCGGTCGTTGTTCGAGAACTCGGCGATCCTCTTCGATGCCGTCGGGTCGTCGCTGATCACCACGTCGGCAGGCGTGCCGAACCGGTCGCGCAGCAGCCGGGCGATCCCTTGTGCGTGGTCCTGATCGATGGCGATCACCAGCCCGCCGGCGTCGCGCTGATCCTGGCGGATCGACCGGAGTTGGTCGTTCGCCCGGGCGAGCACGCTCGGCATCCATTCACCCTCCAAGCTCAACGCCGTGCGCAGCCGCATCGACACCTGGTCCTTGGTGAGTTCGTCCTGGAAACTGGCGTTCACGACGTCGCCGGCGGCGGTGGTCCACTCCATCTCGCCGTCGACACGCGGGAAGTACACCGGGCGCACCACGCCGCCGTCGCGCAATGCGTCGGCGTAGCCGTAGGTGAAGTCGGCGTGGGCCATGTCGCCCTCGCCGGTTGCGTCGTAGCGCACGAACGGGATCTGGACGGCGTCGCTGCGAAACGGCGTGCCCGACAGCGACAGACGGTGGGCGGCGTGGCTGAAGGCCACGCGCACGCTGTCGCCCCAGGCCTTCTCGTGGCCGGCGTGGTGGATCTCGTCGAGGATCACGAAGCCATCGGCCGTCAACCCGGCGAGCTTGGACGCCGTGTTGCCGGTGGCGATCTGCTGGTAGGTGGTGACCAGGCCGTGGACGTCGCGGGCGAGGCCGTCGCCCGGGCTCCAATCGGGGTCGAGCTGCAGACCCAACCGATGCGCCGCGAGTGACCACTGCACCTTGAGGTGGCTGGTGGGCGCCACCACCACCAGCGTGCGCGGATCGTCGGCCAGGCTGGCACGGGCGCAGGTGAGGGCGAACGTGGTCTTGCCGGCACCGGGCGTGGCCACGGCGAGGTAGTCGGGCTCGCCGCTCGCCCGAAATGCCTCGTACGCAGCACGCTGCCAGGGTCGCAGGATCACGGTCGGCATCGGCTGATCGAGTCTGTCGGGTCCGGCACCGGCCCACAACGTCCCCCGAGCTCACATCTCCCCGTGCCGAAATTGCCCCCGATCGTGACGCCCAGCGTCACGATCCCGCACAATTTCGGGAGTAGGAGCGCCGAAACTCGGGCCGGCGTCGGCGCTGTGGCGGCTACGGTGGTCGATGATGACCGATTGCTGAGCTGCCCACGTTCGTCCTGACGGCGCCCTCTGGCGCGTCCGACTCGCAAGGAGTACCTCATGCCCGCATCGCTCATCGCTCGTTCACTCACCGTCGCCCGCGGCCCCCTCGTGGTGCTCGACGACATCGACCTCACCCTCAGCCCCGGCCATCGGGTGGGCCTCGTCGGCCCGAACGGGGTCGGCAAGTCGACGTTGCTCGGCGCGCTGGCTGGCCGGGTCGAGCTCGATTCAGGTTCGGTGCAGGCCACGCCACCATCGGCGAACGTGGGATTGCTGCCACAGGAGCCCGAACGCTCGGCCACCGAAACGGTTCGTGAGTTCCTCGCCCGTCGCAGCGGCGTGGCCGGAGCGCAGGTCGAACTCGACGCTGCGACGGCGGCGCTGGCTGCGGGCGACAGCGGTTCCGACGACCGCTACTCCGACGCGCTCGACCGGTGGCTGGCGCTCGGTGCGGCCGACTTCGACGCACGTGTCGGCGAGGTGTGGGGCGAGCTGGGCCTGCACGAACGCCTTTTGGAGCAGGTGACGTTGTCGCTGTCGGGAGGCGAAGCGGCGCGATCGTCGCTGGCCTCCTTGTTGCTGTCTCGGTTCGATGTGTTCCTGCTCGATGAGCCGACCAACGACCTCGACCTCGATGGCCTCGACCACCTCGAACGTTGGATCGTGGGCCTTGGTGCTCCGGTGCTGCTCGTGAGCCACGACCGGTCGTTCCTGCGCCGCACCATCACCGATGTGGTGGAGATCGACCACCATTCGCACCAAGCGACGTGGTTCGCCGGCGGATGGGAGTCGTTCCTCGCCGAACGAGAGCTCGCCCGCCAGCACGCCCGCGAACGATTCGAGGAGTACGACGGCAAGCGGTCGGCATTGCGTCAGCGGGCGCAACGCGAACGTGAGTGGGCCACGCAGGGCCAGGCGAAGGCCAAGAAGTCGGGCGAGACCGACAAGTTCATCCGTCACTACAAGGTCAACCAGACCGAGCAGTTGGCCGGCAAGGCGGCTCGGACACAGAAGGCGGCAGATCGTCTCGAGGTCGTGGAGGAGCCACGCGAGGCGTGGGAACTGCGGCTCACGATCCCGAGTGTCGGGCGCAGTGGCGATGTGGTGGCAACCGCCCGCGGTGCCGTGGTGGAGCGCGAGGCGTTTCGGCTCGGACCCGTCGATTTCGACCTGCGCGTGGGTGACCGGGTGGCGCTGGTGGGGCCGAACGGCAGCGGCAAGTCGACGCTGATCGGGGTGCTGCTCGGGCGTGTCGAGCCGACGGCGGGGACTGCTCGCTCGGCTCCAGCGTGGTGGTCGGAGAGATCGAGCAGGCCCGATCGGCATTGCTCGGCGACGAGTCGTTGCTCGACGCGTTCGTGGCGGCAACCGGGTTGTCGATCGCCGATGCCCGCACGTTGCTCGCCAAGTTCGGCCTCGGCGCCGAGCACGTCAACCGGGCGGCTGGCACGCTGTCGCCGGGCGAGCGCACCCGAGCGTCGCTGGCGCTGCTGATGGCCAACGGAGCGAATCTGTTGGTGCTCGACGAGCCCACCAACCACCTCGACCTTCCAGCGATCGAGCAGTTGGAACAGGCGCTCGACACGTTCGGCGGCACCGTGATCCTGGTCACCCACGACCGCGACCTGCTGGGACGGGTTCGGCTGACTCGAACCCTCGACGTCGACGCCGGCAACGTCGCCGAACGTCGCTGACTCACCGTCATCCCCCTCGCCCCGCCCCGCCCCGCTCCGCCGCACACCCCGCCACCCCCCAAATTGCCCCGGATCGTGACGCTCAGCGTCACAGAACCGGACAATTTCGGGGTTGGGGAACCAGGTGGGAGTCGGGGGCGACCTCTGGGGCGTGACCAAGAACCTGACCCACCGCATCCTTGCCCCCCTCGCAGCGTCGGCGCTGATCTTCTCGTTGGCCGCGTGCGGCAGCGACGACGATGCCAGCTCCGACGATGCCGCCGCCGACACCACGATGGCCGACGACATGGCCAGCGACACCTCGATGGCGGGCGACATGGCCGACGACGACATGAGCGACGACATGGACGAGATGCCGGGTGGCGAGGCGACCGAGGGCGACATCACGGTCACCGACGCGTGGGTTCGTCAGCCCGCCGAGGGTCAGACCCGGTCGGCTGCGTATGGCACCATCACCAACAACGGCGACTCCGACATCACCCTCGTCGGCGGCTCGGTGTCGATCGACGCAATGGTCGAGATCCATGAGACGCTGATGGACGATGACGGTGCCATGCAGATGCAGGAGCGCGAAGACGGTTTCGTGATTCCCGCCGGCGGCACGTTCACGCTGGAGCCGGGTGGCCCGCACATCATGATGCTCGACATCGATCCGGCCGATTTCGTTGGCGACATCGAGGTGACGATGATCTTCGACGACGGCACCGAACTCACCGTGACCGCCCCCGTCCGCGAGATCGCCGCCATGGACATGGACATGGAGAGGGACATGGAGAGGGACATGGAGAGGGACATGGAGAGCGAGACCACCGACGGCTGATCGGTCGGAGACCTGCGAGCGATGAGTTTCCGCGCGGACGGGTCGCACGGAAACTCATCGCTTCGGGTTTGGACCGTTCAGTCGGGAATCGTTGGGAGGGCGGCTGGGTAGCGTTGCGCGATCGCTGACCATCCGGGTGCTCGGGGCGTTCTCGCCGGCCGTTCGGGAGTGGTTCGCGGCATCGTTCCCCGAGCCCACCGCGCCGCAGGTGCAGGGTTGGCCCCACATCGCCGCGGGCGAACACACCCTGATCTGCGCGCCCACCGGATCGGGCAAGACGCTCACGGCGTTCATGGCCTCTATCGACCGATTGACCACCACACCCCGTCCCGAGGAGCGCTCGCACCGTACCCGGGTGCTCTACATCTCGCCGTTGCGGGCGCTGGCGTTCGACATCGAGAAGAACCTTCGGGCCCCGCTGAAGGGCATCGAACTCGCCGCCGAGCGTCTCGGCGAGGCGTTCGTGGCGCCCGACGTGGGCATGCGCACGGGCGACACCGCCGCCAACGATCGCCAGAAGCTCATCCGGCGCCCGCCGGACATGCTGATCACCACCCCCGAGTCGCTGTACCTGATGCTGACGTCCTCGGCTCGTGAAACGCTCGCTGGTGTCGAAACGGTGATCATCGACGAGATCCATGCCATGGCCACCACCAAGCGTGGTGCCCACCTGATGCTCACGTTGGAACGCCTGGAGGAGGTCACCGATCGGCCGCCGCAGCGCATTGCACTCTCGGCCACGCAGCGCCCGCTGGCCGAGGTCGCTGAGTTCCTCGGCGGGTTCTCGGCCCCCGGCGAGCGCCGTCCGATCAGTATCGTCGATGCCGGCATCCGCAAGACCCTCGAGGTCGAGGTGGTGGTGCCGATCGAGGACATGTCGACGCTCGGCCAGGTCAGGGTCGACACGTCGATGGGTCCGGCCGACTTCGCCCTCACCGAGCGGCGCACGTCGATCTGGCCCAGCATCTACCCCGAGATCCTCACCCGGATCCTGGCCAACCGGACCACGATCATCTTCTGCAACGCACGTCGCGCCGCCGAACGCCTCGCCGCCAAGCTCAACGAACTGTACGACGAGCAGCGCGTGCAGATCGACGACAACGAGCGCCCGCTCGTCATGGCACACCACGGGTCGCTGGCGCGTGAACAGCGCGTGGTGATCGAGGACCAGCTGAAGCGAGGCGAGCTCCGCGCGATCGTTGCCACGTCGTCGCTGGAGCTGGGCATCGACATGGGTGCGGTCGACCTCGTGATCCAGGTCGAGTCGCCGGGCGCGGTCAGCCGCGGCCTCCAGCGCATCGGGCGTGCCGGGCACTCGGTGGGCGAGCCGTCGCGGGGTTCGATCTTCCCGAAGCATCGCGGCGACCTGCTCGAAGCGGCGGTGGTCACCCGCCGCATGATCGACGGCGACATCGAGTCCACCCGCTACATGCGCAACCCGCTCGACGTGCTGGCTCAGCAGATCGTGGCGCACGTGGCCATCGTCGAGGAGTGTTCGGTGGCCGAGGTGAGCGCCATGGTGCGGCGGTGTGCGAGCTTCGCCGACATCTCTGACGACCTGCTCGGCAACGTGCTCGACCTGTTGTCGGGCCGGTACCCGAGCGAGGAGTTCTCCGAGCTGCGGCCGCGCATCGTGTGGGACCGCATCAACGACCGATTGCGTGCTCGCGACGGCTCCAAGCGCCTCGCCGTCACGTCCGGTGGCACGATCCCAGACCGCGGCCTGTTCGGGGTGTTCCTCCCCGACGGCACACGTGTCGGCGAACTCGACGAGGAGATGGTGTACGAGAGCCGGCCGGGTGAGACGTTCGTGCTCGGCGCATCCACGTGGCGAATCGAAGACATCACGTTCGAGCGCGTCACGGTCACGCCGGCGCCCGGGCAGCCCGGCAAGATGCCGTTCTGGCACGGCGACCGACCGGGACGTCCGCTGGAGCTGGGCCGCGCGCTCGGCGCGTTCGTGCGCGAGCTGCGCGACCTCGACGAACCGGCGGCGATCGAGCGGCTGATGGGTCACTACTCGCTCGATGCGTTCGCTGCAGGGAACCTGCGTCAGTACATCGACGAGCAGGTCGAGGTCACCGGCGCGGTGCCCGACGATCGCACCGTGGTGATCGAGCGGTTCCAGGACGAGATCGGTGACTGGCGGGTGTGCATCCTGAGCCCGTTCGGCACGCCGGTACACGCCCCGTGGGCGATGGCGATCGAGCGGCGGCTGATGGATCAGTTCGACATCCCGGTGGAGTCGATGTGGGGCGACGACGGCATCGTGATCCGCCTGCCCGAGTCGGCGGTCGAACTCCCGATCGATGCACTCCTGATCGACCCCGAGGACATCGACGAACTCGTGGTGGAGACGCTGCCGCAGACGTCGCTGTTCTCGGCGCGGTTCCGAGAGTGCGCCGGACGTGCACTGCTGCTGCCTCGGCGCCGTCCCGATCGGCGGACCCCGCTGTGGCAGCAGCGCCAGCGTGCCGCCGACCTCCTGGCGGTCGCATCGAAGTACCCGACGTTCCCGATCCTGCTGGAGACCTCGCGCGAGTGCCTGCAGGACGTGTTCGACGTGCCGGCGCTGCGTGAAGTGCTCGGCCAGCTGCGATCTCGTGCGATCCGCGTGGTCACGGTCGACACCGGGAAGGCGAGCCCGATGGCGTCGAGCCTGCTGTTCAACTGGATCGCGGCCTACATGTACGAGGGCGATGCCCCGCTCGCCGAACGACGGGCGGCGGCGCTTGCGCTCGACCGGGATCTGCTGCGCGACCTCCTCGGCGCCGAGGAGTTGCGTGACCTTCTCGACCCCGACGTGCTCGCCGACGTCGAGCTCGAACTGCAATGTCTCGTCGATGGGCGCCGCGCCCGATCGAGCGACGAGCTGCACGACGTGTTCCGGCGCGTCGGCGACCTCACCACCGACGAGATCGAGCTGCGCTGCGAAACGTCCGAATCGGCGGGGTGGCTTGGGCAACTGCTCGCCGAGAAGCGGGTGATCGAGATCGCCTTGGCGGGCGACACTCGCTTCGCCGCCGCCGAGGACGCCGCCAAGTATCGAGATGCGTTCGGTTGTTCGCTGCCGCTCGGGTTGCCGATGGCGTTCACCGACCCGGTGTCGCGTCCGCTGGAGGAGCTGGTCGGCCGGTACGCCCGCACGCACGGCCCGTTCCTCACCGCCGAGGTCGCTGCCCGCTTCGGTGCACCGCCCGAACGGATCGCAGGAGCGCTCGCCGCGCTGGAGGGCGAGGAACGTCTCGTGGTCGGCGAGTTCCGGCCGGGAGGAGTGACGCGCGAATTCTGCGACGTCGACGTGTTGCGCCAGCTCCGTCGTCGCTCGCTTGCGGCGCTGCGCAAGGAAGTGGAGCCTGTCGAGCAGGAGGCGTTCGCCCGCTTCCTCACCGGATGGCACGGCATCCCAGCCGATCGGCGCGGCATGGAAGCGCTGGTGGAGACCATCGGCGTGCTGTCCGGGACGGCGCTGGTGGCCTCCACCATCGAACGTGACGTGCTCCCCGCGCGTGTCAGGTCGTTCCGACCGTCGATGCTCGACGAACTGTGCACCGCCGGCGAGGTGATCTGGGTGGGTGCTGGTGGGCTCGGTGCCCGCGATGGTCGGGTGCGGCTGTGTTTCGCCGATCAGTTGCCGCTGCTCGCACCGGGCTGGGAGCAGCGCGAGCCGGTCGAGGGTGCGCTCCACGAGGCGATCCGAACGCTGCTGTCCGAGCAGGGGGCGAGTTTCTGGGGTCAGATCCGCAGCGCTGCTCCAGGTGCGCAGGATCAGGAGCTGCTGGCTGCACTGTGGGACCTCGTGTGGGGCGGCGAGGTCACCAACGACTCGCTCACCCCGCTGCGCGCCGTGCTCGGTGGGGCCAAGGTGAAGGCAGGCGCCGCTGCATCACGATCGCGTGGGAGACCGCGACCTGGCCGTCTCACTCGCATCGGCCCGCCCGCCGGTCAAGGTCGCTGGAGCCTGGTGGCGCCGCTGTTGCGGCCGATCCCGAGCACGACCGAAGCGGCGCATGCGCAGGCGCTGCAGCTCGTGGAGCGCTACGGCGTGGTCACCCGCGAGGCGGTCATGGCCGAGGGGCTCGTCGGCGGCTTCAGCGCCGTGTACGGCGTGTTGAAGGTGCTCGAGGAGCGCGGCCAGGTGCGTCGTGGCTACTTCGTCGACGGCCTCGGCGCTGCGCAGTTCGCGGTGCCCGGCGCCGTCGATCGACTGCGTGCCGCTCGTGAGACCCCCGACCCGGTGATCTCGCCCGGCGACGTCCCCGACCCGCTCGTGCTGGCGTCCACCGACCCGGCGCAGCCCTACGGCGCGGCGATCGACTGGCCGGCGACGCCGGGGCGGCCTGCTCGCAGCGCGTCGTCGCTGGTGGTGTCGCATGCCGGCCGAGCCCTGGTGTGGTTCGACCGCCGCAGCCACCACCTGGTCACGTTCCCCGATTCGCACGTCGACGTGTCGTGGGGTGAGGCGCTGGTGTCGCTGGTGAAGGAGGATCGGATGCGCTCGGTGGAGGTGCGCAAGGTCGATGGCAACGGCCTCGTCGACGCGCCCGAGGGGATCGCTGCAGATCCTGCGCACCGCCGGCTTCGTCGACGGTTATCGCGGTCTCCTCTACCGACCCTGACGCTCCCGCCCGCCCCTGCTTCTTCCGTGGGCGTGTTGTGCTGAGGGTGTGATGGGGGTAGGTCTGGAGGTACGCAACCACATCCGAGGAGGATGCCCATGCTGACCGTCACCCACCCCGCCGCCACGATGCTCACCGATGTTCGCGATCAACAAGGCATCCCTGAGGAGGCGCTCCTGCGGGTGGCTCCAGCCACCGACGGCGAGCCGGGCATCTCGCTGGGGTTCGTGGACGCACCGATGGAGGGTGACCACACCGACGACGTGCATGGCCTTGCCTACTGCGTTGCACCCGAGGTCGCTGACGCGCTGGCCAGCGCCAAGATCGATGTTCAGGAACCAGCGGAAGACACAGGGACGCCGACCCACTTGGTGATCGTCCCCGTCGACGCCTGATCCCAGCCGCCAGCGAGGTTTGCGTTGCATTTTCGGTGACCCGGTCCGCCGAAACTGCAACACAAACGGGTGTTCAGCTCGGGTCGGGCACGGAGCTGTCCGACACCCAGTTGCCGTGGAAGCCGAACGGCACACGCTGGGGAAGTGAGATGCGGGCCACCTCGGCCCCGGCGATGTCGCCGGCGTCGAGGATGTGCAGCTCGCTCGAATCGGTGGTGGCGTCGTACACGACCGTGAGGATCCACGCGTCGTCCTCGGCCTCCCCGTCGGCCTTGGGAACCACGACCGGCTCGGCGCCGCCACGGCCTGGACCGAACTCGTGCGCCTCGGTGGTGCCTGCCTCGACGTCGATCTTGATGATCGCGCCGTGCAGATTTGGGCCCTCGGTGGTGACCTCGGAGGTGTAGCCGTAGCGATGACGCTGCAGCCCGACGCCGGGATGATGTCGGGGGAACTCCTGGGGGCGATCGTCGAGGCGAGTCTCGCGGACCTTGCGAGCGACCGGATCGATCACCCAACGATCGAACGTGGGCAACACGTCGTTGAACGGGCCGAGACGGTCGCGGTCCATCATCCGGTCGTAGCGGCACACGTCGACCACCACGGTGCCATCGTCGGCGTCGTAGGCATTGAGGGGGTGGAACACGTAGCACGGGTCCACGTCGCACCACATGATGTTCTCGGCGGTGCCGGCTCTGGGCAACAGGCCCACCCGGGCGGGCCGGTCCGGTGCCCACGTGAACGGCCACGGAGAGCCATCGGCCACCACGTCGAGATTCACCGTCACCGGCAGGTCGTACACCACGGCGTAGGTGGGAGTGATCGACATGTCGTGGATCATCGGCATGTCGGACACGGGAATGTCGACCACCTTGGTCACCAGCCCTTCGCTGCCGACCACCACGTACTGCACGTGATCCCACAGGTCGGGCCAGTGATACGCCATTGCGTGGAGTTCGCCGGTTGCGGGGTCGTACTTGGGGTGAGCGCTGAAGCCGTTGGGCAGCGTGCCACCGAACGCATTGACGCCGCGAGGTTCGAGGTCGTAGCCGAGTTCGACCGGTGGCGCTCCCGCCTCCGCCATGGCCCAGGTGGTGCCGGCGAACCCGCCGACGTTGGTGTTCGGGCTGAACCCGTCGGCGCTGGCCACGTACCGGTTGCGGTACCACTCGGCCTTGCCGCCTCGCAGCCGCACGCCGTGGACCATGCCGGGCCCCATGAACCAGTGATGGGTGGCGAGATCGACATCGGGACCAGGATTGGGCCCGTTGCGCAGCCAGCGCCCCTCCAATTCAGCCGGGATCTGGCCGACCACGGCGAGGTCGTACGCCGTCACCTCCTCGGCAACAGGTGCGTAGTTGCCGGCAAGGTACGGATTGTCGTTCGGGCGCATGGGCTGACGGTAGCTCCCGCTCGATGGGGCGTCGACCGCAGCGTCGACGACGGCGAGCCACGGGTGCCGAACTGCCGCTCGACCGACCAAGCGGGTGGCTTGCGTCAGTCCTTGGGCTGCACGGCGCGCAGGCCCGCCCAAGCGAGATCTGCCACGACGTGGGCGATCTCGTCGGGGTCGAACTCGTCGCCCCGCGCCACCAGCAGACGGCTTGCCCCCTCGGCCATGCCGACGAGTGAGTGGGCAATCGTGGTGCGGTGGCGTTCGTCGATGTCGACGGCGATCAGCGGCGCCACGGCCTTTGCGGCCTCGGCGGTGATGCGGGTGACGGCAGCGTTGAATTCGTCGTCGCGGCGGGTGCCCGAGCCGAAGAGGAAGCGGAACCCATCGTGGTCGTCGGACACCCATCGGAAGTAGGCACGGAATCCGAGATCGGTCTGGCTCTTGCCGTCGGTGGCTTCGGCGGCTGCCTTGGCGATGTTGGCGAGGAGGCGGCTGCCGACCTCGTCGATCAGTGCCTGGTACAGGTCGCGCTTGGAGTCGAAGTGCTGGTAGAGCACCGGCTTGGTGACGCCAACGGCGTCGGCCACGTCGTTCATCGACGCTCCGTGGAACCCGTGGGTGGCAAACACCACCAGTGCAACGTCGAGAATCTGCTCACGGCGAGCCGGAGCGGTGAGGCGAGTGGACATCAGTTACCAGATGGTAACCGCTGCTGCGGAGTCGACGGCAGCACCACCCTGACCGATGCACCTGGTATGTCAGAAACCACGTTCGCGGTCGTCTCGTTCGGCCGCTTTCACCGCATACCCGACGATGATCGACGGGGCGAGCAGCACGCACCCGATCACGAAGCTGATGATCACCAGGTTGGCCATCACCGCGGAGAACCCAACGGCGAAGGCGATCACGAACAGCGCCATGGCGAGCGCCACGAAGAGGTAGCCGACGCGGTTCGCGAGCAGCGTCCACTTGGCGACCTGGGCGCGCTTGACCCGTACCGGATCGACCTCATCGGGAACTGCGGATGGCTTCGACATACAGTCGCCTCATGCTACGAGCGGAATCCTCGGCCCGATGACGGTCGATCTCACCCATGACGGTCTCGTGGCGATCGTCACCCTCGATCGCCCGGAGCGCCGCAACGCCGTCGATCACGCCACCTTGCTGGAGTTGCTCGACGTCCAGGCAGCGATCGGGGTTCGGTCGCCCGATGCGATCCGGGCCGTGGTCCTCACCGGAAAACCCCCAGCGTTCAGTGCCGGTGCCGATCTGAACGGCGTGGAGGAGGGCCAGTTCAACGTCGATCTCGCTTCGGTGCTGCGCGGGTTCGGGCAGTTGCCGGTGCCGGTGATCGCGGCGATCGACGGTCCGGCTCTCGGTGCCGGCGCGCAGTTGGCGATCGCCACCGATCTCCGTGTGGCCACCCCGACGAGCGTGATCGGCATCCCGGCCGCCAAGCTCGGGCTGGTGGTCGATCACTGGACAGTCCGTCGACTCGCCGCGGAGTTCTCGCCGCCGATCGCACGGGCCATGTTGCTTGCGGCACAGACCTACACCGGTGAGCAACTCCACGCCACCGGCGGTGTCCACCGCCTGGGCACACTCGAAGACGCCGTGGCGTGGGCGCACGAACTGGCGCGCCTTGCTCCGCTCACGATCGCCGGCCACAAGCTCGGGCTCGAGCGTGCAGCGCTCGAACCAGTTCCGGATGACGCGTTCGAAGCGGCTCGAAGCGCCGCCTGGGCCAGCACAGACGCCGAAGAGGGCCGCACTGCGTTTCTCGAGAAGCGCCGCCCGAACTTCACCGGCCACTGACGAGCGACTCAGCCGTCTCGCTCTGCGACCGACTCCAACCGGGTCGGGTGGTGATGGTGGGGCGGTCGGGTCCGAGGACGCGCGTGCTGTCAGCGAGGACGGCCTCCTCGAGCGCGATGGCGTCGTTGATTCCGAGGAGCACGCGAGACTCCCGCGGACGATGAGGGCGCGTGGTTCGATGCGTTCGATGAGCGCACCTTCACGCCTCCACCGCCATGCCTCCGCCGTAACGTTTGGTGTCTGACACCAATCGTTACAGGTTGGGCGGGAGGAGGCGGTTGACGTTCTGGAAGAAGAAGTACAGCGTGACGATGAACGGCACGATGCCGACCAGCAAACCCACCCAGTCGCGACGGGCCTGCCTGCTGAGCAGATATGAGAGCGCGCCGATCGACGCCAGCAGCGCTCCCCACAATGCGACCTGGCTGTTGGCGCCCGGATCGCTGAACCAACCATCGGAGAACGCGTCCGCGATGCCGCTGTCGATCTGGGCCTGGTCGACGCCGGTGGAGGCGTCGTCGCCGAGTCCGTCGGAACTGGCGACGGTGTTGCTCGGGTCGAGGTCCTCCGCCGGCAACATGGCCTCGAGCGGGCGCCCGTAGTTGATCGTGGCTTCGGTCACGACGCCGTCGGTTGCCTCCTGGTCGAGTTCCGCGGTGATGATGATTCGCAGGCGGGCGCTGTACTTCGGTTCACACGACGTGAGCGTCAGCGTGGCAATGGTCGGATCAGTGGTGGTGATCACCTGGTAGTCGCTCGGCGTCACGATCTGCTGGCCGGTCACCCGGTACACGAACCGGCCGGCGAGCGTAGTGACGATGATCTCGTCACCGTTCTCCATCTGGTCGACGTCGAAGAAGGGCTGGCCGTAGGTGGTGCGGTGGCCGGCGATGGCGGAGTTGCCGAGTTGGCCGGGCAGTGGAGTCTCCGGGTAGTGGCCAGGACCCTTCTTGAGGTCGTCCTTCTCGACGCCGGCCACCACGATCTTGTCGACGCCGATGCGCGGCAGTTCGATGCGGGCAATGGCGTCACCCTCGGTCAGGTCGGGCGGAAGCGGGTCGGAGGCGACCACCTCGGGCTCCGTCGGCACGGGCACAGTGTCGGCCGGAGCCTCGGTCGTCGCCGGGGGCACGGGTGCCGCGAGCAGTTCTTCGAACTCGTTCTCGAGCGACGTCTGTGCCCGGGCGGTCTCGATGCCGGTGCCCCACAGTTGGTAGGCAACGAATCCGAACATCAGCAGCCCGGTCGCGATCAGCGCCTTGCCGACGCCACCGACCCACCATCGCCAGTCGTGGGGCGGGGGCGGCCGATCGAACTTGCGGACGCGTCGGGGCGTGGTGCTGCCCGGCTCCACACCCGACTCCATCACTGACACAGACGTCGAAACTATCCGGTCGCCACCGCTGAGTGCTCGCGGCCAGCGAGTGCGGTCGCGGTCTGAGATCGCGGCCGGTGCCGGATTTGGCCGTAGCGTGTTCGGCGATGCCCGAGCCGGTCGTTCACCTCGACGATGCCGTGGCCGTGTTGGGGCAGTTCCCCGTGCTCGCCGGCGCAACGTTGCGGGTCGAGGCGGGCGAGATCGTGCTGCTGCGTGGACCCAACGGCGCCGGCAAGACGAGCTTGTTGCGAGTGTGTGCCGGGTTGCTGCCGATCGTGCGTGGCAGCGGCACGGTGCTCGGCCTCGACCTCACCCACCATCGCGAGGCGATTCGACGCACCGTTGGCCTGCTCGGGCACCAGAACGGGCTCTACCTCGATCTCACCGTGGCCGAGAACGTGAAGTTCTGGGGCTCCACGGTGGGGGCAACCGATGCCGAGACCGCGACGGCGATGCGCCGGCTCGCCGTGGCCGACCGACTCGCCAACGTCGAGGTGCGCAAGCTCTCCGCCGGCCAGAAACGCCGCACCGCGTTGGCATGTCTGATCGCGCGGCGTGCACAGCTCTGGCTGCTCGACGAACCACATGCCGGCCTCGATGCATCGGCGCGGGACGAACTCGACCGCACGCTGCACGATGCAGCCGCGGCCGGCGCAACGATTCTGGTCGCCAGCCACGAGCTGGAACGGGCGGGAGCGCTTGCGACGCGAACCGTCGATGTGGTCGGTGGCCGCGTCATCGAGGCGTCGTCGTGAACGCGTTGCGGGTCGCTCGCCTGATCGCCATGAAGGATCTGCGCATCGAGTGGCACAGCCGCGTGTTCGTCAACCAGGTGCTGCCGTTCGCGGGGGTCACGATGGTGATCTTCGCCTTTGCGCTCGACGCCGATTCGGTGCTGCAGCGCGTCGCCCCGGGTCTCGTCTGGCTGGCCACCTTGTTCTCGATGCTGGTGTTGGTGCAGCGGTCGTTCGCAGTGGAGACCGACGACGGGGCACTGGATGCACTCCGGGTCGCCGGAGTGGATCCTCGTGCGATCTACTTCGGCAAGGCACTGGCGCTCGGAGCGCAGTTGCTGGTGCTCGAGGTGGTGCTGCTGTTCGCTGCGATCATCCTGTATGGCCAGACCGTGCCCGCCGACGGCGGTGTGCTTCTCGTCATAACCCTGATCTCCGCGACGTGCGGGCTCGCCGCGGTCGGTACCCTGTACGGAGGCCTTGCCGCAGGATTCGCGGGACGCGAGACATTGCTCCCGCTCCTCACGTTTCCCGCGGTGGCGCCCGTCCTGATCGGAGCAACACGAGCGGTCGAAGCAGCGCTCGGCACGGCAGGTGCGGTGGTGTCGGACGGCTGGCCCTGGGTGGGCCTGCTGGCCGTCTTCGCCGTTGCCTTCGGTGTCGGCGGAGCCTTGGCCTTCGGACCGCTGATCGACGAATGATCACCACTATCCCCAAGCAGCAGGAACGGACATGACCACGACGGATCCCATGCTCACCGGTGACCGAGCCGACGCGAGCGACGACGTCCGATCCTCCACCGGAGTCGGCACCGGCACGCGCGGCACCCGGATCATCGGTATTGCCACCATCATCGCCATGGGGTGGCTGGTTGCCTTCGGCCTCGGCTTCTCGCCGGAGGACCGCGACCAGCGCGAGAGCGTGCGCCTGCTGTACGTGCACGTGCCCACCATCTGGATTGCCTACCTTGCGTTCAGCGTCACCGCGCTCGCCTCGGGCATGTACTTCTTCGGCAAGAAGAAATCGCTGGGCTGGGATCGCCTCGCCGGAGCCAGCGCCGAGATCGGCACAGCGTTCGTCGCCGTCACCCTCGTGATCGGTGCGATGTGGGGCCGCCTCACCTGGGGCGTGTTCTGGCAGTGGGACGCCCGACTCACCACCACTGCGCTGTTGTTCGTCACCTACATCGGCTACCTGGCCGTGCGGCGCCTCGGCGGCACCCACGAACAGCGCGCCCGTCGCAGCGCCGTGATCGGGATGATCGCCGTGCTCGAGATTCCACTCGTGCACTGGAGCGTGCGCCTCTGGCGAAGCCTGCACCAGGAAGCCACGGTGCTCGGCACCGATGGCGACGTGAGCATGGACGGCCTGATGCTGTTCAGCCTGTTCGTCGGCGTGATCGCCTTCTCGCTGCTGTACCTCTGGCTCGTGCTGCACCGCACCCGGGTGATGGCGATGGAAGACCTGCTCGACGACCAAGGCCTCGACGCAGCACTCGCCGATCGCCGCACCGAGGCAGCTGCATCGAGCGCTCCCACCTCGAGTGCCCCCACCCAGGAAGGAACCGTCTGATGGAAGACGCAGGATTCATCATCGGTGGGTACGTGCTGACCTTCGTGACCGTGTCGTTCATGTCGTGGCGGGTGCTGCGAGCTGGAAAACGACTCGGAAAACAGGTCCCTGACGCGGACAAGCCATGGCTCTGAGCGAGCAGAATGCCAGTGAGATGAACGACGAGACGAACACCGCCACCAACGACTCGACCAACGACGACATGGACCTCTCACCACGGTCCCCAGTGGGTCCGGCGGCGCCAGTGCGCAAGCGGCGCAACTGGTTGCCGATGCTGGTGCTCGGCCTCGTGGTGGTCGCCGGTGGCGTGATCGTCACCCAGTTCCTCACGCAGGCAGTCGACTACTACTGCAACGTCGACGAGGTCGGCAATCGCGACGGATGCGACGAGGAGCGCCGCATCCGCCTGCAGGGCACGGTCGACGAAGGAACCGTCGAGCGAGTGGCCAACACCACGGTGTTCACGATCTCGTTCAACGGTGAAACCATGCCCGTCAGCTACGACGGCGAGCCCGGCGGCATCTTCAAGGAGTGCATCCCGGTCGTCGTCCACGGTGTCGTCGAGAACGGCACGCTGCTCGGCGATCGTGTCGAGGTGAAGCACTCCGACGAATACGTTGCAGTGAACGACGAGCGGGTGACCGACGCCGAGCTGGCCGGTTGCCCCGACGCCGCCACCACATGATGGAGCGCCGTTCGTTGGCTCAGCAGGTGACTCGATGATGTTTGCTGCAAGCATCAACTCGGCGCTCGGCAGCGCAGGTCTCCTGCTGACGTTGGCTGCCTCGGTGTTCGGTGCGCTCGCGGTGTTGTACGGCATTCGCCAGAACGACTCCAAGCTGCTCAAGCAGGGCCCCTTCTACGCGTGGCTGGCGTTCGCCGGCATCGTGCTCAGCGTGGTGATGATGCAGCGTGCGTTGATCACCCGCGACTTCTCGCTGGCGTACGTGCAACAGGTCGGGTCTGCCGACACGCCGGCGCTGTACAACGTGGCGGCAATGTGGTCGGCGCTCGAGGGCTCGATCCTGCTGTGGGTGCTCATCCTCGCTGGCTTCACCGCAGCGGTCGCCTGGCGATTCCGCAACCGAACCGACGACGTCCTCGTGGGCTGGGCGCTGATCGTGATGTTCGTGGTGCTGGCATTCTTCGCCATGCTCAGCTTCGGACCGGCTGACCCGTTCGCGGCCGGCGCCGTCGGTGTCACCTCTGGCCCGGGACCGAACCCGCTGCTGCAGAACCACATCCTGGTGTTGTTCCATCCACCGATCCTGTATCTCGGCTACGTCGGCTTCACCGTGCCGTTCGCATTCGCCATCGCCGCCTTGGTCACCGGTCGGCTCGGCGAAGGCTGGCTGATGGAGACACGGCGATGGGCGCTGTTCTCGTGGGCGTTCCTCACGATCGGCATCCTGCTCGGCGGATGGTGGAGCTACGAAGTGCTCGGCTGGTCCGGTGTGTGGGCATGGGACCCGGTCGAGAACGCCTCGCTGCTCCCGTGGCTCACCGGCACTGCCTACATCCACTCGGTGCTGGTGCAGGAACGCCGCGGGATGTTGCGGGTGTGGAACCTCAGCCTGCTGGTGGCCACGTTCGCACTCACCATCCTCGGTACGTTCCTCACGCGCTCGGGCGTCATCAGCTCGGTCCACGCGTTCGGTGAGGGCCCCGTTGGCAACTGGCTGCTCGGCTTCTTCGGCCTGATCGTGGTGGTGTCGCTCGGCCTGATCGCCTGGCGAGGCGACCGGCTCCGCTCGCCCGGCTCGATCGATTCGCCGCTCTCTCGCGAGGGCTCGTTCCTCGCCAACAACGTGCTGTTCACCGTGTGGGCATTCGTGATCCTGCTCGGCACCTTGTTCCCACTGCTCGTCGAAGCGCTCGACGATCGACAGACCCTCGTCGGTGCGCCCTACTTCGACCGACTGTCGCAGCCCATTGGACTCATGCTGCTGTTCCTGATGGGCGTCGCTCCGGTGCTGCCGTGGCGCAAGGCCTCCGGCGAGTTGCTGCGCACCCGTCTGTTCTGGCCGGCGTGGGCAGGGGCGCTCGGATTGGCCATTGCGGTGTTCGTCGGGGCCGACGGTTGGGCGCCGCTGATCGCCTTCGCACTGGCGGGATTCGCCATGGGTTCGGCAGTTCGTCAGCTTGCGCTCGCCACCCGTCGTCAGGGCTGGCGAGGCTTCGTCGGCCGAGCCAACGGCGGCATGGTGGTGCACATCGGTGTGATCATCATCGCCGTGGCGCTGGCGTCGTCGAACAGCTTCACTCACTCGGCCACGCTCGATCTGGTGCAGGGCGAGGAGGCGTCGTGGGGCGGTCACACGTTCGAGCTGATCTCCGTCGACGAGCGCCTCAACGATCGTGAGAGTGAGCGGCGCGTCGCCGCGAACGTGCTGCTCGACGGTGAGCAGGTCTACCGTCCGGCAGCCACCACCTATCTCAACATCGGCGCCGAGATCGGTACGCCGTCGGTGCGCACCGGGTGGAACGAGGACATCTACCTCACGCTCGGTCAAGGCGTGGCGCCGGGCGACACCGAGGCCACGATCCGGGTGTTCATCAAGCCGATGATCCTGTGGCTGTGGATCGGTGGCGGCATCATGGCCGTCGGCACGCTGCTCGCTGCGTTCCCCGGATCACGTCGGCGCATCGCCGTCGACCCGGTGTCGGCACCCATTGCGGTCGACGGCCCGCCGTCGGACGATGCCGCTGGTGTGGCTGACGCTGCCGATGCCGACACAACGGGCGGTTCCCGGTCGGCCCTCGCTGGCGATGATGCCGATGAGAAGGTCGAGGAGCCGGTGTGAGTGATCTACTCGACTCCCCGTCGGCCTCGCCCGACCCGGCCGACACCGACGAGGCTGCACCCGACGCTCGTACGCGTCGCCTCGCACCGATCGTGGTGGGCATGATCGCCGTGCTGATGGTCGGGCTGTTCGTGGTGCTGATCGGAGCATCACCCGACGACGGCGGCTCCAGCGCCGACTCCGACCTGATCGGCCGCCCTGCCCCCGAGGCAACGGGCACGCTGTCCGACGGGACAGCGTTCGACCTGTCACGTCGCAAGGGCAGTTGGGTCGTGCTCAACTTCTTCGACCCCACCTGTGTGCCGTGCATCCGCGAGCATCCCGAACTCGTCACGTTCTCCGAGGACCAGGCCACGCTGGGCACCGACGGCGCCGAGATGTACTCGGTGATCACCCGAGGTGAGCAACCCGAGATCGAAGCGTTCTTCGCGGAGAACGGTGGCGACTGGCCGGCGGTGTACTCCGACGACGAGATCCCCGTGGCGTTCGGCGTGGCGCAGGTGCCGGAAACCTGGATCATCGACCCGAGCGGCGTGGTGCAGCTGCGTCTGATTTCCGAGGTCACCGCCGAGCAACTGAACTCGATTCTGCTGCAGTACCGAGAGCAGTACGGCTGATGGCCAGTTCGCTGAACACACGTGCGAAGCGCTGGCCTGGCTGGGTGTTGCTGGTGTTCGTGTTGGCGGGGTTCCTCGCCGTCGGCACCACCCGCGACACCGGTCCGCAGAGTCAGGAAGACCGCATCGACGAACTCGCCAAGCGAGTGGCATGCCCGATCTGCGATGGCGAGAGCGTGTTCGAGTCGCAGAACAACGCGTCGGTCGCACTGCGGAACCAGTTGGCCGAACTCGTGGCCGAGAACGACCTGAACGACGGTGAGATCGTGGCCTTCATCGAGACCCGATACGGCGCGCAGGTGCTGCTCGTGCCCAAGGCGACCGGGTTCGATGCGCTGGTCTGGGTGCTGCCGGCGGTGGCATTCCTCTGTGGCTTGGCGGCGCTCGTGGTGGTGTTCCGTCGATGGAAACGTGAAGCAGGCGATCAGACCGAGCCGACCGACGACGACCGGGCACTGGTCGAGGCTGCGCTGGCCGCCGATCGTGAGGACACCGGCCGATGACTGCCAGCGGAGCCCGGCTCGACCGGCTGGCATCGCTCGAGGAGGAGCGGCGGTTTCTGCTGCGTTCGCTCAACGACCTCGAACGCGAGCACGACGCCGGCGATGTCGACGATCTCGACTACCGGTCCTTGAAGGACGGCTACACGATGCGTGCAGCCACGGTGCTGCGTCAGATCGACGAAGGCCACGCAGCGCTCCCGTCGGCACGGCCGCGCCGCTGGAGCCGCACGATCGCGGTCACCGCCGCAATCGTCGTGGGCTCGGTCGGCGTGGGGTTCGTGCTGGCCGGGGCATGGGGCGAACGGTCGTCGGGTCAGGAGATGACCGGGCTCACGCCGGGCGACGAGTCGCGCATCGTGCTCACCAACGCTCGTGACGCGATGAGTGCCGGCGACTTCTCCTCGGCCAACGCCCTTTTCGCCGAGGTGATCGAGATGGAGCGTGCGCGAGGCCGAGACAACGCCGAGGCGGTTGCCTACTTCGGGTGGACACTGGCACTGCTCACACGCCAGAACCCCGACCAGACCGACGCTGATGCCCGGTTCGACGCTGCGGTGATCGCCCTCGGGCAGGCGGCGCAACTCGAGCCCGACTATGCCGATCCGCAGTGTTTCCTGGCGATCGTCGAGTACCAGTTCCGCGGCGATGCCGAAGCGGCATTGCCCCATATCGAGCGCTGCGAGGCGAGCAATCCCCCCGGCGAGGTGGCGTCGCTGGTGGCCAGTTTCGCTGACGAGATCCGCGCCGCGAACTGAGCCGTCACCTGCGGTCGACACGGCGGGGCGCATCGCCGCCACCGAACCGGCGCGGGCACCGGATCAGGACGTCGACGGGGGCGGCCACGCCTTGGCGCGTGTGATGCGGTTGCCCTTGCGCTCGAGCACCCAGATCGCGCCCTTTCGCCAATCGGGCGACGACCGCACTTCCATTCCTCGGCGATGCAGGGCGTTGATCACCTCGGGGATGATGTCGCCGTGGCTGCACAGCACCGCACCGGTTCCCACGCTGGCGAGCAGTTCGAGGACCGGCTCGAACGGTTCGCCCTCGGCGAGGCGTGGGTCGTGATGGATCTCGGCTCCGATCCGACCGGCGAGCGGCTCGAGCGTTTGGACACAGCGCACATACGGGCTGGCGTGCAG
The DNA here is from genome assembly GCA_963716075.1 of Ilumatobacteraceae bacterium. Classification (GTDB taxonomy): domain Bacteria; phylum Actinomycetota; class Acidimicrobiia; order Acidimicrobiales; family Ilumatobacteraceae; genus Sva-07. The sequence goes on along the minus strand of CAVQST010000019.1, from coordinate 229,548 downwards.
CGAGGTGGCCCCCTTCGCCGTGAGGCGCTTGGAGATCGCCTCCGACTGCTTCCAGCCGAGCTTGCTCAGCGGGCGGACTTCGTCGTCGCCATCCCAGACGCGACGCTCGCCGGCCTTGGCGTGGCGTACCAGGTAGATGTGGTCGGGCTTGCCCATGGCGACTCGAATGGCGTGATCGGCGCTGGCCGATCAGGCCTCGTTCGTCAGCGTGCGCTGCCGGGAGGTCAATTGGCGGACGAAGAGCACCCAGGCCACTGCGGCGACGAAGTTGGCAAGTGCAGCGAGCCAGCCGAGCGCCCCGAAGTCGGCGAGGCCCTCAGCGACCGTGGTGGTGCTCGGTGTGGCAACCGAATCGAGATCACCCGATGCCAACTGCGCCACGAACAGTGCCGCCGTCAGCAGACCGAAGAGCGCAAACCAGAGCCACAGCACCGGGTTGTCGCCCGATGTACGCCATCCCTCGTTGCGGGCGCCGGGAGCGGGGTCCGACGCCTTCCAGAGCTCGCGGAGCATGAGGAAGGGGATGATGTAGAGCACGCCGGGCGGGAGGAGCCAACCGAAGATGGCGAACAGCGGACTCCACGTGGTGGCCCGTCCGAACGCTCGAACGTTGCCGGCAATTCGATACATCCAGATGATCGTGAGGATGGCCGTGGCCAGCGTGGCCGCCGAGACGAAGAACTGGAGCGCGGTGACCGGTGCGACGAGTTCCTCGAACCTGGCCTCGGTGATGCTCTCCGCCAGAAAGGCCTCGGCGTCGGTGCTGAGGCCCGCCGACACGAAGGCACTGACGAGACCACCGATGCCGGCCACCAGCGTGGTCACGGTGATCGCTGCGGCGAGTCCGCTCACTCGTCGGACCTTGCCGGCGACCGCTGGTTGGTTGTCGTAGGCAACGTACCCCGGTGGTGGGGTGAGCCCCGCTGGGGGAGGGGGCGGCGTGAGCCCAGATGGCGGCGGTGGAGGCGGAGGCGTCGACCAGTCGTTGTCGTCGGCGGGAGGTACGTTGCTCACCGGGGACACGGTAGTGGGCGGCCATCGTCTTGACATCCGCCCCACCAGCAGTTCGTGGTCACACGCCGTCGTTGCCTGGCGTGGTCGTTCCGCGCAGTCACGTCGCGCGGTCACGTCGCGTCGGTCACTTCGCGTCGGACCAGCGGGTGACCACACTCGTGTCGGTCACGAACCGTACGTCGGCGCGCCAATCGAGCTGCTGCCAGCGCTCGGCGGTTTCGGCGAGGGCACGGTCGACGATCAGCGCAACCGCGTCGGCGTCGTGAGCTGGCGCGTGCACGAGCAGCTCGTCATGCAGGCACAACACCACCCGGCCCTGCTCGGGCAGTTTCGCCCGCACGATCACGGTCCACATCTTGAAGAACTCAGCGGCGGCACCCTGCACCATTGCGTTGCGTCCGTATCGCCCGCGTGCGGCGGTCAGCGATCGCCGGTCCCGCTCATCCACGATCGCTGGATCGTCGCTCGACATGCGCACGAGACGCCCGCCTCGAGTGCGGAGGTCGTCGCCCGCTTCAGCGGCGCTTGCAGCATCGGTGAGGAACCGCATCGCAACGGGGTAGGCCGAGTCGAGCCCGCGCAGCGCTGCTGCGCCGTGGCCGGTGGTCTGGCCGTACATCGCGCCGAGCACGGCCACCTTCGCCACGTCGCGAGTCACGCTCAGGCGCTGCGCGACCGGTGCGTACATGTCGGCCTGGTGGGTGGCGGCGGCGAGCGCGTGGTCGCCGGACACCGCCGCCAGGATGCGCGGTTCGATCTGGCCGAGGTCGGCTCGAACGAACACATGGCCGTCGTCGGCGACGACTGCCGGCCGGAGTTCGCCAGGCATGTTGTGCAGCCCCGCGGTGGCGGTCATCCGGCCAGCGGCACCATCGGAGGCCGACCAGGTCCCTCGGAGTCGCCCGTCGACGCCGACGTGCTCGTCGAGCCACCGGTAGCCGAACGTGCTGGCGATGCGTTCGGCCTTTCGCCATGTCAGCAGCGCATCGACCACCGGGTGTTCGCCGCGGAGCCGTTCGAGTCGCCACGCTCGCGTGTCGTCCACCTCGATACCGGCGCGCCGCAGCAGCGACTTGACGTTGGCGGGGTTGCGCAGGTCGACGCCGGCGCGCAGGTCGGGCGCGAGGTGCCGGAGCACGCGTTCGTCTCGTTCGGCGGCGAGGCGCGCTTCATCGACGCCCGAGCGGGGCCTCGGCCCGATCGACGTGGCGATGATGCGTTCGGCTTCGGCGATGTCGATCGGGAGTCCGTCGTGTTCGAGCTCGGCAGCCAGGAGCGCAGCGACCGACTCGGCTCGTGCGGTGGCGGGAGCCGCCGGGCGATCCACCAGTTCGTCGAGCTGACGTGCCTGGCGTCGGGACATGTCGAGCGCCAGCGAGGCCCACGATTCCATGCGCTCGGTGCTGTCCCGCCAGCCGCCGTCGACCCAGGCTGGATCGAGGTGGCCGTCGGGGCGCACTGGATCGTTCGGATCGATCGGGTCGTGTTCGGCGGCCGCTGCGCTGAACAGATCCACCTGCGCCACGGCGGGGAGGTGATCGACGCCAAGGTCGTGTGCGGCTGCCCACGTGAGGCCCGGGCCGGCACGCCACCCGCCGTGGAGCAATCGGTGGACGGCATCGATGTCCCAGCAGCGGGCGGGCCGGATGCCGGCGGCGACGAGCAGGCGTGGGGTCTGCGAGGTCCACCACACCCAGCGCGGGCCGACGTCATGCTCGAGACGGGTCATCTCCGAGCGCCACTCGCCGGGGCCCCGAGCGCGTCACGTCGCCGCGCTCGCCGACGGCCACACAACCCCGGTTCGCGTCCACCGCCAGACCGACCGCCTCGTTGGGGCCGAACCCGGCGCGCCCGCTCTCCACCCCACGGTGTCTACCATCCCCCCCGATCTGCGCCGCATACGTCCCACGGCACGATCTGCGCCGCAGACGTCCCGGAGTCCGGGACCGGTCGGGCCCGGATCGGGCGGCGCCAACGCCTGAGCCCGAAGGCTGGTGGCGCGGTCAGGCCCAGCCGAGTTCGTGGAGGCGGTCGTCGTCGATGCCGGCTGCGTGGGCGATCTCGTGGATCACGGTCACGTAGACCTCGTCGGCAAGCTCGTCGATGTCGTCGCACATCTCGCACAGCGGCACGCGATAGATCGACACGATGTCGGGGCCCTCGTGGCCGGTGCGTTCGGTGTGTGGTACGCCGTCGTACAACCCCAGGATCGTCGGATCGTCGGGGTTTCGGTCGACGACCTGCACCACCACGTTGTCGAGCACATGCAGGAGTTCGTCGGGGAGGTCGTCGAGCGCGTCGGCAACCATCGCATCGAATCGGTATCTCGGCACCACGTCCATCAGCGAAGTGTTACATCAGGGGTCAGACCCACGATGTGACGAGGTCTCAGAGGATCTTGAGCTTGTCGGAGAAGACCTTCTTCGGCTTCATCTCGACGGCGATCTTCGACGCGATGTCCTGGAACATCTTTGCGGCTTCCGACTCGGGGGCGACCGCAGTGATCGGCCGGCCGTTGTCGCCACCCTCACGCAGCTCGGGTACGAGCGGGAGCTTGCCGAGCAGTGGAACCTCGAGTTCCTGAGCGAGCAGTTCGCCGCCACCCGATCCGAAGATCTCGTAGCGCTTGCCGTCGTCGCCGGTGAACCACGACATGTTCTCGATGATGCCGCGCACCGGAAGGTTGACCTTGGCGGCCATCGCTGCTGACAGTGAGGCCACCTTCTGGGCTGCGGGCTGCGGCGTGGTGACCACGAACACTTCGCCGCGAGGCAGATACTGGGCGAGCGAGAGGGCAATGTCGCCGGTTCCGGGCGGCATGTCGACGAGGAGGAAGTCGGGCTCGTCCCAGAACACGTCGGTGAGGAACTGCTCGAGCGCCTTGTGCAGCATGGGCCCACGCCAGATCACGGCCTGGCCTTCCGGCACGAAGTAGCCGATGGAGATGCAGCGGACGCCCCACATCTCTGGCGGGATCAGCATCTCGTCGATCACGGTGGGGTCGCGGTCGGTGCCGAGCATGCGCGGGATCGAGTAGCCGTAGATGTCGGCGTCGACCACACCCACCTTGTAACCCTGCGATGCGAGCGCCACGGCGAGGTTGGTGGTGACGCTCGACTTGCCGACGCCGCCCTTGCCGGAGGAGATCAGCAGCGGGCGGGTCTTGGAGGTGTTCTTCGAGAACGGGATCTCGCGACCCTCGGCGTGGCCGTGGGCCTGGTTGGAGCCGGCGGTTGCGCCGGCGTCGCCGTGCAGGGTGCGCCGCAGGTTCTCGCGGTCCTCGTCGCTCATCACGGTGAATTCGAGATCGATCGACTCGACACCATCGAGTTCGGTGGCCGCCTCGGACACCCGACGGGTGATCTCTCCCTTGAGCGGACAGCCTGGCACGGTGAGTGCAATCAGCACCCCGACCACACCGTTGTCACGTACGGAGACGCCCCGGAGCATTCCGAGATCCACGATCGATCGGTGGAGTTCGGGGTCCTCGACGGGGCGCAGTGCTTCGATGATCTGTTCTTCGGTCACGACAGCCATGCCTGCAGTGTGGCGACGGCTGATCGAATTTGCACGACGCAGCCCGTGGAATCTCTCAAGTGTCACACCGCGCCTGGACACCGTGGGTTCCCGGAGACCCGGGCTCGGGGAACCACCGTGGGTTCCCGGAGACCCGGGCTCGGGGAACCGAGCCCGGGTCAGGGAGCGGTGATCGACTTGATCTCGTCCGCGATGGTGTCGGTGAAGTCGTTCGACGGGATTGACGTCTGCATCGCCATCATCTTCATCATGTCGCCCTGCACCTTGATCTTGCCGGACATGAAGGCCTGCATGGCAATGGCCTGGTCCTGGTCGACGAACATCGCTTTGGCGGTGTCGTAGTCGGTGGTGATCGTGGCGTCGGCCTCGTCGAGTTCGCCGAGTTCCATCATCAGATGGCCCGTTGACGTGTCGAGGTAGCTCTTCACTTCACCGTCGCCGAACGGCACATCGGTGATCACCTGATTGATCCGGATCACGGTGGTGACCGGCGGGACCTGGTCGGCGTACTTCTCACGGATCTCGTGAGCTGCGGCCATCCACTCTTCTGACAGGAACGGGTGCGTCATAGTTCGGTGACTGTACCGCGCCGGTCGATGCCCACGCGGCTCGTCGTGACCGAGTCGAGGAAGCTGCGGTCGATGTCGAAGCCGAGGCCCGGCGTGGTCGGCACGGTCACGTGGCCGTTCGAGATGCTGATCGGGTCGATGACGATGTCGCGTGCGTAGAACCGGGTGGAGGCGCTGATGTCACCCGGCAACGTGAATCCGGGCAGCGCGGCAAGCGCCGCGTTCGCCGCTCGGCCGATGCCGGTTTCGAGCATGCCGCCGCACCACACCGGGACGCCCTCGGCGACGCACAGGTCGTGGATGCGCACCGCTTCGAGGTAGCCGCCGACCCGGCCCGGCTTGATGTTGGCGATCTCGCAGGCGCCGAGTTCGATCGCGTCGGCGGTGCCGGCGGCCGATACGAGCGACTCGTCGAGGCAGATCGGCGTCTCCACCTCGGCCGCGAGGCGGGCGTGGCCGATGATGTCGTCCTCCGGCAGTGGCTGCTCGATCAGCAGGAGGCCGAACTCGTCGAGGCGGGCGAGGTGCGCGCCGTCGGTACGGCGGTAGGCGGTGTTGGCGTCGACTTGGAACGGTGTGTCTGCTCCGATCAGGTCGCGCACCGCGGCCACCTGCTCGATGTCGGAACCAGGCTCGATCTTGAGCTTGATGCGCACGTAGCCGTCGTCGACGTAGCCCTGCACGGAGGCCAGCAACTCCTCGGTCGAGTCGTGGATGCCGACGCTGACCCCGCTCGGGATGTGGGTGCGTTCGGCCCCGAGGAACGAGGCGAACGATTGACCGGCCGCTCGCAACTGGGCGTCGAGCACCGCCATCTCGATTGCCGCCTTGGCCATTGGGTGGCCGTGGAGTTTGGCGAGCGCTGGCGCCACGTCGGCCGCACCGATCGGCCCGGCGGCCATCAGGCGAGGCAGCAGGTGTTGCACGATCACCTGTTGGGCCCCGTCGACGTACTCGGGCGAGTAGCTCGGCTCGGACAGCGCGACGCATTCGCCCCACCCCTCGACGGTGTCGGCGCCGCCGCCAGCGGCGGAGTCAGCGAGTTCCACACGTACCAGCAGGATGTCTCGTGCGGTCTCGCTGCCGAAGCTGGTGCGGAACGGGGCGACCAGTGGCATGGCGATCCGGCGGAGTTCGACGTGCTCGATCGTGAAGCTCATGTTGCTGATCCGATCACGTAGTTGCCGTCGACGGTGAATCCGAGCACAGATCGCCCTGCAGCGATCGCACCGCCGAGCGCTGCCCGAGTCGATCGTCGCCACTCGGCAACTGCCGCAGGATCACTGCGTCGCAGCGCCACCACGTCAACTGGGGTGGCCACGAGTTCAAAGTGCTCGACGTCGCTGGCGTCTCGCGGTCGAGTCGGGAGCGGTGCCGCGACAGGCCACGCAACGTGCAAGCGGTCGGACTCGTCGCCGATGTTGATCGCATCGGTCATCGTGCCGTAGAAGTTCGGCAGGTAGCTGTGGACCTCGGCGCCGAGCACCGCGATGTTGAACCAGGCATTGCGACGCACCAGTGGATCGAACGTCCACGTGATCCAGTCGAGGCCGCACGATGCAGCCCACTCCCGTTGGTGCAACTTCAGGAGGCGCCCGACGCCGGTACGGCGAGCCTGCGGCAACAGCCCGGTGACGTGACTGTGCAGGGCGGGTCGTCCCTCGTGGCGAGCGAGGATGCCGACCGAGGCGCCGACCATCCGAACCTTCTGGCCGGCATCTCGGGTGTAGGCCCCGGCGAGGTAGCCACCGCTGTGCCCGATCGCACGAGCCATCTCCAGATTCACGATGGGGGCGTCGGTGCCCCATACCTGCTGGAGCACCGCGCCGAGTTCCTGCAGGTCGTCGCCGTCGGTGACGGTACGGATCTCGACCGGGTCGGTGGCGCGGTTCAGGTCCGGCATGATGGATGGGTGCCGAGTTCGAGGTGATATGCGGAGCGCACGGCGAGGATCTGGCGGATCTCGGGGCCGACGTCACTGGCGAATTCGGCGCGGTAGGTCTCGTCGGTGGTGAGCACCACGGTGAAGTACATGCCCGAGAACGCTCCGAGGAACACCGAGACGCGGATGAGCGGGTCGGTGAGCACCAGTGTTCGACCACCGAGGCCCGCTTGCGAGATCACCCGCACCGAATCCAGTCCCGTCCAGTTGGTGATCGTGTCGGCGCCGATCGCCATGAAGCCGAAGAACACGAAGAACCCGGTCAAGGCGAGCACGACGAGCGTGATCTGCAGGGTCTGGCCGAACAGCACGATCAAGCCGATGTTGAGGCGTTGACGCCGTCGGAGCGGGTCGAGCGTCGATCCAGCGTTCGGAAGTGGGGCACCCTCAGCAGGGGTGCCGTCGAGATAGCTCTCGATGTCGCTCCACGAGTCGAACCTGTTCTCCTGGCGGATGAACCCCGGAAGCCGGCTCAGCGCGAAGGCTGCCCCGAGTGAGAAGAACGTGAACACCACGATCGCGTACGCGGCGCCATCGAGCGTGCCGGCCATCTCCCAGACCTCGGCGTTGACGAACAGGAAGGTGTTGAACACGAGCAGCAACGGCAGCGCTTTGGCCACCAGCGGGCCGAGGCCGGTGAGCTGACCGCCGGAACGTCGTGCGCCCCACCGCAGCAACGGGCCCACGCCGTACGACGACCACAGGTAGATCACGCCGAGCAGTACCACGGCGAGTACGACGCTCTCGAAGGCGTCGCCAGGCTGTCCGAACGCGAGCACCGGCAGTGCCGGGCCGAACACGAACAGCAGGAGTTCGGGAGCGTCGATGTCGGTGGGTCGGGCGAACGAGGCCACGCCTCGCCAGCGATTCGACAGGACCCATGCGGCGATCAGCATGGCGATCACGCCGGCGGCGGCAGCCAAGTTCTGTGCCACCGACCACTCGCGCAGGTCGAGGGCGTTCAGCCCCAGCAGAACGTACGCCACCACCAACAGCGGCAGCGCCCTGGTCCACGTGTCGAGCACCGAGGCGTCGTGCCTGCTCTCGACCAGGTGAGGAACACCGCGTTGCACGAACCAGCGTTCGATCTCGTTCGCCCGGTCGGTCGAGGTCATCGTGCAGAAGGTACCGGTTCGGCCGTGAACGCTTCGTCAAACCTCGTGGAACTCGACCTGCCCGCCCGATAAGCATGAGGGTCTATGGCTCGCATCCTGGTCACCGAAGAAATTGCCGAAGGTGGCCTCGACCGCCTCCGCTCCGACGGCCACGAGGTCGACGTGCGCCTCGGACTGTCGCCCGACGAACTGCTGTCCGTGGTGCCCGGGGCGCATGGGTTGATCATCCGCTCGGCCACCGACGTCACCGATGACGTGCTGGCGGCCGGCACCGACCTGATGGTGGTCGGTCGCGCCGGGATCGGCCTCGACAACGTCGACGTCGACTCGGCGACTCGGCGTGGCGTGATGGTGGTGAACGCGCCGCAGAGCAACATCGTCTCCGCAGCAGAACACACGATGGCGCTGCTGATGGCGTCGGCGCGCAATGTGCCGCAGGCCCACGCCGCACTGGTGCAGGGCCGCTGGGAGCGCAGCCGCTGGGAAGGCGTGGAGCTGTGCGACAAGACGCTCGGCGTCGTCGGCCTCGGCCGCATCGGCAAACTCGTCGCCGATCGGGCCAAGGGCTTCGGCATGCGACTGGTCGCGTACGACCCGTTCGTGTCGGAGGATCGGGCCAAGAAGATGGGTGTGGAACTGCTGGCGCTCGATCAGGTGGTGGCGGAATCCGACTTCCTCACGATCCACCTCCCGAAGACCCCTGAGACCATCGGGCTCATCAATCGCGACCTGCTGCTCAAGGCCAAGCCGAACCTGCGGGTGATCAACGTGGCCCGCGGCGGCATCGTCGACGAGACCGACCTTGCCGACTGCGTGCGCGAAGGCATCATCGCCGGGGCCGCGCTCGACGTGTTCTCCACCGAACCGATGACCGAGTCGCCGCTGTTCGAGCTCGATTCGATCATCGTCACCCCGCACCTCGGTGCCAGCACCCGTGAGGCCCAGGACAAGGCCGGCGACACGATTGCCTCGATGGTGCAGCTCGCACTCGCCGGTGAGTTCGTACCCTTCGCCGTCAACGTCAACGCCGCCGAGGCCAGCGAGACCATCCGGCCCTACCTGCCGCTCGCGGAGCGTCTCGGTGGGCTGTTCGTGGCGCTCGTCGGGTCGCTGCCGAGGGAGCTGGAGATCATCACCGAAGGCGAGATCGCCGGCTACGACACCCGCATCCTCGAACTCGCCGTGCTCAAGGGGTTCTTCGGTGTGATCTCCGACGAGGCCGTCACCTACGTGAATGCCCCGCAACTCGCGCAGCAGCACGGGGTCACGGTGCGTGATGTCAGCTCGTCGAGTTCCACCGACTTCGTCAACCTGTTGACGCTGCGCGGCGGCGGGCACACGATCAGCGGCACGCTTGCTGGGCCGAAGGCGGCGCAGCGCATCGTGAACATCGACGACACACCGTTCGACGTGCCGCCGGTGGACAACATGGTGGTCATCCAGAACGACGACCGACCCGGCGTGATCGGCACGGTCGGCACGCTGCTCGGCGATGCCGGTGTGAACATCTCCGACATGGACGTCAGTCGGGTCAGCGGTTCCGACACCGCCGTGATGCTGATTGCACCGACCGCAGTGGTGCCCACCGAGGTCCTCGACGCGCTCCGGGCGGCTCCCGGCATCCTCCAGGTCACCAGCCTCTCCAGCTGACACCTCGCTCTCTGCTGCCCACGCGGTCGGGAGGTTGCGGTGAGAGCCGCAGGCGACAGGTGTTCGGAGATCTCACCGGTGCGGCGAATTCGGTGAGGTCGCCGGGAAGATCAGCTGAGGCGGAGGGAGGCGGCGGTGCGTTCGGCTTCGGTGCGGGCTGCTTCGGCGAAATCGGCGCCGTTGCTCGCGTAGAGGACTGCACGAGACGAGTTGACGATCAGGCCGCGGCCCGATGCGGCGGCGCCGTGCTCGACCACCGTTGCGGCATCGCCGCCCTGTGCGCCGACGCCTGGCACGAGAAACGGCAGCTCAGGCGCAATGGCGCGCACGTCGGCCAACTCGGTGGGGTAGGTGGCACCGACCACCAGGGCACAGTCGCCCATCGTGGACCATTTGTCGGCCACCATCGACGCGACGTGGGCATAGATCGGTCGGCCGTCGGCGACCAGCGACTGGATGTCGTCGCCGCCGGCGTTGCTGGTGCGACACAGCGCAATCACACCGCCACCGACCTCGAAGTAGGGGGCCACCGAGTCGGTGCCGAGATACGGATTGACCGTGACGGCGTGGGCGCCGTAGCGACCGAACGCCTCCTCGGCGTAGTGCTTGGCCGTGGAGCCGATGTCGCCGCGCTTGGCGTCGAGGATCAGCGTCACGTTCGGATAGGTCTCGCGCACGTAGGCGCAGATCCGCTCGAGTGCCTCCTCCGCTCCCTGGCTCGCGAAGTAGGCGATCTGCGGCTTGAACGCACAGACCAGATCCGCAGTGGCATCGATGATCTCGCGGCAGAACCGCTCGGTTGCGTCGTGAGCGCCGTCGAGGGGGAACGGCATCCGCGTCGGATCCGGGTCGAGGCCGACGCACAGCATCGAACCCGATGCATCCCACGAGGCGTCGAGCTGTCTGAAGAAACTCACCTGAGGCGCTGCAGCGTCAGTCTTCGATGGTGATCGCCGCAGTGGGACACATGTCCGCGGCCTGCTTCACCTTGTCGGCCAGTTCCGGGCCGGGTTCTTCCTGCAGGATGTAGAGGTAGCCATCGCTGCGCACCTCGAACACCTCCGGGGCCACCTGCATGCACGCGCCGGTGGAGGCGCAGATGTCGAAATCGACCGAAACCTTCATGTCGTTCCCCTTTGATCGTGGTGTGGCACCGGGTCACCGGGCCGTGTGTTCAGGACTTCGACCGACGGTAGCCGTCGGCGACGGCGGCTGCCTCGGTGGTGTAGCAACGTTCGGGCTTGGTGCGCTCGTAGAACCGTCCGGTGGGGACGTGGAAGATCATCGACTGGCTGTTGGCCTTGATCGGGTAGCCCTCCGGCACGGTGCCGTCGGGATTGATCGGTTTCCACGTCGCCACGGGTGCAGGTTCCGGCTCCGGCTCCAACGCCGCCGGTACCGGATCGGAGCGATCGGGGATCGGCGGCCAACTCGGTGCAGCGGGCGCGGTGGCTGGTGTGGCCTGCCCCCGCAACTTCAACACGGCCGCGCCCGCCACGCCGAGCAGCACCAACAACACCAGGATCCGACGCATCTGACGGAACACTAGCGCCGCCGGTGTGGCCCACCGGGGGAACCCCCGACCGTCAGCGCTGGTGGCGTTCGAAGGCGCACAGCACGGCGCGCAGCGATGCCGTGGTGATGTTCGGGTCGACGCCGATGCCCCAGCGAACCTGGCCGCCGTCGCTCACGGTCTCCACATAGGCCGCTGCCTGCGCGTTCGAGCCCTTGCCGATGGCGTGTTCGGCGTAGTCGAGCACGTCGAAATGACCCTCGACACGTTCGCCGAACTCGGCCACCAGTGCCGCCACGAATGCTTCGACGGGGCCGTCGCCCTTGCCGCTGATCGAGTGAGCGTTGCCGCCGACGTCGAGCTGCGCCTGGATCGTGGTGCCGCCGGCCCCGCCGTCGTCGGTGCGGGTGTGCAACTCGTGGCTGCGCAGCCTGAACACGGGTTCCTCGGCGAGATACTCCGCCTGGAACGCATCCCACATCACGCCGGGTCCGATCTCGGTGCCGGTGTCCTCGGTGATGTGCTGGATGGTCTTGGAGAATTCGATCTGGAGCCGACGCGGCAGCTCGAAGCCGTATTCGGTCTTCATGACGTAGGCCACGCCGCCCTTGCCGGACTGGCTGTTGACCCGGATCACGGCCTCGTACGAGCGCCCGACATGCGCCGGGTCGATCGGCAGGTACGGCACGCCCCACTCCGGGTACTCGCCGTCGTCGTCGCGCTTGGCGTCGAGTGCCTCGAAGCCCTTCTTGATCGCGTCCTGGTGGCTCCCGGAGAACGCTGTGTACACCAGGTCGCCGGCGTACGGGTGGCGCGGATGCACCGGCAAGCGGTTGCAGTACTCGGCGGTGCGTCGCAGCTTGTCGATGTCGGAGATGTCGAGTTCGGGGTCGACGCCGTTCATGAACAGGTTCATGGCCAACGTGACGATGTCGACGTTGCCGGTGCGTTCGCCGTTGCCGAACAGCGTGCCCTCCACCCGGTCGGCGCCCGCCATCACGCCGAACTCTGCAGCGGCCACGGCGCAACCGCGGTCGTTGTGCGGATGCAGCGAGATGATCACCGAGTCACGCTGCTTGATGGTGCGCCCGAACCACTCGATCACGTCGCCGTACACGTTGGGTGAATAACACTCGACGGTGGCCGGCAGGTTGAGCACGATCGGGTTGTCCGGGGTGGGCTCCACCACGTCCATCACGGCCTCGCACACCTCGATGGCGAACTCGGGCTCGGTCAGCGTGAAGCTCTCCGGCGAGTACTCGTAGCGGATCTGGGTGTCGCCAGCTGCGTGCTCGAGCTTGCGGCACAGCTTCGCGCCGTTGACCGCCACGTCGACGATGCCGGCCTTGTCGAGGCCGAACACCACCTCGCGCTGCAACGGGTTGGTCGAGTTGTAGAAGTGCACGATCGCCCGAGGCGCGCCCTGGATGCACTCGTAGGTGCGTTCGATCAGTTCCTGGCGGCATTGGACGAGGACCTGGATGGTGACGTCGTCGGGGATGCGATCCTCCTCGATCAGCTGGCGCACGAAGTCGAAGTCGGGTTGGCTCGCCGACGGGAACCCCACCTCGATCTCCTTGAACCCCATTGCCACCAGCTCTTCGAACATGCGCAGCTTGCGGGTGGGATCCATCGGGTCGATGAGCGCTTGGTTGCCGTCACGCAGATCCACCGAGCACCACAGCGGCGCCGTGTCGATGGTGACGTTCGGCCAGGTCCGGTCGGTGAGCACGATCGGCACGAACGGGGCGTACTTCTCGAAGGGCATTGGTGTCGGGGTGACGTTCTGGGGAGGCATTGGATTCTCCTGATGTGCGTGATCGGTGGTCGCTGTGAACAGTGTGCGGTGTGAACAGGGTGGAAAAAGCAAGAACCCCCCGACCGTTGGGCGGGGGGTGCGGGCGAACGCGAATATGTGGCGCTCGCCCTACAGAAGCAGAAGGAGGCTGTGGCGCAACATCGGAGCAAACGCTAGCAGGTGTGCGGGGCATCTCGCGCCGCGGTCGGTAGGGCGGGTACGCTGCTGAGCAACATGACTGAATCAACAGCGCGACGCGGAGCGCCCCGTCGCCAGCGTTCTCGGGCCAAGACGTCCGACCAGCCCTACGACGGCGGCCACGTCAACACCTCGAATCTCACGTCCTTCAACACACTTGCGGCGGTCGAGGCCCCCACCGGCTTCTTCGACCTCGGTGTGCCCGCACGGATCGACGACGGGCTCGCAGCTTGCGGGTTCGCGCAGCCGTTCGCCATCCAGACCGAGGCCATCCCGATCGCCGTCACCGGCAAGGACGTCTGCGGACGCGCCAAGACCGGCTCCGGCAAGACGCTCGCGTTCGGCGTGCCGATGCTCGCCCGCATCACCGACAAGGCAGCGCCGTCGCGCCCGCTCGGGCTGGTGCTGGTGCCCACCCGCGAGCTCGCGGTGCAGGTCGCCGAAGTGCTCGAGCCCGTGGCGCATCACGCCGGTATGCGGGTCCTGCCCGTGTACGGCGGGGCATCTCGTCACCACCAGGTCGACGAGCTGGCCAAGGGCGTCGAGATCGTCATCGCCACGCCACTGCGGTTGATCGACCTCATCAAGTCGAACGAGGTGTCGCTCGACGACATGCAGATCGTCACCCTCGACGAGGCCGACCGCATGGCCGACGACGGGTTCACCCCGCAGGTCGAGTGGATTCTGCGCCATTGCGGCAGCCGTAATCAGACCATGCTGTTCTCGGCCACGCTCGACGGCGACGTCGGCCACCTCATCCGCCATTATCAGACCGATCCGGTCACCGTGGCCATCGACGAAGCCACCGACACCGTCGGCACGATGCACCACCTGTTCATCGCCGTGCACCACATGGACAAGGACAAGGTGATTGGCTCGATCGCCAAGTCGATCCCCAAGGTGTTGGTGTTCTGTCAGACCAAGCGCAACTGTGACCGCGTCACCCGCAACCTCGAAGACCTCGGCGTCGACGCCGGCTCGTTGCACGGCGACATGCAGCAGAGCGCCCGCGAACGGGCGTTGCGCAAGTTTGCCGAGGGCAATCTGTCCGTGCTGGTGGCCACCGACGTGGCCGCCCGCGGCATCGACATCGACGACATCGGCGCCGTCATCCACTACGAGCCGGCCAAGGACGTCAAGGACTATCTGCACCGTTCTGGTCGCACGGCGCGTGCGGGGCGCGACGGCTGGGCCGTCACGATGGTCGAGTACAACCAGCACACGCAGGTACGGATTCTCCAACGAGGCATGCGGCTGCCGAACGAGAAGCCGATCGAGGTCTTCTCCAACGACAAGCGCCTCCTCCACCTTCCCGAGTTCGAACTCGACTGAACGCCAAGACCGAGCCGGGCCCGATGTGACAGCTCGGTGCACGATTCACCAACGCAACCACAGGAGCAGAACATGATCACCGCAGATTCCGGGGGACTCGGCGAGCGCAAGGTGGTGTTGATGGCAACTCGCGTCATCAGCTATCTGGTCTACGCCTACCTCATCGTCGTCGAGATCATCTTGTTGATCGGGTTCTTCCTCCTGCTCTTCGGCGCGAACCCGACCGCTGGTTTCACGCAGTGGGCGTATCGCAACCTCGACCGGGTGATGGCTCCGTTCCGCGGCATCTTCTCGCCGATCGACCTGGGAGCAACCGGCAACGACGTTCAGGCCACCTTCGACACGTCGGTGCTGTTCGCCATGATCGTGTACGGCATCGTCGCCCTGGTGCTCAGCAGCCTGATTGCTTGGCTGTCGAGTCGAATCCACCAGGTCGAGAATGCCGAATCGGAGGTGCGTCGGCGCGAGGAGTACCAGGAGCGCCTCGATGCGATCGCGGCGCAGCAGGCTGCCGTGCACGCGCAGGCGGCCTACGCCGCGGCGCAAGCTGCGCAGGCTGGCGGCGCTCCCGGCGCCGGCGGCGTTTCGGCTGCTCCTCCAGGTGCGGTGCCGCCGTCATCGGGCCCCACTGGAACGTCACCCGGCATTCAGGCATCGCCGACCCAGGAACTCTGACGCAGCCCGGCGTCAGTCGGCGCGGCGGGCGACGAACACCGGGATGATCCGGTCGGTCTTTCGCTCGTACTCTGCGTAAGGAGCAAACACGTCGACGGCGCGCTTCCACCACGTTGCTCGCTCGTCGCCCTCGGCGATGTGGGTGAGGAAGTCGTGGGGCTCGGGGCCGTCTTGGATCATCACGAGTGGCTCGGCCACCAGATTGTGGTACCACGCCGGGTGTTTGGGCGCTCCGCCGATCGAGGCCACGAGGGCATACTCGCCGTCGTGCTCGACGCGCATCAGTGCGAACTTGCGCAGCTTGGCGCTCGTCGCTCCGAGCGACGTCACGATGATCACCGGAATCCCGGTCTGGCCCAGTGTGTTCGCCTCGCGGCCGTTCGTGGCCTCGTAGGTGTCGACCTGTTCGCGGACCCAGTCGGACGTGCTGGGTTCATACTCTCCGAGAAGTGGCATGCAGCGAGGCTACGTGACCCGCCACGCCAACTGCGATGAGCGAACGCACCCTCGGCGTAGGGGTTCGCTCATCGATGAGGCGGGATTCGGGGTGTCAGTCGTCGACCACCGCGACGGCGGGGGCCGTGTTCGACCGCGGGGCGTTGGCCTTGTCGTCGATCCAGGCGCGCACCTGTGGCAGCAGCGTGACCAGGCCGATCACGCCGGCGATCGACACCGACACGCCCACCACGACGAGGCTGGGGAACAGCACGGCGCCGACGATGCCACCGATGATCATCGCCACTCCCGACAGTGCAAGGGCGGCGCGGCCCTTGCCGTTGTCGGTGACCTTGCTGGCCGCGCCAGCGGCAGTGGCAGTGGTGCGGTCGAGCACCCGTTCGGCCCATGCGAACTCGGTCGCCAGGATGACCAGGCCGAGGATGATCACGAGGACGCCGGGCCCGGGCATCACGAGCATCGCTGCACCGGCGAGCAGCACGGCAACTCCGAGGATCAGCACCATCAGGCGCTTGGCGTTGCGGGCGATGACTCGGAGCCATGCGCGGCGGAGAGTGCAGATCGGGCATGAGCTCAGTATCGCCCGAGATCGCGCTGAGTGAACCTCGCGATGGCGTGCTGTCGACGTGGGGCCATCGTGGCGTGAGGGGCTCGATCGCCGCAGCCGCCGGTTCCGGGCCAGAGTAGCGTTCGTCGAGTGACGCTCACCGACTCCAAGATCGCCGACCACTGCAACGAGGTGTGGGACGACATCATCCCGGTGATCCACGACTACATCGCCATCCCCAACGTGTCGCCCTCGTTCGATCCGGCGTGGCGAGAGCACGGTCACATGGCCGCAGCCGTCGATCTGATCGCCGGCTGGTGTCGCGCTCGACCGGTACCGGGCATGACGGTCGAGATCGTCGAACTCGACGGCCGAACGCCGGTGATCCTGATCGAGGTTCCTGCATCGGGAAACGGTTCCGATCGCGACACGGTGTTGCTGTACGGGCATCTCGACAAGCAACCCGAGATGGAAGGATGGCGTGATGGTCTCGGACCCTGGACGCCGGTGCTCGAAGGCGATCGCCTCTACGGGCGTGGCGGCGCCGACGACGGATACGCCGCATTCGCCGCGCTGACCGCCATCGAGGCGGTTCACGCCGACGGGGGATCGCACGCCCGGTGCGTGGTGCTCATCGAGGCGAGCGAGGAATCGGGGTCTCCTGACTTGCCCGCCTACGTCGATGCGCTGGCCGATCGCATCGGTACGCCGAGCCTGGTGGTGTGCCTCGATTCGGGGTGCATCGACTACGACCGGTTGTGGGTCACCACGTCGCTGCGCGGCCTGGTGTCGGGCGTGCTCACCGTCGACATCGTGACCGATGGCCTTCACTCCGGCGATGTCGGCGGGCTGGTGCCATCGACATTCCGCATCGCTCGCCAACTGCTCGACCGTGTCGAGGACGCAACCTCCGGTGAGATCCTGCTCGCGGAGCTGAACAGCGAGATCCCGCCTGATCGGGTGACCGAGGCTGCGCAGACTGCTGCGGAGATCGGTCGGATCGCCGATCACTATCCCTTCGTCGACGGTGCTCGACCGACCAGCGACGACCCGGTCGAACAGCTGCTGGGGCGCACGTGGCGCCCGAGCCTCAGCGTGGTCGGTGCCGACGGTCTGCCTCCGACTGCCCGCGCCGGCAATGTGTTGCGCCCGCGTACGGCGCTCAAGCTGTCGTTCCGCATCCCGCCGACCTGTGATCCATCGATCGCCATGGCGGCGGTGAAGTCGGTGCTGGAAGCCGATCCGCCCTCGGGCGCGCGGGTCTCGTTCGGCGACGCTGAGTCGGGCCCCGGATGGAATGCGCCCGCCACTGCGGCGTGGCTCGCCGCGGCGCTCGACGCCGCATCGACGAGCGCGTTCGGTCAGCCGGCTCGGACCTTCGGTGAGGGCGGCTCGATCCCGTTCATGGGCATGCTCGGCGAGAAGTTCCCCGACGCCCAGTTCGTCATCACCGGGGTGCTCGGTCCTGACGCCAATGCGCACGGCCCAAACGAATATCTGCACATCCCGACGGCGCGCCGAGTCACCATGGCCGTCGCCCATCTGCTCGTCGCCCACGCCGCCCGCTGAGCTCAGGGCCGACGCCGTGATGGCGAACTCAGCCGAGCCAGACGGGACGGTTGGCTTCGAAGGTGTCGATCGCTGCAGCGTGCGTGAGCGTGATGCCCACGTCGTCGAGCCCGTTGAGGAAGCGGTGCTGGGTCTGTGGCCCCATCGGGAACGGTGCGTCGATCCCGGCGGCGGGAACCTCGACCTTGAGTTGTTCGACGTCGACCACGATCTGGGTGTCCGAGTCGGCCTCGATCGCCGCCCAGATCGCCTCGACCGTCGCCTCCGGCACCACCACCGGCACCAGTCCGTTCTTGGTGCAGTTGTTGCTGAAGATGTCGGAGAAGCTCGGTGCGATCACGGCCTCGAAGCCGTACTGCTGGATGGCCCACACGGCGTGCTCGCGCGACGAACCGACGCCGAAGGCGGGGCCGGCGACGAGGATGTTCGCCGTGGCATAGCGCTCGTCGTTGAGCACGAAGTCGCGGTCGTCGCGCCACGTGGAGAACAGGCCTTTGTCGAAGCCCGTGCGCTCGACCCGCTTGAGCCAGTCGGCGGGGATGATCTGGTCGGTGTCGACGTCGGAGCGCTTCAACGGCACGCCGGTCCCGGTGATCACGTGGACTGCTTTCATGACGCTGCCCCTTCCAGGTCGGCAGGTGTACAGAACGTTCCCTTGATCGCTGTTGCGGCGGCGACACCTGGTGAGACGAGGTGGGTGCGCCCGCCCCGTCCCTGGCGTCCTTCGAAGTTGCGGTTGCTGGTGCTGGCGGCGCGCTCGCCTGGGGCGAGTTTGTCGGGGTTCATCGCCAGGCACATCGAGCAGCCCGGCTCGCGCCAGTCGGCGCCGGCGGCGATGAACACCTGGTCGAGCCCTTCGGCGATCGCCTGTGCCTTCACGGCGTGGCTGCCTGGCACCACCATCACGCGCGGCACGGTCACCGTGCGCCCCTCCATCACGGCGGCAGCGGCACGGAGGTCCTCGATGCGGCTGTTCGTGCACGAGCCGATGAACACCGTGTCGACGGCCACGTCGCGCATCGGCGTTCCGGGCTCGAGGCCCATGTACTCGAGCGCTCGGGCGACGGTTTCTCTGGTGGTCGGGTTGTCGTAGTCGTCGGGGGAGGGAATGGTCGAGTCGATCGTGGTCACCTGGCCGGGGTTGGTGCCCCAGGTGACGTGCGCGCCGATGGTCGATGCATCGAGCACCACCTCGGCGTCCCACACGGCATCGGCGTCGGAGTGCAACGTCGACCAGTCGGCCACTGCGGCATCCCACGCGTCGCCGGACGGGGCATGGGTGCGACCGGCGAGATACTCGAACGTGGTCTCGTCGGGGGCGATCATGCCGGCTTTGGCGCCGGCCTCGATCGACATGTTGCACACGGTCATGCGCCCCTCCATCGACAGCGCCCGGATGGCCGAGCCGCGGTACTCGATGACGTGGCCGATGCCGCCGCCGGTTCCGATCACGCCGAGGATCGCGAGGATCACGTCCTTGGCGGTGACGCCCGGTTGCAGGTCGCCGTCGACGGTGACCGACATCCACTTGGGGCGTTGCTGGGGGAGCGTCTGGGTCGCAAGTACGTGCTCGACTTCGCTGGTGCCGATGCCGAAGGCCAGCGCGCCGAACGCGCCGTGGGTGGCGGTGTGCGAGTCGCCGCAGACGATGGTCATGCCGGGAAGCGTGCGGCCCTGCTCCGGGCCGATCACGTGCACGATGCCCTGGTTCGGATCGCCCATGGGGAAGTTGGTGATGCCGAACTCGGCGGTGTTGGCGCGCAGCGTGTCGATCTGCTTCGCGGAGATCGGATCGGCGATCGGCTGATCGATGTTCTCGGTCGGCACGTTGTGGTCCTCGGTGGCGAGGGTGAGGTCGGGCCGCCGCACGCTGCGCCCGCTGAGGCGCAGACCGTCAAAGGCCTGGGGGCTGGTGACCTCGTGAACGAGGTGGAGGTCGATGTACAGCAGATCGGGCTCGTCGGGGGCTTCGTGCACCAGATGCCGTTCCCAGACCTTCTCCGGCAGTGTCTTGCCCATGTCATCGCTCCTCGTCGCTCGGTGATGTAACGATTGGTGTCAGACACCAATCGTTACACGGTGTCCCAATATGTGGGATAGCATTCCTGCAATATGGAAAGCGTATCTGGCGTTGGCGTCCTCGACAAGGCGGTGGCGGTGCTGCATGCCGTTGCCGAGTCGCCAGCGGCGCTTGCCGGGTTGCAGGAGCGACTCGACCTCCCGCGTGCGACGGTGCACCGTTTGGCTGCCGCGCTCGAGCAACACGGCATGTTGCGGCGCGACGATGCGGGCCGCTACGAGCTCGGGCTCGCTCTGGTGTCGCTCGGCCAGGCGGCGGCTGGGCGATTCCCGCTGGTCGAGATCAGCCGCCCGCTCCTCCACGAGCTTCGTGACGAGACCGGCGAGAGCGTGCAGTTGTTCGTGCGCGAGGCAACGCAGCGGCGCTGCGTGGTGTCGCTCGAGTCGCCGCACGGGTTGCGTTGGATCGTGCCGCAGGGCTCGCTGCTTCCGCTCGAGGTCGGCTCCGCCGGCAGGGTGCTCGGCGGTGAGGTCTCGAAGCACGGCTGGGTGCAGAGCGTGGGCGAACGCGAGGCGGGTGTCGCGTCGGTGAGCGCGCCGGTGAGCGCACTCGACGGATCGGTGCTCGCTGCGGTCTCGGTGAGCGGCCCGATCGAACGCCTCACTCGGCGGCCGGGTACGCGCTTCGGGGCGGCGGTCGTTGCGACGGCTGACCGGGTGTCAGCGCTGCTGAGCTGATCACCGATCGCTGCTTCGAGACGGCCGAACTCACGCAGGCGTGAGACTGGCGCGCGACTGCTCGGCGAGCGCGTCGCCGGGTGCGCCCCACGACCACACGTAGTCGATGGTGCCCTGGCCCAGCACCAGTTCGATCTGCAGTTCGAAACCTTCGACGCCTCTGCCGTTGTTGAACGTCGCCTCGCTGATCTGTACCAACTGACCCATCCCGCTCAGCTCGCTGCACAGCACGAACAACGTCGGCTCACCGGACCACATGTCGAACGCCATCACCGTGTGCTCATGGTGCAACTCGGCGCCGTCGGCCCCAATGGCCCGATAGTCGATCTCGACGCCCAGCCCGTCGAGGATGACCACGACATCCATCGACGCGGAGAACGGCCCGCTCTCGGCGCCATCGCCGGTCCCTTCGAACCGGCCGGCCTGTGCTGCAAGGCGAGTGATGATCGTCTCCATCACCACCACGGTAGGACGTGGCGGCAGCGAGAAACGATCAGGCGTTGCTGGGCTGCTTCGATGCCTGCGCGATCCGCCACAACCACCAGGCGAGCGGGAGCTGCATCGGCAGGCGGACCCAGTTCTGGGGTCCGCTGGCGGTGCCGACGCTGCGAACCATCTTCCCGTCGACCGGCTTCACCTCGACCTTGTTCAGCGCCATGTCGACGTTGGCGGGGAACACCACTGCGGTCAACGCCATCAGGCCGATCGCCGAGGCGCGACGGGTGGCGGGCACCAGCAGCCCCAGACCGAGGACGATCTCGGCGGCACCGCTCAGGCGGTTCGCCAACTTCGCATCGGGAAACCAGTCGGGCACGATCGCCTCGAAGAAGTCCGGCTTGGCGAAGTGCATGATCCCGGCCGAGGTGAACAGGGCTGCAGCGGCGTGGGACGACGAGAGCGACATCTGCCCAGTCAACCGTTCGGTGTGCGGCTGGCCGCAGCCGGAGCCACAACGCCTACGCTGACGACGTGACCGATACGGCCGTCAACGTCGAGGTGTTGCCCAGCGACTGGCAGGAGCAGGTGCTGTCGCTGGCCAAGGAGCGCGATGCCGTGATCCTTGCCCACAACTACCAGGTCCCCGAGATCCAGGACATCGCCCACTACGTCGGCGACTCGCTCGGGTTGTCTCGTGTCGCAGCAGAGGTCGAAGCGTCCACCATCGTGTTCTGTGGCGTTCACTTCATGGCCGAGTCGGCCAAGATCCTCGCCTACGACAAGACGGTGCTGATCCCCGATGCCGCCGCGGGTTGCAGCCTGGCCGAGACGATCAACGGCGACCAGCTACGTGCGTGGAAGGCCGAGCATCCGGGCGCCGTGGTGGTCAGCTACGTCAACACCACCGCCGAGGTGAAGGCCGAAACCGACATCTGCTGCACGTCGTCGAATGCCGTCGAGGTCGTCGACTCCATCCCGGCCGACACCGAGATCCTGTTCCTGCCGGATCAGTTCCTCGGCGCTCACGTGCAGCGGATGACCGGCCGCGACAACATGCACATCTGGTTGGGCGAGTGCCACGTGCACGCCGGCATCAACGGCGCCGATCTCAAGGCTCAGGTCGCAGCCGAGCCCGATGCCGAACTGTTCGTGCACCCCGAATGCGGTTGTGCCACGAGCGCGTTGTACCTCGTGTCGTCGGGCGTGGTGCCGGAGACCCGCACCAAGATCCTGTCCACCGGCGGGATGGTCGACGCGGCCCGGGAGACCACCGTGGCCACGGTGCTGGTGGCCACCGAGACTGGGATGATTCACCAGCTCGAGAAGGTCAACTCGGTCACCGAGTTCGTGCCGGTCAACCGTGCAGCGGTGTGCAAGTACATGAAGATGATCACGCCGGCCAAGCTGCTGCGGTCGCTGCGCGACGGCACCGACGAGGTGTTCGTCGACCGTGACATCGCCGACCGTGCCCGCTTGTCGGTCGAGCGCATGATCGCCATCGGCACCCCCTCCGCCACCGCCGAGTGATGGTTCCCCGAGCCCGGGTCTCCGGGAACCGTGTGGGCGCAACGATCGGCGGTTGTTCCGCCAGACCCGGGCTGGGGGAACAACCGTGAGGTTGCCGGGGAGGTTGGCGGCGCCGGCGGCGTCGTGGGAACTCGATGTCGATGTGGTGGTGCTGGGTTCCGGAGCTGCGGGGCTGTCGGCGGCACTGGCCGTGCGACCGGTGCGCAGCGTGCTCGTGGTCACCAAGGACATCCTGTCGGCCGGATCCACCCAGTGGGCCCAAGGCGGCCTTGCGGGCGTGCTCGACCCGAGCGACACGATCGAGGATCATGTCCGCGACACGCTCGAGGCCGGAGCCGGGCTCTGCGACGAGGCGGTCGTGCGCCAACTCGTGATCGAAGCGCCGAAGTCGATCCGCTACCTGATGCGCCTCGGTGCGGCGTTCGACCCCGAACAGGGTGGCACCGACATCGCGCTCACTCGAGAAGGCGGTCACAGCCACAATCGCATCGTGCACTCTGGCGGCGATCGCTCGGGCGCCGAGGTGCAACGCACGCTCGACGAAGGAGCGATCGGTGCCGGTGTCGAGGTGATGGGCCACGCGTTCGCGCTCGACCTGGTGATGGGCACCGCCGCCGACGGCGAGCGCCAAGCCGTGGGTGTGCGCATCGGCAAGACCGACGCCACCGGAGCGCTCGTCTCCGTTGGACTGGTGACCGCACGTGCGGTGGTGATTGCCTCCGGCGGCTACGGCCAGGTGTTCGCCTCGACCTCCAACCCGCCAGCGGTCACCGGTGACGGCCTGGCGATGGCGCTGCGCGGCAGGTCTGTCGGTGACCGACGTCGAGTTCGTCCAGTTCCACCCGACCGTGATGTGGCGCGGACCCGACGCGCGGGGCCAGCAAGCGCTGGTCTCCGAAGCGGTGCGGGGCGAAGGGGCGATCCTGTTCGATGCTGCCGGCGAGCGGGTGATGGCCGGGGTACATCCGCTCGAGGACCTCGCGCCGCGCGACGTGGTTGCGGCCGCGATCAGCCAGCGGATGGCCGAGGCTCCGGCCGGTGTCGATGATCACGTGTACCTCGATGCGACGCACATGGGTGCGCGATTCCACGAGCGCTTCCCCTCGATCACCGAGGCGTGCCGGGAGATCGGGCTCGACCCTGCCGTCGACCGGATCCCGGTCGCCCCTGCTGCGCACTACGCCTGCGGCGGTATCCGCGCCGGTCTCGGATGGCCGCACCTCGCTGCGTGGCCTCTTCGCAGTCGGCGAGGTGTCGGCGACCGGGGTGCACGGCGCCAACCGCCTCGCCTCGAACAGCCTCACCGAATCGATCGTCGCCGGCACCTGGGTGGGTCGCGATCTCGCCTGGGAGGTGCCTGACCGAGTGCCGGTCGATGTCGATCTCGACGACTCCATCGGCGCCGCCACTGCTCGACGCCACGCGCGTGGCCGACATCCGCACCACGATGTCACGCCACGTCGGGGTGGTGCGCGACGAGACATCACTGGCCACCGCGAGCGACGCGCTCGAATCGATCGCTGGCGAGATGAGCGCTGACTGCGAGCCCTCGCGCCGCACCTGGGAGGCCGTCAACATCCTCACCGTGGCAATGGCCATGGTCGCCGCCGCGCAGGCGCGCACCGAGAGTCGAGGTTGCCATCGACGCTCCGATCATCCGGAGCCGCGACCCGAGTGGGTCCGGCATCTCGATGTCACGCTTTCTGCGAGCGATCGCACGAACAACAACGACACCGGCGGCCCGATCTCCGTGGAGGAGCGACCATGACCATGACGACAATCGGTGGCGGGACGTGTGCCGACTGTGGCTTCGATGCCGCCCGCTGGAGCGAGGATGACATCGAGCGGACACTCGCGCACTCCGACGATCTGATCGGCTACGTGCTCGAAGGGGCTGACGACTCGGTGCGCAGCGCCAGCGTCGACGCGGTCGCGCCGGTCGCCGCTCACACCGATGATGTCGCGGCGGTCCATGCACTGATGCATCACCTCGACCAACTCGCGGCGCAGCGTCGATCACTGGACCCCATCGAGCCCATGACCGGGAGCGTCGAATCGCTCCATGCCTCCGGTGGTGGCGTGCCCAAAGCCTCGGTCGCCCGTGCCGATGTCGACCCTGCGGGAATCGTCGGTGATGCGCAGAACAACCGGCGCAATCACGGCCGCCCCTGGCAGGCGTTGTGCATCTACAGCAGCGATCGACTCCAAGAACTGCGGGTCGAGGGTCACCCGATCGTGGCCGGAGGTGCAGGAGAGAACCTGCTGATCTCCGGTGTCGACTGGTCGCAGATGCGCGGCGGGCTGACCATCTCGGTCGGCCAGAGCGTCCGGCTGCGCACGAGCAGCCCGGCGGCGCCGTGCCACAAGATCGGCGATTGCTTCACCGATCGTCATTGGGACCGGATCGCCCATGGCGAACGTCCAGGCTGGGCCCGCTGGTATGCGTCGGTGCTGGTCGGGGGCTCGATCGAGCCGGGCGACTCGGTCACCATCAGCTCCTGACGCCAGGCGCACCAGAACCGAGCGGTGTTGGTTGGTGCGACCCAGCCGTACCCTCGCCTCATGTTCGAGTTCCACCCGATCTCCGAAACCACGCGACATGGTCTGGTCGAGGCCGGCCTCGACGCCGACGCCGTCGGCGACCTCATCCGACGTGCCATGAACGAAGACCTGATGGGCGGCATCGACGTCACGTCCACCGCCACGATCGCGGCTGACCATCGCAGCACGGCCACCTTCGGCTCGCGCGGCTCGGGGGTGGTGGCCGGACTCCCCGTGGTGGCGGCAGTGATCGACATCGTGTGTGGCGACGAGGCGAGCGCGTTCAACACCCACGTCGCCGACGGTTCACGGGTCGAACCCGGCACCACCCTCGCCGATGTCACCGCGCCCACCCGTGCGTTGCTCACCGCGGAACGAACAGCGCTGAACCTGCTGTGTCACCTCTCCGGCGTGGCGTCGGCAACTCGCCGGTGGGCTGATGCGCTCGAGGGCACCTCCGCGGTGGTGCGCGACACCCGCAAGACCACCCCGGGCCTTCGAGCGTTGGAGAAGTACGCGGTGCGTTGCGGCGGTGGCGCCAATCATCGGATGGGACTCTCCGACATGGCGTTGGTGAAGGACAACCATGTGGCTGCCGCCGGCGGTGTTGCGGAGGCATTTCGGCGTGTGCGCGAGCTTGCCTCGATGATCCCGGTCGAGATCGAGGTCGACACGATCGAGGGGTTGCGTGTGGCAATCGAGGCGGGCGCCGACGAGGTGCTCGTCGACAACTTCACACCCGACGAAATGCGTGCCGCTGTTGCGGTACGCGACGAGATGAACCCGGCGGTTCGCCTCGAGGCGAGTGGCGGGCTGACCCTCGAATCAGCGCGAGCTGTCGGCGCTACCGGGGTCGACTACATCGCAGTGGGCGAACTCACGCACTCGGCGCGAGTCCTCGACATCGGCCTCGACCTCCAGGCGTCCTGACGGCCCGGGCGTCTCCACCCGCTGCGATGAGCGAGCCCCGCAGATGCGGGGTGTTCGCTCATCGCTCGACGTGGTCGGGGTCAGCCTGCGGTGGGGTCGTCGTAGACGCCGACCAGGTCGACCACGATGATGGCGTCGGTTGCGGCCGGCAGGCCACCGGTCGGGTTGCCCTCCGGACCGAACCCGAAGTCCGGGTACTGCGGCGGGAACGTGATCGCGCTGGCGGCCGCCGACCTTCATGCCGTCCAAGCCCTCGTACAACGGCGGGAAGAGCTCGTCGTTGAACGGAACCGGCTGGAGCTGCTCGGGCCAGCTGCTCTGCAGCGCCACGCCGTTGTCGCCACGGAACAGCACGAACCTGATGAAGGCGAGCTGGCCGTCCTGCAGTTCGGCGCCGTCTCCCTCGATGAGATCGACGACGGCGACCTCTGTGGCGCCTTCCGATGCGTCGACGCCCGACTCGGTGGGCTCCTCGCCCGGAGGTACCACTGCTCGCACGTCGATCAGAAACGTGAGGGTTTCGTCGGCCCCGATCAGATCACCGTTGGGCTGATCGCCGTACGCGAGTTCGCTCGGAATGTCGAGCCGGACACGCGAGCCGGCCTGCACGCCGACGAGTCCCTGGTCCCAACCGGGGATCACCCCACCCTGGCCGAGCGCGACCGAGAACGGCTGGAAGCGGTCGTAGCTGTTGTCGAACTCGACACCATCTCGCGTGCGCACACCGACGTAGTCGACCACCACGGTGTCGCCGGCCTGAGCCTCGGGGCCGGTGCCCTCGGTGATCACGGTGACCTCGAGTTCGGTCGGGATCTCGGCGGGGACCTCCACCTCGGGCTTGGCTGGATTGGTGGGAGCCGTCGGCACGGTGTCGGTGCTCGCCGTTCCGTCCGACCCAGCATCGCTGGTGTCGTCGCTGGCGATCGTCGACTCGGTGTCGACGGAGTTGTCGGTGGTGTCGTCGCTGCTGGAACAGGCCGCAACGAGCAGCGTGGCAGTCAGGAGCAGGGGGATGGTCCGGCGCATTGCGGGCACGCTACTTGCGAACCCTGGCGGGCACACTTCACCCCGGCGGGTTCAGGTGCGGGGGTGTGCCGCAAGCCACTCGGCTTCGGCGCGGCCGAGTTCGGTGGACGCCGGACCGTCGACGAACGGCCACAGCTCCGACGCAATCCGCCGGTAGTTGCCTGACGCTTCGAGCTCACCGAGCAGCGTGTACAGCCCGAGGTTGATCCGCTGGATGAACACGAACGCTCGCGGCACCGTTGCGTACTGACTGATCGGGCTCGTTCGATCGAACGTGTGCCGGACGATCGAGTTGGCGTACTCGCGGGTCCAGGTCATCTCCGTGTCGCTGCGAACCGTGTCGTAGAAGTGGGAGAAGTACTGGCCCACTGCGTCGGTCGACACGGGTGCGTCACGACGCAACATGCCGGCGTCCTCGACGATGCGACGAAACGCCTCGTGGTCGTGGTCGACCGCCGCTGCTTGCACCATCGATCCGAAGGTGAGCATCTCGGAGTTGCTGAAGTGTTTCACCAGACCGAAATCGAGGAACGTCACGGTGCCGTCGTCGTGGAACAGGTAGTTGCCGGGGTGAGGGTCGCCGTTGAACGCCCCCATCCGGTACAAACTCCGGAACACGAAACGGAAGATGACCTCACCAGCGCGGTCACGGTCTGCCTGAGGGCGTTGCATCAGCTCCGACCAGCTGAACCCGTCGGCGAGTTCGGTGGTGAGCACGCAGGCGGTCGACAGCTCGGGCACCACGTCGGGGATTCGGATGAACGGATGCCCCCGGTAGTAGTCGGCAAACGCCTGCTGGTTGCGGGCTTCGAGCTCGTAGTCGACCTCCTCGGCCACGCGCAGCTTGATCTCATCGACCATCTCGGCGGGGTCGAGCCCGCCGAACCCCTGGCGCAGCACGGCGCCGAGCAGGTCGGCGTTCTTCAGGTCGGCGACGATCGCCTCGGCAACGCCCGGGTACTGGACCTTGACGGCCACTGCCTGCTCGACACCGGTGGCAGGGTTGCGCCAGATCGCACGATGCACCTGGCCGATCGACGCCGCTGCGATGGGAACCGGGTCGAATTCCACGAAGACCTCGTCGACCGGGCGTCCGAGTTCGCGTTCCACCGTGTCCAACGACAACTGGACCGACATCGGCGGAGCGTCGGACTGCAGCTGCGACAACGCCATGCGCAGCGGCTCCGGGAGGCCGTCGTCGAGGTAGCTCGCCATCTGGCCGAGCTTCATCAACGCGCCCTTCATGTGCCCGAGCTCCTCCGCCACTTGCTGCGACGAGCGCAACTCGCGGTGGCGGTCGAGTTCGTCGCGGCGCTCGGCCGACGCGAAGGTCTTGCGCGCTGCGGTGGTGGCGTAGGTGGTGCCCACCCGTGCCCCCATGCGCGCCAGTTGTCCATTGCGTCGTAGGCGCGATCGATGCATCGCGCGTGCGGGGGTGCCACCCGTGGCTGCTCGACGCCAGACGGCGATTCCCGCCCCGGCGGCGGCGAGCGCTGCGATCGAGCCGATCGTGGCCCTGGTGCGTGGGCTCATGAACGCTGCAGCACCGAGTCGATGGCGCGAATCAGTGTGGGAGCGAAACGGTCGGAGTTGGCCACGACTGCATCATGCAGACCATCGACGCGGAACGCCTCGCAATCGGAGATCTCCTCGAACAGCTTCACCTGGCGTCGCAGGGGCACGACCTGATCACGCATCGTGAACACCGTGGACGCGGGGACATCGAGTTGCCCGATCCACTCGGTGGAGGAGAACTTGCCCACGGCCTTGCCGGCCTCGATCACCGCTCGCCAGTCGTGATCTGCGGTTTCGCGCATCGCCCACGGCTCCCACTTCGCCGTGCGGCGCTGCAGGTAGAGCTGCTCGACCAACCAGGTCTTGGTCTGTTCCGGGGCAAGCCGAGCAACCGCGGCGAGCCCGCTGAAGCCCACGCTGCCGAGTCGCTTCTCCCGACGCCCGGCAAAGTACGGCGCGGTGGCACACAGCACGAGGCCACGCACCCGCTCGGGGTGCCGACGCCAGATCAGCTGTGCAATCGGGCCGCCCATCGAATACCCGACCGGGATGAAGCGATCGACGCCGAGCGCATCCGCCATCTCGACGACGTCGTCGGCGCAGTCCTCCAATCGGAACGGCTTCTTCGAGCGCAGGCCGGTGCCGTGGCCGCGATGGTCGAATGCGATCACCCGGTACCGCTCGCCGAGCGAGCCGTAGCAACGGAACCAGTTGAGGTCGGCGGTGGCCGTCCAGCCGTGCAGCAGCGCGATCACCGGAGCGTCGGGCTCGCCACCGAAGTCGCGCACCATGACGGTGCCGAGATCGCCGAGCTCGACGAACCGGGCTGGTGGGAGTACCGGGGCGAAGACGGCGAGGTCGCGATGGTCCGTGTCGGAGTCGAGCGCGGAGTCGAGCGCAGGCTCAGTACTGTTCGACACGGAGCACCGTCACCGTGAGCACGCCGTTGGGGGCCTCGTAGGTGAGGGTCGCCCCTGCTTCGGCGCCGTCGAGCGCCTGGCCGAGCGGCGACGACGCGGTGATCACCTCGGCGCCATCGACCTGCTCCTCCATGTTGCCGATGTAGTAGCGCTCGGCGTCGCTCTCGTCGTCGCCTTCGTACACCACGGTGTACACGCTCGATCCCTCGACGATCTCGGCATTCTCGAGGAGATGTTCGAGTTGACGGATGCGGCCTTCCATGTGGCCCTGTTCGTCCTTGGCCGCGTGGTAGCCGGCGTTCTCCTTCAGGTCGCCCTCTTCGCCGAGCGCGCTCGATCTTGTTGGCGACCTCGATGCGGCCCCGCGTGGTGAGATCGTCGAATTCGGCCCGAAGCCGCTCGAAGGCGGACCTGGACAACTGCACTGCTGCCATGACCAGCCAGGCTACCGTCCGCTCGCGTTCGCCTGTCCTTGGTTGTGCCCGGCGGTGCTCCCATAGGCTCAGCGCGCATGACGCACAACATCGCAGTGATCGGTGGGGACGGGATCGGGCCCGACGTGACCGCGGAAGCCCTCAAGGTCGTTCGCGCCGCAGGTGTCGACATCGCCACCACCGAGTTCGATCTCGGCGGACAGCGGTACCTGCGCGACGGCGAGATTCTGTCCGACGCCGTGCTCGACGAACTTCGAGCATTCGATTGCATCCTGCTCGGTGCCGTCGGCACCCCCGACGTGCCGCCCGGCGTCATCGAGCGTGGCCTCTTGCTCAAGATGCGCTTCGACCTCGACCTCTACATCAACCAGCGGCCGTTCCAGGGCACCGCCCCGGGCGGGGACACCCCCCACGATTTCGTGGTGATCCGAGAGAACACCGAGGGTCCCTACGTCGGCGAAGGCGGGGCGCTTCGCGTCGGCACCCCCAACGAGGTGGCCACGCAGGGCTCGGTCAACACCCGCCTCGGCGTGGAACGGTGCATCCGCTACGCCTTCGAGCTGGCAGCCACTCGGCCACGCAAGCACCTCACCCTGGTGCACAAGACGAACGTGCTCACGTTCGCCGGCGGCCTTTGGGAGCGCACCTTCCACGAGGTCGCCGCGGAGTATCCGGACATCACCACCGCCTACAACCACGTCGACGCGGCCTGCATCTTCTTCGTGCAGGACCCGCATCGCTACGACGTGATCGTCACCGACAACCTGTTCGGCGACATCCTCACGGATCTCGGCGGCGCGGTGTCGGGTGGGATCGGGCTGGCTTCATCGGCCAACCTCAACCCGGCGCGTACCGGTCCGTCGATGTTCGAACCGGTCCACGGTTCCGCACCGGACATCGCCGGCCAGAACAAGGCGAACCCCACCGCCGCCATCCTCAGTGCGGCGTTGATGCTCGACTTCCTCGGCGAAGGCGCCGCAGCGGACCGAATCCGCACCGCCTGTGCCGAGCCTGTCACTGGCAGCACCACCGACGTCGGTGACGCCATTGCCGCTCGCGTGGGACACTGATCCGCATGCCCATCACACCGACCCCGAAGATCTGGATGAACGGCGAGCTCGTCGACTGGGACAAGGCCCAGGTGCACGTGCTCACCCACACTCTCCACTACGGCACCGGCGTGTTCGAAGGTATTCGTGCCTACGAGACCGACGATGGTCCGGCGGTGTTCCGCCTCACCGATCACATCGAGCGGCTCTTCAGCTCGGCCACGATCATGGGGATGGAGATCCCGTACACGGTCGACGAGCTGATCACCGCCACGAAGGAGACCGTGGCCTCGACCGGGCTCGACTCGTGCTACATCCGTCCCATCGCGTACTTCGGCTACGGCGAGATGGGCCTCAACACGCTGCCGTGCAGTGTCGACGTGTCGATTGCCTGCTGGCCGTGGGGTGCGTACCTCGGCGACGATGCTGTCGAGAAGGGCGTCCGCATGAAGATCTCGTCGTGGACCCGCCACGATCACAACACGATGCCGCCCGCATCGAAGACCACCGGCAATTACGTCAACTCGTCGCTGGCCAAGGTCGAGGCGCTGCGTGCCGGTTACGACGAGGCGATCATGCTCGCGCCGAATGGTCTCGTGGCGGAATGCACCGGTGAGAACATCTTCGTGGCGCGCCACGGCAAGCTGCTCACACCGCCGCTGTCGGCCGGCGCGCTCGAGGGCATCACGCAGAACTCGGTGTCGACCATTGCGGCCGACCTCGGCTACGAGGTCGTCGTCGACAACATCGCTCGCAGCGACCTCTACATCGCCGAGGAAGCGTTCGTGTGCGGCACCGCCGCCGAGGTGAGTTCGGTGAACTCGGTCGACGATCGCGCCATCCCGTGCCCCGGTCCGATGACCTCTGCCATTGCCGAGGTGTACCACGAGGCGATCCGAGGCAAGGATCCCCGCTACGCACACTGGTGTGAACACGTCGCCTGACGTCGCCCCCGGCACACCACCCTCCTTCACCCAAAATTGCCCTCGATTGTGACGCTCACCGTCACGATCCCGGGCAATTTGCGGGTGGGGTAGGTTCCGGCGATGGACGTCGGGATGTGTTTCGACCGGTCGCTGCCAGCGCCGTTCGTCGTCGAGGTCGCCGAAGCACTCGAGGCTGCCCGCGTCGATCAGCTCTGGGTGATCGAGGACTGCTTCTACACCGCTGCGGTCAGCCTCGCGGCCACGGCACTCGCCCGTACGCATGAGTTGACAGTCGGCATCGGGATCCTGCCCGCAGTCGCGAGGAACCCGGCGGTGACCGCGATGGAACTCGCCACGCTCGCAAACCTGGCGCCCGGGCGTGTGGTGGCCGGGATCGGACACGGCGTGCAGGAATGGATGGAGCAGATGGGCGCACGTACCGCCTCACCGCTGACCACGCTCGACGAGGCGATCACCATCGTCCGCCGGCTGCTCCACGGCGAGACGGTCACGTTCGACGGCGCCGAGTACACGATGCGAGGTGTCGCACTCGACGCACCGTCGGCCGACCCGCCACCGGTGCTCGCCGGGGTGCGTGGACCGAAGTCGCTGGAACTGGCCGGCCGAATTGCCGACGGTGTCGTGTTGGCCGAGGGTGCCGGTCCCACCTACGTGCGCGAGTCGATCATCCGCGCTGGCACGCCCGAGGCATTCCGCGTGTCGGTGTTCACGGCACTGGCGATCTTCGATGACGCGTCCGAGGCCCACCGTGTGATGGCGCCCTTCGTCGCCGGGATGCTCGATGGAACGAACCCGGCAATGTCAGCGCACCCCCACATCGACGAGATCCGTGAACGCCACGATGCGCGTGGTGTGGACGGCATCGCCGACATGCCGGCGGCCTGGTGGATCGAACTCGGTGCGATCGGGACGTTCGCCGACGCCGTCGAGCACGCCGAAGCACTTGCGGACGCAGGCGCCGACGATGTGGCCTTCTTCCCGGGACCCACGATGGAACTGGCTCGCGAAGATCTCGATCACGTGACCCGGCTCACGGCGGCGCTGGGCTGACTTCTGCGGTGAGCTCACCAGGCACCCGCCTCGGACCGCAACCCCGCCCACATTGCCCTCGATCGTGACGCTCAGCGTCACGATCGAGGGCAATTTCGGAAGGTGGGAGGCGATCAGGCCGGGCCGTAGGGGTCGTACGGATCGCGGGGGATCCGCTCGAGGGCCACGTCGGTGCCGACCCCGTGTTGACGAGCGAGGTCGACGGCGAGCCGCAACGCCACGTCGTCTTCGACCGCCCAGCCGGTCGAGTCGAACACGGTCAGTTGGTCGCGGTGGCCGATGAACTCGTCGCGACGTTGCATCACCTCGCTCAACGATGGCCCGATCCGGTCGGACGACACCTGTTGACACTCGCCCTCGAGCAGGCACTGTTCGAGGGTGTCGGGCACCACGAACGCACGATTGGCGAACGATGTCGGCAACTCGACTTTGCCCGGGAAGTCCGCACCGATCGCGTTGACGTGCAGCCACGGTCGGGCGTCGCCGTCGGTGATCACCGGCCCAGCTCCGATGTCGACGGAGGTGCAGGTGCACAACACGTCGACGTCGCCGAGGATCGTCGTTGCTCGATCGGCGCCGGACACGTCGATGTCGAGATCGAGGAAACCGACTCGGTCGATGAACGTGGCAGCAACCTCGGGATCGTTGTCGAAGCCGAGCACGCGATCGATCGTTCGCACCCGACTGATCGCGTGGAGCTGCGTGACTGCCTGAGCGCCGAGGCCCGCGAGCCCGACGGTCACCGGCCCCGATTTCGCCAGCAGCTCGGTGGCGAGCCCCGATGCGGCCCCGGTGCGGATCGCGGTGAGCAGCGTGGCGTCGGCAATGGCGACCAGATGCCCGGTGACGGTGTCCCACATCGACGACGTCGCGATCACCGAAGGTAACGAACGCTGCACCGGGTTGGTCGGGTGGTAGCCGACCATCTTGACCACGACGGGGCCACCCACTTCGTGGGTGGGCATCCACTCGATCAGGCCGAGATCCGGCTTGTCGTAGCGGAAGCCGTCTCGAGCGCGCACTTCGACCGCATCGGATGCGTGGTCGAGGAATCTGGCTCGGAGTCGCTCGATCATCAGATCCATCAACTCGTCACGGCCGACGATCTCGAGAAGACGTGTCAGATCGGCCGCCGCCAGCAGTCGGGTCTCCATGGATCGACACCGTAGGGGTGCCCTGGCACGCAGTGCTCACCGAGCGAGAACGAAAGCGCCCCGGACGGTGTCGCCGGCTCTCGCCAGCGGCACCCTCCGGGGCTGCTCGGGTGGACAGGTCCACCACCGGTCGATGGTCGGGCGTTAGCCTTCGTCTCGACCTGTTCACATCGCCCGTCTCGCCTTGCGGCGTGGCGGGCGATGCCGCGTTCGGAGTCGACACCGGTCTCCCGGCCTCGAACCCCGTTGGCACCGTTTCACGCTGACCCGGTCACCCGAGCCCTCGGTCCTGGTGCCGATCGGAACCGGCCTTGCTGGGTCCAGTTGGGGTGGCCCCAGGTCCTTCGGCTCCGCCACCTCGTCGTTGCCGCTGACCCCTCGAGAGGGTGCAGCCGCCCGGTCCGGGGTGGTCGTGAACACTGTCCGTGTTCCGACTCCGCTGCGCCTCGTGAGCGGTGCGGGTCGAGCCGTAGCCCCCTCCTCACCGCTCCGGTCGGCATGCGCTCTCCGGAACAGACACCAGTCAAGACCTCGTGTCACCCCAGGTCAAGAGGTATTTTCGAAATCACAGGGTTATCCACCGAACTTTCTCGTTGTCCCCAGCAACGCAGAATTCGTCCACCTGTTGCCCACCGTTCATGCACAGTGACATGCACAGTGACATGCGCAGCTGTGCGACGCAGCTGACGGTTCTGGCGACCTCGCCATTGCATCCGGTGCAGGAACCGGGTTCAATGGTGCTCGATGACGAACCAACCAGTTGCCGCCATCATCATCATTCAGTAGAACACGTGGACCCCCACGTGTTCGTCGAGCCGCCCATCGGGCGGCTCTTTCGGTTCTCGGGAGCTTTTCATGCGATACGTCGAAGTGTTCGACACCACACTGCGAGACGGCCTCCAGGTGGAGGGTGTCTCGGCGACCGTCGACGACAAGCTGCGAATTGCCGAGCAACTCGATCTGCTCGGTGTGCACTTCATCGAAGGCGGATGGCCGGGCGCCAATCCGAAGGACATCGAGTTCTTCGCACGAGCCAAGAACGAACTGGTGCTCACCACCTCGACGCTCGTCGCGTTCGGCTCCACGCGGCGCCCTCGCGGCAAGGTCGACGACGACGCCACGTTGCGCAATCTGATCGAGGCCGAGACCAGCGCCGTGTGCATCGTTGCCAAGAGCTCCGAGTACCAGGTGACCGAGGCGCTGCAGACCACGCTCGACGAAGGCGCCGCGATGATCGCCGACTCGGTGCGCTACCTGCACGGTGAGGGGCGCATGGTGCTCGTCGACCTCGAACACTTCTTCGACGGCTATCTGGCCAACCCTGAGTTCTCGCTGCGGGCCATCGAGGCAGCGGTGGTCAACGGCGCCACCCATCTCGTGTTGTGTGACACCAACGGCGGCACTCTGCCCGGTGAGGTCGGACGGATCGTCGCCGACGTCAAGGCGCACGTCGGCAACGACGCCATCATCGGCATCCACTGCCACGACGACACCGGCTGCGCTGTTGCCAACTCGATCGCTGCGGTCGAGGCCGGCGCTGGTCACGTGCAGGGCACGCTCAACGGGCTCGGCGAGCGCACCGGCAACACCAACCTGTCCACCGTGATCCCGAACCTGCAGCTCAAGATGGGATACACCTGCCTGCCCGACGGCCGAATCGAGCGGCTCACCTCGGTCAGCCATCACGTGGCCGAAACCCTCAACCGAGCGGTCAACCCGCAGGCGCCGTACGTTGGCTCGTCGGCGTTCGCGCACAAGGCCGGACTCCACGTGTCGGCGATTGTTCGGGCCAAGGACGCCTATGAGCACGTCAACCCCGAAGTGGTCGGCAACGGCACCCGCTTCGTCGTGTCAGAGATGGCGGGTCGCGCCACCATCCAGATGAAGGCCGACGAGATCGGTATCGAACTCGACGGCCCAGCGATCAATGAGGTCGTCGACGACCTCAAGCGCCTCGAACACGAGGGGTATCACTTCGAAGCTGCGGACGCATCGCTGGAGTTGCTGATGCGCCGTGCCGCCGGCCAGGTCCCCGAGTTCTTCCGGGTCGAGTCGATGCGGGTGATCACCGACGAGCTGCCGGGCGGTGTGTTCTCGACCGAGGCCACCGTCAAGGTCTGGGTCGGCGAAGGTGACGACGCCGAACGGCGCGTCTGGGTGGCGGAGGGCAACGGCCCGGTCAACGCCATCGACACCGCACTGCGCAAAGCGGTCGGCACGATGCTGCCCGAGCTCGAGAACATCCACCTCACCGACTACAAGGTGCGCATCCTCGATGGCACCAGCGCCACCGGCTCCACGACGCGGGTGTTGCTGTCGGCCACCGACGGTGTGCGCGACTGGACCACCATCGGGGTGAGCCCCAACATCATCGAGGCGTCGTGGCGTGCGCTCGAGGACAGTGTCGTCTACGGGCTCCTGCACCAGTCGCTCCGTCGCGGCGACTGATAGAAAGGCATCGATGGCTGCGCCAAAGTTCTCTCCGGTCTCGCCGACCGACCACCCGCGGTACTACGAGTCACCCGATCATGTTCCTGCGGCCTGGACGCCTGACCGACCTGGCGAGATCGACGGATTCCAGCCCGACGGACCACGCCTCGGCGACCCGGGCCCCGACCAGGGTTTCGCGCTGCGGATTGCGTCGCAGCTGCGCCCGAAGGTACAACTGCAGCCGGGCGAGCACATCGACGACGCGATCCGTGGCTGCCTCGGCGTTGCGCTCCGCCGTGCTTCGATGTTCTCGCGGGCGCCGGTGGTGCACGACCTCACGATCGCGTTCACGATCTGGGGCTTCTACGACACCAACCCGCCTGCCGACCTGGTGGAGCTGCGCTGCCGCATGTTCGAGGGTCTGCGCTTGGTCGGCCACCACTACACCGAAGCTCGTATCGTGGCGGACCTTCCACCGGAGGCCACGCTGCGGATGACGCCGGCGCAGGTCGCCGCTGCATACCCCGCCGACTGGCGCACCCTCGTCGGCGCCTGAAGGTCGACACGCCGACGCGATCCGGAGCAGATCGGCTGACATGAGCAACGGCGTCCGACGCCTCCTCGAGACCGGCGACATCGACCTGCGCGCCACGATGAAACCGATCGGGATCTACCCCCGCGATCCCACCACTCGATGGACGGCGAACAGCTTCTCCAAGGCGGTGATCACGCCCGAGGGCCCTGGCACCATGCATGTGACGTGGGACGGCGCCGGCACGACCACGGCAACCGCGTGGGGGAGCGGTGCGGCATGGTTGCTGCAGCGGGCGCCGCACTGGGTTGGCCTGCACGATGACGTCACCGGCTTCGACCCCACCCTGCATCCCGTCATTGCGCAGTGGGCTCGTCGACGGCCCGGTATTCGGCTTCCCGCCGCTGGTGTGATCTGGCAGGAACTGCTCCTCGTGCTGCTCGGCCAGCGCGTGACCTCGGAAGAAGCGCTCAGGAGTTGGACCCGGATCGTGTTCGAGTGGGGCGAACCCGCGCCGGGCCCGTGCGAGCTCCGCATGCCTCCCACGCCCGAAGCGCTGGCCGGGAGGTCATACGTCGACCTCCATCGCTTCAATGTGGAGCGCCGCCGGGCCGATGCGATCCTGCTCGCCGCGCGTCGGGCAACTCGGCTCGAAGAGGCCGCCTCGATGGCGCCCGACGAGGCCCGAGTTCGGCTGTCGGCGCTTCCTGGGCTCGGTGTCTGGACGGCCACCTCGGTGATCACTGCCACGCACGGCGACCCCGACACCGTGGTGCTGCGCGACTACGGCCTGCCGACGATGGTCAACTATGCGTTCACCGGAGATTCGCGCCGCCTGTCCGCCGACGAGGGCGGTGACGAGATCATGTGCCGTCATCTCGCACCGTGGGCCGGGCACCGCCAGCGCATCGTCCGGCTGCTCTCGACCGTGGGCGTCGCGGTGCCGCGGCGTGGGCCCCGGGCCTTCAACCCCGACATCCGTCGTCTGTGACCTCGATCGCTTCCAGCCGCATGCTGCGCTGCGGGTGACGTACGCTGCCGCCGTGACGTTCGATCCGAACAAGCATCCTCATCGTCGTCGCAACCCGTTGACCGACGAGTGGGTGGTGGTCTCACCGCAGCGCACGCAACGTCCGTGGGACGGCCAGACCGGGCCGGCACCCGAGCCGGCACCTGCGTTCGACCCCGGTTGCTACCTGTGTCCCGGCAACGAACGCGCCGGCGGAACACGCAACCCGGCCTACGACAGCACGTTCGTGTTCACCAACGACTTCGCAGCGCTGCTGCCCGACGCCCCGAGCGCCGAACGTGACACCGACCCCTTGTTCGGTTTCGATGCTGCGGTCGGCGAATGCCGTGTGCTGTGCTTCTCGCCGCGACACGATCTCACGCTGGCGGGCATGAGCGGCGACGAGGTCGGCGTGGTGATCGACCTGTGGAAGTCGCAACTCGCCGAGTTGTACGAGCGCTACGAGTGGGTGCAGGTCTTCGAGACCAGAGGCGCGATCTCAGGCGCATCGAACCCGCACCCGCACGGCCAGATCTGGGCCTCGACCTTCCTGCCCAACGAAGCGGTGGTCGAACTCGATCACCAGCGTCGACACCACGCTGCCTCCGGTACCCGTCTGCTGGTCGACTACATCGAGCGCGAGATCGCACTCGACGAACGTGTCGTGCTTCGCAACGATCACTGGGCCGTGGTGGTTCCGTGGTGGGCGTACTGGCCGTTCGAGACGCTGTTGATTCCGCGCCGTCCGGTGTCGTCGCTCACCTCGCTGTCGAGTGACGAGTCCGAGGCGCTCGCCGAGATCCTTCCGGCGATGCTTCGCGGCTTCGACCGGCTCTTCGACACGCCGTTTCCGTATTGCTCCGGTTGGCACGATGCGCCGCGTGGGCACCACGACGCGTGGCAGCTCCACGGTCACTGGTATCCGCCGCTGCTGCGGTCTGCCGAGGTGGCCAAGATCCCAGCGAGCTACGAACTCCTCGCCAACTTGCAGCGTGATCTCACGCCGGAAACCGCCGCAGCGCGGCTCCGAGCGGTCACCTGACCGCGCGAGCGTCTCCGTTCCGTCAACCTTGCAGCCGACTGCAAGGTTGCTCGCTAGGGTGGGGTCATGCGAATCGGAGCCCTGGCTGATCGAAGTGGTCTCAGTGCGCAGGCCATCCGCTACTACGAGTCGATCGAGTTGCTGCCAGCGCCTGCACGCACGCCGTCGGGATACCGCGACTACGACGTCGATGCCGTGGAGCGCCTGCGGTTCATTCAGGACGCGCAAGCGTCGGGGCTCACGCTCACCGAGGTGCAGTCGCTGCTCGACATGAAGGATGCGGGGGCGAGCACGTGCGCGCACACCCGCGCGATGCTCGAGCGCCACATCGCAGCCATCGACCAGCAGGTCGAACGCCTTGCGCAGGCCCGCGCCGAGATGCTCGAACTCGTCGAGCGAGCGAGGCAGCTCGATCCGGCCGATTGCACCGACCCCAACCGCTGCCAGGTGGTGACTGCATCATGAGCATCGAGAGTCCGGCACTCAGCGATCAGCCGAGCGTGCCGATGCGTTCCGACATCGCCATCGAAGGCATGACGTGTGCGGCCTGCGCCAATCGCATCCAGCGCGGCCTCACCAAGCTCGACGGTGTCGAGGAGGTGCGCGTCAACTTCGCCAATGGGCGAGCAACGGTGCTGCACCGCGGTGCCGACGACGGCGACATGCGTGCCGTGGTCGAACGTCTCGGGTATGTCGCCCCGGTCACGGCCGACCACGACGCGGCCGAGCGCCGACGTGAGGCCGACCTGCGCCGCCGGTGGATCGTGGCGCTGATCCTCGGTACCCCGGTGATGTTGCTGTCGATGGTCCCGGCGCTGCAGTTCGACAACTGGGAATGGGTGGTGGCGGCCCTGGCCACGCCGATCGTGTTCTGGTCCGGATGGGGCTTTCATCGAGCTGCATGGATGAACCTTCGCCACGGCACCACCACGATGGACACGTTGGTGTCGATGGGCACCCTCTCCGCCTGGATCTGGTCGACCGTGGTGCTGTTGGTGAGTGTCGGCGACGCCTCGTCCGGCATGTCCGGCATGAGCGGGATGTCGATGACCGGTGGCGACGGCCTCCACGTCTACTACGAGACCGGCGCGGTGATCATCGCGTTGATCCTGATCGGCAAGTGGCTGGAGATCCGCGCCAAGCGACGCTCTGGTGATGCGATTCGGGCGCTCGCCGACCTCGGTGTTCGGTCTGCTCGACTCGAGGACGGGCGAGAGGTCCCGCTCGACGAGCTCACGGTCGGAACCCGATTCGTCGTGCGTCCCGGCGAGAAGATCGCCACCGACGGCGTGGTCGTCGAGGGCCAGTCGGCCGTCGATGCGTCGATGGTGACCGGCGAGCCCGTTCCGGTCGAGGTCGGTCCCGGTGACGAGGTCATCGGTGCCACCGTGAACGCCAACGGATCGTTGGTCGTACAGGCCACCCGTGTCGGCGCCGATACCGCGCTCAGTCAGATCATCCGCCTCGTCGACGAGGCGCAGGGCAGCCGGGCCGAGGTGCAGCGTCTCGCCGATCGCGTCGCGGCGGTGTTCGTGCCGACCGCCATCGCGATCTCGTTGGTCACGCTCGTTGCCTGGCTCGCCATCGTCGGCAACGCCGACGACGCGTTCACTGCAGCCGTGGCGGTGCTGATCATCGCGTGCCCGTGTGCGCTCGGCTTGGCAACGCCGCTCGGCATCATGGTGGGCACCGGTCGTGCCGCACAGCTCGGCGTGATCATCAAGGGCGGTGAGGTCCTCGAGGACACCCGCCGAATCGACACGATCGTGCTCGACAAGACCGGCACGGTCACCGAGGGAAAGATGTCGCTGGTCGATGTGGTCGCGTCCGACGCCGACGAATTCCTCGCACTGGCCGGCGCAGTCGAGCGACGGTCCGAGCATCCCATCGCCCGAGCGATCGCCGACGCCGCATCGAGCCGGACTGCCCCTGGTGCTGCTGATCGAGTGGTCGAGGGGTT
Source organism: Ilumatobacteraceae bacterium (assembly GCA_963716075.1). Taxonomy (GTDB): domain Bacteria; phylum Actinomycetota; class Acidimicrobiia; order Acidimicrobiales; family Ilumatobacteraceae; genus Sva-07. The sequence continues at coordinate 188,372 of CAVQST010000019.1, read as the reverse complement.
CACCAACAAGCCCGGCGTCGGTGTGGTCGCCACCGTCGACGGCGTCGAGGTGCGTGTCGGACGCCGATCACTGTTCGACTCCGTGCCCGTTCCCGTCGAGCGAGCAGCCGGCAAGGCGGAGCGTGCGGGCAACACCGCCGTGCTCGCCGGGCGAGGCGGCACGGCTGAAGCGGTGTTGGTGGTTGCCGACACCGTCAAGGCAACGTCGGCCGAAGCGGTGCGCGCATTCCACGATCTCGGGCTGTCGGTGACGCTGCTCACCGGCGACAACGAGCGAACCGCCCGAACGGTGGGCGCCGCCGTCGGCGTCGACAACGTGATCGCCGAGGTGTTCCCCGACGCCAAGGCCGCCGAGATCGTTCGGCTGCAGGCCGAGGGGCGTCGTGTGGCGATGGTGGGCGATGGCATCAACGACGCCCCGGCGCTCGCCCAAGCCGATCTCGGCATCGCACTCGGAACCGGTACCGACGTCGCCATCGAGGCATCGGACCTCACGATCGTGTCCGGCGATCTTCGAGCCGCCGCCGACGCCGTGGCGCTCTCGCGACGCACGCTGTCCACGATCAAGGGCAACCTCTTCTGGGCGTTCGCCTACAACACCGCGGCGATTCCGCTGGCAGCGCTCGGCGTGCTCAACCCGATGATCGCGGCCGCGGCCATGGGCATGTCGTCGTTGTTCGTGGTCTCCAACAGCCTGCGCCTGCGTCGTTTCGCCGGATATCGCCCGTCCCACCACCACGACGGTGCCTCGTCGCCGACATCGCCATCAACGCCCACACCAGAACAGGAGCTCGTCTCATGAGCATCAGCACCGCACCCCATCTCTACGCCGTGTCAGCAATCAGTTGCGATCACTGCAAGGCAGCGATCGAAGGCGAGGTCGGCGCGGTCGCCGGCGTCGAATCGGTCGTGGTGGATGTCGCAGCGAAGACGGTTGCGGTGGACGGCGGTGACGACGCCGCGATCCGCGAGGCGATCGCCGACGCCGGCTACGACATCGACTGAGCGAGTCGGCGCCGCCGCGACGGTGCATGATGTGCACATGAGCAATGTGCAGACACAGCTGTTGATCGGAGGCGAGTGGCGCGACGGGTCGGCGTCGGAGCGTTTCGACGTGGAGAACCCCGCCACGGAGGAGGTGGTGGCGTCGGTCGCCGCCGGAAGTGTCGAGGACGCCACGAGCGCATGTGAGGCGGCGGCGTCGGCCCAGCAGGCGTGGGCTGCGACGCCCCCGCGTGAGCGAGGCGAGATCCTTCGCCGCACGTGGCAGTTGATGATCGACCACGCCGACGAACTGGCCGCCCTGATCACCCTCGAGCACGGCAAGCCGCTGGCTGACGCACGCGGCGAGGTCGCGTACGCCGCTGAGTTCTTCCGGTGGAATTCCGAGGAGGCGGTCCGCATTCACGGTTCGCTCGGAATCGCTCCCGCCGGTACGAACCGCATCGTGGTGCACCATCCGCCGATCGGCGTGGTCGTGATCGTCACGCCATGGAACTTCCCGGCCGCGATGATCACTCGCAAGCTCGCTCCAGCACTTGCGGCAGGCAACACTGCCGTCATCAAGCCGCCGCGCGAAACGCCGTTGACCGCGTTGCGCATCGGTGAGCTGCTGCACGAAGCCGGGCTGCCGGCCGGCGTGGTCAACATCGTGCCCACCACGTCGTCGGGCAAGTGGTTCGACGCCGCGGTCGACCACCCAGCCACACGCATGGTGTCGTTCACCGGGTCCACCGAGGTGGGCATCGTCCTGCTCAAGCGAGCCGCTGATCGAGTGCTCAAGACCGTGATGGAGCTCGGTGGCAACGCCCCGTTCGTCGTGTTCGACGACGCCGACATCGAGGCAGCGGTCCAGGGCGCAATGGTGGCCAAGATGCGCCACTCGGCCGAGACGTGCACGGCAGCGAACCGGTTTCTCGTGCACGAAGCGGTCGCCGATGAGTTCACGACGATGTTCGCGGCAGCGATGGCCGATGTGCGAATCGGCAGTGGATTCGACGACGGCGTCACCTGTGGCCCGATGATCAATGCCAAGGCCGTCGCCTCGATCAATGAACTCGTCACGTCGGCGGCCGACCACGGCGCCAGGATCGTCACGGGCGGGTCGCCCGGCGATGGGCCTGGTCACTTCTACCAACCAACAGTGCTCGGCAACGTGCAACCGGGAAGCGCCATCACCCGCGAGGAGATCTTTGGTCCCGTCGCTCCGGTGATCACGTTCGACGACACCGACGCCATGGTCGACATGGCCAACGACACCGAGATGGGCCTCACCGCCTACGTCTACACGCAGGACTTGCGGCGAGGCATGGCGGTCAGCGAGCGCATCCAGGCCGGCATGGTGGGAATCAATCGCGGTGCGGTCTCCGACCCAGCAGCGCCGTTCGGTGGGATGAAGCAATCCGGCCTTGGTCGCGAAGGCGCCTCGGAGGGCATCTACGAGTTCTGCGAGACCCAGTACATCGCCGTCGATTGGTGACCCGCGACCCCCCCACCCCCCGCCACCCGCCCCGCACTCAGAACGTTTGCGTTGCACTTTCGGTGGCCCGGGCCACCGAAAATGCAACGCAAACGGGGTGGAATGGGGTGGGGCGGGGTGGGGTCACTCGGTGACGAGGGCGAAGTACGGGTCGAAGTCGCGCTCCTTGAGCAGGCGGCCGAGCTTCCTGAACTCCCGGGCGACGCCGAGCACGGCGCTCTCCATCGTGATCGTGGTGCCCGATGCAGCGGCAGCGAAGGCGGCATGGATCGCCGCATTGCGAATGGCAGCGCCCGACAGCTCGAATCGGTTCGCCAGCCAGTCGATGTCGATGTCGCCGAGGGGGGCGTCGGCGGGAAGATTGGCCTCCCAGATCGTGCGCCGTTCGTCGACACCTGGCAGCGTGAACTCGACGCGTACGTGGATGCGGCGCAGGAATGCCTCGTCGACGTTCTTCTCGAAGTTGGTGGCCAGGATCACGAGCCCGTCGTAGGCCTCGAGACGCTGGAGCAGGTACGACACCTCGATGTTGGCGTAGCGATCACGCGCATCCTTCACTTCGGAGCGCTTGCCGAAGAGCGAGTCGGCCTCGTCGAAGAACAGCACCATGTTGCCGGCGCTCGCTGCGTCGAAGATCTGTTCCAGATTCTTCTCGGTCTCGCCGATGTACTTGCTCACCACCGACGACAGGTCGAGCTTGAAGACGTCGAGGCCGAGGGCGCCGGCGATGATCTCCGACGCCAGGGTCTTGCCGGTACCCGACGGCCCGGAGAACAGTGCCACCAGACCGCGCGACGGCGTGGCTGCGAAGCCCCAGTTGTCGTAGACGACGTTGGCGTGGCGGTACCGATCGACCACCGACTGCAGCAACGCTTTGCGGTCGGGACTGAGCACGATGTCGTCCCAGGTGTGCGTCGGTGAGATCCGCCGGGTGAGCTGTTCGAGCGGTCCGCTGGCGAGGCGGCGCACGGCGGTGTCGATGTCGCCACCGACAGCCGATCGAATGCGCTGCACGCGGTGCAGCTGGTCGTAGGTGAGCCGGTGGCTGCGGGTGGTGTCCACGCCGAACGCCGCCACCCACTCGAGGTCGCTCGGCTCATCGGCTGGCGCCTCGATTGCGGACCACGGACGCTCGGGAAGTTGATCGACCTGCGGACCGCTGCGCGACGACAACACCCAGGTCAGGTGGGTGCTGAGATCGAGCCACCGTCGCGTGGTTTCGTGGAGCGAGTCACCGATCTCCACGACCAGGCCGCGCCCCGTGATGGTGGCCTCGCGAACGATCGACGCCCACGGACCATCCGCGGTGGGTTCGTCGAGGCAGAAGTAGCGGTCGGCTGCGCCTGCCTGTGCGCCGAGTTCGCGTCGTCGCATACGGTCGGGCCCGGTGACGAGCACGAGTTGGTGCCGTGCGGCGCCGGTATCGGCTGGGCCGTTCGTCGTTTCGTCGAGATCGAGTGTGCTCAGGCCGGCCGGCAGGTCGGGAGCGGGAGAACCATCACCGAGCAGCGACCAGACCACGGCCTCGTGGAGCGCAACCGTGCGGTCGGCCCACGACCCGTCACCGACGACGTCGACGAACGCAGCCCGGCGCAACGGTGCGCTGTGGCGAACCGCGAGCGCACCGGGATGTCCAGGTGGCAGCACCACGGCGAGCGTCCCGAGCGTGAGTCGCCCGGAGTTCGGATTGCCGGAGATCACCATCGCGAGCCGGCGGCAGTGCAGATCGACCTCGGAGGTCGCGAGCAGTGCGAGCACCTCGGCATCGTCGTCGGAGAGCCGGGCGTTGGCGACCAGCACCGAGAATGCCTCGTCGTTGCTCAACGATGCGAGCAGGGCGATCCGAGCCTCGTCGATCGCGGCACGCGCCGCCGACCGTGTGTCGTCGGCGGTCTCACCGGAGTCGTCGAGTGCCGACGATGGTTCTGCGGCCATCGCCGCGGCGACGAGGAGCGCTCGACCGTACGTGAACCACGCTGGGTCGCTCGACGCAGTATCCCGGTCGGTCAGGCCCTCGTCGTGCGGTGTCCCCTCAGCTGTTCCCACTGGACCAGTCAAGCATGCAGCCTCCGCAGCGCCGCGACGGGTGAGCTACGTTGGCCCGATGTCCCAGCCCGTCATCACCGGCGACAACCTGATGTGTTCGTTCGGCGGCCCGCCGGCGCCGATCAACGTCTTGCCCGTCAATCGGGTCATGGCCGAGGGCAAGCCAATGGCGAACATCATGGACAACAAGCCCTTCGTGAACATCACACCGTTCGGGATCTGCATGTCCCTGGCGAACCCCACCACCGCCGCGCTGACCGCCGCAGCGTTGGGTGTGCTCACCCCCGGACCGTGCACACCGGTGACCCCGGCGCCGTGGGTGCCCGGTGCACCCACCGTGCTCGTTGCCAACATGCCGGCACTCACCTCGACCTCGAAGTGCAACTGCGTGTACGGCGGCGTGATCAGCGTGTTGGTGCCCACCGCATTTCGTGAGGCGCTGCCCTGACCGTCAGGTTCGGACGGTTGTGTCTTCGCCGCTGTCGCGGCCGTGTTACTGTCGCCCACGCAGAGTGGTTCGAATCGGGTCCGGTCGACACGAGCAGCGTCAGCCGGACCGAAAACAACGCACTGTGCGGTGACTCGGACCGACCGGGGAATCGCGAAGTCCACACATTCGAATTGGGAGGTTCGCAGTGCCGTCTTACTTGACACCCGGGGTGTACGTCGAGGAGGTGGCCTCGTCGAGTGCCACGCTCTCCGCCGGCGCCACCGCCGTTGCCGCATTCGTCGGCTTCACCGCCAAGGCCCCGAAGGACGATCCTTCGGATCCAGAGGGTATGAAGCCACGACTGGTCACGAACTGGACACAGTTCGAGAACATGTACGGCGGTTTCGTGCCGGGGGCGATGCTCCCGCACTCCGTCTACGGGTACTTCAACAACGGTGGGGCAATGGCCTACATCGTGCGAATCCCGAACACCGAGCCGTCGACCGAGCCCGGCCAACTCGCGCTCACCTCGGGTGACCGTGCGCTCGGCCCGGCCGTCGAGTTCACCACCATCGAGGCCAACAGTGACGTCACCGTCAGTGTCTCGCCCGAGCCTGCTGCCGCCGATGCCGGCGATGATGCCCCGCCGACCTTCGAAGTCACCGTCACCGGTGGCGAGGGAGAGCCCGAAGTGTTCTCGGGTGTCACCCTCGGAGGCATCAGCGACGCAATCAACGGCACCTCCACCAAGGTGAAGGTCGAGACCAAGATCGACGTCGACCAGCTCGCCGCCGACCTGCAGACGCTGCCGACCGGCACGTTCGACATCGAGCCTGCCGCCCCCACCCCCGTGGCGGTCCCCGGCCGCGCGTTCGCTGGTTCGGAGACCGCCCGCACCGGCATCAGCGGTCTCACGATCGCCGACGACGTCACGATGGTGATGGTCCCCGACCTCGTCACTGCGGCCACGCAGGAGGACGGCACGATCGACCTCACGATGTGGAAGACGGTGCAGCTCGCACTGATCAACCACTGCGAGGGCCAGGCCAACCGCATGGCCGTGCTCGATGCCCCTCCCGGGATGTCGCCCCAGCAGATCAAGGAATGGCGCAGCGACACCGCCATGTACGACTCGGCCTTCGCCGCGCTCTACTACCCGTGGATCGAAGTGTCGAACCCTGCTGCCACCAACGGCGACACCGAGATCATGGTGCCGCCGTCGGGCCACCTGGCCGGCATCTGGGCCCGCACCGACGACACCCGCGGTGTGTGGAAGGCCCCGGCCAACGAGGTCGTGCGTGGCGCACTCAACGTCGAGACCAACATCACCAAGGCCGAGCAGGGTCTGCTGAACCCGATCGGCATCAACTGCATCCGCCCGTTCGGTACCCAGGGCATTCGTGTGTGGGGTGCTCGCACCCTGTCGTCGAACACCGACTGGACCTACATCAACGTGCGTCGTCTGTTCAACATGATCGAGACCTCGATCATGAACGGCACGTCGTTCGCCGTGTTCGAGCCGAACGACAAGAAGCTGTGGGAGGGTCTCAAGCGCACGGTCAACTCGTTCCTGCGTGGCCTCTGGCGCGACGGTGCACTGTTCGGCGCCACCGCCGAGCAGGCCTTCTACGTGAAGTGCGATGAGGAGACCAACCCGCCAGACTCGATCGACCAGGGCAAGGTCATCGTCGAAGTGGGTATCGCCCCAGTGAAGCCCGCCGAGTTCGTCATCTTCCGCGTTGCGCAGATCAAGGACGAGAGCTGATGTCACCACACACACCGAGGAACGAAAGGAGTAGTCGATGACCACCATCGTTGCAAGCAGCGACGAGCAGCGGCCCTTTGTCGCCTCACGCTTCACCGTCAAATTCGGATCCCTGGAGGGCGTCTTCAGCGACGTGTCGGGGCTCAGCATCGACATCGAGGAAGTCGAGAGCACGATCGTGACCGCGAAGGGCGAGCAGATCACCCGCTGGACGCCCGGCACGGTCAACTACGGCGAGCTGACCCTGAAGCGAGAGTTCACCGGCGACAAGGGTTTCTGGGACTGGCACATGGAGATGGTCAGGGGTGATCGCAAGGCCGGTTACCGCGACGGGTCGATCACGATGTACGACCTCGACGGATCGATTCTCGACTCCTGGTCCATCGAGAAGGCCTGGGCGTCGAAATGGTCGGCGTCCGACCTCGATTCCGGTTCCGCCGATCCCCTCATCGAAGAAGTCACCATCCAACTCGAATTCCTCAAGCGAGGTGCATGATGCCCACAGAATTCAATTCAGGTCAGGGCTCCTTCTTTGCCTTCGAGTTGAAGAAGACCAAGATTGGCTTCTTCTCGTCGTGTAGTGGTCTGTCGTCGGAGTTGTCCGTGGTCAAGCACAAGACGATGACGGCTGACGGCAAACAGGTGGAGACCCGCCAGCCCAACAAGCGGTCGTTCAGCGAAGTGGTGCTCAAGCGTGGGTTCACCAAGAACACCGATCTCTACGACTGGTTCAAGGCAACCGTCGATGCCGGGGCGAATGTCGAACGCTCCGAGGCGTCGATCATCATCCTCGATCGTGATCTCGAGGAGATCGCCCGCTTCAACCTGGAGAACTGCTTCCCGTCGAAGCTGTCGGTTTCGGATTTCGGTGCGAAGTCGGACGACGCCGTCGTGGAAGAACTCACCATCCGCCACGAGAACCTGATCTGGGCATAACAGCAGTGGCGGGGTTGCAGACGGAGTTCGAATTCACCCTTCCCAAGGGGTACGTCGGCGACAACGGCGAGTTGCATCGTGTTGGCACGATGCGGCTCGCCACCGCCCGCGACGAGATCGAACCGCTGCGCGACCGTTCCATCGATGGCCCCGACGACCCGTACCTCACCATCTTGGTGCTGGCCCGGGTCATCACGTCGCTGGGTTCCCTCCCCGAGGTCGGTGTGGCCGAGGTGGAGGGGCTCTTCGCAGCGGACCTGGCATTTCTGCAGGACCTCTACGGCATCATCAACTTCGGTGATCAAGCCGACGTTCAGGCGTTGCAGGCAAGCGTGCTCCCCGAACCCGAACCCTTTGCGGGCCAGAGCGTCGAGATCCTCGACGTCGATGACGACGGTGATGCGGCCGACGAGACGGCGTCAGCGGAGCCCGCGTCGCCGCGCCGACGAGGACGTGTCGAAGAGGTCACCAGCGTCTCGACGTCGTAGAGGCAGGTCGGTGATGGTGACGTGAAGCTCTATCCCGAAGGCTCGCTGTGGAGTGAGATTGCCTATCTGGCGTATCACCTGCACTGGGATCTCGCGTCGCTGCTCGACCTCGAACACTCCGACCGGGCACGACTCATCGAGCTCGTGGCCGACATGAATCAACGAGCCTGGGATGCCTTGACCGATGCCTGACGACAACTTGAATGACGCCAACTCCGCCACGTTCCTGTTCGAGGTCGACGGCGTCGACATCGGGCACTTCGCTGAGGTGTCGGGACTCGAGGTGTCGGTCGAGACCGAAGACATCGTCGAAGGCGGGCAGAACAGCTTCGTGCACAAGCTGCCGGGTCGGATGACCTGGCCGAACATCACGCTCAAGCGCGGCGTCACCCGCCAGGACAACCTGCTTGCCTGGCTCAACGCATCGTCGGGCGAGACGTTTGCTGCCAACGGCAACAAGCTCACTCGCAAGACCGCAGCAATCACCCTCGTGGACCGCACGGGGAAACGCTTGCGCTCGTGGGATTTCGACGACGCCTACCCCGTGAAGTGGTCGGGTCCGACCTTCGCTGCGGGCTCTGCGGATGCGCCGACCGAACAACTCGAGATCACCCACCATGGTTTCCGAGCTCATGAGCAGTGACCACACCAGCTCGGACTTGCGTCTGGGCCGGCAGATGTCGCACCGCAGTCGTTCGCAGGCGGTCCTCGCCCAGCGCTGGTCGAACGCGGGCATGGTCGGTGCGGTGGGCCGTGCCAGCGTGGGGTTCGGCCTCGCCATCGGCCGGTCTCGGTCGATTCGACCGACCGTGCTTCTCGACGATGTGAATTCAGCCGCACTGCGCCCGTCGCTCGATCTCTGGCGAATGCGACGGGGCGACGGCGATGTCCTGGACGATTTGTCGGTGGTGACCACGTCGGCGCCACATGCTGAACCCGAGTCCGTGGTGCGCCGGTCCGCCACCACCGGCGCGACGACCGCGCCGACGACCCCGTCGGGTGCCGGACGTGCGGGTCCGATGCCAGTGCGCCCGTCGGCGACATCAGCGGCGCGCCGTCGCGAGTCGACCCAACGAGCGCGGCGCTCGCGGCCCACGTGGACCGATCAGGTCATCGCTCGTAGCGCCGTTGGCTACGTCTCGGCTGCACCGCAGGCACCACGCCCCGAACCCGATCGTCCGGCTGATTTCGTGTCGACCGGCGACGCCAAGCTCGACCGTTTGCGGCTGTTGCTGGAGCAGCAGTCGAACCCAGGTCGGCGAGACGCGAACAGTGCTGCCCAACAGCCCAGTTCGAACCGGGTGACGGGTGCTTCCGAGCGCCCCGAAGCCGGGGGCCAGGCTGCACCGGCCGCCTCGGTGCGCCCTCGTCCAGCCGCTGCGATGCCAGGCGGCTTGGCTCGTTCGATGCGACCCGAAGCAGCCGTCGTCGCCCCGTCGCCGGGTTCGTCGCCGCGTGTCGCAGGTGCCGTGCCCACGCCACGCACCTCCACGCGAGCCGAGGGGGCATCACCTCGTGGGCGACAGGCGCGACCCGCCGAGCCCACCAAGCAGGAACGGCTGAAGCAGTTGCTCATCGAGCGCGGGCTGGTGGATGACGACCGCCCCTCCGCCGGTGGCGATGCCGAAGCACCACGCGATGGTGCGTCACGCGATGGTGCGTCACGTCAAGGTGCGGAGCGTGACGGTCGTGAGCGTGGCGGGCCGACTCCTTCGTCGAGCCGAGCTGACACCGGCGGTGTCCGTCGTGACGTCGGCGCCGACGCCGCTCGCGAGGCGACCTCGCGCTTGGCGCCGGGAGCGCCACGGCAGCAGCGGCCGCTCTCGTCGGATCGCACCGACGTGCAGCGTTCGCCCGCTCCTCGAGGCACGCCCTCCGCGCCTACGGGACCGACGGCGAGCGTGCCCGGAGCTGCACCTTCTGCTCGTGCTGAACCGACCTCAGGTGGCGGCGACCGGTCGGCACCAAGCCCCACGGCTGCTGACCGCACGCAGCGCACAGGCGCAGGTACCCCCGCAGTCGCAGCACCGCATGCCCAGTCCGGTACCGCTTCGCCGACATCCGCGGACGGCGCGACCGCTGCGGCACCGTCAGCAGTGATCGACACGGCGTCCCGAGCCGGGTTCGACCCGGCGCCGGGTGCGGCGGTGGCACTCGCCGAACGCACGAACAGCGCGTCAGCGGAACGTGCGGCGATGCGTGTGCGTCGGCTGTTGCGCAGCGATCGGGTCGATGCTGATTCGTTCGTCGATGGCCCCAGCGTGTCCACGAACGCAGACGACCGCGAGGGCGGCGACGCCGCACGGATCGACTCCGCACGGATCGACTCCGCACGGATCGACTCCGCACGGATCGACGCCGCGTCGAGTCAGCCGAGTGGCGGCTCCGAAGCTCCTCATGCGCTGTCGTCGACGTCGGCTGGACAAGCGAGTGCACTCGCCGCAACGGTGGCGCCGCCCGCAGCGCCGCACCGGATCTGGGCCTCTCGCATTCCCGCACTGCCGGGAGAGCTGGTCGCCCGCCGCGCTGGCGACGTCACGCTCCGACGCCTCACGTTGCCGCGAGCAACCTCGACCAGACATCGGCCCCCGTCGATGTTGCCGCGGCCAACGCCAGCATCGTCCACGGCGACGAACCCGGTGGAGATGACATCCGTGGTCCCAGCGACCATGTCGACTGCCATGCGGGCGCCTTCCGCATCTGCGGACACACCCGCTCTCGACCGGGTCGAACTGGCGCTCGACGGTCGAACGGGAACCGCATCGACTGATGCGTCCCGATCATCGGCGACCGAGTCGTCGGAGGCGCCAACTCTTCGGTGGTCGCACGTGTCCGTCGCCGAGCCCCGTCCCAGCGCGGCCCACCTCGACGATGCTGGCATCCGACGTTGCATCGATGCCGCGAGCAGATCGAGCTCACCCCAAGCGTCGCCCCTCCCGTCCATCGGTCGGCAAGTCGACGATGCCCGGGTCGACGCCGATCCGGTTGGCCCGCTCCATCGTGGCGCCGGGCCCCGGCGCCCTCGCCGACGTGGTGCATCGCAGCACGTCGGCATCCAGTTCGCTGCCGGCGCACTCGGTGCGAGGGAGCGCTGCTGCACCACCGAGTGGTGCGCTGGCTGCTGCTTCGGCGGCCGAAGTTTCCGACCGCCGACCTGGCACCTCATTGGCCGGATCGAGCGCGGCGAGCCGAACCACCACCGTCGACCACGTGACCGACGCGGCGGCGTTGCCTGGCGCGAGCGCGTTGCCTGGCGCAGCGCGTCGGCTGGCGGCAGCGTTGGCCCGTTCCTCCACATCACCCGAAGTTGGCAAATTCCCGGGCGATGTCGCTCGCGCCAGCGTGGCGTCCACTCCTGCCGAAGTGGTGGCCGCGAAGTTCATGACGGCGCTGTCGGCCACGGTGCAGCGACGAGCGGCGCCGCTGCCCACGCCGTTTCGGCCGATGGCCGACGCCATTGCCGGCCCGAGGCCGGTCATGCTGTCCACCGACGCGGCGTCGCGCCGGGCGCTGCGCTCGGTCCGCAAGATGGCGGCAACCACGGGCGACACGATCCACCTCGACCCCACGGCAGTGCCCGGTGCGCGGCTGAACGAGGTCGTCGCCCACGAACTCACCCACATCGCTCACCCGTCGCCTGCGCCTCGTTTCTTCGACGACATCGACGACAGCCCCGAGGAGCGCCGCGCGGAACGGATCGCGAGCGTGATGGCGCGGTCGCCGCTTGCACCGTCGTCGTCGGTGGTGGCCCCTCCGCACGGAGGTGGCGCAGGTGGCAGCACGATTCGCCGCACGCCCGCAGCGCCGGGGCGTGCTCAGCCGCAGACGTTCTCTGGCGGATCACTGTCTGGCGGATCAACGTCTGGCGGATCACCGTCTGGCCGATCATCGTCGTCGACGGTGTCGGCTTCGGCCCTCGCTGCACGCCTCACTGGCGGCGGCTCGACCTCCTCCAGTTCTGGTGCTGGCATCGTGGTTCAGCGCAAGGCGTCGCCGCCCGTCGCTCCGCCCGCTCCACCGGTCGAGGTCAGCCGGGCCGTTGACGATTCGCCGTCATCTCGAGGACCCTCGGGGAAGAACGAGTCGACGCAACCGTCGCCGTTCGCCAACGAGTACGAGGCCGCCGAGTGGTTCGACAAGCGCCTCGCAGCCAATCTCGGACCACTACTGCGCATGATCGAAGACCGCATGAGGATCGAAGTCGAGCGTCGTGGCGGTCGCAACTGGAGGCGAAGCTGATGTCGAATCAATTGCAGAAGGCGTATCTCGAGGTCGAGGACAAGAGTCGCATCGACTGCATGTTCAACCCGACGAGTTTCGCATTTGCTTCGCAGAACCGGTGGGAGTCCGACAGCGTTCCTGGCAAGGCCACACCCACCCTCCGCTTCGCAGGCGGCTCAGGGGGCACGTTCAGCCTGAGCCTCGTGTTCGACACCACGTCGAGCGGCAAAGCCGTGAGTTCGTACACCAACAAGCTGCTCAAGCTGATGGATGTCGACGAGTCGCTTCCCGGCTTCGATGCCAGCGTGGGCAACGGTCGACCGCCCTGGGTGAAGTTCCACTGGGGCACCCATGTGCATTCGTTCAAGGCGGTCATCAAGTCCGCCACAGTGACGTTCACGTACTTCTCCAACGAGGGCCTGCCGCTGCGTGCCAACGTGGAGTTGTCACTGGAGCAGTACGAGGCCGACGCGAACTGGGGGCCGCAGAACCCCACGTCGGGAACCCCGAAGCCGCACCGGACCCATCAGGTTCAAGTCGGTGACACCCTCGACCGGATCTCGGCGCGGTACTTCGGCGACTCCACCAGGTGGCGGGACATCGCCAACCTGAACGGCATCGCCGATCCGCTCGACCTGTCACCTGGGCGATTGCTGTCGATCCCCGAGCGGAACCGCTGATGCCCGACGACTACGCCTCGCTTCGGCCGATCGTGAAAGCGCAGGGCACACAGCTCAGCGCCGAGGAGTACGCATCGCTCACCATGATGCGGGTGGTCAACGGCATCGGCGTGCCGTCGTACGCCCGTCTGGAGTTCACCGTCGACGCGATGTCGGAAGGCCTCGGGCTGGCGATCGGCGACGACGTGACCATGCAGGTCGACGGCTTCGGCAACGTCACCGACTGGGAGATTTTCGACGGTGTGGTGGTGAGCGTCGGAATCGACATGGCGAGCGGCATCGATCAGGTGCTCGTGATCGAGGCCTACGACAAACTCCACCAGCTCAGCCGAACCTCGTTCGTCAAGTCGTACGTCGACCGGACGTTCACCGACATCGTCAAAGAACTGGCTGGAGCGGTCGGACTCGACACCGATATCAGCACGAAGTTCGGGCAGGTCGTTCGGCCGGCGTCGTATCACTACGGCACCGCGTACGGATTCATCGATCGCATCGTGCGTGAGCACGGCTGTGAGTGGTACGTGAAGAACGCCACCCTGCACATTCGCGACCGAGTCGAGGACCACGCTGACGCTGGGCTCGTGTCACTCGAGGTCGGACGCGACCTGCTCGACTTCTCCGCGCGGTACAGCGCCGCTGACCACGTCGCCGAGGTCACCGTCACGGGTTGGGACGTCGAGACCAAGCGGGCCATCGTCGGCTCCGCCACGTCGACGGGTGATTCGGCGGTCTCCGCGTTGCGGGGTCCGACGGTTCGAGATGTGGGCAAGACCACCGTCGCCGGCACCACGGCATTGTCGATACCGCGTCCGGTCGTCGACAAGGCCGAGGCCGACCGGTTCGCCCAGGGCATCGTGCAACGTCGTGAATCCGAGATGCTGCGTGCCAGCGGCCGCATTGTGCCGAATCCGCGGGTCATTCCCGGGGCCACGCTGCAATTCGCCGGTCTTGCGGGCACGTGGGACGGTGACTACTACTGCACGCAGGTGGAATACACGTGGGGCAGCGAGTCGTTCGACACCTACTTCGAAGTGGGCTCCAGCGAGCCGGACTCGTTGCTCGACCTCGTCGGTGGATCGTCGTCGCCGAGTCTTCAATCGCTCGTCGGCGGGCTCACCGTGGGCATCGTGACCGACAACGCCGACCCAGGCAGTCTCAATCGGGTGAAGCTCAAGCTTCCCTATCTGTCCGACGAACAGACCACTGGTTGGGCGCGGGTGGTGCAACTGGGCGCAGGAGCGGACCGGGGCTGGAACATCCTCCCGGAACTCGACGACGAGGTGTTGGTGGGGTTCGAGCACGGCGACATCGACCGCCCCTACGTCCTGGGCGGTCTGGTCAACGGCAAGGACAAGCCGCCGTACCTCGGCGCCGACAACGACCTCCTCAAGGGGGGCGAGGTGGTGGCGCGCACGTTCACCTCTCGCCTCGGCCACGAGATCTTCATCTCCGACGCCGCCGCCTCCGACAAGCAGTTCGTACGCATCAACACCTCCAAAGGTGAGGCGACCGTGTTCATCGGAGCCGACAAGATCGATGTCATTGGCAAGAAGATCCCGCTCAAGGTGTACAACGAGAAGGGTTCGATCGAGATCACTCCGGACGGTGACATCGAGCTGAAGGGTGCCAACATCCTGCTCAAGTCCTCGCAGGACATCACCCTCGATGCCGGTGGCACCATGAACATCAAGTCCAAGTCGAATACGGGAGTGACCGCACAAGGCAAGCTCGACCTGAAGGCGAACGCACCGGCGACGCTGGAGTCAGCGGCGATCACGACGGTCAAGGGATCGATGGTGAAGATCAACTGATGTCCGACCCATCCGACTTCATCGGTCGCGGCATTGCGTTTCCCATCCGCGTCGACCAGTCCGGCTCGATCGCCACCTCCGCTGGGGTGAGCGACATCGATTCGTCGATCCGCATGATCCTCACCACGGCCCCCGGCGAGCGACTGATGCGCCCGGCGTTCGGCTGCAGGATCTGGGAGCTGCTGTTCGAGCCGATCAACGCCAACACCCTCGGTCTGATGAGTGAAGCCGTCAAGGAAGCCATCGGCCGCTGGGAACCTCGCGTCACACTCGACGACGTCCGGCTCGATCCCGATGGTCAACATGCCGGCGAGGTGCTGATCGAGATCGACTATGTGGTTCGTGTCACCAACGACCGCCGCAACCTCGTGTACCCGTTCTACGTGATCCCTCGAGAGGACGAATCATGAGTCTGCCCGTCACCAACCTCGACGACCGCAAGTTCCAGGATCTCGTCGACGAAGCCAAGCGGATGATCCCGCAGCTGTGCCCGGAATGGACCAACCACAACCTGTCCGATCCGGGTGTGGCGCTGATCGAGCTGTTCGCCTGGATGACCGAGACGACGCTGTATCGGCTCAACCAGGTTCCCGACGTCTTCTACACCCACATGCTCAACCTGCTCGGCTTCGAACAGTTCCCTGCAGCAGCAGCTCGCGCAGATCTCACGTTCTGGACCACGGGTGGTCGCGTCGACCCGGTCTACATTCCGGCCGGCACCCAGGTGGCCACCTCGGGCACCATCGGCGACACCCACGTGTTCACCACGTTGTCCGATGCGGTGATCACCCCTCCCCGTCTGATGGCGTCGCTCACCTCCGATGGTGACGACCGCTTCGTGGACGTCTGGGACGATCTGAGTGCTGGGTTGACCGGCGTGAAGTGCTTTCCGTCCGAGCCGATGGTGGCGGGCGACAGCTTCTACCTCGGCTTCGATGATTCATTGGCCGGCAATGCGATCCGCCTCAACATCGAGGCCACGATCGAAGGTATCGGCGTGAATCCGGGCCGACCGCCGCTGATCTGGGAGACGTGGCAGGGAGAGGGATGGGTCGCCGCAACGATCCCGGACCTGCCTGGCGCGGATCATCCGCGGACTCGACAGGTGGGCTCAATCGCGACGGCAGCATCGTGCTGCTGCTGGCATCCAAGCACGAGCCACTCACGCTGGGTGGGGTGCGCGCACATTGGCTGCGCGCCCGGCTGCTCGCGCCGTCGCTTGACCGTCCCGCCTACCGGGCGTCGCCGCAGATTCGCCGCATCACCGCCGAGAGCATGGGCGGCACCGTCGTCGCCGAGCACAGTGCGGTCGTGGTCGACGACGTGCTGGGAAAGAGCACCGGCAAAGCCGACCAGATCTTTCGATGCAGCCGCACGCCAGTGCTGCCGCGCGGAAAACAACGAGACGCTCGAGGTGGAGCACAGCGGTTCGGTCGTGCAGTGGACCGAGGTGTCCGACTTCGTCGACTCGGCTCGCGACGACCTCCACTTCGCGTGGGATTCGTTCACCGGAGAGATCCGTTTCGGTCCGCTCATCCGGTACCCCGACGGCAGCATGCGCCAGCACGGCGCTGTGCCTCGCGAGGGTGCCCGAATCCGCCTCAACACCTATCGCACCGGTGGTGGAGCGGCCGGCAACGTGGGCGCCAACACGTTGATCTCGCTGCAGACGGCACTGCCCTACATCTCGCGGGTGCAGAACCTGACTCCGGCGACGGGCGGCGTCGACGCCGAGACCGTCGAGAATGTCAAGCGCCGGGGTCCGCAGTCGTTGCGAGCCGGTGGCCGAGCCGTGACCGTGTCGGACTTCGAGCGTCTCACCGCACAGGCCGACAGTCGTGTGGGCGCGTGCGGTGTCTGGCACCCGTGCAGCCGGGTGATCCGGTCCGACTGCTGGTGGTGCCCATGATCGAGCAGCGGCCCGAGACGCTGCAGCTCGACCACTTCGCCCTGCCCGACGACATGATCAATCGGATCGCCGACTACCTCGATGATCGCCGGGTTCTCGGCAGCAAGGTCGAAGTCGGCACCCCGTACTACCAGGGCGTCACCGTTGCGGCGCTCGTGTCGGCACGGCCAGGCCGCCCTGCCTCACTGGTGCAGGATCGTGCGATGCGGGCGCTGTACGACTTCATCAACCCGCTCAGCGGTGGGCCGGAACGCACGGGTTGGCCGTTCGACGCCGACCTGAACGCCGCAGCGGTGTTCCAGTTGCTCGAAGCGGTCGAAGGTGTCGAGCGCGTCGACGAGGTGCTGTTCTTCGAATACGACCTGCGCAATCAGGAGCGGATGGGATTCGGCAAGGAACTCGTCAAACTCGCACCGGATTCGCTGTTTCTGTCGACCAACCACCAAGTGATCGTGAGATGACATGAGACGTGACGACTGGCTCCTCCATCAGCTTCCCGTCGGCATGGCCGAGGACGACTTCCTGTTCCGGTTCGTGTCGATCTTCCAGCGTGTCAGCGACACCGTCGTGCACCAGATCGACACGCTGCCGCACATGTTCGACCCAACGGTGGCGCCAGAACCCATGGTGCAGTCGATGGCCCAGTGGTTGGGCGTCGACTGGCTCGATTCCTCGATCGACGGCCGGCTGCAACGAGAGATCGTGCTCAAATACGCAGAGCTCATCCAGTGGCGTGGCACCAAGCGGGGGTTGACGACGCTGCTCGAACTGCTCAGTGGATCCCCAGCGACGGTGCGTGATTCGGGTGGGGTGTTCGCCGAGGGTGAGTCGCCTGCCGCAACGCCGCACGTGCGCCTCGACGTGGAGTCGGCCGGCTGGAACACCACCGCTGATCTCGTACGCATCGTCCGCGACGAACTGCCCGCCACCGTCACCTTCGATCTCTGGGTCGCGGGTGAGCGGGTGTGGCCCACCGAGGCGGCTCTGGCGGTGCGAACCGGAGCGCTGCCGCGCAAGAAGACAGCGAGCGCGTCGCGGTCGGTGGTGGCGCCTGCCAACTCGGTCTACGACGCCGAGGCGGAGCCCGACGATGGCTGAGATCACCTGTCCCGAGTGTGGGCACCAGACCGATCTGCCGTCGATCCGGCGTTCATCCGCGGAGTTCTGCACGCAGTGCGACTACCCGCTGTTCTGGGTGTCGTCGAACGTCCCGACCACCACCAAGGGCGCCAACAGCGACACCACGCTGCGTCGCCTCCCCGGTGCCGGAGGGCGGACACGAGTGGGGAGCAGGGTGTGCCCGGAGTGCGGCGAACTCAACGCGCTCGGTGAGACGCACTGCATTCGATGCACCGCCGAACTCGACCCGAAGCCGCCAGAACCCGCCAAGCTGGTCGTGCCGCCGCCACCCCCTCCTGCGCCGGAGCCCGAACCGGAGCCCGAGCCGATCGTGACCCCATGGTGGTGGTGGCCGGCCGCTGCGCTGATCGCGTCGGCGATCGCCATCCCCATCCTCGCCTCGCTCTGACGTGTAACGATTGGTGTCTGACACCAATCGTTACACGTGGTCGTCACGAGATGTCGATGGCGGTGGGGACCAGTGACTGCGTGCCGTCGACGTTGACCGTCAGGACGGCGGAATTCTTGTTGCCACCCTTTTCGGCCCACACCTTGTACGTGCCCACTGGTAGCGGTTGGCTGACCAACGTGAAGATGCCGGTCGCGCCGGCTGACCTCGTGTCGAGATCGCCCCCGGGAGCGCATGGCCCCGTTGAGTCGATCGGACAGATCTCGACCTTGGCGTTGTCGACGCCGCCGACGGCATCGACCACGGTGCCGGTGACGTCGCTGATCTGGCGGACCAACGACACTGCGGGGATGTCGTCTTCGAGCGATGCGGGCAGGGTGACGGCGCCATTCTGGGTGACGTAGCCCGTGCCCTTCGACCCGCCACCCTGTTGGCGCGGTGTTCTCCTTGATGACGACCTGCGCCGTTCCGCCCGAGATGATGGCAAAGCCGATCTCGCCAGTTGCACTCCGGATCGACACCCGGGCCCCATCGGCGTTGACCGGATTGGGAGAGGACGCCGTCGTGACCGCAACGAAGGTGTAGGTGACATCGCGTGGCAGTACCTCGATCAATTGGCGTTGCCGGCACGGTGCCCGTACCGGTGACGTCGACATCGGTCGTACCGAACCCCACGCCGAGCTGGCTGAAGGTGAGCCTCCACGATTGTGCGACACCGTTGGCGCCGACGTCGACCCCCGACACCGAGAACGAGGTCCCGGTCACCGTGCTGCCCGAGGAGGTCCCCGTCGCGGTTCCCGTCACCGGGGTCCGTGCCGTGATGGTGTTGGTGCCATTTACCGGCACCGGTGATGGTGCCGGTGATCGTGGTCGGCAGCAGCGACACGGGCACCGCCGGGTCGTTGATGATGGTGGTCGGGATGTCGACGATCCGAGTTCGGAAACCAGTGGCCGTCACCTTTGCCTGCAGCGTCGCTGGCGGACCAACCACGGGATCGATGACGAACTCGAACGGGGACGTCGTGGCCTGCGGCAACGGTGCGATCCCGCTGGCGCCGATCAACTCGACCGTGGCAGTGGTCGGGCCGGTCACGCCGACGCGGACGATCCGTGGCAACAGGACTTCGAGTGTGACCTCGTCACCGATCTCGACAGGCGTGTCGCTGGTGCGCTGCTCCGGGTAGCCAGGTGCGCTGGCGCGAGCGAAGTAGTCGCCGGGTTCGACGTCGTAGATGGACGTGCCGGGTCGTGGGGTGATCACTCGACTGGTGTTGTTGACGTCGATCAGTTCGACAACGAGCCCCGATGGCGTGAGGCCGTCGAAGCTCTTCGTGGTGACCGTGACTGCGGCGGTCTTGCTGATCACGATCGGGGTCGCACGAGAAACCACGGTGCCACGTGCCCTGAGGTCGATGTTGGTGACGCTCACCGGGAAGTACCCGGTCTGGGTGATGGTGAGGTTGTAGAAGCCTGGGAGCGACATCGAAGCTGAAGGTCGGACCATCGAGCGACGTTCCCCGCAGAGTTCGGAATGGTGGTCGGGTTGGGGGCGAGCCGGTAGGTGGGTCCACCGGTCGTGCGGGTGAGCAGCATGACGGCATCACCGCTCAGGTTGGCGAGGCCGTTGTTCGGGCTGGTCGACGAGCCGACCCGTTGCTGCACCGTGCCGGTCCAACGTGTGGCGTCGGGCGCCGGGGCGGCCGCCAGCGTTCCGACACGACGATCGTTGCCGTTCACTGCGAGCGCAATGGTGACGGGCACGTTCGTCAGCGGTGCGTGTAGCGCGTCGTTGAAGCTCAGGGTGTACGCCCCCACCTCTGGGGCGACGCCGTTGACCACCAGGATGTTGAGCTGTCGCGCACGCCGCTCCAATGTGTAGCTGCGCACGGCTGCGGGGCCAGTGACCGACGTGGTCGTCAGCGTGACCGTGGCCTTGGGGGCATCGTCGAAGGCTGGGTCGAGCGAGGGGAAGCTGCCGGGGCCGAGGTCGATCTCGACCGGCTTCGTCGCCACCGTGTAGATGAAGGGCTCGACGGTGGTCTGGCTGGTTTCGCTGACCGGGATGGTCTGCGCGGCGCAGCCGAAGTGTAGATCGGCGGCAGCGGCGGGGCCGTGATGGTGTTCTCGCCGTAGGGCACGTTCTCGAGTTCGTAGGTCCACGAGTTGTCTGGAGCGGGATCGTTCGTGGTCAGGGGGTCACCGAATCGGTCTACCGGCTCAACGGCATCGTCGCGGGGTTCGTGGCAGCCGGGTTGGACGTGAGGCCCTCAGGTGGGCCGAGGTCTGCAGGCCGAGGAGCGTGCCGTTGATCGCACGTACGGATCGACGTACAGGTCGAACGTGGGACCCGACCGGTGTTCATCGGCAGCGACAGCTGCGTCGACGTCGACCGGGTAGGCCGTCGACACTGCCGGACTCGTGCCCGGGTGAGGTCGTAGTTGTCGAGCGACAGCGCAGCGGTGAAGTCGAATCACCGTTGGCAGCGTTCGTCCGACACCGGGATCTTGTTCAAGGTGTAGGTGTCGCCTGAGTCGGGCGCAGCAGGTGCCCGGTCGGGGACCGGTCGGTGAGGGCGATGCCGCCGGGGTCGATGAGGTCGATACCCAGATCGCCTCGGATCACCTGACCGGGCGTGCCGACCGGCTTGGACCGATCGAAGAGGTTCACCCGAACGGTGCCGAGCTCGACGAAGGAGGCATCGAATCCGGCCAGCGAGTCGTCACCGGGGAGAAGTTGATCGGTGACCGAACCGGGCGGGGTGGCCCCGAGGTTGCTGAGCAGTTTGTGGTTGGGCGGCGTGGCGAACGACACCTTCCAGGTTCCTGCTTCGGCGCCGGCGAAGCTGAAGAAGCCCGAGCCGGCATCGGGGAGTCCTGGTGCTGTCGGTGCCGTTCGACGGTGTGGTCGCGGTGGCGACCGGCCGCAGCAAACTGCTTCGTCGATTCGCTGCGGATGAAGATCTGTCCGCTCAACGTGCCGGGCTCCGGCGGTGCGAGCTGCACCCCGAAGGAGTTCGTGGCGTCGTTCGTGACGATCGTGTTCGGCACCCACCGCCGGACGGCGCGGGCGTCGTCGCCGATCGTGACCTGCATCGCGCCGGTCGTGAACTGGTCGGGGCTGGTGACGAATCGGTAGGTGGAGCTGCCGAACACCTGGCCGTCGACGGCCCACTCGCCGGTGTCGGGGAACCGGCCCGCTGGCGCTCGTGGTTCCGAGCGTGTCTCTGCTGATCCCAGGTCGTGGGTCGGGGTTTGCCGCCGTGGCGACGGCCGGTGTGAAGTCGACGATCACGTCGTCGGTGGAGGTGATGCCGACGTCACCGAGTGGAACGCGAACGCGCCTCGCGCCGGACCGTGCCTTGTCGATCCAGAACACGGTGCCGTTGAGCGGCTGGTGTCTTCACCAGCGCAGCCACGCCGAGGCGATCGCTCGAGGTGCTTCCATTGCTGGCATCGACGTTGGTGAACGTGTGCGCTTCCGACTCTCGACCGGTCGCGGTGATCGCGAACGCGCAGGTGGTGGGGAACTCACTGGGCGGCACCACCGCGGCGAGGTCGGTGGGTGACAACGAGAAGGTGTCTGCAAGGTTGTTGGCACCGAGCTGCCGGAGCTGATCACGATGGAGGCCGGGGGAACCGTTGCTCCGTTGCAGGTGCCCGCGGCGGCAAGTGAGTTGTCGTCGAGGGCAACGAAATCCACGACACCTGCCGCCAGGCGCGGTCGACAGATCTTGCCGGTGAGGTTGGGGAGTGGGTCGGCTTCGACCGGCAGGACCGTCTGCGGGAGCACGGACGTGCCTTCGGCACTGGCGACGAGGAACACCATCGGCCGGCCGTTGACCGCAGGTGACAGGTCGATCACCTGATCGTTGCGAACGATGAACCCGGTGGGAGAGGTGACCTCCATCCGCCACAGTCCCGTCTGGAGTGCCCGTTCGCCGGTGTCCCACAGCCGTTCTCTTCGGGGTAGGTGTTGAAGAACTCGCCGACCGGGTCGTTGATGTTCGCAAGGCGATACAGCCTGACCGTGTAGCCCGTGAGTACGGGCCCCGCGCGGTTCGAGCGAGTTGATCACGGTGCCGGATGCTGTGCCAAGACGTTGCAAGGCGAACGTCACCGGCTCCGACGTGCCCAGTCCGATCGATCGTCGGACCGGCGCGGAGTTGTTGTAGCCCTCCTCGGAGGCGTCGATCGACACCGAGTAGGTCCCGAGGGGCAGCTCGTCGAACGTGACCGAGAAGTCGTCGTCGTTCTCGATGGTGCGGCTGAAGTCACTGCGCAACCGTGTGACCGTGACGGCGGTGCCGGTGATACCGGGCGGGTCGATCGTGGGGTCGTCGTTGACCACGTTGACCACGAGCGATCCGGTCCCGACGGGCGGTGGGCCCCCCGTGCGCTCCAGCGTGATCACCTGGGGCGTGGGGCGTTGCCGGCAACGATCGTGAGGAACTGGGTGGCGGTCTCGTGCTCGAACTGTTCGACGGTGATCGTGTAATCGCCAGGCGGGAGACGGTCGAGGGTGAACATGCGCGGGTGTTGGCGCAGCCGACGTCGAGGCACGGAACTGGAGGTCGCCGGTGGTGACGATCAGCCCGGCCCCCGGAATGCCGCCGCCGGCCGAACTGAGCACTCGTCCGGTGAGCGTCGCCGTCGTGCTCGTCATGGTGAAGTCGACAGCACTCTGCGCCGTGGCACCCAGGATCACCCGACGGCTCTCGGTGACGAACCCTTCGACCTCGGCCTGGACCGTGTACGTGCCGGGAATGGTGAGCTGCGGCAAGCTGTAGAAGCCGATGTCGCCCTCGGTGAAGGTGGTGGTGGTCAGCGTTGACTCGCCGTTCGACGCCGTCACGGTGACGCCGCCGAGGCGCTGCCCGTTGCTGTTCTGGACCCGTCCGGTGATCGTGCCGAGGCCGGGGATCATCTGCAAGGTGACGTCGTCGCCGTGCCCGCCGCGGCCAGTTCGATCTGGGCCACTGCTGTGGAGAACCCCGCGCAGCGAAGCGGTCACCGTGTAGACGCCGGGCGTGCTCAACTGGTCGATCTGCCATGCACCGGTCCCGGCCGCGGACGAACTGCGAAAAGCTCGTGGTGCCATCGGTGATGGTGATCTCGGCGCTGCCGAGTGCACCGCGAGGGCCCACGACGGTGCCGCTGAGTGAACCCTTTGCCGGCTTCATCTCGACGTCGAGCTCCACCGCATCGCCATCGAGTTCGGGGGTGACCACGAACGACTGCGTGTCGAAGCCTGCGCTCTGGAACGAGACCTCGTAGCTCTGGCCCTGGATCACGTCGCTGAAGGACCAGACGCCGTTCCCGTTGGGATTCTCCACCTGAGGGGCGATGGCAACTGTGCGTCGCACGGGCAGCTCGAGCATGTCGGCGAGCGATCCGAATTGAACTGGCCACAGTTTGCCGTTTGCCTCCTCGGGTGCAGCACCCCGAAACCCGACCGGGGTTGCTGCTGATGGGTTGGGCTGGTTGAAGCTCAGCGCCGTGAGCGTGATGTTGACCGCTGTCGGATCAGCATCGATGTCGACCGATCCGCGAACGATCGTGACCTGTGGCTCGGCCACCTCGGGTTCGGTGTCGTCGCCGGTCAGCGGTGCTCCGTTGGAGAGCGCGTCGGGAACGCCGTCGCCGTTGGTGTCGATCGCAACGATCTCCGTCCCGTCGGGGCCGACGATCGTGTCGGGGATGCCGTCGCCGTTGGTGTCGACCCCGAGAATCGTGTTCCCGTCGACGTCCGTGAAGGTGTCGGGGATGCCGTCGCCGTTGGTGTCGACCCCGATCACCACGTTGCCATTGGCGTCGCGGAAGGCATCGACGACGCCGTCTCCGTCGGTGTCGATGCCGACGAGTTGCGTCGAGGTCGTGCCGTCGTCTCGATTCGACCACCACAGCGCCACGCCGCCGATCGCTCCGAGCCAGAGCGCGACCACGGTGACTGCGGCAACGACCATGCGCAGACGCTGCGCGAACAGCGGACGTTGGACGTACGCCGCCGTGGTCGTGGTGGTCGCCGCTCGACCGCGTGCGGTGATCAGCACGTTGTGCTGTGTGGCCTCGCCCGACCAGTGTCTCGGTCCTTTGAGCTGCGCCTTCGCCACGAGCCGCTGGCCGGGCGACAGCCACACCATCGAGGGGGTGAATGCGACGCGTACGTCCGGCGCCTCGCCGGTCAGTTCGAGTTCGACCGGCTGGAGCTCGTTGTTGGTGACGTCGAGATGGAAGTTGGCGCGTCTGCGGGCCCGGATCGTCGATGGTTGGGGCACCAACTCGACACGAGCCACCGAGGCGATCGACAACGTGAACGGCGTGAGTGCTGCCCGGTCGTTCGCTCGATTGGACGTGGCCTCGAAGGCTGCCGCGTGCTGGCCGATGCCGAGCGAACGAGGCACGGCCACGTCGACCTCGGCAACCGACGAGTCGCCGGCCTGCACCAGGATGCGAACGGCCGCAGGGAGACCATCGAGGTCGGTGATGGCATCGGGCTCGAGCCCGACGACCGCAACGGTGTACACCGCATCGGAGGGTCCGTCGTTGTGGATGCGCACGCGTCCGCGGACCACCTCACCTGGTGCAGCGGCGACGAGTGGGGTCTCGGCAATCAGTCGAAAACTCACGGTGCTCCCAGCACGATGTCGGGGACCTGGAGGTCCGCACCCGGAACGGTGCGCACCACCACCGAGTCGAGCACGGTACTGCTCCCACTTCCGGTGGCGAGCACGCCGACGACGAAGCTCTCCGGCGCATTCAACTGGCCGAACGCGTAGTTGCCGTTGCCGTCGGTGGTGGTTTCGCGGAACGAGGTGATCGGAAACAACTCGGGCGTGTAGAGGCGCACCGTGTAGGTCCGGAACGCCACATCCGGTGCCACCACGCGTCCGGAGAGACTCGCTTGGCGTCCGAGGCGAAGGTCCTGCAGTGGCGGCGGCGTCGACGCGGCGACGTTCACGAGCACCACCACGGGAACGGTGCCGAGGCGACTCGCCGTGAGGGTGTAGGCGCCCGGAGCGATGTCGGAGAACTCGAAGCTTCCCACCGTGGGCTCATCGGAGGTGTACATCACGAGTTCGTCGGCGCCGTCGGTGAGTGCCACCCGTGCCCCAGCGAGCAACGAATTGTCGACGTCGCGTACGACGCCGGTGATCGTGGTGTTCCGTGACGACAGATTGACGTCGATACCGGTTCGGTCCTGGGTGTTGGAGAGCGGGTCGAGATCGACCACCCGAACCTGTTGGATGGCGTCGCCGCCGGAGAAGGTGAGGGTGTAGGTGCGTGGCGCCGGCAGGTTGAAGAACGAGTACGTCCCGCCGCCTTGGCTGACAACGGCGGTGGTCCGGTTCACGTCGCCACCGCTCAGATTGACCGTGAGGCCGCGGCCTGGAGCCCCGTCGATGAGGACCTGGCCCTGCACCGAACCGGTGGCCGGGAGCAACCGCACTTCAACGGGTGGGGGCTGTGGATTGAGCGGGTCGAGGCTCACCGTTCGTGCCTCGGTGGCGAAATCCGGATGCGTCAGGGTGATGCTGTACTGGCCGGGCACCGCCAGGTCCCGGAGGGCGAAGGCTCCGACATCACCGGTGGTGAGCGACACGGTCTCGATGCGGTTGGTGCCGTCGGTGGCGACGATCGTGGCGCCTCCTTGAGGTCCGTTGGGTCCGGTGACGCGCCCTTGGATCACGCCGTTGCCCGGCCGGAGTTGGATGTCGACGCCCTCGAGCGGTTGTCCCGGTTGCAGCACGATGGTCTGGGTCTCACTGGCGAACCCCGGCTTGTCGACCACCAGTTGGTACTGGGCGGGGGAGGGAACATTGGGCAGCGTGAAGGTGCCGTCCGCTTCGAGCGGAACGCTGGCGATCACCGCGGGCACCGATCCGTCGGCCAACCCGGGCGCGACCAGGGTGACCGTGACCCCGGTGGGATCGTCGATGTCGACGGCGCCGGTCACGGTCACCGGGATCCCACCGATCTCGATCGGTTCGAGCAGCTTGGTTTCGTCGAGCTTGACGGTGATCGGTGTGGAATCGGCCGGAGTCTGAGCGTTGCCGTACCAGATCTCGTTCACCCCGGAGCCGCTGAGACGCAGGAGGTAGGGGATGGGGCCAGTGCCGAGGTTGGCGAATCGGAACAGCCCGTCGGTGTCGGTGGCGGCCGACGCAACCGGGTCGGTGGTGTTGTTCTCGAGGTACAACTCAGCAGTCGCGCCGGAGAACCCGACCCCGGTGGTGAGCGAGATCAGCGAGCCCTCGATGGTGGCTGGGTTGGTGGGGACGTTGACCCCACCTGCTCCGCCAGAGTTGAGCGCGGCGTCGAGGACGGCAGTGGAGATGCGTGCCTCTTCGACCACTTGGTCGAACGAGCGTCCGAGGACGGCAGCGAACAGCGCCGCAGCGGTGAGGAGACCGAGCAGCGACAGCATCCAGCGACCGATGCGGGGCCGCTGGATCCAGGTTCCCAGTGTCTCGACCTGTCGTTTCCGCCTCGACGCCGAACGTGAAGGTCCGCGGTCGCGGCTGGCCGAACCACGAACGGCCGCCTTCAGCAGTGACCTGGATGATCTGCTCGCGCCCGGGAGCGACCACCACGTGTTCGGGGTCGAACGTGAACTCGGCGAGATCCTCGGGGTCGATCGCATACCCGGTTGCGGTGACCGCGGCGTTGCCGGAGTTGTTGATGACCATGCCGAACGTGGCCCGCTTGCCAGCGGTGATCATGACCGGGTCGATCTGCAGGGACGTCTTGGTCTGCGGCGCGACCGACAGCGCCACCTGGCTGAGGGCGAAGTTGCCGGGGTCATCGTCGGACACGACGTTGACGGTGAGCATCCGGTGCGAGGCGGGGTAGTCGGCGGGGAGCGCCAGGTTCACCGAGACGTTGGCGGTCTCGCCCGGGAAGAGCGACAGCCGCTCGGGGCTGACCTGCACCCATGACGGGTCGAGGCCGTAGACCTGCACGCGGTAGGCGTCGATCACCGACGACGAGTTCGTCACCGCCACCGAGATGTTGCCCGACTCGCCGGGTGAGACCACCACGTTGTCGGGGAATGCAAGTGTCTTCACGGTGCTGGCCTCAGTGCGACGTTCTGGGTCAGATCGGTACCGGCAACGACCCGGATGAGCACGATACGAGCGGCGTATCCGGTGCGCTCGAACGTGAGCGTGTAGGAACCGGTGGGGACGTCGGCGAACGAGTAGGCACCGCCGGGGCTGGTTGCGCTGGTCGTGGTGCGCGCACGAGGCGTACCGTCGCTGAGTGTCACCCTGACCTCGCCGAGGCCGCCACCGCTCGTTGCCGAGACGGTGCCCCGCACCACTGCGGTGTCGGGCACCAGCGTGATGGCCCCGAGGTTGAGCGGCAACGTACCGACGGGGAAGGCGCTACGCGTTTCGGTCTGGTACCCGGGTGCCGAGATGCTCACGGTGTAGACGGTTTCCACGGGCAGGCCTTGGACGGTGAACGATCCGGGACCGCCGCCTTGTCCCTGCGCCGTGAGGGTGGTGGTGGTGGATTCGATGTCGTCGCCGAGCACGGTGACGCTGGCGCCGCCCACCGCAGCGCCGGACGATGTGACCGCGGTCCCCGTGATCGTTCCGTTGCCACCGATCATCGCGACGTCCTGGCCGGCGAGACTGTCCCCGGCACCGAGGGCCAGCGAGATCGTGGTGGGGTCGTAACCGGGGTACTCGAAGGTGAGCGAATAGGTCTGTGGCGTCGGCAGGCCGACGAATTCGTAGCGACCCACCGCGCCGGCGGTTGGTGTGGTGGACGTGATGTTCAGGTCCCCCGAACGTGCCGTGACCGTCACCCCACCGAATGGCCGGAGGTCGCCGTCGACGACGGTGCCGGAGATTGCCCCCGAGGCTGCGGCGAGGTCGACGGTGTTGAGGACGGTCTGCTGCCCGCCGGACAGGGTCTGTTGGAACCGTTGGGTCTGAAAGCCGGGACCGGAGACCGTGACGTCGTAGGTGGCGGGCGTGGGGAGGTTCTGGAGCACGAAGTTCCCGTCGGTGGTGGTCACCGTTGCCGTTGGTTCCGTCGAGCCGTCGGGGCGATCGACCTGCGTGGCCTCGACCGTCAGGACGGTTCCTGCCGCGTCGGTCGGAATCGCGACCTGGCCGGCAAGCACACCGGTGGCGAGCCCCTGAATCTCGATGTCGAGGTCGTCGCGAGTCTCCCGGATGCCGAGACTGACCTCCTCGGCGGTCGATGCGTCGCCCGCGTCCAGATACCAACGCTCGACGAACCCGTCGGCGCTGTAGCGGATCTTGTAGGTGCCCGGAATCAGGCTCTTGATCGAATACTTGCCCTCGTCGTCCGTGGCGACCGAGCCGACCGACACCAGCACCCCGTCGCTGTCGGGTTGTTGCACTTCGACGGTGATGCGCGCAACCCCCTGACCGGTGGTCTGTGCCGTGACGACGCCCTCGATCGTTGCCGCCACCTTCGTGAGCGGGATGTTCTCGGGCCCGGTCATGAACCCGACGCCCACGGCTTTGGCCGGCGGCTCGGTGCGGCGCAGTTCGCTGATCACGAGCAGGAAGATCAACGCCCACAGCAACACGATGCCCGCCAAGATCAGTGCGGTCAGCAGGCCGCGGGGGATCTTGGCCTTCTGGCGGAATGTGACTCGCGACTCGGCCTCGACATCGTCGACGCGAGCGGTGATCTCGATGGTGCGCACCACCGGTTCGCCGAACCAGGGCTGCTTGCCTCGCAGCAGCACCTCGACCAGGGCTTCGTCGCCCTGCGGCAGCACGATATTGGCCGGGTCGGTGACGCAGTCGATGTCTCGGGTGGGGTCGAGTGCTTCGACGGTGATCGACGCGTTCGTGTTGCCGGTGTTGGCAACGATGGCGGTGAACGAGGTGGCGGAGCCACCGGTGACGATCTGGGGCGTGGGCGTGACGGTGAGCGCCGGTGCTGGGGTGACCGTGAGCCAGAAGTCGTGGACGGTCTGGCGATCGGCATCGATCGTCGACACGATGCGCACGATGATCAGGTAGTCACCGGCCGGGCAGCTGGCGGGGATGTCGAAGATGAGCTCGAGCTGATCCGATGCATCGGGAAAAACGCTGATCAGTGGACGTTCGAGCTGAATCCAGTCGGGGTTGATGCCGTCGACGATCGCGGTGATGCCGTCGATGACGTCGGCGTTGTTGATGACTTCGATCGAGATGCGCCCGCTCTCGCCGGGGGCCACCTCGAGGTGGCTCAGCTGCAGATCGGTCTTCACGAGAAGCTGATTCCGCCGGCGCCAGGGACGATGGTGGTCATCGGCGGGTCGCTCTCGAGCACGATCTCGTCGCCCGCGTTCGGCGCGGAGCAGGAACTGCCCCCGAGCGTTGACCGTGGTCGCGTCGCCTGGCGACCGTACGACTGCACCGATGAGCCCGCGCTCGTTGGCGTCGACCACCTCGCCCGCAACTCGCCGCCGCGACTCCGGTGTCCCCCCGAATCGGCCGAGCGAGGTCTCGATCGATCCGACGGGCGGTCCGGCCGGAACCGAGTAGCCCGTGTCGAACTCGGTGGTGAGCACCACATTGAGGCCAGGCTTGACCTGCCCTTCGAGGGCCTTGAACACGTCCATGTGATCTTCGCCGGCGCGTGCCATCAGCAACGTCGGGACCTCGAGTTTGTCGAAGGCCGACGGGAGGTACTCGCGAGGAAGCTCGCCGTACGTGAGCAAGGCACGCATCGTGCCCGCCAAGAGGCCGCGTTCGTCGCCGTGGTCGCTGGTCCACGCGGACACCACATACCGGAGCTCGACGATCGGCAACGCAGGCTGGTGCACCATGGCCCCGTTGACCTCGACAGTTCGAAGGCCGCTGCGGCCCTGCGACGACCGCCGGATGTCCCAGAGGAACACATTGACCGTCGGACGGGTGAGTTTCGCGCTCCATTCGCGGTCAGGGGCAGCGAATGACACGTCGACGTCGGTGGCGCCGAGGGGCACGGATCCTCGTAGGAAGGCCTCGAGGCCTTCGTCGATCAATTCCAACACCTTGTGCGCATCCTCCCGATTGGCACTCGACGGTCAGACGACACTAGCCCACCCAGCGTGCTGCAACCGTCAGTAGTGACGTGGCACATGTCGCTTCTGCGGAGCGCAGCAGACACCTCTCACACCGATCGGCTACCGTCTCGCCATCGCCACCATCTCGACGCCGTCCCATCGACCGGTCCGCCGGTGCTCGCCCGCCTTTCGACGCTCCATGTGGTTGCGTCGCGGCGCGTTGCTGTTCGTCGCCGGGGTGCTGGCTGTTTCGTGTTCGAATGACGACGGCGATGACGTCATCGATCTCGGAGCCGACGCCGTCGGGGAGTGCCTCAACTTCGAGGAGAACCCAGCGCCGGTGGTCGAGTCATTGCCGGTGGTCCCGTGCAACGAACCGCACACCCAGGAGATCTTCTTCCTGCCAGAAGTGACCGATCAACCGGTGTATCCAGGGTTGGACACGCTGGAGGAGATCGCACAGGTGAGGTGTCTGGGGGCGTTCGAGGACTACGTGGGGACCAGCCCGTTCGAGTCGGACCTGTTCGTGTCGTGGCTCGTGCCGACGTTGAACACGTGGGAGAACGACAACGACCGCCAGATCATCTGCGTGATCGGCGAAGGCAACGACGCACCGCTGCCGCCCGGCAGTGTGCGCAACGCCAACCGCTGACCCCGCTCCAAGAGCGTTTGCGTTGCATTTTTGGTGACCCAGGTCACCAGAAATGCAACGCAAACGGGTGGTCTTGGTGTTCAGAAGTCGCCGGCGAGGTCGCGTTTGCCCTGCTCACTGGCAATGGAGGCGTGGCGCAAGAGGTTGCGGGCCATCGATGAGGTGTGCTGGGCCGAGTGCGCGGCGTACACCTCGGCCCGCACGGCCCACACCTCGGCATTGGCCGGTGCGGCGAGCGCCGCGAACTCCACCAGGTGGCAGGCCAAGCGGGCGTCACCGCTCGCGAGCACCTCGACGGTGCGGGCAAGGACGTTGTCGACTCCGCCGGCGAGCTCCACCCATTCCGCGGCCTGCTGAGCCCGTGGTGACGGCAGCAGGTTGTCGGGCTCGCCATCCCACCATCCGCCGTAACGGCGCCACACGTTGCGGATCAGGAACTGGGGGTGGTCGTACACGGCCTGGAGATACGGCTTGTCGGCGAGGTGGGCGGGCACGGTCACCTCGTGGAGGCAGGTGTCGAGGTTCTTGCCCTGGTTCATGATCGCCAGGGTCTGGCTCTCGATCGACTCGAGCAGCTCCGCGGTGTCGGTGAGCGCCGCCACGATGCGGTCGGCGCCGAAGATCGGCAACCCGTGCCCTGCGAGGAGGATCTCGGGCCGCAGAGCCGCCATCTGACGCAGCGCAGCACCCCAGTCCGACAGGTAGCGCTGCACCTTCTGCGGGTTGCCGGCGTTCGGGAGTGCCCAGATGAACAGGTCGCCGGGATGCAGCACCTTGCGTTCGGGCACCCAGGTCCAGGTGGCGTCGTCGGTCTCGCCTCGGGCGTGGTGCAGCTCGAACGTGAGGTCGCCCCGGTTGAACGTGAGGTGTTTGGCATAGGTGACGTCGGGGTCGCGATACTCACTCGGCCAGGAGAACTGCGGCACGTCGATCGCGAATTGGCGGCGGTTGATCGCAGTGTTCCAACCTCCGGTCTGCTCGTACCGCCTGAAGTGAGCGGGGAGCTCCTCGTGGGCGTAGACGACCGGTCGGGCCCATCCCTTGTCGGCCGCCTCGGCGTCGAAGAGGGCGGTGCCCAGCACGTGGTCGACGTGGTGATGGGAGTACACCGCCGCGCTCACCGGGGTGTCGGGACGCCAACGTCGCACTGCGTCGTACACGGTTTGGCGATCGAACGCTCCACCGGTGTCGAGCATCACCAGGCCGTCGCCGGTGTCGAGCGCATTGACCGACGCGATCGACTTGAGCGTGAGCAGACCATCGTGGATCTCCTCGTGCGCGGTGCTGTGGGTGCCATCGTCGTGGTGTACGTGCAACGGCTGCACCGGATGGTGCGTGTGCACCAGCTCTCCCCGGCCGTGCCAGTGCTCCTCCGCGAGTTCCCTGATTGAGGTCATGGCGTGAACCTACGCGATCGCGCCGAGGACGCGCGGACCGCGCCGCCTCGGCTGACGCCTGTTTGTGTGAGCAACAACGTCGGGATCGGGCGTTGTTGCTCACACAGAAGGCAGATCTTGTGGCGACCAGCCTGAGGGGCCAGACTGCGGCGGTGAACGTCACCGACGCCGTCAATGCCCGCAAGTCCGTCCGCGCCTTTCTGCCCGACCCGGTG
Organism: Ilumatobacteraceae bacterium; assembly: GCA_963716075.1. GTDB lineage: Bacteria > Actinomycetota > Acidimicrobiia > Acidimicrobiales > Ilumatobacteraceae > Sva-07. The sequence goes on along the minus strand of CAVQST010000019.1, from coordinate 155,797 downwards.
TCGGACGACACGATCAGGAGGTTGCTGGTCACCTCGTCGAGGGCTCCGTCGGGAGGCAACGTGCAGCCGTGGAGGATCTACGTGGTGAACGGCGACTCGATGACCCGATTCCGCGAGTTCCTCGCATCGCGTCCGATCGAGCCGGCGGCCTACGACATCTATCCTTCGCCGCTGCACGAGCCGTACCGAAGCTCGCGTTTCAAAGTCGGCGAAGACATGTACGCCACGCTCGGCATCGAGCGCGACGACAAGGCAGGCCGGCTCGGCCAGTTCGCGAAGAACCTCGACTTCTTCGGTGCTCCGGCGGCGATCTTCTGCTTCATCGACCGGATCATGGGTCCGCCGCAGTGGTCGGACCTCGGGATGTTCCTGCAGACCTTCATGTTGCTCGCCCAGGAAGCGGGTCTCGACACCTGTCCGCAGGAGGCATGGGCGGTGTACGAGCGCGCCGTCACCGAGTTCGTCGGGGCCCCAGAGGAGCAACGCATCTTCTGCGGCGTGGCGCTGGGGCACGCCGACCCCGACGCGCCGATCAATCGCCTCACCACCGAGCGCGAACCGCTCGAGGTGTTCGCCACCTTCGTCTGACAGTCGCGAGCGGTGGCGGTGAGATCTCCCGGTGCCGGGTCCGCTCACCTCTCACCGCAAGCCGTTGGTTGGGCCCACATCGGGCCGGCCCGAGTCAGGCAGCGACGACGGCGGGGTCGAGACGAGCGAACAGGCGATCGAAGACGTTGACCCGGTCGAACTGCATGGCATGATCTCGTGCGGCAGCGGCGAGCACGGCGCGTTGCTCGGGTGACGTCCGCAGGATCGCGTCGTCCAGTGCCTGGGCAATGCTCATGGGATCGCCGATCGGAACGATGGTTGCGTGGTCGCCGATCGCCTCGGGGATACCGCCGGTGGCGGTCGTGATCACCGGTCCGCCGCCGGCAAGCATCTTCTCGACGAGCGCGATGCCGAACGTCTCGACGAACTCGGGGCGAGGTTTGCTCGGCAACACGTAGGCGGCGCTGCCCGCCATGAGGAACGTCTTCTCGTCGTCGTCGACATCGTCGAAGAACACGATGCGGTCGGCCGCCGCCGAGGCCTCGGCCCGCGCTCGCAAGGCAGGCGCCTCCGGTCCGGTACCGGCGATCACCAGTGGTACCCGTTCGCTCGCGTGGCTGGCGGCATAGCCGTCGATGAGGTCGTCGACTCCCTTGGCCTTGGTGACGCGCGACAGGAAGAGGACGTACCCGTCGTCGCGCAGGCCGCGGCGGGCGAGTACCTCGTCGAGACGCCCCCGGTCGAGTTCGGTGAACTGTCGGCTGTCGATCGCGGGGTAGGAGATGGCCACTCGCTCGCGGCACTGTGCCGCGAAGGACGTGCCATGGCGGGCGTCGATCGCCTCGGCCGACTCGACGATCAGATCCTTGGTGAACTCCGACACCGCAACGCAGTGGTCGTTCGAGAGATACGTCGTGAAGACCTGGGCTGCGGCCCCGAACAGCTGCTCCTCGACCGAGGTGCGCACGACGTTCGTGATGTCTGACCCGACTGCCTCGGCGATGGTGGTGACGTCCACCGGGAGTCCGGTGGCCCGGGCGACCGTGAGCGCATCGATCACGGCGGTGGTGTGCGGTGTGAGATACAGCGACATCGCCACGGTCGGCACACCCTCGGTGAACAGCTCGACGAGGCGCCCGACGATGCCGCCGTAGAACCGGGCGTCGGGCACCTTGTAGTCGCCGACCGGATCGGGCCGCTCGACCGTGATCCCCGGGCTGTACGCCAGCACGGCATCGAGTGGCTTGAGCGGGAGTCCGGCCGCCTGCAATGTGGCGATTGGCCAGGTGACGATGCGAACGTCGTCGAATCCCCTCGTCAGTGCCACCTCGGCGAGGTTGCGGGCCTCGCCGGAGTGCCCGCAGATCACGGGGTCGGCACGCACGACGATCACGAGGCGCTTGGACGGGTTCATGGTGTGCTCCGTTCGTCGGTGGGGTCGATGGTCGTGAAGGAGGCCGGCCGTGCCGCGCCGTCGGATTTCGGTGCGGTCGAGACCGACGGCGGTCGAGTCGTGGTGCCCCACGTCGACGGCGCGGGGCCGAGGCCCACCCGCAGGCGTCCACCTCGGTGCAGCTCGGTGGTGGTGATCCAGCTTCGGTCGAGTTCCCGATCGTCGAGGTGAACCGACTGCACGTACTGCACCGGACCGTCCGGTTCCGGTTCGACGAATCCGGTGGTCTCGATCACGAACGTTCCGCCCGGCACGGTGATGCGGGTGTGGGCGAACGATGGCGAGTTCACGAACACGAGCTGTTGGCCAGCGACGGGGAACAGCCCCATCGACGCCCAGACGTACCAGGAGCTCAAGCCGCCCGAGTCGTCGTTGCCGGGCAGGCCGCCACGCCGTGGGCCGAACTGGTTGTTGATCACTGCATGGACGATCTCGGCGGTCCGGTCGGGCCGGCCGACATAGTGGTACGCCCATGGTGCTTCCATGTCCGGTTCGTTGTTCAGCCCCTCGAAACGGTTCAACGCGTAGCCTGCGGCGACGGTGTCGGCATCGGGCGCCACACCGAGTTGTTTCACCGCCGGTGCGCCGAACCCGAAGAACCGATCGAGCAGGTCGATGAACGCGTGGTCACCTCCGGCCAGCGAGATGCGGTGTGACATGTCGTGGGTGAGGCGGAACGAGTAGTTCCACTTGCCGCCTTCGTAGAAGGTGGAGTCGACGAGGAGGCCGGATGTCGGATCGAAGGCATCGACCCATCGGCTCGCGAGTGCGTCGAGCTGACCGGCGAGTGCGTCATCGCCGATTCTGCGGGCGACCTGTGCGGTGCAGTGGTAGCCGAAGGTGAGGTCGAGGGTGTGGGTGATCGGGTGGGCGATGCCCCGCTCGAGGAACTCCTCGCCGTAGTTGCGTCGCAGGTCGGTGTGCATGTGCATCAGCGCCCACTCCCAGTCGATGCCCTCCAACTCCAGCGCGCAGACGTCGGCCAGGAACGTGTGGGCCAGGGCGCTGCCCTGGCGAGAGAACCGGTCGGCGCCGCGAGCCATCCGATACCCGATCGGCAGGTTGCCCTCCTCCTCGCAGATGACGAGGAGTGCCGTGGCCAACTCGACCGCTCGCTCCGGGGCCAGCAACGTGATCAGCGGCAGCTGGGTGCGGTAGATGTCCCACATCGTGGCGATGTCGAACACGAACGGTCCCGACGCCGGCCAGAACGGGCTCTCGTCAGGAGCGAAGCTGGGCTTGATCAACGAGTGGTAGAGCGCCGTCGCAAAGATCGTGCGGCGTTCGCTCGATGCGGTCTCGACGCGAATCGCATCGAGGCGGCTCGCCCAGTCGGTTCTGGTCGCCGCCCGCCGTCGTTCGAAACTCCGACGGCTCGCTCCGCAGTCGGCGTGGAGGTTGCGGCGCGCCTGCTCCACGCCCCGCAGCGAGAAGCCGAACCGCAACTCGACCGTCTGGCCGGGTTCGGTGGCGCCCATCAGGATGAGACCGAACGGTCGCAGGGTGGTGGCCCGGATCGAGTCGAATTCGATTTGGGTGCCGCCGGGCATCAGCCGCTGGTCGTACCAGAGCATCTGGCGCCACGACGGCGTGTCGCACTCGATGTGCACGGCCAACGGCGCCCCCTCGACGACGATCTCTCCCTCGGCCACACCGGGCTCCAGCGTCGCCAGGTGGGCGCGAGTCGGCACCGTGCGACCGTGCTCGATCGCGAGGCCGCCCAGCGAGAAGTCGATCACCAGTCGTGCATCAGGACGAGCGGGGAACGTGTAGCGGTGCACCGCCGACTTGGGGCCCACGGTGAGCTCCGCCCGAATCCCGTTGTCGAGCGTCGCCGAGTAGTACCCGGGCTCGGCGAGCTCGTCCCGGAGTGCCCACAGGGCTCCGAGGTCATCGAGCGGATCGAGCATCGGGGTGACCCGCAGGTAGTTGTAGTACTTGCGGATCGCTCCCGTGCCGGACTGCTGGAAGTGCGTGAACCCCGAGGCCACGAGCCGGTCGTGGAGCGGTGTCGGGACGCCTTCGGTCGAGAGTTGGTACACCCCGTATCCGGTGGGATACGCCCCCGAGTAGGCGCAGGCCGACACCATCCCGAGTGGTGAGGTGGCGCCGGGGTGCGTGTTGCCGACCTGCGGCTTCGGCCACCACCAGCTCGCGGCAAGCCCTCGTGGCGTTGGGAGGTCGGTGGCGTCGGTGCCGATGAACGGGTCGACCGCTTCGATCATGGTTCCCCTCTGTGCATGGCCACGTTCGACAGCATCACGACACGGTAGAGAGCCCATGTTCCGCGCTCGTTTCGGCGGTGTGAACGTGTGCGAGACTCGACTCGTGCGCACGCTGGACGAAGAACGACCTGACGATGATGGTCAGCGGCTCGGGCCGGCTCGTGTTGCAGCGCAACATCGAACTCGTTCAACTCGCTGCAAGCGAACTCAACCCACTCGTCGGCGCCGCTGACGAACGAAAGGCAACAGACCAATGAGTCACGAACCGGTCAGCAACGAGTCGGCACCATGGTGGCGCGACGCCGTGGTGTACCAGATCTATCCGCGTTCGTTCGCCGACTCGAACGGCGACGGCATCGGCGACCTGGCCGGGATCACGAGCAAGCTCGACTACCTCGCTGACCTCGGCGTGGACGCACTGTGGCTGTCGCCGATCTTCACCTCGCCGATGCACGACTTCGGCTACGACGTCGCCGACTACTGCGGCATCGACCCCGTGTTCGGCACCGACGCCGACTTCGACGACCTGATCGCCGGGGTCCACGCACGCGGCATGCGACTGCTGCTCGACTGGGTCCCGAATCACAGCTCCATCGACCACCCGTGGTTCGTCGAGTCGCGCTCGTCGCGCGACAACCCCAAACGCGACTGGTACGTGTGGCGCGACCGTCTGGCCGACGGCTCGCCGCCGACCAATTGGATGGCGCAGTTCAAGGGTGTGCCCGCATGGACACACGACGAGCACACCGATCAGTCGTACCTCCACCTGTTCCTCTCCGAGCAACCCGACCTCAACTGGGCCAACCCGGACGTCGAGGCAGCGATGCAGGACACGCTGCGGTACTGGCTCGATCGCGGCGTCGACGGGTTCCGGGCCGACGTGGTGAACCTGATCGGCAAGGGCACCGACGTCGACGACCTCCCCGACAACCTCGTGACGATGCCGCTGCTGGTGACCGACCGCGAGTTCGGCCACGAACTCCTGCAGCGCATCCGATCGCTCCTCGATGGGTACGAGCACGACCCGATGATGGTGGGCGAGGTGTACCTGTTGCGCGACGGTGAGAGCGCGTCGTACCTCGGCGACATCGCAGGAGGCGCGCCGGAACTACATCTGTCGTTCGACTTCCGTCCGCTGCACACCCCGTGGGAGGCCGACCGGATGCGCACGGCCCTGTCGAAGATGGAAGCTGACTTCGCCGAGCCTCGGTGGCCCACCTTCGTGCTGTCGAATCACGATCAGCCGCGTCATCGCAGCCGATACGGCACCGAGGCACGCGCCCGTGCAGCGGCAGTACTGGCGCTCACGGTGCGCGGCACACCGTTCCTGTACGCGGGCGAAGAGTTGGGGTTGCAGGACGGTGACGTGCCGCCGGAACGCGTCGTCGACCCCGACGGACGCGATGGCTGCCGAGCCCCCATCCCGTGGACCGCCGATGGCGATGACGACACCGGCCATGGTTGGACGACCCGCCCCTGGCTCCCGTTCCCGGTGAATGCAACAACGCATGCTGCCGACGCGCAGGTCGGCGATCCCGCCTCGATGCACTCGCTGTACCGACGGTTGCTGGCGCTGCGCCGCGAGCGGGCCACATTGCGCTCGGGATCGATCGAGTTCTCACCGCTCGACGACGAGGTGGTGCGTTTCGACCGTCACCTCGACGACGACCATCTCGTGGTGCTCGTCAACTTCGGCCAGCGTCCGGCACCCTGGCCGTCCGATGTCGGCGACGCAACCGTGTTGGTGTCGACCGACCCCTCGCGCTCCGGAACCGGCCGTGATCTCGGCCCCGACGAGGCAGTCGTGGTCGAGGTGGCAAGCGAGCGTGAGTGAGATCGACCGGCGCATCTCTGCGATGATCGGGCGATGACTGTGGACTTCGTTCGTACGCCCGATGAACGATTCGCGAACCTGCCGGATTTCGCGTACGAGCCCACCTACGTCGACGTCGACGGCCTCCGCATGGCATACGTCGACGAAGGGTCTGGCGAGGCCGGCACGTTCCTGCTGCTCCACGGCGAGCCGACGTGGAGCTTCCTGTACCGGCGGATGATCCCACCGCTCGTCGAGGCCGGCTTTCGCGTCGTGGCCCCCGATCTGATCGGGTTCGGGCGCTCCGACAAGCCCACCGACCGCGCCGTGTACACCTACGCGCAACACGTTGCGTGGCTCACCGAGTTCGTCGGAGGACTCGAACGGCCAACAGGCGGCTTGCACCTCTTCGTGCAGGACTGGGGCGGCCTCCTCGGCCTGCGCATGGCCGCCGAGCAGCCCGACTGGTTCGACCGTGTCGTGATCGCGAACACCGCGCTCCCGACCGGCGAATCGATGGGTGACGGGTTCGCGATGTGGCAGCAGGTGTCGCAGACCATGGATCCAATGGATTGCGGTGCCCTGCTCGGTCGGGCATGCGTTGCCCGCGAACTCTCCGACGCAGAGATGGACGCGTATCGAGCGCCCTTCCCCGACGAGGTCTCGCTTGCCGGTGCCCGTGAGTTTCCGATGCTCGTGCCGACGTCGCCCGACGATCCGGCGGTGCCGGCGAACCTCGCTGCCTGGGCGGTGTGGGAGCAGTGGAACACGCCGGTGCTCACGCTCTGGACACCGGGAGACTTCGTGCTCGGCCATCTGCAGCACAGCTTCATCGACCGCATCCCGGGGGCAGCCGGCCAGCCGCACCAGACGTTCGAACCCGGCGGCCACTTCATCCAGGACGACTGCGGCGAGGCCGTTGCTGCCGCGATCGTTCAGTGGATGGCCTGATGGTCGCTGGAACCCGGACTGCAGCGACGTTGTTCGCGCTCGGCCTTGCAGTGGTGGCGTGCAGCTCCGATGCCGACGACGGCGCGGCGACCGATCTCGCTGAGACAGGGGCCACCGAGCCCAACGTCGTGCTCGACACGACGACTGCCGATGCGCCGTCGACGATCGACCTCTCGGCCACGCGGGACGACATCGACTGCAGTGACGAGGGCCTCGGTGCCGACGACGTGATCTCCTTCATCGCCGCCCACTACGTGGTCGACGGGGTGCTGGGAGGACTCTGCAGTGGTGAGGAGGACGACCGGTTGTTCGAGGCGTGGGACGCTCTCGCCGTGATCGCTCCGCAGGGCCAGCTCGGCGACCTCGGCGTGTTCACCGCATTCGAGGAGGCCGGCGCCGGCGACGAGGTCACCCTGGCATTCGTGCAGCCGCTCGACGACGACGGGACGTTGTTCCAGATGTCGGTCAGCCTGGACGAATTCGAGGCCGACCCCGACGAGGCGCTGTTGACGATGGCCCACGAGTTCAGCCACGTGTTCACCGCGACCCCGTTGCAGATCGACCGGACGGTCGAAGCCGCCGAGAACTGCACGACGTACGACAACGGCGAAGGCTGCTTCCTCGAGGACTCGCTCATCTTCCAGTGGGTCGACACGTTCTGGGTCGACTACATCGACGACTTCGATCCGATGGTCGAGGCATCAGGTGCCGAGGGTGAGCAGCGGTGTGCACAGGACGCTGGCTTTCTCGGGTCGTACGCTGCGAGCAACCCGGAGGAGGACTTCGCCGAGTCGTTCAGCGCCTTCGTGTTCGAGGTGGAGGCCGCCACCCCCGAGCAGCAGGAGCGCCTCGACTGGATGGCCGATCAGCCGGGCCTCGCCGAGTTCCGCGAGCGTGCCATGGCAGCTGGCCTCACCCCGGTGCGCAACGACTTCGAAGTGTGCGGAGTGGGCTGAAACGACCGTCGCCCGGATGCGTGGCGTCGCGACCCGATTGCCGTGCTCAGCGGTGCAGGTTGGCAGACTGAGCGCATGGGTGTGCAACACGGTCGAGTCCTGCTCGCAGGGGCCGCAACGCTGGCGTTCGGCTTGCTGGGCGGCGCATGCGGTGCCGATGGGCCCACGACGGCGTTGGAGCGTGGCGAGCGGATCTACGCCGCCAACTGCGCGCAGTGCCACGGCGCCGACCTGGCCGGGACCGACCGCGGTCCGTCGCTGCTGTCACCGGTGTACGGCCCCGATCAGGTGTCCGACGCCGCCATGGCCGATGTGATCCGCAACGGGGCCGAGCAGCGGTTGTTCGAGTTCGGTCCCATGGCGGGCAACGGTGCGCTGAGCGACGAGCAGATCGACTCGATCATCGTCTACGTCAGGTCGCAACAGGGCGCTGAGCTTCTGGTGGATTGAGCAGAACCGTGCTGGTCGGACGGTTCTGGAAGTCAGGACGCTTCGCGGGCAAGGCGGGCGGCGCGGAACGACTGCACGGCGAACACCAGGTACAACGCACACAGCACGATCGTGCCGACCTGGGCGAACAACGCCCAACCCTCGGCGCCTCGCCCGATCGCCGAACCGAGGCTCGAGACCACGGCGAGCAGCGCCACGGCCGCTGCACCGTGCATCAGGTGACGGTTGAGATCCGGCTTGGTCCGAGCGACGAGCCCGAGGATGACGAAGATGATGCCGATGAACGCAGGGATGAGCGAGGTGACGCTGCCCGAGTCGGATGCGATCGTGACGATCAGGCCGAGGACGATGAGCGCAGCTCCGAGGGAAATGGTCTTGGTTGCCACCTCGACAGTGTTGCGTCGGCCGAGCCAGAGCGCACCCTGTGGCGCCCGAAAACGGTGACGTCGACGGTGTGACGAGCGTCAGCTGATCGCGGTGAGGAGTTGGTCGACGGGGGCGAACTCATCGGTGAGGATGGTCGCGCCGTCGATGAATGTCTCGATGTCGTCGACTCGCTCACCGCCATCGGGGTCGAGGACATCGCTGTCGAAGGGTTGATCCGACGCCACGATCACGGCGTTGCCGACTCGGCCAGATGCTGCGCCGGAGCTGAGCACCACCTCGACGTGGGGGAAGACCGAGGCGATCGTGGCAGTTTCGGCGCGAAGAAAGGCCAGATCGCCACCATCGATCACGTTCAGCGAGTACAGCCCTCCAGGACGCAGTACTCGTGCGATGTCCTCGACGAATTCCTGGGTGGCGAGATGCCAGGGCACCGCCCGGCTGCCGAACGCGTCGCCGATGACGACGTCGGCGGAGTTGTCGGGCAGGTCGCGCAACGACTGCCGGGCATCTCCCGCGAGGGCTTCCACACCGGTGCCTGGCCCCACGGACCGGTCGAACTCGTCGACGACGAGGTCGATCAGTTCGCCGTCGATCTCGAACACGGTCTGGCGGCTGTCGGGCCGAACGGTCTGCAGCCAGGTGGGCACCGTGAGTGCGCCACCACCGATGTGCACCACGTCGAGCGAGCCGTCTGGAGCGAGTTGCTCGATGACGTCGGCGAAGCGGCGGGTGTACCAGAAGTCGAGATGGGTCGGGTCGTCGAGGTCGACGTAGCTGTGGCGCAGATCGTCGAGCACCAGGACCCGGCCGCTCGGCAGGTCCCCGTCGGTCTCGATCGCCACGCAGTAGTAGGTGGTCTCGCTGTCGCACGAGCTTCCGAGGGCAGTGGCGGCGAGGAGCGCAACGCCGGCGAATGCCGACACCGACGTGATCTCGGTGCGAGCCGATCGTCGGGTGGCTCTCGGCAGCGCCAACCACAGGGCGAGCCCGCTGGCGACGAGGACCACACCGACCGAGATGATGATCGTGGTCACCGCAGCGACGGCCACCAGCACGAACCCGGTGAGGAACGTGGCCACGATCGCACCGGCCGTGCCGTATGCCGACAGCCGCCCCACGGTCTCGCCGGTGGTGTGCAGGTCGCGCAACTGCAGCTTCACCACCGCCGGCGGCACGGCGCTGAGCACGGTGGCGGACGGCAGGAATCCCACTGCGGTGAGCATCAGGATTCCGAGACCATCGGCCCCGGCACCGGTGTCACCGACGACGCGAATTGTCGGCACGGTGGCGATCGCGAGCGCACCTCCGATCACCAGCAACATCGGGATCAGGCGACGGGGGTCGACGCGATCGGCTGCCACGCCACCGAGCCAGGCGCCGACCGCGATGCCTGCCAACACGGTGCCGATGATGCCGGTGTAGGTCTCGAGGCTCACACCGACGTACGGAGCGAGGAGGCGACCAGCAAGGATCTCCAGCACCAGTACGGCGCCTGAGGTGCCGACCACGACGGCAACAGCAAGCCAGCCGGGCAGTGGAGTGAACTCGTTGCTCGGGGAGTGTTCCTCGGTGCTGATCAAGATGGTCGAGTCAGCTCGTGATCGCGTTGGCTCGCAGATCGGCGAGGTCGATGTACTCCAGCGTGGACACATGCGTGGACTCGAGAATCACGCCGCATGCATGGCCGGCGTCGAGAGCTTCTTTCCACCGTGCCGCACAGACACACCACTGGTCGCCTGCGGACAGCCCGGCGAATCCGTACTGCGGCATCGGTGTGCTGAGGTCGTTGCCCATCGACGCGGAGTAGGCAAGGAAGTCCTCTGTCAGCCGGCAGCAGACCGTGTGCATGCCGGGGTCGTCGCCTCGGTTCTCGCAGCAGCCCGTGCGGTAGTACCCGGTGATCGGATCGTACGAGCAGGGCTGCAGTTCGGTGCCGAGCACATTGCGTTGCCCCGTGATCTCGGTATCGGGAGGTTGGCCCGTGTCAGACATTGACGCCCACCAGTTCTCCAATGCTGTAGGTGACCGCGCACGCCATGAGGACGATGGCGATCTGTCGGAGTACCGATTTCACGATCGATCGTTCGGCGAATTGCCCGATCGCGGCACCGACGAACGCGGCAGCCACCACGCCGATGGCCACCGAAATGGCAGCCGGCGCAAACCCGGTGGCGCCCGTGAACCAGGGGATCACGGGGAGCATCGCTCCGAACAGGAAGCACACGATCGAGATCGATGCGGCCTTGAACGCGGAGGGAAGATCGTGCGGATCGACGCCGAGTTCCTCGCGGGTGTGCACCCGCAGTGCGATCTCGGGCGAGGCCATCACGTCCTCGGCCGCCGCACGTGCGGTGGCCGGTGCGATGCCGTGGTCTTCGTACATCGCGGCCAATTCGGCGGTCTCGCCGCTGCGGTTGCGTGTCAGCTCGCGCCGTTCCACCGCCACCTCTCGCTGGATCAGTTCGTTCTGGGCAGACACGCTGATCCATTCGCCTGCGGCCATCGAAATGCCTCCGGCGATGGCGCCGGCCAGTCCGGCCAGCCGGACGATCGACGAGTCGACTCCCGACGCCGCGAAGCCGAGAATGAGCGAGACGTTCGAGACGAGGCCGTCGTTGATGCCGAAGACCGCGGCTCGTGCGAGACCTCCGGACACCGACCGATGGTCGCCGTGCACCTGTTCACGCTTCATCGTCGGCCACGCTATCCGCAGTGCTGATCACCGGCCCACGGAGCGGTTACGTTGGGGAACGACAGGCAGGTGGGATCAAGATGAGCGCTCACAACGACGTGGCCGAAACCCTCAGCAAGCTGCGAGAACTCGCGAAGGCACGGCGTCCGGGGGACCCGTTGCTGGCATCGTTCCTCGTTCGCTACTACCGCGAGCTGCCCGATGAAGACGTCGACGACCGTCGTCTCGATGACGCGTATGCAGCGGCGCTCGCCCACCTCGACCTCGGCCGCCAACGTCGACCTGGTCAGACGTTGGTGCGTGTCCTGTCGCCCGACCTCGAACGGGACGGGTGGGAGTCCGACCGGTCGATCCTGATGTTCGTCACCGACGACGTGCCGTTCCTCGTCGACACCGTGCGGATGGTGCTCGGTCGCCACGAACTGGGCATCCACCTGTTGGTGCATCCGATGCTCGGTGTCGAACGCGACGACCGCCACTGCATCACCGCGTTCGGGCGAGGCCGTGGGCGCGTCGAGGCGTGGACGCTGGTCGAGCTCGACCGCATCGGCGCCCCGCTCGCACAGCAACTCGAACGCGAGGTGCTCGATGCGATCGAGGGCGTGCAGCTCGTCGTTGCCGACTTTGCGCCCATGCAGCAGCGCCTCGGCGATGTCGCCGGTGGCGACGAACTCGTCGCATGGCTTGCCGACGACCGATTCGTGTTTCTCGGTGCAGCCACGTTTGCGCGAGACGGCGACCGGTTGACCCTGGAGGAAGGTACCCAGCTGGGCGAGTACCGCTCGGGTCGTCTCGACACCGCTGTTGCCGACCCACCGTGCCTGGCGGCAGATCGTGACGTGGTGATCGCTCGTACCGATGCCGTTGCGTGCGTGCATCGGCCGAGTCGGATGACCTCGATCGCCGTGCGTGCCGACGGGGGGAAGCGAGAACACCGTTTCGTCGGACTGCTCAGTGCCGCTGCGTACCGCCACAGCGTGTTCGAGATTCCGGTGTTGAGCGACCGGGCGGTCACGGTGATCGCGAACATCGGCGCATCGGTCGCCAGCCACACCGGCCGGGCGGTGCGCAACGTGATCGAGACGCTGCCGCGCGATGTCGTCTTCGAACTCGACGCCGCTGCGCTCACCGAGCTGGTCGGTGACATCGTCGGGCTCCAGGAGCGGCGCCTCGTACGGATCTTCGACGTCTCGGAACCGGTCGGCCCATGGACCACCGTGCTGGTGTACGTGCCACGTGCTCGATTCACTGCGGCGCTGCCCGACGAGGTCGAGCGGCTCGTCGGTGCGCAGTACGGCGGCGACACCCGCGACCTCGAAGTACTGCTCGGCCCGAGCTCGCTCGCCCGGATCTCCATGACGGTTCGCGCTCCGCGCCTCGGCGACCTGGCTCGATTGATGGCTGCAATCGATGCTGCGTCCACGACGTGGGACGAGCAGCTCGCCGATGCGTTGGTCGACGTGCTCGGAGAGGTCGAGGGCCAGCGCGTGTTCGCCACCGTGCGCGCCACGGTGCCCGACGACTACAAGGCCCGGGTTCGTCCTGCAGCGGCGGTGGGCGATCTCGTCCACGTCGCGTCGATGTTGGACAACGACGTCACCGGCGACGCGTCGGACCCGATCGCCGATGTCGCCACGTCGTTCGGTCGTTCGGTCGACGCTGTCGACGGCGAGTGGCGGTTCCGTGTGTTCCTGCGCAACCGCAACGTGTCCATCGCCGAGCTGGTGCCGATCCTCGAGCGGCTCGGCCTGCCGGCGCTCGACGAGCATCCGTCGGTGTTCCAATCGGGCGACACGAGCGTGTTCCTGTACGACCTCGGCGTCACCGTGAGCGCCAGCACGATGACCGACGGCCAGCATCGCGAGACGCAATTGGCCTTCATCGACCTGTTGGCTGGGTCGAGCGAGCTCGACGGGCTCAACAAGCTGATCCTCGCCGCCGATCTGCGACGCCGAGAAGTTGCCGTGCTGCGGTTGTACACCAGGTACCTGCGCCAAGTCGGCTTCCCGTTCAGCACGGCCTACGTCGAGCGGGCGTTGATCCGCCATCCCGACATCGCTCGTGGGTTGGCAGACCTGTTCGACGCCCGATTCGATCCAACCCTCCATCTCACAGCGCCCGACCGCCAGCTCGCCGTCGACGCCGTCCATGCCGACCTCGATGCGTTGCTCGACGCGATTCCGTCGCTCGACGAAGACCGCATCTGTCGAGCGTTGCGCACCCTCATCGATGCCACGTGCCGCACCAACGCCTTCCGAGCCAGCACGAGCGAGGTCGCCGACATCGCCGTCAAGTTGCTTCCCGAACACATCTCGTTCCTGCCCGAACCACGTCCGAAGTTCGAGGTGTTCGTGTGCTCACCCAAGGTCGAGGGGGTGCACCTTCGCGGCGGGCGTATCGCCCGTGGCGGGCTGCGCTGGAGCGACCGCCCCGAGGACTTCCGCACCGAGGTGTTGGGGCTGGTCAAGGCACAGCTGGTGAAGAACGCGGTGATCGTGCCGACAGGCGCCAAGGGCGGATTCGTCATCAAATCTCCCCAGGCCGACCCGGCAGACCGCGATGCGGTGCGCGGTGGAGGGAATCGATCGGTATCAGCGCTTCGTTCGATGCCTCCTCGACGTCACCGACAACGTGGTGGGCGACGAGATCGTTGCGCCACCCGACACCGTGATCTACGACGATCCCGACCCGTATCTGGTGGTGGCAGCCGACAAGGGCACGGCGTCGTTCAGCGACATTGCGAACCAGATCGCAGACGACTACGACTTCTGGCTCGGTGACGCGTTCGCTTCGGGCGGCAGCCACGGCTACGACCACAAGAAGATGGGGATCACCGCACGCGGCGCGTGGGAGAGCGTGCGCCGCCATGCACGGGTGATCGGCAAGGACGTCGACCACGACGCGCTCACGGTCGTGGGTGTGGGCGACATGTCGGGCGACGTCTTCGGCAACGGGATGCTCCTTTCGGAGCACCTGCAAGTGGTCGCCGCGTTCGACCACCGCCACATCTTCCTCGACCCCGACCCCGACCCCGGCGTCTCACACGCCGAGCGCCGTCGTCTGTTCGAGCTCCCGCGGTCGAGTTGGGCCGAGTACGACCGTGCACTGATCTCCCCTGGTGGCGGCGTGTACTCACGCACGGTGAAGTCGATCGACATCACCGAGGAGGTGCGTCGAGTGTTGGATCTGGATCCGGACGTCGTTCGGCTGCGTCCGGACGACCTGATCTCGCGCATCCTGTGTGCGCCGGTGGATCTGCTCTGGAACGGTGGCATCGGCACCTATGTGAAGGCCGAGTCCGAGAACCACGCCGACGTTGGTGACCGAACCAACGACTCGGTGCGGGTGAACGGCGCCGATCTTCGCTGCAGGATCGTGGGCGAGGGCGGCAACCTGGGGCTCACGCAGCTGGCTCGCGTCGAATATGCGATCGCCGGAGGATTGATCTACACCGATGCGATCGACAACTCCGCCGGGGTCGATGCGAGCGACCACGAGGTGAACCTCAAGATCGTGCTCGACCAACTGGTGCGCGATGGCGAACTCACGGTCAAGCAGCGCAACGAGGTACTCGACGAGATGACCGACGACGTCGCCCAACTCGTGCTCGACGACAACCGTGCCCAGACACTGGCGTTGATGATCGCGCGCACGCAGTCGCTGGCGATGGTGAACGTGCACGCCCGCTATCTCGATTCGCTCGAGGCCGAGGGCTACCTCGACCGACCGCTCGAGTTCCTACCCACCGACAAGCAGATCGCCGAACGTCAGAGTGCCGGGAGTGGGCTGCGAGCCCCCGAGTTCGCCGTGATGATCGCGTACACCAAGAACGCCGACGTCAGCGAGATCCTCGAATCGGATCTCCCCGACGACCCGGCCCTCGTCGAGGACCTGCTGGCGTATTTTCCGACGTTGATGCGCGAACGGTTCCCCGATGCGATCCGGTCGCACCGCCTGCGCCGCGAGATCATCGCGACCGGCATCGTCAACAACATGGTCAATCTTGCAGGGATCTCGTTCGACCATCGGATGACAGAGGACTCGGGTGCCACGGTGTCCGACGTCGCTCGGGCGTTTCTGGCGGCGCGTGACATCTTCGGGTTCGCCGAGATCTGGCGGGAGATCGATGAACTCGGCAGTTCGGTGTCGCTCGACACCCAGATCGGGCTCTTCCTCGATGCGCGCCGGATGGCCGAACGAGGAGCGGTCTGGTTGTTGCGTCACCGGCACCCACCGCTCGACATCAGCGATGCGATCGACACGTTCTCGGCAGGCATGGCGTTTCTCGCCGAGTCGCTCGACTCCGTGGTGTCGGGCCGGCCTGCACACGATGTCGAACAGCTGTGCGCCCGGCGCATCGAGGAAGGCGTGCCCGAGACGTTGGCGCAGCGCTCGGCCCGATGGCCGTGGCTGCACACCGGCTTCGACATCGTCGAGGTCGCTCACAGCGAACGCACCAACGTGGCCGATGCAGCAGTTGCGTACTGGTCGGTGTTCGAGGCGTTCGACCTGGGCTGGCTGTGGGACGGAGTGGGCTCACTCCCGCGGTCCGACCGTTGGCAGGAGCAGGCCCGCTCTGCGCTGCGAGACGACCTGATGACCGTGCTCGCCGACCTCACGCGCAACGTGATGCGATCCGGTGGCGGTTCACCGGCCAGATGGATCGCAGCCAACGAACGGTCGGTGGGTCGGGCGATCACGATGCACAACGAGATTCGGCGGGCCGAGAGCTTCGATCTCACCACCCTCTCGGTGGCGTTGCGGCAACTCCGTAATCTCACGCTCACGGCGGCCGCCCGATCCGATCACGCGGGGCCCATGCTCGCCGATGCTGCCGGTCTCGACGGAGCCGACATCGACTGACTTCGGCGGACAGATAGCGTCGGGCGTGTCATGAACCAGGGCCCCCGCTTCCGATTCGCACCGTCTCCAACGGGAATGTTCCACGTGGGCGGGGCGCGCACTGCCTTGCAGAACTGGGCGCTGGCCCGGCGGCTCGGCGGCACCTTCGTGCTCCGCGTCGAGGACACCGACGAGGCCCGCAACCGGCCCGAGTGGACCCAGGGCATCATCGACGCACTCTCGTGGATCGGCATCTCCGCCGACGACCCCCACTTCGAAGGGCCACATTTCCAGAGCGAGTACGCCGCGGCGCACGTCGCTGCCGCACTGCGGCTGTTCGAGCAGGGCAACGCCTACTACTGCGATCTCTCGGGTGAACAGATCCAGCAGCGCGCCAAGGAGCTCGGACTCACCGGGTACGACGGGTACTCGCGCGATCGTGGCCTCGAGGCCGCGCCCGGCCGGGTGTTGCGGTTCCGAGTGCCCGACGGCGCCACCGTGGTGAACGACCTGGTGCGCGGCGAGGTGAGCTTCGACAATGCGACCATCGAGGACTTCGTGCTGCTTCGTGGGAACGGCACGCCGGTGTTCCTGCTTGCCAACGTGGTCGATGACATCGAGATGTCGATCAGCCACGTCGTGCGCGCCGAGGAGCACCTGCCCAACACCCCCAAGCAGCAGATGTTGTGGACGGCGTTGGGCCACGAGCCGCCGCAGTGGGGTCACGTACCGGTGCTCGTCAACGAGCAACGCAAGAAGCTCTCGAAGCGCCGTGACAAGGTGGCGCTCGAGCAGTACCGCGACGAGGGATACCTGGCCGACGCCATGGTCAACTACCTGATGACGCTCGGTTGGACGCCGCCGGGTGCCGAGGCGGCCGGCAGCGAGATCGCCACCTGGGACGAGATGGAAGCTGCGTTCCGGCTCGAAGACGTCACCCATTCGCCAGCGTTCTTCGATGTCAAGAAGCTTGCCGCGTTCAACGGCGACTACATCCGCGCGATGCCGCTCGACGAGTTCATCGCACGCGCCGGTGCCGAGCTTCCGGCCGAATGGGATCGTGAGCGATTCGCCCTGATCGCGCCGCACATCCAGCAGCGCCTCACGGTGTTGACGGAGGTTCCCGGTGTCGTCGACTTCCTGTTCTGGCCCGATGGTGCCGAGATCTCCTACGACCAGGCCAACTGGGACAAGGCCTTCGGTCCCGACTGGGCGGTGCCGTTGCTCGCCGATGTGATCGCGGCGTACGGGGGCGAGGGCGCCGACGCGCCCGAATCGTGGACGGCCGATTCCCTCAAGGCCTCGCTGGAGTCGGTGATGGCGCGCTACGAACTCAAGCTCGGCAAGGCCCAGGCGCCGGTGCGAGTGGCGGTCACCGGTCGGTCGGTCGGCCCACCGCTGTTCGAGTCGCTCGAAGCGCTCGGCCGCGACGAGACCCTCCGCCGCCTCGATGCTGCAAGGACCCGCGCTGGGAGTTCATCCTGATGCCGCTTGGATTGCAACAGGGGTCTGACCCGTGTTGTGATCCGGCCGCGTTCGTCGGTGGATCCTGATGACCATTGTCGAGCCGGGGCTGCACCCGCTGGTCGGACGCGAGCAGCACCCGCGCCATCGATTCGGCCGACGCATCCTCGCGGTGGTGCTGCTCGTGGCGGCAGTGGCCGTTGGGTACTTCCTCGTGTCGTTCTGGCAGGTGCGATCGGCCGGTGTCACGGACCAGGCCCGCCCGGTGGATGCCATCGTGGTGATGGGGGCCGCGCAGTATGACGGCCGGCCGTCGCCGCAGCTCGCGGCGCGCCTCGATCACGTCGTGGAGCTCTGGGGGCAGGGGTTCGCACCGATGGTGGTGGTCACCGGCGGCAAGCAACTCGGCGATCGGTTCACCGAGGCATCGGCGTCGGCCGACTATCTGATCGAACGAGGCGTGCCGGCCAGCGCCATCGTGCAAGAAGACGCCGGGACGACCACGTATGAGTCCTTGGACACGGTTGCGTCGCTGCTCGGCGACGATCTCGACACGGTGCTCGTGGTCACCGATCCGTACCACGCGCTCCGAAGCCGGTTGACGGCGCAGGAGGTCGGTTTCACGGCGTACGCATCGGCGACGCCGACCTCCGTCGTCACGGGGTCGAACGAGCTGCGTCGCCAGGTCGGCGAAGCAGTGGGCGTCGCCGTCGGCCGCATCATCGGCTTCGGGCGCCTGAGTGCGCTCACCGACTGATGCCGCTACAATCACCGGCCGCACCGGTCGTCGCTTCGTCGGCGGCCATCACGCCATGGGGTGTGGTGTAATTGGTAACACAGCAGTTTCTGGTACTGTCGTTCGGGGTTCGAGTCCCTGCACCCCAGCTCTGACCGATCGCCGGCTTCGCACTTCTGCGAGGTCGGCGTCGTCATTTTTCACCGGAGTTTCTGGCCCCCGACCTTGCCGCCGGGTGGGATCTTCGGCCCGGCTGCTATCGTTTCGGATCGCTACTTGGCCCGTTCGTCTAGTGGCCTAGGACACCACCCTCTCAAGGTGGCGGCACGGGTTCGAATCCCGTACGGGCTGCCAAGCAAGTACCAGGTCAGAGCCACTCTTCGGAGTGGCTCTCCTGGTTCTCTGGACTCGTTGCCAATCTGATGCCAATCTCCCTGGAAGGAGAATTGGATGAAGGGTTTCATGAGGCAGCGGGGTGCGTCGTGGGAACTGAGGGTGTACTTCGGTCGCGATCCGCTCACCGGCAAGAAGCGTGAAGCACAGACTGCGCTCGCCGAAATGATCACCGAGGCCGAACGCGGCCTCACGGTCCGGACGACGGCGACAGTGGGGGAGCTGCTGTCGGCGTGGATCGACTTCGCTGCGCCCGACTTCTCGCCGAAGACCGTCAAGGAGACGCAGGGCTACATCGACCGTTCGCTGATGCCGGCGCTGGGCTCGCAGCCGTTGGCCAAGCTCAAGCCGGCCGACCTCGATGCGTTCTACCGTCGACTGCTGACGTCCGATGGATCCGTCGGTCGGCCATTGGCGCCGGGAACGGTGCGACGCATTCACGGCATTCTTCGGCGGGCGCTGAACCAAGGTGTCAAGTGGGGATGGCTTGGCATCAACCCAGCGACGGCTACGACACCGCCGCGCGTCCCGGCGTCGGACATCAGGCCGCCGTCGCCCGAAGCGCTCGGACGAGTGCTCCGGAGAGCGGCGGTCGAGTCACCGGATCTTGGCTGCTACCTGATGCTCGCATCGGCGACAGGCGCTCGTCGGTCGGAGCTGATCGCGCTTCGATGGACCGATGTCGATCTGGAGAGTGGGACGGTCTCGATCGAGCGAGGGATCGTGACCGGTCCGGACGGGCTCGTCGAGAAGGGGACCAAGACACACTCTGCGCGTCGCGTGTCGCTCGACGCCGGGACCGCTGCGATCCTCGGCAAGCACCGCGAGCGCATGGTGCATCTCGCCGCGACGTGCCGGGTGGAAGTCGCCGCGGACGCGTTCGTGTTCAGCAATGCTGCCGATGGGAGCGTGCCGTGGTTCCCCGACTCGGTCTCGCGTTCGTTCAAGCGGCTCTGCGAGAAGGAGGGCGTTCCCGACGTTCGCCTGCACGACCTTCGTCACTTCGTCGCCACCCAGCTGCTCAGTGCCGGCGTGGACGTCCGCACCGTGGCCGGTCGCCTGGGACACCGCAATGCGGCGACGACGTTGAACGTGTACGCCCACTTCGTCGAGCAGACCGATCGCAACGCCGCCGACGTGATCGGCGGCATCATCGCACCGGTACAACGAGACGAATGACCTGGGCGTTCAGCGACGAGTCCGAGCGGGCGGCCACGATGCTCTTCGGCGTGCTGCTCATCGAGCCTGGAGCGGTCGCCGCTTCGCGGACGGCGTTGGCCGATCTGTTGCTCCCGGGTCAGCGACGGGTGCACACAGCCAAGGAATCCGCGCGGCGACGCCGGGAACTTCTCGATGTGGTCGCCGGTCTGGAGACCGAGACGATCATTCTCACCCTCCGCCGGGAGGTGGGTATCAGCCGGAGGAGTGCTCGCGAACGGTTGTTGGTAGAGGCGTCCCTGATCATTGCCGAAAGAGAAGTCGTTCGATGGGTCCTCGATCATCAAGAGCCGACCCAAGCGCACCGAGATCGCCAGTCGATCGATGCTGCGATGCGTCGGGTCCAACACGACGTGGTCTACGACCACCAGCCATCGCACGGTGAGCCGTTGCTCTGGGCAATCGACGCAACGTTGTGGGCCTTCGGCAGCGGTGGAGACTGGCGCCGACGAGCAGGGTCGAATCTCGAGATCCGAACCCTTCGTCCCTGACGCGCAACAGCCGGCTACCCACCGTCCGGAGGGCTCGCCGGCTGTACTTCCCGCCCCTACTGGGACGAGCACTCATCATCATGCACGATGCGAGAACCGAACGCAATCGCGTCGGTCGAGTAGCCGCGGCTGTCTGTCAGCTGGAAGCTGAGATCGCGGCGTTGTTCGGAGTGGCGAATCGACGCATCGAAGGGTGGACCGGTCAGCTGAACTCCGTGTCACGGTATTCGGTACAGCGCCCAGGCGCCGTTATCGGATGCCCTGCAAACGGGCGGATGAGTGACACGTGTCGCGGCCTGGGCTCCCGATCTCCTGGTGCACCTTGCCGCCGTTCGTGGCTGATGAAAGCGCTGCGAGCCGGCAACTACTGGCTGCTCGTCAAGGCGTAGGTCGTCGCTCGCTCCACGAGCTTGAACCCGGCGGCAGAGTACGCAGCCGTTGACGCGACATAGCCTGGCTCCGGCTGAGTGTTGATGTACACGTGGGTGCCGCCCAGGTCTGCAACCAGGTGGGCGACCTCGAGGCACAGCGCGATGGCCAGACCGCGGCGGCGATGCTCGGGAGCGACACCGAGCGGTTCTATCTCGCACACGCCGATCGACGAATCGAACCATGCGATGCAGCACGCAGCGAAGCGACCGGCCTCGTCATCGCCGACGGCAGCCACGAGGTCGAGCCGAGGGTCGTACAGCCACGCCTCGCGCACTGACTCATACGCATCGGTGGTGAATGAGCTGTCGGCGTCGGGATCGACTCGGCGCCCGTCGATGTAGGGAATCGATGAAGGCTTCCACGCTGCTCGATGCACCTCGACGCGAGCTGTGGTCTCGTCGGGGCGGACCGGACGGACCACGTAGCCATCGACGCGACGGCGGCGATCGCCCGCCACTGCTGCAACGTCAAGCAGCATCCCCGACCAGGGTTGCCGCCCGACCGGTTCGAGCCCTGCGCGCGACACAGCCCGGGCCAACGCGTCGGCGCCATCCCAAACAGTGACCGACGCGCTCGGGTCCGCCTCCAACAGCCAGGACACCAGCGCATCGGCGACGTCGTCACGGTCCCGCTCAACGTGGGTGATCTCATCACCGCCACGCCCAGCAAAACCGACGATCGGTCCGGAGCCGTCATCATCGACGGCTACCACGACCGCGTCGGCGAGCGCGTCACGCGCCAAACCCCACCCAAGCCCGCCTGAATGCCACCCCGAAGGCCACAACCGGCTCGCCAGCTGCTGCACACGGTGGACGTCACCTGGTTGCACCGGCCGCACGATCATGCTGCATCCTCACATGGCGCCTCGACGACCAGCTACCGAGTTCCGCCACAAACGTCGCGACATGGTGAGGGGCGAGGACCAGGACACCGATCAGCAGCGACATCGACCGGCACCTCCGAAGCAGGTCGCAGGGTATGGCTCGTCAGGTTCACCCGATCCCTGGCGCGATTACCGAGCACTGCACTGGGGCCGCCGCGTGCGGGTGATCGCTTGACGTGAACCGGGTCATCGAGCGGCGATATCGAGCGATGCAGTGTGGGGGTGGGCCTACGTTCCAACGTCGACCGGATGCTGCACGACGAAGACGCCATCCGCGTCACCGGCGGTCGCGCATTCCGCCACCTTCGACAACGCTTCGGGATCGGTGACGAAGCCCAAGATCGCCCCCGCCGGGTGATACCCACCACCGGCGGAGATCGATGTCCCGACAGGTAGTCGGGTTCCGTCGGGGAGTAGCACCTCGCTGGTGACGGGGTCCCAGCGGGTTCCTGCCTTCCAGACCAACGTCACCGGCTCAAGCGCGCCGCTGCTGGCACCCAGGTAAAGGCATCCGTCGACCAGTTGGACAGTGCCAACTGCAAGGGCTTCCTCGCCAGAGTCCGACGGCGACGCATGGACAACGGGGCCGTCGAGACCGCCGCCAAGCGGTTCGGCTGGGTCGTTGGCCGAGCACGCAAAGTATCCCGCCGGGACGGGCTCTGATCTCTCAGGGAAGCTGATCGTCAGCCGTGGACACCTCTGGCTGCTCCATTGACCTGCGCCGTAGGTGTCACGACTGCTGTCGACATGAACTTCAACGGTCCCGTCGTCGGATGTTCGCCACACCGTGACGATCGGGTCGCCCTCAATCGTTGGGTACTCCTCGACGAAGACGGCTGGCTGCGCGGATCGGTGACGCTCAAGGAAACATCGCCGGGCGGACTCATTGAGCGCCGTCTCAGCCGTCACCTCCTGTTGACGTTGCTCCATGCCGCACCAGACCGCACCGTTGAGGCTCCGCACCGATGTCGGAGCCGCGTCGAGGTCGACTCCCGACGATTCCAGCGCCAAGAACAGTTCATCCCCCTCGACCGGCGTCCTCGCGTTCGGCCGGTCAGCTGCGGGCGAGGGCGTCGCCGGGGAACTCGAAGCGGTCTCGCTCGCTGAGGTGTCGCCACAACCGCTGATGAGCATCGTGGCTGCCACGGTCGCGGCAAGCAGAACACGTCGCTGCCCCATGGGACTTTGACGCTACACAGGGCCGTTCGGTTCCCTTTCAGCGTCCAGCGAGTTGCCTGTCGCCTCTGACCCACCAACCGGTGCGCCCAACTACGACCGACGTCCAGGTCCACCCAGTAGCCCCGTGAAAGTGTGACGTCACGTAAGGGCCGCGATGCGGCGCGGCCGAAGAACCGATACCCGGATTATCGAGTGCGCATTATGCGCTGACCCCGATGAGCAAAATGCCGGTTGTTTCGCTGCCAAAGCCGGTCGCTGGTGCGCTGATATGCGCTACTTGGCGCCCTGCGCAGTCGCGTGGAAGCTGCGAAGTGCTCGATTCAACACGATGGCAGGAACTGTTGCATGGAACTCGTCTTCGATTTCAGCGTTGTTGATTCCAAGCGTTGGGTCCGTGCGTTCTTTGAGTTGGTCGACGAAGCGCCCGAGATCATCGACCATGTCGAGGTGCGCAGCTGGCGGCTTGGCGGGATGCCCGTCGGCCAGGTTGAACGCCTCACGGCGACGGCCGGCGTCGGTCTCGAGTGATCCGATACCGAAGAACACCTCAGAGTTCAGCCGATCGCTGTCGGGCCGTTGTCGTTCGATGTCAAAGATCGCCTCGTTGTCCCACCACAGTGATGGGCTGCTGCAGATGTAGCGGTCAAACGTCGAGGTCGCCGTCAAGAGCGTGTAGGCGCCGAACAGTCCTCCGAGCGAGTGACCGAAGTAGGTGACGTCACCGGCAGCGGTCGGGAACCGATTGGCGATCCACGGGCGCAGCTCCCCAGACACGAACTCGATGAACGCGTCCGCGTGTCCTGATCCTGGGAAGCGGCTGCTGGGTGTCGGGGTGAGGTCACGGGCCCGGATCTCGACGGTGTCGATCACCGCCTGTGCGTCGGGGTAGCCGACACCAACGACCAGCAGTGACGGAACGAGGCCAGGAATCTGCATCAGTCGCACCGTGTCGACCGCCAACCCGAAGAGCCCGTTCGCGTCAGTAACAAACAGGATCGCTTGTGGGTCCAGTCCGCAGTGCCCCACGAAGATTCGGAACGTGTCGCCGACCGCCTCGGATCGCAGGTCATGAACCTCGGTTCCGCCCAACGCATCTCCCATCTACGCAGTCTCTCGCAACCACAAGCAGCGATACGCAGCGATACGCACGAGTTGTCAGGAATCGACTGGCACGATTGCCGATCAGAACAACGACGAAATCAACATCGAAGCTCAAGCAGGCACGGCACGACTGCGAGCGGTCAGGTGCGCGTGAACGTGCGAGCGAAGGCCGTCTTCGCCGAGGCGTTCGTGAATGTTGGTTCGCGCCTGGGTGTGGCCTCCAGAGGTGTCCGTGTGCGCCGGCGACCCGTGCGGTTTGTGCTCAGAGATTGATCGTGTCGCTGGCGAAGGTGATGCCGTGATCTGTCTGGCTTTCGAGCGCTTCGAGGTTGGGATCCGAGAGCACTGCATCGATGGCCGCTCGATCGCCTGCGACGTAGGTCCAGCAGAAGTCGATCTCTGTCGCGACGATCCACGATCGGTCGGCGGGCCACCACACGTTGGGCGACTGGCGCCCGACCTGCACGTAGAAGTCGCTGATGTCTTCAAGCGCACCCGACGCGAGGAAATAGTCGCGACCAGGAGCATTGATCCGGGGACCGTCGAGCGTCGACGGAGCGAGCAACGGCTCGGCGACGAACATCGTGCTGGCAATGGATGCTCCACCGTGGAGTTGGCCGTAGCCGTCCCAGATCGCGAACCAACACTGCTGTGGCGTCGAGGTGTGTTGAGCCAAGAGCTGCGCGAGTCCTGTGAGCGCATCGCTGTTGAGCGTCCCTTCAGGCGGAGACTCGTTCGGCCACTGACCGATCCCGTCGTCGGTCGAGGCGATCGGGTCGAACTGCATCTCGGGGTGAACGACACGGCCGGTCCTTGCTGCGATGTCGGACCAGCGCTCCGTGCCGGCGGGGTGGAACACGCGAGCGTACGCAGCGAACGAATCAGGAACGATCGAGCCAACGTCGTGTGCGAACGGATGCAGAACATCGATCCACCACGCAGCCTGGCCGACGTCAGAACTCCACTCGATCCCCATCTCGTCAACGTACCGATTGACGACCTCACACGGCCGCACACAATCACCCCGATCACAACTCCGCGCTCGCAGGGCGTTGCAGGCCGCTCCTGATCAGCACTTCCCGATTAGCGCTCGACGACCGATGACGATCAGATGGACGACCAGAACGCTCCGTTCACGTCCGTTTGACCGGGGATTATCGGGTGCTCGGCTTGGGCCGTGATGCTGCGCAGTCCGAGAACCGATGGCCGGATTATCGAGTGCGCATTATGCGCTGCTCGGCGTGAGCAGAATGCCGGATAGGGGCGGCTTGAACCACAGGTGGGCTTGAACATTCTGATCGTTGAACGCGGCTGTGGGGACTTCGGGAACGTTCGGTCGGTTCGTCCTCATCGGCGCTCGATGGTTCAGTTTGCGCAGCGTCCGACTCCCGCCTGACGAGGTCCGGCATGTCAGGCCACCACTGTTCACGATCGCTCGGCGACGGTCATGGGAACACCGTGTTCAGGGCGGTTCACGACCATGCCGACAGGCCGGGGAATAGTCGAGGTAACCGGGATGACATCAAGACGTTGGGCCAGCCGAGAGAGGATGAGGGTGAGTTCCATCTGGGCCAGTGCGAAGCCGATGCAGTTTCGGGCGCCACGTCCGAACGGGACCCATGCCGCGTCGGCGGTTACCTGCTGGTCGGGGGTCAGGTCGAGGAACCGGTCGGGGTCGAACCGCAGCGGGTCGGTCCACGCGTCGACGTTGCGGCCGGCAAGGTAGGCCGACCACAGGATGAGCGTTCCCTTCGAGATCCGAAACCGATCGACGACGACATCGGTCGTCGCCTCGCGTGGGCTGACGACGCCTGCGGGATGGAGGCGGAGCGTCTCGCGCATGACCCGGTCAGCGAGTCTCATCCGGCTCAGCGTGGTGTGGTCCGGATCGATCGGGTCGCCGGGCCATCCGAGGATGGCATCAGCCTCGTCTCGCAGTTGCACCCACAACCCCGGTTCGACCGTTGCGCGCCAGAGCATCCACGCCAGCGATGCAGCAGTCGTGTCGTATCCGGCGCCGATCAGGGTGTTGACCTGGTCGCGGATCTCGGCATCGGTCAGTTCGTTCTCCGCGACCAGCGACGCGAGGACGTTGAAGTCGTCGCCGCTTGGTTTGGCCCTCAGGTGTGCGATCTCGTCGTTGACGATTGCGTCGAAGGCTCGGCGGTCCTTGCGGACACGAGCGCGGGCCGTGAACGGCAACCGGTGAGGGATCTGACGATATGCGGGTGCTTCGAGGTAGTCCTGAGCGCGCTGGAACAGGTCACCGAACTCCGTGGCGTGCCTCGCCACTCGTTCGCCGAACATTGCACGTACCACGATCTCGAGCACGAGCGATCGCCCGACTCGGTACAGATCGACGGTTTCAGCGGAGTGGTCGAGCGAAGCAACCAGATCGTCGATTGCCACATCGGTGCGCTCGACGATCATCGGAATCCAACCGTTCAGACGCCGTCGTGAGAACGCAGCTTGCACCGACGATCGGCGGCGTTTGTGGTCGGCACCATCCGAGACGATCATCGAACCGGGACCAACCACCACCGCAAGCAGATTGAACTTGTGGTTCCAACGGAACGACTCGGTGGGAGCGGCGAAGAGGTCCCGAAGCGCAACGGGATCGCCGACCACCGCCACTCTCATCGGTCCCCACCCGAGGCCACACACCGATCCGACCGTCTCGGCGAGCTCGTCGAGCACCGGCTGTGGTTCTCTCATCAGTCGCCGAAGAAGGCGCGGCTGAGCACTCGATGGCGGCGACGGAAGTCGATGGACGGCTGGGGCATTCATGTGCGTTCCCTTGAGAGCACGATCAGCCACAACTCGCAGTCAGGGCTGCGTTGGCCGATCATCGGTCAGGCCTGCGCGGCGGGCGGCCACGATCGCTTCGGCCCGGTCGGCGATCTGCAGCTTGGTCAGGATGTTGGACACATGGTTGGCGATCGTCTTGGGAGCGAGGTGCAATGCCTGACCGATCGTGGTGTTGTTCTGACCGTTGGCGACGAGGGACAAGACGTCCCGCTCGCGATCGGTGAGTTGTGGAAACACCACCGACCCGGTCGTCGGCGTGTTGAGCCGATCGAGGAGGCGTTCGGCGGCCCCTGGGCCGAGGATGACGTGACCGCGAGCGGCAGCCCTGATTGCGTGCACGACGTCGTTCTGGCTGGCCCCTTTGAGGAGGTATCCGCGGGCACCGGCCCGGAGGGCTGCGTCGATCGAGTCCGCGTCTTCGTACATCGTGAGAATGACGACCGCCACGCTCGGTAGGACGGTGGCGATTTGACGGGTGGCGTCGAGCCCGTGGCCGCCGGGCATCTGGAGGTCGAGCAGAACGACGTCGGGCACCAGCTCGGTCGCGATCGCCACCGCCTCGTCGCCGGTTCCGGCTTCGCCGACCACCTCGATGTCCTCGATCGTCGACAACAACGATCGAACGCCTCGGCGTACGACCTCGTGATCGTCGGCGATCACGACGCCGATCCGGTCGACGTCGTTCACGGCTGCGGCGTCGCCGAGGCTCATGGCGTGTCGACCGGTAGGAATGCGACGACGCGCCCGCCGTTGCCAGTGGGGCCAGCCACGAGGTCGCCTCCGAGTTCATTCGCCCGGGCGCGCATCGAGTTCAGCCCGACCCCGGGCCGCCAAGTCGCCATGTCGTCTCCGTCGTCGGTGATCGCAACGCAAAGTCGCCCATTCAGCGACACGTCGACGCTGGCGTGAACTGCGTGTGCATGACGAGCGACATTGGTGAGTGCCTCGGTTGCGATCCGGTAGGCGGCAACCTCCACAGCTGCGGGCAGTCGACCCTGGGGAAGGGCGCTCGAGACGGCGACATCGAGCTGCGGCAGGCGTTGCGCATGTTGGCTGATCGCTCCGACGAGACCGAGCTCATCGAGAGCGGGAGGCCGGAGGTCATCGACGATTCGTCGGATCTCATCGAGGGCTGTCGTGACGTCGTGGCGAGCCGATGCGATCAGCTCGGACGCTCCAGCCGGGTCGGTCTTCACGAGGTTCGAGGCAGCATCTGCCGAGAAGGCTGCTCCCGTCAGAATCGGGCCCAGACCGTCGTGCAGGTCATGGCGGATGCGTCGTCGCTCTTCTTCTCGACCTTGGATCAACCGGCTGCGCGCCTGCTGCAACTCGACGTCGGTTCGGCACGCATCGGCCACGATCGCGATGTGCGCAACGACCTCCCGGGCGACACGCTCGGCCAACGGGTCGAGGCGCACCTCACCCTGGCTCGGCAGCATGGTCAGTTGGCCGAACGCGCCGCCTCGATGCTCGAGCGGCAGCACCAACACGCCTTGTTCATCCACGGGCTGGTGTCTTCACCGAGACGATCGTGCCGTATCCATCGAGTGCCACCGATGCCCCGCCCGCCCCGGTCCCGACGACGAGGTCATCGAGAAATCGCTCCAGTAGCTCCCTGGGGGCAAGCGCAGTGGCGGCCTGTTCGGCCACGGCCCGCACGATCTCAGCAGCGTTGACGCGATCTCCATAGACGAACCGTGCCACGACACCTCCGACGCGATCACGCAGCGGCAACACCGCAAGCGCCACGAACGCTGCCGCGAGCGGTCGTACGGCACCGCCGATCAGTTCCGTTCCCGCCAGGATCACGACGGAATAGACCGCTGCCAGGAGGGCCGCCAGGAGCACGAACCGCAGCGTCCGCTCGAGAAGGCGCTCGGCACCCAGCAGCTGCTGCCGTCGCATCACCGTGACGAGCGCCAGCAGACCGATTGCGCTGGCCACCTGAGCAACACCGATGGACAGGCCAGGCGACGCAAACGCAATGAATGGAATGACGACCAGCGTGCCGATCACCTCGATGCCAACGATCGAGCGCAATGCCACACGGTCCCCGCCAACGCTGCGTCTCCACCTCGCCACCAGCACCGCAGTTCCCAGCAGTGCCGCCGGGGCGATCAGAGCGGCGGCGAGCGGACTCGGCCCCCAGCCCAGCGAAAGAGGATTTCGAGCCGCTGCGAAGTCGGTCCCCACAACGTCGGGATCGCTGATCGCCTCGACACAGATCCCCGCCGTCGCCATCGAGACAGCCAGCCAACCCAACCGACCGATCCAGCCCCGCCCGATGTGCCCGGTCGGCAATGACACCACCATGAAGATGTTCACCGGCATCTCCATCGGAAGCAGCATGCCGATCAATCCGGCTGCGACGGCCGCCCCCGGGGCGCCATGACCGCCCACCAAGCCGTGGACGGCCCACGCATACCCGGCTGCTGCCAGGGCATGGCTGAGCCCAACGACGGCAGTCAGGCGAGACCACGCGAGATCGCGTCGCGGCATCATGAAGAAGCTCGCCGCCAGCCAGACCGCCGCGCTCGAGGCTTGTATCGGAACAAACCACTGGGCGGGCTCGGGAACCGGTGCATCAACGTTCAGCCCCCGATTGCTGACCCACAGCGCACCCGCTGTCACCAGTAGGGCGCCGGCGATCCCGGCGACGATGAGCGGAAAGAGCTGCACCGACGACGACCACATCGATCGCCGCCAGCGCGTACTCATCGCATCAGCTTCGCGCACCCCGGAATCACTCGTTGACGCATGACTCAAGTCCAAGCCCTTCTGCCAACTCTGTGGTCAGCGCCCACGGATCGTCGTCGGACTCGAAGAAGCTCAACCCCTGCGCCTCCGCCGCTGCGGTCGCCGACCTCCACTCTGCAAGCAACGCATCGACGTCGGCCTCCATATCGGATGGAGCCGCTAGCGCATCGATCCCATCTGCCTGGCCACGCGACCCTGAGATGATCGTCGCCAACGCGTCTTCCATCTGCTCCGGAGTGGGCTCGCCGCCGCCAAACACCTGGCCTACCGCTGCACCGATCTCCTGGTCTCCTTCACAGATGATGGCATTCGCCTGGTCCCGGAACTCCACGGCCGACAGCCCCTCATCGTCGCTGCCACACGATGTGACCAACGCTCCAACGACGACGGAACCGATGAGTACTGACTTGAAATGGCTGCTCATGCCCCCACAAGAACACTCCCGGATTCCCGACCGATAGAGGTCAGATTCCCGGCCAACCGGGACATCTTCCAACGCCTCCCCACCTTGCTGGGACATGATCGGCGAGCAGAACAGCTCAAGGCGCGCAAGAACGCCATCACTTCAGATGCCGATCAACCGCTCCACAACGGCACGTCGGTGTGCGGGTGACCGCTCGAGATCGTGCGACGCGAAGCGGGTCAGACGTGGGGATCTTGCAGGCCTGCAGGAATGTCTCGGCTGGTGTGAAGGAGTCGCCAGACGTCCACTGAAGTTTCGCGCTCCAAATAGAACAACAGGTACGGAAATCTGCCGGCTGCCACGACCCGTAGGTCCGGAACAGCGAGTTCGTACGCGAACCGGAGCGACCCGAGCCGCGGATTTCGACCGATACGTCTTGCTGCGGCTTCGACAGCGTCGACGAAGCGGATGGCTGTTGCGACGTCGGCTTCGGCGGCGTAGTGGCCGCTGGCTGATTCGAGATCGAGCGTTGCGAGTTCTCGGAACTGGACCGGCTTCGCCGCCAAGAGTTCAGGCCTCCGTCGAGACGCGTTGACGCAGTGCGTCGAAGTAGGCGGCGTCGGCAACAACACCCGGGCCGGAGTTCGCTCCTTCGAGGACGAGGTCGCGGAGGTGGCCTCGCTCGCGATCGCGTCGGATCAGATCGCGGACGTACTCGCTGGTCGACCCGTAACCGTCGTGGGTGACCCGCTCATCGACGAAGGTCTTCAGTTCGTCGGGCAGTGACACGTTCATCGTGGTCATGGACAAGACACTAGTGAACTTGGCAAAGCTTGTCATCTAGAGATCACCGTAGTAGCGCATATCTCCACGTCGGCGGCCAACGGCAGACCGCTCGTGATCGGCACTTCCGATCGGCCGACCGCAGCGTCGGCCCCGAGCGATAATCGTGGACGAGAACGCTCGCGGACGCGCTGCAGTGCCGGCGAAGTCGGTCGCCTATTGGGGCCGGAGGGGCGCCGCATGATCTCGTGCCTGAGAGCGGCGGAGGGCCGAGACCTTGCTCGGGTTCGGCACTGAGGGGCGGGGATCCGATAACGCCCGATCGGTGCGGCCGGCCGGGCATCTTGTTCCGAGTGATCACCGCCGAGACTGCGCCCGCAGCGACCCGACCGCCAGGCATCTGGAAGTCAAAGAGTGGCGGCGGTCCGGAGGCGCTCTGCCAATCCGTTTGCCAATCTACGGAGTGGCACTCATCAACACGAAGCAACACCACGCAACACAACCTGTAGCATTTGTCCTGCTCAGACCACACAAATCGGCATCAGACAACACGAGCCGGACGGTCCCAGTCGCCCTCTCAAGGTGGCGGCACGGGTTCGAATCCCGTACGGGCTGCCAAGCAAGTACCAGGTCAGAGCCACTCCTCCGGTTTCAGGAAGAGTGGCTCTCCTGGTTTTCTGGACTCGTTGCCACGCTGATGCCAATTTCTCTGGAATGAGAATTGGATGACGGGCGACAGTGGGCGACCGGATGCCGGTCGGTGTGATGACGAGCTCTGTGGGGTCGCGGGCCAGACTGGTGGGAGCCCGTAGGAGGATGGAGGCAATGTGGCGAAGTCGGAAGTGGTCGCTGGTCATCGACCGGGGCCGCGTCGCCCTTCGGGGTCCCCGTCGGGGCCGGATGAAGTTCGTCGAGCGGTGCTCGACGCGGCCGCACAGGTGTTCGCGGAGCGTGGAGTTGGACATGTCTCGCTGCGTGATGTCGCCGCTGCGGCGAACACGCATCTCGGGCTCATCGGCCGGTACATCGGCGATCGGGCGGAACTCGAGCTGGCGGTCTTCGATGATCTGTCCGCCCAGTTGGCCAGCAGCGTGAGTGAGAACCCGCTGTCGGGTCAGGGGCACGGGGTCGAGACGGTGATGGGCAAGTGGTCGCGGGTGACGGCGTCTCTCGTCATACGGGACCGTCCGCTGGCCGGCCGCGAGGGTTTCAACCCGGTCGCAGCGATGGCGAACACCATTGTTGACGGGTATGGGCTGGATCCGGTCGCGGCACGAGTTCGAGCGGCGCAGATCGTGGCAACGGCCATCGGATTGCGAGTCTTCGAGGACTACCTGGTCGAGGCGGGGGAGCTGGATGAGGTGCCGTTGGCGGCGCTTCGGGAGGAGTTGGTGCACACGGCGCGCCGGCTCGGTGCGACACCGTGGCCGTCGCCGGCCGACCCCACCCCGCTGTCACGTCTGAGCATCGGGAGGCAATTGGGACCATTGGCTCTGGGGCAGCTCGGAGCACCGGGCGCCTGATGAGTACGTTCGTACACATTGGTGCGGTCGTCTTCTTGGAGGTGCTTGGACATGTGAAATGTTCTCTTCGGGGGTGATGCGGCCGACTTGGCGCTGACGGCTCGAACGATCGTGACGACACCGATCAACCGATCGGCGGTCGTATCACCAACTCTTCCAAGGTCTCATTTCTGACGCATCACCCGATGAGGATGATCCACCGCCTCGTTCCATTTCCGAGGTTCCACCCTTCTGCGGCTCACGCGTCTCGGAGTGCGGGACTCAGAGGGCGCAGATCCTGCGCAGCCCGGTCATCTCTCGGCCGACCGCACCTGAGATCAGGCGACTCGGGCGAGACGACGTTCGCGGACGACGCGTGTCGCCTCGACGCCGACCAGCACGACGAAGAACTGGGCGACGCTGAGCCCGGCCATCGTGGCGCCACCGGCGGTCCCGGCGTGGAAGCTGATCGTCAGGCCGACGACGACGGCGAGGGCGCCGAACAGCATCGACACCACCATCATCAGCGGCACCCGCTTGGTGATCAGTGAGGCGGTCGCCGGTGGCCCGACGAGGAGACCGAACACCAGCAGCGTTCCGACCGCCTGGAAGCTGACGACGATGCTGATCGCCAGCAGCACCATCAACGCCAGGTGCGATGCCCCCGGGCGCATGCCGAGCGACTGTGCCTTCATCCGGTTGAAGGTGAGTGCGAGGAACGGCCGGTACAGCACGACGGTGGCGACGACCACGATCCCCGCTCCGACCAGCTGGACGTTGATGTCGTCGCGGGAGACACCGAGGATGTCGCCGAACAGCAGAGCGGTGACCTCCGTCGTGAACGAGCGGGCCTTGGACACGATCACGATGCCCGAACGAGAGCATTCCGACGAACAGCAGGCCGATGCCGGTGTCTTCGCGAACCGTGGTGCGTGCGGTGACCACCGAGACGAGGCCGCCCATCACCGCGGCGGCGACCAGGGCGCCGAGGATCGGGCTGAATCCCCACAGGACGGCGAGCGCGATGCCGGGGACGACGCCGTGGGCGAGGGCGTCGCCGAGGAACGACAGGCCGCGCAGTACCACCCAGGTTCCGACGAGCGACGTGGCGACCACAGCGAGCAGACCACCGATGAGCGCCCGCTGCATGAACGCCGGCTCGAACGCATCGAGGACCAACTGCACGCCGAGACGCTAGCGGTCGTCCACCGTTTTCGGACTCATTCTCGATATGGTGCGGGCATGCCGACTGCAGTGGCCCTCGACGACGTGCATGTCGACTACGGCCCGATCCACGCGGTCGGCGATCTGTCGCTCGAGATTCCGTCCGGAGCGTCGGTGGCGATCATCGGGCCGAACGGCTCGGGCAAGTCGACGTTGCTCAAGCTCATCGGTGGTGTCATCGAAGCGACGTCGGGCCGCTGCGACACGTTCGGCGCATCCACCTCGATCGTGCTGCAGTCGACCGACGTCGACCCGAGTGTGCCGCTCACGGTGCGCGACGTCGTGGCGATGGCCCGCTATCCGCGGCTCGGGCTGTTCCGCCGACCGGGTGCCGTCCGATCGCGAAGCGGTCGACTCGGCGATGCGTCGTCTCGAGATCGACGACCTCGCCGGCCGCCAGATCCACCACCTGTCGGGCGGCCAACGCCAGCGTGCCTTCGTCGCCCAGGGCCTCGCCCAGGACGCACCCATCCTGCTCCTCGACGAGCCGCTGACCGGACTCGACGTTCGCTCGCGGTCGATCATCATGTCGGTGGTCGACGACGAGCACGCCGCTGGGCGCACCGTGATCACGACGACCCACAACTTCGATGATGCCGGTCGAGTGAACTGGTGCTGCTGCTGGCCACCCGGTTCGTGGCCTTCGGTAGTCCCGAGGACGTGTTCACCGAGGAGCACCTGCGCACGGCGTTCGGTGGGCGTTTCGTGCGCATCGGCGACACGATGGTGCTCGACGACCCGCACCATCACTGACCTGACGCTTCCGCGCGCCGGCTGTTCTCAGTTGTTCCCAGAAACGGTAGCCTCGCCGGCGTGACCGCCGATCTGCTGCACGATGACGTCGCCGGGCTGCTGCGGTCGGGCGACCATCGATACACCACCGGCCGACGACGGGTCGTGACTGCCCTGCACGACGCTGAGGGGCCGGTGACGATCCCC
Organism: Ilumatobacteraceae bacterium; assembly: GCA_963716075.1. Taxonomy (GTDB): domain Bacteria; phylum Actinomycetota; class Acidimicrobiia; order Acidimicrobiales; family Ilumatobacteraceae; genus Sva-07. The sequence goes on along the minus strand of CAVQST010000019.1, from coordinate 121,166 downwards.
GAGATCCTCGGACTCGACGGTGAACTGGCCCAGTCGAGCCTGTACCGCAATCTGGCGGTACTCGAAGAGGTCGGGGCAGTCACCCGCATCGTCACCCACGACGACCACGCCCGGTTCGAACTCGCCGAAGCGCTGACCGACCACCATCATCACCACCTCATCTGCACGCACTGCGGTTCGGTCACCGATTTCGCGCTCGTCTCCCGATGTCGAGACCACCCTCGATCGGGCGTTCGGACGGGCCGCGAAGTCGGCGAAGTTCCAGGTCGACGGCCACCGCCTCGACCTGGTCGGCACCTGCGTCGACTGCAACTGATCGGAGGCTGTCCGCGTCGGGCCGAGACGGGCAGCCTCGATCAGTTGGTGTCGGACCGGATCGTCAGGCGAGGGCCTCGCTGATGCGTTCACCGTTGGTGCGCACCATCGCGAGGTAGGTCGCGCCCTCGCTGTCGGGTCCACCGAGCGACTCGGAGTAGAGCTCGACCACGGCGATGTTGCCGACCTCGTCCGCCAATGTCTGAACGAGCTCATCCGGTGACGAGGTGTCGGCGAAGATCGCCGGCACGCCTTCGGCCTCGATCAGCTCTGCGAGTGCCGCAAGCTCGCCAGCGCTGACGCTGTCGTTGGTGCCGCCACCAGGGATCACCGCACCGACCAGCTCGAACCCGTAGCGGTCTGCGAAGTAGCCGAACACTTCGTGATTGGTCACCAGCACCCGACGCTCCTCGGGGATCGACGCCGACCATTGCCTCCACCTCGGCATCGAGCGCCGTCAACTCGGCCACATAGGCAGCCGCCGATGCATCGAGCGCGGCTGGGTCGTCGAGCTCGAGCTCAGCCTGCAGGAAGCCGACGATGCCCTCGACTGCGCTCGCCATCCGCATCGGGTCGGTGAAGAAGTGCGGATCGGCACCGGAGTGATCGTGATCGGCATCCTCCTTGTCCGCATCGTGGTCGCCGTCATCGGAGTGGTCGTCGTCGTGGCCACCCTCGCCGAACTCAATGGTCTCGACGACGCTGATTGCCTCGAAGGTGGGGATGCCCTCGTCGACGGCGTTCTCGATCACGTCGAGCAGGCTTTCTTCGAAGCCGGCACCATTGACGATCACTGCGTCGGCGTTCATCAGCGTGTCGGTTTCCTGGGCCGACGCCTGGAAGTCGTGCGGGTCAGCGCCCACCGGCATGATCGTGACGACCTCGGCCGCATCGCCGACCACCTCGCTGACGACGTCACCGAGAATGTTGGTGGTGACGACGATCGTCGGTGTCTCGATGGAGCTCGCTGTGTCGGGAACGCTCGATGTCGCTGTGGCACTCGAGGGTTCGGTCGTGCTCGACGGCTCGGTGGTGCTGGCTGCCTCGATGGTGCTGGCAGCGTCATCGGTGCCCGTGGCGTCGTCGGACCCGCATGCAGCGAGCCCGAGTCCGAGTACTGCGACCACGGCCGCTGCTGTTCGAGTCGTCGTGAAGCGCATTCCTACCTGACCTCCGATTAATGGGAACGAATCCTACTCAGCTCAGAGTATCGGGATCGAGAACCGATCCCACCACCGCAGATACTCAGGTCCGGCAGCAGGCGAAGTCCAACATTGGCGATGACGGTCAAGTCATCTGACGACTGAGCACGCGTCGGCGCTCGACGTTCGAGTTCTGCGTCGTGGGGCGGCGAGCCCCGGAATTGCTCAGGCGCCGCCTGCGGGATCGCTGGGGCCGTCATCGTCGGACTTCCACTCGGGTCGGCGGAAGCGGTGGATGACTTGGGGCGGGATCGCCAGCACGATCACACCGGTCGCAACGATGGCGGCGTATGTTCCCGCCGACAGGCTGCTGTAGCCAGCTGGAGGAGTCAGCCCGAGAATGATGGCGGATGTCGCGGCGAGCATGCCGACGACGGCGATCACGGGGAGGCCGGTGATGCGGATGGGTCGATCGACGTCGGGCTGCGATCGCCGCAGCTTGATCGCCGCTGCGAACATGCAGATGTACATCAGCATGTACAGGCTGATCGAGACGTCCTGCAGGAGGGCGAACGCCGCCGACGTGTTGGGCAGCACGACGAACACGAACGAGAGCACGGTCACCACGGCTCCCTGCAACAGCAGGAGCGAGATCTGGATGTTGTTGCGGTTCGTCCTCTGGAGCGAGCGGGGGAGATAGCCCGCCCGGCCGACGAGCCACATGCTCCTGCTGGGCCCGCCGATCCAGGCGATCGACGCGGCGAGGGCACCGAACACGAGGAGACCCGACAGCACATTCGACAGACCGGGCACACCGAATCCGTCGGCGTAGACCGTGAACGCCTGGGACGCACCCGAAGTGAGCTCCAGCGTCGCATCGGGCACGGCGACGGAAATCGCCAACGAACCAAGCAGGTACATCACGAACACCGTGGCTGCGGCGAGCATGACGCCCTTGAGATAGTTCCGCGGCGGCCCCGTCATCTTTGCGATGTGGACAGCGTTCACCTCCAGCCCGGCGAACGCGACGAACGTGCCCACGACGAGGGCGATGCTCGACAGCCCACTCATTGGAGGAACGAGACTCGACAGCCCGTCGTACGACACCTGCGAGCCCTTGTCGTCGACGAGCCAGGCGAACATGAAGAAGATCAGCGAGAGCGCCGGGACGATGGTGCCGAGTCCGAGTCCGAGGTTGGAGATGCCGGTCGATGACTTCATGCCGCGGCTGACGATCCATGTGGCGAGCCAGAACACGACAATCACCACCGTGCCCATGTAGGCACCGTTGGTCGCCAGGTCGGGGCGACCCAGCGCCGTGGCCAGTGCTGCTGCTCCGAACGACAGCAGCGACGGATACAACGTCACGCTGTTCATGAAGACGAACCACGTCGCCTGGAACCCGGTGCGATCACCGAATGCCTCTCGGACCCACACGAAGATGCCGCCGCGGTGACTTGTGGCCAACTCGGCGGAGACCAGTCCGACGGGGATGAGGAACAGCAGGGCCGGCAGCAGGTAGACGGTGACGGCGCCGAGCCCGAAGCTCGCCGAGTCCGACAGTTGTGCGATGCTGCCGACGCTCGCGACCATCAGCATTGCCAGCGCCGGCCAGGCGATGGTTGCGATCGACTTCAGGTTGCTTCCCGTTCCGGACGCGTCGGTGGTGTCGCTCACTTGTTCACCTCCACCGGGTCGACGTCCTTCACCGCATCCTCGAAATCGGGGAGCACGGCGGGGCAGTACGTCTCGATCACCAGACCCGCGTAGGTGACCGCGGTGTCGGTGATGTGGTTGCGCCGTCCGTGGCCGGGGTTGCCGAGCAGGCGATTGGCAGCGCTGGTGCTGAGGCCGCCGTCGAAGGCGTCGCACACCGCCGAAGCGTCGGTGCCGTACAACGATGCAGCGACGTCGGAATTGAGTTTGGGGAGGATCCCCACCGCTTGGGTGGAGCTGACCAGTTCCTCGGCGAGGCGTTGCTCGGTGCGTTCGTCCTCGGCACTGGTCGAGCAAGCGGCGAGCGCCAAGAGCAGTGGTGCTACGGCCCACCATGTAGGTCGGTGCTTCATGGCGTGGCTTCTTTCGAATGAGTTGGCGTGGTGATCGGCGCCGCTTGGACCGATTTTGAACGGTACCAGTCGTCAGTCACCTCCGTTTGCGTTGCGGTTTCGGTGGGGCGGCCCGCCGAAACCGCAACGCAAACGGGATGTGGGACCTCGCGTTGGTCAGCTCAGGTGGGCGGCGATCACGTCCACGGCCTCGACGAACGCTGCAGCCTGGGTGTCGGTGAGGGCTGCAACGGAAGGCACCAGCAGCTGGTCGGTGAGCTGGTCGGCAATGTCGAGCAGCTTCGCGTCGGCGTCGGTGACCTCCGGGGCAGGGTCCCAACCGAACATCGCGACGTCGCCAGGGCGACGGATCGCGTGTGCCTTCGACGGTGAGAGTCCCGACGCCACAACGGCCAACAGGTGCACGCTGCCGCGCAGCTCTCTCAGGACGCACACGTTGCGATAGGCGCGGGCGGCCGCGTCATCGGGAAGTGGTTCGGCAGCGATGCCGGCGAACAGAGGGAGTGCCGACCGGTCGACCGCGGCCGTGATCGTCTCAGCGGCGTCGTTGAACGCATCGAGCACGTCGAGCCCTCCGAGCTTCATGGTGCCCAGACGGTCAGCGCACGCGAGGTAGGCCCGTGCGCCGTCTCGAGGCGCCATGATCTGCTTGGCAGAATCCCACATTGCTTCGACCACACCGGGGCTGAAGTACCCGAACGCCGCCACGACCACATCGGGTTCGACATCGCCGAGCACGCCGCCTCGTCCGAGGATGTAGAAGCGGAAGCCGTCGAGGCCGAGTTCCTGGCCCGTGGCCAACGTGTCGGGATGGAAGTAGAAGGCATTGCCGGCCTGGTTGATGATGGGGGAGGTCTGCTGGACGATCTCGAGCGGTGTCATGACCCGGTTCTAGCCGGACGCGCCATCGGCACGTCCATACTGGGAGCCGCCATGGCTCCCACCGAACGACCTCCCGCCGCTGCCAACTTCGTCCGCGACCTCGTCGCTGCCGACATCGAGCAGGGCACGTTTGGCGGACGGGTGCAGACACGGTTCCCGCCCGAACCCAACGGCTACCTGCACATTGGCCATGCCAAAGCGATCACGGTCGACTTCGGTGTCGCCGAAGCGTTCGACGGGCTGTGCAATCTGCGCTTCGACGACACCAATCCCGACACCGAGGACACCAGCTTCGTCGACGGCATCATCGCCGATCTGGCCTGGCTGGGGTACCCGATCGAGGGCGAGCCGCTGTACGCCAGCGACTACTTCGAACAGCTCTACGACTGGGCCGAACTGCTGATCACCAACGGCCTCGCCTACGTCGACGAGCAGGACGGCGACACCATCTCCGCGCAACGCGGCGGCTACGGAAAGCCCGGCGTCGAGAGCCCGTTCCGGGATCGGCCCGTCAAGGAGAACCTGGATGAGTTCCGGCGCATGCGTGCCGGCGACTTCGCCGAAGGTTCGAGGGTGCTGCGTGCGAAGATCGACATGCAACATGAGAACATGCAGCTGCGTGATCCAGTGATGTATCGCATCCGAGGCGTGCATCATCACCGCACCGGAGCCCTGTGGAGCATCTATCCCACCTACGACTGGGCGCACGGCCAGAGCGACGCGATCGAGGGCGTCACACATTCGCTGTGCACACTCGAATTCGACAGCCATCGCGCGCTCTACGACTGGTACCTCGAACAGCTCCCACTGCCATTCGAGGCGCCACGCCAAACCGAGTTCGCCCGACTGGAACTCACCCACACGGTCACCTCGAAGCGCAAGCTTGCCAAGTTGGTCGACGACGGCACGGTCGATGGGTGGGACGATCCGCGCATGCCCACGTTGCGCGGCCTGCGGCGTCGGGGCTACCCGGCCTCGGCGATCCGCGAGTTCTGCAGCTTCATCGGCGTCTCGCGCACCAACAGCCGCCACGAGATCGAATTGCTGGAATCGTTCGTGCGCACCGAACTCAACCGGATCGCCCAGCGGCGCATGGCGGTGTTGCGCCCGCTGAGGGTGGTCATCACCAACTGGCCCACCGACGACGCAGGCGACCCGGTCGTCGAGCACGTCGAACTGTCGAACAACCCGGAGAACGCCGACGACGGCACGCGCACGGTGCCGTTCAGCGGGGTGCTCTACATCGAGCACGACGACTTCATGGCCGAGCCGCCGTCGAAGTACTTCCGACTCTCGCCGGGAAAGGAAGTGCGCCTGCGCGGCGCGTTCTTCGTGACCGCCACTGGATTCGACGTCGATGCCGAGGGCAACGTCACCGAGGTGCAGGTCACCTATGACCCCGAGACGCGCGGCGGCAACGCACCCGACGGCCGCAAGGTCAAGTCGACGATGCACTGGGTGTCGGCGCAGCATGCGGCCGACGCAACGGTGGTGCTGTACGAGCGGCTCTTCGCGGCAGCGGTGCCCGGCGAGGCCACCGGCGACCCGCTCGACGACCTCAACCACGCATCACGTGACATCATCACCGGGGTCAAGGTCGAGCCAGCGCTCGCCGACGTCGAGCCCGGCCAGGTGGTGCAGTTCGAACGCATCGGCTACTTCGCCGCCGACGGCGATCAGCCGATGCTCTTCCACCGCACCGTCGGCCTGCGCGATGAATGGGCCAACATCCAGAAGCGTTCGTAACGATTGGTGTCCGACACCAATCGTGACGTCAGCCCTCGCCGTACCAGTAGCAGCCGAACTCGTCGGGGTTGCCCCAGGACACCGAGTCGCGCGGCTCGAGGCTCTGGCGGTCGGAGAACATGAGCTGATCGAGGCCGATCGTGACCAGCTCGTCGCCGATCACCATCGATCGCTGCAGCGGATTCCAACAATTGGAGTTCGGTGACGAGGCGTTGATGACGCCCTGAGCTGCCAACTCGCGACCGTCGAGTTCGGCCACCACGACGCCGCCCGACCCCGTGATCTCCTTGGCCAGGCAGTCGGTGTCGTCGCCGCAGTCGTTCCACCCCGGCGACACCGGCAGCACGATCGTGCCGTCGGGCTGCCAGTAGAGGAACGCCTTGTGGTCCCACTCGACCTCGCTGGAGCCGCCGATCGGGAGGGTGCTGATGCGCTGCGGGTCGGCGGGATCGCTCACGTCGAACAGGCTGAGCTGCGTGCCGGTGGTGCGCCCCTCGTCGGTGGCGTCCTGACCGACGCCGAGCAGCAGGCCATCGCCGACCGGATGGAGATACGCCGAGTAGCCGGGGATCTTGAGTTCCCCCGCCGCGACCGGGTTGGTCGGATCGGTGAGATCGATCACGTACAACGGGTCGATCTGACGGAAGGTGACCACGTAGGCGAGATCTTCGATGAAGCGGACTGCAAAGATCTGCTCATCGATGCCGAGGTCGCCGATCGAGCCGATCTCCTCGAGGGTCGAACCGTTGGGGCGCAACACGAACACCGTCGAGCTGCTCTGCTCGCCGAAACCGCCCTGATCGTCGTTGGTGGTGGCAACGCGAAGATCACCCTCGAACTCGCTCATGGAGAACTGATTCAGCAGCCGACCTTCGACCTCACCCGAGGCGAGGTAGCTGGCTTGGGTTCCCTCGTCGAGCGAGAACTGATGGATCAGCGTCGGAGGAGGGCCACCGCTCTCGACGTCATTGCCCTCGATGTCGCCGGACTGCCACGACCAGTCTCGGGTGGTCACGTAGAGATTGTCGGCCGACGCGTACACGACGTCACCCGTCGACACGATGCCCGCAGAGCCAACGGGGGCGTCGTCGGCGAACAGATCGAGTGATGCAATCCAGGTGAGTCCGAGCCCAGAGAACGTGGGTGGCGCAGCGACCGCATCACACGGCAGGATCTCGGTCATCGGTCCGAACGCGCCATCGGCGTCTTCTTCGAACGAGCGCGGCAGCCAGTCGGTGACGGTCGAGTTGGCGATGATCTCCTTGTTGCGCTCCAGTGCGGTCTCCTCGTCGAGGCCGAATTGATCCGGCTGCACGAACGCCAGACGCTGGTCGAACGATGTCGTGATCACCAAGCGGGCGACGCCGTCGATCGAGCGGGTGGCCGCCACGTTGCCCTCGAGATGGGTGCGTCGCAACAGCGCCGGGTCGGCAGGGTCGGTGACGTCGTACAGCGACACGATCGTGTCGGGCGATCCGCTCCAGCTCGCGGTGATGACGGCGAGGCGGTCGCCGTCGAGCAGCAGTTGGTGCGATCCGACCGGGACCTCGAGTTCGGCAACCACTTCGGCCGAGTCCACTGCAACGATGCGAACGCCGTCGGTGCCCGACACGTAGACGAAGTCGCCGTCGGTCTCGACGATGTCGCCCTCGTCGACGCCTTCCTCCTGCACATTGGTGCCGGAGAAGTCCTGGCCTTGCACCGGTGCAGCCTCGGCCACGTCAGCCGGTCGGGGGGCACTGCCGTCGGTGTCGGCGCTGGCCTCCTCGTCCACGGTGAACAGCCGTCCATAGTCGGGCTGAAAGCCACCGAGGCCCCACGGGGTGACCCGCTCGCTGGCTTCGGTCTGCATGTAGGTGAGCAGCGCAGCACAGTCGCCGAAGAACTCGAGATTCGCCGGCCCGAAGCCCTGCGGCTGATTGCCGGCGGAGGTTTCGGTCGTGGTGGGCCCGGACGAGGTCGCCTCGGTCGTGGAGCTGCCCGGCTCGTCGACGATCGGTGCGTCCGAACCGGTCGTGACGGCTCCTGATGATCCGTTGCCGTCCGAACTGCACCCGGCCGCAGCGGCCAAGGCAACGGCGAGAACAACCGGGGCGAATCGTTGGTGCTTCATGTGTGTTGGACGTCACACGTCGGGTTCTGGTTCCATCGCGATCGTCGAGCGTTCGATCGAGGCGACATCGGCCGGTTGTCAGGCGGTTGCGAGGGTATGTCAGCGCTCGTCGAGGAGCAGGCTCTGCACGCTGCGGCCGACGCGGCCGTCGGCGTCGTACAGGGCCGATTCGGCGAAGCCGGCCCCCGTCGAGGTGTCGGTCGTGCCGTAGTGCGAGGCCGTCCGCATGCCGATCCAGTCGCCAACCGGCTCGCGCAGCAAGTGCACGGTGAGGTCGGGGTTGATGTAGATGAACTGCTCGAACGGCAGCCCGCCGCTCACCCCGTTGCCGAAGTCCGCAGCTGCCGCCGCCCGTTGCACGCCCGTTGGTGACTCGCCGGGCACCACGTCGACGAGGAGCCGGATCCACACCGCCACCGGCCCCGGAGCGTCCCATGAGCCTTCGGTGAATCGATGTTCGCAGGCATCGCGATGGAAGGCGATCTGGCCGTCATCGGACCACGTGACACGCTGCGACTGGCCGTCGCCAGGCGTTGCCGGCGGGTCGGGTCGGGGTTGCGCGGTGTCGGCGGGGAGGTCGAGGTGACGCACCCGGATGCGCAGCGATCGGGCGCGAGCCACTTCGGTGTCGCCGTCGGTCAGGCGTGCAGCCACCAGCGACACCTTGCGCCCGGCGCGTTCGACGTCGGTGGTGAGCGTCAGCGGCCTGCCCACCGGCACCGGACGCGTGAGTTCGATCGAGAGTCGGGCGATCTGCCAGGTCACCTCCGAGTCGGGGTCTGCGTGTTCGACGGCTCGGGCCAGCAGCGCGCTCACCGGTCCGCCGTGACAGGCCGCTGGGTCCCACGGTCCGCGTGCGTACTCCGTGGGGATCCACGCGTCGGCGCCGGCCGGTTCGAACAGTGCGGCGCCGGTTGCCGGTGTCACGGGTGCCGGTGTCACGGATGCCGGTGTCACGGCGTCTCGAGCGCCAGGAGCACGTCGGCCGCCTCGGTGAGGTGGTCGACCCATCCCTCGGCGCCATCAGGCTCAGCGAGCGGGAGCACCACGAATTTGGAAGTGCCCACATCGATGAATTGCTGGATCATCGCGGTCAGGCCGTCCCACGACGTGGGCACGAGTTGGCTCGGGTCGTCGAGGTCGGGACGGCGCTTGGCGAGCAGTGCCTGGAGCCGGTCGGGAATCGGGCCGAACGAATACGGCAGCAGCACCCCGTAGTGATCGTCGTCGATCGAGCGGTCGTGCTCGGCGCACACCGTTTCGATCACCGCCCGTCCGGCCTCGGCGTCGGCGGGGGTGACGAACGAGGGCAGCCACCCTTGGGCCAGCCTGCCGACGCGCCGCAACTCCGAGGGGGCGATGCCACCCAGCCACACCTCCAAACGCGGCGCGGCCGGCCGCACGCGGATCTCGTCGTAGTCGTAGCGCTCGCCGTGGTGGCTGAACGATTCACCGGTCCAGCAGTGGCGCATCACGGTGAGCATTTCGTCGAAGAGCTTGGCTCGTTCGCCGCGTTGCACACCGAAGGCCTGTTGCTCGACGGGGTCCACTGCGCCGAGCCCGAACGCGGGCAGCAACCGTCCACCTGACATCGTTGCGAGGGTCGCCAACTCCTTGGCGAGCACCACCGGATTGCGGCCGGGGAGCACCATCACCGACATGCCGAACTTGAGTTTGGTGGTGCGCCCGGCGCCATACGCCATTGCGACGAGCGGGTCGGGGGCCGGGCCGCTGATCCGCTCCGACAGCCACAGCGAGTCGAAGCCCAACGATTCGAGTGCATCGACCACGGCGCCGTACGACGGGCCGTGCAGTGGGGTGGAGGTGCCGAGGCCGAAACCGATGCGAACCTTCGGTGGCGGCGAGGCGTGCTGGCTCATGCGCCGATGGTGCCACAGCGCAGCGTCACGCTGCGAGGTCGCGTCGGTGCGACGAGTTCAGTGGGTGCGGGCGTGAGCCGGCTGGCGCTGCGCGCGACCGGACTGGATCCAGCTCGCCGTGAACGCGATCACGATCACCGGCAGCACGATCGCTGCCTGCGGCACATCGCCGGCCGACGAGATGACGAGCGCGGCCAACACCGCGACGATCGACATCGTGATGGCGAGCTTGACAGCGGCATTCCAGGTGCGTCGGCTGAGTTCCACGTCTGTGTTCTTATCCCTCGGCGACCCCCGGCTCCAGTGACGTCGACACCTCGATGCAGACTTGTCACGCAACCGCCACGATCGACACCGAAACGCGCGTCCGGAGATGACGGAGCGATGACGGCCTGGTGACGGGCGAGCGTCGAGCCCACTCGTAGGTTGGTGCGATGTCCAACTCCACCGAGACCGCTCCCGCACCGGACCCCCTCGCCGCGTTCCGACTCGATGACCAGGTGGTGATCGTCACCGGAGCGTCGTCGGGGCTCGGCGCCCATTTCGCCCGAGTACTCCACGTCGTTGGTGCCCGCGTCGTGCTCACGGCACGCCGTGTGGATCGACTCGAACGGCTCGCCGGCGAGCTGCCCGGTTCGTCGGTGATCGCTGCGGACATGGCGAGCGAGTCCGACCGTGACGGGCTGGTCGCTGAGGTGTTGTCACGACACGGTCGGGTGGACGTGCTCGTCAACAACGCTGGCGTGGGCGGAACCGTCGCGGTCGAACACGAGGAGCTCGAACGCTTCCGATCCTCGATGGAGGTGAACGTGACTGCGCTGTGGCATCTGTCGAAGCTCTGCGCTCCGTCGATGATCGCAAGCGGGTCGGGGGCAATTGTCAACGTGGCCTCGATGCTCGGCCACGTGGGGTCCACACCGGTGAAGCAGGCGCACTACTGCGCCAGCAAGGGTGCGGTTGTCAACCTCACTCGGGAACTCGCGTTGCAATGGGCGCGCAAGGGCATCCGTGTGAATGCGTTGTGTCCTGGCTGGTTTCCGTCGGAGATGACCGACGGCATGGACACCGACGAGGCCAGCCAACGCTTCATCGCCTCGAACTCGCCGATTCCCCGGATGGGTGAGCTGAGTGAGCTCGATGGTGCGCTGCTCCTGCTCGCCTCGTCGGCGGGAACCTTTCTCACCGGCCAGAGCATCATCGTCGACGGCGGCTGGACCGCCCGCTGACGCGCTGTCGCTGATCGTGCGGTGGGCCACGCCGTTCGCCGCGGTGTACTCACCGCTGATCGTCGACGATGTGATAGACCGTTCACCCTGGTCGTCGTGGCGATCAGCGCCTGCACACCACCGAGCGAAGGGGAAATCATGAAGGACATGGTCAAGGAGTTCAAGGAATTCGTCAACCGGGGCAACCTCGTCGAGCTCGCAGTTGCCTTCACGCTGACGCTGTTCTTCGTGCCGGTGGTCAACGCCATCGTCGAGGGCATCATCATGCAACTGATCGCCGGCATCTTCGGCCAGCCCAACTTCGACTCGATCGTGATCGGTGTCGGAGACGCGGATCTCCTGGTCGGCACGGTGATCACCGCGATCGTGACGTTCCTCATCGTCGCGTTCGTGTGTTTCCTGATCGTCAAGGCCTACAACAAGATGAAGGGTCCCGACGACGAGGAGGAGAGTGGTCCGACCGAGATCGAACTCCTCACCGAGATTCGCGACGCGCTGCGCTCGCGTTGAGTCGCCCGCAAGGCTGCGAAGCCCCAGCGTGCGGGGCCTGACGTCACGCCGGCCGTTCGAGCGGCTTGAATGTCGGCCATGATCCGCCACCGCCATGCACTGAGCATTGTGCTGTTCGGCGCGTTCCTGGTCGGATGCGGTGCGTCGCAGGACGTGACCGACGAGGGATCCGACTCCATTGCACCGGTCGCCACCGTCGGTGGTGTCGGGGTACTTCCCGCTGGTGACACCGCGGTGGAGCAGTCCGTGGTTCCCCGCTCGACGATGGATGTCGACGTCGACGGGCAACTGCTCGGCCAGGTCGCAGGTGGCAACAGGGTGTTGCTGCTGGGCGATTCGATCCTGGCATCGACGTCGTCGAGGTACGGCAACCAGATGTGCGCGGCGCTGGTGCCACTGGGATCGGCGCGTCGCGGTCGAGGCGGAGCCGAGCCGGTTCGTCGAGTTCGGCAACACGGTGCTCGACCAGACCTTGCCCGAGGTGCCGGGTGGCGCCGACGACGACTGGAACGTCGGCGTGGTCTTCCTCGGGAGCAACTACCGCGGCGACCCCCTGGCCTACGAGAACGAGCTGCGCGAGATGATCACTCGGTTGGCTCCGCGGCCGACGCTGTTGCTCACCGTCACCGAGTACCGCCCCGAGTGGAGCGAAGTGAACGCCGTGGTCGAGCGCCTCGCCGATGAGTACGACAACGTCACGTTGCTCGACTGGAAGACCATTGCCGAGGAGCCCGGCATCCTGAGCGGCGATCGGCTCCACCCGACCGAGTCGGGTCGCGAGATGCTCGCCCAATCGGTCGCTGCCGTGCTGGGCCCGGTGTCGGCGCAGCCGGGTGAATGCCTGGGTTCGCAGTTCCGCGACGACTCTGCGGTCGGTACCGACGCGCCGGCTGTGCTCGGACCACCGTCTGCCTCCACCGATGGCTCGACCAGTTCGGGCTCGGGTTCCAGTGGCGGTTCGGGTTCGGGTTCCAGCTCCGGTTCGGGCGGGACGCAGACCACCACGACAACTGCCCCGCCCGCAGTGACGACCACCACCACGACGGCGCCTGCGGTCACCACCACGACCGCTGCGACGACCACCACCAGCACCACCACCACCACCACGCCCACGCCACCCTGACGTTGATCTCGGACCGTGATCTGGAGGTGCGCCCGTAGCCTGGGCGGATGCTCCAGGCTCAGGCGATCTCGGTGGAAGTGGGTGGTCGACTCCTCGTCGATTCCGCCAGCTTCACGGTGATGCCGCGCGACAAGGTGGGCATCGTCGGGCGCAACGGCGCCGGCAAGACCAGCCTGTTCAAGGTGCTCGGCGGGGCCAACGAGCCCAAGGCCGGCAAGGTGCTTCGCAAGGGCGGGTTCGGCTATCTCCCTCAGGACCCCAAGATCGACTCCGCACTCGACGGTCGAAGCTGCGTGACGCACGTGCTGTCGGGGCGTGGCATCGACGACGAGATCACTCGCATCGAGAAGCTGCGCATCGCCATGGAGGAGAACCCCGACGAGCGCAATGTCGGTCGGTACGTGAACGCCGAGGAGGCGTTCCGCACCAGCGGGGGATACGCCTCCGAAAGCGAGGCGCGTGCGATGGCTGCAGGTCTCGGCATCCCCGACGCCCGTCTCGATCAGCCGATCAGCACGTTGTCGGGTGGCGAGCGCCGCCGAGTCGAGTTGGCCCGCATTCTGTTCGCCGGCTCCGACGTGCTGTGCCTCGACGAACCGACCAACCACCTCGACGTCGACGCCAAGGCCTGGCTGCTCGGATTCCTGCGCCAGTACAAGGGCGCACTGCTCGTGATCAGCCACGACCTCGAACTCCTCGACGAGTCGATCACCCGCGTCCTGCACCTCGACCGCGCGTCCGAGCACGATGTCGGCGAGATCTTCGAATACCGCGGCACCTACAGCCAGTACCAGCGGTCGCGCGCCGACGACGAGGCCCGCCTCGCCAAGAAGGCGGTGCTGCAGGCCAAGGAGATCGATCGGCTGCAGACCGTGGTCGACCGTTTCGGCGCCAAGGCGACCAAGGCCGCAATGGCCCACAGCGTCGAGAAGCGCATTGCTCGACTGGAGGGCCAGCGGGTTCGGGGTCCCCAGGCGACCAAGACGATGGCGGTGCGGTTCCCCGAACCGCCGAAGTGCGGCGAGACGGTCATCCGTGCGTCGGGAATGTGCAAGGCCTATGGCGGCCCGACGATCTTCGAAGACATCGATTTCGATCTCGGTCGCGGCGAACGGCTGCTCGTGCTCGGGCTCAACGGTGCGGGCAAGACGAGCTTGCTGCGGATCCTGGCCGGCGAGACCACCGCCGACCTCGGCGACTTCGGGTTCGGCTACCAGGTGCATGCGGGCTACTACGCCCAGGAGCACGACAATCTGCGCACCGACGAATCGCTGCTCACGAACATTCGTGACGCCGTGCCCGACGGCATGAACCTCGGTGAGACCCAGTTGCGCGGGCTGCTCGGCATGTTCGGGCTGTCGGGCGACAAGGTGTTCCAGGACTCCGGCACGCTGTCGGGTGGCGAGAAGACCAAGCTCGCTCTGGCGATGTTGATGGTCGGGCGCAACAACCTGCTGCTGCTCGACGAGCCGACGAACAACCTCGACCCGCCGTCGCGTCAGGCGGTCGCCGATGCGCTCGTCGATTGGCCGGGAGCGATCATCCTGGTGAGCCACGACGAGGACTTCGTGCGCGAACTCCAACCCACCAAGGTGCTCCTGATGCCCGACGGTGACGTCGACTACTTCTCCGAGGACTGGCTCGACCTCGTCTCGATGTCCTGAGTCCGCCGGCCGCTCACCGCCAGGGCGCCCCACCGAACGTCACGCGGTGACACCGCGATCGTGGCAGTCACAGTCGCAGTGCCATGACACGTTCGTCGTCGACAACGCTGAGTGTGGTGAAGCCGAATCGTTCGTAGAAGCGAACCGCCCGTGCGTTGTCCGGGGCGACGCCGAGATGGACGCCGACGATGTCCACGTCGCGCAACGCCCCGACGATCGTGTCCATCATCTGCACGCCGATGCCGGAGCCCTGAAAACGCGGGAGCAGGTCGATGTGCAGATGAGCGGGAAAGGCGTCGACGACGTCGGCCGACCGGATGGGTGGGTGGTGGATGTACCGGCACAGCGCCGCATCGGCGTCGTGCTGGCCCGGCCCAGGATCGAGATGGCGGGCTCGAAGCGATGGCCACCAGGTTCGCTCGCACTCGTCCTCGAATGCCCGGGTGTCGAGCGCTGCGAGGACGTAACCGCCCGGACCCTGCTGGTCGACCACCACGAACGCAACCGTGCCGGCGACCGACAGGTAGGGGCCGGCGAACACCGACCCGGGCAACGAGGGATCGCCGTAGAGGCGGGTCGCGTCGCTCCCGCGGTCGCCCGTGCGAAGACAGATGTCGTAGATGGCGTCGGCATCGTCAGGCGTGGCCGGTCTGATGGTCGCTGGTTGCACGATCTGAATCCTTGCTCGAGTGGTCGGGGAACCGTAGACCACGTCGCCTGCTTCTCGCTTCAGATTGTCCGTTGCACCCGTTTGGTACCGTTGCGGATGACGCCGGGGAGCAACGGGCGATGCGTCGCTGTCGGCGTCGACGGCGGTCAGTCGACCATCAGACTGCTCGTCGAGGGTGATCCCGAGGTCCGCACGGCTGCGGGCGTGAGTCACCAGTTCGATCGGACCGATGTCGTGATCGACCGGGTCGTCGAGATGGTTGCTCCCGAACGGGGGCGGGTGAGGCGCCTCGTCGCCGGTCTCACGACGGTGCCCGCCGATGCTCGTCGTCGCGACCGCTTGGCCGCTGCGATGCGCTCCGGCGTCGGTGCTGACGAGATGTGGCTGACCGGTGACGACGTCACCGCGCACATCGGTGCGTTCTCGGGGGCGAGCGGCGTGTTGCTCGCGGTCGGCACCGGCGTTGCCTGCTTGTCGGTGGACGCGTCGGCTGGAGTGTGTCGATCGTTCGATGGCGCCGGCTATCTGATCGGCGATGAAGGGGGCGCGTTCTGGCTCGGGCGTCACGCCATACGTGCCGTGATTGCATCGCATGAAGGCAGAGGGCCGTCCACGAGCCTGACCACCGCTGTCGGCGAACGATTCGACGGCATCGATGACCTGGGTGCCCGGATCCACGGTCTCGACCGACCCGTCGATGCAATCGCACAGACCGCTGTTGATGTCCTCGCCGCTGCTGAGCACGGCGATCACCTGGCCGGCTGCATCGTCGCCGACGGCGTGGCCGGACTCGTCCGCACACTCTCGGCGGCGGTCTCGTTCGCCGGACCGGGAACTCCGATCGCCGTCGACGGTCGGCTGCTCGCCGATGGATCGCCGCTGGCGACCTGGTTGGCGCTTGCGGTCGCGGAACAACTTCCCGGGTCGCGTCTCCGAGTACCACCCAGGTGCAAGCCTGGCGGGAGCGATGCAGCTTGCGACGTCGCCGAAGCAGTTCGAAGCCTGGCCGGAGATGGCGCCCTATCGCGAGCGCTTTTCCGTGATCGGCGCCAATCGATGAACGATCCAGCGGATGGCACGGGCTCGAGGTCGGCTGCGACCTCATACCTCGACGGGCTGGTACGGCTCCTCGGCGAGGTGGTGGCCGACGAAGCACAGCACATCGACGATGGTGCAGCGCTGCTTGCGTCCACGATCGGCGGCGGTGGCCTCGTCCACGTGTTCGGAACGGGCCACTCGCACATGCTGGCCGAGGAGATGTTCTACCGCGCCGGTGGCCTTGCCGCAGTCAACCCGATTCTCGACGAGTCGCTGATGTTGCACGTCGGGGCGTTGCGCAGCACCGAACTGGAGCGAACGCCAGGAGTTGCCGACGTGCTCTTCGCTCGCCTCACTGTTGCGTTGGCGACACGTTGATCGTTGTGTCCAACTCCGGCGGCAACGTCGTGTGTGTCGAACTGGCCGAGCGATTCCGCGAGGCCGGCGCACGCGTGATCGCCATCGTCAGCCGCCAGCACGTTCGCAGCAGCCTCCCCGACGACAGCGCAACGGGACCCCTCGAAGCACTTGCCGACGTCGTGATCGACAACCACGGGATCGTCGGGGATGCGTCCGTCGAGATCGATGCGCTCGGCACCCGGGTCGGGGCAACGTCGACCGTCGCAGGTGCCGCGATCGTCAACGCCCTCGTGGTGGCCACCGCTGAGCGGCTCGCTCGAAGCGGTCACACCGAGTCCGTGCTCATCAGCGCCAACACCCCAGGTGGCGATGCACGCAACCGTGCGCTGCTCGAGCCGTTCCGACATCGGGTGCGTGCGCTGTGAGCGCGATCGAGCACGTCGGTGCCGAGCCATCGGCCCGCTGACCAACCGTGCGGTCCGGCAGTGACAGTTGGCCCAGGCTGAGGTCGCGGCGAACGGACCGCTGGTACCTTCCACTCGGTGGCGAAGTCGAATGTGCCCTCGAGTGGCGAACCGGCATCTGGCGAACAGGATCTCAGCGCTGCATTGGTGATCGCCAGCCCGGGTCGGCGGGTGGGTGCCGGCCTCATCGATTCGCTGGCGGTCTCGCATGGCCACGGCGCTGGCGTTCAGCGTTGCCGGCAGCCTGGGGTTGCTGGCGCCAGGTTTCGTGGCGTTCGTCGTTGCCGAGTTCGCACTCCTGGTGGCTCCGATCGCCATCACCGGCCGACCGATCGGCGCGCTGGTGTTCCGTACGGTAGTGATCCGATCGACCGAGCACACAGTGCCCGGCTGGTCGACGAGCGCCCGTCGTTGGTTCGTCGCCCACCTCCCGATCCTGATCGTTGCACTCGTGGCGCTCTTCGACATTCCCGATGCTGCCGCAGTAGCGCTCGCCCTGCTCCAGGTGGCCGGTCTCACGGTGGTCTACTCGGGCGTGTTCTTCCACCCGAACGGCCAGGGGCTGCACGATCGGGTGGCCAAGACGCTCGTGGTGCTCCACCGCCGGGACGCCCATGAGCAACCGATCGATCGATCGGATCGTGCGATCGGGCGATCACGAGACGCCGACGTGGCGGTCCGCTGCCGAAGCGCGCAAGTTCGAGCTGATGGCGATGGGCGCTGATCGGTTGCTCGAGGTCGTGCAACCTGAGGGATACGTCCACCGGCCGTCCGAACTCTCGTCGGGGATCGGCGGAGCTGAGCTGGCGGTGCTGACGTACCGGCCGTTGCTCGACGGGGTCGATGACGTGCTCGTGGTCGTGACGCCCGTCCGTGACGATGCCTTGGCACTCGGCGACGCAACCGAGGCCTTCGCCATTCGTTGCGACGGGAGCATCGACGACCTGACCGCCGACGAGTGGGCGCTCGTCGGCTGACGCTGCGCGGTCGGGGACGTGTCACGGGGTGACGGCCGGGCGACGGTTCCTGCGAACCACGAACCGCCGCTGGCGAACTGCTGATCGAGCAGGACAGGGTCGAACGGCTCTGGACGGTGTGGTGTCGTGGTGAGCACATGGGAGGTGGCCTGCGGGCTGGCTGCGGGCCGGCAACGAGGAGGTCGCCATGCAGATCCAGGCTCCTGCGGGTTGGTACCCCGATCCAGCCCATCGCCACACGCACCGGTACTGGTCGGGCGAGACGTGGTCGGGCCACGTCGCCGATGCGGGAACGGCAGCCGTGGACCCGATCGAGCGCGACACCATGCAGGACGCGGAGCCTCCGGATCCAACGGCGTCGGAGTACCCGTGTGCCCAGAGCCCCGGCGGCTACCGGGTGGGTCCGTGCGACCCAGGAATCCCGTTGTTCACCATGCTGGCGCAGACCTCGGGAACGCTGCAGTTGGCCTTCGGCCGTCTCCGGTTCTCGACGCCGGGCGGGCGAGTCGTCTTCGACCTCCCGCTGGCCGAGCTGCACAGCCTCGGCGTCGGTGAACTCGGCACGGCGATCGATGTGTGGCACGGCGACAAGCGCCATCGGGTGTCGCTGGCTGGTCCGCCCGAGTTGATGCTGCCCCCGTCTGCTGGCAGCGATCTCCTCATCGGCGCCGTCGCCGTGACGAGCGGGGTGCAACAGACCCGTCGAGAGAAGGAGAAGGCCCAAGCGTGGAAAGCATTGCTCGAGCCGTACGTCGCCGCCGACCCACCGCCCGGCGTGAAGGTGCGGCGCCCGATGGGCAACGCTGCCTACGTCGCCAGCGTGTCGCTCCTCATCGTCCTCACCACGGTGATCATCTGTGCAGTGACGATCGCGTTGGCGCTCAGTTCGAGCTGAGTTCGTCGAGGACGCTGCGAAGGTCGTGACGCTCGCGCCGCTGGGCGGCGCTCACCAGCCAACGAAGCGGACGGCCCGGTCGAGCGATCCGAGCGCCAAGGGCCGCGACCTCGGTGTCGCGTTTCGACTCCAGCCGGTGGCGCTCGTGGGGCGATGCTGCGCTGAGCGCGGTGGCGAAGTCCCACGCCTCGGCTCTGGCCCGACGCAGGCTGAAGGTCACCAGCGCCTCGTCGAACCGCAGGCCGGCGATGTCGACATAACGGGTCCACGGTGACACCTCGGCCAATGCTGACTGCATCCGGTCGACCAGGTCGGCGAGCACATCGTTGATCGTCTCGAAGTCGTCGCGGAGTGCGTCGACGTCGCCAGGTGCCGCAGCTGCTGCAGCGGCGACCCCGAGATCGAGGTTGATGTGGGCGTTCATGCCGAGCAGCAGGTGCTGTGTGACGAGGCATCGACTGCCTTCGGCGGTCGCGAAGGCCAGTCGCCACGATTCGGGGACGTCACCGTGACCAGATCGCCAGTTGGTCTGTGCATCGAGATACCGGCGGGCGAATGCCACATCGAACCGCTCCATCCGTTCGCCGTCGGCGAACTCACCGGCGTCGATGCCGTCGCGCACCCGCTGTGTCACGGCGCGGTAGACAATGGTGAAGTAGCCGCCGGCGTCACCGCACTCGACGCAACGATCGACTTCGCCATCCATCGCGGCGATCGCCGCGTCGATGGTGTCGATCGGGACGGTCACGCTGCGACCGATCAGCTCACGCCGAGCGAATCGGTGGCATCCGATCGCAGGCGCTTGTAGTCGACCTTGCCGTTGGCCGCGCGCCCGATCGTGTCGACCACCACGATGTGCTTGGGCGCCTTGTACGCAGCCAGTGTCTGCTTGACGTGGGCGATCACCGCGGCGGCGTCGATCGTGTGGCCCGGGCGGGGCTCGACCATGCCGGTCACCGCTTCGCCGAACTTCTCGTCGGGGATGCCGACGGCGACGGCGTCGAGCACATCGGGGTGGGTCTTCATTGCCTCCTCGACTTCCTCGGGAAACACCTTCTCGCCGCCGGTGTTGATGCACTGGGAACCACGGCCGAGCAGCGTGATGCGCCCGTCGGCGTCGATCGTGGCGAAGTCACCGGGACAGGAGTAGCGCGTTCCCTCGACCTCGAAGAACGTACGAGCCGACTTCTCCGGGTCCTTGTAGTAGCCGACCGGCTGGCGTCCACCGACAGCGAGCCGCCCGATCTCCTCCGACCCAGGGGCGAGTGGCCGGTTCAGGTCGTCGATCACGATCGTGTCAGGGCTCAACACGAACTTGGCGGTCTCGGAGGTGGCCCCGGCAGCAGAGATCGACGAGCCCATTCCGAGGGCCTCCGAGGATGAGAATGCGTCCATCAGGACCATGCCGGGATGGTGCTCGAGGAGCCGTGTCTTGGATTCCTGGCTCCACATCACGCCCGACGACACCACGCCGACCAGCGATGTGAGGTCCCACTTGCCCGGCTCCGCGTCGAGTGCGCGCAGGATCGGCTTCGCGAACGCGTCGCCGACGATCGCCAGCGAATTCACACCGTCGCGCTCGATCGTGTCGAGTAGCTCGACGGCATCGAAGTTGCGGCCGGCGAGGGTCACGATGCTGCCACCGCTGCACAGCGTGCCGAGGCCGGGGAAGTTCCCGGTGCCGTGCATCTGCGGGCACGCCGGCAGGAAGCGAGCACCAGGTTGAGTGAGCGTGGCGCGTAGCTCTTCGAGCGTGCCGTCGTCGGGCAGCGGGGACGCGCCCGTCGCGGTCAGTTTCACTGCGAGATCGTCCTGGCGCCACATGACCCCCTTGGGCATGCCAGTGGTGCCTCCGGTGTACAGGAAGTTGATGTCGTCGCCGCTGCGGCCCCAGGCCGGCGCAACTCGATCGGCGCCGCTGTTGGCTGCATCTTCGTACGGTGTCGCCCAGTCGGGGCACGGTCCGTCGCCGTCGTCGACCCACAGCCAGACCTTCACCTTCGGCAGACGGGCGCGGATCGCCTCGATCGTGCTCGCGAACGATCCGTTGAACACCACGGCGCCGGCGTCGGCGTTGTCCCAGAGGTACAACAACTCATCCGCGGTGTAGCGGTAGTTGGTGTTCACCGGAGCGAACGACCCCTTGAAGGCGGCGTACATCGACTCCATGTACTCGTTGCCGTTGTACAGGTACTGGGCCACCGCCTGCTGGTGTTCGAGTCCGGCGTCGATCAGGTGCTGTGCGACCCCGTCGGCGCGGCGATCCACCTCGGCCCAGCTTCGGTGGTCGTCGCCGTGGATCAAGCACGGCGCGTCGGGCAGCTCGTCGGCCACCACTTCCCAGATGTCAGCAAAGTTCCAGTTCCCCATGTGCGTGTTCGTACCACCCGACCATGTCCTGGAACGACTCGGCGCCAGTCGAGCGATGAGCGAACTCCCGGCATGTGGGGGATTCGCTCATCGCCTTGGGGTGGGGGTCGGCGGCTGGGTGGTGGCTGCGTTCGTGCGGGTACGGTCGAGGCCATGCGCATTGGATCATTCGGCGGAAGCATCAACGACGGCACCATCGACGACGTGGTCGCCGAGGCGAAACGGGCCGAGGCCGACGGGTTCGCCTCGTACTGGATCCCGAACATCTTCGGTCACGATGCGCTCACCGCGCTGGCAATCGTGGGCCGTGAGGTGCCGCGCATCGAACTCGGCACCTCGGTGGTGCCCACCTACCCGCGGCATCCCTCCGCGATCGCTCAGCAGTGCCTCACCGTGAATGCGGCGGCGGGTGGGCGTCTCACGCTCGGGATCGGGCTCAGCCACAAGGTCGTGATCGAGAACATGCTCGGCATGAGCTACGACAAGCCGGTGCGTCACATGCGCGACTACCTGAGCATCCTCGGGCCACTGTCACGCAACGAGCCGGTGAGCTACCGCGGCGAGGACTACTCGACGAACATGGCAATCACGGCCAAGGGTGCGCCGCCGTTCGGCATCGTGGTCGCGGCGCTCGGCCCGCAGATGCTCAAGGTCACTGCAGAACTCGCGGACGGCACCATCACCTGGTGCACCGGCCCGAAGACGCTCGAGAGCCATGTGATCCCCACGATCAACGCAGCTGCCGAGGCCGCCGAGCGTCCGACGCCGCGAGTGATCGTCGGGCTGCCGGTGTGCGTCACCGACGACATCGCCGGTGCACGCGAGCGCGCGGCGAAGATCTTCGAGATCTACGGCTCGCTGCCGAGCTACCGGGCGATGCTCGACCGCGAAGGTGTTGCCGGTCCCGAGGGCATCGCGATCGTCGGCACCGAGGAAGAGGTCGTCGATCGCATCGGCGCACTCGCCGACCTCGGCGTCACCGAGTTCGCCGGGAGCGAGTTCGGCGGAAATGCCGACGAGGTGGGCGCCACGCGCGCCGCCATCAAGAAGGCGATGTCGTGAGCTGGGTGCGGATCGACCTCGACGATCGGGGCGTTGCCACGATCATCGTCGACCATCCGCCGATCAACCTGATCACGATCGAGGTCATGATCGAGGTCGCCACCGCAATCGCAGACGCAGCGTCGGACGATGCCGTGCGCGTGCTCGTGTTGCGCTCGGCGAACCCCGAGTGGTTCCTTGCTCACTTCGACGTCGAAGCGATCCAGCAGCTGCCTCGTGACGGCGCTGAGCCGACCGAGCTCGGGCCGTACGACGAGATGTGTGAGTTGCTTCGCACGATGCCGAAGGCGACGATCGCCGTGGTCGGCGGGCGTATCGGTGGCGGTGGAAGCGAACTCGCGTTGGCATGCGACATGCGCTTCGCCACGCCTGATGCGGTCTTCAGCCAACCCGAGGTCGCGCTCGGCATCATCCCCGGTGCGGGAGGCACGGTCAGGCTCCCTCGGCTGATCGGTCGCAGCCGGGCGCTCGAGGTCGTGCTGGGCTGCGATGACGTCGACGCGGCGACCGCTGAACGTTGGGGCTGGGTCAACCGAGTGCTGCCGGTCGACGAGATCGACGCCTTCGTCGACCGGCTCGTCGGCCGCATCGCGTCGTTTCCCTCAAACGCCGTGGCCGCCGCGAAGGAGAGTGTGGTGCGTGCCGAGATGAACGTTGCCGACGATCTGCTGGCCGAGACCTGGGCGTTCAACGCAACGTTGAGTCGTGCCGACACACAGGACCGCCTGCAGCGGTTCCTCGATGCCGGAGGACAGACTCCCGAAGGCGAACGTCGCCTCGGTGCGCTCGCCGGCGAACTCTGATGTAACGATTGGTGTCAGACACCAAACGTTACGTCAGCGGATGGAGACCGGCATCGACGCGGCGGCGTTGACGTCGGCGTAGAAGTCGTTGCGCTTGTCGTCGACGACGATGAAGGCGGGGAAGTTCTCGACCTCGATCTTCCACACGGCTTCCATGCCGAGTTCGGGGTACTCGAGCACCTCGACCTTGCGGATGTTGTCGAGTGCCAGTCGGGCGGCGGGGCCGCCGATCGAGCCGAGGTAGAACCCGCCGTTGGTGGCGCACGAATCGGTGACCTGCTTCGAGCGATTGCCCTTGGCGAGCATGATCATCGAGCCGCGAGCTGATTGGAACTGCTCGACGTAGCTGTCCATGCGACCCGCGGTCGTCGGCCCGAACGAGCCGGATGCGTAGCCCTCGGGGGTCTTGGCCGGGCCGGCGTAGTACACGGCGTGATCCTTGAGGTACTGCGGCATCTCCTCGCCGGCGTCGAGGCGCTCCTTGATCTTGGCGTGGGCGATGTCGCGGGCGACCACCATCGGCCCGGTCAGCATGACGCGGGTGGTCACCGGGTACTCGGAGAGCTCGGCGAGGATGTCGTCCATCGGCCGGTTGAGGTCGATGTGGACCGACTCGGTGTCGTCGAGGTGCTCTTCGCCGACCTCGGGCAGGAAGCGGGCGGGGTCGGTCTCGAGCTGCTCGAGGAAGATGCCGTCCTTGGTGATCTTGCCGAGCGCCTGGCGGTCGGCGGAGCACGACACCGCGATGCCGACGGGGCATGACGCGCCGTGGCGGGGGAGCCGGATGATCCGCACGTCGTGACAGAAGTACTTGCCACCGAACTGGGCGCCGATGCCGGTCGTCTGGCTCAGTTTCAGCACCTGGGCCTCGAGGTCGAGGTCACGGAACGCGTGGCCGTCTGGCGAGCCGGATGTCGGCAGCGAGTCGAGGTACTTCGTGGACGCGAGCTTGGCGGTCTCGACGGCGAACTCGGCCGACGTGCCACCGATGACCACCGCGAGGTGGTACGGCGGGCAGGCAGAGGTACCGAGCGACTGCATCTTGTCGAAGATCCAGGGCAGCAGCGTTGCCTCGTTGAGCAGGGCCTTCGTCTCCTGGTAGAGGTAGCTCTTGTTCGCGGAGCCGCCGCCCTTGGCCAAGAACAGGAACTTGTAGGCGTCGCCGTCGATCGCCGAGATCTTGATCTCGGCTGGCAGGTTCGTGCCGGTGTTCTTCTCGGTGTACATGTCGAGCGGCGCCATCTGCGAGTACCGGAGATTGGAGGTCTGGTACGTGTCGTAGATCCCGTGGGCGATCGCTTCCTCGTCGCCGCCACCGGTGAAGACGTACTGCCCCTTCTTGGCCTTGACGATGGCCGTGCCGGTGTCCTGGCACATCGGCAGCACGCCGCCGGCAGCGATCGCGGCATTCTTGAGCAGGTCGAGCGCCACGAAGCGGTCGTTGTCGGACGCCTCGGGATCGTCGAGGATGTTGCGCAGTTGCTGCAGGTGGGCGGAGCGCAGGAAGTGGGCGATGTCATGCATCGCTTCGGCGGTGAGGGCGCGGATCGCCTCGGGCTCGACCTTGAGGAACGTGCCCTCGGGCGTCTCGAACGTGGAGACACCTTCGGTGGTGACGAGTCGGTACTCGGTGTCGTCGGCGCCCAGGGGGAGCAGTTCGGTGTACGAGAACGGGGGAACGTCAGCCATGCCCCGAGCCTACGGCCGGGCCATCCGACCCACGAAGCCCCGTTCTCACCGAACGGTGGAATCAGCGGGCCATGAAGATGATGTCGTCGGGCATCGTGGTGTTGGCGTCGCTGATCAGTTCGGCGTCGCGGAACACCGACTCGAGGAAGTTGATGGCGAACGTGTTGGTCAGTTCCTTGGCCCGATCGATCGGCATGTCGCCCGGCGAGCAGCCTTCGGCGCCCTGTCCGTCGATGGTGTCGATCACGGGCTGCGGCACGACATCGCCGAGGGTGGGCAGGAACTCCTGGTAATCGCACACGTCGGTGAAGCTCTGGTGCTGGGCATCGACGAGCTCGACGCGCACGAGCGGCTCGCTCTTGGCGAGGTCCCAGATGCGGGTGACGTTCGGATCGACCGGGGTGGTCTGGTCATTGGTGCCCACCATCACCAGCATGGGGATCTGGATCGACTCGAGCCCGGCATCCGACATCAGGCGGGTGCCGTCGCCGGTTGCCGGTGCCAGCGGAATGATGGCGTCGACGCGGTCGTCAGCCACGAACGATCCGAGGGGGTTCTCGTAGCCGCCGGCAACGGCCAGCGCCGTGAAGCCACCGAACGAATGTCCGGTGACCGCGATGCTCTCGGGATCGACGCTGGCCACGAATCCTGCGGTCTCGGCGCTGGTCGGGTCGAGCATCGCGTTGATCACCGCCTCGACGTCGTTCGGCCGGGCGAGTGCGGTCACGTCGAACTCGGCTTCGGCGCCGAGGAGCCGGTCGACGGCAGTGTTGCCGGTGTGGTCGGGGGCGGCGACGACGTAGCCGTAGCTGGCGATCGCCTCGGTGTAGTACGACGCGATGTAGCGCAGACCGCCACTGCCGTGCGAGTACACCACGAGCGGGAACGACCCGTCGGCAACGACGAGTTCGGCGCCGGCAACGGCGGCGGGCGACTCGTAGTACACCCCCGGGATCAGCGTGTACTGGTGAGTGGTGCGCCGCCCGTGTCATCGACGGGGAACCACACATCGAGCGTCAGGGGGCGATCGGTGTCGTTGTCGATCGTGATCGTGGTGACGCCGACGTCGTAGGGGCCAGGAGGCAGCGTCTCGAAGTCGGCGAGCGCGGCTTCGGTGGTCTCGGGCGCCGCCTCGGTGGTGGGAGCTGCAGTCTCCGGCGGTGCCTCGGTGGTCTCGGAGGCGGCTTCGGTGGTGGCCGGCGCCGCCTCCGTGCTCGGTGTGGTGGCGGTGTCCCCGTCGCTCCCGCAGGCAGCGAGGGCAACAGCGGAGACCATGGCGAGGGTGATCAGTCGTGAACGCACGGCGGCAACGTAGTGCGCCGACGTCGTCGTGGCCCACCCGAGGGTCAATCGGTGAAGGCCTGCATCACCTTCGGCGGGCGGGCCTTCTGGATGATTGCCGAGCCGACGAGGGCCACGGCGCCCACCAGGAGCGGCACCACCACCACGATCGCCACGATCGACAGCCACGGAACGCTGGCGCTGCCGTCGTTCACTCGCGCCACCACCCACACGGGCAACAGTCCAGTCGGGATGGCGATCACGCCACCGGTGGCGGCCAGCACCGTTGCGGTGGTCGCCGATCGGCGACGCAACGTTCGCGGTGAGGCACCGACGGCGATCAGCGTGTTGCGTTCGTCGCGACTCTCCACCGCGGCCAGTGACAACCCGATCGCCACCACGAGCAGCACCAGCAGCAACGTGGCAGCGACGATCGCCGCTTGCACCAGGGTGGGCGACGGGTTCCCGTTCACGTACTGGTAGTCGATCCAGAACCCGCGGCCCTCGTCGTCGGGGTAGCTGGCCGACTCATCGCCGACGATCCAGATGTCGCTGAACTGCTCGTCGCCGAAGCGGATCTCGTCGAGTGCTCGCCGTTGCGACGCAGAGATGTCGGCCTCGGCGGTGAACCGGACGCCGGCCGGGATCACGTCGGCACCGAGTTCCTCGGCGTACCGCTCGGTCATCACCCAGCCGGTGACGCCGTTGCGGCTCTCGTAGCGCTCCTGGATTCCCGCAGCCTCGAACTCGATGTTGCCGTCGCCGGTGATCAGCAGGTTGTTGGAGATGGGAGCGTCGACCGGAGCATCGATGTCGTCGCTCACGTACGAGAACCAGAGCCCGAGCGCGCCGACGTCGTCGAGGCTGGCCCGGTCGACGGCTGCCAACCCCATGCCGTCGAGCACCGGGTCGTCGGCCACGGTGACCTCATACGGGTTGACCACATTGAGCCCCGAGGCCCTCGGATCGAAGTTCGGGTCGGATCCGTCGCCGTAGGCGGCGTTCATCTGTTCGTCGGAAGGTGGCGTGACATCGAGTCCGTACGTCATCGACTCGGCGCTCGGGCCGACCACAGCGCGCACCTCGCGGAGCACCGCAGGGTCGAGGTCGGAGATGTTGCCGCCGTCGTTGGTCCGCAGCAGCACCACGTTGCGGGGCATGTCGGTCGGGCCCTGGACGCCCGAGTCGACATCGGCAGCCACCGATGCACCGGCCACGGCGAACGCTCCGGCGACGCCGATGGCGGTCACCACAGCGGCCGAACGCCAGCGGGTGCGATACATCGACCGCCCGGAGAGCCGCCACGACGCCCCGAGCTTGGCCGTGACCGCGGTTGCGGCGGTGACTGCCAGCGGCGACGCCAAGCACATACCGGCGAGCACTCCGAGACCGCCGAGGATCGCGACGAGGGCGAACAGGGTGCCATCGCTTCTGTTGGAGCCGGTGGCTCCGGCGGTGGCAACCGCGAGCAGGAAGAGCCCGCTCACGAAGCACACCACTCCGGCGGTGACGGTGCGCGCCTGCACCGGCCGGATCGGCCGTCGCCCGGCGAGCGCCGCCAGTACCGAGGTGTTCGACAGGCTGCGTGCCGGGAGCAGTGCAGCGATCGTCGCGGCGGTCACGCCCGTGGCGAACAGCACCACCATGTCGAGGGGTGCAACCGTGGTGCCATCCCACGTGCGCCGCAGGATCCGCTCGACCAATGGTGTACCGAACAGGAAGAAGCCGATCGCCGCTCCGATGCCGAATGCCGCCCCGACCGCCCCCGACCAGGTGCCCTGGAGCGAGAGCGTGCGCCGGATCAGGCGGGGCGACGCACCGTTGGCGGCGAGTTGGCCGACCGTGGCGAGTTGGCGCCGGGCGCTCGTGGCGAATGCCGCAGCGATGATCACGCCGAGTGCCGCAAGTGACAGCACGCCCGCCACCCAGCCCCATGCGAGCGAGCCGACCTCGCCATTGTCCGCTGGTCTGAAATCCGCCCTCGGGATACCAGTAGCCGGCGGGGGTTCGAGCGTTGAAGCTCTGCAACTGCTCGGGAGAGACGGCACCGGACGCAGCGATCGAGGTGAGTGCCTCGTCCGCGGGGGCGCCCGGTGGCAGGTCGACCAGCGTGGTGAGGTTCCAGCTTCGCAGCTCGGTTCGATCGAGGTCGCCGAACAGCATCACTCGCCGACCGTGGTCGGCAGCAGCACGCCCGAGACCGACCACGGTGACCGTGCGATCGGGCCGTGCCAGCGCGAGTGTGTCGCCCACCCCCACGTCGAGTTCGTTCGCCAGTTCCTGCTGCAGCAGCACCTCATCGGTGCCATCTGCCGGGAGGCGTCCGGAGGTGACGTCGACGATGCCGTCGACGATCGGTGAATCGACATCGAGGTGGATCGCGTTGACGTCGACCTGTTCGCCCGCCGTGGTTGTCACGAAGCTGTAGCTGCTCAAGACGTCGGTCGACTCCGTGCTCTCGGGCAGGGTGCCGGCCGGCAGGTCGTCGGCGGTGATCGGCTCGAACCTGGCGCCGCCTTCGTCGATGAAGCTGAACTGCTCGACCGCGAAGTCGGATGCGCCGTAGCTGCGTTGGTAGGCGGTCTGCTCGGTGCCCGATCGGACCGCAATCGAGCCGAATGCCATGGCGAACACCGGAATCGCCACGAGGAGCGCCACCAGCAGTGTGCGACCAGGACGTCGTCGCACCTCACGCCGGGCGAGGCGTGCCGCAAGGCGCCACGATGCCGTCGACGACCAGGTCCGACGCCCGTCGGCGGTCGGGTCGGGAACGGTGGAGTCGGTGCCCGGTCGTTCGTCGAGCAGGGTCACTGGGCGCCGCCGATCGGGCGGTTGGCGGCGTCCGGGGCGAGTTCGTCGTCCGGGAGCTGGTTGATGTCGCCGGAGTCGTCGACGAGGCGGCCGTCACGGATGAACACGGTGCGGTCGGCCCACGAGGCGAGGCGGGGTTCGTGGGTGACCATCACCACGGTGGTGCCCTGGTCGCGTGACAGTCCGGCGAGCAGGCCAACGATCTCGTCACTCGAGATCGTGTCGAGGGCGCCCGTTGGCTCGTCGGCGAGCAACAGGCGGCGATCACCGACGACGGCTCGGGCGATCGCGATGCGCTGGCGTTGCCCGCCCGAGAAGTCGTCGGGATAGCGATCGATGTGATGCGCGAGGTCGACCCGCCGCAACATGTCGGCGGCGCGCACCCGGGCCTGCTTGGTGGGCACGCCGTCGAGTTCGAGCGGCAGCATCACGTTCTCGATCGCCGTGAGCGCCGGGATCAGGTTGAGCTGTTGAAACACGTAGCCGACGTGACGGCGACGCAGCTCGGCCTGCTCGACCGGTGACATGGTCGTCACGTCGGTGCCGTCGACCAGCACCCGTCCGGCGTTGGGGCGCTCCAGCGCGCCGGCGAGATGCAGCAGTGTCGACTTGCCGCAGCCCGATGGGCCCATCACGGCGCAGAACTGGCCCGCCGGGAAGCTGAGGTTGATGTCGGTGACGGCACGAACTTCGGTGGTGCCCGAGCCGTAGCTCTTGACCACGCCGCGGAATTCCAACATCGGTGTGTGGCTCCCGGCCCGGGCTGGGGCCGGAACGATTTCGGTGGCGGTCATGACGTTGCTGCTTTCTGACCCGTGCGGGCCTGCGGTGCGTTCGGGGTGGTCGAGGTGGCGTGATCGTTGACGGTGGACGCTGCGCGCTGGTCGGACAGGAGCCGGGCCTCGCACAGGTCGAGCCAGCGCAGGTCGGCCTCGGCGCGCACGATGAGGGCGTCGGCCACGAGCGCGGCAGCGAGTCCTTCGCCTCCGGGTGTTCCGTTTCCGGCGACATCGCCGTTGGTTGCCGCAGCGCGGAGCGAGGCTCGGCGGCGCTGCTGGAGCAGGGTGGTGAGTGCGGTGCGGTGCCGGGTGATCACGGCGAGTCCGTGATCGGCGCCGAGTTCGATCGCCATCAGCATCTTGAGCATCAGCTCGTCGCGTGGCGGAGGATCCTCGGTGGGGACCGCCTCCCACCAGGCGCCGAGTTCATCGACGCCCGCGAGCGTGATCGAGTAGAGCTTCTGGTCGTCGCGCTCGTCGAGCGTCACCAGCCCGTCACGACCGAGGCGCTCGAGCGTGGTGTACACCTGGCCGACGTTGATCGTCCAGACCCCGCCCGTTGCCGCCTCGAACTCGGTCTTCAGTTGATATCCGTACCTCGGACCCTCCCGCAGGAGCGCCAGTAGTCCCTCACGAACAGCCATAGATACCGAGTATGCATACTCAGTATCTATTTGTCAACAACATGCTGGAACGGCTTTGGGCCCGAGCGTGATCATCAGCCACCGAGCAGCACGAGTGTGCCGACGTCGGACTCGCCGCTCCAGCGACTGAGTTCTCGTAGGGCGCTGGTACGCAGACAGCTCAGAACGTCTCGACGATCAGCGCCACGGCGGCGACGGTGCAGATCACCAACACCGCAGGGCGCACCACCTCGGGGCGCAACCGGTCCTTCACCCGGCGCGCCACCACCACGCCGAGCGCCACGCCGGGCAGGATCAGGGCCGTGAGTTGCACTTGTCGCAGCCCGATCTGTCCGGCGAGCGCGAGGGCGCCGATCGACATCAGCGACCCGATCGAGAAGAACGCCGAGATCGTTGCGCGCATCGTGGCGGCATCGCTGTTCTGGTACGTCAACGCCATCGGCGGCCCACCGACGCCCGTGGTCGTTCCTGCGAATCCCGACGCCAGACCTGCCACCGTCAGCGCCCGGTCGGTCGGTTGGAACAGACGCCCGGTGACCGACGCCACGACGGCGAGCAGCACCGACGCCGCAACCATCACAGCGAGGACCTGGTCGGTGAGCGCAGCCACCACCAATGCGCCGATGATCGTGCCCGGTACGCGCCCGATCAGTGCGAATCCGACATCACGTTTCTCGATGAACTCGCGGTCGACCCACGCAATCGTGAACGTCAACGGCAGCACCGCCATCATGATCGCGGCGGGGATGAAGTCGGTGTCGGCGAGTGCCAGCATCGGTGAAGCGATCATGCCGAGACCGATGCCGATCGACGCCTGCACCGTGGCGCCGACGAACACCACGACGATGCACGCGAGCGCCATGGCGATCGACAACCCGAAGATCATCGGTCCTTCATCCGCTTCGGGTCGGCGCGCGCCGGATCGGTCGGCCACTGGTGCTTCGGGTAGCGACCGGCCATGTCCTTGCGAACCTCGACCCACGATCCTGTCCAGAAGCCGGGCAGATCGGCGGTCACCTGGATCGGTCGATCAGCCGGCGACAGCAGGTGGAGCCTGATCGGCACGCCGCCCGCCGTCGGGTGCGTGGTCACGCCGAACAGATCCTGCACGCGCACGAAGGCATCGGGCTGCTCCCCGCCGTAGTCGATCGACACCGATCGTCCGGTCGGCAGGGTCAACGCCGCGGGGCACAGCGATTCGAGGTCAGCGCCCTGAGGCCACGGCAGTTGGCTGCGCAGCACCATCGCCACGTCGAGGCGCTCGAGGTCGGCGCGCCCCGTGGCGCCCGGCAGATAGGGCGCGAGCCAGTCGTCGACGCTGGCCACCAGCGCCGAGGTCGACCAGTCGGGCCACGGTTCACCGACGGTGCGGTGCAGGAACTCGATCCGCTCTCGCAGGGAGGTGGCCGCCTCGCTCCAGCGGAGTGCGGCCAGATCGGTGCTGCGCACGCGAGCCATCAGCGCAGCGATGGTGTCGTCGCCTGGCCCTGGCCGCCCGACCTGGCGTCCGAGCTGGATCGAACCGAGGCGCCGCTCGATCGACTCGACCAGATCGTCGCGAGTGGCGTCCCAGGTGACCGAGCGCCGCTCAACAATGTCAGCACCGAACTCGGCGATGACGGCGCTGGCGTCGACCACGGCGGCCAGCCGGATCCGGGCACGGTCGCGGCGCCCATCGAGGTCGGCGGCCACCACGAACTCCTCCTCGGCGAGCGGATCATCATCGGGCAGCCACGCGCCGGTACCCGAACGCAACTGGAATTGACCGACGCGGCGACGGGCAGCGAGCCGGTCGGGGTAGCCGAGGAGCAGCACGGCACCAGCCCGGTCGGCGTCGACACGGTCGAGGTCGAATCGGATGTTGGCGCGGCGTGCGAGGTCGGCGGCGCGGTCGCGCAATCGATGGATGGCGCCTCGGTCGGCGGCGTCGTGGCCGCGCTGGCCGGTGAGCGCCCCGATTCGTAGCGCCAGGTCGGCAGGCAGATCGTCGGGGCGACCACGGAAGATGTCGCGTTCTTCGACCAGCGTGGCGACCACGCACGCAAGGCTCGATTGGTCGACGGCGACCATCCGAGCCAGGCGCGGATGCACCGGGAGGCCGAGCATCGTGCGCCCGAGCGGCGTGATCGAGCCGTCCTCATCGATCGCATGCAGGTCGGTGAGGAGGTCGCGTGCCTGGCCGAGTGCTCCGGAGGGAGGGGTGTCGATGAAACGCAGATCGCCACCGCCGCCCCATGCCGCAAGCTCCAATGCGAACCCTGCAAGATCTGCCTGGGAGATCTCGGGCGAGCGGTGCTTGGCCCGTGTGCCGTGTTCGAGCTTGCTCCACAGTCGATACGCGGCCCCCGGCTCGGTGCGCCCGGCGCGTCCCGCCCGTTGCTCCGCTGATGCTCGGCTGGCGGCCACCGTGGTCAGGCGGGTCATGCCGCTGCGGGCATCGAAACGCGGCTCGCGTGCGAGTCCGGCATCGACCACGACGCGCACGCCGTCGACGGTCAGCGATGTCTCGGCAATGTCGGTCGAGAGCACGACCCGTCGGCGGCCAGGGCGCGATGGTGCAAGCGCTTCGTCCTGTTCGGCGAGCGACAGGGCGCCAGCAAGCGCGAAGACATCGACGTCAGGGGCGATGTTGTCGCGGAACATCGACTCGGTGCGCCGGATCTCACCGATGCCGGGCAGGAACACCAACACGTCGCCGGCCTGTTCGCGCAGCGCCCGGAGCACGGCGGTCACCACGTCAGCTTCGATGCGATTGCCGCCGCTTGGACCTGAACCGCCACGGGCGGGGCGCGCCGATCGTCCGCCGGGTCGCCGACCGGACCCGCGAGGAGCGCCAGCTGGAGCTCGCGGCATCCAGTGCATCTCGATGTCGAACATCCGCCCCTCGCTCATGATCACCGGAGCGTCGAGCAGCTTCGTGAGACCCTCCACGTCAGGGGTCGCCGACATCGCGAGCAGCCGCAGATCCGGACGGATCGTGGCGGCGACATCGAGTGCGAGCGCCAGACCGAGATCGGTCGTGAGGTTGCGCTCGTGAACCTCGTCGAAGATCACGAGGCCGACACCGGGCAGTTCCGGGTCGTTCTGCAGCCGTCGGGTGAGCACCCCCTCGGTGACCACTTCGATTCGGGTCCTCGAGCTGATGCGTCGTTCGTCGCGGGTCTGGTAACCGACGAGTGCTCCGAGCTCGGTGCCGGTGGTGTCGGCCATCCGGCGCGCCGCTGCACGGGTGGCGAGGCGCCGGGGCTCCAGCATCACGATCCGCTGGCCGGCGAGCCAGTCCTCGTCGAGCAGGGCGAGCGGGATCACGGTGGTCTTGCCGGCACCCGGTGGGGCGACGAGCACCGCACGGCGCTGCTCATCGAGCGCTGCACGCACGGACGCGATGGCCTCGACGACGGGAAGATCGGGAAGCGGGACTCGCTCGGGTGGCCCTGCGGGCACGAGGTCAGCCCAGTGCGGGCGAGCCGCGGAAGGCACCCGGATCGCCGGGGCCGGGCACCGGGATCGAGGTCCACCAGCAGACGTCGGCGATGGCGTCGGCCACCGCTTCCCACTCCGGC
Organism: Ilumatobacteraceae bacterium; assembly: GCA_963716075.1. Lineage (GTDB taxonomy): Bacteria > Actinomycetota > Acidimicrobiia > Acidimicrobiales > Ilumatobacteraceae > Sva-07. The sequence continues at coordinate 87,090 of CAVQST010000019.1, read as the reverse complement.
GGGTTCCAGCCCTGCGCGGCAGCAGCGACCACACCGTCGACGCGGATGAACGCGAAGGCAGGCAGCTCGCTGAGGCCGATCGCCTTGACCGCGGCACGATCGGGGTCGCAGAACACGAGGAAGCGATCGGCGTACGGGCCGAGGAATGCCGCAGCTTCGGCGGCGTTGGCCGTGACGATCAGGTTGATCCGGGCGTCGGAGCCGCGGAACTGCTCGAGCACTCGGGCGGCGGCCTTGAGCACCCACGAGCTCTCGTTGGTGTACGGGTCGAGCACCACCGAGGCGAGATGGAACGTGGTGAGCCATTCCATCACCGGGCGACCCTGGCCGGCTGCACCGTCCACGAGTGGCGTGAGCACGAGGTCGGTCGGCACGGCCTGGCCGAGGCGTGACGCTGCAGTCGGTTCGATGTCGGAAGTCGTGTCGGCCACGGCCAGCGATCGTAGCCACTCCGGACGCAGATCGGAATATCCCGACGGTCACACGGCGCCGGGGCTCATGCCACTGCTGGTTGCTGGTGCAGCACCCGACACTGGCCGCGGCAGCGGGGTACGGTCTCGACCGTGCACCCGATCGAACATCTGCGCTACGTGGCACGAGCCCAAGGTGCCGACCCTTCGTCGTTGGTCGAGGAGACCGCGCACGCGCTCGGTTCGCTGCACTTCGACCCAGCAGGCCTGATCGTGGCGTGTCGGCGCATCGTCGAACGGCATCCGTTCACCGGTCCGCTGTGGTGGTTGTGTGCCAACGTCGCCACCTCGGCCGAACCATTCGAGGCGGTGTGGGAACTCGGCGACGCGATCCGCAACGATCGCACCGGTGCCGAACTCGCCGCCGTCATTGCCGACGACGCGGTGGTGGTGACCATCGGCAACCCCGACGTGATCGGCGACGGGCTGATACGCCGCGGTGACGTCCGGGTGCTGGCGCTGGATGCCGGCCACACGGCGACGTCCTTCGTGCGTCGGATGGAGCGGTATGACGTCGAGGTCGACCCGGTCGATGCCGGTGTGGCCGGGGTTGCCGTTCGCCACGCCGACGTGGTGCTCGTGGAAGCGCTCGCCGTCGACTCCGGTCGGGCGATCGTGCCGGCCGGATCGTCGACGATCGCGGCTGCGGCGCTGGCGTGGTCCACGGAGGTCTGGTTGGTCGCCGGGGTCGGACGGCGGTTGCCGTCGGGGTTCGTCGACGCCATGGCGTCGAAGGTCGATGCTCTGGCGGTCGATGTCGACGCCTGGGACCTCGACGTGGAAGTGCTGCCCACCTCGATGTTCACCCACGTGGTCGGCCCGCACGGCAAGGTGCCGATGGGCCCGCCCGCCATCGTGGCCGAGTGCCCCATGGCCCCCGAACTCCTCCGCCCCAGCCACATCTGACGCCCCGACCGCCCATCAGCCGTCCGCCCACTGCTCACCCCCCATCCGTTTGCGTTGCATTTTCGGTGACCCGAGCCACCGAAAATGCAACGCAAACGGATGGTCGGGTGCGATCAGGCTGCGGTGATCGGATGGGGTGTGCGCAGGCGGACCCGGAGCGTTCGGCGGACCATCTCCGAACGTTTCGTCACATCGTCGTAGGTGTACTCGTACACCCGCAGTCCGAGGTCCTGGAGTTCGTTTCGTCGTTGCGCGTCGCGAGCTCGTTCCGCAGGGCTGGCGTGGCCCTTCTGGCCCGACACCTCGATGACGATTCCGACCTCGTCGAAGAAGAAGTCGACGCGCGCCACGTGGCGCCCGTCGGATCGGAACACCACCTGCTTGCGGGGAGTCGGGAAGCCGGCCTCGCGGGCAAGTTCGAGGAATCGACGCTCGAGGTGGGTGTGGCCACCGGAGTCGGTGATCATCTCCTCGACGAGTCGGCACCCCCATCGGCCCTGACCCCGCAGCGCGGCGAGACGGCGGGCGATCACCTCCGGGGAGGAGAGCTGCAGTCGAACGGCACTGTCGATCGCCGCTTCGATGCGCTGAGGGTGCGCCCGAGCCAGCGCCAGGTCGAACACGGTGCGAGTCGCCGACATCGCGCGAAAGCCATGCACCACCACGTGGTCGATCGGGTCGAGACGTTTGGTGGTGTGCACAGCGAACGGCAGCAGCGGCGGTCGCCTCTGGCGCTCGATCGTGAATTCCACAGCGTGGGGGCGTGACCGGTCGAGGCCGTGCAGCGTGGCGGCAGCTTCGAAGCTCACCCAGCTGCGCTCGCCGAGGCACAGCAGGCCGCAGCGAAGTCGTCGCCGGTGCGAGTCGGGCGACCCTCGGAGTGCGTACACCCGAGGTGCGAGACGAAACATCCAGCCGTCGGCCAGCAGGCGTCGCTGGGTCCACGCCGTGACGCCGTGGGATCGGAACTGATCGATGGTGAGCAGGCCGTCCTGGTCGGCGGCGAGATCGGTGAGCGCAGTGCTGAGTTTCACCTCTGACAGTGGGCACTGCGCTCCGTCGACCGGAAAATCATCCGTTTGCGTTGCATTTTCGGTGACCCGGGTCACCGAAAATGCAACGCAAACGGGGTTTGCGCGCGGGGTTGGCAGGCGCGTGGGTCAGATGCGGCGCTGGGCGGGGGGATGGCCGAGGATGTCGGTCATCACCTCTCGAGCCTCAGCTTTGCGATCCTCGGTCACGAACACCCTCGCCATCGGCTCGCGGCTGTTCATGTACGGGTTGAGGTTGTAGTCGTCGGTGGTCACCGCCGGTACCCCCTGGGCCTTCAGTTCCTCGACGATCATCGGCGCCATCCACTGCGGCACCCACCCTGCCTCGACGGTGCGGTCGGGGTTCGGCGGTTTCGGCTCGTGTTTGCCGAACACCCAGTGCCAGGCGGATCGGAACGTCGGCATACGCACGCTTTCTCGGTGTGAGGAGGAGTCGGCCGGGCACGTCGTGTTACCGCAGCGTGAACGGACTGTAGAAGCGTGCCGGCCCCTTGTCCACACGACCACCGATCAGTAGTGTCGCCCGATACCCGATGCGTCCTCCGACGCTCGACCTGACTGAGGGGCCATGGCGAACATCATCAAAGCAGCGCTGCTGCAGACCGACTGGACCGGCGACAAGGAGTCGATGATCGTCAAGCACGAGGAGGCAGCCCGCGAGGCCGCTGCTGAGGGCGCACAGATCATCTGCTTTCAGGAACTCTTCTACGGTCCCTACTTCTGCCAGGTGCAGGACGCCGAGTACTACGAGTACACCGAGTACATCCCCGATGGCCCCACCACGAAGCGGTTCCAGGCGCTGGCGGCGGAGCTGAACATGGTGATGGTGCTGCCGATGTACGAGATCGAACAGCCGGGCGTGTACTACAACACCGCGGCGGTGATCGACGCCGATGGCAGCTACCTCGGCAAGTTCCGCAAGCAGCACATCCCCCAGGTGAAGGGTTTCTGGGAGAAGTTCTACTTCCGCCCCGGCAACGGCGGCTATCCGGTCTTCGACACCGCGGTCGGCAAGGTCGGCGTCTACATCTGCTACGACCGCCACTTCCCCGAGGGCTGGCGAGCCCTTGGCCTCAACGGCGCCGAGATCGTCTTCAACCCGTCGGCCACCCATCGCGGGCTCAGCGAGTACCTGTGGTCGATCGAACAGCCCGCCGCCGCGGTGGCGAACATGTACTACGTGGGAGCGATCAACCGGGTGGGCATCGAGCCGCTCGGTGACAACGACTTCTACGGGCAGAGCTACTTCGTCAATCCCCGAGGCCAGTACGTCGGCGAGAAGGGCGATCCGTACGAGCCCGAGCTGATCATCCGAGAACTCGACATGGACCTGATCAAAGAGGTCCGCGACGGCTGGGCGTTCTATCGAGATCGTCGCCCCGACGCGTACGACGAGTTGGTGGAGTCATGAGCACGACACTGATCTCCGGCGGCACCGTGATCTCGGCGGTCGGTCGCCGTCTCGCCGATGTCCTGATCGACGGCGAGACAATCGTTGCGATCCTCGCCCCGGGCCAGGCCGCAGCGATGGGGGTGAGCCCTGACCGCACGATCGACGCCACCAACAAGTACGTCGTGCCCGGCGGTGTCGACGTGCACACCCACATGGAACTGCCGTTCGGTGGCACCGAGGCCTCCGACACGTTCGAGACCGGCACGATCGCCGCCGCATGGGGCGGCGTGACCACGATCGTCGACTTCGCCGTGCAGAACACCGGCTTCAGCGTGCAGGACCGCCTTGCCGAGTGGCACGAGAAGGCCGCTGGCAACTGTGCGATCGACTACGGATTCCACCAGATCATCGGTGGGGTCGACGACGAGTCACTGAAAGCGATGACCTACCTCGTCGACAACGAGGGCATCACCAGTTTCAAGCTGTTCATGGCGTACCCGGGGGTGCTGTACTCCGACGACGGCCAGATCCTGCGAGCCATGCAGAATGCCTCGGAGTCCGGCGCGATGATCATGATGCACGCCGAGAACGGCATCGCCATCGATGTGCTCGTCGCCCAGTCGATCGCCCGCGGCGACACCGACCCGAAATTCCACTCGCTGACTCGGCCTGCCGAACTCGAGTCCGAGGCGACCCATCGGGCGATCCAGCTCGCAAAGGTTGCCGGCAACGTGCCGCTCTACATCGTGCACATGTCCGCGTCGGGCGCGCTCGAAGAGGTTGCAGCAGCACAGCATGCCGGGCTCAACGTGTTCGCCGAGACGTGCCCGCAGTACCTCTACCTCACGCTCGAAGATCAACTCGCCCAACCTGGGTTCGAGGGGGCCAAGTGGGTGTGCTCCACCCCATTGCGCACCAAGCACGAGCATCATCAGGCCGACCTCTGGAAGGGCCTGCGGATGAACGAGTTGGCGGTGGTGTCCACCGATCACTGCCCGTTCTGCTTCAAGGATCAGAAGGAGCTGGGGTTGGGTGACTTCTCGAAGATTCCCAATGGCATCGGCGGCGTCGAGCACCGCATGGAACTGCTCTACCAAGGCGTCGTGCTCGGTGAGATCAGCCTCGAACGTTGGGTCGAAACGTGCTGCACCACCCCGGCGCGCATGTTCGGCCTCGAACGCAAGGGCGTCATCGAGCCGGGCGCCGATGCCGACATCCTCGTGTGGGACCCGACGCGGAAGACCAAGATCGGCATCAACGACAAGCACCACATGAACATGGACCACTCGGCCTACGAGGGCTTCGAGATCGACGGCAAGGTCGACACGGTCATCAGCCGTGGCACCGTCGTCGTCGAGAACGACACCTACGTCGGCCGCAAAGGCCACGGCAAGTACGTCAAGCGCGGCCTCTCCACCTACCTCCACTGACAATCACGCCAGGGGTCAGACCCCAGACGTGATTGAACTGAACCGACACGAACGAACAACGAGCGATCACTCCTGGGGTCTGACCCCTGGCGTGATCAGCCACGACACGAAACGAGCAGTCATGAACAGGATTTCGCATTGGATCGACGGCAAGGTCGTCGAGTCGACCTCGGGGCGCAGCGCTGCGGTGTTCAACCCGGCCACGGGTGAGCAGACCTCCGCAGTCGATCTTGCGTCGGTCGGCGAGGTCGATGCAGCGGTTGCGGCCGCAAAGGCAGCGTTCCCGGCGTGGCGGTCGGCGTCGCTGTCGAAGCGCGCCGAGGTGATGTTCCGTATGCGCGAACTCGTCGATGCGAACCGCAAGGAGATCGCGTCGCTGGTGACCGCCGAGCACGGCAAGGTGCTGTCGGACGCGATGGGCGAGGTCGCCCGCGGCCTCGAGAACATCGAGTTCGCGTGCGGCATTCCGCATCTGATCAAGGGCGACTATTCCGAGCAGGCCGCCGGTGGTATCGACGTGTACTCGATCCGCCAGCCGCTCGGCGTGGTCGCCGGCATCACCCCGTTCAACTTCCCGGCGATGGTGCCGATGTGGATGTTCGCCAACGCCTTGGCCTGTGGCAACACCTTCGTGCTCAAGCCGTCGGAGAAGGACCCGTCGGTGGCGCTGTACCTGGCGGAACTGCTGGCCCAGGCCGGTCTTCCCGCCGGCTGCTTCAACGTCGTGCAGGGCGACAAGGTGGCCGTCGACGCGATCCTGGAGCACGACGACATCGCTGCGGTCAGCTTCGTCGGTTCGACGCCGATCGCGAAGTACATCTACGAGACCGGCACGGCGAACGGAAAGCGCGTGCAAGCGCTCGGTGGGGCGAAGAACCACATGCTGGTGCTCGCAGATGCCGACGTCGACATGGCCGCTGATGCCGCCGTCGGCGCGGGGTACGGCTCGGCCGGCGAGCGGTGCATGGCGGTCAGTGTCGTGCTCGCAGCGGAGACCATCGCCGACGACCTGGTGGCCAAGATTGCCGAGCGAATCCCGTCGATCAAGGTCGGCCCCGGCAACGAAGCGGGCAACGAGATGGGCCCGCTGATCACCGCAGAGCATCGCGACAAGGTGCGGGGGTACGTGAACAACGCCCCGGAGGAGGGTGCGACGCTTGTGGTCGATGGTCGCGCTGGTGTGCCGTCCGACGGCTACTTCCTGAATCCGACGCTGCTCGACAACGTCACCCCTGAGATGGACTGCTACCGCGACGAGATCTTCGGTCCGGTGCTCAGCGTGATGCGCGTGCAGGGCTATCAGGACGGCATCGACACGATCAACGCCAACCCGTACGCGAACGGCACGGCGATCTTCACCCGTGATGGCGGTGCGGCCCGCCAGTTCCAGTTCGACGTGCAGGTCGGCATGGTCGGCATCAACGTGCCGGTGCCGGTACCCGTCAGCTACTACAGCTTCGGCGGCTGGAAGGCCAGCCTGTTCGGCGACACCCACATGTACGGCCCCGAGGGCGTCAACTTCTACACCAAGGGCAAGGTGGTGACCAGTCGCTGGCCCGACCCGGCCACGAGCTCCGTCGATCTGGGATTCCCGGAGACGCGCTGATGGACATCGGCGTCGTACTCCAGACGACCCCACCCGCCGCGCGAGTGATCGACCTGGCCAAGCGCGCCGAGACCTATGGGTTCAGCCACGTCTGGACCTTCGACTCGCACATCCTGTGGGAGGAGCCGTACGTCATCTATTCGAAGATCCTCGACGAGACTCGCAATGTCGTCGTTGGCCCGATGGTGACCAACCCGGCAACGCGTGACTGGACCGTCACGGCGTCGACCTATGCGACGCTCAACGAGATGTACGGCAACCGCACGGTGTGCGGGATCGGTCGAGGCGACTCGGCGGTGCGCGTCACCAACGGCAAGCCGACCACGCTCGCCACGATGCGCGAGTCGATCCAGGTGATCCGCGAACTCGCGAACGGGCGCAGCGTCGACTACAAGGGCTCCACGATCACGCTGCCGTGGGCGTCGAAGAGCGAGCTCGAGGTGTGGGGTGCCGGGTACGGGCCCAAGGCGCTCGCTCTGATCGGGGAGACATGCGACGGGTTCATCCTGCAACTCGCCGATCTCTCGATCGCCGAATGGACCATCGGGGCTGTTCGGACCGCGGCGTCCGATGCCGGCCGCGATCCCGACGACATCACGATCTGCGTGGCGGCGCCCGCCTACGTCGGCGACGACATCGCACACATGCGCGACCAGTGCCGCTGGTTCGGCGGGATGGTCGGCAACCACGTGGCCGACATCGTCGAGCGCTACGGCGACAACGCAGCGGTGCCAGCTGCGCTCACCGACTACATCAAGGGACGAGAGGCGTACGACTACAACCAGCACGGCCAGGCGGGCAACACCCACACGTCGTTCGTGCCGGACGAGATCGTGGACCGGTTCTGCATCCTCGGCCCGGTCGAAGCGCAGCTCGAGCGGCTGCACGCGCTCGCCGACCTCGGCGTCGACCAGTTCGCGATCTACCTGCAGCACGACGGCAAGGACCACACACTCGCCCAGTACGGCGAGCACGTCATCCCGGCCCTGCGCGGACAGGCGTTGGCCCGTACGTGATCAGCCAGGGACTTCGTCGCGTCGGGCTGTTCATCGTCGCACTGGTCGGTGTTGCGTCACTGTGGGAGCTCTACAAGGTCGTCGGTCCCACCGACGGCGCTGAGATCTTCGGGTGGCGGCTCGTGCCTCGGTCCAGCGACCGGGCGATGCCACACACCTGGGAGATGGTGCAGCGGCTGTTCGACCCCGAGGTGCGCGGCCGCGACACGCCGATCTGGATGGCGGTGCTCGGCTACAGCTGGTACACGTTCCGGATGGCACTCGTCGGGCTGGTGCTCGGCGGTGTGTTCGGTGTCGGACTCGCCATCGTCATGGCACGATTCAAGGTGCTCGAGCGGGGTCTGTTGCCCTATGTGATTGCGTCCCAGACCGTGCCGTTGATCGCCCTCGCGCCGCAGGTGGCGGCAATCGGTGGCAACTGGGACCTGCCCAAGTGGACCTGGGTCGCCTCGCTCGGAGCATTCCTCGCGTTCTTCCCAATCGCCGTTGCCACCCTCAAGGGACTGGGCGCTGCGCCGGCCGCGTCCCTGGAGTTGATGGACAGCTACGCCGCTGGTTGGTGGCGAACGCTGTTCAAGTTGCGTCTGCCGGCCGCGATTCCGACGATGGTGCCGGGGATGAAGCTGGCAGCCACGGCAGCGGTGATCGGTGTGATCGTGTCGGAGATCTCCACGGGGGTGCGCGGCGTCGGCTTTGCCTCGCTGACATACGGGCAGAAGGCCACGAGCGACCCGGCGCAGCTCTACACGGCGGTCTTCGGGGCGGCGGCCATCGGCCTGCTGATGTTCGGCTTGGTCGTCGGCATCGAAGCAATCGCGATGAGGAACCGTCCACGCGAGGCAACCACGTGAGCGCGCCAACTGCGCCCGACACGTTGTCGGCGTCGGCAGCCGTGGTCGTCGACCGAGTGTCGATGGCGTTCAATCCCGGCCGCTCGAATCAGGTCGACGCGCTCACCGACGTCGAGCTCTCGATCCACCGCGGCGACTTCGTGTCGCTCATTGGGCCATCCGGCTGCGGCAAGTCGACGCTGCTGCGTCTGATCGCCAACCTGATCGAGCCGACCGCGGGGAACGTGCTCGTCAACGGCAAGTCTGCTGCCCAGGCACGCCTCGACCAGGACTACGGCATGGCGTTCCAGCAGTCCGGCCTGTTCGAGTGGCGCACCGTGCGCAAGAACATCGAGTTGCCACTGGAGTTGAAGGGCTGGGACAAGGCGAAGCGGCAGGCGAGAGCCGATGAGATGCTCGACCTCGTGCAACTTGCCGACTTCGGTGCGCACATGCCGTGGCAGCTGTCGGGAGGGATGCAGCAGCGCGTGGCGATCGCCCGAGCCCTGGCGTCGCACCCCCCACTGCTGCTGATGGACGAGCCGTTCGGGGCGCTCGACGAGATGACGCGCGAGCACATGCAGGCTGAGCTGCTCCGAATCTGTGCCGCCGCCGAGACCACGGTGGTGTTCGTCACGCACTCGATCCCCGAAGCGGTGTATCTCTCGAATCGCGTGGTGGTGATGTCGCCGCGCCCGGGACGGATCACTGACATCGTGGATGTCGACCTCGGTTCGCAGCGCGACGAAGACACGCGCGAAGACGCCGTGTTCTACGCCAAGATCACCGAGGTCCGCGAGGCGCTGCGCGGCGCGGAAGGTCATGGTCCAGGGGCCGACCCCAGCGGGCCGAAGGTGGGTCGAGGCGTGGAGGACAGGTGAGCGCGCTCCGGTCGGTCTGGCGTGCACTCGTTCCCCCACTGATCGTCGGCGTGCTGTTCGTGGGCACGTGGGAGGCCATCGTGCGGATCTTCGACATCCAGCCCTTCCTGCTTCCTGCGCCATCGTCGATCTGGTCGACGCTGATCGACAACTGGTCCAAGGTGTACGACGCCATGGTGGTCACGGGCGCCAACGCGTTCGTCGGTCTGCTGTTCGGTGTGATCTGTGGGGTGGCGTTGAGCTTCCTGCTGATGCGATTCAACGTGGTCAACGAACTCGTGACGCCGCTGGCGGTGGCACTGAACGCGATTCCGATCATCGTGCTCGTGCCCGTGTTCAACAACATGTTCGCCAGCACCACCGAGGTGCCGCGTCGACTGATGGTGACGCTGATCGTGTCGTTCATCGTGTTGCTCAACGTCGCCAAGGGCTTGCGCCAGGTGAGCCCGGTGCACATGGAACTGCTGCAGTCGTACGCCGCGTCGAAGGGCGAGATCCTGCGCAAGGCGCGCATCCCCAATGCAACGTCGTACCTGTTCACGGCGATGAAGATCGCCGCGCCCGTCGCCGTGATCACGGCGTTCGTCGCCGAGTACTTCGGTGGCAGCCAGAACGGGCTCGGCTATGGCATCACCTCCAATGCTGCGGTCTCGCGGACCGCCGCATCGTGGGGCTACGTGGTGGGCGCCTGCCTGCTCGGGCTCGGCTTCTACCTCGCGGCGGTGTTGCTCGAGCGGTTCGCATCGCCGACGGCACGCCCGACGGCGCGGCACGCCCCGAATTCGGCGAGTTCTGCACCATCCACCACCTCATCCACCAACCAACAAAGTCGGGGTCTCGATCCCGGGGGAGCAACAGCATGAACAAGCAACGCGTCAGATTGGCGACCGCAGCACTGGTCGCATTCGCACTGGTCGGTGCCGCCTGCGGCAGCGACGGTGGCAGCGACTCGTCGTCCGAGCCGACTGGCTCGGCGGCGGGCGGTGAGGACACCGGTGGCGGTGCTGCCGCCGGCTGTGAGACACCCGAACCGGTGAGCCTGCAACTGCAGTGGTTCACGCAGGCCCAGTTCGCCGGCTATTACGCGGCACAGGATCAGGGCTTCTACGCGGACCAGTGTCTCGAGGTCACCATCGTCGAAGGCGGCGTGGAGATCGTGCCGCAGACACAGCTCGCGAACGGCGACGTCGACTTCGCGCTGGCGTGGGTGCCCAAGGCGCTGGCGAGTCGTGAAGCCGGTGCCAACATCACCAACATCGCGCAGATCTACCAGCGCTCCGGAACCCTGCAGGTGAGCTTCGCGGACGCGGGCATCACCACCCGGAGGACTTCGCCGGCAAGAACATCGGCAACTGGGGCTTCGGCAACGAGTACGAGGTCTTTGCAGCGATCGGGCAAGCCGGTCTCGATCCGGCAACGGACGTGACGCTCGTCGGGCAGCAGTTCGACATGGTCGCGTTGCTCGATGGCTCAATCGATGCTGCGGAGGCCATGACGTACAACGAGTACGCCCAGGTGCTCGAGACCATCAACCCCGAGACCGGTGAGCTCTATCAGCCCGAAGACTTCAACGTGATCAGCTATGAGGAGATCGGGGTCGGCATGCTGCAAGACGCCATCTGGGCCGACTCGGACCGGCTGGCCGACGACGCCGACTACAAGGATCGGGCAACCCGGTTCGTGGCAGCGTCGATGCAGGGCTGGATGTACTGCCGGGACAACCCGGAGTCGTGCCGCGACATCGTCGTGGCTGCCGGCTCGACACTCGGAGCCAGTCATCAGCTGTGGCAGACCAACGAGGTCAACAAGCTGATCTGGCCGTCGCCTGACGGCATCGGCTACATCGACACAGCGGCATGGGACCGCACGGTCGAGATCAGCCAGAGCACCCCGAACCTCGATGGCGCCACCGTGTTGACGGCGCCGCCGACCGACGGCGCGTACACCAACGAGATCGTCGAGGCCGCGTGGGCACTGCTCACCAACCAGGACCTCGACCTGTTCGGTGACGGCTACGAGCCGATCGAGGTCACCCTCAACGAGGGCGGCGAGTGAGCAACCGCTGACCGTCGGGTGTCGTATCGGGGTCAGCCCCCCGATACGACACCCGCCTCGGCTGTTCAGCGCGTTCGCGGCCAGAGGCCGTACACCCGCCAGCCACGATCGACGAAGCCAACGGCGTTTGCGACGCTGGCACTGGCGGCATTGTCGGGTGCGTGAAGGTAGGTCGGCACCGAACCCTCGTCGAGCACCCGCCGTGCCGCTGTGGCAACCAGGCGGCGCGCGTACCCGAGACCGCGGGCTTCCGCATCGGTGACCACGGAGAGTTCCTGTCCGTGCTCGTCGTGCACCTTGATGCCGACGCCGGCGATCGGCTGCCCCACATCGCTGTACGCCACGAGGCGTGGCCCGTTGAACGGTGCGAGCCACTCGGGGAGCTCATCGGTCTGCTGCTCGAACCACACGCCGAGGTCGGCGATGTCGGGAGCCACGCGATCGGTCGTCCGGAACACCCCCGCTCCGAATGCCGACGGACCGACGCCGAGGATCGCCCCCAGGTCGTTTCCGAGCCCGGATCGTGAGAGGTCGTTGCCGATTGCGGCCCTGACCGCATCGGCGGCGTCAGGGGCCACGGCGATCACGGTTCCCGAGCCATCACTCACCCCCTGCAGCGGCCGAACGACGCCGTCCCACGTGGGCTCCAAGCGAGACGGATCGCCGACGACGTCGACACCACCCGGCGGGGGCGGCCACGCGCCAACCCACGACCGCAGATGCAGGGTGAGCTCGTGGCCGATCGCGTCGGTCATCTGGGGAAGCTCGTGAGAGCCTGACGACATCGTTCAGGACATCGCATCGTCGGCAACGGTGAGGGCCGCATCGAGGATTGCGAGGCCGTCTCGGGCCTGATCGTCGGGTGTGTTGCAGGGCGGCACCACGTGGATACGGTTGCCTGCGGACAGTGGCCACATCCCGTTGCGCTTGCACTCGGCGACCACGGCACCCACCGTCGCCGGGGGAGCCGGCGCACGGGTCGCTGGATCGGTGACCAGTTCCACCGCCCAGAACACGCCGAGCCCTCGGACTTCGCCGACGCTCGGATGCCGCTCGGCGATGTCGTGCAGCGCAGGACCGATGATGTCGTCGCCGAGGTGGCGGGCATGTGCGAGCACACCCTCTTCCTCGAAGATCGTGATGCTGGCAACGGCGGTGGCACACGCCAGGGGGTGCCCGGAATAGGTGAGTCCGCCGGGGAACATCTTGGCGTCGTAGGCGTGGGCGATCGCGGAGGAGATCACCACACCACCCAGCGGGACGTAGCCGGAGTTGACCCCCTTGGCGAAGCAGATCAAGTCGGGCTGCGCGTCCCAGTTCTGCCAGGCAAACCACTGACCGGTCCGACCGAACCCGGCCATCACCTCATCGGCGATCCAGATGATCCCGAACTCGTCGCAGATCGCTCGCAGACCCTCGAGGTAGCCGGGCGGCGGGACCAGGATGCCGTTCGTGCCGATCACCGACTCGAGCACGATCGCGGCCACCTTGTCGGCGCCCTCCATCAGAATCGTCTGTCGAAGATGGTCGAGCGCCCGCTCGGTCTCCTGCTCGCGCGAGTCGGAGTGGAACGCCGAGCGGTACGGATACGGCCCCCAGAACTTGACGAGACCCGGCACCGACGGCTCGTTCTCGAGGCGACGTGGTTCACCGGTGAGACCAACGGTGAGGGCGGTGCCACCGTGGTAGCTGCGATAGGCCGACAGCACCTTCATGCGCCCGGTCACGCCCTTCGCGAGCCGCACCGCATTCTCGACCGCCTCCGCTCCGGCGTTGGTGAAGAAGACCTTTTCGAAATGTCCGCCGGCACCATCACGGTTCGCCTTCTCGACGATCAGCCGGGCTGCCTCACTGCGCTGATCGTTGGCGAATGGTGGCGCCACCATGCACAGCACCTCGGCCTGGTCCTTGATCGCCTGCACCATCTTGGGGTGCTGGTGCCCGAGGTTCATGTTCACCAACATGCTGGTGAAGTCGATCCACGTCGTGCCGTCGGGGTCCCAGAACCTCGATCCGGACGCTCCAGCGATCACGACGGGGTCGAGCGCGCCTTGTGCCGACCAGGAGTGGAACACCCGGGCACGGTCGTTGTCGTAGGCGTCGCCGAGCAGCGCCGAAGGTGGGGAGTCGAGCTGAGTCACGTTGCGATCGTAAAGCACAACGCAGATCAGGTCTACGGTTGACCCATGGGAGAAATCGTCACCTTCGCAAGCAATGGCAACGACGCATCGGGGTACCTGGTGCGCCCGGAGAACGGAAGCGGTCCCGGTGTGATCGTGATCCAGGAATGGTGGGGCCTCGATTCGGGCATCAAGGAGATGGCCGACCGCCTCGCCGCGGCCGGTTTCGTGGCGCTCGCGCCCGACCTCTACCACGGTGAGCTGGCCGGTCATACCGAGATGGACCGCGCCAGTGAGCTGATGACGCAACTGCCCGCCGACCGCGCGGCACGTGACATGAGTGGTGCCGTCGACTTCCTCGCCGACCACGACGCCACCACCGACAACGGCATTGGTGTGGTCGGGTTCTGTATGGGGGGCATGCTCACGTTCGTGCTCGCCGCGCTGCGCCCCGACAAGGTGAAGGCAGCCGTGCCGTTCTACGGGTTCCCGCAGGGCGACGACCAGCCCGACTACTCGAAGATCGAGGCATCGATCCAAGGACACATGGCCGAGCACGACGACTTCTTCGGCCCGTCGGCGGCCATGCACCTCCAAGAGGAGCTGACGGCGCTCGGCAAGGACGCAGAGATCACCGTGCACCTCGGCACGGGACACGCGTTCATGGCCCCGCACAACGCGCTCGGCACGCAGGACGAGACCAAGGTGGCCGAGATCTGGCCGAAGGTCACCTCGTTCCTGCACGACAAGCTGGCCTGAACCAGTCGCGTCGCTCCACCATGACGAATCGATTCGACGCGATCCTGTTCGACGCGGGCGGCGTACTCGTGCTGCCCGACCCGACGGTGTTGGCCCCGCTGCTGGCGCGCTACGGAGGCTCGCTCGACGAGGCCGCCCACCGGCGAGCTCACTACGCGGGGATGAAGGCGAAGTCCGATCGTGACGAACCGGAGGGAGCATGGCGGGTGTACGACGACGCGTACGTTGCCGCAGTCGGTGTCGACCTGGCCGATCGAGACGAAGCCGCCTTCCTGCTCGGGCGCACTCGATCGCCATGGCTGTGGCGATGGACGATCCCCGAGACGCGCGTGGCGCTCGATGCGCTTGCTGCATCGCTGATTCCGATGGGTGTGGTGTCGAATGCCAGCGGCCAGATCGAGTCGATGCTCGCCCGAGAGGTCTGCCAGTCGGGGCCGGGCCGGCATGTCGAGATGCGTTGCATCATCGACAGCCAGACCGTTGGTGTTGCCAAACCCGATCCGGCGATCTTCGATCATGCGCTGGTGCACTTCGCCGAGTTCGATCGGTCGCGTATCGCCTACGTGGGCGACTCGGTGACGATGGACGTCGGTGCGTCGTCAGCAGCAGGCCTGCATCCGATCCTGCTCGACCCGTACGACGACCACGTCGGCGCGGACTTCGAACGCATTCGTGCGGTCGGCGACCTCCAGGCGGCCTGCGTCGCCGACTGATTGCTGCGTCAACGACTGGTCGCCCCGGTCGATCGGTGGAGAACCTCTCGACATCGAGCAGGGTCAGGCGTACGTTGGAAACCAACAGGGAGGCACATCATGGAGACCATCACCCGACTCACTCGATTCCTTCGGTGGGGTGTGCTCGCAGCAGCGCTGCTCGCTGTTGCTGGCGTGGTGCCGGCGATGTCTGCGAGTGCTGCTCAGCCCGACGCCGCCGACTTCGCGGCCGACTGCAACGACGACGGAGTGGTGAGCGTGTCTGGCACGCAGCGCTACGTGGGAGGCGTCGGCACCATCTCGGCGTACTGCCGTGTGGACCTCACCACCGATGCGTCGTTGGTGTTGCGCAATGTGGAGTTGACCGGCACGAGCTTGGTGTCGGGGTTGAACACGGTGGAGAACGCGACGATCACGGTGATCGACAGCGTGATCACGATGTTCGACCCTGGACCGTCATCGTTTGGTGGGGTCCTCGAGTTGTCGACGGGTGGCGAGGCGGACGAACCGGGAGCGAACGGTCGCATCGTGATACGCGGGAGCACGATCACTGCCGGGGCGATCCTGATCGCGACGTCGTTCGACTGGCCTGATGGCAGTGTCACCATCAAGGACTCGACGCTTGCGACAACGTTCGGCGACCTCACGGTCCGCGCGTCCTTCTTGAATGGGAGCAATGGCACCGTGAAGATCGTCGGCGCCGACCTCAGCTCGGCCGCGAACATCGAAGTCAGCACCGGACTCGCCGACTTCGTGGGCCCAGGCGGCGGACTGAATGGACTGACGAAGGTGACCTCGAGTTCGCTCGTGGCGTCGTCCGGCAGGATCGACATCAGCAGTGGTCAGGGTGGTCAGACCAAGGTTCGCAAGACCACGCTGACAGCTTCGGCCGTCACCGTGGCCACGGGTGCGGGCGGCACGTGCCAGTCGAGCGGGAACACGCCGGTCACCGTCTGCACCTGACCGCCACCCACCCCCCTCGTTTGCGTTGCATTTTCGGTGACTCGGGTCACCGAAAATGCAACGCAAACATGGTTGGCGCAAGATGGTTGGCGCGAGATGGTTGGCGCAGGAGGGTTGGCAGCTGGGCTCAGGTGGCGGCGCTGGCGGAGATCAGTTGGCGAGCGATCACCTTGAGGCAGAGGGTTTCGTCAGCGCCTTCGAAGATCGACAGCACGCGGGCGTCGACGTAGAGGCGGCTCACGGGGAACTCCTCGGCGTAGCCCATGCCTCCGTGGATCTGCATCGCCTCGCGGCTCACCCATTCGGCGGCCTTGCAGACGTACGCCTTCACCATCGATGCCTCCATGGCGCCCTCACCCTTGGCCATCAGTGTGGACACTGCGTAGGAGAACTGACGCCCTGCCTGCGTGAGCACCGCCATGCGGCCGAGCTTGGCGCGAGTGAGCTGGTAGTCGATGATCGCCTCGCCGAACACCTTGCGGTTCTCGGCGTAGTCGAGCGCTGCTTCGTAGGCGGCCTGCATCACACCGACGGCGCGGGCTGCGGTCTGCAGGCGGCCGTTCTCGAAGCCGGCCATCTGGTAGTAGAAGCCCTTGCCGAGCCCCTCCTCCATGCCGACCTGGTTCGCGGCGGGGACCCACCAGTCTTCGAGGGCGATCTCGTAGGAGTGCATGCCGCGGTAGCCAATGGTGTCGATCGGGCGACCCTCCATCTTGCCGATGCGGGCGGTTCCGTCGACGTCGATCGGATCCTGAGCGAGCTCGAAGCCGTGGCTGTCGCCGCGAGGCTTCGGCACGATGAACAGACTGAGGCCGCGGTGGGTCTTGGTACGGTCGGGGTCGGTGCGCGCCAACAGGGTGAGCGCGTCGGCGCGGGCGCCAAAGGTGCACCAGGTCTTCACCCCGTTGATCACCCAGCCGGGCTCGCCGTCGGGGCCGGGGGCGGGCGTGGCGGTGACCTTGATGCCGGCCACGTCGCTGCCGTAGTCGGGCTCGGTGACGGCAACCGCGGGCATGACCTCGGCGGTGGCGAGCTTGGGCAACCAGTGCTGCTTCTGCTCCTCGGTGCCGCCCTTGACGAGCGCTCGGGTGAGGATTTCGGGTCGGGTGATCAACGAGCCGCCGATGCCGAGGCTCACGCGTGACAGTTCCTCGGTGGCGGCAACCATGGCGATGTACTCGGAGTCGCCACCCTCGCTGAAGCCGCCGTACTCGGCCGGCACGCTGAGGCCGAACGCTCCGAGCTCCGCGAGTCCGGTGATGATCTCCTCGGGGACGTCGCCGTTGGTGCGGTGGACGTGCTCTGCATGGGGCCCGATGACGTTCTCAGCGAACGATCGGAACGTGTCGGCCACCATCTCCATGTCGTCGTCGAGGTGGCGGGGGCCGGCGGTGTCGGCGAGCGAGGCCAGGAACTCCGGCGCCCGGAACTGTGTGATGAACGCGTGCGCATTGGCCAGGGGGTCGCGTTCGACGCCCCATTCGTCCTCACGACCGAGCACTTTGCCGGCGAGGTCGTGGAGCATGTCGGCTGCGAATGCGCACGTGATCTTGGCCTCGACGTCGCCCTTGGCGCCGTAATCGATCAGCGAGCGCGCCGTGGCGACTGCAGAGGCGGCGTGGGCGATGTCGTAGGCCAGCACCTGGTGCACGTCGGGGCCGCCGGCGGCAGCGAGCTGGCGGACCGCCTTGCCGACGATCCGGTCGGCAAGATCGATGGCGTCAGCGGCGGCGGGCATGTCGGGGGCAGCGATCACGGTCATGGTCCCGACGTTACTGGCCGGTAACCGGACGAGCCATTCCAGCCCAACGGTCGTCGAGATCCCGCTCCCCGGCTTGTCGATCGGTTCGGTCGGGTGTGGCGATGGGCGCCGGGTCTGCGACATGATGCAGCCATGGCGGCGATCTGCGTGTTCTGTGGTTCGAGTTCGGGCAAGGATCCGGCGTTCGCGGCGACCGCAGCGACGCTCGGGACAGCGATCGCCGAGGCCGACCACGAGTTGGTGTACGGCGGCGGCCACGTCGGCCTGATGGGCGTGGTTGCCGATGCCGCGCTCGCCGCCGACGGCTCGGTCATCGGGGTGATGACCGAACAGCTGGTCGCGGCCGAAGTGGCACACACCGGGCTCACCCGTCTCGAAGTGGTGGGGTCGATGCACGAACGCAAGGCCCGGATGGCGGAGCTGGCCGACGGCGTGATCGTGCTGCCGGGCGGTTTCGGCACCCTCGATGAGGCCTTCGAGATCATGACCTGGAACCAGCTCGGCATCGTCGCAGCCCCGGTCGTGTTCTGTGACCCCGACGGCTACTTCGACGACCTCTTCGCGTTCATCGCTGCCTCCGTGCGGGCCGGCTTCGTGAGCGAGCGCCACGGCACCCTGGCTCGCCGAGCCGTCGACGTCGCCGGTGCCGTCACCCAGGCGACGAACCCGAGCGATGAGTACGTTGCGAAATGGCAGGGTTGAAGCTGGCCGATCGCGGTGGTGTGTACCGTTGGCCGGCGTGAACACCGAGACCGATCCAGTCGCTGAGGCCCACGATGCCGACTACCGAGCTCATCTGGCCACCGAAGCGATCACGATGGCGCTGTACGTGGCGGTGTGTCTGCTTGCAGCATTGATCGCACTCGGCGATCGCGCCGACGAGCAGCATGTCCGGGCGATCGGCCTGGTGTGGGGAACCACGATCGGCCTGGCGCTTGCTCACCTGTTCGCCTTCCGTCTCGCTGCGCGTTGGATCGCCGGCGGCACCTTGACCGAGCGAGACTCGGCAGCGGCCGTGGCCCAGCTCGCTGGAGCGGCGTTCGTCGCGGCGCTCGCCACCGTGCCGATCGTGCTGTTCGGCGCCTCGGTGGAGTTCGACCTCGTTCGCCTGATGCTTGCCGGCTTGGTCGGTGGCGCTGGTTTCGGAGTCGCCCGGACTGGCGGAGCGAGTGTGGCCCGGTCGGTGCTCGTCGGCATCAGCGTGCTCCTGGTTGCGCTGGCGGTCGCGGTTGCGAAGAACTTCCTCGGCGGTCACTGAGGCGCAGCAGAACCAGAGAATCACGGCTCCTGAAGCCCTTGGCGAGGTCGCGGCGGGTACCGTCGACGGCGTGCGCCGGATCGTGCTCCTCATGGTTGTCGCGACGGTTGCGGCGTCGTGCTCGACGTCACCGGCGGTGCGCAGCGTGGAGGCCAACGAGGTCTCGTCGGTCGACGAGCCGGGTTCGCAACCCTCACCCGACACGCAACCGCCGGCCGACAGCGCGCCGCTCGACACCACGCCGCTCGACACCACCGCGCCGGGCGCCGTCGACGACACTGCGCTCGACTGGGGCCGCTGCGATGGTGTGGATGATGGCCTCGGCCTGCAGATCGACTGCGCGACCTTGCCGGTGCCGCTCGATCACGGCGCACCCGACGGTGCCACGATCGACATCGAACTCGCCAGAGCTGCCACCGCTGATCCCGACGAGCGGATTGGGTCGCTCGTGTTCAACCCCGGCGGACCGGGCGGCTCGGGCATCGACTTCCTGACTGCTGCGGCAACGATCGTTCCGCCCGAGTTGGCCGACCGGTTCGACCTCGTCTCGTTCGACCCGCGCGGCGTGGGAGCGAGCACTGCCGTCGAGTGTGACGTCGACGTCGACGACAACGTGAGCCTCTTGACTGCTGGCGACGACGACGGCTGGGCGGTGCTGGTGGCCGAGGCGCTGGGGCTGCCCGACGACTGCACGGCTGAGACCGCAGACCTCGCCCCCTACGTGGGCACCAACAGCGCAGCACGTGACCTCGACCTGATCCGCCAGGCGCTCGGCGACGACCAACTGAGCTACGTCGGTTTCTCCTACGGCACGCGACTCGGTGCCACCTACGCCGAGCTGTTCCCGGAGCGGGTACGTGCGCTCGTGCTCGACGGGGCGGTGAAGCCCACCGACGATCTTGCCCAGATCGGCCTCGAGCAGGGACCTGGCTTCGACGCAGCACTGCAGAGCTTCGCGGCAGCGTGCGACGCCGACGCAGACTGCCCGCTCGGCACCGATGACATCGCCTCGACGCTCGAGGTGTACGCCGGCCTCGTCGAGGAGATTGCAGAGGTCGGGAGTTTCCCCACCGACGACGGCGACCGGGTGCTGACCCCGGGTGAACTGCAACTCGGGGTGGTGGCGGCGCTCTACAGCACCCAGTTGTGGCCGGTGCTTGCCGATGCGTTGTTCATCGCCGACACGCAACAGGACGGGTCGCTGCTCGCCGCGCTCGCCGATTCGTATCTCGGTCGTCAGTTCGACGGAACCTACGACAACAGCCAGGTCGCTGGACTGGCGATCAACTGCGCCGACGACCCCCGGCGCCCCCCGATCGACGACGTGCGCCGCCAGAGCGACGTCGCGGCCGACTCCTCGGTCTACTTCGGCGACTTCCTGCGGGCCAGCACCGGTTGCCTGGGGACACCCGACCCGATCGACCCCATCCGGATCGGACCCGCAGAAGGCTCCGCGCCGATCCTGGTGATCGGCACCACGGGCGACCCGGCCACCCCGTACGAGTGGGCCGTCGAGATGGCGGCGTTCCTCGACGCGGCAACGCTGTACACGGTGGAGGGTGATGGGCACACCGCGTTCTTGTCGATCCCGTGTGTCGACAGGGTCGTGATCGACTACCTGGTCGATCTCGAACTCCCCGATGACGATGCCGGTTGCCGGGCCGACACCATCGGCGCCGACGACGTGTTCGTGCCGTCGGGAACCGGCGAGTTCGACCAGTTGGTGGCACTGTTCGACTGCTTGCGCGACGTCGGCGTCGACGTTCCCGAGATCGACGTCGGCGACATCCTGGCAGACCCGAACGGCGAGGAACTGCTCGGCGGTGTGGACCCGAGCGACCCGGCGTTTGCTGCGGCACTCCTCGCGTGCCAGGAGTTCATTCCAGGATTCTGAGGCCCGCAGGGTGGCTTGTCAGCCCACCACGATGATCTCGTCGTCGGGCGACAGCGTCACGCGCTGCCCTGCATGGGGATTGAGCACGACATCGCCGTTGCCGTTGCCCGTGTGCCGCCATCCGATCGCGAGGACACCAGCGGCGTAGGCAGTGGTGACGACCTCGCGCATCGTGAAACTCCCGATCAGATCGAGGTGATCACATCGAACCATGCGGATCGACGCATCAGCGCCCCCGTACAACCCGAGCAGCACCGCTCGGCGTTCGGGCTGCTCGATGAGCTGTGCGATGAACTGGCTGCCGAACGCTGCGCTGATCAGGAAGTCGTTGGGCCCGGTGAGCTCGGCGAGGTCGGCATGGTCGTCGTGGAGCAACTGCACGACCAGGCGTGGCGTCGTTCCCGCAGCGGCACAGCGCCGACGGAGATGCATCAGGTCGAGCAGCGTGCGTGCATCAGCGTCGCTGCTGTCGATCGACGTGTAGCCGAGCACGACGATCGTGGTCGGCGGCTGACCGAGGTCGAGCGTGGACACCTCCGGAGTCGGCGACAGCCGAACCTCGACATCGATCGGGGGCAGGATGACGTCGCCGGGGTCGATCAGGCGCGGGTCGAACGCCACCTCGACGGTGGACGTTGCCGATGTCGCTGCGGCCCAGCCGCTGATCATGTGTGCACCCAGTGGGTTCCACCCCACCACGAGGATGTGCTCCTCGCCCGCCGCAGTGACGAGGTCGGTGGCCTCGCCGCGGGACAGACGTGTCGACGATGCAGCTTGTTCGATCGTCTCGAGGTCGTTGGCGATCATGACGAGTCGATCACCGTCAGCGAGGGTGGACGCAGCCGGTGGATTGAGATCGAATCGGCCGTCGAGACGCGCGAACCCGAGCGGGCGAGCGTTCTCGAACCGGTCGACGATCTCGTCGAAGCGGAGGCCCACCAGTTCGGGACGGGCGGTCACATGCAGATCAGACCCCTGGAAGTCGGTGAGCTCGCTGACCACCCTGCTCAGACCTCGCTGGCGCAGCGCAAACGCCGCGGTCTTCGCGATGGCCTGAGCGGTCACCACGGGATGCATCGTCGGACCACAGGCGAGCACCAGTCGTTCCGCCGTGATTGGATCGGTCACTTCGGCCACCACGGGCAGATCGTGGAGACCGCCGAGCTCGGCGTGGAGCGCCAGCACCGTCTGTGTGGCTGCAAGGTCGCTGTCGCCCTCGCACAGCACGATGGCGCCGCGGGCTTCGCCGACCCTGGCGATGGAGAGATCGGCTCGAACCGTCGGATCTCCGAATCGATAGACGACACGTGTCTGGTGTCGATCGGGGAGCGCCTCGTTCACGGCTCGTCGGAGTTCGGTCGGGTCGGTCTGGCCCAACACGACGATGGTGTTCGGGCCTCGTTCGGCGCTCGCCAGAGCGAGCTGTCGGATGATCATCGGCAGACGGCTCGATCCGCCCAGGACCACCATGTGCCCCGACTCGATCACGGTGCTGCGCCCGCGACGCATGCTGTCGATGCGGTCCTCGACCCCGGCCGCGATGATGCCGATCAGCGTGCCGGCGACGAGCAAGCCGAACAGCGTGACGAGCAGTGCAAGGATTCGCCGTCCCCAACCGACGTCCCCGGCCATGGTGCCCGTGTCGAGGATGCGGAGCAAGCTCTGCCAGAAGTCTTCGATCAACCCGGTGTTCTCGCTGCCGGTGAACGTGACGCCGAAGATGCTGAGCAGGAGGGCGCTGAAGAACACGGCGCCGAGCGTCACCAGTCCCAGCCAGGCCAGCGCTGCCGTGGTTCCCCGTGCCAGCACGTTGTCGAATCGGTAGCGGAACCGCTCGCGCAGGCCGACGTTGATGGGCGCAGTGTCGTGTTGCTCGGTTCGTCGTTTCACGTCAGTGGCTCGTGTCGGGAGTGGTCGCAGGAAGCGTCACGTAGGCAGCGAGGAGGAAGCAGATGGCGCCGAGGAATGTGCCGGTGTTGACCAGAGCGATGTTGAGCGGCTCGCCGGTCGTGGTCAGCGTGAACGACGCAAGCGCTGCGGCCATGAAGAGCACCGAGCCGAGGTAGGGGAGGAAATCCGACCACCACTCGGCGCTCTCGGTGTCGCGGCGCCAGAACCGTCCGTTGAGATGCATCCAGGCGATGTGGCTGGACACGAGGAAGGCGATGCAACCGAAGAAGTCGGGCACCCAGACGAGGCGGTTGGTCTCTTCGACGGTGAACGTCGTGACCGTGGCGTCGATGGTGTTGATGTTGAACAGCAGCGTGCCGATCGACTGGGTCACCGCGGCCCACCACATCGCCTCTCGTGGCGACCAGGCCCAGTACTTCGTGGCCGGCTGGCTGGCGTCGATCGCCTGCGGGTCGTCGTTGATCACCTGCAGGAAGGTGCTGTACCCGGCCGCGGTGAAGAACAACGACCCGAGGACGAACGTGATGCCGACCACCCTGCCGTCGACGAACTGCGAGTAGGGCGGAAACGATCCGATGGCGAACAGTGACGAACCAACGATGAAAAGCAGGGCAGTGCGCCAGCTGCGGTCATGCGGCCTCCATCCGACTGGGCGACGCCACTGCATCACGTGGATGCTCGCATGCGACTCACGTGTGGCTGAATCCGGGCGCCGGCGCGGGTTGCGGCGGCGGGAACGCTTCGAGATGCGCAACAGCCTTGGCGAGCGCCTCGAGCAGCATGTCGGCGAGATCCATCCCGAACCCCTCGCGGACCACCACGCGCAGCACGGCGACGTCCTCGGCGTTGGCGGGCATCGTGTAGGCAGGCACCTGCCAACCACCGGCACGAAGCTGCTCGGAGACGTGAAACACGGTGAACTTCGAGGCGTCCTTGACCTTGAAGGCGAGCACGGGGATCGCAGAGCCGTCGCTGACGACCTCGAACGGGCCCATCTCGGCGACCGCCGAGGAGATGTGTACGGCGGTGTCGCGCAGCGACTCCATGATGCGCCGGTAGCCGTCGCGACCGAGGCGGACGAAGTTGTAGTACTGCCCGACGATCTGGTTGCCCGGGCGCGAGAAGTTGAGCGTGAAGGTCGGCATGTCGCCGCCGAGATAGTTCACGTGGAACACCAGGTCCTCGGGCAGCTCGTCGGCGGAACGCCACACGACGAACCCGATGCCCGGATACGTCAAGCCGTACTTGTGTCCGGACACGTTGATCGACTTGACCTGTGGGAGTCGGAAGTCCCACTCGAGATCGGGGTGCAGGAACGGCGCCACGAATCCGCCGCTGGCGGCATCGACGTGGATCGGGATGTCGAGGTCGTGCTCCGCGTTGTATGCCACCACGCGGTCGTGGATCTCCTTGATCGGCTCGAATTCGCCGGTGTAGGTGGTGCCGAGGATGGGGATCACGCCGATGGTGTTCTCGTCGACGTACTCCATCACGGTGTCGGGGGCGACGGTGAAGCAGTCCTCGGTGAGCGGCACGTAGCGCGGCTCGACGTCCCAGTACCGGCAGAACTTCTCCCACACGACCTGGACGTTGGAGCCCATCACCATGTTCGGCTTGTCGGTGGGCAGCCCGGCTGCCTCGCGGCGCTGACGCCACTTCCACTTCATCGCGAGCCCGCCGAGCATCACGGCCTCGCTGGAGCCGATCGTCGAAACTCCGATGGCGTCGCCGTTCGTCGGGGCGTTGAACAGCTCGGCAACGATGTTCACGCAACGCCGCTCGATCTCGGCGGTCTGCGGGTACTCGTCCTTGTCGATCATGTTCTTGTCGAACGTCTCGGCCATCAACTTCTCGGCCTCGGGCTCCATCCACGTCGTCACGAACGTTGCCATGTTGAGGCGTGAGCTGCCGTCGAGCAGCAGCTCGTCGTGGATCATCCGGTACACCGCTCCCGGCATCGACTCGACGTCGGGCATGCGGTTCTTGGGGATCGGTGCGTGCGCAAACCGGCCGGCATACGCCGGGTCGAGTGCTTCGTCGTTGGAGACATGCTGGTGGACCATGGTGGGAGTCTTTCTTCTTTGCAGGGCGGTCGATGGTTGGTGTCTGGCGAGCTGTCTCCGACCCTAATCGCTCGTTCGAACGGCGATGAGAACGACCCAAGCGTCGGGAGCGACCGGCTCGGCGTCCCGATCTGGGTGTGGACCGTGCGCAGTCGGCGCTCAGTCTCGTGGGGAGGGTCCAGCCTCGCACCCCCCGAAGCGGGTGATGTTCTCGTCGTGCCCGGATCAGCTGAGGACATGGGCCGCGATCTGGCCTACGCTCCCGGACCGATGGGGAACCAACGGCACCGCACGACCGAGCGATGTGCTCGCACACCACACCGGGAGTGTTGCACCCATGACTGACTCCACGACGGTTGCTGCTCCCGACCCCGCCACGCTGCTGCGGAGCCCGGAGTACGTCGGGCTGTTGCTCCTCGGAGCGATCACGGGTGTCCCGGTCGCCGCGGTTGCCTACTTCTTCCTGCAAGGCATCGCCGAGGCCCAGAAGTACGTGTTCACGACGCTGCCGAGCGACCTCGGCTTCGGCGACCAGCCGGGTTGGTGGCCGATCCTGCCGCTCGCGCTCAGTGGCCTGCTCGTGGCCCTCACCATCCGGTATCTGCCCGGCGAGGCGGGACACAAGCCGGCTGAGGGGTTCAAGACGGGC
The DNA here is from genome assembly GCA_963716075.1 of Ilumatobacteraceae bacterium. GTDB lineage: Bacteria > Actinomycetota > Acidimicrobiia > Acidimicrobiales > Ilumatobacteraceae > Sva-07. The sequence continues at coordinate 61,359 of CAVQST010000019.1, read as the reverse complement.
GGCCCGGTACCGCCGATCGAGCTGCCTGGTATTGCTCTTGCGGCATTCTTGACCCTGAGTCTCGGCGTGGTGCTCGGACCCGAGGCTCCGCTGATCGCGATCGGCAGCGGGATGGGTGTGCTCGCCGTGCGTCTGATCAAGAAGGACGCGCCGGCTACGGCGGTCATGGTCGTCGGTGCTGCCGGGAGCTTCGCCGCGATCGCCACGTTGCTCGGTTCCCCGCTGGCCGGCGTGTTCTTGTTGATGGAGGCCGCCGGCCTCGGTGGGTCGATGATGGGCATCGTCCTGGTGCCGGGCCTGCTGGCCGCCGGCATCGGCTCGCTCATCTACGTCGGGCTCGACAATTGGACCGGGTTCGGTACCTTCTCACTCGCCATCGCCGACCTTCCTCCCGTCGGCTCACCGACGCTCGGGCAGTTTCTGTGGGCGATCGCGATCGGCGTGGTGGCGGCCGTGATCGGTACGGGGATCACGAGGGGCGCACTGTTCTTCCAACCCATCATCGAGCGGCGCATGGTGCTGCTGATGCCGCTGGTCGGGATCTTCATCGGTGTGGTCACCCTGATCTTCGTGAGCGCCACGGACAAGACCTACGCCGATGTGCTGTTCTCGGGGCAGGATCAGCTGGGCCCGCTGATCACCGAAGCGTCGAGTTGGACCGTCGGGGCGCTTGCCCTGCTCGTGGTGTGCAAGTCGTTGGCCTACGGCGCTGCGCTCACGAGCTTTCGTGGTGGGCCGGTGTTCCCCGGCATGTTCATCGGTGCCGCACTCGGGATCCTGATGTCGCACCTCCCCGGCCTTCCCATGATCGCCGGGGCGGCGATGGGCATCGGAGCCATGACGGTGGCGATGCTCGGTTTGCCGCTCGTCTCGGTACTCCTGGTCGTGTTGTTCCTGCAATCCGACGGGCTGCAGCTGACGCCGGTCGTGATCGTGGCTGTCGTGGTGTCGTACGTCGTGTCGGCCAGGCTGAAGCCAGCGCCGCCGGAGGCTCCCGCTGCGGCCGCGACCGCTGGCAGACCGGTCACGTCGCAGTGAGGTGCCGTTGGTCGAGCCGGTGAATCGATCGCCGTCGACGCCCTGGACGCGGGCTCGCTGACCGGTTCGGCGTCGTCGAGTTCTGCGTCAGGTGGTGAACCGGGCCCTGCAGATGAGGGGTCGGTGGCCTCCAACTCCTGACGGCCCGATCAGCACCGAGAACCCGATGATCAGCAGACCGAAGACCGCCCCGGCGTACAACGCGACCACCAAGATCTCGAAGAACCACGAGGTGAAGTCGAGGACGATGTCGATCGACGAGAACAACTCGTCGGTGAGGTACAACGCGAGTGCCTCTTGGACCTGGGGCTCGTTGAGCAGCTCCCCGCTGACCTCGACCCACCGGTCGGTGTCGAGTGCCTGGGTACGTGTCCACGTGGTCATCGTGGCCAGCAGCGTGGCGAGCACGATCAACAGCCCAGGCAGCCAGCGCGGGCCGATGGTGGTGTCCTCGCCGGATGGGACTGGTTCGGTGGTCGTGTCGTTCTTCGGCGTGCTGTTCGCGCCGCTGCGTGTGCAGCGGCGCGCCGGTCGAGTTGGACCGTTGGTGCAGCGCCGCCGTCAGCGACGGCCCTGGCGGCGATCCTGACGACGGTTGACGCCGTGGGACACGACTGCGGCGGTACCGACGACTGCGGCGGTTCTGGCCACCGGGGCGCCGACGACGGCTCGTCGTGCTCTGCGTGCTGGTCGAAGTGGCATGGTCATTCTCCTTCGTTGGGTTCGTCGGCCTCGAGCGAGGCCGCAATCGCTTGGATCGGGATGCGCCCGGTGGCGATCAACTGGCCGCCGGCGCGGCGTGCGGCAGACCCGAACGGGGCCGCCCAGAGATTCTCCCAGACCACGACACCGGCAACGCTGCCTGGTTCCATGGCCGCGGCCAGGTGGGCGACGTCGTCGGCGGAGAGGAGCTCGGCGATCTCTGCCTCGAGTTCCACGAGTTCGCTGACCTCGTCGAGGTCGTCGATCTCGTAGGCGTCGACGGTGTCGTCGCTGTTCTTGACGAGCACGAGGAGGTCGAGCACCCGAATGGTTCCCGACTGGCTCAGGCGGGCCAGCTCGGCAGCCATCTCGCCGCTGAAGTTGGCATGTCCGGCTGGGAATTCGACGACGAGGTAGTCGATGGGTCCCATCTCGTCGAGTTCACTGTTGCTCATCGTTGCTCCGCTCGCTGGTGGACTGGGGTGACAGCCGGGGGTGGTTTCCCGACCGGTTCCGGGACTTCCATGGTGGACGGCGGTGGCGCTGTTGTCATCACCCGTTGGAGGTGAGACCCCGGCGGAGGCACGCAGTGGAGCGGCGGAGCCTGCCGCGCACCCGGACCCCGCGCAGCCAGATCACCTCAACTGGGTGAGGTCGGTGGGGAGCGGCTCCTCTAGATTGCGTACAGCGGCCGTGGTCGACGGCTGCACCGACCCCGAGCCCTTGCGGAGGATTCATGACAGCGTCGCTGGAATACATCATCGTCGGCTTTCCCGACAACAACTTCTCCGGTGAGATCGTTCCTGGCCTGGTGTCGCTCGTCGACGCCGGGTTGATCCGTGTGGTCGATCTCGTCTTCGTCGCCAAGGGCGACGACGGCAGCGCAGTGGTGCTCGAGGTGGATGAGCACGAACACCTCAGCGCCTTCATGGAGATCTCCGGCACGGTCGGTGGTGTGATCGGACCCGACGACATCGCTCATGCCGCTGAATCGATCGCAGAAGGCGCCTCGGTGCTGCTGATCGTGTGGGAAGACCTCTGGGCCGTACCGTTCGGCGATGCGCTTCGGCGTGCGGGCGGGGTTCTCCTCGAAGGCGGGCGCATTCCCGCTGAGATCGCCGAAGAGTTGGAATCCGTTCTGGCAGACGCCAGCTGAGAAAGCGAGAGCATCATGTTGCGACGACGACCCCTCATGCGAGCCGCAGTTGGCACTGCCGTGGTGGCTGGAACTGCCACTGCAGTCTCCGGCCGTGTTCGCCGCCGGCAGGACAACCGGTACCAGACCCAGGACGAAGCCGCTGCGTACGAAGCGCAGCAGCAGTACGACGCCCAACAGCAGTACGCGGCGCCGGCTCCGGCGCCGGTTGCGGCTGCGGCGCCTGCTGCGACCGAGGTCGAACAGCTGACGCAGTTGGCTGAACTCCACGCCTCCGGTGCGTTGACCGACGCCGAGTTCGCTGCCGAGAAGGCCAAGATTCTCGCAAGCTGACGCCCGGCGTCGTCGATCTGCGAGGTACTCGATCGCCCAGTGCCGATGTCGTCGGTGCTGGGCGCCGACGCGTCTGCGCTGATCCCGTGCCCACAGGCGGCACACAGTTCTGGGCACTTGTCCCCAGCCGATGCCGGCAAATTCACAAGCAATCGGGACTGACGCTCCACAGGGTCGTTCGTTCAAGATGGGTGCCGTGGTCACCCGAGTCCTTCCCACACCTCGCCAGCGGTTGCTTCGCCAGCGCCAGCACGGTGCCGTCCTCGCACAGACCGATCGCCGCGAACTCGAGCGCGCTGGTTGGCGTACCACGCTGGAGTTCCGCGAGAACAACGTGCGCGGGCGTGACGGTCGATTGCTCCAGGTCGAGGAGATCTGGTACGCCGAAGCCGAACGAGATCGAGCGCAGCCAACGGCGCCCGGCCTCGATTTCGTGCACGCGACGGCCGAATCGGTCGAGGAGGTGTGGTCGAAACTGCGCCGTCGAGCTGAACTCGCCGATGTCAGGCCACCAGATCAGGCCGCCGGGCGCCGTAGCGACGTGGCCGCTGTTCAGGCAAGTTGACGGTTTCTCGACGACACGGTTGACACGCCCGTAGTTTCACTGCTGTAATTACGGACTCCGTTGCCACGACATGTGGTGTGTGGGGCGGAATGCGACCACGACATCTGGTGGTCGGCCAGCAGTCCATGACCACCTTCCAGAGTTTCCAGATGACCAGACGATGACGCAACGAACGAGCAGGAGAACCCCACGATGACAGTGATCGACGACAATGCCGCGACGACCGAATCAGCAGTTCGTGCCGGTGCAGCGCCGACGCTGACCGACACCGCGAAGGCTCCTGCCTCGAGTGCTCAGCCGACCGCTGGTGGCATGCGGGTGAAGAAGCGCAGCGGTGCGCTCGAGCCGGTTGATGTCAACAAGATCGTGAACGCGATCGCTCGTGCGTCGGAGGGCCTGCTCGGCGTCGATCCGATGCGTGTGGCCACCCGCACGATCTCGGCGCTCGCCGACGGTGCCAGCACCCGCGAGCTCGACGATCTGTCGATCCGTACCGCGGCGGGGCTCATCGTCGAGGAGCCGAGCTACTCCAAGCTCGCCTCTCGCCTGCTTGCCACCGTGGTCGACAAGGAAGTCCGCAATCAGAACATCCCATGGTTCTCCGAGTCGATCGCCGTCGGCCACGCCGAAGGTCTGGTGTCCGACGAGGTCCTGGCGTTCGTCAACGCCAATGCCCCGGCGCTCAATGCCGCCATCGACTCCGACCGCGACCGCAGCTTCGAGTTCTTCGGGCTGCGCACCGTGTACGACCGGTACCTCCTGCGTCACCCGTCGCGGCCGCGAGGTCATCGAGACCCCCCAGTACTTCTTCCTGCGCGTGGCGTGTGGTCTGTGCACCGACGTCGACGAGGCGGTCAAGTTCTACGACCTGATGTCGTCGCTGGCGTACCTTCCGTCGAGCCCGACGCTGTTCAACTCCGGCACCTCCCACAGCCAGATGTCGAGCTGCTATCTGCTCGATTCGCCCGAGGACAGCCTCGAAGGCATCTACAAGCGCTACACCGACATCGCGAAGCTGTCGAAGTTCGCCGGTGGCATCGGCGTTGCCTGGCACCGGGTGCGTGCGAAGGGCAGCCTGATCCAGGGCACCAACGGCCTGTCGAACGGCATCGTGCCGTGGCTGCGCACGCTCGATTCGTCGGTGGCTGCGGTCAATCAGGGCGGGCGCCGAAAGGGTGCCGCTTGCGTCTACCTCGAATCGTGGCACGCCGACATCGAAGATTTCCTCGAGTTGCGCGACAACACCGGCGACCATGCTCGCCGCACACACAACCTCAACATCGCCAACTGGATCCCCGACCTGTTCATGGAGCGTGTCGAGAAGGACTGGCAGTGGAGCCTGTTCGACCCCAAGCAGGTGCCGCACCTCACCGACCTGTTCGGCGAGGAGTTCGAACGTGCCTACGTCGCTGCCGAAGAGGCCGGTCTCTACGAGAAGCAGGTGCCGGCACGCCAGCTGTACTCGAAGATGATGCGCACCCTTGCCCAGACCGGCAACGGTTGGGTCACGTTCAAGGATGCTTCCAACGAGAAGTGCAATCAGACCGGCGCCGCCAACGATGACGGCAGCCCCCGGGTGGTGCACCTGTCGAACCTGTGCACCGAGATCCTCGAGGTCACCGACCAGGACAACACCGCGGTCTGCAACCTCGGCTCGCTCAACCTGGGCGCCTACGTCGCTGCCGACGGCACGTTCGACTACGCCAAGCTCGGCACGGTCGTGCGCCAGGTGGTGCCGCTGCTCGACCGGGTGATCGACATCAACTACTACCCGACGTCCGAAGCCGAGTTCTCGAACCACAAGTGGCGTCCGGTCGGACTCGGCCTGATGGGTCTGCAGGACGTGTTCTTCAAGCAGGGCCTGTCGTTCGACTCGGCCGACGCGAAGGATCTCAGCCGCACGATCAGCGCTCACATCTACTTCCATGCGCTGTGGGCATCCACCGAACTCGCCGAGGTCAACGGCCCGCACGAGGCGTTCGAGGGCACCCGCGCCGCGAACGGTGACCTGCAGTTCGACCTGTGGGATGTGGCCAACGGTGGTGTCACGCCGCCGGCCGAACTCGACTGGGACGCGCTGCGCGCACGCATCACGGCGCACGGTCTGCGCAACAGCTTGTTGATCGCCATCGCGCCCACCGCCACGATCGCTTCGATCGCCGGTTGTTACGAGTGCATCGAGCCGCAGGTGTCGAACCTGTTCAAGCGCGAGACGCTGTCGGGCGAGTTCATGCAGATCAACCGCTACCTGGTCCGCGAGCTGCAGTCTCGCGGCTTGTGGGACGAGCAGATGATCAACGACATCAAGCGTTCCGAGGGCTCGGTGCAAGACGTCGACCGGATTCCCGAAGAGCTCAAGGAAGTGTTCCGCACCGCCTGGGAGATCCCGCAGCGTGCGCTCATCGACATGGCCGCCGAACGCGGCGCCTTCATCGACCAGAGCCAGTCGCTCAACCTGTTCATGGAGACACCCACCATCGGCAAGTTGTCGTCGATGTACCTCCACGCCTGGAAGGCCGGATTGAAGACCACCTACTACTTGCGCAGCCGCCCGGCCACGCGCATCAACCAGAGCACCACGTCCGGTGTGGCCAAGGCCTCAGCATCGACATCGACATCGACATCGACACCGACACCGACATCGACCCCGCCCGCCGGCGGCACCAAGCCGGTGGGAGTCGACACGACCATTGCGCCCCTCGTCGACGCTGCGCCCACGAAGACCTTCACCGACGAGGAAGCCATTGCGTGCAGCCTCGAGAACCCCGAAACCTGCGAGGCATGCGACTGATGGCACTCATCGACCCGATTCACGACTACGAACCCAGTACTGCGCCGGGAGAAACGCTCGCCGACGAGTACGACTCGGCCCCACCGGTCGGCGCGGCCCGGCCGACCAACATCCTCGATCCCGGCTACGACCTCACCCTGCGCCCGATGCGGTACCCGCAGTTCTACGACATGTACCGCGACGCCATCAAGAACACCTGGACCGTGGAGGAGATCGACTTCTCCGACGACCTCGTCGACCTCGAACGCAAGCTGATGCCCGCCGAGCGTCACCTCGTGTCGCGCCTGGTTGCGTTCTTCGCCACGGGCGACTCGATCGTGTCGAACAACCTGGTGCTCAACCTGTACCAGCACATCAACGCCCCTGAGGCGAGGATGTACCTGTCGCGCCAGCTCTACGAAGAGGCGTTGCACGTGCAGTTCTACCTCACGCTGCTCGACAACTACATCCCCGACATGAACGAGCGCGAGGCAGCGTTCTCGGCGGTCGAGAACATTCCGTCGATTCGGGCCAAGGCCGAGTTCTGCTTCAAGTGGATCGACTCGATCCAGGGCTTGGAGAAGATCGAGACCCCCTCGGAGCGACGGCAGTTCCTGCTCAACCTGATCTGTTTCGCCACCTGCATCGAAGGGCTGTTCTTCTTCGCAGCGTTCGCCTACGTGTACTTCTTGCGGTCCAAGGGCCTGCTCAACGGGCTCGCCGACGGCACCAACTGGGTGTTCCGCGACGAGAGCTGCCACATGAACTTCGCGTTCGAAGTGGTCGACACGGTCCGCAAGGAAGAGCCGGAGCTGTTCGACGCCGATCTCGAAGCCGACATCCGTGCGATGCTCAACGAGGCCATCGACTGCGAGCAACTGTTCGCTGCTGACGTACTGGGCGAAGGTGTGTCGGGCATGAGCCTGGCCGACACCCGCACCTACCTCGAGTTCGTTGCCGACCAGCGCCTCGCGCAACTCGGCTACGCCCCCGAGTACGGCTCGAAAAACCCGTTCAGCTTCATGGAGCTGCAAGACGTGCAAGGTCTCTCGAACTTCTTCGAGCGCACCGTCAGCAGCTACCAGGTCGGCGTCGCCGGCGACGTCTCCTTCGACGACGACTTCTGATCACGCCTGGGGTCAGACCCCACACGTGATCGATCACGCCTGGGGTCAGACCCCAGGCGTGATGTCAGCGGTAGTGGTCGGTGTGTTCGCCGAGGGTCGGGCCGACGTCGGTGATACTGCCGGGGGTGCGTGAGAACTTGGGGACCACGCCGATCATCGGTGTGTCGACACCGGTTCGAGCGGTCCGGCGTTGCACCATGTCGCGCGCGGCGTAGTGCTCGTCGACGAGCATGTCGGCTGCGGTGTAGACCCGGCCCGCGGGAACGGCGTGTGCTCGCAGCAGTGCGAGGAGTTCATCGGAGTCGATCGTTGCGGTCCACTCCGACGACCAGTGCGTCGAGTTCCCGTTCGTGTTCGCCGCGAGCGACGTGAGTGGCGTACCGCTCGTCGACGGCGAGATCGGGGCGTCCCATTGCATCGCACAGCCGAGCGAACACCGTGTCGGCGTTGCCGGCGATCAGCACCTCCGAACCGTCGCTGGTGGGATACGCGTTCGCCGGTGCCACGCCGGGCAGCGCTCCACCCGAGCGGCTGCGCAGCACGTCGGCCACCTCGAAGTCGACCATCGACGACTCCATCAGCGCCGCCACCGCCTCGTAGATCGCCACGTCGACCTCCTGACCCCTCCCGCTGGTGGAGCGTTCGTGCAATGCGGCGAGCGTGCCGATCACGGCGAACATCGCCGCGAGCGAGTCGCCGAGACTCACGCCGCATCGTGCCGGCGGTCGGTCGGCGTCGCCGGTCGTGTGGCGGATGCCGCCGACTGCCTCGCCGATCGAGCCGAATCCGGCCTCGGTGGCGCGGGGCCCGGTCTGGCCGAAGCCCGACACATGGGTGACGATGATGGCGGGGTTCGTCGCCGCCAACGTGTCGTAGTCGAGCCCGAACTTGGCCAGCACGCCAGGACGGAAGTTCTCCAGCACCACGTCGCTCTCGGCTGCGAGGCGCTGCACGACGGCCAGGTCGTCGGGGTCCTTCAGGTCGGCCACGACAGATCGCTTGTTGCGGGCGATGATCGGCCACCACAGGCTCGAATCGTCGACGCTGACCCCCCAGTGGCGCATCGGGTCACCGTCGGGCGCCTCGATCTTGATCACCTCGGCGCCATAGTCGCCGAACAGCTGCCCCGCGAACGGCCCGGCGATGAAGTTGCCCAGCTCCAGCACTCGCACGCCGAGCAGCGGACCGGTTCGCGGGGCCGGGTCGTTGCTGGTGTCGCCAGCGGTGTTGGTGTGCATGGTTGTTGTCTACCGAGTCGACGATGGTGCGACGAAAGCGGGAGACTGGCGAGATGTCGATTGCCCAACGCGTTCCCGAGGCGGTGACGTTGCGAGACGTGAGCCTCCGCGACGGGCTGCAGGACGAGACGCCGATCGACATCACCGCCAAACTGGCCGTGTTCGAAGCGTTGGTGGCTGCCGGCGTCCGCGACCTCGAACTCACGAGTTTCGTGCGACCCGACCGTGTCCCAGCGCTCGGCGATGCCGACGCGTTCTGCGCGGCGACGGCGCAGCTCGCAGCTGACAGCGGCGTCACGCGATGGGGTCTCGTGCTCAATCGGCGCGGTGCCGAACGGGCCCTGGCTGCCGGCCTGACCCATGTGCAGTTCGTGGTGTCGGTGAGCGACACCCACAGTCGCCACAATGCCGGCGCAGGCACCGACGAGGCGCTCGGACAGTTCGCCGAGTCGGCTGCATCAGCAATCGCCGGCGGTGCGACCATCGAGATCACGCTCGCGCACGGCGATGGGCTGTCCGTTCGAGCATCGGGTCGATCCGGCACGCGTTGCTGAGGTGGCTCGCATCGCTGTTGACGCCGGAGCATCGACGATCGGCCTCGCCGACACCATCGGCGTCGCGGTTCCAACAGAGATCGCGGTACTGGTCAGCAGCGGTGGCCGATGCGGTCGATGTGCCGCTCGGCGCGCACCTGCACGACACGCGGGGCCTCGCGATCGCCAACGCGCTCGTGGCCATCGAGCACGGTGTTCGCCGGCTGGACGCCAGTGTCGGTGGCCTCGGCGGTTGCCCGTTCGCGCCCAATGCGAGCGGAAATGTCCCGATCGAGGATCTCGCCCACGTCCTCGATGCCATGGGGGTCTCGACCGGGATGTCGATCGACGGACTGGTCGAGGCAGCGCGGGTGGCATGTGCAGCGGTCGGGCGTCCGATCGGTAGCCATGTCGGCCTCGCCGGACCCCGGTTCGCTGCACGGGCCGAACGCTGACCGCACTGGCGTCGACACGACGGGTGGTGTGATGGGCGCAGCGGCGCTCTGGGCCGCCTGTGAACGAGCGTGCCTGACGACACGAGACAGTCCGTGGCGGCATTGGGCCGGTACCGTGATGGGTGATGGCTGCACCTGACTGGTTGACCAGCACACGCGTCGCCGTCGTCGCCGGAAAGGGCGGCGTCGGCTCGTCCACGGTTGCTGCGGCATACGCGCTGGCTGCCGCACGCGAAGGCGCCAACGTGCTCTACGTGGCCGTCGACGGTCGCCCCGGGATGGGCCCGCTGCTCGGTGGGCGCGAACTCGACGCGAACGACCGGATCCTTCGCCGTATCAAGGGTGCAGGACAGGTGCGTGGGCGCACCATTCCCGCTGACCAGGCGTTCGGCGACTATCTCGAACTCAAGGGCGTCGGTGGGATGCTGCGTCGCGCTGCGTCGGCGGCGTCCCTGCCGATGATCGCAGCTGCGACACCCGGCCTCGAACACCTGCTGGTGCTCGGCAAGATCAAGGAACTCGAACGCGAGCGTGCTGCCGATCTGATCATCGTCGATGCTCCACCCGCTGGCCATGCTGCGCCGTTCCTGCGTTCGGCCACCGGACTGTCCGACGTGGTCCAATCCGGCCCGGTCCGCGATCAGTCGGTCGAGGTCGACGCCATGTTGCGCGACCCGGCTCGCTGTCAGGCGATGATCGTGACGCTGCCTGAGGAGACGCCGGTGACCGAGGCGTTGGAGCTGGCCGTCGAACTGCAGCGCGACATCGGACTCAGCTTGCTGCCCACGGTGGTCAACGCCTGCTGGGCCGATCGTGCCGGCCTCGACAAGACGCCCGCGATGGCGGCCCGCTCGCACAAGATCAAGTTGTCGGCGTCGGCAAAAGCAGCCCTTGCGTCGTCGACCGACTTCGGCCGCGAACGCCTGGCGCGTCAGCGTCAACAGATCGAGCGGCTGACGACGAGCATCGGCACGCCGATCGTCGGTCTCCCTCGGTTGGCCACCCCCAGGCTCACGATCCACAACCTCGGTGAACTGGCCGACGCATTGGTGTCGCCACTCGTTGCATCGGAGGCGTCCGTATGAGCACCGAGCAGCCCGATGTGATCGAGAAGCCCGCCGACGAGCAGACGTTTGCGCATGAGATTGCCACGGCCGAACTGATCGTCACGTGCGGCCCCGGCGGTGTCGGCAAGACCACCACCGCAGCCGCCCTCGGCGTGGCTGCAGCACGTGCCGGCCGGCGTGTCGTCGTGGTCACGGTCGACCCGGCGCGACGCCTCGCTGATGCGTTGGGCCTCGAGGTGGGGGCTGCCTCCGACGCTCCGCACCGGGTCACTGGCATCCCCGGCGTGCCCGACACGTCGACGAAGCAGTCCAAGGGCGGCGGTGGCGAGCTGTGGGCGTTGATGCTCGACGCGGCGTCGACGTTCGATCGGCTGGTCCGCGAGCAGACCGCCAACCCGAAGCAGGCCGATGCGATTTTGGAGAACCCGGTGTACCGGGCCATTTCCGGCTCGCTCTCCGGGGCGCAGGAGTACATGGCGATCGAGCGGCTCCATCAGCTCTACACCAGCGGCGATTGGGATCTCGTGATCGTCGACACGCCGCCGTCGCGTCACGCCATCGACCTCCTCGAAGCACCCGACCGTCTGATCGGCTTTCTCGGTCACCCCGTGTATCGGGCACTGACGGTGGGTCAGCGGGCGTTCGCCAAGGTCACGAACGCGGCGGCATCGATGTTCCTGTGGGCGGTGCGGCGCCTTGCGGGACCACAGATCGTGGAGGACACCGTCGAGTTCTTCCGGTCGCTGGCCAACATCGAGCCGGGTCTTCGCCGCCGAGCCAAGGAGGTCGCAGAGCTGCTGCGCTCCGACGTGGCTGCGTTCATCGTGGTGTCGAGCCCTCGTGCCGAGGCGATCGGCGAAGCCGAGCATCTGATCGGTGCGCTCCGCGACGGATCGTTTCCGTTCGCCGGTGTGGTGGTGAACTTGATTCACCCGATGCCAGAGCCGTTCACCGCGGCTGATCGGGTGGTGCTCGACGGTCTCGACGATGGCCCGCTCGCTGATCAGGTGGCCTGGCACGACGAACTCACCGAACTGGCCACCTCGGAGCGTGAGGAGATCGCTGGTCTCGCCGATTTGGCCGAAGACGTCGTGGTCGTCGAGCTGCCGCTCCTCGCCGTCGACGTCCACGATGTGGAGGGCCTCATCGGTCTCGCCGAGCAACTCGCCGCCGAGGCCTGACGCGCCGACCCACAGGGCCCTGCGGTGAGCGAACACACCACATGTGCGGGTGTCGCTCACCGCTGATCGGCTGAACTCGTCAGGGAGCGGCGGTTGCGCTGGCGGAGGTGCCGGTGGCGTTGGTCATCACGAGGGTTGCCACGCTGCCCTCCTCGATGCAGATTGCCTGCATGCCGGTCGGGGTCACGCCCACACTGTCGCTGGCCCACCGCAACTCACCGGAGGTGGCCCCCTCCACGAACCAGGTGGCGGTCCGCGACAACGCCTTGGTGTTGCAGCCGTGCGTCGCTGGTTGCAGCGTGAATCGGATGATCGTCGGCGGCGGCAGCGTGGTGACGGTGGTGGTCGTGTCCGCCGGCGGGTCGATCACAGGTCGTGGTGCTGGCGGGGGTGGCGGCAGCGGGGGTGGCAGTGGCACCACCGGCTCGGTGACCGCGGGGTGGCGGAGGTGGAGGTTCTGGGAGTGCCGTGGTGGTGCTCGCAACGCTCGTGGTGGTGGCGGTTTGGGTGGTGGGAGTGGTGGGCGCGATCGTCGCGGTGACGGCCACGGTCGTGGTGGGGAGCGCAGTGGCGGCCACCATGTCATCGGGGTCGCGCATCGGCGCCCGTGCCTGGTCGGCGAACAACACCGCTGATGTCGCGAGCATGAGTACCACGAGCGTCGCAACGGCGCCCACCCGCGTGAGCCGCTGCGATCGTGATACGCCACCGGCATCGTCACCGGCATCGCTACCGGCGTCGTCACCGGCGGCCCCGTGAGCATCGTCGGCCCTGCGGAGGAGGTCGTGTGGCATCGGAGCACCAGCGGACTCGAGCGCCCATGCAGCCTTCGCGCGGTAGGCGAGCGGAGCGATGGCAACCGGCACCGCTGCGAACAGCTTCACCGGGTCGGTGCGGCTCGAACGGTCACCGCTGCACGTGGCGCAGGTGCGGGCGTGCCGGGTGATCGTGTCGGCGCACGCAGCATCGAAGCCGCCGACGAGCCGCGCGGCGAGGGTCTCGCAGTTCGGGCGACCACCGTTCCAGAGGAGGAATGCGCCAACGGCGTCACCCAGCCGCTTGCGGAGACGGTGCAGGAGTTGATGGGCGTGGTTGGGCTCCACGCCGAGGTCGTCGGCGAGTTCGGTCGGAGTGAGCCCGTGACGCACGTGCAGGTCGAGGATCGAGGCGTCACGTTCACCGAGGGCGGCCGCTGCAGCCCACAGCAAGTCGGCCTGAGCATGCGACTCGGCGGTTTCAGCGGGACCGGCGAACGATCGAGCCGCGACCGGGCTCGGAAGGCCGCGGTTGGTGAGCGCGGCCAGCGTGTCGTCGTCGGTGGCGGACGATCGCTGCTCGTGACGCAGTGCATCGAGCGCACGGTTGCGGGTGATGCGCAGCAGCCACCCTCCGAAGGCATTCACGTCGTCCAACCGATCGATCTGCTGCCACGCTGCCACGAAGGCGTCTTGTGCGACGTCGGCGGCCAGATCGGGTCGCCGCACCACGCCGCGAGCGACGCCGTACACACGGTCGTACCAGCGCTCGAAGAGCGGGGCGAACGCAGCGGTGTCGCCGCGTTGGACCCGCTCCACCAGGCGTGCGTCGTCGCCTGCGTCACCGTCGTGCGTGACGTCCATGCGATCAGACTCCCACGTTTCACGTGATGTGAACAGGGGTGCCCACCGGGAGGCGGTCGATGAGGGCATCGATCACCTCGTTGGGAAGACGGATGCATCCGCTCGACACGTTCTGGCCGATCGAGGTCGGGTCGTTGGTGCCGTGCACCCCGATCTGACCGATGCCGCCGATGAATTCATCGAGCACATCGGAATACGCCGAGATGCCGAAGGCGTGGGCGCCCCACACACTGGAGGCGTCGCCGGTGGCGAGCTTGTCGGTGATGAAGAAGCGACCGGTCGGTGTCGGTCGATCGGGTCGGCCCACCGCCACCGGCCATTCGCCGACCAGCACGCCCGCCTCGATCAGTCGCAGTGTCCGCGCTGCGAGGTCGATGCGGATCTCGGCGTCGACTGCCTCGATGCGCACGTCGTCGGTGCGGACCCAACCGGTGAGATCGTTGGGCCGTACCGGGACGAGGACCTGCACCCAGCCGGTGGTCTGGTCGATGATGCCGACCACGGTCGGCGTGTCGAATGCGGTGCGGGCGGGCAGGTTCGCCACCTCGTTGCCGTCGGGAGCGTCGAACACCACGAGCTGCTCGACGAGCGAGACGCCGCGGAGGGCGGATCCCGCTGCGAACTCGTCCGCAGGTGACGGAGTTGCGTCGGTTGCAGGAACTGAGGTGACGCTGCTCGCCGCTGCGCTGGTGTCGGTGGTCGGCGTGGTCGACTCGATGGGCGATCGGGTCGAGATCGACTCGCCGCCCGCCGCCCCCGCCGCAGCCCATGAGGGCAGCGGCGAGGACGGCAACGGTGGCCGCAACTCGTGTCCGATGGATCGTGGATGGTGGTGGGAGTCATCGTCGATCAGGCCGTGAACGTCGGGGTGCGGGTGCAGATGTCGTCGAGCTCGCACGTTTCCGGGTCGGGCGTGTCGTCGGGATCCGGTGTCTCGTCGGGATCGGGTGTCTCGTCGGGATCGGGGTCGCCGCACGGTCCCTCGACCGGATCACACGGGTCGTCGGTCAAGTCGTCGGGGCCGGGAAACTCGGGGGTCGGCAGCGGCACGGTCGGGATCGGGATCTCCGGCAGGTCGATGGGTCCTGGGTCGCAGGTGCCTTCGCCCGGGTCGCACGGATCGTCGATCACGTCGAGCCACGGGATCACGGGAAGGGGCACGGTCGGGACCGTGATCGCCGGAAGGCCGATGATCCCGGACCCGGGGTCCGGCGGTGTCGGCGTCTCGGCGAGCGCCGCCGATCCGGTTCCGGCGAATGCGGCCACGGTGGTGATGGCCAGAGCGAGGCGGGAGCGGTGGTTCATGGTGATGTCCTTTGGTCGTGCGCTCGGCTCATCCGGGCGTCGATGGTCCTGACGCACGACACCGGTGGTTCCTTACAGGGTCCACCGAAGAAATCTCGACAGGCTGCGACGAACACCGCCCGCCGATGAGCGAACCCACCAGATCTGCGGGTTTGGCTCATCGCTCGCGGGTTGGTGGGCGCGGCGGCTGCGCACACTCGGTCGGTGGGCGAGCGGCTGCGGCTAACGTCGCTCGGGTGCCGGAAGTGACCACCCACGTCGATGACCTGTTCCTCCGACCCGATCACGAAGGGATCACGCTGGCGCTGCTGATCCAGCAGGGCGGCGAGATCGTCGCCGAGCGTTACGGCACCCAGCCCGCCAACATCTTCCAACCCGAGATCGAGATCTCGGCATCGACGACGTTGACCTCGTGGAGCATGGCGAAGTCGATCACCCATGCAGCGGTCGGCATGTTGGTGGGTGACGGGCTGCTCGATCTCGACGCGCCGGCCCCGGTGCCCGAGTGGGCGGGCACGCCCAAGGCCGACATCACCACGTTGCAGTTGCTCGAGATGCGATCGGGTCTCCGCTTCGTCGAGGACTACGTCGACGACGAGACGTCGCACTGCATCGAGATGCTCTTCGGCGACAGCGGTCCGAGCCACGCGGCCTACGCCGCTGCGCTACCTCTCGACCATGCACCAGGCACGTACTACAGCTACTCGTCGGGTACCACCAACATCGTTGCCCGCATCGTCGGCGACATCGTGAGCGGCGAGGCCCATCTGGCTGCGGGGGGAGATCCACAACGTCGGCGTACCTCGGTCGAGACATTTCTCACCGATCGGCTGTTCGGACCCACCGGCATGCGGTCGGCCGTTCCCAAGTTCGATGACGCCGGCGATTTCGTCGGGTCGTCGTACGTGTACGCCACCGCTCGCGATTTCGCCACGTTCGGCGAGTTGTACCGCAGCGATGGCATGACGCCCACCGGTGAGCGCATCCTGCCGACGGGGTGGAGCGAGCATGCCGCGCACGCCTGTCTCGCACGACGACGAGAACGGCTGCGACTACGGACGCCACTGGTGGATGTGGCCCGAGGTCCCGGGGAGCCTCGCCTGCCACGGCCACGAAGGGCAGTACATCGTCGTCGTGCCCGACCGCGATCTCGTGCTGGTGCATCTCGGCAAGACCGACGCCGCTGCTGCCCCGCAGCTCCGCGAGCGCCTCCGAGCGATGATCGACGCGTGCTGACCGATGGGTGACAGGACCACACGGTGAGCGACGAGGCCCAGCCGCGCCCTGGCAGCAGCACGTCGAGCGATCCGTCGCACGACGAGACGCACGAGATGGACCGCGACAACCTCCCAACAGGGGAGTTGCCCGCCTACGTCCGAGACGAGAACGCTCAGCAGCCGCGGATCCGGCCGGTGCAACTCACCATCAAGGCACTGCTCCTGGTCATCATCGCCGTGTTCCTGCTCCCACCGGTGGCCAGCGGTTTCCGTGATGCGTGGGACACGATCCGTGACGTGAACCCGGCGCTGTTGGCGCTGGGCTTCCTGCTCCAGTTGATGGCACTGGTGGCCTATGCGTTGCTCACCCGCGCCACGCTGGGCAGTGCCGGTCGACGCTTGTCGATCCCTCGGATCTTCCGGATCCAACTGAGCACCAAGGCGCTGTCGAACGTGATGCCCGGCGGCAACGCAGCGAGTTCTGCGCTGGGATATCGACTGCTCACATTGTCGGGCATCAGCGGCCCCGACGCTGGTTTCGCGTTGGCGACGGCGGGCATCGGGTCGGCGGTGGTGCTCAACATCATCTTCTGGACTGCGCTGATCGTGTCGGTGCCGTTCCGCGGTGTGAACCCGCTGTACGGGACGGCCGCCGTTGCGGGCATCGTCATCATGGCGGTTGCTGCGCTGCTCGTGGTCGGCGTGATGGACGGGTCGGGTCGGGCGGAACGGTTCGTTCGCTGGATCGGCCGCAAGCTCCGCCTCGACGAGGACAAGTTCGCCGCAGTGCTCCACCAGGTCGCCGAACGCCTCGAGGAACTCATCAGCGATCGCCAACTCCTGCGGCGCGTGGTGTTCTGGGCAGCGGCCAATTGGCTGCTCGACGCTGCGTCGTTGTGGGTGTTTCTGCGCGCCTACGGCGAGTCGCTGAGCCCCGACGCGCTCCTGGTGGCGTTCGGCTTGGCGAACGTGCTCGCCGCGATCCCGATCCTGCCAGGCGGCCTCGGCATCGTCGAGGGCGCCTACACCGCCGCGTTCGCCGGCTTCGGTGTCCCTGCACGAGTGTCGGTGCCGGCGATTGCCACCTACCGCTCGGCGCAGTATCTGATGCCGATCGCGCTCGGTGCGATGGCCTACGCGTCGCTGCGGGTGGGGCCATGGAAGATCGAGAAGCGTGACCGCCTCGTGCGCTTGCGTGATCTCGCTCGCTCCGAAACCGAGAAGGGCGAGTCGCGGATGGACTTCGCGCTGCGCTTCGGCTCGCGTCGCCCACTGGAGAACCCAGAGCTCGATCCAGCCATCGCCGCCGCTCTCGCAGCATCGGCCATCGAGCAGGCGGCCGCTGCTGGTACCGCCGAAGCATCCAGCAGCGAGCCGGCGTCCAACAGCGACACGCCGCACGACGCCACCGAGGATGACAACCGCTGACGCTTTCGTGCGGGCATGATCACAGCGATACCGTCTCGATCATGACAGTGCACGAACGCCCCTTCGGCCGCTACCTCGAAGACTTCACCCCCGGTGACGTCCTGCGCCACTGGCCTGGCAAGACCATCACCGAATACGACGACCATCTCTTCTGCATGATCACCATGAACCACCACCCGTTGCACACCAACGACTGGTTCGCGGCCGAATCGGTGCAGGGCCGCAACGTCGTCGTCGGCAACCTCGTGTACAGCCTGGTGCTGGGCATGAGCGTGCCCGATGTGAGCGGTGCGGCCATTGCCAACCTCGAGGTCGAGACGTTGCAGCACAAGTTCCCGACGTTCCACGGCGACACCATCCACGCCGAGACCCGGGTGCTCGAGGTGACGGAGTCCAAGTCGAAGCCCGATCGTGGCATCGTCAAGGTCGAGACCAAGGGCTTCAACCAGGACGGCAAGGAAGTGTGCTACTTCATCCGCAAGGTGCTGATCTGGAAGCGCGAATTCGCGCCCGATCGCAAGCGCCCCTACGACGGCACCGACGTCTGGGCGGACTGACCCCATCGGACGATGGCGCGCTGGTGGCCAGCGTTCCGGCACCATGATCGATCCTGGAGCGGTGTTGGCGTGGGGCGTTCCACGCCTGCGCGACCTGCCGTGGCGTCACGACCGCGACCCGTGGCACATCCTGGTCGCCGAAGTGATGCTGCAGCAGACGCAGGCAGCGCGGGTGATTCCCAAGTGGACGGCATTCATCGAGGCGTACCCAACACCGAGTGCCTGCTCGCAGGCCAGCCTCGGCGACGTGCTGCGCCACTGGCAGGGGCTCGGTTATCCGCGCCGGGCGCGAAATCTGCACGCCGCCGCAAGCGAGGTGACGGCACATCACGACGGGTTGCTTCCGGGCGATCTCGACCGGTTGCTCGCGCTGCCCGGCGTGGGGCCGTACACGGCGCGGGCGGTGCTCGCGTTCGCGTTCGAGCGTGACGTCGCGGTTGTCGACACCAACATCGCACGGATCCTGGCGCGCACCGCTGGGCAGCGGCTGACCCCGAAGCGCGCTCAGGACGCTGCCGATTCGCTCGTTCCGGCTGGCGACGGCTGGATCTGGAACCAGGTGTTGATGGATCTGGGCGCCGAGGTGTGCCGTCCCACCCCTGACTGTGCGAGCTGCCCCCTCGAAACGAGCTGCCGCTGGAAGCGGGCTGGTCGCCCCGAGCCCGACCCAGCGATCGGATCTGCCGGCGTGAGCACCAAGCAGGCACGTTTCGCCGGAAGCGACCGCCAGGCTCGAGGGGCTGTGCTGCGCGAGCTCGGCGCAGGGACCCGTCCACAGGCGGCCTTCGACGCACGGATCCTCGCCGGGTTGGCCGCCGACGGCCTTGTCCGCTTCGACGGCGATGCGGTGTCGCTCCCCGACTGAGCGTGTCAGCCGGTGTCTTTGGTCTCTGGCCCCGCTGCACTGGCCATGACTACGGTGACTGGGAAAGCCAGCACGTCTCGCACACCAGGGGGCGGGACGGACGTGCCAAGGAGGCAGAGAACGGCGTGCAGCAACTCGAGGCAGTGATTTTCGACACCGACGGGGTGATCACCCAGACCGCTGCGGTGCACTTCAGCGCATGGAAGGCGGTGTTCGACGAATTCCTCGATGCGCATGCAACGGGCGATGCCGCGGCGCCGTTCACCGACGCGGACTACCGGGTGCATGTGGACGGCATCGGTCGATACGACGGTGTTGACGCGTTCCTGCGATCCCGCGGCTTCGAGTTGCCGCGGGGTGAGCCGGGCGACGAACCGGGCGACGCCACCGTGTGCGCCGTTGGCAACAAGAAGAACGACAGCTTTGCCGCGGCGATCGATGAGCATGGGGTGCGCCCGTACACCACCACCCGGAGCTTCATCGAGCAACTGCATTCCAACGGCATCCGCACGGCGGTCATCTCAGCCAGCAAGAACTGTGAGATGGTGCTGCGAGCGGCGGGCATGCTCGAACTGTTCGAGGTCAAGGTCGACGGCAACGATGCCGCTGAGATGGGCTTTCCCGGCAAACCGGCGCCCGATGTGTTCCTCGAAGCGGCGCGCCGCCTGGGTGTCGACCCCGCCGCGGCAGCCGTGGTGGAGGACGCAATTTCGGGTGTGAGCGCAGGGCGAACGGGCGGATTCGGGCTGGTGGTCGGCCTCGACCGCACCCGCAACCCCGAGCCACTCGCAGAGTTCGCCGACATCGTGGTGCCCGATCTCTCCGACCTCGAAGTGGTCGCGTTGGAGGCTGACGCCGGGACGAGTTCCGGCGCGGGTGTCCGCCAGGTGGTGCCGGCGCGTGCGTGGCTGCCCGATCTCTCCGATGCGCTCTCCGACTACGACCTGACGCGCCAGATTGCCGGCAAGACCGTGGCGGTGTTCTGCGACTACGACGGTGCATTGACGCCCATCGTCGACCGGCCCGAAGACGCCACGATTCCGCCCGCCACCCTCGCCGCGCTCGAATCGCTCGCCGAACTCACCGTGGTCGGCGTCGTCAGCGGGCGGGACCTGGCCGACGTGATGGCGATGGTGCCCACCGAGCGCATCTGGTTCGCCGGCAGCCACGGCTTCGACGTTCGCAAGCCCGATGGCACGCGCGAGGAATTCACCGAGGGTGCAGCGGCCCTGCCCGCCCTCGAACTCGCAGAGGTGCAGCTCGGCGAACGCTTGGGCGGCATCGAAGGTGCGTGGGCCGAGCGCAAGCGGTTCGCGATTGCGGTGCACTACCGGGCGACCCCCGACGAGCAGATCGCCGAGCTGGAGGCCATCGTCGCGGACATTGCCGCCGGGCACGACGCGCTCCGGATGACCGGTGGGAAGAAGATCTTCGAACTCCGCCCGGACATCGATTGGCACAAGGGCAAAGCCGTTCGGTGGCTGATCGAAGCTGCCGGGCTCGACCCCGCCACCACGTTGCCGATCTTCGTCGGCGACGACGTCACCGACGAGGACGGCTTCGTCGAAGTGCGAGCCCGCGGTGTCGGCGTGGTCGTCGGCACCGAAGACCGATTCACCGCAGCCCACCTTCGTGTCGACGACCCCGACGCCACGAGACAGCTGCTCGACGACCTCTCGAGGAGGCTGAAGCAACAGTGAACGAATGGCTGTGGAGTTACGAGGGATATGACCCGGCCGACGCTGGTCAGCGCGAGGCGCTGTGCACGCTCGGCAACGGATACGTCGCAACACGTGGCGCCTTGGCGGAGTCGTCGGCTGACGACGTCAACTCGCCGGGCACCTACCTGGCCGGCGTGTTCAACCGGCTGACCACCGAGGTCGCTGGACGCGATGTCGTGAACGAGAGCATCGTCAACGCACCGAATTGGCTGGTGCTGCGTCTGCGCATCGACGGTGGCGAGTGGATCACCACCGACAACGCCGAGGTGCTCGACCACCACATCGAAACCGACCTCCGACGAGCCACGCTCACGCGTCGCACACGGCTGCGCGACAGCGCGGGTCGCACTCTGTCGATCACCGAGCGGCGATTCGTCAGCTTGGCCGACCCGCACATCCTGGCGCTCGAGAGCACCTTCGTCGCGGAGGACTTCTCGGCGCCGATCGAGATCCTGTCAGCTCTCGACGGCACGGTCGAGAATCGCAATGTCGAGAGGTACAACTCGCTCGACACCGACCATCTCGACCATGTGCGCACCGAGGGCATCGCCGATGACGCCGTGCTGCTCGAAGTGCGCACCAACGATTCGGAGGTGAGCATCGCGGAAGCCGCCAGGACACGTCTGTGGCGCAACGACGAGCCGATCACCCCGCAGCGCGACACCCGGGCGGAGCATCGCTGGGTGTCCCAGACGATCTCCCTCGACGTTGCCGCCGGCGACGAAGTGCGTGTGGAGAAGATCGCCACGATCTACACCTCGCGCGACAACGGCATCTACTCGGCGCCTGAGGCGGCCGCTCGCCACGTCGTCGGAGCGGGCGGGTTCGACGACCTGCTCGCGCCCCACGTGACGGCGTGGAAGCACTCGTGGAACCGCAGCCGCATCACGCTCACCGGAGACCTCGGCCACACCGCTCGCATCCTCAACCTCCACATCTTCCACCTGCTGGCCACCGTGTCGAAGAACACCGCCGACCTCGATGTCGGTGTCCCCGCCCGGGGCCTGCACGGCGAGGCGTATCGGGGTCACATCTTCTGGGACGAGCTGTACATCTTCCCGTTCCTCACGTTGCGCGTGCCCGAACTCACCCGCTCGCTGCTGCGCTATCGGGCCCGTCGACTCGGATTTGCACGTGAGCTGGCTCGCGCCGATGGCTACCGGGGCGCGATGTACCCATGGCAGAGCGGGAGCGACGGTCGGGAAGAGACCCAGGTGGTGCACCTCAATCCCAAGTCGGGCCGATGGCTGCCCGACGCATCACGGTTGCAACGTCACGTGAACGCCGCAATTGTCTTCAACATCTGGCAGTACTGGCAGGCCACCGCCGACCGCGAGTTCATGCGGTTCTGGGGTGCCGAGATGGTGCTGGAGATCGGCCGGTTCTGGGCGAGCACCACGTCGTACAACCACGCGCTCGACCGTTACGAGATCAAGGGCGTGATGGGCCCCGACGAGTTCCACGAGGGCTATCCCGACCGCGAGACGCCGGGCCTCGACAACAACTCCTACACCAACGTGATGGCGGTCTGGTGCCTGTGTCGCGCGCTCGACGTGCTCGACAAGCTGCCCAGCAATCGGCGAGACGAGCTCGTCGAGAAGCTCGAGATCAGCAACGAGGAGATCGATCTGTGGGGGCAGATCAGCCGCAAGATGAGGCTGGTGTTCCACGCCGATGGCGTCCTCAGCCAGTTCGAGGGCTACGAAGACCTCGAAGAGCTCGACTGGGACGCATACCGGGCGAAGTACGGCAACATCGGTCGCCTCGACCGGATCCTCGAAGCGGAGGGAGATTCCCCGAACCGCTACAAGCTCGCCAAGCAGGCCGACACGGTGATGCTCCTGCAGATGCTGTCGATGGATGAACTCGAGGAGCTGTGGGATCGCCTCGGCTACGACTTCGACCCGGACATGATTCCCAAGACCGTCGACTACTACGAGCAGCGCACCTCGCACGGGTCGACCCTGTCGACGATGGTGCACGCCTGGCTCCACAGCAAGATCGATCGTGCGAAGTCATGGGAGATGTTCCGATCGGCGCTCGAATCCGACATCAACGATGTGCAGGGTGGGACCACTCGAGAGGGCGTGCACCTCGGTGCGATGGCCGGCACCGTCGACTTGATCCAGCGCTGTTACGGCGGCATCGAGACCCGCAACGATGTGCTGTTCGTGAATCCATGCCTTCCCGACGAAGTGCAGACGATGAGCTTCTCGCTCAACTATCGGCGCCAGTACATCCAGCTGGAGATCAGCCACACGTCGGTGCGGATGATGCTGGCGCCCGACAGCGGTGAGGAACAGTCGATCACCGTCGACGTGGGCGGCGATCGCGCCGAGCTGCGTCCGGGCGACTCGCTGGAGCGGTCGCTGTAGCGCGGCGGTGGAAGGTGCCGCTCGCAGCGGTCCCCATCGTCGTGTTCCTCATCGTGTTGTGTCTCTGAGCGCAGCGGTTGGTCGAAGCTGCGCGGCAGCTCTACGGTTGCATCGTGCGCCCAGCCAGAGACTTCTTCCGCCCGCTCGCCGTCGGGGCCCCCGAACCCGTCCGCGAGATCCCGTTCCCGCCGAGCCGGATGATCCACTTCTTCCCACCGTCGAACGACAAGATGCGATCCAAGGTGCCCGACATCGCACCGACCGTCGACATTCTGCTCGCGAACCTCGAAGACGGCGTTCCCGCTGACCAGAAGGAGGCGGCGCGAGCGGGTCTGATCGAGGTCGCCAACACCGTCGACTTCGGTGACACCCAGTTCTGGACACGCGTCAACAGCCTCGACTCACCGTGGGGGCTCGACGACCTCACCGCTGCGGTCCTCGAAGCCGGTCACGCGCTCGACGTGATCATGATCCCGAAGGTCGAGGGGCCCGAGGACATCCACTACGTCGACCGCCTGCTGGCGCAGCTCGAAGCAAAAGCCGGCCTCACCGAGCCGCTGCTCGTGCACGCCATCCTCGAAACCGCCCGCGGTGTGGCCAACGTGGAGGAGATCTGCGCAGCGTCACCGCGCATGCAGGGCTTGTCGCTCGGGCCCGCCGACCTCGCGGCCAACCGGCGCATGAAGACCACGCGCGTCGGCGGCGGCCACCCCGGCTACCTGGTGCGTGCCGACCCAGAGGCTGACGCCGACGGCAACACCGACATCGAGGCGCCACGAACCACTTACCAGCAGGATCTGTGGCACTACACGATCGCTCGCATGGTCGATGCCTGCGTCACCAACGGGATCCTGCCGTTCTACGGTCCGTTCGGCGACATCAAGGACACCGTTGCCTGCGAGGACCAGTTCCGCAACGCCTACCTGCTCGGCTGTGTCGGTGCCTGGAGCCTCCACCCGGTGCAGATCGCCATCGCCAAGAAGGTGTTCAGCCCCGACCCCGCCGACGTCGCCCACGCCCAACGCGTGATCGACGCCATGGGCGACGGCACCGGCGCACTGATGCTCGACGGCAAGATGGAGGACGACGCCTCGGTGAAGCAGTGTCGCGTCGTCGTCGAGCTCGCCCACGCCCTGTCCGAACGCGACCCCGAACTCGCCGCCCAGTACGGCTTCTGACCCGACCCACCCACCGACCCGCCCACCCAGCCACCCACCCACCCAGCCCCCGCCCGACCCGCAGCAATCCCGAAGCGATGAGTTTCCGCGCGACCCGTGCGCGCGAAGACTCATCGCATCGCACATCCCACCCGAAGCGATGAGTTTCCGCGCGACCCGTGCGCGCGAAGACTCATCGCTGTGAAGGAGACGACCACCATGACCGACGACCTCCGTCCACGCCGCTCGGTGCTGTACATGCCCGCTGCCAACGATCGGGCGCTCGAGAAGGCGCAGACGATCCCCGCCGATGCGATCATCTTCGATCTCGAAGACGCGGTGGCCCCCGACGCGAAGCCCGAAGCTCGCGCAAAGGCGGTTGCCGCCGTTGCTTCCGGCAACTACGGCGGCCGCGAGTTGATGATTCGCTGCAACGGCCTCGACACGCAGTGGGGGAGCGACGATGTGACCGCCGCGGCCGGCGCGCGACCGTCAGCGGTGGTGATCCCGAAGGTGGACTCGGTCGACTACGTGGATCGCGTGGCGGCGCTGCTCGACGCTGCGGGTGCCACCGACGTGATGATCTGGCCGATGATCGAGACACCGACGGCCGTCTTCAACGTCCGCGAGATTGCCGCCCACCCGAGGGTGGTCACCTTGGTGATGGGCACCAACGACCTGGCCAAGGAGCTGCGGTCGCCGCTGGTTCCGGGTCGCCATCCGCTGGTGCCGCACCTCGCCACTGCACTGCTTGCCGCCCGTGAGGCCGGCAAGGTGATCCTCGACGGCGTGTACAACGACGTCAAGAACCCTGACGGCTTCGAAGCAGAGTGCCGTCAGGGCATGGAGATGGGCTTCGACGGCAAGACCCTGATCCACCCCAGCCAGGTCGAGCCCGCCAACGACATGTGGGCGCCGTCTCTCGACGAGGTCGACCATGCCGAGCGCGTCATCGCCGCGTTCGAGGAGGCGGTTGCCGAGGGCAAGGGCGTGGTCACCGTCGATGGCCGGATGATCGAGAACCTGCACGTCGACAACGCCCGCCGTGTGATCGCCACCGCAGCCGCCATCGACGCCCTCAGCTGACGATGACGTCACGGGTCTGATCCGTGATGTGACGCTCAGCGGAGGGGGCGGCCGTCGGCAGGGTCGAAGAAGTGGGCGAGGTGGGTCTTCAGGGCCAGGCGGATCTGCTCGCCCATCGCCACCACATGGATGCCGTCGATGCGGGCGATGATCCGGGTGCGGTCGATCGAACCCTCGGCGTCGGGGTCGATCATCTCGCCGTCGATCGACACCGGGGCCACGTCGATGGTGGAGTGCACATGCACCTCGGCACCCATTGCTTCGGCGAGGTCGATCTTCAGCTCGATGATCTGGTCGTCGCCCACGTCGATGTCGCCGGCCAGGGCGAAGTGCTCGGGCCGCATCCCGAAGATCACCTCTGACCCATCGCGCTCGAGCAGGCCGGGGTAGCGGTCGACAGCTCCTTGGGCCAGGCGAACCGTGTGCTCGGCGAACGACAGCGTGATCACGCCGTCGGTGATCGACACGTTCGAGGTGATCAGGTTCATCGCCGGGCTGCCGATGAACGCTGCCACGAACAGGTTCGCTGGTTCCAGATACAGCTGCTGCGGCGGTGCCACCTGCTGCAGGACGCCGGCCTTGAGCACGGCGACCCGATGCCCCATCGTCATGGCTTCGACCTGGTCGTGGGTGACGTAGACCATCGTGGTGCCGAGCCGCGCTTGGAGCTGAATGATGTCGGAGCGCATCTGGACACGCAGCTTGGCGTCGAGGTTCGAGAGGGGTTCGTCCATCAGGAACACCTGCGGTGATCGCACGATCGCCCGACCCATCGCCACCCGCTGGCGCTGGCCGCCCGACAGTGCCTTGGGCAGGCGTTCGAGGTACTCGGTGAGCCCGAGCATTTCCGCCGCGTCTTCGATGCGCTGCTTTGCCTCCTTCTTGTCGACCTTGGCCACCTCGAGGGCGAAGCCGATGTTCTCGCGCACCGTCATGTGCGGGTACAGCGCGTAGTTCTGGAACACCATGGCGATGTCGCGGTCGCCCGGTGGCAGATCGTTGACCACCTCGTCGCCGATGCGGAGTTCGCCCTCGGTGATCTCCTCGAGGCCTGCGAGCATGCGCAACGCGGTGGATTTGCCGCAGCCGGACGGTCCGACGAACACCATGAACTCGCCGTCGGCGATGTCGAGGTCCAGTTCGTCGACTGCTTTCGGACCGTCCTTGTAGCGCTTGCTGACACCGGAGAAACTGACTGCAGACATCGAACGACCTTTACTTGAGTCCGCTGGATGCGGAGTTCTCGACGAAATAGCGCTGGGCGAAGAGGAACACGAGGATCGGCGGCGTCATCGCGATGACGGCTCCGGCGAACACCAAGTTGGTGTCGGTGCTCGATCGCCCGCCGAGGGTGGCGAGCGTGAGCGTGAGCAGCCCGTTGTCGGGGTTGCCCGAGTTGATGATCACGAGGGGCCAGAAGAACGAGTTCCACGCGTACAGGAAGCCGAACGTGGCGAGCGCAGCGATCGCCGGGCGGGCCAGCGGCACCATCACCTTCCACAGGATGCGCCATCGGCTCGCGCCGTCGAGCAGTGCTGCTTCCTCGATCTCGCTGGGGATGCCGAGGAAGAACTGGCGCATCAGGAACGTGCCATATGCACTGAACACGAACGGGATGATCAGCGCCACGAGGTTGTCGGTCCAGTCGAGCTGCAACATCAGCTGGAACAGCGGGATGATCAACACCACGAACGGGATCATCACCGACCCGAGGTACAGCAGGAAGATCTTGTCGCGCCCCTTGAAGTCGATGCGTGCAAACGCATATCCGCCGAGGATCGAGGTGACGATCTGGCCCAGCACCACCGCAATCGTCACGAGCAGCGTGTTGGTGAGCGAGCGGCCGAGGTTCTTCTCCTCGACCACCTGTGGGAAGTTCTCGAAGCGCGGCCCGAACTCGCGTTGCGGCGTGGCCGCGCTGACCAACTCGACCACCGGCTCACCCCCGTCGATCGGCTCGAACAGTCCACCAACAGTGAGGCGCGACCTCGTCGCCTCCACCGTCTCGCCGTCGACGTCGATGACGAACACGTCCTCGGTCTCACCATCGACGGTCGTGGTGGCTCCGGTGCGTTCGCCTGCATCGGCCGGCAGCGTGACCTCGTCGTCGGGGTTGTCGAGCGTTGCGAACACCGCGAGCGGGATGTCGTCGTCGACCAGCACCCAGCTGCCGTCGCGTTCGGCGAAGTCGTACACGGTGGCCCCGTCGAAGCCGCGTTCGGGGTCGGTGATCGTGGTCTCGGTGCGCGGGATCAGCGACGGTGGGTAGGTGAAGATGTCGCTGTTGCGCTTCATCGACGTCGACACCGCCACCACGAACGGGAACACCACGATGGCGGCCACTGCGATCAGCAGCGCATAGGTACAGACACGAATGAAGGTGGCCTTGGGTCCCTTGCGGCGAACACTCACGACACACCTCCTGCGGTTGCCCCGTCGCGGTCTCTTCGGAACTGAGCGAACGTGAAGCCGAAGATGATGAGGAACAGCACCCAGGCGAGCGCCGACGCATAACCACGGTTGTTGTCGCGGAACGCCTCGTTGTACAGCGCGATCACCGGGGTCATCGTGGCGTTGTCGGGCCCGCCGGGCTGTGGCGTCGACAGGATCCACACGATGTCGAACAGTTGCAGTGCCAGAATCGAGGTGGTGATCAGCACGTAGAACGTCGTGTTGCGCAGTTGCGGCACCGTGATGCGGCGGAAGATCTTCCAGGTGCGTGCGCCGTCGATCTCGGCGGCCTCGTAGAGCTCTTTGGGAATCGCCTGGTGTCCGGCCAGGTACAGCACCGTGTTGAAGCCGAAGCTCATCCAGGCGAACACGATCACCATCGCGAGCAGCGCCGTGGAGCTGTCGCTCAGCCATGGGTGGCCCTCGTCGGGTCGTTCGACGAACGGCAGGACATCGCCGGTTCGGGCGATCAGGTAGTTGATCCAGCCGACGGTGCTCTGGAACATCTGGCCCCAGATGATCGCCACGCCGATCACACCGGCAACCGACGGCACGAAGTAGATCGCCCGGAAGATCTTGGCCCGGGGGAGTTCCGAGGCGAGGATGCTCGACAACCCCAGTGCTGGCAGCACCGAGAGTGGCACGGCCAGCACGAGGAACACGATGATGTTGCGCAGTGAGATCCAGAACGTGACGTCGCGGGCGCCGATCAGCCAGTTCTGGCCGAACCAGTCGAGGTGCATCAGCACCTGGTAGCCGGACTTCAGCTCCTCGACACCGGCGTTGGCGCTCGACGAGCTCGCGAAATCGAGGCTGAGCGCCTCGATGTAGTTGTCGAGGAACACGAAGTTGCGACTGGTGCCGGTGGTCTTCCAGTCGAAGAAGCTGACGATCAGCGAGAACACGAGCGGCCCGGCGAAGAAGAACAGGAAGCCGATCAGGTTGGGCGACAAGAAGGCGAGCCCGCTGAGCGTGCGTTCCTCGCTGGAGGTCGTGCCGAACCAACGGCCGACGTCTCTGGCCCACATGAACCGCACGGCGAGCAGGGCGAACACCGCGATCAGGATCGACGCGATGGTGAGTGGTGTCTGGAGCTGGTCGACAATCGCCGACAACATTCCGGCAGGTTCTGAGGCGATGACGAACCACACACTGCCGACGCCCACGAGGACTTGGCCGGCGCGACGCAGCACCGCGGGGCTCTTGGCGCCGGGGTTGGAGGTGGCGATCTGCCCGGCGACCAGTAACCAGATCAGGCCGAGCGAGGCCACCAGGAACGGCACGAACGCCTTGTAGAGGCCTTCGCCCAGGGAGCCGATGGCGCGGAACGCGCCGAGCTGGTGCAACGCCGCCACGGACGCGACGACGAAGGTGAGGTAGTTGATGACCAACGATGCCGAGCGGGCGTTGTGTCGTCGCGCCGGGATGCCGTAGGCGGCGTAGGCGTGGGTGACGAAGGCAGCAACCGCGAAGAGCTGCAATGCGATGCTGATCGTGGCGGGCAGCTCCTGGTCGCCGCCACGCCGGGCGAGCACCATCATGCCCACGCCTGCAACAGCGCCGAGCACGTGCCAGATCGCGACGAGCCTCAGCCCTCGCTGCAGCCGATGAGCGGCGTCGTCGGTGCCGTCGCGGCCCGAGGCCGCTGGTGTTGTCGCGTTGGACGCGATGTCGATGTCGGCTCGAGCTTGCAATCGTTCCCCCGATGGTTGGCTCCGTGGTGCCCGCAGGGGCGACGCGGAGACCGCTTCGGACGGGTCGGCCGCCACCGTTTCGGCGGTGGCGGCCGACCTGGCCAGGTTCAGTGATCGATGATTCGATCGTTCAGCTGTCGAAGGCGGCTGCGGTCTCCGAGCAGACCTTGGCGGCGTAGTCCTCGATGGTCCGAGTGCCGTTGATCACGGCAGTGACGGCGTCGTTCATCGCAGTGTCGAATGCCGGCCAGTCGCCGGCCCACAGTGGGCCTTCAGCGGTGGGCGAATCCTGCAACGCATTGATGAACGCCTGGCTGTTCTCCGGCGGTGTGAAGCCGAGGAATGCATCGATGGCCTCGTCGCTGGTGCGGCTCGGGATGTTGGCCCCGAGTTCGCTGATCTGGCCCTGCGTCGATGCCTCCGTCAGTGCCTGGACGAGTGCCCACGCTTCGTCGGGGTTCTCCGTGTTGGCGTTGACGACGTAGGCGCCCCAGAACAACCAGTTGCCCTGCGTGCCACCGGGACCGACCGGCAGTTCGACGACGTCCCAGTTGAAGTTCGCGTCGGCACGAGCGCCTGGCGTTGCCCAGCGTCCGTTGATGAACATGCCGACGGTTCCGGCCTTCCACGGCGGTTCGCCGTCTTCACCGAAGGGAACGGCCCAGCCGTTCTCGTAGATGTCGACGACCGTGGCGATGCCTTCGACCGACTCAGCGCTGTCGAGGGCGCACTCGGTGCGATCCTCGTTGAAGAAGCCGCCGCCCGCAGCGTTCATGAACGCTCCGTAGTTGGCCCACCAGCCGTTCATCGCGAAGCCCTTGTTGGCGCCGCCGAGGTCGGTGACCTGCTGGGCGACTTCCTCGAAGGCGTCCCAATCCCATTCACCGGCAGCTGCCAGTGCGCGGGGGTCGTCGGCTCCGGCCTCGGCAATGAGGTCGTTGTTCAGGTAGAGCGCAAACGTCGAGACGTCGCGTGGCAGACCCCACAGCTTGTCGCCGGGTGCACCGGTCTCCGGATCGAAGGTCAGGTGGTACATCGGCTCGGGATAGAACGCCCCGGTGTCGAAACCATCGGCAGCGGCGAGTTCACCGAGGTCGAGGATCAGGCCCTCTTTCTGGAATCGGGCGATGTCGGTTCCGGGGATCCAGAACACGTCGGGCGCCGTGCCGTTGGCGATTTCAGTGACGAGCTGGTCCTGGTAGGGCGAGCCCTCGTTGGTGCCGGGCTCGTAGCTGAGCGAGAACGCTTCGTTCGCAGCGTCGATCTGATCGCTGATCTCGGCGTACACCGCTGCTTCAGCATCGTTGTCGGGACGGGTCCGCCAGCGCAGTTCCGCGCCGCTTCCGTCGCCGCCGCCACCACTGGCCTCGGCGTCGGTGTTGGCAGGCGTCGAGCCGCCCCCGTCACTGCTGCTGCTGTCGCCGTCGCTGCCGCATGCCGCGGCAACCAACGACAGCATGACCACCGCAGTGGCCGCCGTGCGTAGCTTCCTCATGGTTGTTCCTC
This sequence comes from Ilumatobacteraceae bacterium, assembly GCA_963716075.1. Classification (GTDB taxonomy): domain Bacteria; phylum Actinomycetota; class Acidimicrobiia; order Acidimicrobiales; family Ilumatobacteraceae; genus Sva-07. Next base: position 30,213 of record CAVQST010000019.1, on the reverse strand, counting down.
CCTCTCGCGGCGCACCAGTGCGCCCCGTGTTTCCGGCCGCTGGTGCGGCCGGGGTCCTCATCCGGATGGTTCCGGACGTTCTCGTGTCGCCGTGTCGCCTCAGGCGACGACGACGTCGACTCCTCGTTCTTTGAGCCAATTGAGGTCACCTTGGCTCACTGCATCGTCGGTGACCACCACGTCGACGTCGTCGACGCTGCACACGCTGGCCAGGGCACGCGTGCCGATCTTGGAACTGTCAGCCATCACGACGCAGCGCTGCGACGCTTCGATCATCGCGCGTTTGATGTTCGCCTCGGGCAGGTTGATGTTGGTGATGCCTGCCGTCGGGTGGATGCCGTTGCAGCCGAGGAACACCGTGTCGACGCTCAAGGTCTTCAGAAACGAGCCGGCGAGGGGGTCCACCAGCGAGTGTTGCTTCGGTCGCAACGTTCCGCCGGTGACCACAATGGAGAATCGGGGGTGTGCTGTTTCGAGCGCCATGGCGATGCTGATCCCGTTGGTGATCACGTTGAGCTCACCGAGGTCGGTCCGGCTCACGAGTTGGGCGGCGAATGCTGCTGCAGTGGTGCCGACATCGACGAGGATCGACTCGCCGGTGGACACGAGTTCGGCCGCCGCGCGGGCGATGCGAAGCTTCTCGTCGATGCGTTGCGTGGCCACTTCCTCGAAGGGACGCTCGCCACGCGATCGATTGACCGGCATGGCGCCGCCGTGAACTCGTTGCACGAGGCGTCGTTCGGCAAGCGCGTCGAGGTCGTTGCGGGCGGTGACGGTGCTCACGCCGAAGCGGTCCGAGAGTTCACGGACGCGAACGAAACCCCGCTGGTTGAGGTACTCCTGGGTGCGTTGCTGTCGGACCTCGGCTGGGAGGTTCCCCTCGACATCAACGCTCATGGCAACCCCCCTTCCACTTTCGTTATCTTTCCCCAACTTTCGTTCGTTGTCAATTTACGAAAGCAAACGTATGACGGGCAGGTGAACCGTTACATTTCGAGCATGGCGCTCCCGACGCCCCTCGACGACTACGCATTCGACCTGCGCGGGTTCCTCGTGATCTCGTCGGCGCTGTCCGGCGAGGAGCTGGGTGCGCTGAACCAGGCCTACGACCGGTTCCCTGCGCTCGGCCACGGCGACTGGGTCGGCAACGCGCAACGGCGCGACTACACCGCCGACACCGGTTTCGAACTGCACAACCTGCTCGATTGCGGCGACCCGGCGTTCGACGTGTTGATCGATCACCCGAGTTGGATCGGTCATGCTCGCCGCTACGCCGGTGAATCAGGCACCTACGTCGAAGGGGTGACCATCGACGAGCACATCGCCACCATCCGTGGCGCCGGTGGCCATCACCCCGTTCATTCGGGTGGCCACGATGCGTCGGTGCGCACTCAGTACTCCTACCGCAACGGCCGGTTCCGTTGCGGCCAACTGAACGTCCTCGTCGCGTTGACCGACATCGGAGTCGGTGACGGACCGACGATGATCGTGCCGGGTAGCCACAAGTCGAACTTCGTGCACCCACTCGCGGGTGACTACGCACGTGGCGACCGGATGGACGACCTCGCGCACGCGGTTCCGATGCACTGCCGCGCTGGCGATGCACTGCTGTTCGTCGACGCATGCATGCACGGCGGCAGCACGAGGATCAACGCCGGCGACCGCCGGGTGATCATCCTGCGCTACGGCCCGCCGTGGGCAACGCCTCGTTTCGGCTACCGACTGTCAGCGGAGTTCCTCGAACGGCTGACTCCCGAGCGTCGACGCATCATGGAGCCGATTGCTCCAATCGAGCCCGGATCATCGGACGTCCCGATCGATCTCCACTCCACCTACGACTCGAGCGACTGACGAGCACATCGCGGGCTGACCCGTGATGCCATCGACGACAACAGGGGTCAGACCTGCGAGGTGATGCTGGCGAGGATCTCGTCGAACGCGGCGTCGGCGTAGGCGATCATCTCGTCGTCGGTTCGGTCCTGGATGGGGTGGGGGGTGAACACGCGCGCCACCGATGGGAAGCCGAGCGACGTCGATTGGGCGATCGCAGCATCGACGAACCCCTCCGATGCCACGAACACGCCGGGGAGTCCCCGGATTTCCAAGTCACTGATGTCGTGCACACTGCACGACGTGCAACTGCCTCAATCGGCCAAGGCCTCGATCACGACCTGACACTCGACGGAGATCTGATGACGCAGATCGACGGGAGCCGGCTTGGTGAACGTGGGCTTGCGGTACCGCTTCACCTCGGCACCCACGCCGACGAGGCGTTCCTCGAGGCGATTCAGGAACACGTCGCCGCGCGGCTTGGAGATGTCGAGCAGGCCAACGGTGAGTCCGGCGAGCGAGGCCGGCCGAGCCAGACGTTGACGTTCGGCGACGGTGCGTTCGCTCGTGGGGTCGAGAATGGTACGTGCGCCAGTCATGATCGCCTCAGTATGTCACTGCCCGCGTGACGGGCTTCGACCCGACGTCGCCGTTCGCCCAGCCACCGATCACCTCGGAGAACAGCCCGGTGCCGTTGCCGGCAAACGCGAGCATCAGCCCGCCGGGACGGAACTTCGGGAGCGATGGTGCGTCACCGAACGCCTCGGGCACCCCTTCGGCCATGCCACCGGCGCCGCGCACGAGTTCCGCGCCCGGACGGTTCAGGTGGGCGGAGATTCCGGCGATCACCTCGTCGCGACCCCACCCTGCCTCGGCGAAGACCCGGGCGTGCTCGGGCCCGATCACCAGGATCGCATCGAAGGCCATGATCAGTTTGGGGTGGTGCATCGACTGCAACGCTGCGGCCATCGAGCGTGCGAGCGAGTCGGGCTCACGCGAGAGCTGATCGACCACGCAGCGGGTGCCCTCGCCAGCAAAGAGGGTGATGGCATCCATCCCCGGCTCGATGCCGTGCTCGCCCGCGAGGGTGCCGATCGGCGACTCGGCGTCGTTCTCGGCAAAGCAGAATCCGATCTTGCCGGGGCTCCCGTGCGTGGCGCGATCGACCTCGCCAGGCCGTCCTCCTCCGACGTTGCGAACCACGAGTTGCAGCGCCCGTCCGATCGTGGAGTTTGCGCGGTTGCCCTGGCCGAGCGCGTTGCCGCCCGAATTCATGCCGATCGCTCGCGTGCCGGGCCCGCTGCACACGATGACGGGACCGACCGGCATCGTGGTGGCGAGCAGTCCATGGATGTTGAACTCGTCGGTGCATGCAGCTTCCACCGCGGTGAGCACCCACGGCAGATACTCGGGCAGGCAGCCCGCCATCACTGCGGCGACGGCAACCTTTTCGACCGTCACATCGACGAGATCGGGCGGCACCGTGGCCACGATGTCGGAGGGTGCGCGTGTGGTGCCGGTGAGCATGCGCATCACGCGGGCCTCGGTGGGCGGCACCACGGGCAGTCCGTCGGTCCACCCGCGGGTGAACATCATCTCCATCTCGTCCTCGGCATCGGCGACCTCGACTCGTCGTGACGCGAGCACCGTGGAGCCGAACCGAACGTTGAGTTCGTCGACCAGGTCCGGGTCGACACTCATCGAGCCGCAGCCGGGACGCATCGGTGGCAGGTCGGCGCCGAGGCCGTCGACGCCCGTGATCCGCTCCCATTCGTCGCGATGCCAGCCAACGGTGCGCTCGACCTCGACACCGTCGACCACGCGGATCACCGTCGGCACGGTCTCGATCTCGTGGTGCCAGCTCACCGCCAGATCGTTGTCGTGCCTGGGCGACAGTCCGGCGGGGAACGCCGGATCGTCCTGCGTGAACACCGTGAGCGTGGTCGCAGCGCCGAGTTGCTCGAGGACCGGCACCACGGTCTGGCAGGTGGCGCACTCGTGTTTGACCACCACCACGAGGCCATCAGGAAGTTCGGGGCGAAGGGTCGAGACGGGCATGGGCCGACGGTAGCAACCGCATCGCTCCGGCAACGTTGCGGCGCTGCAGTTGCGTCACCGTCGCTGGGACGCCCTATCGTGCGTTCATCGTGGGTTCGATTCACTCACCTACAGCCGGGGACGGGATGAGCGTCACCTTTCACGGTGTCCGTGGTTCCACGCCATGCCACGGCGAAGAGATCGCCGGGTATGGCGGCAACACGTCGTGCGTGTCGCTCGACATTCCGGGTCACGACCCGATTCTGTTCGACCTCGGCACGGGCCTTCGGTACTTCGGCCAGCAACAACCCGCCGACGAGCCGTTCTCCGGCACCTGCCTGCTCAGCCATCTCCACTGGGATCACATCCAAGGGCTGCCGTTCTTCAAGCCGTTCCTCCGGCCGGGTGCCAACGTCGCCCTGTACGCGCCCGCCCAGCCCGACGGCACGAGCGTCGCCGAGGTGTTCAGTGACACGATCAAGCCGCCGCTGTTCCCGATCCACTTCACGATGCTGCCGGGCATGCTCGACATCCACGAGGTGGCAGACGACGAGTTCATGGTCGGCGATGCGCGGGTGACGTCTCGGTTGATCCCTCATGTCGGCGCCACGCTGGGCTATCGGGTCGAGTGGAACGGGCGGTCGGTGGTGTACATCAGCGATCACCAGATGCCCTCCGATGGTTCCCTCGCAGCATGGCCGGGGGCGCTCGAGTTGTGTGATGGTGCCGACCTGCTGATCCACGACGCGCAGTACACGGTCGAGGAGTTCGCTGCGAAGAGCGATTGGGGCCATTGCACGCCGCAGTACGCCGTGTGGCTCGCAGCAACGGCCGGCGTGAAGCAACTCGCCCTGTTCCACCACGACCCCGCACATTCAGACGCCGACCTCGACGCGATTCACCGCCCGGTCATCGAGTGCGCGGCCAAGCTCGGCGTCGAGGCGTTTGCCGCACGTGAGCGATCCTCCCACGACGTCTGAGCACCGATTCAGCACCTCGGTGACGTATCGAGCAGCGATCTGATGGACGTCGTCGGCCTGATGGCCTCCGTGGCGCTCGGCCTGGTGTTTCTGGTGTCCGGCGGTTCGAAGATCGCGGCCGGGGACGCGTGGCCGGTCGAAGCTCGTGCCATGGGGGCACCGGCGGTTGCGGTGCCGGTGGTTCCGTGGGCGGAGATCGTGCTGGGCGCCGTGCTGGCGATGCAGCTCGCACCGGTGGCGGCCGGCATCGTGGCGCTCGTCGTGTTGTTCGCGTTCACGGCGCTGATCGTTCGGAGACTGGCGCACGGCAAGCATCCGGCGTGTGCCTGCTTCGGCGCATGGTCGGCCAAGCCGCTCGGCATCGGCCACGTCGCCCGCAACCTCGTGTTCGCAGTGCTCGCCGTTGCGGTCGTGGCGTCGGGCTGAGTGCGTCTCGGCGCACGGTGCTGCAAGACTGCATCCCATGTGGGGAGTGGCCCGAGTGGCCGGCATCGTGGCGATGGTGGCCTGTGGAGCGCTTGCCCTGGGCTGCTCGTCCGAGGAGTCGTCGGACAGTCCGACGACCGTCGCGCCCGGCGCGACCTCCACGGCGCAGCCCGCTGGCTCGCTCGACACCACCGCACCGGGCACCGGCCCCGCCAGTGTCGATGCGAACGTCGAATTGCTCGCGGCGGCGCTGGTGAGCTCCAATGATGTCGGCGTTCCCGACAGCTGGGCGATTCGTGACCTCGACCCCGACGTGCCCGCAGCGCAGTTGACCGTTGCCGACGCCGAACTCGCCTTCGGGGTGGTCCCGTGTGAGCTGGGCCCGCCCGTCGGCGAGGAACAGCCGCCGTGGCTGCGTCGCCGATTTGCTGCGCCGGCGGAGCCGCTCGACAACGGGCTGCTGGCTGTCGAGATCGTGGCCGAAGTGCACGACAGCGAGGCCTTTGCCGATCGCGCGGCTGCACTCATGGCCTGCACCGGTGACGAGTTGGTCGGCATCGAGTCCGAGCGTCGCTCGGCCACGACAACCGAGGGCCGTCCGATCGAACCTGTCGTGCTCACCGTGAGCGCTGCGCCATCGGCTGCGGTGGCGTTTCCCAGCCGGCACGCGGTCGCGGTTGCTCATGGCGACGAACGCACGGTGACCGTGGTGCTCTCAGGAATCGACCAGGGCCAGCAGTGGGATGCCGATGCCGTCGAACTGGCGGGTCGCATCCTCGACCTGATCGCTCCGTGACGGTTGCATGCCCAGATCATCAGGCATAGGGTCGGGCTCGGCTCGACCGGGCCGAATTCCGCCGCACGCACCGAGATCGGCCCCATGAAGCTCTTTCGTCACCTTCTCTGCATCGTTGTCATGGCATCGACCGTGGTCGTTGCTGCGCCCGCGGTCACCCAAGCCGAAACCACTCGCGTGTACAACGGCGCCGCGGGCGCCCCCACCATCGGGATCATCGGTGATTCATCGGTGGCCGCGGTGCGCTGGTCGAATTCGTGGGCGAGCCTGAGCTCGATCAACTATGCGTTCAACGCCGAGTCGTGTCGACGAACCACCGGACAGAGCTGTCGTGGTCGCGAGGGGTACGCCCCGCCGAACGCGCTCGACACCCTGCGTTCGCGCCCCGGTCAGTGGGGCACGGTGCTGGTGATGGTCACCGGCTACAACGACGCAGGCACCACGTTCGGTGGGTCGGTCGACGCGATCATGGCCGAGGCGGCTCGGCAGGGCATTCCCAAGGTGATGTGGCTCACGATGCGCACGGCCGATGTGTCGTATGTGGCACCGACGTTCCGCTCGAACACCTACACCTTCCGCGACAACAACCGAATTCTGCTGCAGAAGGCCGAGCAGTACGGCGGACGGCTGCAAATCGCCGACTGGGCCACCTTCACGTCCAACAAGTCGTCGTGGTTCGCATCCGATGGGGTCCATTATCAGCCCGCTGGTGCCCGGGGCGCTGGGGAGTACATCGCCCAGCAAGCCGCCAGCGTTGCCGGAGGGGCCAACATCACGCCGCCACGAGTGGCGTCGATCACGAATTCCGGTTGGGCCACGTTGCGCATTGGTGATCGTGGCGCCCGGGTGACGAGCCTGCAGCGGGCCCTGATGGCCAACGGGATCCGCCTCTTCGGCGGTGCCGACGGCATCTTCGGCAGCTACACCCAAGCGGCGGTCAGGACCTACCAGCAGCGCGTCGACCTGCTCCAATCCGGTGACGTCGGCCTCGCCACCGCCGAACGCCTCGGATTGTTCGGTCAAAGCGCAGCCCCTCCGCCGAGTGCGGCGCCGGCCCCGTCGTGGTCGAACATCAACATCGGCGAACGCAGCGCCCGCGCCGCCAGGGCGCAGCAAGCGATCATCCGCAGCGGTGTGTACCTGCGCGGTGGCGCCGACGGATACTTCGGCCCGGTGAGTTCGAACGCATTGAGGCTCTACCAGCAGCGCAACGGCCTTGCGGTGAACGGTGTGGTCGACCGGGCCACTGCCGTCAAGATGGGCCTGGTGGCCGCTGGTGGAACGGTCGCGCCGTCCACGCCCGCCGCATGGCGCACCATCGGCGTGGGGGTCCGCAACAGCAGCACGGTCAAGTCGGCACAGCAGAAGATCATCAATGCCGGCATCTACCTGCGTGGCGGTGCCGACGGCTGGTTCGGTCAGTACACCCAGGTCGCACTGCGCACGTATCAGCAGCGCAACCGCCTGCCCGTCACCGGGGTGATCGACGAGGCCACGGCGATCAAGCTGGGCCTGTACCGCAAGCCGGTTCCGCCAACCACCACGACGACGACCACCACCACGACGGCACCTGCAACGACGACCACCACGACGACGACGACCACCACGACGACCACGACGACAGCGCCCAGCAGCACCACCACGACGGTGGAGCAGTCGGTCACCGTCACCGGACGCGTCTGGGACGACGGACTCGACGGCGATTCGCTCTTCGATGTGCTCAGCGAGACCGGGCTCGAGGGAGTCGAAGTGCGACTGATCGACAGCGATGGCGACATCGTCGACACAACGGTCACGTTGGCAGCCGGCAACTACGAGCTGCGTGTCGGTCAGGCTGGAACATACCGAGTCGAGTTCGTTGCTCCGGACGGCTTCGCCTTCGTGACGGCCGACGTCGGCAGCGACGACACCGTCGATTCGGATGTGGACACCATCGACGCCATCACGGGCGTGGGTTCCAGCGCTCCCGTGGTGTATGCAGCAGGCGACGTTGCAGTCGTCGACGCAGGAGTGTCGGCCGTCGTCGCCGGTTCGCCGGCGGACGGTCCCTGACCCGCAGCCGGTCGGCTACGTGGTGGCGAGCAGGAACGCGATCGTGCGTGCCTCGTCGCGCCACGCTTCATAGCGGCCCGTGGGGCCCCCGTGTCCGGCCTCGAGCTCGGTGCGCAGCACGATCGGCGCTGATCCGGTCGACACGTCGCGCAGACGTGCCACCCACTTGGCCGGCTCGTGCACGCTCACGCGCGGATCGTTCAGCCCGGCGGTGGCGTACAGCGCTGGGTAGTCGGCCGCAACGGTGTTGTCGTACGGCGAGTAGGCGAGCATGCACGTTGCGTAGGGTTCGGCGCGGGGGTCTCCCCACTCCTCCCACTCGGTGACGGTGAGTGGCAGTGTCGGGTCGCTCATCGTGTTGACGACGTCGACGAACGGCACCTCGGCGACCACGCTGCAGAACAGGTCGGGACGTTGCGTCATGCACGCCCCCACGAGCAGCCCGCCTGCGGAGCCGCCCCGAATCGCGAGGCGATCGGGAGCCACGATGTTGCTGGCCACGAGGTGTTCGCCGCAGGCGATCATGTCGCCGAACGTGTTGCGTTTCGCCTCGAGCTTGCCGTCGAGGTACCACTGACGGCCGAGTTCGCCGCCGCCGCGAGGGTGAGCCAGCGCCCACACCCAGCCGCGGTCGAGCATCGACAGGCGGGCCACCGAGAACCACGGCGGCAGCGAGGCTTCGTAGGCGCCGTAGCCGTAGAGCACGCCGGGAGCAGAGCCGTCGAGCGGGGTGTCGACATGTCGGACCAGGTCGAGCGGCACCAGGGCGCCGTCGGCGGCGGTGGCCCACACGCGCTCGGCCCGGTAGGCAGCGAGGTCCACGTTGGGCGTGGGGATCTGTCGCAGCAGGGTGCGTTCGCCGCTGTCGACGCGCTCGTCGAACAGTGTGGTCGGCCGAGTGAGCGACTGGACGCTGAACCTGACCCGGTCGGTCGTCCACTGCGGATTCGAGGTGGGTTCCACGTCGTGCGGTTCGTCGCCGAGGTCGATGAGGCGCTCGCTCCGGTCGCGAAAGAGCAGCCGGAGTCGTGGCTGCGCCGCGGCCCATTCGTGCACGAGGAGGTGCCCGGCGAACGCGTCCACCCCGATGATTCGGCGGCCGGGCTGATGGGCGATCAGCTCCGACCAACTGGCGGGATCGCTCCAGTCCGCGCCCTCGGAGGCGATCAGCAGTCGGAAGTCGACCGCCTCGTCGTTGGTGTGCATCACCAGCGAGTCACCCCAATGGTCGATGCTGTATTCCACGTCATCGCGGCGCTCTCGCACGATGCGGGGCTCGGCCATCGGTTCGTCGGTGGAGATCAGGCGGGCATCCGCGGTGGTGCGGCTCGCCGATCCGATGACGATCCAAGCGTCGGACCGGCTGGACCCGATCCCGACATAGAACCGTTCGTCGGTTTCCTCGAACACGCACACGTCCTCGGAGCGTTCGGTTCCGATCCGATGGCGCCACACCGTCGATGGTCGTTCCTGCTCGTCAGCGGTGACGTAGAACAACCAGGCTCCGTCACGTGACCAGGCAACGCCGGCGTTCGCCGTGTCGTCGATGCAGTCGTCGAGGTCCAGGCCGCTCGACAGGTCGCGGATTCGCAGTGTGTAGTGCTCGTCGCCGGCGGTGTCCATCGACCACGCAACGAAGCGGTGATCCATCGAGATGTCGAAGGCGCCGAGGTCGAAGTAGTCGTGACCTGCAGCTTCGTGGTTCTCATCGAGCAGGATCTGGTCGGTGGCACGCTCGGCGTCGGGGCCGCGATGGTGGACCGGGTAGCTCATGCCTTCCGTGGTCGAGGTGACGTACCACCATGGGCCGAACTCGACCGGCGTGGAGCTGTCGGTTTCCTGCACCCGTGAACGGATCTCACCGAACACGGTGTCGATCACCTCGGCATGCGGAGCGAAGAACGCATCCGCGGCCTCGTTCTCCGCGCGAAGGTAGGCAAGCAGCGCAGGGTCGTCGAGGTCGCGCATCCAGGCGTAGGGATCATCGACGTCGCCCGTTGGACGATGCCAGATGTGCGATCGCCGAGGTGCCAGCGGCGCGGCGGAAGCCACCACAGCGTCGGAGGTGTCGGGGGTGTCGGATGTGTCGGATGTCTGATCAGGTTGTTCGATCACGGTCGAGCCAATGTAGACAGCCAGAGGTACCGTTCGATACCGATGCGAGTGTGGATCGACCAAGACCTCTGCACCGGTGACGGGCTCTGCGTCGACCACTGCCCGGATGTGTTCCGGTTGCTCGAGGACGGAATTGCCTACGTCGTCGAAGACCAGCAGGTGCTCAACGATCCCGGCGGCTCGGGCAGTCTGGCCGATGTTCGGGAACGCAACGTCGCCGACACGATCCACGCCGCTGAACTGTGCCCCGGCGAGTGCATCTTCATCGAGATCGATGTGCCGGTGGGAGTCGGTGCCAGCGACGACACACCCGATTTGGCCGACATCGCCGACGACGCCGCCTGACCGCTCGGCCGGAGGAGGGATCCCTCGGTAGGATCTCGACCGTGCCGATGAAGACCGAGTGCAAGAATTTCGAGAGCCGGTCGTATCCGAACGGTGACACGGTTCGCAAGTGCAATCTCGACCTGGCGCCCGATGCGCCGTGGCGTTGCCCCGAGAACTGCCCGAAGTACGAACGTCGCCTTGCCGACGTGGCCTGGACCCACGGCACCCTGATCGTGCCGCCGACGCCCCCTGAGCCGAGCGGACTCGACGACGGCACTGCCGCAGCCCTGCTCGACGAGGCCGAAGAGATCCTGAACGCGGTCGGTGCCAGCGTGCGTGCAGAGGTCGAAGCCGAGCGTGAAGCTGCCGATGCCGGCTTCTTCAAGCGGCTGTTCAAACGCAGACGCTGAACGTGGTCGGGGCGTGACGACAGAGGAGCTGGTCCAGCCGGCGGAGGCGCACGGATCGTTCCCCGGATGGCGGGTGGTCGCTGGCTGTTTCGTCGTGCTGACGGTGTCGTCGGGTCTCGGCTTCTACGGCCTCGCGGTGTACCTCAACGCCTTCAGCAACGAAAAGGGGTGGCCGCTCGGCGTGATTTCGCTTGCCACCACGGTGTTCTTCGTGGTTGGTGGCTTCACGGGTGTGTGGGCTGCTCGGGCGATCGCTCGACACGACGTGCGCATCGTGATCGTGGTCGGTGGCGTGGTGGGCGGTGTGGCCTTGGCGACGCTCGGCCAGGTGCAGCAGCAATGGCAGCTCTTCGTCGTCTACGCCGTGTTTGCTGCAGGGTGGGCGGCGGCTGGCCTCGTTCCGGTCACCACGGTGGTCACCCGCTGGTTCCACACGCGCCGCTCGGTGGCGCTGTCGGTCGCGTCCACGGGGCTGTCGGCCGGCGGCATTCTCATCACACCACTGGCCAAACGTCTGCTGGACGAGCAGGGCCTCGCTGCAGGTACGCCCTGGCTGGGAGCACTGTTCGTGGTCGGGATCGTCCCGGTTGCATGGTTCGTCGTCCGACCCGACCCGGAAGTGGAGGGTTGGGCTCCCGACGGTGCTCGGCGCGCTGTCGGCGAGGTGCCATTGCCGCCCGGAGGCACCAGGTTCGCCGATGCGGTCCGCACACGCTTCTTCCTGTTCGTCACGATTGGATTCGTGCTCGCCTTCGGGGCGCAGGTCGGGGGGATCCAGCAACTCGTCAAACTGGTGGAGGACCGCACCGATCCCCAGACCGCGCAGTTCGCGATCACCGCCATCGCTGCCACCTCGGTCGTGGCGCGCCTGATCGGTGGACGAGTCGTGCAGCTCGTACCCATGGCGCGTTTCACGGTGGTCCTCGCGGCGGTGCAGGCAGTTGCGTTGGCGCTGCTCGCCGTCGCTGAGTCGACCTGGCTGATCTTCGTGGCGATCGTCTTGTTCGGTGCCACGATCGGCAACATCTTGATGCTGCAACCGCTGCTGATCGCCGAGCGATTCGGTGTGCGCGACTACCCGCGCATCTTCAGTCGCTCGCAGCTGTACGGCGTGGTCGGCACCGCTGGCGGACCGCTCCTGCTCGGCGCGTTGTACGACGTGTCGGGCTCCTATCAGACGCCCTACATGATCGCCGCCGGGTGTTCGCTCGCAGGGGCGTTCGCGCTGTCGCTCGGGGGCCCGGCTACCGTCACACTCGATGAGTGAGCCGATCCATCGAAACGCCGCTCGCGTGGTCGAGGCCGGCGCGCAACGAGGCATCGAGGTGGTGCCGGTTCGCTTCCCCGACGGCACCAAGACGGCGGCCGATGCCGCAGCAGCGATCGGCTGCGAGGTGGCGCAGATCGTGAAGAGCTTGATCTTCGCGGTCGACGGCGAGGTGGTGCTCGCCTACGTCAGCGGCGCCAACCAACTCGACGAAACCAAGCTCGCCGCGGCTGCCGATGGCGTTCGGTGTGCGCGAGTCGATGCCGACGTCGTGCGTTCGGCCACCGGCTTTCCGATCGGCGGCGTGCCCCCGTTCGGCCATGACACCGAGTTGCGCGTGTTCATCGACCCCGACCTGCTGCAGCACGAGGTGGTGTGGGCCGCGGCGGGCACGTGGCACGACGTGTTCTCGCTGTCGCCAACACAACTGGTGAGCGCCAGTGGCGGCACCGTGGTCGACCTCAGTCGTCGCTGACTCCGCACCGCATCGCCGGCGAAACCCGCCTCACGGATGAGCGAACCCCGCAGATGTGGTGTGTTCGCTCATCGCTCGCGCGGGTTGGCGGCTACGCGACGGTGATGTCGTAGGCGCAGGTGTGGGCGCCAGCGGTCTTGTGGGTCACTCGCTGCACGGTGGCATCGGGGAGTACCCCCTGGAGGAACTCGAGTTCGCTGGAGCAGGCCTGGCGGAAGCGGCGGGCAACGGTCCAGATGGCACAGTTGTGGAGGTTGATCCGGTAGTGGCCGTCGGCCACCTGTTCGAAGTCGGTCAGGTATCCCTGTGCGTCCATCAGTGCGGTGACCTGGCCGATCCGCACGTCGATCGATGTGTCGTCGAGGTGCTGCTGGGCTTGCTCCACGAGGAGTTCGCGACGCCGATCGAAGACGCGCTGCACGAGTTCGGGATCCTCGGCGTCGATCAGCTCCAGGAGTTCGATCGAGAGGTCGTTGTCGGTGACGAAGAGGGGCTCGGTGAGTTGCGTTGCGTGGTAGCGATCAGCCGGGCGTCCCGGCTGTCCGCGGTCGCGGCGGGCTGCGACCAACCCGGCAGCGCGCAAGGCGCTGAGATGCTGACGCACGCCGCTCGCGGAGATCTCGAGCGTGTCGGCCAGGTCGTCGGCAGTGGCTTCGCCGTGGCGTTTCAACGCCTCGAGCACGCGTCGCTGGGTGGGCGACGGAGCGGTGTCGCCGGCGACGGTTGAGGCGACGGGCGGGGTGACCATGTGGCGAGGGTAACACCATCACCAGACCTTCTGGCAGTTTCGCAAGTCGCAACTTGTGAAAGGTCGAATCTGCTGGTAGCAAGAGGTGCGAGATGACCGCACTTCTGGTTTCGACCCCACGGAGAGCCCCAGACGGCTCGCCGGTAGCATCGGTCATCACAGCGTCGTGTGCCGATGCTGCGATGCCACGATCGACCCCCACATCGACCCCCACCATGCCGTCCGGCGTCGGTGACAGAGAGGACCTGCGATGAGCGAGACGCTTTCAGAGATCGAAGAGCTGACCAACGCCGCCTATCAGTACGGCTTCAGCAGCGACCTCGACACCGACATCGCGCCGCCGGGGATCAACGAGGATGTCGTCCGGCTGATCTCGGCCAAGAAGGACGAGCCGCAGTGGCTGCTCGACTGGCGTCTGGCGGCCTACGAGGCGTGGACGAAGATGGACGAGCCCGACTGGGCCAAGCTCAACATCGCCCCGATCGACTATCAGGCCATCAGCTATTGGGCCGCGCCGAAGCCGAAGCCGGTGCTCGACAGCATGGACGATGTCGATCCCGACATCCGTGAGATGTTCGACAAGCTCGGCATTCCGCTGCACGAGCAGAAGATGCTCAGCAACGTTGCCGTCGACGCCATCGTCGACTCGGTGTCGGTGACCACCACGTTCAAGGCAACGCTGCTCGAGGCGGGCGTGATCTTCTGCTCGTTCTCCGAAGCGGTGCACGATTACCCGGACCTGGTGCGCGAGCACCTCGGCTCCGTGGTGCCGGTGCGCGACAACTACTTCGCCGCCCTCAACTCGGCGGTGTTCTCCGACGGTTCGTTCTGCTACATCCCCAAGGGCGTGCGCTGCCCGATGGAGCTGTCGACGTACTTCCGCATCAACTCACAGAACACCGGCCAATTCGAGCGCACACTGATCGTCGCCGAGGACGACTCGCACGTGTCGTACCTCGAAGGCTGCACGGCGCCCCAGCGAGACGAGAACCAGCTGCACGCCGCCGTTGTCGAACTCGTCGCCAAGGACCGCGCCGAGATCAAGTACTCGACCGTGCAGAACTGGTACCCCGGCGACGAGAACGGCGTCGGCGGCATCTACAACTTCGTCACCAAGCGCGGCCGGGCGCACACCGACGCCAAGATCTCGTGGACGCAGGTCGAGACCGGCTCGGCGATCACCTGGAAGTACCCGAGCGTCATCCTGCAGGGCGACCGCTCGGTCGGCGAGTTCTACTCGGTTGCCCTGTCGGCGCAGCGTCAGCAGGCCGACACCGGCACGAAGATGATCCACATCGGCAAGGACACCACCAGCACCATCATCTCCAAGGGCATCTCGGCCGCTCACGGCCAGAACACCTACCGAGGCCTGGTCAAGGTGATGCGCTCCGCCGAGAACGCCCGCAACTACACCCAGTGCGACTCGCTGCTGCTGGGCAAGAAGTGCGGGGCGCACACGATCCCGTACATCGAGGTGAAGAACCCGAGTGCCCAGATCGAGCACGAAGCGTCCACCTCCACGGTTGGTGAAGACCAGCTGTACTACTGCCGCCAGCGCGGCATGACCGAAGAAGATGCGATGTCGATGATCGTCAACGGCTTCTGCCGTGAGGTGTTCAACGAACTCCCGATGGAATTCGCCGTCGAAGCTCAGCGCCTGCTGAGCGTGAGCCTGGAAGGAAGTGTCGGCTGATGCTGCACGTCAACGAACTCACCGCCGCCATTGGCGACAAGCAGATCTTGAAGGGCCTCGATCTCGATGTCGGCGCCGGCGAGGTGCATGCGATCATGGGCCCGAACGGCTCGGGCAAGAGCACGTTCGCCCACACGCTCGCCGGCCGCGACGGCTACGAGGTCGGTGGCACCGTCACGCTCGACGGAGCCGATCTGCTCGACATGACTCCCGAGGCTCGCGCCGCCGCCGGCATCTTCTTGGGGTTCCAGTACCCGGTGGAGATTCCGGGCGTGAACAACATGTACTTCCTGCGCACGGCGCTCAACTCCGTGCGTCGTGCCCGCGGTGAAACCGAGATCGGCGCCCGCGACTTCCTGGCGGTTGCCAAAGAGGCGATGAAGCTGGTGGAGATGAAGCCTGACTTCCTCGACCGTGCGGTCAACGCCGGATTCAGCGGCGGCGAGAAGAAGCGCAACGAGATCCTCCAGATGGCCGTGATGCAGCCACGCCTCGCCGTGCTCGACGAGACCGACTCGGGTCTCGACATCGATGCGCTGCGGGTGATCGCCGGAGGTGTCAACGCACTTCGCGGACCTGAGCGTTCGATGATCGTCATCACGCACTACCAGCGCCTGCTCGACTACATCAAGCCGGACTTCGTGCACGTGTTGGTCGATGGTCGCATCGTCGAGTCGGGCGATTACACCCTCGCGCTGCACCTCGAAGATCACGGCTACGCCGACTTCGTCAACACCGAGCTCAACGATGCACCCGAGCGTCCACTTGCGGGTGCCCCGTCGTGACGATGAGTTCCACCGCGCCTGCGGCGCCTGTCAACGGGCTCGACCGCCTCGACGCCCTTGCGCTTCCGACCAAGCGCGACGAGGCGTGGCGGTATGCGCCGCATCGGCAGCTCGGCGACCTCACCTTCGGGCCATCAGCGATGTCGAATGGCCTCACGCCCGATTTCGGCGTGAATCTCGACGAGCGCTTGCCGGTGCTCGACGGTCCACGCGTCGTGGTCGTCAACGGCGTGGTCGATCACGCGCTGTCGGATCTCTCGGGTGCTGCCGGTCTGTCGATCCGGACGCTCGCCGACGTGCTGGTCGACCAACCCGAGTTGGCGATCACCCGCACCGAGCGCGCCGACGGCGACATCACCGATGCATTCATGGCGCTCAACTTGGCCCATGGCGTCGATGGCGTCGTGCTCCGAGTCGACGCGGGCGTCACGCTCGATGCGCCGATCCACCTCATCGACATTGCGGCTCCCGGTGACGAGGCGAACATGTCCTGTACCGGTGTGGTCATCGAGGTCGGCGACGCCAGCAACGCCACGGTGGTCGAGTCACGCATCGGCACGGGGGACCGCTTCGGCGGCTCGAACGTGCGCACCACGATCACCGTCGGCGACGACGCCACGCTCGATCACCTCATCATCCAGGATCTGCCCGCTGGGCAGGTACACCTCAGTGCCGTCGAGGTGCTGCAGGGCGCGCGCAGCGTGGTGCACGCCCGCTCCTTCAACCTCGGTGCGGCATTCGGGCGTGTCGAGTACGTGGTGACGCTGGCGGGCGCTGGTGCCCACAGCCACTTGTCGGGGCTGTTCTACGGTGTCGGCGACCAGGTGCTCGATCAGCAGGTCACCGTGATCCACGCCGCGAAGGACTGCACCAGCCGTCAGCTCTACCGCGGCGTGCTCGACGATTCGAGCACCGGTGTGTTCAACGGTGGGATCAACGTGCTCGTCGGCGCTGACGGCACCGACGCCGAACAGTCGAACGACAATCTGTTGCTCTCGGACCGGGCCGAGGTGAACACGCAGCCTCGCCTCGAGATCCTTGCCGACGAGGTGGCGTGCAAGCACGGTGCCACGGTTGGCCAACTCGACGACACGGCGCTGTACTACTTGCGTTCACGCGGCATCAACGCCGAAGAAGCGCGACGTCTGCTGATCAACGGGTTCGCCGACGAGGTGGTCGACGACGTCGGTATCGACGTGGTTCGCGCCTGGATCACACGGCGTCTGGGGCACGACCATGACTGAGCACGAGGCGAGCGATCAGACGGCGAACGTCGGTGTCGGTGTCGGTGTGCGCAAGGGGTTCGCGCTGCCACGCGACACCGAGGTCACGATCGTTCCCGCAGGCCACCGTGTGATGCTTGCCAAGGGCGATCGCGTCACGCTGCTGCAGGCGCTGGGCGGTACCGCCACGGTCAAGACCCGAGATGGTGAGATGGCCCGCCTGAGTCGAAGCGACTCGGTCGAGTTCGGCTTCATCGACGCTCCGCTCGCCGACGACGCAACTGCTGCGCCGAGCGACGCGCCGTTCAGCGTCGACCAGGTGTGGGAGGCGGCCACCACGGTGTACGACCCCGAGATCCCTGTCGACATCGTCGAACTGGGCCTCGTCTATCGGGTCGATGCCGACCAGTTGCCGACCGGTGGCTGGCGTGTCGAGGTCGACATGTCGGTGACTGCGCCATTCTGCGGGATGGGCGACATCTTGCGCCAGGACCTGCACGATGCAGTGGCCGCGCTGAACGGCGTCGAGGACGTCGAGGTCAAGCTGGTGTTCGACCCGCCATGGGATGCGTCGAGACTGTCCGACGTTGCCCGCCTCGAACTCGGGATGATGTAGCCCGCTCTCACTCCAAGCGATGAGTTTGCGCGCAACCCGTGCGCGAAGACTCATCGCTTACGGTGTGATGCTCCAAGCGATGAGTTCGCGCGCAACCCGTGCGCGCGAAGACTCATCACTTGGAATGAGACGCAGTTCAGCCGGCGGTCGGCTCGTCCTTCGCTGCTTCGGTGGGCATCGGAGCCGTACCCGACGTGGTGGAGCCGCCGGAGATCTTGCGGGCCGCATCGTCGACCTTGGAGGTGATCGACGAGCTCTTGCCCTTGGTGGCCTTGTCGACCTGATCGGTGGCCTTGTTCACCACCGGAGCGACCTTGTGCTTGTGCTTGTCGAACTGCTGCTTGACGGAGTCCATGAGTCCCATGGGCTCCACCGTAGCGAGTCGTCAGCCGGATGTGGCCTGATCGAGCGCATCGGCGAGCGTCGACCAGCCGAGCACGGCGCACTTGATGCGAACCGGGAACTTGACCACGCCCTGGAGCGCCTCGAGGTCGCCGAGATCGACGTCGTCGTCGCCGGGCTGCGGCTCGACACCTTCGATGCCCATCATCGAACGGAACCGCCGGATGATCGCTCGCGCTTCGGTGACCGGCTTGCCGATGACCACCTGGGTCATCATCGACGCCGACGACTGCGAGATCGAACAACCCTGGCCGCTGATCTTCACGTCGGTGACCATGGCGTCGTCGCCCTCGCCGTCGACCAGCAGGTACAGCGTGATCTCGTCGCCGCACAGCGGATTGTGTCCACGCGACTCCACCGCCGGGGGCGTTTCGAGTTCACCACGATTGCGCGGGGTGCGGTAGTGGTCGAGAATGATCTCGCGGTAGAGGTCTTCGAGGCCAGCCATCAGAATCCGAAGATATCGGTTGCACTGTCGAGGGCGTCGGCCAGAGCGTCGACATCGTCGTTGCCGTTGTACAGATAGAAGCTCGCCCGGGTGGTGGATTGCACGCCGAGCACCTGCATCAACGGCTTGGCGCAGTGGTGTCCGGCGCGCACGCACACGTTGCGTTCGTCGAGGACCTGGCTCACATCGTGGGGGTGGAGGTCGCGGAATGCGAAGCTCAGCACGCCGCCGCGGACGGCGGTGTCGGTCGGGCCGTAGATGGTGATCTCGTCGCCGAATCGGCTGTTGAGCGTGTCGAGGGCGTAGCGAGTGATGTCGATCTCGTGCTGGCGGATCTCGGCCATGCCGATGGATTCGAGGAACTCGACGGCGGCGCCGAGCCCGACCGCTTCGACGATCGGTGGGGTGCCGGCCTCGAACTTCGCCGGGACCGGAGCGACGGTGAATCCATCGAGGGTGACGGTGTCGATCATGTTGCCGCCTCCGAGAAACGGGGGCATCGCATCGAGCAGTTCCATGCGGCCCCACAGCATGCCGATCCCTGACGGGCCGCACATCTTGTGGCTCGAGAACGCGACCAGGTCGGCGTCCCACGCCTGCACGTCGGTGACGTTGTGCGGCACGAACTGGCAGGCATCGACGATGGCGAGCGCCCCGGCGTCGTGAGCGGCACGACACAGTTGGGCGATCGGCGGGATCGTGCCGAGCACGTTGCTCATGGCGGTGAACGACAGCGCCTTCGCCCCGTCGAGCAGGTTGTCGAGGTCGGTGAGGTCGAGCTGGCCGTCAGCGGTGAGCGGGATCCAGCGGATGTCGATGCCGATCTCGTCGCGCAGCATCTGCCACGGCACGATGTTGGCGTGATGCTCCATGTGCGTGAGCACCACCACATCGCCTCGGCGCAGGTTCGCGCGGCCCCAGCTCGACGCGATCAGGTTCATCGACTCGGTGGCGTTCTTCGTGAACACGATCTCGTCGACTGACGGCGCGTTGATCAGCCGAGCAATCGCCCGACGACCACCTTCGTAGGCTTCGGTCGCCTCGCCGGCGAGGCGGTAGGAGCTGCGGTTGATCGGAGCGTACGACGTCTCCAGGAACTCGGACATCGCGTGGATGACCTGGCGAGGCTTCTGCGAGGTGTTGCCCGAGTCGAGGTACACCAGCGGCTTGCCGTCGATCTCGCGGGCGAGGATCGGGAACTCCTTGCGCACCGTGTGGAGGTCGAACGCCATGGGCGGATTCTACCGCCGCACGGCGCCGGGCCTGATGTGACAGTTCGCCGGGCGTCGCGAGGCGTCCCGGTCGCGCCGGGACTCAGCGTGCTCGTTCGATGTGTTTGGCGACGAGGTTCTCGAGCGCTTCCTGGTGACCACTCGTGCGGGACGGCTCCTTGTCGCTGCTCATCTGGGCATCGTGGAGCCGCTGCAGCGTTGCGTCGGCGGCCGTGATGTCGTCAGCGGTGTCCCAGCCTGAGTAGCGATCGGCGAGGCGGCGATCGAGCTCGCCGTCGTCGATGATCGACGCCGCCACCAGCAGTGCGCGAGCCATCGTGTCCATGCCGCCGATGTGGGCGTGGAACAAGTCGTTGCGGTCGGTCGACTGGCGGCGCAGCTTGGCGTCGAAGTTCATCCCACCGGAGGTGAAGCCGCCACCGCGCAGCAACTCGATCATCCCGAGCGTCATCTGCTCGACCGACACGGGGAAGCGGTCGAGGTCCCAACCCAGCCGATCGTCGCCAGCGTTGGCATCGAGCGAACCGAAGATGCCCGCGTTGAACGCAGCCGCCACCTCGTGCGCGAAGTCGTGTCCGGCGAGGGTGGCGTGATTGACCTCGATGTTGACCTTGACCTCATCGGCAAGTCCGTACTTCTGCAGGAACGCGTGGACCGCGGCGACGTCGTAGTCGTATTGGTGCTTCGTGGGCTCGAACGGTTTCGGCTCGATCAGGATGAGTCCCTCGAACCCGATCGCGTGCTTGTGCTCGACGACGAGGTTGAAGAACCGACCGAGCTGGTCCAGTTCGCGCGCCATGTCGGTGTTGAGCAGCGTGTCGTATCCCTCGCGCCCGCCCCACAAGACGTAGTTGGCGCCGCCGAGACGGTGCGTTGCGTTCATGCAGTGAGCGACCTGCGCGGCGGCGTAGCGGAACTGGTCGGGGTCAGGGTTGGTCGCGGCTCCGGCCTGGTAGCGGGGGTGGGAGAAGAGGTTGGCGGTGCCCCAGAGGAGCTTCACTCCCGTGCGCTCCTGATGTCCGGCAGCCAGCTCGACCATCTCGTCGAAGTTGCGACACGACTCGGCGAAGGTCGCCCCCTCGGGCGCGATGTCGCGATCGTGGAAGCAGTAGAAGGGCGCACCAAGTTTCGACACGAATTCGAACGCGACCTCCATCTTCTCCTTGGCGGCGTCCATCGGGTCGCGGGCCGGGTCGAGCCATGGACGATCGAGCGTGCCCGCGCCGAAGATGTCGATGCCCTCGGAATTGAACGAGTGCCAGTACGACACGGCAAAGCGCAGGTGCTCGGCCATCGTCCTGCCGGCCACGACACGGTTGGCGTCGTACCAGCGGAAAGCGAGCGGGTTGTCGGAGTCGGGGCCCTCGTAGGCGATGTGATCGATGTCGGAGAAGAAGTCGGTGCTCATGGCGGGACACATCCTGGAGTCGTCGGTCCCGGTCGGTCGTCGGCCGGGACATGTTTGTTGACAAGTATGACAAACCTCGACCTAGAGTGCAATCCCATGCCGACCCTGTCGCGGACGCCAGAGCTGCGGCGCTCGAACCTGGCGCTGGTGCTCGACCAACTCCGGCGGCGTGGGCCCTCGTCCCGATCGCAGCTCGTTGCCGCAACCGGACTCACCCGCAGCGCGATCGCGGGCCTGGTCGGCGAACTCGAAGCACTGCGGCTCGTGATCGAGGAGCGCTCCGAGTCCGACGGGCGACCGGGCCGGCCGTCGCCTGTCGTTCGGGTCGACGGTGGGTTCGTCGCCGTGCTCGCCATCGAGATCTTCGTCGACGAGATCGGTGTGGCGATCATCGCGCTCGACGGATCGATCGTCGACTCCGTGCGTGTCGCTCGACCCCGGTCGCGGGTGGCCGTTGCTGAGACCATCAGCGACATCGGCGACCTCGTCGACCAACTCGAAGTTCCGCACGGTGCTCGCCCGGCGCTGGTCGGCTGCGGTGTGTCGATCCCTGGTCTGGTGCGTGGCGTCGATGGCATGGTGGTGGCTGCGCCGAACCTCGGTTGGATCGACGTCCCGCTCGCGGAGGTGTTGGCGCCCGTGGTCGATCTTGGCGTGCCGATCCGTGTGGGCAACGACGCCGATCTCGGTGCGCTGGCAGAGTCGCGTTTCGGCGCCGGACGCGGCGCCGATCACATGGTGTTCGTGTCGGGCGAGGTCGGTGTCGGCGGCGGGCTGGTCATCGCCGGACGTTCGATCGCCGGGCATCTCGGCTTCGCCGGTGAGATCGGCCACCTGCCGGTCAATCCCGACGGCACGCGCTGCCGCTGCGGTTCGGTCGGGTGCTGGGAGACCGAGGTCGGCGAACGCGCGTTGCTCGACCGGGCAGGTCTCGATCCCGATGGTGGCCGTCGTGCGGTCGACGATCTGTTCGAGCGAGCAACAGCGGGCGATGCGCGTGCGCTCGATGCGTTGGCTTCCGAGGCCCGCTGGATGGCGATCGGCATCGCGGGACTCGTGAACGTGCTCGATCTGGACATGGTCGTGCTGGGTGGTCTGTTCGCCCGAGTCCTGCCGTGGATCCGCGAACGGCTGGACGCGGAGCTTGCCGATCGCTCGTATCGCGCAGCACGTCGCGAGGTGGCCGTCGTCGGCGCGTCGCTCGGGTCGCGTGCGGTGACCATGGGCGCTGCCGAGTTGGCGTTCGGGCCGCTGCTCGGCGACCCGGCCGGCGTCATGAGCACGGTCGTCGCCTGACCCGAGCACGCGCTACGACGATGGTGGCAGCCAGGGCGTGGCGTTGTCGTCACCGCGCTCGATGGTGACGAACTGGTCGGCGTCGACCGTCATCCATGGTCCGACCTCACCGTCGGGCCATGTGACGCGCACCTCGGCGCGTGCTGCCGACCCGAGGCCGCTGTGGATCCATCCGGCCTTCCCTCCGGCATGCCCGCCGCCGACGGTGACTTCGCGAGTCAGCGTGCCGGCGCTGGTGCGAACCTCGACCCAGGCCCCGACAGCGTCCACGTTGGGGGCGGGCTGCCCGAGGTCGATGGCGAGCCAGTGGCCCATCGGCGTGGCCTCGTCGGACTCTCCGCTGCCGACATTGCGCCAGAGCGTGGCGCTCGCTTCACGGTGGACGACCACGAGATCGAGCAGCCCGTCGAGGTCGAGGTCGACGAGCGCCGCTCCTCGCGACCGGTCGTAGCCGACGATGCCGGCTGCTTGCGCGCCTTCGACGAACGTGCCGTCGGCTTGGCCGATGAGCAGATTGTTGGGGTCGCGCATCGCGTGGTCGGTCTGGCCCTCGACGTTGCCCTTCGTCACGAACAGATCGATGAATCCGTCGTTGTTCACGTCCTCGAACTCGGGATGCCAGGCCGTCGACGGCAGCACATCGCCACCTGCGAACGGGCGCTGGGCCGTGACACCGCGCCGGAGTGCGATGTCGCGATACGTCGGACCGGTCGCATCGGCGTCGAGTGCCTGGAGCTTGTTGTCACCCTGACTGGTGATGAACACCTCGGGCACTCCGTCACCGGTGAGGTCCCGGCTCGCGAGGCCCATGCCCCAGACCTGCAGCGGGAGCCACCCGTCGGCCTCGGTGTACAGACGCGGCTCGTCTCCCGGGGCCACCGCCCACAGTTGTTCGCTGCCGTCGGTGTAGTAGTGCCGGTCGTTGGTGACGCGGAGGTCGCGTCGGCTCGTGCGGCTCCAGTCGCTGAACAGCATCGACAGCGTGCAGTAGCCGGGAGTGAGCGAGAGCGGCGGGTCGTAGGCATCACCATCGGGTCGGAAGAAGGAGCTGGCGCCGCAGGTGGTCCGATCGCTCTCCAGGTAGGTGCCGAACGCCAACGTCGGCAGCTCGCCATCGTCCTCCCACGTGGCGCTGAATGCCGTGGTCCAGTCGTCGCCGCCATCGATGTCGAGTGCGTCGTTCGCCGGCTCGAAGGCGCAGTCGCCGAGGCCGCGCAGGACCTGGTTCTCGCCGTGACGCAGCACGACGAGGTCGAGGAGGCCATCGCTGTCGACGTCGATCGGGTACGCCCCGGTCACCGAGATGAGATCGGTCACCGGCGACGGCACCGCGTCGAATTGCAGGTTGCCGCCGATCGACGACTGGTTTCGGTACAGCGCGGCCGGTGAGCTCCCGCCGGCGAAATAGAGGTCGCTGCGGCCGTCGTCGTCGCAGTCGAACGCCGCGACACCACCGCCGACGTAGTGGTCGAAGTCGCCGGTGTAGGAGTGGTCCACCCCAGAGGTGGCGGTGTCGTCGACGAATCGGGGAGCAGGGTCGGCCTCGGACGACTCTTCGGAGGTGCTGGTGTCCGAGATCACGACGGCGCCGCCCCCGATCGTGATCAGGACCACCGCAGCTGCTGCGGCGCTCCACCACCGGCGTCGAGTGCGGCGGTGTGCTCCTGCGTCGTCGTGCACGGCAGGCGTGATCGGTTCCGACGAGTCCATCGCGGTAGATTCTCGCGCCGCATGCCTCTGCCAGCACATCGCCGTCGTCTGTTGGCTGGCGTGACGGGGGCCGCCATGCTCGTCGCTGGGCTGACGGCGTGCTCGAACGATCAACCGAGCACCACCATCGACGGGTGTTCCCGCGCCGATCTGGATGGTCGCAGTGTCGCACGCGTCTGGGACGACGCGATGCTCGAACTCATTCGCCAGGTCGTGCCTGCCCCGACGGTCCATGCCCGGAATCTGTTCCACACGTCGGCCGCGATGTGGGATGCGTGGGCCGCGTACGACCCGACGGCCGACGGCTATTTCGTCACCGAGAAGCACACGGCAGACGATCCGCAGGCGGCGCGTGAGGCGGCGATGAGCCAGGCGGCCTACCGCATCCTGCTGTGGCGTTACGCCACGGTGTCCGACCTGCCGGCCGCCGTCGACCAACTCGACGCGGTCATGGCGGACCTCTGCTACGCCACCGACGACGACTCGACCGATGGCGACGACCCGATCGCGCTCGGCAACCGCATCGCTGCGGCGGTGATCGAGTTCGGTGCAACCGACGGTGCGCTCGAGGACGAGCGCTACGAGGACAGCTCGTACCGGCCGGCCAACGAGGCGATGGTGGTGACCGATCCGGGCGCGGTGATGAACGACCCGAACTCGTGGCAGCCGCTCTCACTCGGCGTGCAACTCTCGCAGAACGGTCTGCCCATTCCCGGCAACGTGCAGACCTACATCGGACCGCACTGGGGATACGTGACGTCGTTCGCCTTGCCCGAGTCGCCGACCGGCACACCGATCGACCCGGGACCTCCGCCGCGTCTCGGTGACCCGGAGACGGACGCGGATTTCAAACAGGCGGCGCTCGAGGTTCTGCGCGACAGCTCACAACTCGACCCTGCCGACGGTGTGGAGATCGACATCAGTCCCGCTTCGTTGGGCAACAACACCCTCGGTTCCAACGACGGCACCGGATACGACACGAATCCGGTGACCGGCGAGCCGTACGAACCCGAGCGGGTGCCCCGAGCCGACCTCTACCGGGCGATCGCGGAGTACTGGGCTGACGGGCCGACGTCGGAGACACCACCAGGCCACTGGAACCTGCTCGCCAACAAGGTGGCGGACACCCCTGGATTCGAACGGCGATTGGCCGGTGAAGGACCCGAGCTCGATCCACTGGAGTGGGACGTCAAGACCTACTTCGCCCTCAACGGGGCCGCCCACGACGCGGCGATCGCCGGATGGGGACTCAAGTCGTACTACGACTCGGTGCGTCCGATCTCGATGATCCGCTACATGGGTGGGCTCGGCCAGTCGAGCAACCCCGGCGGGCCGTCGTACGACCCCGACGGCTTGCCGCTCGAGGCCGGTCTGGTCGAGGTGATCACGGCTGAGTCGAGCGCGCCCGGCGAACGGCATGAGGACCTCGCGGATCACATCGGCGAGATGGCCGTGTACGCGTGGCGGGGGGCACCGGACGATCCCGAGACACAGACGAGCGGTGTGGGCTGGATCCGTGCCGTGGACTGGGTGCCGTATCAACGCCCGACGTTCGTGACGCCATCGTTCGCCGGGTATGTCTCCGGCCACAGCACGTTCAGCCGCGTGGCGGCCGTGGTGATGTCGAGCATCACGGGATCGCCCTACTTCCCGGGAGGGCTCGCGACGTGGACGGTCGAGGAAGGAGCGCTGCTGCACGAGGAGGGTCCGACCACCGACGTCGACCTGCAGTGGGCGACGTACTTCGACGCCGCCGACCAGGCAGGTGTGTCCCGTCTGTACGGGGGCATCCACATCCCGCAGGACGACATCGAGGGGCGCAGGATCGGCGACGAGGTGGGCCGGGGAGCCTGGGAGTTGGCACAGACGTACTTCGACGGGACGGCAACGAGGTGACCTGATGTCGGTGAATGTGACGTTTGGTCCTTTCCGGCGCCGTGCTGGTGGGTATATGGTCGCTTCGCTTGCCGCTCAACTGACGGTGGGCTCACCATTGAGGGGAGAACAGTATGAAGGTACGACGCATAGCGTCAGCCGCGATCGTGGCAGGCCTGGTCCTGGCAGCGTGCGGCAGTGATGACGATTCGTCATCGTCGGGCACGGATGCCCCATCGGGCGACGCGACTGCCGAGAGCGGCGGTGGCGGCGACTGTGTCGTCGGCGTCTCCTGGAACAACTACCAGGAAGAGCGCTGGGCCAAGTGGGACGAGCCGGCACTTCAGGCAGCCATCGAAGCCGGTGGCGGTTCCTACGTGTCGAACGACGCGAAGTCGTCGGCGGAGACGCAGGCCAGCAATGTCGAGAACCTGATCTCGCAGGGCGCCAACGTGGTCGTCATCCTCGCGCAGGACGGCACCGCGATCGTTCCGTCGGTGCAGGCTGCCGTCGCCGAAGGCGTTCCCGTCGTGGCGTACGACCGTCTCATCGAGGACCCGGGCGTGCTGTACCTGACGTTCGACAACGAGAAGGTCGGCGAGATGCAGGCCCAGGCGATCTTCGACCAGGTGCCGTCTGGCAACTACGTCATCATCAAGGGCAACAGTGCCGACGCCAACGCCGACTTCCTGCGTGGCGGTGCCGAGAAGGTCATCGGCGACGCCGTCGCTGCTGGCGACATCACGATCGTCGGAGAGAGCTACACCGACAACTGGGACCCAGCAAACGCCCAGGCGTCGATGGAGCAGTACCTGACGGCCGAGAGCAACGACATCCAGGCCGTCATCGCTCAGAACGACGGCATGGCCGGTGGCGTCATCGCCGCACTCGACGCACAGGGCCTCGCCGGCCAGGTGCCCGTGTCCGGCCAGGACGGCGAGCAGGCCGCCCTGAACCGGGTTGCACTCGGCACGCAGACCGTCGACGTCTGGAAGGACGCTCGGGAGCTCGGAACAGCTGCCGGCAACGCAGCCATCGCGCTGTGCGCCAACCCTGATCCGGCGAGTGTCGACGGCACGGCGCCGTTCACCACTCCTGGTGGCGTCGACGTCAACGCCATCTTCCTCACCCCGATCCCCGTCACCCAGGACAACCTGGACGTGGTGGTCGACGCAGGATGGATCAGCCAGGAAGACCTGTGCGCCGGCGTCGAAGCCGGTTCCGTGGACGTCTGCGGCTGACGAACACCTGAACCACAGGTACTGAACACCACCAGAAGAACATCCAGAACGTGCCCCTCGCCCGAGAGCTTCGGACGGGGGGCACGTTTGGTGTAGAAAGAAATTGTTTCGATGACGAGGGGGACTTTCGATGACGAGGGGACTGACGATGACTGACGTGCAACCTGACGTGCCGGACAGCCCGGCACCGGCACCGGTGGCGGCGTCGAAGCCGTCGTGGCGGGCGAGTCTCGCGTCGGCCGAACTCGACACCCGGCTCTTCGGGATGATCGCCGCGATCGTCGTCATCTGGATTGCGTTCAACATCTTGTCGGGCGGTGACTTCCTCACCTCCCGCAACCTGTGGAACCTCTCGGTCCAGAGCACCTCGATCGCCATCATGGCCACGGGCATGGTGCTCATCATCGTGTCGCGGAACATCGACCTGTCCGTGGGATCGCTGCTCGGCTTTCTCGGCTACGTGATGGCGCTCGTCCAGACCGACGGCGTCATCGCCTTCTTCAACATCAAGATCAGCCTCGGGAGCATCGGGGACAGTTCCTGGATCTGGGTGATCGCACTCGTCGTCGGGATCAGCATGGGCGCCATGGTCGGCGCAGTCCAGGGCTTCATCATCGCCTACGGTGGCGTCCCGGCCTTCATCGTCACGCTCGGTGGATTCCTCGTCTGGCGCGGCATGATCTTCCGCACCGGCGACAAGCAGGGCCAGACACTCGCCCCGCTCAACGACACCTTCAAGCTGATCGGTGGAGGCTCGGACGGGTCACTCGGCGAATGGAAGAGTTGGCTGTTCGGGGCGCTCGGCTGCGCGATGATCGTGCTCGCTCTGTGGCTCTCACGACGTCGACGACAACGCTACGAACTCAAGCTGCGCCCGATGTGGATGGACATCCTGTTCGGCGTCATCGGATGCGGCGTCGTGCTGGCGGGGATCGGTCTCGTGGCGAACAACTACATCTCGCCGATCACCGGGAACCCGACCGGTATTGCCTATCCGGTCGTGATCCTGATCGTTGCAACGCTCGCGATGAGCTACCTGGCGCGTCGGCGCCGCTTCGGCCGCTACGTGTACGCCTACGGCGGCAACCCCGAGGCGGCCGAGCTCGGTGGCATCAACACCCGTCGAACGGTGATGCTCACGTTCGTCCTGATGGGGATGCTCGTCGGGCTCAGCGCCGCGATCCAGACAGCTCGACTCAACGCTGCGGTGACCAACCTGGGTGTGCAGAACGAACTCGACGTGATCGCGGCAGCCGTCATCGGCGGTACGTCGTTCGCCGGTGGTATCGGCACCATCGCCGGCGCGGTGCTCGGAGCGGTCATCATGCAGTCGCTGCGTTCGGGCATGGTGCTGCTCAACATCGACTCGCCCTCCCAGGACATCGTGGTCGGCGTGGTGCTGGTGACTGCGGTCTCCATCGACTCGACGCTGAGGCTCGGCCGAAAGCGGGTTGCCCTCGCCTCGCTCGCCATCGGGCTCCTGATCTCGGCGATCGTCATCCAGACCGGACGCGGCTAGACGGAAGGCACCGACATGACCGACACCACGACATCCACCTACCATCCGTCACCGAAGCCCGAGGGCGTGCCGCTCGTGGAGATGCGCGACATCCGCGTGTCGTTCGGCGGCGTGCACGCCGTGGACGGCGTGACGATCGACCTGTTTCCCGGCGAGGTGGTCGCACTCGTCGGTGGCAACGGCGCCGGAAAGTCGACGTTGATCCACACGTTGGCCGGCGCTCATCCGGCTGATGCCGGGCAGATCTCCATCAACGGCAAGCCGGTCACCATCAAGAATTCCCGCGATGCGTGCGTGCTCGGGATCGAGGCGATCTACCAGAAGCTCGCGTTGGCCGACAACCTCGACGCGGCGGGCAACGTGTTCCTCGGACGCGAACTCCGGACGCGGTTCGGTTCCCTCGACGACTCTGCGATGTCGTCGGCCACGCAGAAGCTGATGGCCCGGCTCAACCCTCGGTTCAAGAATCTCCGCACCGCCGTGAACTCGCTCTCGGGTGGCCAGCGCCAGTCGGTAGCGATCGCCCGGGCGGTGCACTTCAACGCCAAGATCCTGATCATGGACGAGCCCACCGCGGCGCTCGGACCTGCAGAAACCGCCGAGGTCCGCGACCTGGTCATGCAGCTCAAGTCGGAGGGCATCGGGATCTTCCTGATCAGCCACGACATCCACGACGTGTTCGACCTCGCCGACCGCATCAGCGTCATGCTCCAGGGCAAGCTCGTCGGCACGGTCAACAAGACCGACGTCACCAAGGACGAAGTGCTCGCCATGATCATCATGGGCAAGCACCCCGGCGAGGTCACCAGCGAAGACGTTCGCGAACTCCGCGACTAGTGAGCAGCCCGCTCTTCGGGCGGCCGGGCAACTCTGAGGTACCCCCTGTTCATGATGGGTGGCATGAACACCTCAGCCCGCAACTCCCTCCGCTCCACGACTCTCGACGCCGGTCACACGGCATCCGTCGAACAGCTCACGCTGCTCCCCACCACGTCGACCCCGCCAGGTTCCTGCTCAGCAAGGACACCCGCGAGCGAGGCCTGCGTCACGTCGCCGAGATCCGTGAGATGCTCGCCGCTCGCGCCGCCGGCGCATCCGTTGACCTCACACCTCGCCACGACCGAGCTGCGTGAAACAACGATCGGTGTCGGTCAACCCGCCGACGGCGACAGGTCGGTCACGGCCTGCCAGTAGTCGAGTTCGGGGTCGAGCGGGAGGATCGCCAGCGAGCTGGTCGTCACGCCGTTGTCGAAGTAGGCCTGGATCTTGGCGCGGCACTCGGCTGGCGAGCCGTGCACGATG
>CAVQST010000018.1:0-176730 GCA_963716075.1 Ilumatobacteraceae bacterium | reverse complement strand
CGCTGGGACCACCGGCCAGCCACACTCCTGGCGGTGACCTCGGGCCGGCTACAAGCGTGCTCGCCGTTCGGTCGATCCCCACGAGATCGCGCTCGGCAGCGATCCCCCAACTCTGTGACACCGGCGTGTGCATGATCACGTCACCGACTCCCTCCTCCGCCGACGTCATCAACCGAGGAGCCACCATGAAGACCCAACCGCCACCGCCGGTCCCCGATCGTCTGACGCGCCTCACCATTGATGTGCCACCACGACTGTTGCGGGAACTCGAACAAGCGAGTCGACGCCGCGGTGTGCCGCTCGACCAACTGATGGTTGCGGCGTTCTACCTCGTCGCGACATCCTGAGGCCGGGCCGACGTATGACACTGTATGATTTCCGTATGACGATGCTCAGCTTCCGCATCGACGACGATGACGCAGCGGCGGTCCAGCGATGGGCGGACGAACTCGGTGTCGACCGATCGGCACTCCTACGGGACGCAGTGCGCCGTCACCTGAACCGACTGGCGTCAGAGCACGACGCCGACCGGTGGGAGGCCCTGCCACTCACCGAGGGCGAGTCGGCGCTGGCGACGATCGCCGACTGGGGTCCCGCCGAGGACTGGGAGGACTGGGCCGATGCAGCAAGGTGAGATCTGGTTCGCCGCCACGCCCGGCGGCGACCGCCCGGTCCTGGTGCTCACCCGCGACCCCGTCGCCGACCGGATCGCCTCCGTGGTCGTGGCAGCCCTGACCCGTACCGAGCGGGGCGTGGTGTCCGAGTTGCCGCTCACCCCGGCCGACGGTGTGCCGACTGCGTGCGTGGTCAACTTCGACAACATCCACACGATTCCCCGGGCCGCCTTCCGGCGACTCGTGACCACACTGCCGGAACGCCGGATGGCGCAAGCCTGTCGGGCACTCCAGGCCGCCACAGGCTGCTGACGATCTCGCCCGACCCGACCCCCACCGAGAGCCGCCGAGGGCCGTCACCCCGATCCCTCCGGCCGCCGCGAGACCGCTCGGCACATCCCACGAACTGGGAGGACGTGCGTCAACCATCGGACACCTGCCGCCGTGCATCCCGTTCTGCATGACGTCTTGTTATGCTGATCTGGTGCCGCAGCTGGTGACCCGCATCGACGACGAGACCGCCGCAGCCATCGATGCGCTCGTCGACGCCGGCGACTTCGCATCTCGCTCCGACGTCGTGCGCGCCGGTGTGCTCCGGCTGATCGACGAGCGACGACGACAAGCGATCGGCGACCAGATCATCGCCGGCTACCAGCGGACCCCCGAGACCGCCGAGGAACTCGCCGCCGCCGAGGCGAACGCCCGAGCGATGATCGCCGACGAGCCGTGGTGAACCACTCGGCCCCGTCAGGGTGACATCTGGTGGGCCGAAGCCGAGGACAAGCGTCGGCCGGTGCTGATCGTCAGTCGCGACGTCGCCGCCGCACACCTCAACCGGGTCGTCGTCGCTCCGGTCACCCGCACCGTTCGGTCGATCCCCACCGAGATCGCGCTCGGCACGGATGAAGGTCTCGACGTCGAGTGCGCCGCATCGTTCGACAACCTCGGCCCCCAGCCCGTCTCGATGCTCACACGACGCATCGGACGTCTGCACGATGCGCGCAGCCGAATCTGCCACGCACTCGCCGCACTGGCTGACTGCTGACCGATCGCGGCACCGGCTCTCCCCACCGTCACGTTCCCCAGCCCCGAGACGAGCCTGCGCCGACGACGGTCGACGCTGGTGACCGCTAGCAGGATCCGCACTGCTCGGCGCGGCGCGTGATTGGGCTTGTCGGTCGGCACGCAGTGCCGCGACGATGGGGCCGTGCCTGCTACCAACGACGTCCGCTCGGCGATGGTTGCGCTCCTCGGGCGTGGCTCCATTCCACGCGACGAGCTGATCGACGCAGTGTCGAACGACACGCAACTCGGGAGTCGGGCCGCGGTGAGGGGAGTCGCCGAGCGGCTCCTCCAGGTCGACATGGCCTTCGCCGAGATCGACGGTGCGGTGTGCTGCACGCCCCAGCTCGTCGACGGCACGAGGTGGACGATCCCGGTCGGCGCCGACGACGTCGAGCGCGGGTTCGTACGGATGCATCCGGCCTGGTCGCCGCTCGGGTGGTGGCTGGTGACCAACGGCGCCGACCTCGTCGACGCGACCGGCCACACGATCGGGCGGATCGACACCGACGGAATGTGGCTCGGCGAGGACGAACCCGACGTCGACGTCGTGGTCGGCCCGCCCGGCTGGCTCGACACCGCCGTCGACGGTTGGATGACGGTGAGCGTGCAGTCCGAGCGACTGCAGGTCACCGGATGCCCGACCCCTCCGACGGCAACGCCGCGCCAGATCGCCGCCGTGCAGGCCGGCTTCGAACGGTCGGTCGAGGTCAGCGACGCCCAACTCTTCGACGGAGCCCACGCCGAGCTCGCCACCTCCACGGCCGATCAGGTGCTGTTGGCGGCGCTGCTGTCCGACCGCGACGCGTTCGTCGACGCACCGGTGCCGTACCTCCCCGACCTGCTGGACGCCGCAGGCCTCGAGCAGCGGCGCCAGACGGTGGCCCCTGCCGGCTTCGACTGGTCGGCGCTCGACGAACGACGGGTCCGCAACCGTCTGCGGTTCATGCACGGCCTCGACGAACGCGGGGTCGATGCCCTGCAACTCCTCACCGGCGCGTTCGGGAGCTTCTCGGATGACGGTGACACCGCCCTCGGAGCGACCGACGGCGAACGCGACGGGGCAGCGATCCTGTTGGCGGCGCTGGCCGAGTTGGACGGCGTCGCCGAGGCGTTCCTGGCCGAGACGGCGGCGGACGCCGGGGACACCGGTCGCATCGAAGCGTTCGTCACCGCGCTCGCGTCGCACATCGACGCCGACTGGCCCGACGCGTTGGGCTGGATCATGTCGCAATGCCTGCTGGACCGGTCCGACGTGCGGGAATCGGTGGCACTCGTCGAGCGACTCGCCGACCAAGGCAGCACCTTCGCTCCCCTGCTGGTGGATGCGGCAGCGATCGCCTCCGACCGCGGAGACGCACGGGCCGCGATGCGCCTCCTCGCCCGCGCCGGCATCGACGAGTCACGGTTGCACGCAGACGACCATGACGACGATCCGTTCATCCACGACCACGAGCACGACGAACGCGGCGTGAACGTGTTGGGGGAGGTCATCGCCTACGCGCGGCCGCCGAAGGCGCAGGTCGGGCGCAACGAGCGATGCCCGTGCGGCTCCGGCCGCAAGTACAAGGCGTGCCACCTCGGCGCGGAACAGCACGCACTCGCGGATCGATCGGCGTGGCTCCACGACAAGGCCCTGCGCTACGTCCGCACGTCCTGTCCCGAGATCCTGACGGAGCTCGCCGACGAACTCGCCGAGGGCGCCTACGAGATCGAGCGCCAGCTGGTCGAGTCACCGTTCGTCCACGACCTGGCCCTCCACGAGCAGGGCATGTTCGAGGAGTTCCTCACCGCGCGGGGATGGCTGCTCCCCGACGACGAAGTGCTGCTCGCGCAGACCTGGCTGCTCACCGACCGTGCCGTGTTCGAGATCCTGCGGGACCGCACCGACGAACTGCACCTCCGCGACGTCGGCAGCGGCGAGACGATCACCGTCACGAACGTCCATCCGTCCGACGCGACCCGGCCAGGGATGTACCTGATCGGTCGGCCGGTGCCGGTCGGCGACACCTACCGGGCCTTTTCCGGGTTCTTCCCGGTGGCGCCCCACCTCGTCAACCCGCTCATCGACGCGATCGACCGCAACGACGTCGACGAGATGATGGCGCTGCTCGCCTCCACGTTCCGTCCCCCGACCCTGCGCAACACCTCCGGCCAGGACTTGGCGTTCCACACGATCCGATGGAGCGTGGACGACCCCGGGCTCCTGTCGGAGCAGTTGGCGTCCGCCGGCTTCGCCGCAGACGGAGACGACCAGTGGACGCTCGTGCAGGACACCCCCGGCATGCGCCGGGCGATCGTCGCCACGTTGCGCCTCGACGGCACGACGCTCGTGTCGGAGACGAACTCCGATGAGCGCGCTGCCGCCGTGAAGGGCCTCGTCGCCGACCAGGTCGGCTCCGTCCACCTGCTCGACGACGTGCGACGGGAGTTCGACGAACTCGACCTCCCCGAGGGCGACCACGAACCCGGTGACTTCGATCCGGACGCTCCGGAGGTTCGCGCCCTGCTCGACGAGATCATCCGGGCCAAGGAGATCGAGTGGCTCGACGAACAGATCCCCGCACTCTCCGGACGCACGCCCCGCGAAGCCGTCAGCGACCCCGTGGGACGCGAGGACGTGCGACGGCTGCTGGCGACCTTCCACGAGCCGCCGCCCGGCGACGTCGGCGGCTTCTCCGCCTCACGTCTGCGCGCCCATCTCGGCCTCGACGACTGAACCACACCGTCGGGGTGGGGGAACCGGCGCTCGCGACCAGCACGTCTGGTCGCCGCGACCCGATTAGCGTGATGACATGCCAGTGAGCGAGAGCGACCGCGCGAAGATGCAGCGGATCGCTCGCGACCTCGCCGAGAGCGAGACCGACGACCAGGGGACCCCGGAACAGCGCGCCGACCTGCTCGCTCTGATCAACGAACGACGCCGGGAGGTGGGAGTCGCCCCGCTCGTCGACCGAGCACCGGAGGAGGGGCTGTATGACCGAGCAAAGTCCCTCGGTATGGCTCGCATCGATCGCTGAGATCTTCGACGACGTCGGCGTCGACTGGACACTCGTCGGCGCGCTCGCCGCCAATCGCTATCGAGCCACACCTCGCTTCACGACCGACGTGGACACCATGGCGACGTTCACGCCGTCGCTCGTCGACCGCCTCGAGTCTGCGGGCTCGACGACATCCGATCGATCCTCGAGACCGGCATCGAACTCGATCGTCCGTACCTCGACCACTGGATCACCGAGTGGGACCTCGGCGAACGCTGGCAGCAGTTCCGCACGTAGCGGCGCTCGGCGGCGTCGCCCGGAACGTCTGCGGGCCCAGATCTCCTCGGGGGTGAGCTCGGAGGGCCCCACCTGGCGTGATCGAGCCGCGCTCACACCGGATGGCACCCGCGAACGCCCGCAGCCACGTCGTCGCCGGCCGCCACGGTCCTGCGCCGGTCAGCCGCCGTTGGCCGCGGGAACCCAGGTGCGACACGGCTGGCCCCGAAGGGCGCCGCACGCGGCGGGTGCGGGATCGGGGACATCGACGCCGGGCACCACGGCGAGCACGAGCCTCGATGGCGTGTCGCCGCCGTGGCCGACGGTGACGGTCTCGCCGTCGCTGATGGTGGTGTCGAACGCCCACACGGGGCGGTTGCCGCCGGGAGCATCCACCGTGAGCCGCAGGCGGCTCCCCTCACGGAACGGATGGGCGAACGGGAACACCTCCACCCGCACCGGCGTGAGCTCGCCGTCGTCGAGCGGCGCTGCGTCGGCCTCGAGATGCGTGTGGACCGGGCGAAGCTCGGTGCTGGCCTCGTCGTCGAGCGCCCGCTGACTGGCGCGCAACCAGCCGCTCTGCACGTAGATCTCGGTGCCGTCGGGTCGCACCTCGGTGACCGTCACCTCGAGATCGGTGTCGCCGCTCGACGATCCCACCCACAGGTCGACCGAGCCGGATCCGGCCACGAAGGTGTCGTCGGTGAACGGCTCCGTGACGAATCCGAGCCCGGTGCCGTCGGCGAGCGCCGGCCAGTCCCACGTGACGTCGGCGTTCCAGATCGGGTTGTCGGCATCGTCGTAGAACGTGGCGGCGATGGCGTCGGGATCGGCGAGGTAGTCGTCGGTCCCGGCCGAGGCGGGAGGCTCGGGGGCCAGCGTGCCGCCATCGCCCAGGTACCACGAGGTGGCCACGGCGGCGGGGATCGGCCACGCGTCCTGCTCGACCGTGAAGTTCGCCACGGGTGCGCCGGGCACGGTGTCGGCCGAGCCGCCCTGCTCGACCAGCAATCGCACGGCGGGTTCGTCCTCGAACGCCGCCAGCGCCTCCTCGTAGGTCATGGCGTCGAACCGGTTGGTGAAGGTGGTCGTCGACTCGACGCCGAACACGCTGGGCACCAGGATCGGCGCGATCACGTTCGCGGCCGCCACGTCGGGAACCTGCTCCGAGACGTACAACTGGAGGAACTCGACGTAGCGCTGCAGCACCCCGGGGCTGAGCGACTCGGTGTGCAGCCCGTTCATCAGCGTGATGAACACGTCGGGTGCGCCGGTGAACCGGTCGAGCATCGTGGCGAAGCGGCCGCCGGTCTGCTCGTCCTGCCAGGCGCCGGCGATGAACACGGGCACCTCGATCTGGTCGACGAACGTCCGCGGCGCCAGCTCGTCGCCCGTTGCCGGGTCGTAGAACTCATTGGCCGCGATGGCCGCCGACTGGTCGGGGTTCTGCAGGCGCACCAGCTGGTTGTCGGCGCACATCTGGTCGCCGGCGTCGGCGCGCTCGCGCGTCCAGGCCTGACCGTACGGCTCGGCCTGGCCGGCGCGTTCGTCGCTCCAGTTGACGGCGAAGCCCGTGTTGAGCAGGCCGCCCGGATACAGCGTCGAGCCGTACACGTCGTCGATCACGCTGAGCGGCGTGATCGCCGCCAGGCTCGGCGGCTGGGTGGCAGCGACGAACAACTGGCTGATCCCCGGGTAGGAGATCCCGACCATCCCGACCTGGTTGTTCGCCACCCACGGTTGGGCGGCGACGGCCTCGACGACGTCGTAGCCGTCGAGCGACTGCACGTACTCGAAGTAGCCGAACGAGCCGCCGCTGCAGCCACTGCCGCGCATGTTCACGCCGACGTAGGCGAACCCGAGCGCGCCGTAGATGCCCGCGAAGGTCGTGTCGTCGGGGTTGCTCGGCGCGTAGCCGCTGTACTCGATCACGGTCGGATACGGGCCCTCGTCGGCGGGGCCGGGCAGCACCACGTTGGCACTCAGCGTGGTGCCGTCGCGGGTGGTGATGTAGCCGAAGCCGCCTGCCGGCAGCAGCTCCTGGTTCTCGTACAGCGAAGCGGGCGGCACCTCGGTGCGGTCGGCCACGACGAACACATCGCTCGCCTCGGTCGCCGAGGTCAGGCGGTACTCACCGGGGGCCACGGTTCGCAACACCAACGATCCGAGCTCGTCGACGACGCCGCTCACCACCACCTCCCCGCCGGCGGTATCGACCCCCGGCTCGCCGTCGATCAGCGCCAGCTCGGTGCCCGGCTCGGCGCCGAGCACCGCGACCTGCTCCGTCCCCGGCTGCACGGTGAACGTCGCGGGATCGAGTTCGACGACCTCGACGACCTCGGTCGACTCGGTCGCAGTGGTCTCGTCGGGTGCAGTGGCAGCCGGCGGCACCGACGACGGCGATGCCGTCGAGTCGGACGAACCGCTGCACGCCGCGAGCACGACGGCGAGCGAGATGAGGCCCAGTACACGACCGGTGCCACGACGCGAGGACGACGGAGTCATGGCGCCGAGTGTGTCAGCCCCGGCGCTGTCGGGAACCGTCGGACGCCTCGGATCAGCGCCTCACCGACGCCGTGAGCGGCTGAGGCGCTTCGGGCCCGAGTCGACGAGGTCGGTGAGGGCCCGTTCGACTTCCTGAGCGAGCACGATGCCCGACATCTCCCGTGCGACGGGGCGAAGCGCTCCCACCGCTGCCTCGATCTCCTCCGGCGAGGCATCGCCGGCGAACCCGGAGCCGGTTCGCTCGACGAGCAGCTTGACGGTGTCGTCGACCGCCTTGGAGAGGCGCCGGCGGAGGAGATCGCGCACCCGCGCGGTGACCTCGATGTCGACACCGGCCTGGCGGAGTTGCAGCGCGTGACGCAGCATCGTCGGGCTGTCGGCGAGCCAGCTCCCGTCGGCGGTGGTCCTCACGAACCCGGCGGCCTGCAGGTCGCCGATCACCCCCGGCTTGACCGGGCCGTACTCGGCGATCAGCTCGACGAGTTCGTCCTGGGTGAGCGTGCGGGGTCGTTCGTCGGACCACGGCGCCGTGAGGGTCGCGTCGACGCCCAGCCACTCCGACACCGTGCGAACGGGTGAGTCGGTGGCAACGAGGTCTCGGATCGTCGACAGCGTCAGCCCCCGGTCGCGCAGCTCACCGACCAACGCGAGACGCTCGAGGTGCTCCTCGTCGTACACGGCGTCGCGGCCACGCTTGGCAGGTCGCCGCAGGAGCCCCTCGGATTGGTAGAAGCGGATCGTTCGTTCCGTCACACCGCTCGCCGCCGCGAGTTCGGTCAACGTGTAGGGCTCTGACACGGCTCCATTCAACCACACCCAGCGCAACTGTGACAGTAATCACTGTCACAGTATGTTGTCAGTGATCACTGTCAGCGTCAGACTCCTGCCATGCCCAACGCCAGCACGATCCTCCGAAGCCCCCGCGGCACCAGCACGAGCAGCGCCGCCCGAGCCGAGCAACTCATCGCCGCGTCGCAACGCCACACGCACGATCCGTTCCAGGAGATCGAGTGGGACCTCCCGATCGACGACTCCGCGTACCACCTGCCTCCGGAGATGCTCTCCCTGTACGCAACGGCGACGTGGGAGCAGATGACCGAGCCGGAGCGGATCGAGTACAGCCGCCACGAGACCGCGGCGATGTTCGCCGCCGGCATCTGGTTCGAGAACGCGCTCATGCAGATCGTGCTGCGTCACCTCACCGAGATCGACGTCACCGACCCCACCCACCGGTATCTGCTCATCGAGGTGGCCGACGAATGCCGCCACTCGGCGATGTTCGGCGAGTACATCCGCCGTGCCGGAACACCGAGCTACCGTCCGGACCGCCCCGTGATCATCGACGACACCCACAGCGGACGCTTGCTGTCGTATCTCCTCATCCTGGCCATCGAGGAACTCCTCGACTTCGCCAACCGCGCCGCGATGCGCGACGACCGGGTCCATCCCGTCGCCCGGCAGATCTCCCGGCTCCACGTCCTCGAGGAGGCGCGCCACGTCAGTTTCGCCAAGTCCTACCTCGCCGAGACCTGGCCGACCCTCGACGACGAGGAACGCCAGACGGTGCGAGGCGCGGCCGCCGTGCTGGTCGCCGATGTCGTCTCGCTCAGCCTCAACCCGGACGTGTTCACCCACCTGGGGATCGACAACGGCGCCGAGATCGCGCTGGGCAACCCGCACCACCGCGCCAACGTCGTCGACGGGCTCGCGAAGCTCACCACGTTCCTCACCGAACTCGGCGTGATCGACGACGTCGCACCCTGGGTCGAACTCGGACTCGTCCACCCGCTCTGAACCAGCGACGAAGCCTTCAGCACCACCCGCCGAAGCTGTTGTTCGGGTCCTCGGACGCCAGGATGCTGCACAGCTCGGAACCGCTGAACGTGTAGAACTGCAGGCGCCAGGTTCCACCGTCGTTGCGCCAGACCGCCCAGAAGTCGTCGGGGCCACCAACGGCAATCGTTCCGTCGCAGTAGTCGATCGAGACGCCGTCGATGTCGGGGAACGAAACAGCCAGAATCTGTGTCGCTTCGTCGACCGAGAGGCACCTTGCCGGGTCAGGGGCCGGAGGCGGGGGCGGCGGTGGAGGCGGCGCAGGTGTCGTCTCGCACGCCCAGCGCACCAGGTCGGCCACGACCGCCGGCACCCCCAGATTGTTCACTTCATCCCGACAGAGCGGCGACGGGAAGTAGATGGCTGGCTGCCAGCGATCGTCGACGAGCTGCGCGATGAACTGAACGTCGCCCGGGCCGCCGGGATCGACGTAGGCCCACCCGGCTTCGCACGCCTCCACCTCGAGGGATTGGACATCGGCCTCGAGATCGGCACCGACACGCGAGTCGGAGCAGACGTCCTCGACCTCGACCGCCGCCAACGACAATGCGATCTGTCCCTCGGCGACGCTGTCGAACACGCCGTCGAAGACTCGAACGACCGCTCCACCGACGTCGATCGCCTTCAGCAGCACATCGGCGAGATCCGCAACCGACTCGGGCACGCGGGTCCTCACGAACTCCGCCGCGAGTTCGCCATCAGCCCCGACCTCCTCGGCGATCACCTTCAGCGTCTCGGCGAGCAGCTCGGGGTCGGCGAGGAGATCCAGCCCGCACTTGACACCCACCTCCAGGGCTTCGGCCACATTCGACGGCGGCGGCCCGACCGACGGCAGATCGATGCCGGTGATCTCTGCGGTGCAGGCGTACGTGGCGGCGGTCATCAGCAGCACCGTGTCGCCTTCCAATCCGCCGAGCAGGCCGAGCGCATGGTTCGCAACGATCTGCGGCTCGGACATGAACGCTCGCACCTCGACGTCGCTGTCGACCGTGGGACGAGTGAATCCGAAGCTCATCGACTCGCCCCCGAAGAGCGTCACGATGCTCGGAGACTGATCGAACGAGAGCGGTGAGATGTCTGCTGCGATCCAGCTGGAGAACGGGCGGAACCAATCGGGTTGCGACTCGAGCCAGACATAATCGGCGCCTGTCGGAAGCGTGATCGCTTGCATCGTGGAGCGGTTCGACTTGATGAAGACTTCGACGCGCTCGGTGCCATCCTCGGCCGGATTCGACTGCGTGCAGACGTGGACGGACGCCGCCTCGGACGTGGTCACGGTCGCCCACCCTGGCGCGTCGTTCCTGCACTCGGGTGGATCGGTGCGCCCGGTGACCCAGTCGGCCACGAAGTCGACAGCGCCCTGCGTGAGCTGGATCGCTTCCTCGGCCCAGTTCAGCGGGCTCCACCAGCCTCCGAAGAAGTCCGAGAACGAGTCGACCGACACCGAGACCGTGCCGGTGTCGGCGTCGTAGGGGGCCGGAATCAACACGAAGCTGCCGTCGTCGTGCAGATGC
Organism: Ilumatobacteraceae bacterium; assembly: GCA_963716075.1. Lineage (GTDB taxonomy): Bacteria > Actinomycetota > Acidimicrobiia > Acidimicrobiales > Ilumatobacteraceae > Sva-07. Next base: position 165,945 of record CAVQST010000018.1, on the reverse strand, counting down.
AGCACCCCGGGGATCGAGTCGTCGTCCGGCGGTGGACCCACCGGGATGGAGAGCAGCACCGATCCACCGAGTGGGATCGGCGTCGCGGCAGCAGCTCCCGAGTCGAGGCGGGCGGCCGTCAGCGCATCGACGTCGGTGGGGATCGGACTGATGGGCTCGAGCGAGATCGCATCGAACGCCGCCTCGTTGGCGGTGCCACGAGCAACCGACAACGCCTCGGCATCAATCTCGACGACCGGGACCGTGGTGGTGCTTGCGACAGTGCTCGGCGGGGTGGCAGCCACCGAAACCTCGGATGTCGATTCGCCACCGCACGACACAGCGACCAATGCGACCACTGCCAACAACCACCAATGAAGCCGAGCCACCACGTGGCGACAATAGTCCGACGGCAGGTGCCGCCCCCTGAGATCCTCGGGCGAATGCTTCGCCCCGGGAGAGATCAATCTTGCGATGATCGGCGTGGCGGAAGAGGTCGCCTCAGCCGTCACATCATCCGAGCCGGGCAGGCACGCATCATGGGCGCGGGCCGAGGAGGTCCCAGCGATTGCCGGCGATGTCGACGAACACCAGGCGCGGTACGTTCGCGGCAGCACCCGACTCCGGTGACGACAGCAAGGAGCGCCATGTCCACCGAACCTCTCATCGTGACCAAGCGTGACGACGGCGTCGCGATCATCTCGACCAACGACGACCCGCTCAACCGGATGTCGGTCGCCTACATCGACCTGCTCGAGGACGTGATCGACGACATCGCCGCCGACGACTCGGTGCGAGCGTTCGTGCTCACCGCCGAGGGAACCACCAACTTCTCGGTCGGCATGAACCTCAAGGAACTCGGCGGCGCGATGAACGAGCGGGGCGTCGACGCGTTCTTCGACCAGCGCGTCGACCTCATCTCGCGCATCGAGACGATGGGCAAGCCGTCGGTCGCCACACTGTTCGGCTACTGCCTCGGCGGCGGGCTCGAACTCCCACTCGGCTGCACGTTCCGGCTCGCCGCCAGCGAGGGCGCCTCGATCGGGCTGCCCGAGATGGACCTCGGCACCACACCCGCCTGGGGCGGATCGGCGCGCCTCGCGAAGTGCGTCGGCCGCAACCACGCGCTCGACATGATCCTGCGGGCGAAGAAGATCACCGGCCCCGAAGCGCTGCGGATCGGACTCGTCAACGAGGTGTGGCCGCTCGCCGAACTCAAGGACCGCGGCGATCGCACTCGCCGCCGAACTCGCCGCCCAGCCGCGCCTCGCGGTCAAGGCGATGCTCGACTCGCTCCACGACAGCGAGGACAAGACCCTCGACGAGCTGCTCGCCGCCGAACGGGCCGGCGTCCACGCCACCCGGGGAACCCCGGACGCCCGCGAAGGCATCCTCGCCTTCCTCGAGAAGCGGCGACCGGTGTTCAACCAACCGTCGTGATCCCGGCTGAGGTCGATCGTCCGGCTGACGTCCGGCTCGACCGGTCGGCGTTCGCCGCCTGCGCGACACTGGCGCGATGGCGTACGAGAGCCCGAGCTACGCGGTGGTCGAGCGGATCGGGCGCGTCGAGATCCGCGACTACGACGGCTATCTCGCGGCGGAGACCGACGTCGACGGCCCGCTCGAACAGGCCGGCAACGCCGGGTTCCGGACGCTCGCCCGCTTCATCTTCGGCGCCAACCAGGAGTCGCCGGGGCAGAGCACGAAGATCGCGATGACGTCGCCGGTGACCCAGGTGCCGGCCGACGACCGCTTCCGAGTGCGGTTCATGATGCCGACGCAGTACACCTCCGACTCGCTCCCCGTCCCCGACGATCCCAACGTGACGATCGTCGAGGTCGGCCCACAACGACTCGCAGCGATCCGCTACAGCGGCCGGTGGTCCGCAGGACGGCCACGACCGCCACCTCGACGAGTTGCGCGAGGTGCTGGCCGCCAACGGTCGATCGACGACCGGCGAGCCGATCTGGGCGCGCTACGACCCGCCATGGAAACCGTGGTTTCTCCGGCGCAACGAGGTCCTCGTCGAACTCGACGAACCGCCGTCCGACCACCCGCAACCCTGACGCCCGCGGTCGAGACCGTGCAACAGTGTGGAGATGGGAACGCTCGCGACACGCCCGACCGGCGAGGACGTCACCGCCTTCCTCGACGCCGTGCCCAACGAGCGCCGACGCGCCGACGGCCATGCGCTGCGCGCACTGTTCGAGCGGATCACCGGCGCACCGGCGACGATGTGGGGCCCGTCGATCGTCGGCTTCGGCACCACGACCTACACCAACACCACCGGCACCAACGAGTGGTTCGTCGTCGGCTTCTCACCACGCAAGCAGGCGCTCACGATCTACGGGGTCCACGACGGCTACGCCGAGACGCCGGACCCGCTGCTCGACGACCTCGGCCCGCACACGACCGGCAAGGGCTGCCTCCACCTCAAGGCGCTGTCCGACGCCGATCCGGCCGTGCTCGAGCAACTCGTCCGCAACGCCTGCACGTCCGCCGCCGACAGCTGACCTGCGTCTCAGCCGGGCGCCCGCACGAGGGCGAACTGGTACTCCCAGCCGTCGGCGGTCGTCGCCTCGAAGGTACGGAACTCCTCCACCGTCGCGTGGCGAGCCAACATCTCCCGCCACCGGTCGTGCGACGCCAGGGAGAAGAACCGGTACGGCCGGAGCTCGCCGAACTCGACCACACCCTCGAAGTCGCGGCCACCCCACGTCCCGATCCCGAGCGGTGCTCCCGGCCCGACGACCCGCAGCAGCTCGTGCATCGCCTCGTCGAACCGGTCGTGGGGCACGTGCACGAACGTGCTCATCGTCCACAGCGCATCGAATGCCTGCGACCGGAACGGCAGCTCGAACAGCGACCCCGTCACCGCACGAAGCCCTCGTTGCCGCATCCGCTCGGCGTTGCCGTGCGCCAGGTCCAGCCCGACGACGTCGAATCCGTCCGCCTGCCACAACGCAGTATCGAGCCCCGGCCCGGCACCCACGTCGAGCAGCGTGCGAACTCCACCATCGACCAGCACGTCGGCGAACGCGCTCCGCAGCTCGAGCCGAATGGCACGGGCGTGCTCGGCCCGGAGACCACCCGCCGCCTCGGCCTCGTAGTAGGCGATCAGGTCCGCCTGCAGGTCCATCGCTCCACCGTAGGTGCAACGGCGATCTCGCCGGTTCGTCAACCGAGGTCGATGGTGACGCCCGTCTCGTGTTCGGCGACCTGCCACAGCGCATCGATCGCACCGTCGGTGCCGGGCCTGATCAAGGGCTTGAGAATCGGCGGTCCGTTGGTGACGAACAACGGTCCGTAGAACCCTCCGCCCGGAGCGTCGGGGTCGGTCGCCGCACGCAATTGGCTGAGCGCACCACGGTCGATCGACATACCGAAGACCTTCACCCACTTCTCCGACAGCGCGCCGCCGATCCCGCCACCGCCCATCGCATGCGTCGTCGTCTGCAGATCGGAGTTCGTGAACCCGGGCTGCGCCGACAACGCCTTGGCGTCGACGCCCAGCCGGTCGAAACGACGCTGGAGACCGACCGCGAAGTGACGCATCGCCAGCTTGGTCTGGCCGTACATGCCCCAGGCGCTGTACTTCTCGCGCCTGTGAGGATCGTCGGGGTCGACCGCCCGGCCGCTGTGCTGGGCGGTGCTCGACAGCGTGACGATGCGCGCCCCCGGTGTGGCCTCGACGATCGGCAGGAGGCGCCCGACGAGCGCCCAGTGCCCGAGCACGTTGATCCCGAACTGCGTGTCGAACCCGTCCTCGGTGGTGCCCTGAGGCGTCGCCATGACGCCCGCGTTGCACATCAGGATGTCGATGCGATCGTGGTTCGCGGCGATCCGGTCGGCGGCCGCTTCGACCGAGGCGAGCGACCCGAGGTCGAGCTCGACGATCTCGAGCGACGCCGACGGATGCTCGGCGAGGATCTCGTCACGCGCCCGTGCCGCCTTGTCCTGATCGCGGGCCGCCATCACCACGTCAGCCCCCTTCGCGGCGAGCGCCTTCGCGGACGCGAGCCCGAGCCCGCCGTTGGCGCCGGTCACCACGGCGATCTTGCCAGTGAGATCCGGGATGTCGTTCGTGCTCCAACTCATGCCCCGAACCTAGGACGAATCGAGAGCGACGCGGACTCCGGGGCGGGCCCGCAACCCTGTGACACCCCCTGGTCATGATGGTCGTATGGATCTCGGGGCGTTGTGCGACACGATCGGGCGGGGCGATCGCACGGTCGACGACGTCGCCGACGAGTTGTTCGACGCCACTGATACCGAACTCGACGAGCGGGTTCGCAGCTTGGAGTTGCTGCGGCGCCGGGTCGATTCCGAGATGGCATTGACGTTGGCCACCGTCGAGCAACGTCGCCTGTATCTGGCCGATGGGCACCGCACGATGAAGGGGTACCTGCGTGCCACGTGCAACTCGTCGAACCCCGACATCGCCGCCGGGCGCCGCCTCGCGACAGGCGGCCAACGGCGTCCCCGGTCTGGCCGAGGCGCTCCAGACCGGGCGCATCGGTGTCGCCCAGGCAGCAGCGATCGCCCGCGTGTACCGCAACCCGCGGGTGCGTGACCGCCTCGTCGACTTCGCGGCGATGCTGCTCGAGCTCGCCGAGCGGTACTGCTACGACGACTTCGTCATCGCCCTGCAGCGCTTCGAAATGCTCGCCGACACCGACGGCGCCCACCGCGACCGCGACGCCCAGATCGCCGGACGCAACGTGAACGTCACCACCGTCGGCGGCGAACTCCACCTCGACGCCAACGGTGGCGACCCGCTCGTCAACGACGAACTCCAAGCGATCTTCCGCCGGTTCTGCGAGAACGAGTTCCGCACCGACGCCGCCGCCCGCCGCGCCGAGCACGGCGACGACGCCTCCGGCAAGCCGCTCGCCCGCACTCACGGCCAGCGCAGCTACGACGCCTTCGTCGACATGTTGCGCCGAGCCAACGCCCACCTCGACACCGACGCCAACGCACCGGCCGCGCCGAACCCGCTCGTCAACCTCCTGTGCGACCAGCGCACCTGGGCGATGGTGCTCGCAGATGCCGATCTCGCACCCACCACCACCTTGTCCGGCGACCCGATCGACCCGTTCACCGGGCTACCGGCGCATGCCACCGGCGATCTCCTCGCCGACCTCGTCGCCGACCCCGACGCCTTCGCCCGCATGCGCTGCGAGACCGCCAGCGGCACTCCGCTGCACCCCCACGACGTCCTGCGCGCCGCGCTCGCCGGCCACGTCCGCCGCGTCGTGGTCGACGCGCAGGGCGTCGTGATCGACATGGGCCGCAAGGCGCGGCTCTTCACCGGCCCGGCCCGTGAGGCCGCCAAGCTGCTCGTGCGACGCTGCGACCACGCCGGGTGCGACCTGCCAGAAGACTTCTGCGAGGTCGACCACGTCACCGAATGGGTCGACCTCGGCACCACCGACCAGATCAACGCCGGCGTCGACTGCGGCCACCACAACCGCGAGAAACACCGCAAGAAGCTCACCAGGCGACGCTGCGTCCACGGCCAGAGCTACACGATCCGGCCCGACGGCAGCATCATCCTGCCCGTCGGCGCCCGACCGCCCACCTTCCCCGACGACAACGACGACGACGCAGCCAATGAAGCCGCCGACGACACCCATGACGATGCGATCGAGATCGCCCACCAGACCCGACGCGCCCGAGCCCGCCTGCGTGCGCTGCGCCGGGCCAGCTGAACACCGCCGCGAACCGTCACTCCGGCGGCCAGCGGCCCACGGCGGAAGTGGCGCGACCGAGAGATCTGCGGATGCGCGTACGTTCACCCAGAGCGAATCGTCCACGGTGCGGAGGTGTACTTTTTGCGTCATGAGCGCAGATGTGTCAGTCAGCCGCGACGTGGCGGCCCCCGCCGACGCGGTGTGGGAGATGGTGTCCGATCTTCCTCGCATGGCGGAGTGGTCACCAGAGAACGAGGGTGGCGCCTGGATCAAGGGCGCGACCGGACCCGCTCCCGGCGCAGCATTTCGCGGCTCGAATCGACATGGTGGCAAGTCATGGAAGACCGTCGCGAAAGTCGTCGACGCAGAGCCGGGTCGCCGGTTCTCGTTCCGCGTGACGGCGATGGGCCTCCCGGTCGCCCTGTGGGCGTTCGACATCACACCGACGGAGAGTGGATGCACCGTTACCGAGAGCTGGACCGATCTGCGACCGGGATTCTTCAAGCCGATCGCTGCGAAGGCGACCGGCGTGTCCGACAGGGTCGCCCACAACGGGTCGACGATGGAGCAGACGCTCGCCAACCTCGCTGCCGCTGCGGAATCCCCCGACTGACACAGGGTCTTCGGCCTCTGTGAGCACTGACGATTGACGCGGACGATGGAGGTGGAGCTGGGCAGTGACCGGCTGCACCGCAACCGACGCGGTCCCAGCTCGGGATGAATCGGAGGTGAGTGTCATGAGCTCGAGGAATGTTCGTGTCGCCATCATCGCCATGGCGACCTTGGGCCTGTTCGCTGCCTGCAGCGACGACGGGAACACAAACGAATTTCCTGTCGGCGTCTACCACCAGCCGGGTTCCACCGATGCCAGCGGAACGATGGAGTTCAAGTCGGACGGCACGTTCGTGCTCGCCGACGGCGACGCGGTCGTGACGGAAGGTACGTATTCAATCGACGGTGACCAGCTGACCTGGGACACCGACTCCTGGTGCAAGAACGTCAGCGCAGACGCCGAGTCCGCAACATACACATGGACCCAGGATGGTGACCTGTTGACGATGACCGTGGAAGGTGAGGACCTGTGCACCGATCGGGTCAACACGATTGAGCCCGGCTGGGAGATGTCCGACGGCTGAACCTGTCCCCATCGACCTCGACCCGGTCGGCGACGTCAACAGATGGCTGTACGTGAAGGGCTGACGACGTCCAACCACCCGTGAGCGGCCCCTCTCGAGTGCTGCGACTTCGCGTGTGTCCAGGTGTCCGTTGGGCGATCGTTGACCGGATCGACGTACCCGCGCTACTTCGACGGTTGTCGGGCATGTTGATCGAGGGTTGAACGCGTGTCGAAATGCAGCGATCCGAGTCGGCTTTCGACGGACGCGCAGCTCTGCGGCTGGTCACACCGTCAGGATTCTCATCGGGCTTGCCACGGTCTGGCTGAGATCTCACCGGGTTCTGAAATCGCGGGTCGGTATCGAATGCACATTCATTGAACGCAACGCAGTCCCATGCGAAAGTCTCGCCCGCAAGACCCCTTGAACCAGACTGTGACGTCTCATGAGTGACCAGCCGCAGCCGCCACCGTCGGACGCAAGTCTGAACCAGCAACCATCGACCAACTCGAGCCCGAGCACGGTGCAGGTCGTGGCCATCGTCGTGGTGGTCATGCTGCTCATCTTCGCCCTCGTGTACTTCCTCGTTCTTCGAGACTCAGACAGCGGCACTGGCTCGGAGTCGACCACAACAGCACCGGCGACAACAGCGGCACCCGAAACAACAGCGGCGACACCGACAACAGCAGCAGTGGTGCCGGCTCAGTGCATGAAGTGGCCCGGAGAGAGCATGAGCTCGGACACCGAGGGTCGTCGAGACGAAATCGCGCTCTTCCAGCAGACCTTGACAGAGTTGGGGTACGACCCGGGCGTGATCGACGGTTTCTTCGGACCAAACACTTGGACCGCTGCAAGCGAGCAGATGCTCGACAGCGTGGGACCCGTCGGCCTTGCCGTGGACGTACTCGACGATGCCCAGGAGGTCCTGTCACCCTTCTTCCAGAGGCTCGGAATCGTCTGCCCGCCGAGTGGGTACTCGGACAACGAACAGCTCTCCCCAGCGCTCGCACTTTCGGTCTTCAACACAGCGAGGGATCACTGCAACGACGCGGCCGCAGCGCTCGGTGCAGACGTGCCGTTCGATGGTGGCCCCGACGATCCGACGGTCGATGCTCAGCCGTTCGACCAGGTGGCCGATGGAGTCTTCGAACTCATCGACGGGGACGATCGGATGCTCTTGGTCGACGTGACCAACTTCAGGGTCACGGGGCCGGATGGCGCCTATGGATCGCTGCCTTCGCCGTACTACGAACGCTGCTCGTTCTCGGGCTCGTTCGTGGGCACGAGCGGATAGCCCGCTCGGGCTCTGGGTCGCGACCGACGGTGTATCGCACGATCGGTCGAACGAAGTCGCATCTCGAGACCCGACGAGCCAGGGCGAGACTCGTCTGAGCGACCAACCCTGTGACGCCGCTGTGCGGACCGGTCCATGACGGACTGATGCGGCTCACGATCGACCTTCCGAGGGACGTGTTCGATGGCACCCTCGTCGTCGACGCCTCGTTCGTCATGGCACTGCTGTCCGACAGCGACGATTCCATGACGATGTACCGCCGACGCTCGATGCGAGTTCACTCTCCCGCCATGCCGCAGTTGGTGACGCGAATCGACGACGATCGCGCTCCTCCTCGTCGACGGGCCAGGGCAGGTGCGCTGGCGTGGGGCCGGTGGCTCCAGCGTTCGACGCCCTACTGACTCGGGCGCCGCAGCAGCTTGCCGGTCGCGTTGCGGGGCAGTTCGTCGACGAAGGTGACGTCTCGTGGCACCTTGTGCCGAGCGAGCCTGGCGGCGATGAACGATCGGATCCCGTCGGCGTCGATCGACCCGCCGGGCCCGCGCACCACAACGACCGCGAGCCGCTGGCCGAACTGGTCGTCGGCAACGCCGACCACCATGGCGTCGACCACGTCGGGGTGCGACAGCAGGACCTCCTCGATCTCGAGCGGGAAGACGTTCTCGCCGCCGCTGACGATCATGTCGTCGGCGCGCCCGGTCACGAACAGCCGACCCTCCGCGTCGAAATGCCCCACATCACCCGACGACATCAGCCCGCGGATCCGATCCTTCGTGCCGCCTCCCGTGTACTCGGTGAACTGCCCGTCACTGCCGACGACGATCAAGCCGGTGTCTCCCGGTGCGACGGGTTCACCCCGGTCGTCGACCACCTCCACCACCGTGCCCGGAATGACCCGGCCCGCGGTTCCCGGCGCCGCACGCAGATCCTCCGGGGTCGCGAGCGTCGCCTGGCCGACCTCGGTCGAGCCGTAGAGGTTGTACAGGTTGTCGCCGAATCGATCCATCCACTCCGTCGCCACGGCAGCCGGCAGGGCCGAGCCGCTGCAGGCCACGATCCGCAGCGACGACAGGTCGCGATCGTTCGTGTCGGCGGCCAGGATCCGCTGGAGCATCACCGGCACGACAGCGAGCACCTGCGCTCGCTCGGTGTCGATTGCGTCGAGCGTCCCGCCGGCGTCGAATCGGCGAACCAGCACGACGGTCGACGCTGTGGCTGCCGCGATCGTCAGCTGGGCGAGCCCCCACGCGTGAAACAGCGGCGTGGGGATCACGGCGACGTCGCCGGCCTGATACGGCATGCGTTCCAGCACCCCGAGCGCCGACGACAGCCCGGCGGGCCGTCCCGCGCGGCGCGCGCCCTTCGGCGTGCCGGTCGTCCCCGACGTCAACAGCACCGGCGCGATCGGCAGGCTCGGCGGCAGTGGTCGCGACGATCCCATCGCGCGGACGTCGTCGATCGACCGGTGGGGTCCCCATGTCGAGCCGGGGTCGCCGTCGGCCACCACGACGTGACCGTCGTAGCCCGAGGCCTCGACCACCGAGACCAGGTCGCTGTCGACCACCACCGCACCGACACCGTCGGCACCGCCCTCGCGACGCAGCACCTCACCCAGCTGCGGGGCGGCGAAGCCGGTGTTCAGATACACGCATGTGAGGCCGGCCTTCGCTGCGGCAATCGTGACGTCGACGAAGTCGCGGTGATTGGCGCACAGCACGCCGAGATGGTCGCCGCCGGCAAGGCCGAGCGACCGCAAGCCCTGGCCCAGCGCCGACGAGCTCCGGTCGAGCTCACCGAACGACACCGTGCCGCGATGATCGACGATCGCCGCGCGCCCGCGATGCCGCACCGCCGCAGCCGTGTAGAGCGCGGCGAGGTTCGGGCCCCATCGGGTCAGCGCGGCGGTGGTCGCCGCCATCTGACGCGGGTCGAGCCAACCGAGCCGGCGGGCGAGTCGCGCGCTGTCGGTCACGGCCACGACACCAGACTCACCGGTGCGGGCTCCGTTCAACGAGTCGGCGACCCGCCAGCTCCTGGTCGCGGGTGCCCGGTCAGCGATTGGCGAGCCAACTGCGGTGCTTGAAGACCGCCTTGCGCGCGGCCTTGGCCCGTTGCTTGTCGGTGAGGTGGCGCCCGAGCGCTTCGAGCACCTCGAGGGTCTCGGGTTGGTCGTGACGCCAGATGTCGTCGATCAGGTCGTCGATCGCCAGCTCCTGCGCCTGGCTGAAGATCTCGTCGAGGTCGGCGGGCTCGTCGATCAGCGAGTGGATCATGTCGATGAAGGGCCCGATGTCGACGAACGCACCGACCTCGTCCGAGGTGGCGAGACCGTGCTCCAGCAGGAACGCCGCGGCGTGACCGGAACAGTGCGTGTCGAGCAGTTCACGAACCATCGGGCCGACGTCACCCAGCGGTTCGAGTCGCCCGAGCAGATCGAACGCCACCAGACGTTGCGTCGAGAACGTCGCAGCGACCGCGGCATCGGCGAGCAGTCGTGCCCGCTCGGCCGTCGAGCTGTCGGGCCGCCAGTGGGCGAGCGCTGCTTCCTCGTCGAGACTGCCGGAACCCACCGTGTTGACGAGCATCAGGCCGTCTGCGTCGGTGAGATCGTCGATGGTGGCGAACGTGTACCCGGCCTGACGGACCGGATCGACCATGGCGAAACGACCGAGCGGCGTGAGCAACAGCGAACCGCTCACGATCATCGGCGACACGCCATAGCGGTCGGGCTGGGTGACCAGGTCGTGCCAGGTGATGATCCCGGCGACCTCCAGCACCTGGAACAGCTCCGACAAGCGCGACGTCACCAGCTCGGGCCAGATCCCGCCCAGTCGGTTCATGGCGAAGCGCGCCTCGGTGACGGCGATCGCCAGCTCCTCGATCTCCTCGAACTCGAGGAACGAACCCGTCGGCAGTGCCTGCGACAGCCAATGCGGAACGCCGTCGTCGAGCAGTTCGCGATGGGCGTACTCCGCGTCGTCCCAGTGGGCGACCCGAGCGCACAGCGGCCCGGCTTCGAGCACGCCGTGCACCATGCCGCGTGGCTCGCTCGGCGATGGGCAGGTCGGCCCACGCGTCGTTCGCCCTGAGCTTGGTACGCAGCCGTTCCACCGCACCGCCAGCTGTGGCAACGTCGTCGATCAGGGTGAGCCAGCGCAGTTCCGTGCTCGAACGATTCCGCTTCGGCATCCCGGACAGACCCTGATCGAGGACGTCGCCGGTGTCGAGCGCCGCCACGAGCTTCCGCGCATCGCCCATCGAGATGTTGCCGGCATCGGTGAGCTTGACGTTGTTGGTGGCGACGAAGCCGACGAACCGGTCGACGAGGTCGAGCAGTTTCGACTGCACCGCCGACGCTTCGACGTCGGCGACTGGCGGCGGCACGTAGGTGAACGGCAGCTCGACCGGTTCGGGCTCCTGTTGGGCGAACGCCGCGTCGGTGTGTGCTCGGCGTTGCTCGATGGGCAGTGAGTTGAATGCCTCCATGCGCTCATTGAGCACCGCCTGCAACTGCTCCATGTCGAGGTCGCCATCGGCCAGCAGCGACCCGAGGTCGGGCAACTGGCGGCCGTCGGCATCGAACAGCGCCAGCCCGCCCAGGGCCTTGCCGATGCCGAAGTTCGTGTCGTCTGCCAGTGCATCGGCGACCTCGTCGACCAAGCCGTCGACGTGCACCATCACTCGTGCAGCAGCCGCCACGCCGCCGTCGAGGCGACCGGTCACCGCCAAGAACTCCACCATTGCCTGCACCGACCTGCAGAGCACCGGTGCCTCGTCGGGCCCCACGGCGAACTTGCGCGGCGCCCAGTCGAGGAGAAACTCCTCGGCGTCGTCGGGGGTCAACCGGGTCAGGTCGCCGGTGGAGTAGTTGACGCGCCACGACAAGAAGGTGTCGGCGTCGGCGACGAGCGATCCGTCGTCGGCGCCGTAGTGCTCGTCGGCCCACGGTGTGAACTCGGCGAGCAGTTGCGGCTTGACCTCGGCGAAGGCGTCGAGATCATCGGGACCGAATCGGAGTTGCACATCAGAATTCTCGCGCAGTCGCGGACCTCGGTCCCTGCCGCCGGACGCGCCGGGAGCGGAAGCTGGGGGTGGAGGTGAGTGCGATGCGTCGATCACTGATGGTCGGTGCCGTCGGAGCAGCGGCGGCGATCGGATGGCGACAGAAGTTCGTGCCGTGGCACCGGAACTGGGGTGCGACCGACGAGGAGGTGGCGATGGCCCTGCCGGGCGACGAGCTGACGCCGCCGCCGGCGGAGCAGAACACGCGAGCGATCACGATCGCCGCGCCGCCGCAGCAGGTGTGGCCGTGGCTGGTGCAGATGGGTGCCGATCGTGGCGGCTTCTACAGCTACGCGTGGCTGGAGAACCTGTTCGGGCTCGACATCCACAACGCGGACCAGATCGTCGAGGAGTGGCAGCACCTCGCCGTCGGCGACTGGGTGTGGGGCGCCCGCAAGCGCACGGGCGGCTGGGTGGTCGAGCTCGTGGAGCCGCACGTGGCCCTGGTGATGAAGGCCGCCGACCCGAAACTCGGCCGGGCCACCCGCCGTGACACGGGAATCGGCGTCGAGTTCCAGTGGACCTTCGCCCTGCGCCCGACCCCGCACGGCACCACCAGGCTGCTGATCCGCGAGCGCACCGCCGCCGGTCGACGGCTCACCCGCTGGATGCTGGCCCCGGTGGGCATCGTCAGCTTCGTGATGACCCGCAAGATGCTCGACGGGATCCGCATCCGGGCCGAGTCGGGTACACCGGCCGCCGGCGCACCGGCGCTCCCGCCGACATGGTTCAAGCACCTCTTCTGGTGGGCGCACCGGATCGCGTATCGCGTGCTCGGCACCCGGGTGTTGTGGACACCGGCGTCCAAACGCCGCTGGGGGGCGATGCACGTGTCGACGATCGGCCGGCGGTCGGGCGATCGGCGCGGAGTGATCCTCGGCTACATCGAGGACGGCTCCACACCGGTCGTGTTGGCAATGAACGGCTGGGACGAGGGTCTGCCGGCGTGGTGGCTCAACCTCGAGGCGAACCCCGACGCCCGCATCCACATGAAGGGCCAACCGGAGCGCCCGGTGCACGCCCGGCGGGTCGAGGGTGACGAGCGTGACCGGCTCTGGCGCCGGTGGGCCGAGATCGACGAGGGCCTCGACGCCTACGCCGCCTCGCGCTCGGCCGACACCCCGGTCGTCGTCTTCGAATCGGTCGTCGCGCCACGCGCGCGTCAATGCGCTGCGCCGGGCCAGCTGAACACGGGTGACCCTCCTCCGACCAGCGGTGAGCTCGGCGCGGTGGCGGGTCAGGCCCCGAAGCGGTCGAGGACGTTGGCGGTCACACGCTGCACCGCGGGGTCGGAGGCGAGACCGAACACCCAGTCGGTGGTGCCGACGGTGACCACCTCGCCGCCGTCAGGTCCGAACGGGCGACACGTGAGCATCACGGCGTTCCCGTGGCGGACGCGGGCGAGGTTGTCGTCACCGGCGTCGCCGTGGAGTCGGGTGGCGATGAACTCGGCGTCGCCCTGGTCGCTGAGCGCGGAGATCGACGCCGGGTACTCACCGACGACCAGATTGCTCGACGGTGTGAACGCAACGATCTCGACGTCGGCCGGCATGCCGGGGTGCGGCCGTGCGACGGGCTGCTGGAACTCGTCGAACGTGAGCGGGCAGCCGAGCGTCTCGTAGCCGACGACCCCGTCGTCGACGCCGAGGACATCGCCGTAGCCGAGCCCGGTGCCCTCCAGCATCCAGTGGCGGTTGCGATACACGACGAAGCCGCCGACACCACGCGGCGTGGCCTTGCCGAAGCGGTGATACAGCCCGAAGGCCGAGCCGCCTCCGAGCAGTTCCCATTCCGGTCGGCCCACGAGCGGGTCGGCCCACATGCCGGTCATCGCGCTCGGGTCGCCGGCCGCCACGACCGGATCATCGAGGTGCGCGGCGTACTTGTGACACACCATGCGGAGCCCGCCAGTCCCGCCATCGTCCTGGCTGTCCTCGAGGCGGACCTGCCAGAACATCGTGTTGCCGGAGAAGCTGGCGACGTTCCGGCCGCGGCGGACGTGGTCCTCGACCGCCTGACGCTGTCCGGCCGACCAGTACTCGTCGTGGCCGACGCTGAGCACCAGGCTGTAGCCGGTGAGCGCGTCGGGGTCGCGTTCGAGATCCGACGACACGGCGTAGTCGAACCGGTGACCTGCTCCCTCGGCCCACTCCACGAAACGGCGGGCGTGGGTGAACCACCCCGCCGACCCGATCGCCGCCGGATATGCGTGGTCGGTCCGGTAGCGCTGGAAGATCGAACCGTCGGCGTCGGGTTCCTCACCCCGCCGAACGGGACGCGCCTTGCGATCGTCGCGATCCACCTCGGGTCGCAGCAGCATCCCGCGACCGAAGGGTCGGGCGTGCGACACCGTGGTGCCCCCGGTGTAGAGGCTGCGGCCACCCCAGGTGTTGTACGCGTGCCAGGTGTTGGTGTCGAGCACGAGCAGCGCCCGCGCCTGTGCGGGATCGTCGAGGCGGCGCCGGACGACGAAGCAGGCATGAGCGACGTCGCGCCCGGCGGGCGCGCCCTGGGCGGTGAGGGTGACGAGATGGAAGCCGGGTTGCCAGTCGTCGCCGACGGGGATTTCGACCGAGGTCGGCCAGCGGCATCCGGCCGAGTCGGCGTCGGGTGGCGGCTCGACGAACCGGCCGGGCACGTCGGCTGCTTCCCATCGACGCACCCGGGTGGCACCCCACCGCTCCACGACCACGTCGAATCGCGCGCTGTGCGTCGACACGTGCAACGTGACGGTCTCACCGACCCGGTAGCTGAGCCGGCCGGCGTAGCCCTCGATGTCGTCGTGGAACGTCTGGTCGTCGGCCATCCGTGGAACCTACCGATCGCCGTGCCGGCACCCCGCAGGCGCCGTCGGTCACCTACGATTCGATCGTGGCGACGGTGAAGCAAGTGGAACGCCGGATCGAGAAGATCGAGGGATTCCGAGTTCAGATCCTGCACGGGCGGGACCGACGCGACGTGCGCGGCGACAAGGGCGGCGTCACCCAGTACCCCTACGAACGGGCGCTCAAGGGATCGAACCACGTCAAGGAGTGGCGCGACCACCGATTCGCCAAGCACTACCCAGGGTTCGAGGTGCAGGTGCTCGACGCATCTGGTCACGTCACACACGGCGGCACGCTGCTGACGACCGTTCGCGACACGTATCTCGACGGCTGAACCGAGCTGCTGACCGGGCGACTCCTCGACCTATGGTGACCTCGTCGTGACCCACCACCCGCTCGTCCTCGCCGGCCAGTACGGCTCGCCGTACACGCTGAAGATGCGCGGCGTGCTCCGCTACCGCCAGATCCCGTTCCGGTGGGTGCTGCGCGGCTCGAAGTGGGACGACATCCCCACGCCCCCGGTGGCGATCATCCCGGTGATCGTGTACCCCGACGCGGAGGGCGGCGACGGCGAGGCGACCGTCGACTCGTCACCGCAGATCATGCGCCTCGAAGACGAGTTCTCCGGTCGCAGCCTCGTGCCGGTCGACCCTGCGGTGGCGTTCATCGATGCGCTGATCGAGGACTACGGCGACGAGTGGGTCACCAAGGCGATGTACCACTACCGCTGGGCCTACGACGCCGACATCGACAAGGCCGGACAGCTGCTGCCGCTGTCACAGAACCTGCAGATGAACAGCGACCAGGCCCGCCAGAGCTACGAGTTCATCACCGCCCGCCAGATCGGCCGACGGGCCATGGTGGGCTCGACCGAGGAGAACCAGCCGATCATCGAGGGCTCCTACGAACGCCTCCTCGACATCCTCACCCAGCTGTTCGCCACCCACGACTTCCTGCTCGGCGACCGCCCCGGCCGCGGCGACTTCGGGATCTTCGGCCAGCTCTCCCAGCTGGCGAAGTGGGACCCGACCCCGATGGACCTCGCCGCGACACGAGCGCCGAAGGTGATCCACTGGGTCGACCGCATGGACGATCTGTCGTGGTTGCCGGTCGACGGCGAGGCCGGCTGGTCGTCACTCGATTCGATCCCGCCCGCCACCACCCGCCTGCTCCACGAGATCGGCCAGACCTACGCGCCGTTCATGGTCGCCAACGCCCAGGCGCTGATGGCGGGCGCCGACGAAGTGGTGTGCGACGTCGATGGCGGCACCTACCGCCAGGCCCCGTTCAAGTACCAAGGCAAGTGTCTGCAGTGGCTGCGCGAGGGCTACGCCGCGCTGAGCGACGCCGACCGGTCACGCGTCGACGCCGTCCTCGCCGGCACCGGCTGCGAGGTCCTGCTGGCGTGACGCCAGGGTCAGCTGCCGAGCGGAACGCTCAGAGGCGCACCATCACCTTGCCCTGATTGGCGCCACTGAACAGTCGATCGAGCGCGACGGGTGCGTTGTCCAACCCGTCGACCACGTCGACGGCGAACTTCACGTCGCCGTTCATCACCCATCCGGCCAACTCGCCGATCGCTTCGTTCGCACGGGCCAGGTAGTCGAGGATGATGAACCCCTCCATCCGACCGCGCTGTGAGATCAGCAGCGACAGGTTGTTCGGCCCCGGTCGCGGCGTCGTGTCGTTGTAGGTGGCGATCGCACCGCACAGCACCACACGGCCACGAAGGGCCAGGTTGCCGATCGCCGCTTCGAGGATGTCACCACCCACGTTGTCGAAGAAGACGTCGACGCCCTTCGGGCAGGCGGCGCGGATCGCGGAGCGGACGTCGTCGGTGCGGTAGTTGATCGCCACGTCGAAGCCGAGTTCGTCGACCAGCCAGGCGCACTTCTCCGCTGAGCCCGCGATGCCGACGACACGGCACCCCTTGATCTTGGCGATCTGGCCGACGACCGATCCGGTGGCGCCCGCGGCGCCCGACACGAGCACCGTGTCGCCGGCAACCGGGCGGCCGACGTCGAGCAGGCCGAAGTACGCGGTGAGCCCGGTGATGCCGAACACGCTGAGCGCAGCGGTGGGGTCGATGCCGTCGGGGATCGGGTTGCTGCCCGCGCCGAGGACGGCGTACTCCTGCCAGCCGGTCATCCCGAACAGGGTCGATCCCACGGGGTAGGCGTCGTTGTTCGAGGCGATCACCTCGCCGAGCCCGCCGCTGCGGATCGGGGCGCCGATCTCGATCGCCGGCAGGTAGGTGTCCATCGCCATCCAGCCGCGGATCGTCGGATCGATCGACAACCAGCCGACCTTCACCAGCGCTTCACCGGGGCCGGGCGTGGGCACCTCGACCTCGTCGGAGGCGAAGCAGTCGGCCGTGACCTCCCCATCGGGTCGGTGGGCGAGCGTGATGCGACGGTTTCCGGACATGGGCGAACCCTACGTGCGATCCCGGACACCCGACCCCACTCTGCGGCCCCGTCCCCGATGGCCTGATGCGCATCACCCTCGACGGACGACCGTTGTGCCCGCCACGCAGCAGTGGCATGATCGTGGCATGCCTCGGGCACGGATCAGTACCACGGTGGACAAGCAGTTGCTCGACAGCGCCCGGCAGGCTCGCGCCACCGCCAACGATGCCGAACTCATCGACGAGGCGTTGGCAGCGTTGCTCGCCCGCGACCGGGCGACGGAGATCGACGCCGCCTACGCCACTGCGTACTCCGAGCACCCACTGGACGAACCAGACGCTTGGGGCGACCTGGCGTCGTTCCGCGAGGCCGCCGGACGGTGACTGATCTGCCTCACCGCGGTGAACTCTGGTGGTGCGAACCACCCGACATCGGCCGCCGACCCGTCGTGGTACTCACACGCGACACCGCCATCCCGAGGCTGCGCCGCACGCTCATCGCACCGTGCACCACCACCATCCGCGGACTGGCCAGCGAGGTGGTGCTCGAACCCGGCGACGACCCCGTTCCGCAACGGACCGCCGTCAACCTCGACTCGGTCGAATCGGTCTCGGTCGGCCTCCTCGTCGAGCGGCTCGGTCGGCTCAGCGATGCGCGCATGCACGAGATCTGTGCCGCGCTCGAGGTGGCCACCGACTGCCGGTGACACCGGTTCGGCCTCCGCGACCGGGGCGTCCTACCGCGCGGCGGGCAGTGGCACCGCGTCGGGCGGGATGCGCAGCGCGGTCATCTGCGTCGACTGCATCACGAGGCGATCCTCGCTGTCCCAGGCTTCGCAGATCTCGTCGGCGTAGCCATCGTGGATCACCTGCACGCGGAACCGCAACCGCAGCGGCCCCGGCGCCGGCACCGCACGGTTGTAGACCGTGATCGCCAGCGTCGGCACCCACCCCGTCTGCACCACACCGAACGTCGCCGGCGGCATCACATCGGACGCGTAGAGCAGCCCCACCGAGTCGAACACGTCGTCGACCTCGTCACGCAGGTACGCCCGGAACTCGCCGCCACCGTTCGCGATCGGGCCGTCGGGCGTCATCGTGAACCCGGCATCGGGGTCGAACTGCAACGAGTTGCCGCGCTCGCCGGCCATCGGCGACGGTGGGAGGTCCTCGATCGCCGGGAACGGGCACGGCGTGATCTCACCCCAGAACGGAGCAGTGCCCTCCTGCAGCGTGCCGAGCGTGAACTGCGCGCGCACGCCGAGCACCCCGTCGACGCCGATCGTTGCGCTGACCTGGCTGGCGGTCTTGCCCACGCGGTCGACCTCGGTGACGATCTGCGCGGGGCCGAGGTCGGGCGACGCCAGGAACTGCGCCGACGCCGAGATCACGTGCTCATGGGCCGAGCCGGCCTCCCGGGCCGCGTCGAGCGCGGCCCGTCCGAGACAGGCAAGCATGTAGCCGCCGTTGGGCTTGGAGCCCATGATCGAGTACTCGGTGACGAGTTCGACGTCGTACTGGCCACGGCCGGCGGCGTCGTGGCCGCGTGGGACGACAGCGGTCGCCGCTTCGAAGGTGGTGGTCATCGCAGATCCTTGGGGTGAGGGGTCAGCCGCGTCACGGCGACCGCACGAGGGTAGCGACGACACGCACCGCTGGTCGGATCACACGGCCGGGCCACCTATGGTCGTTCCCATGCGGATCGTCGTCGTCGGTGCCGGAGCGGTCGGCGGGGTCGTCGCCGCAAACCTTGCGCTCGCCGGCACGTCGGTGGTCGCCGTCGCCCGCGGCGAGCACGGCCGGGTGATGCGCGAGTCCGGGCTGCGCTACGAGTCGCCCGGCGGCACACGCATCGTCGAGCTGCCCGTCGCTGCATCGATCGACGAGGTCGACATCGGCGACGACGACGTGTTCGTCCTCGGCGTGAAGAGCCAGGACACCGCCGGCGTCCTGCACGACCTCCGCGCCGCGGGGGTCACCGACCAGCCAGTGGTGTGCATGCAGAACGGCGTCGAAAACGAACGCCAGGCGCTGCGGCTGTTCCCCAACGTGTACGGCATCTGCGTGATGCTCCCCGCAGATCATCTCGCCCCGGGCGTGGTGCGTGTGTGGACCGCGCCGAGTTCGGGACTGCTCGACATCGGCCGTTACCCGCACGGCGCCGATGCCGTGAGCGTGGAGCTCGCGGCCACGCTGGAGGCGGCCACATTCGGCTCGATCCCGCGTGACGACATCATGAGCTGGAAGTACCGCAAGCTGCTGATGAACCTGGGCAACGCCGTCGAAGCGGTGTGCGGCCGCGCAGGGATCGGCGGGCGCCTCGGCGAGATGGTGCGAGCGGAGGGCGACGCGGTGCTCGCCGCTGCGGGGATTGCCGTGGTCAGCGTCGAGGACGACCTCGCCCGCCGTGGCGATGCGTTGAAGATCCAGCCCGTGGGCGACGACCAGCGCCGCGCCGGCGGGTCGTCGTGGCAGAGCCTGCACCGCGGCACCGGCACGATCGAGACCGACGACCTCACCGGCGAGATCGTGCTGCTCGGCCGACTCCACGACGTGGCGACCCCCGCCAATCGTGTGCTGCAGGACCTCGCCGCCGAGATGGCCCGCACCGGCGAACCGCCGGCCTCACGCAGCGTCGACGATGTGCTCAGGTTGATCGACGCCTGACGCTCGAAGCCGATCCGTCCTGACCCGCATGCCTACCAGCAGTATCATGCCGAGATGGGCGAACTCCGGGTGATCGTCGAAGGTCGACGACACGAAATCAACGAACTCGTGCGAGAACACCACGGCCACGCTGTTTCGGTCTTTGGTTCAGTCGCCCGCGGCGACGACACGCCGTCGAGCGACATCGACTTCCTGGTCGAGTTCGACGAAGGTAGCTCCCTCTTCGACCTCATGAACCTTCAAGAGGCCCTCGAGGCCCTCTTGGGTGTCCCCGTCGACGTCGTCTCGATGGGTGGCCTGAGGGAGCGAGACTCGCACATCCGCCGCGAAGCGATCCCGATTTGAGCCGCTCGGACGAACTTCGGCTCGACGACATCCGCGAAGCCTCCGACCGACTCGCCGAAATCGTCACCGCGGGACGGTCGGAGTTCGACAACGACTGGACACGGCAACGCGCAACAGAGCGCCTGCTCGAAATCATTGGTGAGGCTTCGAACGCGTTGTCCGAGGAGTACCGGCTGTCTCATCCCTCCGTCTCGTGGCGGCACATCATCAACCTGCGTCATCTGCTGGCTCACCATTATCACCGAGTCGACAACGCTCAGATTTGGGCGATCGCGCTCAACGAGATTCCACAACTCGTTGCCGAGATCGATGCCACCAACGACCCAATTGAATCTTGATCGCCTGGCGTCCTGCGCTGCTGAGCCACCGCGTCTCCCGCACAGGGCCTGGCTCAGCGACGGGCCAGACTGGCGGGGTGCTTGCCCGACTCGCCATCGCGTTCGTGCTCGTCGGAACAGTGGCCGTCGCGGGGTGCGGTGACGACGATGGGGCACCGGAACCTGCGCCGTCGTCGACGCCTGCGCTCGCTGCGACCGGCACCGAAACCAGTGACGAGGCCAGCGCCGACAGCCAGCAGTTTCCCGACATCGTCGAGGTTGACGTGACGGCCGAGGTGACGGCCGGGGGCGACACGTTCCGGTTCGACGTCACCGTCTCGTCGCCGTACGACACACCCGAGCGCTACGCCGACGCATGGCGAGTGGTCGCCCCGGACGGCACCGAACTCGGCGTGCGCGAACTCACCCACGACCATGCCGCGGAGCAGCCGTTCACCAGGTCGCTCACCGGTGTGGTGATCCCGCCCGACGTCACCGAGGTGACCGTCGAAGGGCGCGACCTGGCCAACGGCTGGGGTGGCGGCACCGCAACGGTGACCATCGACCGCTGAAACCAGCCGGGCGCCGACGGGTTCAGCAAAGCTGATCGACGATCGCGTCAGCCACGATGTGAGCGTCGCGGTCGATCGCCCACAGCGTGCCCGTCAGCGGCACACGGAACCCGACGAATCCAAGGCCCGGTCGGGGAACGATGGCTGTCGGACGGCCGTGATCGTCGAGGACGCCGAGGTGTCCCACGAGCGGTTCCAGCGCGGTGCGGTAACCGGTGGCTGCGATCACGTGGTCGGCGGGACAGCGATAGCCCGACGCGTGCACGAGCCTGCCGGCGAACTGTTCGGCACCGGGCCACGATGGCAGTCTTGGCGCCTGGGAGTTGCCCGTCGCCACGACGACGGCATCGACACGTTGCTCGCTGCCCGAACCCGCCACCGTCCATCCGGTAGCCCGGCAGGTCGGACATCCACCGCACGGTGTTCAAGCGCAACGAGTCGTACCGGTCGGCCCAGGACGCACCGATACGCTCGTCGCGATCCAGCACGATTGCCCTCACCGCAGCGCGGCGAAGCAGCGCCGCCGTCGCCAAGCCGGCAGGGCCGGCGCCGATCACCGCCACCGTCGGCGCATCGTCTGGTGGCAGCGGCGCAGCCCACGGCCGCCACCGCTCGACCACCCGTTTCGCTACGAGGTCCGGCCGGCCCATGCAACTGTGTGACACCCCCTTGCCAAGATGGGTGGCATGTCGAACACGTCGATCGAGGGGCTCGTGGAGGAGCTGACGGAGTGCAGCGACTCCGACCTCGACGAGCGTGTGCGCCACCTCGAATTGGAGCGCCGCCGGCTCGACGCCGAACTCGCCATTGCCGTTGGTGAGGTCGATCGGCGCCGTTCGTACCTCGACGACGGACACCGCTCGCTGACGGCCTACCTCCGCGGCACGTGCAACTACTCCGACGCCGAGGCCGCGCGCATCGGTCGCCTCACCGCCGCTGCCGCCAACGTGCCCGGCCTGGCCGAGTCGCTCCACGACGGCCGTGTCGGCAGCTCGCAAGCCAACGAGCTCGCCGTTGCTCACGCCAACCGCCGAGTGCGCGACAAGCTCACCGAGTTCGCGCCGATGCTGCTGGACGTGGCCGAGCGCCTGAGCTTCCGCGAGTTCCGCACGTGCGTGCAGCGCTTCGTGATGCTCGCCGACCTCGACGGCGCGCACGACGACCTCGACGAATCGATCGACAATCGCCGTGCGCGCATCGTCAACCTGAATGGGTCGCTCGCGCTCGACGGAGGCGGCGGCGACCCGCTGGTCAACGTCGAGCTCGAAGCGATCTTCCGGCACTTCTGCGAACTCGAGTACGACGCCGACGTGGCCACCCGCCGCGCCGCACACGGCGACAACGCCGACGACAAACCGCTGGCCCGCACCGCCACCCAGCGCGGCTACGACGCACTGGTGACGATCATGCGTGGGGCGCTGGCCAACCACCAAGCGGGCCGTGGCGCACCGGCGACCGAGCCGCTGGTGAACATTCTGATGGACCACCGAACCTGGGCCTGGTTGCTCGCCGACACCGGCCTCGCCCCCGACGTCACGCTCGCCGGTGAGCAGGTCGATCCGTTCACCGGGTTGGCATCGCCTGGCGACCTGCTCGCTGAGCTGATGACCGACCCCGACTCGCTCGGGTCACGGCGGTGCGAAACCTCCACTGGGCAGGTGCTCGACCCCCACACCGTGCTGCGAGCAGCGCTCGCCGGGCACATCCGACGCGCCGTGCTCGGCGCCGACAGCCGCCCGATCGACCTCGGTCGAACGTCTCGGCTGTTCACCGGAGCGGCACGCCAGGCCGCCAAGCTCCTCGCGGTGCAGTGCGACCATCTCGGCTGCGGCCTTCCCGCCGAGCTGTGCCAGGTGGACCACTCCACCGAATGGTCCAACGACGGACGCACCGATCAGGACAATGCCGGCGTCGAGTGCGGCACCCACAACCGACTCAAGCACCGACAACGATGGCGCACCCGGCGCGACATCGACGGACGAACCCACACCATCCGAGCCAACGGCACGATCATGCTGCCCGTCGGCGTGCGCTCACCCGTCTTCGCCGGCGACCCACCACCTACATCCGAAGCCGCAGTTGCGGCGACACCGGACTTGCCTCTGGAGCTGGAACGCACCATCGAGGCGTGGACCAACGATTCGGAGAGCGACATCGAGCGTCACTGCCGAGTCATGCGGGGCGTCGCCATTCGTCACTCGGCGACCTTCGGCGAGATCGACCTCGACGGCTTCAACCGGCGACTCCGTGTCGGCGCAACGAGCTGACCACCCGTGCCCTCCCCACGCAGCTGCTCAGGCCGAATCGCCGTACGCGAACGTGGCGGCGATGTTGCCGTTGGCGTCGCGGAGGAACACGGTGTCGCCACTGTTGTTCCACACTGCACTGCCCGAGGCGCACCAGAAGCGCTCCGCTCCGTGTTCGCCGGTCGTGTCGTCGCCGTTCATGTCGTCAGCGCAGCCGGTGAACAGCGTCACCGATGCGCCCGGGTCGAGCTCGAGACCGGAGAACGTGTGGCGATGAGACGCCGACTCGTCGGCCACTTCCCACCCGTCGAGGTCTACGCGCTCGGTGGCGTTGTTGGTGAACCGCACCCATTCGCCGTTGAGGTTCTCGCTGTCGTCGCCCGGTGCATCGGCGTTCACCTCGATGCCGATCTCCACGCCGTCGAGGTCGCTGTCGCCACACGCGTCCGGCGCCCACAACCCACGCTGCTCGTCCTGTGCTGCAGCTTGCAACCGCGCGTACACGTCGGCGCGAGCGTCGTCGGGCGGATACCGCCGAGCGATCGCAAACCCGCCGGCCACCAGCTCGGCGCCGACGTCGACGCCGTCGACCGTCTCGACGTAACGAAGTGCACGATCGAATTGGTCGAGATCGGTCTGATCCGACACCACCACCAAGTCGTTGCCGTCGACCAGCTCCACGAGGGCATCGGTCGCCTCATCGCTGAAACACTCCCCCAACTCCGGGGTGTTGATGCCGATGATTCGTACCTGCAGCTGGCCGAGCGGGCCGGCCAGGTACAACGTGTCGCCGTCGACCACCTCGGTGGCACGCCACGCATCACCGGACGTCGCCGCCTCGTCGGACACCAACACCCTGCCGGCGGGCTCCGCTGCAGGGCTCGGTGCGCAACCCAGCAGCACGGCCATCGACAGCCCGATGGCAGTCACCACCCGGCGAGGGCGTCGGCTACGAGCCGGGTTCGCTACGTCCACGTCACGATCATGGCAGCGGATCACCGCCGATCGAGCCGCACGGCACGAACCCACGCAACGAGAGCGCGAGACTGACCTCATGGCATTCGGACAGGCATCGGGTCCGCCCGCTTCACACAGCCAACTGCGAGAGCTCACCGAACTGCTCGAGGCAGCCGGACACACCGACTTTCGTGACGCCCGCGGGCCGATGGGCTTCACCCAACGCCAGGCGAGCGGCAAGTTCACCCGCGACGAAGCCGACGAGTTCATCGCCGCACTCCACGAAGCCGCCGAGACGACTGCCGAGCCCGCGCCCGCTCCCCGTCAGAAGTCGGCCACGCGCGGCCGAGCGGAAGCACAACTGGAGAAGTTCTCCGATCAGCAGCTCGCCGCGGAACTGCAGCGCCGCGGCTGGGTGGTCATGGAACCCTGACGGTCAGCCGGCCCGTTCGACGAACGAGCACAGCGCCGCGATCAGCTCCATCTCCTCGACGTCGCGAGCGCGTGTGTCCAACAACTCGTCGGTGCACACCAGGTAGGCCAAGCATCGGGCCCGGCTGATCGCCACGTTCAACCGGTTCTTCGAGAACAGGAAGTCGGCGGTGCGGGGCATGTGCTCCGCCGACGACGTGGTCATCGAGAACAACACCACCGCGGCCTCGCGTCCCTGGAACTTGTCGACGGTGCCCACCTCGACACTCGCGCGTCGCCGGCTCGGCCCGCAAGACGTCGATGATGCAACGGCGCTGGTCGTTGTAGGGCGCCACCACCATGAAGTCGTCGGCCGTCAGCGGACGGGTCACGCCGTGCTGGTCGGTCCATGGCTGGCCGAGCAGCTCCTGCACCTTGGCCGCAACGAGCGCCGCCTCCTCGGGTGACTCGGTGGAGCGACCCTTGTGCGCCGCCCGCAGCCACCGCAACCCGGTCTCGCCCGCCACCGACTGGCCCGCACACGACGGGTGGCTGCGCAACTTGCCGCCGTACATCACGTCCGAGATGAACTCGCAGATGTCGGGATGCATCCGACGCGTCTCCTGCAGCAGCACGCCGCGATTCGGCCGGCACCGTCAGCTCACCGTCGAGCAGATGCTCGAGTGCGCTCGCACCCGAACCGCCGGGGTGGCTTGCCTGCGACACCTGTGGCAGCTGTTGCGGATCGCCGAGCAGGATCACGTTGCTCGCCGCGATCGACGCCGCGATCGTGTCGGCCAGGCCGAGCTGGCCGGCCTCGTCGACCACCAGCACGTCGACCGGGTTCTCACGCATCGGCTTGCTCGCGAACAGCCAGGTGGTGCCGGCGATCACGTTGAAGTCGCCCCGCGCCACGTTGGCGTTGTCGTCGACGTAACGCACGCCGCGCACGGAGCCTTCCTTCGCCTTGCGCACCGCACGCAGCTGATCGCGTTCGCCCTCCTCCTTGAAGCGATCGACGACGGCCTGCATCAGATTGTCGACAGCGGCGTGGCTCATCGCCGTCACGCCCACTCGCATGCCGGCGTTCACGAGCGTGCGGATCATGTGCGCGCCGGTGAATGTCTTGCCCGTACCCGGCGGCCCCTGGATCGGCACACAACTCCGGTCGAGCCCGGTCGCCCACGCACAGATTGCCGGCACATCGGCGACGAACTCGCCGCCGTCGGGACCGCGACCCGCCTGGAACGCCGGCAGATCCCGACGCAACATCGCATGTCCGACTCGATCGGCCCGGCCCGCCAACATCTCGTCGGCCAGGTCCTCGAGCGCCGTCAGCTTCGCGCCCTCCTGGAACCACTCGTAGTGCACCAGCGACGACGGGTACACGCCCGCCTCGGCCGCTGCGCCGTCCCACGTGACCGCCAGCGAACCCGCGGCCACATCGATCTCCTCGACCTTGAGGAACACCCACCGCTGCTCGTCGAGGGCCACGATCAGCTTCGACCCCCTGGCGATGTCGACATCGATCGGTTGCGGCGGGAACCTGAAGCGAGCCCACGGCCACTTCAACGGCTTGCCGGTCTTCTGGCTGACCTGTTCCTTCAGACCACGGAACTCGAGCCGTGCAATCGCAGCGGGCGACTCGAACTGGTTGGCCTCGTCCGCGATCGACAGGCGATACGCGTCGGCGCTCACCACCTGACGTTCGCGACGCCAGTAGCCGAGCAGGTCGCCCATCAGGTGCTCGACCGTTCCGATACCAACGGCGTGCAGGGCCTCGATGCGAGCATCGAGTTCGGCGTCGGGCTCGTCCAGCCCGAGCACCGCCGGCCGCCACGCCGCGTCGGGCGGACGTTGGGCGACCAGCCAGTCGCGCAGCGCCCTGGTGGCGCGCACATCGTCCTCGTTGTAGGCCGAGATCATCTCGAGGCTGGCCTGGTCGCCCGAGCCCATCCAGCGTTCGTACTCGACGACCGCGCCGGAGCCCTTGTCGATCTCGTGGCCGCGCTCGTAGTCGGTGAGGCGCTCGATGTCTTTCAGGCCGTAGCCCTCGACACCGACCTGCATCGCACCCTTCACGACCGGGAGGAGGTCGACGAACAGCCCGGTGGTGATCAGTTGTTCGAGCGCCAGTTCGGCCACGCCGTGCTCGGTCACCAGCCGTTCGAGCGCCGAGCGCTCGGTGTGGTTGTA
The DNA here is from genome assembly GCA_963716075.1 of Ilumatobacteraceae bacterium. Classification (GTDB taxonomy): domain Bacteria; phylum Actinomycetota; class Acidimicrobiia; order Acidimicrobiales; family Ilumatobacteraceae; genus Sva-07. Next base: position 138,859 of record CAVQST010000018.1, on the reverse strand, counting down.
GTGGTACACGTGCATGTCGGGAAACTGCACCCGACGGGCGGCGAGGTGGTCGATGAGCGCCTTCGTCGCGTCGGCCTCCTCGGCCTTGTCGTGCGCCCAGAACGCCCGGAACTCCCACTCGCCTGCACCCGAGCGCTCGATGAGGCCGAACAGGAAGAACAGCTCGTCGGCGGCATGCCAGAACGGATGCCCCTCGAAGTCGAGAAACACATCGCCGTCGTCAGGGGCCGGGAGCGCCGCGAACCCGTGGGTTCCCCCAGACCCGGGCTCGGGGAACCCACCGAGGAGCTCGAACGGCGGCGGGTCGTCGGGGGCGTTGCGGGCCTCGACCTGCAGGCGAGCTTGGCGCACGAACGTGTGGCGGCGAGTTTCGTCGAGGTCGCCCACCTCACGGTCGAGTTCGGCCAACGCGGCGATGGTCGTCACCCCGTTGCGCTGCAGCATGAGGCGATCGGCGGTGCGCACGCCGGCGACGTGCACCAGCGAGTCGGCGGCGCGCCACTGCGCGTCGCACACCATCTCGAACTCGCAGAACTGGCAGTGGTCGCAGGGCTTGGGCCGAGTGTCGGCCGCAACGCCTTCAGCCTCCTCGGCCAACAGTTGCGCGAGTTGGCCGCGCAGACGCCGCCAGTACGACAGCACGTCGGCCACCCGGATCCGCTCGGCCAGGCCCGACCCCAACTCGATCGACACGAACTCGGGCAATGTGCCGGTGCTGGCCTCGATCGCCTCGGCGTAGAAGCACAGCTGCAGCACGTGACCGGGCTTGGCCTCCTTGCGGGCCAGCTTGGCGTCGATCGGTTCGTAGGTGAACGATCCCCCATCGTCGCCGGCACGGTCGCCATCACGGTCGCCAACACGGTCGATGCGACGCAGGAAGTCGGCAATGCCCCGGATGCCCTCGTGCACGAACGGCATCTGGAACACCACGTCGTGGCCCTCGCCCAGCACGTCGCCGACCCGATCGACCCATCCCTGGAACGACTCGCTCGGCTCGCGCTCGGGCACCTCGAACACCGACAGCCCCTCGTCGCGGTAGCGCTGCAGCACCGCCTGTTCGTGTTCGAGGCCCTTGTCGAGCAGCATCTGGGCCATCTCGCCGAACGGGCTCGACTCGACCGTGCGGGTGCCCGCCTCGACCTCGTGCTTCAGGGTGAGGAAGTGCGCGCAGTCGAGCCACGCGGTGATCTTCGAAGGAGTGAGGAGCCGTTCCGCCATCTCGCCATCATGGCGCGCCCTCGGGCAATCTCGGTGAGCTGCGAACGAGATCAGTCGTCGTTCAGTACTCGATGCGGAAGCCGCGCTCCGCTCGCAGCGGTTCGTCGATGACCTCGATCCCGGTGACGGCGGCACGGGGCGGCCCCTCGCGACACCACGCGAGCAGTTGCTCGACCCGGTCGCGCGGGCCTTCGGCGACCACCTCGACGGTGCGGTCGGCCCGGTTGCGCACGAACCCACTCACACCGAGGCGTTGCGCCGCCGCCCGACAACTGTCGCGATAGAACACGCCCTGCACCCTCCCCGACACGACCGCTCGCACCCTGACGTCACTCACGAGATGAGTCTGGCCCCATCAATCGCCGGTCAGTCGCCGGTCAGGACGGCCACGGAGGGCAAGCCGTGTGCGTCGAGGACCAGAGCTTCCGCAACGATCAACAATTCGTGATCGCCCGCAAGACCGGCTGATCGCGTGGGGCAGGACCGTGCGTGCGCCCTCATCGGTCGCCTGGCAGACTGAGCAGCATGCGCAAGGCAACGATTCTGGTCGTCGAGGATGCGCCCGAGTACGCCCAGCTCGTCACCGCTGCGCTCCGCAAGGACAGCCACGAGGTGTCGACGGCCACCACGGTGGAGGCAGCACGTCAGCGGATGCGCTCGGTGCCGCCCGACGTCGTGATCCTCGACCTCGCGCTCCCCGACGGCGACGGCCTCGACCTGTGTCAGGAGGTGCGCTCGACCACCGATGCCTTCGTCCTGATGCTCACCGGCCGCGACGACGAAGTCGACAAGCTGCTCGGCTTCCGGCTCGGGGCCGACGACTACATGACCAAGCCGTTCTCCCCACGTGAGTTGGCCGCACGCGTCAGTGCATTGCTTGGCCGCTCGAGATCGGGCCGAACCGTGCCCGGGCGCGCCCGCGTCATCGGCGACCTCAGCATCGACACCGACACCCGAACGGTGCTCGTCGCCGATCGCGAGACCGAACTGACCAAGATCGAGTTCGATCTCCTCGATGCGCTGTCGCAACGTCCCGGTGCGGTGTTGTCGCGCGCCCAGCTGCTCACTTCGGTCTGGGGTGACGACTTCGTGGGCGACGATCACGTCGTCGACGTGCACATCGCGAACCTGCGCAAGAAGATCGACATCGGCGACGGTCCGAGTCGGATCCGCACAGTTCGCGGCGTCGGCTACGCAATGAGCGTGTAGCCCGTGCCGACGGTCGTTGACCGAAACCAGATGTTCTCCGGATCGTCCCCAGACGAACACCACGGACCCTCGCACTCATGAACGCACCGGCATCCACCTGGCGTGACCCACGCCTGCGGTGGGCGATCGCCCTGGCGTTCCTCGTGCACGGTGTGCTGCTGGCATCGGGCAGCTACCGCGGCACCTACGACGCGTGGGTGCACATCTTCTTCGGTGACCACTACGCCCGTGACTGGTTCAGCACCTGGGAACCACGTTGGTACACCGGTTTCACGACCGTCAGCTACCCGCCGGCCTCACATCAGAGCATTGCGCTCGTCTCGATGTTCGTGGGGCTCACGACGGCGTTCGTGGCCGTGCAACTCGCCGCGGTCGTCACCGTGATCGTCGGTGTGTACCGGTTCTCACTGCTCTGGGTGAGTCGAGAGGCCGCCGGCTGGGCGGCACTCCTGGCTGTCGTGTCGTCGTCGATCGCCGAGGTGGTCCACACCTTCGGACAACTGCCGACGATGTTCGCGCTCGGATTCCTGCTCAACGCCCAACCCTCGATCCGTCGCTGGGTTCACGATGGCGTGCGGACGGACCTGATCGTGGCCATCGCACTCCTGGCCGCGACGACCGCCGGACATCACGTCACCACGCTGTTCGGCAGCGTGTTCTTCACCGGTCCGGTCGCCGTCAGGGCCGTACTGGATCGGTGGGGCACACCACTGGCCAACGAAGCAGCCGGCCACGCGGTCAGCGTGCGCCCATCGCTGCTCGTACCGCAGATCGCCCGCCGACTGCGTCGGGTGATTCCGGCCACCGTTCGCCTCGCCGTGCTCGGGGTGCTCTCGATCGCGACATTGGTGATCGTGGTGCTGCCGTACTGGCTGTGGTCGAGTTCGGATCCGATCATCCAGGTCTCGATTCCTCATGCGAGCCGGAACAACTTCCTGTCCGACACCGCGGCCGGCCTCGTCTTCTGGATCGTTCCCTGGGCTGGGCTCCTGCTCCTCGTGCCGTTTGCCGCGGCGAAGGCCGTCGCCGGCCGGGGGTGGCCGTTGGCAGCATCGATCGGGCTCGCCGCGCTGCTCGGCACAGGTGGCACGACGCCGATTCCGCGGATGCTGCTGGGCGGAGCATTCGACATCCTGACCCTCGACCGGTTCACCATCTGGGCAACGGTTGCCATCTTGCCGTTCGCCGGCTGGGCGATCGTCAGCCTGCGCCACGGCGTGCTCCACGACATCGGCGTCGCCCAGCTCGGAAGGATCCCGACCCAGGTGTTCGTGACCGTCGTGCTGGCGACAGCGATCGCCGCGGGCATCTTTGCCGCCACGTTGACCACCCATCGGCCCTTCCAGCCACGCGAGATCGACCCTGCGCCGATCAGCTCGTTCATGAGCAAGGACCAGCACGACCGCTGGCGCTATCTCACGCTCGGGTTCGGCGATCAGATGGCGTGGGTCGCGGCGAACACGACGGCGTTGACCGTCGACGGCAACTATCACTCGGCCCGCCGGCTGCCCGAGTTGACGAGTCGCTCGGTGGAACGACTCGAAGGCGCCAAGTACCGCGGCGTCCCGGGCATCGGTTCACTCCAGCAGTTCCTGATCAACCCGTCGCCGTATCACCTCAAGTTCGCGTTCTCGATCGACCGCTTCTACGACCCGCTGCTCTGGTCGGCCGGCTGGCAACGCATCGGGGTGCTCGACAACGACGTCGAGGTGTGGGAGCGAGCCGATGTTCCACCGTTGCCCGACGTGCTCCCCGAGCGCGAGATCCCCGATTGGCAGCGGACGATGTGGGGCATCTTGCCGATGGCGTCGGTGGCGTCGGGGATCCTCGCGCTGCTCTGGCTCGGCATCGGGCGCCCCTCCCGCGCCGACTGCGCAGCGCTCGGACGTGCGCGGCCCGGCCCGGGCCGTCTCCTGCGTGGCATCGACCGACGGCTGGAACGCACGGCCGATCGGCTCGTCGGTCAACCCGGCCTGCGACCCCATCGCCAACCCTGGTCGTCGATCCACCGACGGATCGTCGGGCTGCCCGCTGCCGCCAGCCGTCCTCGGTCGCCCCGAGCGAAGTGGCTTGCCACCGCGCTCGTCCTGGTGCTGATCGGGACCACGCTCGTCACCGTCGGCCAGCGCCGGGTGGCCGACTCGGGCCCATCCGCCACGATCGAGGCCTTCTACGACGCGCTCGACTTCCAGCGCTTCGAGGACGCGCACGACCTCTTGAACCCGGCGAGTCGCCCGACCTCGCCGACCTACCTCCTGCAGATCAGCGTTTCGCGACGGCCTCCTCGACGGGTACGCGGAACTCGACTCCGTCCAGAGCGAGGTGGTGATCTCCGGAGATCGCGCGAGCCGCTGATGTCGATCTCGTGTACGTCACCTCGGTCGCCGAATACCAGGTCGAACGCCGCCACGCAGCTGGTTCGAGCAAGACGGCGCGTGGTTCATCCAGCCGACCGTGGAACCGATCCAACGCCCGGTCGATCAAGTCGTCGTGCGACCGGAGACGTCGGTGTCGACGCTCGGACGCTCGGAGGTCACCGCCGGCACCACGAGCTTCGACGACATCCTCGACCGTCCACGTCTCGCCCTCGGACCGGCGACGACGTATCGCATCGGTGAGCGTTGGACGATCGTCGGCACGGTCACCAACGTCGACGTCGATCCGGCCGACGTCACGGTGAACGGGCTCCTCCGCGGCACGAACGGACGAGGTGCTCGCGAGCTACGACGCCGGCCAGGCCACGATCCATCAACTGCTGCCGGGGAGACCGTGCCCTACCGGATCGACTTCGAAGGTCGAGCCGGGTCGGTCGACCGCGACGATCCGGCCGCCGCGCAGTTCGATCCATTGGCGTACGCCGAGCCGGTGCTCGACGGCGAGGTGGCTGGGATCGAAGTCGCCGCACGGGCAGTCGTCACGGGCGGCCAGTTGGAGCGCGTCGTCGACGTGGCGAACGCCACCGCCACCACCCACCACCGGCGAGGCTGTGGACCTGGAAGGTGCTGCTCCGCAATGCCGGCACGTCATCGGCCACTGTCACCCGAATCACCGTGTCGTACCTCGATGCAGCCGGTGACGTGGTGTGGGTGGACCATCACTGGGTTCCCGACTCGGTCCGGCCGCAGCGCACACTCGACGTCCAGTGGTCGTCGGTGCCAGCCGACGTCGATCCATCTGATCTGCCGCTGCGGACGTTCGCAGACGCCGAGATCGACGGCGCAACCGTCGGCACTCGCGCAGGGCTGGTGATCCCGGTCGAAGGTGCTCCGGTGACCATCGGCACCCGGTCGGTTGCTGCCGTCCGCCTCGACGTCAGTTCGTTCCAGCGAGCGGTGGCCCCGTGACCCCCGGCGGCGCCCTTCGTTCGCGACGGGTCGGGGCGGTCGCCGTGGCCATGGTCCTCTCGCTGTGCATCGCCTGTTCGCGATCCGAGGTCGTGCCGAGCGCATCGGTGACGACGCTGATCACACCCGAGATCGTGGCTGCGGGGTCGGTCATCGAGGTCGTGATCGAAGGAACCGGGCCCGGCGACGTCGAACTCGACGTGATCGACGGATTCGCCGTCACCACGTACGTGGCACCGCTGAATGACGGGCGGGCGACGATCTCGCTCCCGTTGTCGCTCGGCTCCACCAGTGGTGCCGTCACATTCCGAGCCCGCGGTGTGGCCGGGAACGACTCGATCAGCGCCACCACCGAGATCCTCCCCCGTGCCGAAGCGACAGCGGTCGACATCCAAGCGGGACCGCGGACCATCGTGGCCGACGGAGCCGACCTGACAATGGTCACGGCAATCGCCGCCGACGAGTTCGGCAACCCGCTGGCCGACGGTGCGACGGTGACCATCGGCGTGGTGTCCGGGTCCGACGACGCGCTCGACGTCGAGGCACGCGTCGACCACGGGGTGGCTTCCCGGCTGATCTCGTCGGACACGTCGGCTGGGACCGTGGAGGTCTTCGCAACGGCCGACGGGGGGTGTCCAGTCGTCGCGTCCGGTTCGACGAGGTGGCCGGTGCTGCGGCCGATGTCCGCATGTCGGCGGCGCCGACCTCGGTGTTGGTGGCCGACGGGCGTCAGCTGATCGATGTCTCGACCTCGGTCATCACGGACCGCTTCGGGAACCGACTGCCCGATGGGCACCTGGTCCAGCTCCGGACGGACGGCCCGGACGGTCTGGGCATCGCCACCTCGACGACGATCGACGGCGTTGCACGTTTCCGGTTGCTCGCTCCGTCGCGACCCGGGGTCGTCTCGATCGCCGCCACCGTCGGCCAGGTCACCAGTGAGCCGATCGACCTGGACTTCGGCGCTGCCGTGTCGGTGATTCCCGCCGATGTCGAACGCAACGCCGATGGGTCGGGGGTCGTCTCGGTCGGCCCCGTCCTCGACGAGTTGGGTGCGGTGGTGGCCGATGGGACACCCGTGATCGTGGCGATCAGCGGATCGGACGAGGCGATCGAGGTTCCGCTTCGCAACGGCCGCGTGACTGTCGAGGTCGCGAGGCTCGGTGATGTGGTCGACGTCGAGGTGCTCGGCGTGATCAGGACGGTGACGGAATGAGTCGGGAGATCGATGGCACCACGTCGATGTCGACGCTGAAGCGTTGGATCGCGTCGGGGTGGGCGTTGGCGTCGCTCTCGGCGGTGATCGGCGTCATCGCCGGTCTGTCACTCGCCGTCCGGACGTCGAGCGATGGCGCAGATCCCGAGGCGGCATTCTCCGCGACCGAGTTGACACCCGAATCGCTGAGCGCCGAGGTGACCTGGTCGGGCGACGCGGCCGACCTCGCACGCGACGTCGAACCGGCCACTCGGGATGAGCTGACAGCTGCCTGGCTCCGGGCAACCGATGCACTCGCTCGCGCCGCCGACGGGGATCCGAGCGGACTCGACGTGTGGTTCACCGGACCGGCGTTGGCCGATGCTCAGCAGCGTTTCGAGCGTGGGATCGACGGCGCGTTGGCGACCGGGGCCGACCGAGTGGATGCGGCCGTCGCGACGGCCCACGATCTGCGCGTCCTCGTGTACAGCCTGGACGGGCAGATCGTCGTCCTTCGGACCGCGAGCGACATTCTCCTCGCGGATGCGGCCGACCCGTCCTCGCCATCGATCACGACCGAGGCAGAGGTGATCTTCGTTCTGAGCGACGGAAACTGGAGGATTCGGAACATCGAGCGCCTCGCAACGGATGGCTGACGCGATCGAGCATTCCTGATCGGATCTTGACACTGCGACGACCAGCGCTTGAACCCCGGCTCCGAAGGTGGGGCCATGACCGAAGCAGCCTTCCAGCACTGGGCCACCGAGCCGGCCTCACTCTCGCCCGAACTCACCATCGTGGTCCCCGCCTACAACGAGTCGGAACGCATCGTGCCGACGCTCATCTCGATCGCCGCACGGATGACCGAGATGACGACCGATTTCGAGATCGTCGTTTCCGACGACGGTTCGACCGACGACACGCCCCAGTTGGTCCGCAGCCTGGGGCTCCGCAACGTGATCGTGCTCGATCCCGGCGTCAATCGCGGCAAGGGGGCCGCCGTGCGCGCCGGTGTTCACGCCGCACACGGAGACCAGATCCTGTTCAGCGATGCCGACATGTCGACGCCCATCAGCGAACTCACCGCACTCCGAGCGTGTTTGGCAGACGGCGCCGACGTCGCCATCGGTTCGCGTGCCGCCGAGGGGCGTCCGAGCAGTCCAAGTCGTTCAGCCGTCGCATGTTCAGTTGGGGGTGGCGCAAGATCACCCGCACCGGTCTGGGCCTCGACATCGCCGACACCCAGTGCGGATTCAAACTGTTCACCCGCAACGCAGCCATGGCGCTGTTCGGCGCAGGCAGAATCGACGGGTTCAGCTTCGACGCGGAACTGCTGTTCCTCGCCGCTCGATTCGGCTTCGACGTCGCCGAGGTGCCCGTCGAATGGTTTGATGCGCCGGGCTCCAAGGTTCGGCCGGGCCGTGTGGCGATCCAGTTCCTCCGCGACCCTCGCAGGCGTCAGATGGAACGCCCTGGTGGGGCGCTACCCGGCCAGCGCCGACCTCGTCGTCGACCGCCGGATGCGGATGGCAGTCGTCACGGCGGTGCCGCCCTCGTCCTCGACGCTGACCGAGTACGGACATCATCTCGTCCAACAGTTCGCTTCGAAGCCCGAGATCGGTGAGCTGATCGTGTTCGCCGACGACAGCGCCGGGCTGCCCGACGACACCGAGGGGATCACCTATCGCGCGGCCTGGACCTTCGGATCGTGGACCACTCCGTTGCGGATCCTGCGTCAGATCCAGCGCGATCGCCCTGACGTGGTGTTCTTCAACGCCCACTTCACCAGTTTCGGGTCCGGCAAGATCGCGGCCGCAGCGGGTCTGCTGACACCGGCTCTCGTCCGCCTCACCCGGGCGCGTGAGCGTCGTGCTCCTCCACAACATCGTCGACACGGTCGATCTCGACCAGGCCGGGTACGGCTCCAACCGCCTGGTCAATCGGGTGCTTGCCGGCATCGGACGAATCCTCACCCGGGTCCTGCTGCTCGCCGACACCGTGGTGACGACGATGCCGCTCTACGTCGATGTACTCCGCGAGCGATACGGGGCGGACAACGTCTTCCTGACCCCGCACGGCACCTTCGAGGCACCGGCAGAACCGGTCGAGGAGGCCGTGAACGGTCCGGTCCGGCTGCTCGCGTTCGGGAAGTTCGGCACCTACAAGCGCGGTCGACGACCTCGTCGCCGCCCACCGAGTTCTCGTCGAACGAGGATGCGACATCGAATGCGTCATCGCCGGCACCGACAGCCCGAACGCCCCTGGGTACCTCGCTGCCATCGAGGCCGCGAACGACGACGTTCCCGGACTTCGCTTCACCGGCTACGTCGCCGAGGAGCACATCGAACAACTCTTCACCGACGCGAACATCGTCGTCTTCCCCTACACGTCGACGACGGGCAGCAGTGGCCCACTCCACCAGACCGGCACCTACGCCCGGGCAGCGGTCGTACCGCCGTGTCGGCGACTTCGTCGACCTGATCGAGCAGGAGGGATTCATCGCGGCGGTCTTCGAACCCGGTGACGTCGACAGCATGGTGAGGGCCATCACCGAATTGATCGACGATCCCGATCGGCGCCGACAGATGGACGCACGAACTTCGCCGCTGCGTGCTCGCTCCCCCTGGCGCATGTCACCGACTGGCACGTGTCACACGTCGAGTCGCTGCTCTTGGGCACCTGAACCCCACCGCATCTCTCGACACTTGATCGAAACCTGATGGTGCCGAGATCGCCAGCTGAGTCGCGACCCGCACGATCGACACATCTGATCACCGCGCCACCGAGCGCTTCTCCCGAGGAACCACACGATGACCACGACCCTGACCCACCTCCCGAACACCGCAACGACCGCTGACACGTGCACGGCGTATCGCCTTCCCCGCCGATTCGACGTTCACCAGGTCGAGCGGGTGAGCACTGAGCTGATGCGTCTCGGCGCCGACCAACCAGTGTCCGTCAACGGCGTTGACGTCGAGATGATCGACGGGTGCGCCCTGGCCGCCCTCGACGAGCTGGTCGACGGGCACGTCGACCTCCGCTTCGTCGATTCGTCGGTGGCGCTGCGGGCGACCATGAGCTACACCGGCCATCACCGACTGGCAGCTCGCTGCACCGCGTCACCCATCCTCGTGGCGGCCTGAGATGGAGCGCATCACGCTCACTGGCCATCTCGGCCCATCGCAGTCGTTCGAGCTCGACACCCAGCTGCGACGGCTGACCGCTGTCGTGCGTCCATCGGTCACCGTGGATCTGTCGGACGTTCACGCACTGCACCCATCGGTCGTGTCGGTCTTGGTGCGCTGTCGGCGGCAGGCTCGCCGACAGGGTGGCGACGTGGTATTCGATCGCGCCCGCAGCGTCGGCCGCCAACCGGACGCTCGAGCACATCGGACTCGACATGGTCCGTCTCGCAGGCCTCCCGTCGTGAAGTCCGCCAGCCCAGACACGTTGGTGGCTGAGCCCGTTGCGTCGATCGGCCGAGCTTCCGTGCTGTTGACCGGTGCGATGCTGGCCGCCTCGGGGGTCAACTACGCGCTGAACCTCTTTCTCGCTCGGACGATGACACCGAGCGAGTTCGGTGACGCCAACCTGATCGTCACCGTCATGCTCGGGTTGACCGCCGTCGCCGTGACCCTGCAGTTGGTCACGGCTCAGCGCGTCAGTACGGCACGCGTCCAGAACAACCGGCACAGCGTCGCTCGCTGCAACGATGGGCATGGCGCGTTCGGCTCGTCACCGCTGCAGCGCTCGCGGCGTCGAGCCCGCTGGTGGCGAGTGCAACCTCGAGCGCCTCGGCCGTGCCCTTCGTGCTGCTCGCAGCCGGGCTTCCGTTCTATCTCTCCCAGGCCGTCGAACGCGGCGTCCTCCAGGGCCGCCTCCACTTCGGGGACCTCGCCGCCACCTTCGTCGTCGAAGCGATCACTCGACTCGCGGTGGCGGCCACGCCGCGTGGTGTGTGGCTTCGGTGTGCGGGAGCGAGCATTGGCATCAGTGCGTCGTTCGTCGCATCGTGGTGGTTGGCGCGACGCCGGCTGCGCGTGCTGCCCAGCACCGCCGATGACCTCGACGCGCCGGTGTCGGCGCCGGCAACACGCTCGATGGCCGCACGCCACGCCGCGCAGGCAACCGTCCTGCTCCTGATCGGCCAGATCATGATCAACAACGGCGACGTCGGTGCTCGCCAAGACGCTGTTCGACGCCGAGTCGGCCGGCGTCTACTCGGTCGTGGCCCTCGTCGGGCGGGCAATCTTATTCCTCTCGTGGTCGGTTGTGACCGCCGCCTTCCCTCTTGCCGCAACGGCGAACGCCTCCGACTCCGTCTGCTGCGCCGCAGGCGCTGTGGACGGTCGCCGCGATGTCCGCCACACCGACACTCGTCGTGGCCGTGGTCGCGTCATGCCTCACCCCGCGGTGTTCGTGCCGGATACGCCAGCGCCGCCGATCTGTTCCTTCCGTACGCGTATCGCGCAACGTCGCTCTTCGCCGTCGCCGACGCCGTCGCGTCGATGAGTGCCGCGCAGGCGACCGCAGCACCGCAGGCGTCGTCGTCGGTGGCGCCATCGGTCAGACGCCGTCGCTCGTGGCCTTCGCCGACCACCCGATCCGGATGGTGTGGCTCCATGTCCTCGCGATGGGCGCACTCCTCGTGGTGACCGCCTACGTGAGCCGCCCCACCGAATGTGGTACATCGCGGACGCCAACTTGCGGTTCGGCCGCATGAGCGCGCCGCTCGGCACAGTGTCGGCCAGACCTGCCGCAGTGAACGATCAACCGACCTCGATCCTGCTGCAGGCATTCGATGCGGCGCCGGCGTCGATGTGGTGCACGACCTTGATGGTCAACGATCCAGGCCAATCAGGCGCTCTCTGTGAAACTGTTCGGCGACGACCGCCTCGAGCGAATCCACCGTCCACCGAATGTGGCTGTGTCGTCCCGCGCCGCTGATCGACGAGACGATCTACTGGCAGTCGACGAGTGGGTCTGCCGCGCCGATGGATCGGAAATCGAGGGTCGCGCCAGGCTGATGAGAACGAGGGTGAAGCGGTCGTGATGGCGCTGATCGAGCGATGATGATCGATCCGAAGGTCCATGACGCCGCATCGGCCTCCAGCATGCCGCGGACCCCGACCTGATCGATGCCGACGGCGAAACCGATCGAGACCTCTGCGGCGACCGGACTCTACCTCGGCGACCGAGCGAGCAACTGGAGTCGTGCACGCTCCACACCGCATCCGCCGATGATGCGGATGACGTGGCGCCCTCCATGCGCGACGATGTGAAGGGTTTGCCGGCCGCTGAGGTCGCCGCGGACTTCTGGTTGAAGCCGCCGATGGAGGTGTGGAGGCTCGAGGTCGTCGCCGTCAACATGCTCACGATTGCTGACCTCGAACGGCATCGTCCTCAGCACCAACCACCACCCACGAGCGGGCCAGGCCCACCGCAGCGCGGCTGCGAGATGAAGCCCTCGCCGAAGCCGAGCCGCGCCTCCTGATCTGCTCGCGACGCCAGCGATGAGACGGCCAACGGTCCATGCGATGTCGGGGATGAGCGATATCGTTATCCGACGAGTTGCTCGAAGACACGAGCTGGCGCTCAACCTGCACGTCGCAGTCGCTCCGCCCCGCCGACGTCGACGACGATCTCGAGCACGGCGACCGACGTCGGCCAGTTCGAGATCTGGCTGACCGAGCGGCGCTCGCGACCCATCGACGACGTCGCTATGTCGGCTCTACTGCTGCTCATGGCCGGCCGAATACCAGTTCGACCGTCGCCGATGATGTCCTGCGGCGATCACCATCGTACCTAGCGTGCCTCGAGCAGGCTGCAACCTGCTCGGAAACGCCGTGGAGTTCACCGATCAGGGCCGTGCACATCGCCGCCACGCGAATCGGCGAGCACCTCGACAGTTCGCGGTCCGCGCGGCCGGATCCACCGGAGTTAGCCGATGCGTCGATGTATTCCACAGCGACGACGAGCGGCGACGAACGCGGCGCCGACCTCGGCCTGGCCATCGTCGATCCAGCCGTCACCGCCACGGACGGTCGATCGACCTGGAGAAGTGAAACTCGGACCGCATCGACGTTCCGCCTGACGATGTCGCCGGAGAACAGCGTGGTCACCGACGAGATCGAACTGAGCCCGCACGTCATCGCGCCGTGGTCTCGCCCTCGAACTGGTTCGTCGAGGACATGCTGCTCAACGAGGACCTTGTACGTGCCCGAAACCAACCGACGAGATGGACGGTGATCGCTGGTTCCGCGGTAGGACGCGCCGATCTCCTCGAGTTCGACTGTTCGACGCGATCCTGATGGATCACGAACTCCGGCATGAACGACTCGTACGAAGACTAACCGCTGCGTCGGGATCATCGACCCCGATGATCGGTGTCACGGCCCCAGTTCCACCGCCGCGACCAGCGGCGCCTGGACCGATGCCGGGATGATGGCCTTCCTCCCCGAGCTGTCGGTCTGCACGACTCGGCGTGGCCCTCGACGACGTACTCGACCGCCGGGACCGGCCTGATCTCCATGCGAGCCGCTGCTGGGGCCCACGATCCACCGATATCGACCGTCGATGTTGCTGTCGGGCAGAACCTGGCCGACGAGCTGGGTGATCCGGTCGATCGTGTAACCTGGTCAACATGTTCCTCGCCGAACTCGACGCATGCAGCGCTGGATCACCGTGCGACGATGCCGAACTCGCTGCTGAGGCAGCCCCAGACCTCGACGTCGAGTGCCTGCTGGTCGGTCAGCCTGCTGTTCAGGGCGTGTGCCGATGTGAAGATGACCCGCTGCGCGTCAAGGCATCGAACACCTGGCCAATTGACGCGCCAAGCTGCGAACATGGGCGACGATATCAGTGGACGCGACATGATCGATGCCATCAGGGAGACGAACCAGTAATAGGAGCATGAACGAAGGGTGTGTTGTTCAACATCGTCGAGGAGGTCGTCAGCGAGGTGCTGTTCGGAAGACGTACGGGACGATGTCGTCGAACGATCAGCGTCGGTTGCGCCTACTCCTGCCGCAACTATCCAGACAGCGAACCGAACGACATCGTCGGTGAGGTGGCTGCGGAGGCCGACCTGCTCTGGCAACGAGACGCTTCGCGTCGGCCTACCGCAGCCTCGCCGTTTGGCAGCCACGTCGCCGGCATCCGCACCTCGTCCAGCTGATGCTTCAAGGGCAACCTGGAGCACTCCGACGACATCATCGATCCTGTTCTGACCGATCCGACGCTGATGTTCCGCGTTCGCTGTACTCCGAGGACGGCGACGACCTGATCGTGGAGACTCCTCGACGCGTGCCCGCGCCCTCGCCGATGCCGATCGTTGGCACGGGCAGCATGCCTCGAGCAACTGGACCACCGTGTGCATGTACGTGCTCATCAGGGGCGAGTCCGCACGATGAAGGACGTCGGGGTTACCGAAACCCACGGCGAGGTCGACAACGACCAAGCCCGAACCCGCACGCCTCGAACGTCTGGCTACGCCTGCGAGTGGTGGCCCGTGAGGAGGCTGAGCAAATCGCCGAGCGAGGCATGCGCGGACCTTGCAGGTGAACCGGCCGGCTGCAGGAATCGCGGTCGCCAACGAACGGCTGAGCTGAGCCAGTTGCTCGCCGCAGCGACGATGGCCATGCAAGCCAAGGAGCGCTTCCTCGCCGAGCTCGGACACGAGCTCACCACGCCGCTGCACGCCGTCCTCGGCCTGCTCGAACTCACCGATCCAGCAACGCTCGACGAGACGAACCGCTTCAATCTCGCGGCGGTTCGAACCGACTCGACGCAGCTCGCCCGAACTCCTGCACCTGCTGGTCGAACTCGCAGGCGCCGAAGGCGCGCCGATTCCGACGTCGTTCCTCGAACAGCGACCCCTCGACTGGCTCGACTGAGCCGTCAGCGACTGGACGAAGCGAGCGGCCGCCCGTGGAACAGTTGCGGTGCCCTCGACGTCGGGCCGGTCGACGGCAACGCTCGCCGACCGGCCGCGGCTGCGCCGGATGCTCGACGCCGCAATGTCGAACACCACCGAGCACGCTTCGCCCGGAGCGATCGGAGTCTCGCCGGACGTCACGAGCGATCGTGCCGTTGTCACCGTGACCGACTCGGGACCAGGGATGATCCCCGACCAGGCCGCGACCGCCCTCGAACCCTTCGTGAGCCACGGCCGCTCTGCTCGGCGTGGGCATCGGACTCGTGATCGCCGACCGGCTCGCATGGGCCGCCGGGCGCGGGTGGAGCTGACCAGCGCCTCGTCGGGCACGACGGTCGCGATGACTGCTGCCACGGCCCTGAACATCTGCCGTCCAGGTGCTGCGCTCCGACAATCTTGATCTGATCCTGATCTGACCCTGCCGCGAACGAGATCTCGCCGATGGAGAGCCATGTCCGTCCGACATCCGACAGACAGGTCTCCGACGCGCCGTCGCTTCTCACTCCCCGGCTCGACGTTTCGAACCATCACACTCGCCGTGCTCGCGCTCGTCACGGTCGGCGGCACTGCAGCCGCCTTGACCGCGCCACCGGGCGATGACACGTGCGCCATCAGCAACTACTACCACTTCCGTCGCCGCTACCACCGACGCAGCGTCGACCCAGACGGTTCCGCCTGCCGACGAACAGATCACCGAGGTGACCACTACGTTGCCGAGCGTCGCCACCGACCAGCCGAGCCCGACCACCGCAGCCGGCAGCGGCGTCGTGGACCGCGGCGGCGCCACGTCGACCTGCTGACGAAACGGCGCTGGAACGCGATCTATAACCACCGATGCTACCGCGTGCTTCCTCGCCACCGAGCAACCGCGGTCGAAGCCGACCCAGCGTCCACGGGTGGATGTCACCGACGCAGCGTTCGTCGACGACTTCACCGACGTCGCCGCCGATGGACACCGCTGTCAGGTACCTGGACGCCGTCGACGGCTCGCTACGTTCAGTCCGATGGCGCGGGCTACGACCTGATCACACTATTCCGCTCGACCCGCCCGACAGCTACCGGATCTCGGTCGACGTGCAGGCCGTCGACAACGGGCTCGGCGCGGGGATCCTCCTCGGCAGCCGGTGCTCGGGTCGCGGCGCGGTGCCACACTGATCGACTTCACCGACGGCGGCCGCTTCCTGCGCTGGGGTGTCTACGACGCGGAGTCCGGCCAATACGAGTACCGAGGGGGGCTCGAAACCGGCGATGCCTTCGATCCCGCAGCGAAGCACACCCTCGCGATCGAGGTGCGTTCGACCCGCACGATGGTGACACTGGACGACCGCGCGATCGGTGACTTCGAAACGATCGGGGCGGGCCGGGCCGGCCTTGTCACCTCGCTCTCGGCGGTCGCGTTCGACAACCTCGAGATCGTCGAGCTCTGATGCCCGGCACCGACACCGCCGTGCGCCAACGCGACGGATTCCTCGACGCACTGCGTGCGATCGCCATCATCCGCGTGGTGACGTGGCACGCAGTCGGCGAGCCCGTGATCTCGTGGATCATCGCAACGATGCCGCTGATGTTCTTCGTCGCCGGCTCCCTGCTGTTCCGTTCGCTCGACTCCCGACCGACCGCGACCGTGCTGCGGTCGCGTCTGCGCAGGCTGCTCCTGCCGTTCTGGTTCTTCGGTGCGATCGTGCTCGTGGTGTTGTCCATGGTGCACCTGCGCAACCCCGGGCCGCTCACCCGCCTGACGCCGGACCAGGTGCTCGCCTGGATCGTCCCACTCGTCAATCCGACCGCATCCGCCTGGGAGGCGGGGTGGGCGTCGAGTCCACTGTGGTACATACGGGCCTATCTCTGGCTGCTGCTGCTCTCGCCACTGCTGGTGATGGCGTGGCGGCGCCTCGGGATGATGCTCCTCCCGATCGCCGTTGCCGTGATGATGGTCGGCCAGGTCGTTGCGAGCCGCACCGCGGCGGGCCCCGACAGCCCCGCCTGGATCGTTGGCGACCTCGGCGTCTACGCGTTCTTCGTACTGCTCGGATTCGCTCATGCCACCGGCCTGTTCGATCGACTGAGTCGTCGCGATCTCGTCGAGTGGTTGCTCATCGGGGCGATCGCCACCGCTGTTGCGTGGCGGTACTTTCCCGCCGACGACGGCGTGGTCAACCACAGCTACCCGGCTCTGCTGACATCCGGAATCGCCTGGCTCGCCGCAGCACTGCTGGCTCGACCGTGGTTGAGCCGTGTGCCGCAGCTGTCCGTACTCGGCCCGATCCTGTACTGGATGACCCGGCGCGCGATGTCGATCTACCTGTGGCACAGCCCGGCGATCGTCGCGGCCTACGTGATCACCCGGAACATGAACGTGGAGCCCACCCCGGTGTTGGTGCTCGGCCTGGTGGTCCCTCTGGTGATCGTTGCTGCGGTCCTGACCGGATGGGTCGAGGATCTCGCCGGCGGGCGCCCTGCCGAGTTGTGGCCGACCCGCTCCCGGCCCGACGCGTCGCTCGACGACGCACTCGGACACCTCGTGCCGCACCGCTATCGAGCATCGACGCTCGCCGTCTTCTCGGGTTGCGTCGCGGCGATCGTCGCCGTGGCCACGATCGTGCCCACCGCGGCGGGCGCCACGCAGGCCACCGCCGGTGCCGACGGGCTTGCGCTTCCTCCGGCACCTTCGGGTCGACCCGATCCGACGGCGGGTGCGAGCACGCCGACGGCCGAGACTGCCGCGGTCGATGTGGCTGCGGTCGATGTGGCTGCGGAACCGTCAGCATCGTTGCAGCAGTTGGCCGACGGATGGTTGGCCGGATCGCCCATCGACGGCGTCCGACTCGCCGTGTCGTTTCCTGACGGTCGGACCGTGTTCGCCGGGGCGGGTACGGACAGTGACGGATCGAGCATGCGTGCCGACGCCGTGGTCCCGGTCACCTCGGTGACGAAGACGATGACCGCT
The DNA here is from genome assembly GCA_963716075.1 of Ilumatobacteraceae bacterium. Classification (GTDB taxonomy): domain Bacteria; phylum Actinomycetota; class Acidimicrobiia; order Acidimicrobiales; family Ilumatobacteraceae; genus Sva-07. Next base: position 121,010 of record CAVQST010000018.1, on the reverse strand, counting down.
GCGCTCGTGCTGCAGTTGGTCGACGAACAACGCCTCGATCTCGACGCACCGATGGGATCGATTCCAGGCGCCGGTGACATCCCCGGCGGCAAACAGATCACGATCCGGCAACTCCTGAACCACTCGAGCGGCCTCGCTCCCTACCAGGAGACCCCCGGCTACGACGCGGCAGCAGTCCTCGACCCGGTCGCCGCGGTGCAGTTGGCGCTGGCGACCGATCTCCAGTGGGAGCCAGGCTCCCAGTCCGGCTACTCGAACAGTGGGTTCCTGGCGCTCGGCCTGATCGTCGAGTCGACCACGGGCCTGACCTTCGAGGAGCTGCTTGCCGAGCGGATCACCCAACCCCTGGGGCTGGCCGACACCAGCGTCGATTCGACGCCGACCGGCGGTTGGGTCGGCGCCACCGCCGGTGGCGTCACCTCGACCGTTCTCGATCTCGCCACCTGGGGATCGAATCTGTACCGGGAGGGGACGGTGATCTCACCCGAGTCGCTGGTGGAGATGACCACCGTCGACGAGATGCTCGTCGCGGGCCTGGGTGCGTTCCCGGTGTGTCCGTGCGAGCCGGTCGGTGACGGCAGCCTCCGCCCGACGTCGATCGGTCACAACGGCGGCACCGTCACCATGCAGTTCTCTCCGGACGACGGCCTCGTCGTCGTCGCCGGGTTCAGCGAGTCGTTCTGGACCGGGTCGATCGATCAGGCCGATGTCTACGCCCTGCTCGAACAGGTCCGCACCGTCGTGACCTCGTGACGCCGTCGGGTCAGCGCAGCGGGGCGATGACCTGCTCGGCGAAGCGCACGATCGGTTCGGTCGAGGCGGGATTGCCGAAGTCCATCACCACGTGGTCGACGCCGATCTCGTGCCAGCGGGCGATCAGATCGTGGAGTTCGGCCGACTCGCCGTCGGTCTCGGGCAGTGCGCGTTCGATGGTGATGCCGGTCTCGATGTCAGCGGGATCGCGTCCGGCGTCGGTGGCCGCGCGTTGGACGATGTCGTACTTGCGCAGCCAGTCGGCCCCCGTGCGTGACATGTTGTGCCACATGTCGGCGATCCGACCGGCGAGCGGAAGGCCCACCTGCTCGCCGTTGGCGCCGATGCACACCGGCGGCACCACCTCGGGCAACGGCGGTGCGGCGGCCCCGCTGATCGAGAAGTACTCGCCCTCGAAGCTCGGTGAGTCCTCGGTCCACATCAGCCGGCAGATCGTGACGACCTCTTCGAGCTGCGCGTACCGCACCGACGGCTTCGGGAACTCGTAGCCGTAGGCGGTGTACTCGTCGCCGCGCCAGCCCGCACCGATGCCGAGCATGAACCGATTCTCGGAGAACACCTGCAGCGTGGCGGCCATCTTGGCGGTGAGCGCCGGCGGGCGATATCCGTGGCCGAGCACGTGATGGCACAGCTGCACGTCGGGGAACTTGGCCGCGAGCCAGGTCAGCGACGTCCATGCCTCCACGAACGGGTCGGTCGTGGCGTCGAATCCCCAGAAGTGGTCCGCGACCCACATCGAGTCGAAGTGATCGTTGACGGTCGGCAGGATGTGCTTGGCCTGCTCGACCACGATCGGCTTGTGGTCACTCCATCGATTGCCGATGCAGGGCGAGAGCCACCCGAACTCGAGCGGACGTCGTACGGTCGGTAGCCATCGGGCGAACCTACTGGCCACGCACGCGACGACAATGTGTGCGATGGCGGAATGCGCCAAGATGTTCTCCGGTTGATCCAGGCCCGTTTGTTCCAGGACCCCCTCATGACCACTGACCTCCGCCCTTCGCTGCGAGATGCCACGGCCACCCCGGACCGCATCATCGTGAACGCGCTCGTCGTCGACACGTTCATCGGCGTGCACGACGTCGAGCGCGAAGCCCGCCAGCGCGTGCGCTTCGACATCGAGGTCGACACCGTCGATGGCTACGCCGACATCGTGCGTTGCACCGGCACCTACGTCTCCTACGCCGATCTCGTCGAGTTCATCGAAGCGCGCGCCGCCACCGACGACCATGTGGTGCTCGTGGAGACCTGGGCCGAGGACGTTGCCGCTTTCGCGCTGCGCAACGAGCTCGCCGCCGCCGTGCGGGTCTCGGTGCAGAAGATCGACATCTTCGACGCCGCCGACGGCGTGGGCATCGTGATCGAACGCCGCCGCAGCAAGGCACAGCCCCGATGAACGCACCCCCCACCCTGTGCCTGATCGCAACCGGCTCGAACCTCGGCGATCGACTCGAGAACCTGCGCGCCGGAATCGCCGAGCTGCAGGCGGCCGACGGCGTGGTCATCGAGAAGATGTCGAAGCTGTACGAGACGGCGCCGGTGGGCGGGCCCGACGATCAGGGCCCGTATCTCAACGCCGCGTTCACCGCCACCACCACCCTCGGCGCCGCGGAACTCCTCGCGCTGATGCACCGGGTCGAGGCGTCACGCGAACGCGAGCGCACCGTCCACTGGGGCCCGCGCACGCTCGATCTCGATCTGCTCGTGTACGGCGACCTGGTCTCCGACGTGGCGTCGCTGCAGGTGCCCCACCCGCGCCAGCACGAGCGCCGATTCGTGCTCGTCCCCGTCGTGCGACGTTGCACCCGACCTGGTGCACCCCGTACTCGGTCGCACCATGAGCGACTTGCTCGCCGACTTGCCGGTGGAACCCGGCGATCTCACCGCGATCGCCGACGACTGGCACCACACCGACTGGCACCACTCAACGGAGGTCCCCTCGTGATCACACCCGATGTCCTGCTCCCGCTGTGGGAGCAACACCGAGCCGCATTCGAACATCCGGTGCGCACCATCGAGTTCCCCGACTACGGGCGGGTCTTCGATGATCGCCCGTATCAGCTCGGCGTGGTCAACCTGTCGCTCGAGTCGACGTATCGCGAAAGCATCGCCCACAACGTCGACGCGGCGCTCTACCGGGCACGCCGAATGACGATCGAGGGCGCGGCGATGGTCGACATCGGAGCCGAGTCGACCGGTACCAACGCCGAGATCCTCGACGCCGACGCGCAGCTCGCCTCGCTGCTGCCGGTGGTCCGGGCGTTGGTCGACGATCGCATCCTCACCTCGGTCGAGACGTACCTCACCGACGTGGCGGTGGCGTCGCTCGAAGCCGGCGCCGGCGTGATCAACCTCACCGGGCGCGTCGACGACCCGGCGCTCTACGAAGCGATCGCCCGTCACGATGCCGGTCTGATCCTCTGCTACACCCCGGGCGACACCGCTCGATCCGGCGACGACGTGCCGTCGGCCGACGAGATGATCGACGCGCAGCTGGCATTCTTCCGCGACCGGCTCGAGCATGGTCACGGCGTGCGGCGTCGACAAGATCTGGATCGACCCGGGTTTCGGCTTCGCGCTCAACCTGCCCGACGGCCCCGGGCGCATCCGCTACCAGACCGACAACCTGCTGCAGTCGTTCCGCTTCCGCGAACTCGGCTGGCCGACCTGCGTCACGATGGCATCGTCGGTGTACCTGTTCCACGACGAGGTGCGAACCGCCGAAACCGCCATGGCGGTACTCGCTCTGCTGGCCAAAGCCAACCTCCTGCGCAGCCACGAAGTCGCTCGGGTGCAACCGGTGCTCGACCTGCTCGACTTCTGCAGCTGACTCCCGATCTGCGCCACTTACGTCCCACCACACGATCTGCGCCGAATACGTCCCGCAAACCGGGACGCTCGGGGCGCAGATCGGGCGTGGGGGGTGCTGGGGAGCCGGGTCAGGCGGCGGCGATGACGCGGGCGGTCTGCTCGGCGATGGCGTGCTCTTCGTCGGTGGGGACCACGAGCACGGCGGTCGTTGCGTCGTCGGTGGAGATCACCAGCTCAGAACGCTCGTTGCGGGTGGCGTCGAGCGCGATGCCGAACACTTCCAGCCCGGCGCACACCCGGGCGCGCACCAGCGCACTGTGCTCGCCGATGCCAGCGGTGAACACCAGCGCATCGCACCCGCCGAGCACCGCCACGTACGCGCCGACGTACTTGCGGATGCGGTGGCAGAACACGTCCAGCGCGAGATCGGCAGCTGTTGCATCAGCGGACGGGCCCGCCTCGATTCGCTCGGTGATGGCACGCATGTCCGACTCGCCGCACAGCCCGAGCAGGCCGCTCGCTCGATTCAGGTCGCCCAGCACGTCGGCCTCTGACCGTCCGCTCGCGGCGGCGACATGGCCGATCACCGCCGGGTCGATGTCGCCCGAACGTGTGCCCATCACGAGGCCTTCGAGTGGCGACAGCCCCATCGACGTCTCCACGCTGCGCCCGCGCTGGACCGCGGTGATCGATGCACCGTTGCCGAGGTGGGCGACGATCAGGTCGAGCTCGTCGAGCGGGCGCCCGAGCACCTCGGCGGCACGCGCCGAGACGTAGTCGTGCGAGGTGCCGTGGAAGCCGTAGCGGCGCACGCCGTACTGCTCGTACCACGACGTGGGCACTGCGTACCGGTACGCCGCCGGCGGCGAGCGTGCGGTGGAACGCCGTGTCGAACACCGCCACCTGAGCAACTGTCGGCCACGTGGCGCGCGCCGCTTCGATGCCGGCGAGGTTGGCCGGGTTGTGCAGCGGGGCGAGCGGTACGAGTTCGCGGATCACCTCGACGAGTTCGTCGTCGATGCGCGTCGGCTCGGAGATCGCCTCGCCGCCGTGCACCACCCGGTGCCCGATCGCCTCGATCGGCAGCCCCAGCCGCTCCACTTCCGCGACCACGTCGCGAAGGGCCGCGCCATGGTCGACGACCTCCTCGATGATGCCGCCCGCCAGGCGTTCGCCGGTACCGGAGTCGACCAGTTGGTACTTGATCGACGAACTCCCGGCGTTGAGCACGAGGACCAGCATCGAACGCGTCTCAGGCCCGGTCGGCGCCGACCTGGATGGCCGTGATCGCGATCGTGTTGACGATGTCGGTGACGGTGGCACCGCGCGACAGATCGTTGACCGGCTTGTTGAGCCCCTGCAGCACCGGGCCCACCGCGACCGCACCCGCCGACCGCTGCACTGCCTTGTAGGTGTTGTTGCCCGTGTTGAGGTCGGGGAAGATGAACACGGTGGCGGAGCCCGCAACGGTGCTGTCGGGCAGTTTGCTGCGGGCGACGTCGAGGTCGACGGCGGCGTCGTACTGGATCGGCCCCTCGACTTTCAGGTCGTGGCGCAGCTCCGCTACCCGCTTGGTCGCCTTGCGCACCTTGTCGACGTCGGCGCCGGTCCCCGAGGCGCCCGTCGAGTAGCTCAGCATCGCGATCCGGGGTTCGATGCCGAACATGGCGGCGGTGTCGGCGGACGAGATCGCGATGTCGGCGAGCTGTTCGGCGTTGGGGTCGGTGTTGACCGCACAGTCGCCGTAGACGAGCACCCGGTCGGACAGCAACATCAGGAACACGCTCGACACGATCGAGGTGCCGGGCTTGGTCTTGATGAACTCGAGCGAGGGGCGGATCGTGTGGGCGGTGGTGTGCGCGGCGCCCGACACCATCGCGTCGACGAGTCCCTCGTGCACCATCATCGTGCCGAAGTAGCTGACGTCGGTCATGATGTCGTGGGCGACGTTGCAGGGTGATGCCCTTGTGGCCGCGCAGCTCGAAGTAGCGCTGCGCGAACCGGTCGAGCAGCTCGTTGTCGAGCGGGTCGACCACCGGTACGTCGGCGAGATCGAGTCCCAGTTCGATCGCGCGCTGGTGGACGAGGTCGCTGTTGCCGAGCAGTGTGAGATCGCACACCTGGCGTCGCCGGATGCGGTCGGCGGCGCGCAGCACCCGATCGTCGGCGCCCTCGGGCAGCACGATGTGCGCTCGGGCGGCCCGCGCCCGTTCGATCAGTTCGTACTGGAACATCACCGGCGTCATCACCTCGGAGCGCCCGATCTCGATGCGACGCTCCAGCGCCTGCAGATCGACGTGGGCCTCGATCTGAGCGAGGGCGATGTCGATCTTGCGCTGGTCACCGGCGGTGATCGCGCCTTCGACCGCATTCGCGGCGATCGCGGTGTCGAAGGTGTCGGTGTGCACCGCCAACAACGGGATCGGGGAGCCACCCGGCATCGCATCGATCAACGCGATCACCCTCGGGTCGGGTTGCAGGCCGCCGCTCACGATCACGCCGGCCACACCGGGATAGGCCGACGACGAGCGCGTCATCGCTGCGGTGATGATCACATCAGCTCGATCGCCGGGGGTGATGAACACGGTGTCGTCGTGCATGTAGTCGAGCACGTTCGGCACCGACATCGCAGCAACCTTGATCTCCCCCACGGGTCGGGTGAGGTCGTCGGGGTCACCGGCGACCAGTTCGGCGCCGAGCGCGACGCGGAGTTGGTCGAGCGACGGCTGGCGCAGTGTTGGTTCCTCGGCGATCGCCCACACGCCGTCACCGTCGTCGAGGTCGAAGTCAGCCAGCGCGTCGGCGAGCGGGCGCAGCGTGGCGGGTTCGACCCGGTTGACGATGATCGCCGCGATGGCGTCTTCTCCGAACGAATCGCGCCCGATCACGATCCGCTCGACGATCTCGGCGGCGCTGCAGAGATGCCCGTCGACCACCGCGACGATCGGCAATCCGAGGTGCTCCGCGATTCGGGCGTTGACCTCCAATTCGATCGGTGAGGACGCCCCGGTGAAGTCGGTCCCCTCGACCACCACGAAGTCGCTGGCTGCTTCGATCTGCTTGAACCGCTCCACGATCCGCTCCATGCCGGCACGGTTCGCGGGACCCACATCGCTGCGTTGCGCCGCCGTGAAGGCGTAGCCGATGCGCTCGTCGGGCAACTCGTAGCGCGAACGGATCAGCTCGAGATCGTTGTCGGGGATCTTCTGGATGATCGGACGGTAGAAACCGACACGCGACACCCGCCGCGAGAGCAACTCGACCAGCCCGAGCGCCACGATCGACTTCCCGCTCGCCGGCCCCATCGCTGTGAGGTACACCGCCCCTGCCACGGGTTCGAGCGTAGCCCTGGCGCTTGCTGGCACGACCGCTTCGCCGCCAAGCTCGGGGAGTGAACGCCACGATCGCACGCAACGCTCCCGGCCTCGACCGTCTGCGCCACTACGAACGGGCCTGGTTGCGCGTCGACGTGCTGGCCGGTCTCACCGTCGGCGCCATGTTCGTGCCACAGGCCATGGCCTACGCCGAGCTGGCCGGCATGCCCCCGGTCACCGGCTTCTACGCGGCACTGCTCGCCCTCGTCGCCTACGCCGTGGTGGGTTCGTCACGACATCTGGGCGTCGGCCCGGAGCCGGGCACGGCGATCCTCGCGGCCACCGGCGTGGGCGCGATCGCTGCAGGCGATCCGGCCCGATACTTCGCGCTGATGGCGGCGTTGGCCCTCACCGTCGGGGTGATCTGCCTGCTCGCCGCCGTCGCCCGCCTGGGGTTCATCGCCAGCGTGCTGTCGAAACCGGTACTGGTCGGCTACATCACCGGCGTCGGCCTCACACTGCTGTCGAGCCAGTACTCGAAGTTCACGGGGATCCCGATCGATGCCGACGCGTTCTTCGGCAGAACCTTCGACCTGGTGACCGGCCTCGGCGACATCGACCCACTCACCCTCGCCGTTGGCGGGGCAACACTGCTGCTGATCCTCGGCCTGCGATGGAGGATGCCCACCCTTCCCGGAGCGCTGCTCGGCGTGGTGTTCGCGACCGTGGCGTCGGTGCTGCTCGGGCTGGATGCCGACGGCCTGGCCCTGGTCGGTGAGGTCCCCCAGGGGTTGCCGTCGTTCGGACTGCCGGATGTGAGCCTGAGCGACGTGGTCGAACTCCTCCCGATCGCGGCGGGCATCGCGCTGGTCGGCTACAGCGACAACGTGCTCACCGGTCGGGCGATCGGCACCCGCAAGGGCTACCGCATCGACCCCAACCAGGAGCTGGCCGCACTCGGGGTCACCAACCTCTGCGCCGGGTTCTCGCAGGGGTTCCCGATCTCGTCGAGTGCCAGCCGAACCGCGGTGCCCGCGTCGCTCGGCTCGAAGTCGCAGCTCGTCGGGATCGTGGCGGCGATCATCGTGGTGGCCACGCTGCTGTTCCTGTCGCCGGTGCTCGCCGAGATCCCCCAGGCCGCGCTCGCCGCGGTGATCATCGGCGCCGCCATCGCGATCATCGACGTGACAGGGTTTCGCGAACTGTGGTCGGTGAGCCGGGCCGAGTTCACCCTTGCAGCCACCTCGGCGCTGGCGGTGATGGTCTTCGATGTGCTGGCCGGCGTGCTGATCGCCGTTGGCCTGTCGCTGCTGGTGGCGCTGGGTCGGATCGCACGACCTCACGATGCGATCCTCGGCGCCGGCCAGGGACTCGACGGCTGGGTCGATGCCCACACCCACCCCGATACGCGTACGCTGCCTGGGCTGCTCGTCTACCGATTCGATGCTCCGCTGTTCTTCGCCAACGCCGACCGGTACCGCGAGCGCCTGGAGGTGCTCGTGGAGGAGAACCCCGGCGACGAGGAATGGCTGGTGCTCGACTTCGAAGGCGTGGGCGAGGCCGACACGACCGCCATCGACATGCTGGTGGAACTCCTCGACGAGCAGCAGGCCGCCGGCCGGGTCGTCGCCATCGCCCGCGCCAACGAACGCGTGCTGCGACGGCTCGGGCGTGCCGACCTCCTCGCACCGTCGGGCGACACACTCGTGTTCCCCACGATCAATGCAGCCGTGCGAGCCTTCGAACAGCGCTGAACCCTCGCGTACACTCGCCGTCGATACAGGAGGAGCCCAGGTGACGACAGCATCGAATGCGATCCACGAGGTCACCGGTTCGCTGGTGGACGTCGACGGAACCGAGTACTACCGGATCGACGGTGTGGAGGCACTGGCGCCGTTCCTGATGACGGTGGTGTCCGACTCCGACCTGTGGATGTTCGTGTCGAGCTCCGGCGCGCTGACGGCGGGCCGGATCGACGCCGACCACGCCCTGTTCCCCTACGAGACCGACGACCGGATCCATCGCGCCGCCGGGATCACCGGTCCGATCACGCTGATCAGCCGCACCGGTCGACACGACGGGCGCGACCTGTGGCAACCGTTCGCACGTGTTCCGACCCCCGGCTGTCGACGATCGATCGCCAAGAGCGTGCTCGGCAACCGTCTCGTGTTCGAGGAGCATCACGCCGCGTGGGCCCTGACCTTTCGCTCCACGTGGGCGCCATCGGACCGGTTCGGCTGGGTGCGCACCGTCGAACTGCAGCACGACGGGCCTCGAGCCGAGCCCGACTACGAGGTCCTCGACGGCCTGCTCGACGTGATGCCGGCCGGCCTCGACGCCGTCACCGAACAGATCCGATCGAACCTGGCCGACGCCTACAAGCGGTCCGAGGCCGGGCCGTGGGGCACCCTCGCGGTGTACTCGCTCGAGTCGCAGATCTCCGATCGGGCCGAGCCGTTGGAGGCGCTCGACCGCCACCGCCGTGTGGTCGTTCGGATTCCCGTCGGCCGACCTCCTGCTCGACGACGACGCCGTCGACGACATGATCGCCGGCCGACCGGCACGACACGCGACGACCGTGATCGACCGTGACCGGCCGACCGGTGCTCACCTGCTGCGTGGCACCGTCGGGTGTCGCCGTCGGAACCCGCGACGTGGTCGATGGTTGCCGACACCGGTCTCGACCACACCGATCTGGCCGCGGCTGTCGCGGTCGCTCGTTCCGACGACGCCCCCACGCAGGTCGCCGACGACATCGAACTCGGGTCGCAGCGGCTGCGGGTGCTCCTCGCCGACGCCGACGCGATTCCAGCACACCGGTGACGCAGTCGCCGATGCCCACCACCTGTCGAACGTGCTCTTCAACTGCATGCGCGGCGGCGTGTTCCCCTTCGCCCAAGCGGTGCCCAGCGGCGACCTCGCGGACTTCGTCGGCAACCGCAACCGCGCCGTTGCCGACCGGCACAGCGACTGGCTCGCACGAGCTCGACCCGTGGATCGACGAACTCGAGCTGCGCGCCGCCGCCCTCGCCACCGACGACGCCGACCTCGTGCGCCTCGTGCTCGAGTACCTGCCACTCAGCTTCTCGCGCCGCCACGGCGACCCGAGCCGACCATGGAACCGCTTCTCGATCAACGTGCGCGACGACCGGGGCAACCCGCTGCTGTCGTACGAGGGCAACTGGCGCGACATCTTCCAGAACTGGGAGGCGCTGCTGCAGTCGACGCCCGCCTACTTCGTCAACGTCGTCACGAAGTTCGTGAACGCCACCACGATCGAGGGCTACAACGCCTACCGGATCTCGGGTGACGGCATCGACTGGGAGGTGCCCGACCCCACCGACCCGTGGAGCCACATCGGCTACTGGGGCGACCACCAGATCATCTACCTGCTGCGGCTGCTGGAGATGTGGGAGCGCTACGAACCCGGGGCCCGTGCGAGCTGGATGGATCGCAACGTGTTCACCTACGCCGACGTTCCCTACCTCCTGGCCGATCACGACGAGATCGTGCGCAACCCGCGCGACACGATCACCTACGACACCGACCATGCCGCCGCGATCGCGGAACGCGAACAGCGCATCGGCGCCGACGGACGTCTGCTGCCGGGCCCCGACGGATCACTGCTGCAGGTTGCGCTGTTCGAGAAGCTCCTCGTGCCGGCCCTCGCCAAACTCACCAACTTCGTGCCCGACGGCGGCATCTGGCTCAACACACAGCGTCCCGAGTGGAACGACGCCAACAACGCGCTCGCAGGCCCAGGGCTCTCGATGGTGACCCTCTTCCACCTCCGCCGATACCTCGCCTTCCTCGACGTCGCTCGCTCGGAGTCGCAGTCGGATCAGGCGGACCACGTCACGATGACCGCCTCGGTGGTCGAGTGGCTCGGCGACATCCGACGGATCCTCGACGAAGCACGCTGTCGGTCCCGTCGACGACGTCGAACGTCGAACCATCGTCGACCACTCGGCCGCAGCGGCGAAGCCCACCGACACCGCATCCGCGCCGGCGAGGCACTGCAGCAGAGTCGACGTCGACGTCGCCGACGTCCGCGGCCTGTGCACCGACGGCGCTCGCGCCACCTCGACTGCAGTCGATCGCGCTCGGGCGGCGAGACGACGGCCTCTACCACTCGTACAACCGTGTGTCGTTCCCGTCGGACGACACCGCTCGCGTCGACCATCTCGGGCCGATGCTCGAAGGCCAGGTGGCCGTGCTGTCGTCGGGCGCTCTGGGCCGCGACACCACGCTCGAGGTGGTCGACGCGCTCTTCGCCTCGGCGATGTACCGGGCCGACCAGGACACGTTCGTGCTGTACCCGGCGCCGAGCTGACGCCCTTCCTCGACCGCAACGCCATCGACCGGCGACGCCGCCGACCGCCTGGAACGCATCGGCCTCGAACGACTCGCCGCGATCGTCTCCACCGACATCGACGACCGGCTGCACTTTCGCCCCGACGTCGTCAACGTGCGTGCGCGTCGAACGTCTCGCTGGCCGACACCGATCTGAGCGACGCGGAGCGCGCTGCGCTGCGCTCGACCTACGAGCACGTGTTCGACCATCGCTCGTTCACCGGGCGCTCCGGGCGCATGCACGGCTACGAGGGGATCGGGTCGGTGTACTGGCACATGGTCGCCAAGCTGCTGCTCGCCGTGCAGGAGATGTACTGGGTGGCCGTCGAGCGCGGTGAACCCGACACCACCGTCACCCACCTCGCCGCTGCATACCGCAGGATCCGAGCGGGTCTCGGGTATCGCAAGACGCCGACCGAGTACGGCGCGGTGCCGACCGACTGCTACTCGCACACCCCCGCGCACGCAGGCGCCCAGCAGCCCGGCATGACCGGCCAGGTCAAGGAGGAAGTACTCGCACGGTTCGGCGAGCTCGGCTTCCACGTCGCTCACGGGCGACTGCTGCTGGCCCCCGGCCTGCTCGCGCCGGACGAGGTGCTGGCGCCGGACAGCAGGCACGCGTCCGAGCTGACCACGTGCGGTGTGCCGATGACCATCGAGACCGGGCCCGACGATCTGATCATCGTGGAGTGCGCAGATGGCTCCGTCGAGACCATCGACGGGGCCGAGCTCACCAGCGAGCGTTCACACGACGTGTTCATGCGAACCGGAGCGATCTCCCGGATCCGGTGGATCGTCGGCGAGAGCACCATGGCCCGGTGGCGTCGGATCGCTGCCGGCTGACTGATTGTCAGGTGTGCAGGCCGTCGACGTGGGCGAGCACGTCCTGGGCATCGTTGTGCGAGTGGGTGAAGCCCAACTCGCGCTCACGCCGGACCGTCTCGATCGAGCGATAGGCGTTGATGTAGGCCCGCCGCCAACTCGACGTGGTCGTGTTGCCGGCCGAGCCGTGCAGCACGCCTTCGTTGTGCACGGTGATGTCGCCGCGCCGGATCGGCACCGGCACGGGATGATCGTCGGGACGCAGGTCGGTGACCAGCGTGTGCTGCTCCTCCCGGCTCGCACCAGCGGGCCGGTGCGGCCGGACCGGTTCGACGTGGCTTCCCGGCAGGAACTGCATGCACCCGTTCTCGATCGTCGAGTCGTCGAGCGCGAGCCAGCACGTGGCCGTGCGACGGTCGTCGGTGTTGATCCAGTACGCCTGGTCCTGATGCCATGCGAACACCGCATCGGCCCGGCCCGGCTGTTTGGCCAGCAGCTGATCGAAGTCGAGCGTCATCCCCTCGCCGCACAACTGCTCGGCGATCGAATGGCCCACCCGTTCGAAGATGTTGCCCTGCCAGGCGGGAAAGTAGACGCGCGGCAGCATCACGTTGAAGATCGTGTACGTGGTGGGGTCGGTGCCGAACTCGCCGGTGACCATGTCGTAGAGGTCACGGCCCTCGACGGCGATCTCGCCGCGCATGAACGCGTCGTACGTCGGGTCGAGCGCGGCCACCTCGGCGTCGTGGAGCACGCCGGGGAGATGCACGTACCCGTCACGCTCGAACCGTGCCCGTTCGTCGTTCGTGACCTCGTACCGATCGCCTGAACGCTGTCCCATGCGTCCGAGCGTAGACCCGCCACGAATAGGGCCTGAGGTCCGTTGCGGCGCGAGCGACGGCGGGTGGAAACTGATCGGACACGAAAGGGGTGCCCATGGAATCGTCCGAGCGGATCAGGAACGTGGTGCTCGTCGGCCACAACGGCAGCGGCAAGACCAGCCTTGCGGAGGCGTTGCTCCTTCGAGCTGGCGTGATCGATCGCGCCGGCACGATCGAGAAGGGGTCGACAGTGCTCGACCACGACCCCGAAGAGCAGGCTCGCGAACAGTCGATCTCGCTCGACGTGGCGTCGTTCGACTGGAACGACCACCGCATCAACCTCATCGACACACCCGGCTACGCCGACTTTCGCGGCGAGGCACTGCTCGGCATGGCCGCAGCCGATCTCGCCGTGTTCGTCATCGACGGCGTCGCGGGCGTGCAGTCGCAGGACGAGGTGCTGTGGCGTCACGCCGCCGAGCTGGGCCTGCCACGGATGATCTTCGTCAACAAACTCGACCGCGAACGATCGTCGTTCGACCGCACGCTCGCCCAGGTGCGCGGCGACGTTCGGGTCGCACGCCGACCCCACGGAACTCCCGATCGGCGAGGAGTCGAGCTTCCACGGCATCACCGACGTGCTCACCCACCACGCCTTCGTCTACGACTCGGGGCACGCCGAACCCGTCGATGTGCCGGCGGATCTCGCCGACGCCGAGCGGGCCGAGCACGAGCACCTCGTCGAGGACGTCATCGAACTCGACGACGACCTCCTCGAGCAGTACCTGTCCGGCACCGAGCCGTCGCCAGAGCAGCTCGAACATCTCCTGCACGACGCCGTCGACCGAGGGCTCGCCTTCCCCGTGCTGTGCGGGTCGGCCACCGCACCGATCGGAGCCGACCAGCTCGCCGACTTCATCTGCCGAGTCGGCCCGGCGCCCGGCGATCGCCGGCCGACGCTCGTCGAGGCAGCCGGTGGCATCGTCGAGATCACACCCGATCCCGACGGGGCGCCGTTGGCCGTGGTGTTCAACACCACGATCGACGAGTTCCGCGGCCAGGTCTCGGTGCTGAAGGTGCTCTCCGGCACGATCCGCGTCGACGACACCCTCGTCAACGCCCGCACCGGCGCTCACGAACGACTCCACCATCTCGTGTCGCTCGTCGGTGCCACCCAGACCCCGGTCGACGTTGCCGTCGCGGGCGACGTCGTGGCCGTCACCAAGCTGAGCGACACCCGCACCGGTGACACGCTCGCTCCCGACGGCACACCGGTCACCGTGGTGCTGCCGACACCGCCGCGTGCCGTCTACGGCGTGGCGATCGCCGCAGCCAAGCAGTCCGACGAGGACCGGCTCGCCACCACGCTGCATCGCCTCGTCATCGAAGACCCGACGCTTGGCGTCGATCACGACGACGCGACCGGCCAGACCGTGTTGCGCGGAGGCGGAGAGACCCACGTGCGTGTGGCGCTGTCGCGGATCGAGCGTGCCGGGGTGGAACTCGTCGTCGACGACGTACGTGTGGCCTACCGCGCTCGGCTCGCGGCACCGGTCGAAGTGGAGGGCAGGTACAAGAAGCAGACGGGCGGCCACGGCCAGTTCGGTGTGGCCACCGTGCGCTTCGAACCACTGCCACCCGGGTCGGGATTCGAGTTCCACAGCGAGGTCACCGGCGGCGTCATCCCGAAGAACCTCGTGCCGGCCGTGGGCGCCGGGGTCGAGGAGGCCATGGCCCGCGGTGGTCGCGATGGATTCGCCATCGTGGACCTGCGCGCCGTGTGCACCGGCGGCAAACACCATGCGGTCGACTCCTCCGAGATGAGCTTCAAGATGGCTGGGTCACTGGCTCTGCGCGAGGCGGTCGAGCGCGTCGGCGTGGAGTTGCTGGAGCCGGTGAGCGAGATCAACGTTCGCGTGCCGTCCGCTCACCACGGTGACGTGCTCGGCGACCTCAACGCACGTCGAGCACAGGTGCTCGGCACCGACACCGACGATGCCGGCCTCACGACCGTGCGCGCGCTGGTGCCCACTGCAGAGATCCTGCGGTATGCGATCGACCTGCGGTCGCTCAGTGGCGGCAGCGGCTCGTTCGACGTGGCCCATCACGGCGATCAGCCGCTCCCGGCGAACCTCGCCGAGCGGGTACGCCAGAGCCAGGCATCGCCACCGTCCTGAGCAACCCGCAGCCCGCTGCTCGGTGCGAGACTGCGTCATGGCCTCCCCCCACGCCGGCGACACCGACGCCGCGCATCTCTGGATGCACTTCACCACGTTGCAGGCCCAGCGCGACAGCTCACGCCTGATCGTCAGGGGCGACGGCTGTCACGTCTGGGACTCGAACGGCAAGCGGTACCTCGACGGGTTGTCGGGGCTGTTCACCGTGCAGGTCGGCCATGGCCGCACCGAACTCGCCGACGCCGCCCGGGAGCAGGCCGCCACGCTCGCGTACTTCCCGGTGTGGGGGTTCGCCCACGAACCGGCGGTCACCCTGGCCGCACGCCTCGCAGCGATGGCGCCCGGCGACCTCGAGCGAGTGTTCTTCACGCCGTCGGGCGGCGACGCCGTGGAGACGGCGATCAAGCTGTCGCGCCAGTACTGGAAGCTGCGCGACGAGCCGATGCGCACCAAGGTGATCTCGCGGTACCTCTCCTACCACGGCACCTCACTCGGTGCGTTGAGCCTCACCGGAGTGCCGTCGATCAAGTCGGTGTTCGAGCCGCTCATGCCTGGGGCGATCAAGGTGCAGACGCCCTACCGGTACCGCTGCGGCGACTGCATGCATCTCGACGCCTGCACGCTGCGATGCGCCGACGACCTGGCCCTGCGCATCGAGATGGAGGGCCCCGACACCGTGGCCGCAGTCTTCATGGAGCCGGTGCAGAACACCGGCGGCGCGTTCGTGCCCCCCGACGGCTACTGGGCGCGCATCCGCGAGATCTGCGACCACTACGGCGTGCTGCTCGTGAGCGACGAGGTGATCGGAGCGTTCGGCCGGTTCGGGCACATGTTCGCGAGTGAGCGTTACGGCTACCAGCCCGACATGATCACCTTCGCCAAGGGGGTCACCAGCGGGTATTCACCGCTCGGCGGGGTGATCGTCAGCGATCGCATCGCGGAGCCGTTCGTGGACGCGCCGGTGGCGTTCCTGCAGGGCCAGACATTCGGCGCCCACCCCGTGTCGTGCGCGGTCGCCAACGCCAACCTCGACGTGATGGAACGCGAGAACCTCTGTGGCCACGTGCTCGCCAACGAAGGCCGCTTCAAGTCGCTGATCGAGGACCTGCGCGACATCGCGCTCGTCGGCGACGTGCGCGGCGACGGCTACTTCCTGGCGATCGAACTCGTCGCCGATCAGGAGACCCGTGAGGTGTTCACGCCCGAGCAGGCCGACTGGCTGCTGCGCGACCATCTCTCGCCGAGGCTGTTCGACGCCGGGTTGATCTGCCGAGCGGACGACCGCGGCGAGCCGGTGATCACCTTGTCGCCACCGTTGATCGCCGGCGAGGAGGAGTTCGCCTTCATCGCCTCGACGTTGCGCAATGCCCTCACCGACGCCGACCTCGCGTTCCGGGCTCGGAGCTGACGCCGACGAGTCGTAGGGTCTCGGGCGATGGTGAACCCAAGCGAGCGCGGAAGCGGCGACACGTTCGGCTACGCCGAGTTCGGGAGTTGGTACGACGCCCACCGCGACGACACCCTCGAACCGGCCCTCGACCGGGCGATGGATGCGCTGCAGCGGACACTCGACGACTCGTTGTCCGACCGCGACCTCGCCCGTATCCGCAGCATCTCCGGACGGGTCAAGTCGAAGCGTCGCACGTGGCGCAAGATCAGCCAGCCCCACTATCGCGAGCAGGTCACCAGCGTCGATGACATCCCCCGCGTCCTCGACGACCTCATCGGCATGCGCCTCACCTGCACCAACTTGCGTGACCTCGAGATGGTGCAGGTCGCGCTCGAGGACCTGCCACGCCATGCCGGCAAGAAGCGTGCGCTCGGTCTCGACCCTGCGTCGGAGCGCGACTACGTGGAGCAGCCCAAGGTGTCGGGGTATCGCGGCTGGCACGTGAACCTCGATGTGCACCACGACGGCACCCCCGTCACCTGCGAACTCCAGGTGCGTACCCTGCTCCAGGACAGCTGGGGCGAACTCACCCACGAAGACACCTACAGCAAGTCGGGTGACCTCCCGCCGCTGGTCGAGGTGCTCAGTACGCGGATGGCCGACCTGCTCGCCACCCTCGACGACATCGCCGAGGACCTGCGCAACGAACTCGATCGCATCGACGAAGCAATCGTGGCGGAAACCACCGCCGCCCCCGACGCCGAACCTGGCCACGAACTCATCGTGGGGCCCGGTGCGGACGCCGCCGACATCCTGCTGGAACGTTGGCGATCACTCGATCGGCCGCTCGAGATCTCCTCGCTCGCCTGGGCACTGCAGCACGAGTTCGGTGCCGAGGTCAGCGACGACTGGTTCGGCTACGGCACGTTCAAGCGTTTTCTGCGTGCCGCCGTGCCCGAGGGGGAGATCAGCGGCGAGCGCCAGCTGTACCTGCTGCCCATCGAGGAGGCCCACGCGCCCGCCGAAGCATCCAGCGACGACACCTCGACCATCCCCGACGAAGCCCGTCAACTCCGCCGCGTCGACCGCGACTTCCCGTTGGTCGAGACCGACCAGTGGCGGCGCATCTACGAACACCTCGCGGAAGCGTGGCGTCGGATCGGTGCGGGGACACCGTCGACGCGGATGGTCAACCAACTCACTCGCTCAGCGCGCGATCGTGCCCGCTCCACCGGCGAACCGTTGACGCGACGACACCTCGACCATGTGGCCAAGGCCGTGCTCGGTGCCACCGGATCGGGCGAGCCACTCGACGCCGACCAACTCGGCGAGGCCTTTGCCGGCTCCGTGCTGCAGCGCTTGGCCGACCTGCGGATCGTGACCGTCGACGACGCTCCCGCCCGTGCACGCGTCGGGCGTTGGCTCCTCGGCTGACGTCACATCCGCACCCGCTCGTTCCGCGGGTCGTACATCGCCCGCAGCGACGCGCCGGCGGGCACTCGTTCGCCGGCAACGAGGATCTCGAACTCGCCCTCACGCAGGAGGTCGGCGCTCACGCCGTCGACATGCTCGACGTAGCCGAACCCCATGGCACCACCGAGCGTGTGCCCGTAGGCGCCCGAACGCAGGTAGCCGACCGCCTCACCGTCGAGCAGGATCGGTTCTTCACCGTGGAGTAGCGGCTCGGGATCATCGAGCAGGAACTGCACCAACCGGCTGGTGTACGGCCGCTGCTCGTACTGCGCCAACAATGCGTCGCTGTCCGACGAACCCGCCCGGCTTGTCGAAGTCGATCGCAAACTTGAGACCTGCCTCGAGCGGTGAGTCGGAATTCTCGATGTCGAGGCCGTAGTCGAGGCGGCCGGCCTCGGTGCGGGTGCTCTCGAGCGTGGCCATACCGGCGTGGGCGAGACGATGCGCTGCGCCGACCTCCACGAGCCGGTCGTAGACGCCGACGGCGAACTCGGTCGGCACGAACAACTCCCAGCCGAGTTCGCCCACGAAGCTCATCCGCACGGCGAGCGCTCGCGAATTGTGGATGTCGATGTCCTGTGCCGTCAGGTACGGGAACGCGCCGTTCGACAGATCGGCAGTCGTCAGTTCGCGAAGCAGCGCCCGAGCGTTCGGACCCTGCACGCTGAGCAGCGCCAAGCCGGAAGTGACATCGGTGACGTACACCCGAGCGCCATCGGGCGTCCCGCGCCGCAGCATCGTCTCCACCCGGCGGTGGAACGCCTCCGCGGCCACGACCTGGAAGCGGTCGTCGGCCAGCCGGGTGATGGTCACGTCGGCCAGCGCGCCGCCGCGCTCGTTCATCCATTGCGTGTAGACGCAACGGCCCACCGGAACGGCAACGTTGTTGCCCGACAACCGGTTCAGCACCAACTCGGCGTCCGGTCCCTGCACCAGGAACTTCGACATCGCCGACATGTCGAACAGGCCGACGTCGTTGCGGACGGACCGGTGCTCGGCGGCGTGATACTCGAACCAGTCCGGCCGGTCGTAGGTGTGTCGGAACTCGATGGCTGCATCGGGCGGCGCGAAGTAGGACGTGTTCTCCCAGCCGGACGACTCGGCGAAGCGAGCACCGGCCGCCACGAGCCGGTCGTGGAGCGGCGACCGCCGTACGTCGCGTGCCGTCGATGGGTGGGAGTGTGGCCACGATCCCGTCGAGTGGAGCCGCCCGAGCAGTTCGACACTGCGCTCGGTGAGATAGGGCCGGTTGGTGTGCCAGTGCTGGAGGCGTGCGATGTCGACCCCGGTGATGTCGAGCGGTGGCACGCCGTCGACGATCCAGCTGGCCATGATCGAACCAGCACCACCTCCGGTGAGGATGCCGAGCGAGTTGAACCCGGCAGCCACGAAGAACCGGTCGAGTTCCGGCGCCTCACCCATCAGAAACCCGTTGTCGGGCGTGAAGCTCTCCGGTCCGGTGAACAGCTTGCGAACGCCGACATCGGCGAGGCCCGGGAGGATCTCCATCGCGTACTCGAGAAAAGGCGCGAGCCGATCCCAGTCGGAGGGGATCTCGCCGAAGCTGAAGTCGTCGGGGATTCGATCCGTCGACCACGGCGCCGCCACCGGCTCGAAGAGCCCGACCATCAGACCGCCGGTCTCCTCGCGGTAGTAGGCGAAACGATCCGGGTCCTCGAAGATCGGTAGGTCAGGCGAGATGCCCTCGATGGGTTCGCTGATCAGGTACGCGTGCTCGATCGCCTGGAGCGGCACTGCCACACCGGCCATCGCCCCGATCTGGCGCGCCCACATCCCCGCGCAGTTGACGACGTACTCCGCCTCGATCCACCCCGCTGCGGTCTCGACGCCGGTGACGCGCCCCGCCTGCTGCGTGATCCCGGTGACCGGAGCACCTTGGACGATGCGCACTCCACCGGCCCGAGCACCGGCGGCCAGCGACATCGCCACGTTGTACGGATCCGCGCGACCCTCGCTGGCGGTGAAGAAGCCGCCGAGCACGTCGGTCGGGTCGACGTGCGGCCAGAGGTCGGCGACCTCGCGAGCCGAGACCTCCTCGCGCTCGATGCCCATCAATCGCAGAAAGTCGGCCTCCCGACGAAGTTTGTGCATCCGGTCGGGGTTGCTGGCGGTCTGGAGATAGCCAACCGCACGGAAGCCCGTCGATTGGCCGGTCTCGTCTTCGAGCGTTCGATACAGGTCGGTCGAGTACTTGGTCATCCACGCCAACGTCTCGCTCGTCATGCCGCCGGACACCACCAGGCCGGCCGCGTGCCAGGTCGTGCCCGACGTCAGCTGATCCCGCTCCAACAGCACGACGTCGGTCCAGCCGAGCTTGGCGAGGTGATACGCGACGCTGGTGCCGATCACACCGCCACCGATGATCACGACCTGCGCACGGGAGGGCTGATCAGCAGAACTCATGGTGCCATGCTCGCATGGAGCCGACGGACCAGTTCGAGCTGGGCACCCACCTCGGGCCCGGCCGCGGGCCGATGACGACGGACGTGGGCGATCGCCTCGTCGAGTGGGACCTCCATCGACACCAGCACCGCCACCGCCGTGGTCCCCGCTCTGCCGATGCCGGCTGCGCAGTGCACGATCAGCCGGTCTCCCGCCACCACGCGATCGACGATGTCGGCCAGCACCGGTGCGAACTGCTCGAGCGTCGGCGCGTGCAAGTCGGGGATCGGAGCCCAGAGCACCCGGTGCGCCGGTTGCGTGCGCAACCAGGTGACGTACTCCGGGTACCGGTCAGCGAGCTCGTGTTCCTCGTTGAGACAGACCACACCGTCTGCGCCGACCCGCTGCAGCAGGCCCTCGGGATTCGGGCCGATCGCATGCTTGCCGCACAGCCACAGGCGCCCTGTGGCCATCGACGGCAGTGGGATCTCGTGGATGCCACCGTCGAGATTCATCGCCTCATCCTGGCATCGGCACCTACGCTGAGGTCGTGACCCAGCTCGCCGGGCGGCTCCGCGTCGTGATGATCGTGATCGACGCAATGCCTCACCGTCACGTTGGCCCGAGCCTCACCCCGCACCTGTGGCACCAGGCGGCCACCGGTGGCCGTGCCCCGATGGGGGCGATGTCGCTGCCGGTGTCGGTCACCTATGCGAACCATGCGGCGTTCGTCACCGGCGCCGACCCGGCGGTCACCGGCGTGCACGGCAACCACACCTGGATCGACGACCAGGGCTGGGTGCCGTCACCGAAGCAGGGTCCGCGGGCGACGACGTTGTTCGACCGGGTCGGGGCGGCCGGCGGACGGTCGGCGATGGTTGCCGGCGACCAGAAGCTCGTCGCGCAGATGGGCGGTGCGCGAGCCGACGTGGTGTGGCCACCCGACGGTCGCCTGCCGGAGGGCACCGAGCGCTGCGCCTTCGGGTATGCGTCCGATGCTGCGGTGTTGGCGGCGTTGGAGGGCATCGACCTCGATGTCGACCTCGATGTCGACCTCGCGCTGGTCCACCTCAACGAACCCGACACGACCTCGCACCTCTACGGCCCCGACTCGGCCGAGGCGTTCGAGCAGTACCGCGCCACCGACGCGGCCTACGGCGAGGTCGTCGCCCGATTCGCCGACGGATGGGATCACACGATGGTGCTGACCGTGTCGGATCACGACCAGGAGACGATCACCGACTTCACCCCGGTCGAACTGGTCGAGGCGCTCGCGGGCCTCGACGGCGTCGAGGTCGCCAACGAGGGCACCGCGGCGCTCGTCCATCGGGGTTCGTCGGGCGACCGGATCGACGACGACCGGCTGTTCCAGATGATCCGATCGGTCGACGGCGTCGAGGCCACCTGCGAGCTCACGCCTGAGGTCTGGATGGCCTGGACCGAACCGGGCCGCGCGTTCGGATCGACCCCGATCCCGATCCACGGACAACACGGCAGCCCACGGTGCCGCACCCAGATGGCGATCGTGTCGGGCGGCGATCACCGAGTGGCCGGCGTGGCCCGGCGACTCGAGCGCCACCAGCCGTCGGTGCTCGACTGGGCGCCGATGATCACGAGCCTGCTCCACCTCGACGGCGGTTCGACATGACCGACGTTGCCTCGTTCCGACGCGACGGTTGGCTCGTGGTTCGAGCGGCGCTGACGACTGCCCAACTCGATGCGCTCGACGCCGCAGTGCACCGGCTCGAGCAGTGGGCCATCGGCGGCGGGCCGGGGCTGCACCACTTCGAGCAGACCGACGCCGGCGCCGTGCTGGCACGCAGCGAGGACTTCGTCCACGACGACGAGGTACTGAACAACTTCATCTGCGGGGGCATCGTCGTCGAGATCCTCGGTTCGCTGTTCGGCGACGAGGCGGTGCTGTTCAAGGAGAAGGTCAACTACAAGCAACCGGGCGGCGGCGGGTTCGCCCCGCACCAGGACGCCACCGCCTACCGATTCGTCGACCATCACATCTCGTGCATGGTGCCGCTCGACCCGGCGACGCCGGCGAGCGGCTGCCTCTACGTGGCCCCCGGATTCGAGCGGGGCCAACTGCCCACCGACGAGCGCGGCCGCATCGATGAAGCGACCGCCACCGGGCTCGTCTGGCAGCCGGTGCCGTTGGACCCCGGCGACCTGTTGTTCTTCGACTCGTACACACCTCACTACAGCAACACCAACACCACCGAACGAGCACGGCGCGCGGCGTATCTCACCTACAACGCAGCGACGCTCGGCGAACACCGCGACCGGTACTACGCCGACAAGCGCGCCGAGTTCGACAAGGAGGGTGGCGATTTCGGCGGCGAACGTGTGCGCATCAGCATCACCGACGACTTCCTCGGCCGGCCCGTGGCGAGTGACCGACGATGAGTGACCGACGATGAGCGACCTCGACGAACTGTTCTCGCTCTTCGCGTCGCCCGCAGCACTGCGCATGTACGACGAGGACGTCACCGAACTCGAACATGCGCTGCAGACCGCCGCGCTCGCTCGCGCCGACGACGCCCCCGACCACCTGGTTGCCGCGGCGCTGCTGCACGACGTGGGACACCTCGTCTCGAACGACAACGCGACGCTCGACGAAGCGCTCACCGAGGACTTCGGCCACGAACGCGTCGGTGCGCGCTACCTCACCCGATGGTTCGGTCCGGACGTCACCGCGCCCGTCGCCCTCCACGTCAGTGCGAAGCGGTACCTGTGCGCCACCGAGGAGGGCTACTTCGAGGCCCTGTCTCCATCGTCGGTGCGCAGCCTCCACCTCCAGGGAGGCCCGATGTCCAGCGCCGAGGTCCTGGCGTTCCAGCAGCGGCCACACCATCGGGCGGCCACGTCGATACGGCGGTGGGATGACCAGGCCAAGGTGCGTGGGCGTGCCGTGGCCCGACTCGAGCACTACCGACCGCTCCTCGCCGAACTCGCCGTCTGATTGGGCCAGAGGCCTCTAGCCCGGTGGTTCCGGCATCCGTACGTTGGTGGTGTGGCATCCGCGTCACCATCCGTCGCGGCTGAGCCCGCTCAGGTGTTGCCCGATGGGCTCGGGCCGCTCGTCGCTCGCCTCCACGAGCGCGGATGCACGGTGGTCGCACCCGTTGCGCACAACGGGGCAGTCGGTGTCGCGGAGATCGAAACCGCCGGAGAGATCGCCGTGGGCTGGACCGACGTCCAGGAACCCGGGCACTATCGAGCCGAGCAACACGGTTCAGGGGCGTTCGACCATGCCGCGCCGGCCGATTCGTGGAAGCGATGGCTCCACCCGGAGCACGAGGTGGTCGTGCGAGTGCGAACGACCGCAACCCGAACGATCGTCGAGGAACCCGACACGGCAGGAGCGCCCCTCGCCTTCGTCGGCATCCAGGCGTGCGACCTGGCGGCGATCGCACGACTCGATGCCGTCCTCCGACACGACGAGGCCTACCGGAGTCGGCGCGCCCACTCGATCATCATCTCGGTCGCGTGCACCACGCCGGCAGCGAACTGCTTCTGCGTGTCGGCCGGGACGGGTCCCTGGCCAGGAGCCGGCGCCGACATCGTGCTGCGCGAACTCGCCGATGGAACGCTGCTGGCCACTGCACGAACGGCGGCCGGCGCGGAACTGCTCGACGAGATCGGTCCGCTTCCCGAGGCCGCGGCCGAGGCGTTCGAGTCAGCGGAGCAACGCATCGCCCGAGGCGCCGCACGTCAGACCCGCCACCTCGACCCGACCGCGATCGCCGCTGCCGCCTCCTCGCCGGAGGATCCGGGCTGGGCTGACGTCGCCGAGCGATGCCTCTCGTGCGGCAACTGCACGTTCGCATGCCCGACATGCTTCTGCACCTCGGTGGCCGACTCCAGTTCGTTCGACGGCACCGAGTTCGAACGCACGCAGCGATGGGACAGCTGCTTCTCACTCGACTTCGCCCACGTCCACGGCGGCTCCCTGCGAGCGTCGGCCTCCTCCCGATATCGCCAGTGGTACCTCCACAAACTCGTCACGTGGCACGACCAATTCGGCGAGTCAGGGTGCGTGGGCTGCGGACGCTGCATCACCTGGTGCCCGACCGGCATCGACATCACGAAGGCGATCGTTCATGACGCAGCTCACTGAGGCCATGACCCCCACCATGACTCCCACCATGACTCCCACGATCGGCACGATCGAGGCATCGCACCGCGAGCTCGCCGACACGGTGACGATCACCCTGGCGATGCCCGATGGCCTCCCGATGCCGCGGCCCGGCCAATTCGCCATGCTCTGGGTGCCCGGCGTGGGCGAGATCCCGATCTCCTACAGCGGGATCGGCCCGGGGCGCCGAGTCGAACACACCGTGCGTGCGCTCGGCGCGACGAGCACGGCGCTGTGCGATCGAGCGCCTGGCGACACCCTGGGGATACGGGGCCCGTTCGGCACCGGTTGGCAACTCGACGATCTCACCGACGCCGACCTGTTGATCATCGGCGGTGGGCTGGGCCTCGCTCCGCTGCGACCGGTGATCGAGGCAGCAGTGGCCGGCACCCTCGCGGCGCGATCGGTCCAGCTGCTCGTCGGTGCCCGGAGTCCCGACCTCGTCGCGTTCGCGGACCAGATCGACGAGCGCTGGCACACGTTGCGGCCGCGCATCACGGTCGATCGTGCCGACGCTGCATGGTCCGGGCCCGTCGGCCAACTCGACATCACCCTCGCCGACCATGTCGACGACCCGACCAAGACCACAGCACTCGTGTGCGGTCCCGAGGTCATGATGCTGGCACTGGGTCGGCAACTCGAACGCGCCGGCGTCCCCCGGACACACATCCAGGTCTCGCTCGAGCGCAACATGCAGTGCGGCACCGGACACTGCGGCCACTGCCAGCTCGGCGCGCTGTTCACCTGCGTCGACGGGCCGGTCGTCGACTGGGACACCGCCGCACCGCTGCTGGCGGTACGGGAGCGATGACATGAGCGATCGCCCACGCCTTGCGGTCTGGAAGTTCTCCAGCTGCGACGGCTGCCAGTTGACGCTGCTCGACTGCGAAGACGAGTTGCTGGCACTCACCGGGGTGGTCGACATTGCGTACTTCCTCGAGGCCGGGGCTGCCGATGACGAGGGCCCCTACGACCTGTCCCTCGTGGAGGGATCGATCTCCACCCCCGACGAGATCGAGAAGATCCACCACGTTCGCGAGGTGTCGCGCCATCTCGTCACGATCGGGGCGTGCGCGACCGCGGGCGGCATCCAGGCGCTGCGCAACTTCGGCGACGTCGAGGAACTCCTTCGCATCGTCTACGCAACACCGGGATTCCTGTCGACACTCGCCACCGTCACCCCGATCAGCGACCACGTGGACGTCGACCTCGAGCTGCGCGGGTGCCCGATCGACAAACGCCAGCTGCTCGAAGTGATCTCGGCGTTCGTCGTCGGTCGCCGACCCGACGTGCCGAGCCACGACGTGTGCTTCGAGTGCAAGGCCGCCGGCACGGTCTGTCTGCTGGTCGCCAACGACACACCCTGTCTCGGACCGGTGACCCACGCCGGGTGCGGCGCGCTCTGCCCTCGCTTCGGGCGGGGTTGCTACGGCTGCTTCGGCCCGATGGACTCCGCCCGCCCGGAGCCGCTGATCGCGACGCTGCGGGCACGGGGAACGACCGACGAGGAGATCGGCCGCCTGTTCCACACCTTCAACGCCTGGTCCGAGCCGTTCCGTCGTCAGCCCACCCCGGTTCCCGTCGAGATCGGCAGGCCGTCATGACCCATCGGGCAGGTGCCGGCCGGTTGAGCACCGATGCGTTGACCCGCGTCGAGGGCGAGGGTGCGATGCACGTCGAGATCGTCGACGGCCGCCTGGTCGACGTGAAGCTGCGGATCTACGAGCCACCGCGCTTCTACGAGGGGTTCCTCCGGGGACGGGGCCACACCGAACCGCCCGACATCACGGCGCGCATCTGCGGCATCTGCCCGGTCGCGTACCAGATGTCGGCGTGCCGGGCGATCGAGCAGGCATGTGGGGTCGAGGTCACCAGCGACATCGCCGAACTGCGGCGGCTGCTCTACTGCGGCGAGTGGATCGAGAGCCACACGCTCCACATCCACATGCTCCACGCCCCCGACTTCTTCGGCGTCGACAGCGTCGTCGATCTGGTCGCACTCGACCGCCCGGCGGTGGAGCGCGGGCTGGAACTGAAGAAGATCGGCAACGAACTGCTCGAACTGATCGGCGGCCGCGCGATCCATCCGATCAACGTGCGCCTTGGCGGCTTCTACCGGCCACCGACGCGTCAGGCGCTCCGGGCGTTCCGACCCAAGCTCGCGAGGGCGCTCGAACTGGCGGTCGAGGTGTGCGACTGGGTCGCAGGGTTCGAGTTCCCCGACCTCGAAACCGACCATGAGCTCGTGGCGCTCGACGACGGCGACCACTATCCCGTCTTCGGGGATCGGATCGTGTCCGATCGGGGCCTCGACATCCCGGTCGACGACTTCGCAAACCATGTCGAGGAATTCCAGGTGCCGCACTCGACGGCCAAGCACGCTCGGCTGCTGTCGCGTGGCAGCTACCTCGTCGGCCCGCTCGCCCGCTACGCGCTGGCCCACGAGAAGCTGGGCCCCGCTGCTGCGGCTGCCGCGGACGCTGCCGGTCTGGGCGCGGTGTGCCGCAACCCGTTCCGGAGCATCATCGTGCGTGCCGTCGAAACGGTCGAGGCGTGCGAGGAGGCGCTCCGCATCGTCGATCAGTACGCCGACGTCGAGCCCGGCGCCATCGAGGTGCCACCTCGAGCGGCGACCGGGCACGGCGCCACCGAAGCGCCGCGCGGGCTCCTGTACCACCGGTACACACTCGACGAGGCAGGCACGATCCTCGACGCCGACATCGTGCCACCCACCTCGCAGAGCCAGCCGGCGATCGAGCACGACCTGTTCCACTTCGTGGAGGCCAACCTCGACCTCGCCGACGACGAGCTGGCCAGGGCCGCCGAGGTCACGATCAGGAACCACGACCCGTGCATCTCGTGCGCGACCCACTTCCTCGACCTCACCGTCGACCGTGGCGGGAGCGGCACATGACGCCGCTGGTGATCGGTGTCGGCAACCGCTGGCGCGGCGACGACGGCGTGGGCCCGCGCACGATCGAGGCACTCGCGCAGCTCGACAGCCTGGACGCCGAACTGCTGACGCTCGACGGGGAGCCGGCTCGACTCGTCGCCGCGTGGCAGGGCCGACCCGTCGTGGTGGTCGTCGACGCGATCGTCGCCGGGGATCCACCGGGGACCGTCCACGTCATCACCGACCTCGACCGGCTGCCCGACGCGGCGGCGGGTGCGAGCTCGCACGCAGGCGGCATCGCCGAGGCGGTCGCGCTCGGTCGAGCACTCGGACAGCTTCCCGACCGCTTGCTCGTGGTCGGTGTCGAACCGGCAACCGTCGGTCACGGAGAGATGCTGTCGGCGCCGGTTGCGGCATCGGTCGACGCGATCGTCCGGCTGGTCGCAGCGGAGGTGGCCCCATGTGCCTGAGCGATCTCGGTCGAGTCGTCGAGGTCGACGCCGGACGTCACTCGGTGTCGGTCGACATCGGCGACCGCATCGTGGCGGTGTCGACGGTGACGCTCGGCCTCGACGCGCCGCCACCAGACGTCGGCGACTGGCTCGTGGTGCACACCGGCTTCGCCGTCGAGCGACTCGACGAGGCGGCAGCAACCAACATCCTGCACGCCCGACAGGAGCGATCATGACGAACACCACCCAACCCTCTGCACATCACACCGGCCTCGCCCTCGCGGGGGTGACGGCAGTGGTGTCAGGTGTGTCGGTCTTCGTGAACAGCTCTGGCGTTGCACGCTTCGACGACGCCACCACCTACACCACCGCGAAGAACCTCGTCGCCGCCGTGTTGATCACCGCAATCCTCCTCGTGCAACGCCGGCGTCGAGCGTTCGCAGCGACGGCGATGCCGCCAGCACCCACCCGCAACCCTCGCACGGTCGCCTCGCTCGCTGCCGTTGCCGTGATCGGAGGGAGCGTGCCGTTCGTGCTGTTCTTCGAAGGGCTGACCCGCGTGGCATCGACCGATGCCGCCTTCATTCACAAGACCCTCGTCGCCTGGGTTGCCCTCCTGGCCGTGCTCGTACTCGGCGAGCGGGTCGCCGTGGCGCACCTCGCCGCGATCGTGCTGATCCTCGCCGGCTACGCGTACCTGGCGGGTGGCGTGGGGTTGCCCCAGATCGGCGCCGGTGAAGCGCTGATCCTGGCGGCGACGCTGTGCTGGTCGGTCGAGGTCGTCCTCGTGCGGTCATTGCTACGGCGCGGTGTCCCCGAGATGGTCGTCGGTACGTCGCGCATGGCCGGCGGCATCGTGATCCTGCTCTGCTGGGCGATCGTCCGCGGCGCACTCGGCGACCTGATCGGGCTGTCGGCGACGCAGTGGGCCTGGACGCTCCTCACCGGTCTCCTCCTCACCGGGTACGTCGTGAGCTGGCACCACGCACTCGCCCGAGCGCCGGCGGTCGACGTGACCGCAGTGCTCAGCATGGGCGCGGTGCTGACGGCGCTCCTGGCCACGGGTGTACGCGGCGCGGTCCTCCAACCGGTGGGGCTCGCCCTCCTCATCGCCGGCGGGCTGCTCGTCGTCTGGGCATCGACTGTCGACTCGCGGGCGTCGCAGACCTCGCACGAGGTGGCGACACCGTGACCGTCGGAGGTGCCGTCCGTTTCGCGCGCTTCGCGGTGCCACCCAACCAGCGTGGCTTCTGCGGCCCGGCCCGCGAGGGCGAACTGGCGGCGTACCGCGCCGAAGAACTCGACGTCGACGCCGGGCTCCGTCAGCTGGCGTCGGGCTTCGAGGGAGCATGGCCGTACCTCGAGCTCCTCGCCGGCGCGGCGGGCACCGACGACCCGCTCGACGACCGCGTCGTGCAGGCCTACTGGATCGGCAACGAACTCTGCGGCCGGGTCGCATCGAACGACTGGGGCCGACACCTCGTCGACCGGTTCCGCCCCCGGGCCGGGGGCGACGTCGAGCGACTCACCTCGCAAGTCGGTCTCGGCGCAGTGCCGCACCACTCGTTTCACGTGTTCTGTGTCTACCCCTGGGTGGGGCTCCTGCGCGACGGACTCGGCGGTGTCGAGCCACTCCAGATCCTGCGCCAGTGTCACGTGAGTTGGGCGACGGTCATCGGTCGGTGCGGTGCCGACCTCGTCGTCGAGGGCCCCGAGCTGACGTGGGACGACGGTGCCCTCGCGCTCGGTGGGACGCTTCGTCGCACCGTGTGGCTCGATCCACGACTCGTCCGGCTCGCCAACGCAGTCGAGCAGGGTTCTGTCGTCGCAATCCACTGGGGCGAAGTCGTCGACGTGCTCGACCACCGTCAACAACAGTGGCTGGAGCGTCTGACTCGCTCGCAACTCGATGTCGCCGGCCAGGTGGGTGTTCCCGTGATCTGAACCAGGCGCGACACGACGTGACAGTGTGCTGACACAGGGCGACCGACCGTGCGCCCATGGGAGGGAACCGACATGCATGACAACGACCTGAACAACACGACCGACCGGTGGCCCCGGCTCACCCGGCGGGGTTTCCTCGCGGGAACGGTCGCTGCGGCCCTCGCTGCGTGCAGCGACGACAACGCGACGTCCAGCAGCGCCACCACACCGGCCACCACACCGGCCACCACACCAACGACCACCGAGTCCGCCGGCACGACGACACCGTCGACCAGCGCCGCGCCTGCGATCACGTCGGATCCGTTCACGCTCGGCGTGGCGTCAGGCGACCCGCTCGCCGACTCGGTGATCCTCTGGACACGACTGCTCCCCGCCGAACCGTTGCCCGACACCGACCTCGACGTCACCTGGGAGGTCGCCAGCGACCCCGACTTCACCGATGTCGTCGCCGCCGGCACCGCACCGGCCGTTGCGGCGCTCGGACACTCGGTACACGTCGACGCCAACGGGCTCGAACCCGACACCGAGTACTGGTACCGCTTCAGCGTCGGCGACTTCACCACCGTTGCCGCCCGAACGAACACCTTTGCCGCCGCCGGCACGATGCCCGATCGGTTCCGGTTCGCGTTCTCGTCGTGCCAGAACTGGGAGCAAGGTCGCTACGCCGCGTACCGCGACCTCGTCGAACAGGGCGACATCGACGCCTTCGTCTTCCTCGGCGACTACATCTACGAGTACGCCACCGGTGGCTACGCCGACGATCGCGGTCGCGAAACCGGACAGGACTTCGAGTGCGAAACGGTCGAGCAGTACCGCGAGCGATACGCGCTCTACCACAGTGATCCACAGCTCCAGGCGGCCCATGCACTCGTGCCATGGATCATCACGTGGGACGATCACGAGGTCGACAACGACTACGCCGGCGGCATCTCCGAGAACGACGACGACCCGGCTGCGTTCCTCGAACGGCGCGCCGCTGCGTACCAGGTCTGGTACGAGCACATGCCGGTGCGACTCGACCCACCGGACGGTCCCGACTACGAGATCTACCGGTCGTTCGCGCACGGCGACCTGGTCCGTTTCCACGTGCTCGACACCCGCCAGTACCGCTCCGACCAGCAGCGAAACGACCCGTTCGTCGAGCAGCTCGGCGACGCGGTGCAGGTGCGCGACGAAACCCTCGCAGCCGACCCGAACCACACCATCCTCGGGGCCACCCAGCGCGAATGGTTGATCGACGCAGCGGCGACGTCGACCGTGGTGTGGGACGTGCTGGCGCAGCAGGTGTTCATGTTCGGCGGCAACGCCATCGCCGGGTCCGCTCCACCAGTCGTGGTGGTCGACACCTGGGACGGCTATGCGGGCGACCGGCGAACGGTCCTCGACGCGGTCTCCGCCGAGGTCGACAACCTCGTGGTGTTGACCGGCGATTTCCACTCGGCGGCCGTTGCCGACCTGCGCGCCGATCCGTTCGACACGACCCTTCCCGTGATCGGTTCGGAGTTCATGGCCTCGAGCATCTCGTCGTCGTTCTTCGACGACGACGCTGCCGTGGAGAGCCTGGTCACCGGCGCCCTGGCAGCCAACCCGCAGCTGAAGTGGTTCGACTCGCAGCGCGGCTACACCGTGTGCGAGGTCACTCCCGATCGTTGGCTGGCCACGTTCCGCGCCGTCGCCGACCAGTTCGACGAGGCGTCGCCGGTGTCGACCATCAGTTCGTGGGAGATCCTCGCCGGCACCCCCGGCGTGCGTCAATTGACCTGACCACAGCGCGAGCGGCTGCAGTACTGTCGCAGCGTGAAGACGATCGGCAACATTCTCTGGCTCGTGTTGTGCGGATTCTGGATGGCGATCGGCTGGCTCTTCTGGACGGTCCTGCTTGCCATCACGATCATCGGCATTCCGTTCGCGCGGCAATGCCTGAAACTCGCCAACTTCTCGCTGTGGCCGTTCGGGCGCACCGCCATCGCCGACCCGAACGCCACCCCTCTGGGCATCATCGGCGCGATCCTCTGGTTCATCCCAGGCCTCATCATGGCGATTGGCTACCTGGTGAGCGGTGCGGTCCTGTGCATCACGATCATCGGCATCCCGTTCGGCATTCAGGCGTTCAAGATGGCGGGCCTGTCCCTGGCGCCGTTCGGCAAGCAGATCGTCGCGGTGCCCTGATCGCCTGACCCCTCAGGTGTCACCAGGCGGGCGCACGCCGGCGTCGCGACGCCTTACCGCCACGTCCGCGTCGATCGCTGCTCGATGCCAGGCATCGGCATCGAGCGGTGAGAAGCCGCGTGCCGACCAGACCGCTGCATCCTGTGGTCGGAACCCACGCTCGAGCCAGGCATCCGCATCGTCGGGACGCACCCCGGCCGCCACCCACTTGGCGAGCTTTCGATCCGGCAGCGACGTTGCCGCCCACCGATCAGCGTCCTCGGGCGCCGCGCCCGCTGCACTCGCCGCGTGCCATCGCACCGTGTGCAGGTTCCACCCACCGTCGGGGCGCTGCTCACGAGCGCTGTCGACATCGAACCCCAACGCGTCGAGCGCGCGTGCCACCACTGGATCGTCGACCACCTCGTTCCACGCCGCTGCACTCGTGGCGGAGAAACCGGCCGTGGACCACGCGCCGGCGGTCGCCGCCGACATGCCCGTGTCCATCCAGACGGCCGCCTTCTTCACCTTGATGCCCGCGACCTCGGCATACGCGATCTGCTCGGGTGTGCGTCCCGCACGCAGTTGCGCCAATGCGGTCGCTGCTCGTTGCGACACCCCACACAGTTGTTCGGCCTCGGTGATGTCGGCGTCGGTCGCCGCCCACGGAGCGAACTGTTCGCCGGAGGTGAACCCGCGATCGATTGCCCCGAGGATCATCGCTGCATCGAATCCCTCCCAACGCGCAACGAACCCGGCATCGCTCGGCAAGCCCAATGCCTCGAGCGATGCCACAACGGCCTCGTTGGGTGCCGGGCGACCCGCTCGTCGGAACTCGACGATCTCGTCGGTGGTGAGCGACGAGTCGTACCACCGCGCCACGTGGGGCGGCGCCAGCGTGGCATCGCGGAACATGATGGTGATCATCGCGTCGGCAAGCCCCGATGCGAGCCAGCGTCCACGGTCGTGGCGGTCAGCGTGGGTCATCGCGACGCGAACCAGTCGGCGAACCGGTCGAACCAGGTGTCGGACGCGAGGTGCTGGGTCCGCATGCCGAATCCGTGCCCACCGTGGGCGTACGCGTGGAGTTCCACGGACAGACCAGCGTGCCGCCACTGCTCGTAGAGCATGATCGACGAATCGGTGAGCCCCAATTCGTCGTCGGTGGCCACCACGAGAAACATCGGGCCGCTCCCCTGCGGTGGTTGCATGCCCTCGACGCCTCGGGTTGTGGCATAGATCGGTGCCACGAAGTCGGGACGTGCGGTGGGGTCGGCTGAATACGCCGTCCGCATCGCCACGCTGCCGCCGGCGGAGAATCCCATGAACCCCACCCGCGCCGGGTCGACGCCGAAGTCAGCGGCACGCGCGCGGACGAGCCGGATCGCTGCCTCGCCGTCGGCCCCGGCAAGCAACGCCACACGGTGCATGTCGTCGTCGAGGCCGGTGTCGCCCGCCAGCGCACGTTCGGTCAGTTCCGCGACCGGGTCATCGCCGCCGGGCACCAGGCGGTACTGCAGCACGAACGCCACGATCCCCATCGCTGCCAGACGTTCGGCGACAGCGAAGCCTTCGCTCTCGATCGACAATGCGTGGAAGCCGCCGCCAGGTGCCACCACCACTGCGGTGCGGTCACCGGCGGTCGCGCCGTCCGGCAAGTCCGGCAAGACCGGCGTGATCGTGGGGACCACCACGTTCACGACCACCTCGGTCGCCCAGAGGTCGCTGGCGTAGCGGCGTTCGATGCCCACCCAGTCCTCGCTGCCCGGTGCTGCTGCGTCGTACAACCGAATTGGTTCCTGCGGGTTCATCCCCGCAGTCTGGCTCAGCCGACGACGTGACCGCGCTCGATACGCAGGATGCGATCGGCTCGTGCGGCCGGTGGAAGTTCACTGGCGGTGGTGATGACCACCTGACCAGCGGGCAGATGATCGAGCAATGCCGTTGCGCGATGGTCGTCGAGTTCCGACAGCACATCGTCGAGCACCAGGACCGGTGCCGACCCGGTGCGTTCGGTCACGAGGCGATGCCCGGCGAGACGCAACGCAAGCGCCAACGTGCGTTGCTCGCCCTGCGACGCGTGGGTGCGACTGGGGAGCCCGGCGATCGACAACGTCAACTCGTCGCGGTGCGGTCCGACGGTGCTCACGCCGCGCCGCACATCCATCGCTCGTGCCTCCGCCAGCGCAACGGTGAGCCCCGTGCGTCGCCACGCCGGTTCGTAGTACAACTCGACGGGGGTGGGTGTGCCGGCGAGTTGTTCGTAGGCCTCCTGCACCATCGGCGCGAGGCGCGCCACCAGGGTGGCGCGGGCGTACCCGAACTGATCCGCGATCTCTGCGAATTTGGCATCCCACACGTCGAGGGTGACCTCGATCTCGTCGTTCAACCGACCACCAGCCTGCTTGAGCAGCGTGTTGCGTTGACGAACGATCCGATCGACGTCGAGACGGATCTGGTCGTACTTGACGGCGAGCGCCACGAGCGTGTCGTCGAGGAAACGGCGCCGTTCGCCCGGACTGCCCTTCACCAGGATCAGATCATCGGGGGAGAACACCGTGACCCGGACGGTGCCGAGCAGGTCGCGTACTCGCTGGAGCCGTTGCTTGTTGACCTGCACCCGGTTGCGGCCCACCGAGGCCAGTTCGATCTCGATCAGGCTTTCGCGCCCGTCGTCGTCGTCGACAACGGTGGCCCGCACGATTGCGGTGGTCGCGCCGACTCGCACCAGCGCGTCACCCGGGACGGAACGAAAGCTGCTCAACGTGGCCAGGAACGCCAGCGCTTCGGCAAGGTTGGTCTTGCCCTGTCCGTTGTCGCCGATCACCGCGGTGGTTCCCGACGTCAACTCGAAGCTGGCCGACACGTAGTTGCGGAAGTCGACGAGTTCGAGATGCGAAATGATCATGAGAAAGGCGAGCCGGATCGAGGCCGACCTCGTCCGACTCCCTCAGACGTGCAGTGCAGCCTCGATACCTGTCACGGCACCCGTACCGGCATGAGCAGATAGAGGTAGTCGTCGCGGCCGACTCCTCGCAGCACCGCCGGCTTCATCGGGTCCATCGTGGCCAGCGTGACGTCGTCGGCATCGATGGCATCGATGCCGGCCGCGAGGTAGTCGGGGTTGAACGCGACCGTCATCTCGGTGCCGTCATAGCTGGCGTCGATCTCTTCGGCCGCGTTGCCGACGTCCTGGGTGATCGCGGTCAACTGCACCGTGTCGCCGCCCAGGGTGAGCCTGACCGGCGTGGAGTCCTGAGCCAGGATCTTCACGCGGCGGATCGCCTCGAGCATGGCGGCCTTACCGACCGTCAGCAGATTCGGATAGCTCGATGGCAACAGGTTGCGATAGTTGGGGAACTCGCCCTCGATGAGGCGCGTGCTCAAGCGGGTCGAGCCGGTCTCGAACGTCGCTTCGCGTTCGCCAAGGCGAACCTCGAGGGTTTCTGCGTCGCCGATGAGCCGTTGCAGCTCACTCAGCGCCCGTCCGGGGATCAGCACCTTCTGACCTGATGCCAGCACCGACGTTTCGGGCAGATCCCTGACGGCGAGGCGGTACGAGTCGGTGGCAACCATGCGCAGTCCGTCGTCATCGGACGCGAGCAACACACCGGTGAGCACCGCACGGGCATCGTCGGTGGATGCTGCACGCACGACCTGACGAAGCGCGTCGGACATCGCTTCGGCGGACAGGGTGACCGCGTCGGCTGCAGGTTCGGTCTGGGTCGGGTAGTCGTCGAGCGACAGCGGCCGCACCGAGAACTGTGAGCGACCAGCGCTGATCGACATCTCGTCGTCACCGAGTTCGATCTGCACCGCCCCTGCGGGAAGCGCCTTGACGATGTCGGCCACGAGGCGAGCAGGAACCACCGCGGCGCCGTCACGATCGCCGCCGACGTCAACGGTGTGTCGGATGGTCAACTCGAGGTCGGTACCGGTGACGGTGAGGGTGTCGCCCGCCACCTCCAGGCGGACACCGGCGAGCACGGGCAGGGTGCCGGTGCGATTGGTGGCGGCACGGCCAGCGGAGCCGACGGCCTCGGCGAGCACGTCACGTTCACAACGAAACTTCACAGTGGGCACTTCTCCTCATGCATGGATGTCTCAATGTCTAATGTCAGTAGTAGGTGCTGTGGATTGGGGACAAGCACGCGTCGTTGCAGCGTAGAGCGGCCACGGCGATCCACATGGGATGGGCCCGTCGTCCCCAGGTCGCGAATTGCACGCGTGTGGTGCGGTGGACAAGCGCGCGTTGTCCCCTGGGCGCGACCCTGTCGTGCGACCTTCGTCCCCAGTGTTGTTCGCGTGGGGTGGTTGCGGACGGCGATCACGGTCATGCCTTGAGCTGCTGGAGCAGGTCGGTGACCTGGTCGTAGATCTGTTTGCGCTCACTCATCAGGCGCTGGATCTTCTCGTTGGCGTGGATCACGGTGGTGTGGTCGCGACCGCCGAACAGCCGTGCAATGGCGGGGTAGCTGAGATCGGTGAGCTCGCGGAACACGTACATCGCGATCTGACGGGCGGTCACCAGCGGACGTTGGCGACTGCGACCCTTGAGATCCTCGACGGGGAACTTGAGGATCGATGCGATTTCGGCGAGCAGTTCTTCGTCGGTGCGGGCCTTGGGCTTGCTGTTGATCAGGAGGTCGGCGAGTTGGGTCTCGGCGA
This sequence comes from Ilumatobacteraceae bacterium, assembly GCA_963716075.1. Lineage (GTDB taxonomy): Bacteria > Actinomycetota > Acidimicrobiia > Acidimicrobiales > Ilumatobacteraceae > Sva-07. The sequence continues at coordinate 84,420 of CAVQST010000018.1, read as the reverse complement.
GGTCGGTGGTGATCGGGACCTGGTTGAGGCTGGCGTAGGCGGTGACCCGGATCAGGGCTCCTTCCAACTCGCGGATGTTGGTGGCGATGTTGGTGGCGATGAACTCGAGGGTGTCGTCGGGCACGAGCACCCGGTCACGTTCGGACTTGTTGCGCAGAATTGCGAGACGGGTCTCGAGATCCGGCGGCTGGATGTCGGTGATCAGGCCCCATTTGAAGCGTCCTCGAAGACGTTCTTCGAGCGTGGGAATGGCATCGGGCATCCGGTCAGAGCTGATCACGACCTGTTTGTTCGCGCCGTGCAACGAGTTGAAGGTGTGGAAGAACTCCTCCTGGAGACCTTCCTTGCCGGCGATGAACTGGATGTCGTCGATCAGGAGCACATCGATGTCGCGGTAGCGGCGGCGCAACGAGTTGGTGGTGTTCTGGCGAATCGCGTCGACGTACTCGTTCATGAACGTCTCGGTGGAGACGTAACGCACCTCGTGGTGCTGATAGTTCGCGTGGACGTAGTGACCGATCGCGTGCAAGAGGTGGGTCTTGCCCAGCCCGGCCGAGCCGTAGATGAACAGCGGGTTGTAGCTGCGAGCAGGGGTCTCGGCGACCCGCAGCGCAGCAGCCAGTGCGAACTGGTTCGAGGCGCCCTTGACGAATGTCTCGAAGGTGTATCGCGGATTGAGACCCGCTTCGTCGAGCAGGAGCGATCGTTCGTCGAACCGAGAGTTCGTCGAGTCGGCCTGGTTCGACGAACCGGGGTGCTGTGTGCCGTCACGAGACGCGGCGCGCTCGGTTTCGATGCTGGCCAGCGCATCCCGGGCGGTGTTGGCATCGTGGCGTTCGGAGTTGTCAGCAGCCGATTCGACGTCGATCACCACCGTGCGGTGACCCTCGTTGACGTCGACGAGTGCATCGGTGACCAGGGGCATGTAGCGAGACATGATGCGATCGCGCACGTAGGCGCTCGGAGCCAGCAGTCGCAACGTGTCGTCGGCTGATGGCAGCGGCGAGACATCCTGGAACGTGGAGAACCAGACCGACTCGGCGAGTTGGGATCGCAGCGACAGCGTCACCTGTGTCCACACGTCTGCGCTGTCGGTCACCAGTGATCTTCCGATCGTCATCATCGACAGTCCACACCGTTGTCCACAAGATGTGGACACAGCAATGACCATCTGCGGGTTTCGGAACCTAGCACGTGTGGACGGTGAGGAAAACCTGGCGCCGAACAGGGTCCCGGCACCAAAAAGCTGCCCTCACGCTGGTGTGATGACGATTGGCCACCGCTGTGGACAAGTTACACCCATGTGGTTTGCACCTGCCGGTTGCCGCAGGCGGGCAGGCGCCCGTAGCCTTGGGAGGTCAGTCTGGAGGTTGGACGCTCGAACGTCGACGCCCCACGTCCAGAACATGTGATGTCCTGAAGTGTCCGGAGAGCGCCGTGAAGCGTACCTATCAGCCCAACAACCGACGTCGAGCCCGCAAGCATGGCTTCCGCGCCCGCATGAGCACCAAGGGCGGCCGCGCCGTACTGAAGTCCCGTCGGGACAAGGGCCGCGCCCGTCTGTCCGCTTGATCGACCGGGTTCGCGAACGCGACGCTTTCGTCCGCCTTCGGCGAGACGGGCAGCGCGTGCGGACCGACTCGCTGTGGTGTTCGTTCGTTCCCGACCCCGACCTGGCTCCGCCCCAGGTGGCCTTCGCCATCGGTCGCGCCGTCGGGTCAGCCGTTCGCCGCAATCGTCTGCGGCGTCGTCTGCGCGCCATTCTGTCGAGGTCCGACGTGCCGCCCGGGTTGTACCTGATCGGCGCACACCAGCGCACCTGCGAACGTACGTTCGCAGAACTCGACCAGTCGGTTGCCTCACTGCTCACACAGGTGGCCCGACGGAGTCGTTCGACACCATGACCACCTGGTCACAGCGCCGCGCACTTGCGTGGATCGAGGCGTACCAGCGAGCGTTCTCCTGGCGCCCGTCGCCCTGCCGTTTCTATCCCACCTGCTCGAACTACGCCCACGAGGCCTACGAACTGCACGGCACCGCGCGGGGGAGCTGGCTCACTGCCCGCCGCCTCGTTCGCTGTCGTCCGTTCGGGCCGAGCGGATTCGATCCGGTACCTGTCGCTGCCCGAGAGGACACCTGAACCGATGTTCGAGATTCCCGCCGCCCTGTTGTCGTGGTTCTATGGACTGACGAACAACTACACCCTCGCGATTGCGATGATCGCGTTCGTGGTGATGGCGATCACCACACCACTGACGCTCAAGAGCACCAAGGGCATGCTCGAGATGCAACGGCTCGCGCCGGAGATGCGCAAGTTGCAGAACGAGTACCGCAACGATCGCACCAAGCTCAACGAAGAGATGATGAAGCTCTATCAGGAGCACAAGGTCAACCCCATGGCCTCGTGTCTGCCCCTGTTGGCGCAGGCTCCGGTGTTCTACATCATGTTCCGGGTGCTCCGTGGTATGGCCTATGAGCCCATCGGCGCCGCACGCCCGATCTCCGATGCGGTGTGGGGAGCGTTCTCTCGGCCCGACGAGGTGGCGAATCCCGGATTCATCCCCCGGTATCTCGCACTCGATTCGACGCTGTACAAGTCGTTGTTCGGTGAACAGACCATCGGGTCGTTCCGCCTCGACCTCGCGACGTCGGCCATCGAAGCGCTCCAGCGAGGGTTCGTCACGGCCCTGCCGTACGTCTTGCTGGTGGTGCTCCTCGGCGTGCTGTACTTCGTGCAGCAGCGCATGGTCGCTGCCCGAGCAGCCATCAGTCCCACCATGTCGGTGGGCCAGCAGAAGCTGATGCAGTACCTGCCGGTGTTCTTCGCGATCTTCCAGATCTTCTTCTTGTCGGCACTCGTCGTCTACTACATCTTCCAAACTCTGCTGCGCATTGCGCAGCAGGCGTACATCACCCGGGCGTTCTACGGTCACGACGAGTCGCTGGGTCGTCAGGCACAGCGTGCCGGCGAGGCGGCGCGGGAAGAGGCGAAGAAGAACCCCGACGGTGGCGGTGGCGGGCTGTTCGCTCAGGCGAAGCGCGATCTGAGCGGTGGAGCGAAGCAACCAGACAAGTCCAAGCCGGTGCCACCGAAGTCCGGTGACAAGAAGAACGCCATCGACGCCAAGAGCACGAGCAAGCGAGTCACTCCCCCGAAGAACCGACCGACACCGTCGGCTGGTGCCAAGGGTCGCCCCACACCGTCACGCCAAGAAGCGCAAGCCAACAAGGCAAAGTCGGCGAAGTCGGCGAAATCCGCAAAACCAACACGTCCGAAGTCGTCCAAGAAGTCGACCTGACGAGCCGCGCCATCGCGCCGGCCCCACAGAAAGCGAAGACCATCATGGAATGGGTCGAAACCACTGCAAAGACCATCGAGGAGGCGCGTGACGCCGCCCTCGACCAACTCGGGGTTGCTGCCGACGAAGCCGAGTTCGAAACCCTCGAAGAGCCCCGCCCCGGTCTGTTCGGTCGGATGCGCGGGGAAGCACGCCTCCGAGCTCGCGTCCGTCCGGAGCAGGTTCGCCCGAAGCAGGAGCGTCGCCGCAAGAGCCGGAGCAGCGCGTCATCGGATGCCTCGCCGCAACCGAAGCAGCCCAAGCAGACGAAGCCCAAGCAGCCCAAGGAGCCCAAGCAGGCCCAGGGCGACGACGACGTGTCGGAGGACGCCGCAGCACCCGAGGCTGCGACCCCCAACCGTCGTGGTTCCAGCAAGTCGACCCCCAAGAGCCAGGAGAAGAAGATGAGCAACGACCGTCCAGAATCGACCGTGACCCCCGAAGAGGTCGGCGCCGCAGCGGTGGCATTCATGGATGGGCTCACCGAAGCATTCGGTGCTGATGGCCAGAGCGAATTGCAGATCGACGGTATCGAGCTGCATGTCGCGGTCACCGGAACCGAACTCGGCTTGCTGGTCGGCCCGGGTGGCCGGACGTTGAACGCCATTCAGGATCTCGTGCGGGTGTCGGCACAACGTCGCCTCGGCGACCACGAAACCCGTCTCCGCATCGATGTGGCGGGCTACCGTGAACGCCGCGAGGCCGCACTCGCGTCCTTTGCCCGTGACGTTGCCGAGCAGGTTCGTTCCTCTGGTACCGCCCGATCGCTCGAACCAATGAGTTCAGCGGACCGCAAGGTGATCCACGACGTGCTCAACGAGGAAGCCGGCGTCTCCAGCCGTTCGGTTGGCGAGGATCCGGATCGCCGGATCGTGGTCGACCCCAGTGACGACGCAGCCAGCGACGACTGAGGTCCGGTGAAGCCGGCACCGATCGATCAGGCGGTCTTCGACGCGTTGATCGGTGCCCAACGCCTCGGTTTCCTGGGTGACCGCCCGATCGGTCAGGTCATCGAGCATGCCCGTGCGTTCGTGGATGCACTCGACGTCGCGGCGGTCGACGATGCGTCGGTGATCACGGTCCTCGATCTCGGCGCTGGAGGTGGTGTTCCAGGTCTCGTGATCGCGATGGATCGCCCGCACATGCGGGTGACCTTGCTCGACCGTCGAGCAAAGCGCACCGATGCGCTCGAGCGTGTGGTGTCTCGGCTCGGGTGGGCCGAGCGGGTCTCGGTTGCCTGCGTCGATGCCGACACGTACCGGCCGGCCCATCCGTTTGATGCCGTTGTGGCTCGTGGCTTCGGGCCCCCCGATGTCACTTTGGCCACAGGCACACGGCTGGTCCGTGAAGGTGGGTACATCGTGATCAGCGAACCACCGGCGGGCGACCGCTGGGACACCGAGCACGTGGAGCGTCTCGGCGTCGACCGTTTGAGCGGTGCCGGTGCACCCGTGGTGGTGTTTCGGCGGCGTTGAGCCCGCACCGAATGTTTCACGTGAAACATCACGGGCCCGTCCATCGAGTGTCACCGTCATGTTTCACGTGAAACATCAGCGAAATGCTTGTCTTGCGTCACGGGATCCGGCAGAGTGTGGCTGCCCACCCATCACTTCGGCCGTGAACGCCGACAGCCGCTTGGAGATCACGTGTCCGAACCCAACACCAGCGCATCGCCGCTCGGTGATCGAACCGAGGGGACGCCGACGGAGACCCATGCCCCGGCGCCACCAGGACACCCGCTCCCCCGCGTGATTGCGCTCGCGAATCAGAAGGGTGGCGTTGGCAAGACCACCACGACCGTCAACCTCGGCGCCGCCTTGGCGGAGATGGGCCTCCGGACGCTCATCATCGACCTCGATCCCCAGGGGAATGCCTCCACGGGGCTCGGTATCGAGAATCGGGGCTTGGAATTGTCCATGTATCACGTGCTGATGCATGAGGAACCACTCGAGAACGTCGTCGAGCCCACGGATGTACGGAATCTCTTCGTCGCACCTGCGTCATTGGACCTCGCCGGCGCAGAGATCGAACTCGTGCCGGCATTCAGCCGCGAACAACGGCTCAAGCGGGCGATCGAGGCGGTGCTCGACGACTACGACTATGTCCTGATCGATTGTCCCCCATCGCTCGGGCTGCTCACCGTCAACGGATTGGCCGCCGCCAGCGAAGTGCTCGTTCCGATCCAGTGCGAGTACTACGCTCTGGAGGGTCTTGGACAGCTCCTCCGCAACGTGGATCTCGTCAAACGGAACCTGAACCCCACGCTGGACATGAGCACGATCATCTGCGTGATGTTCGATGCCCGCACGAAACTCTCGAGTCAGGTCGTTCGTGAAGTACGCGAGCACTTCGGCGACAAGGTGCTGAAGTCGGTGATTCCCCGTACGGTTCGGCTCTCGGAGGCACCATCGTTCGGGCAGCCGATCACCACGTTCGATCCGACTTCGCGTGGCGCCATTGCGTACCGCGATGCAGCACGGGAGGTGCACGATGGCGCGATCTAGTGGTCTCGGCAAGGGTTTGAGTTCGATCATCCCGAGTGCCGATCTGCCCACCGCCGATACGAGCCAGGGCGCAGTCCTCGCCGATGTGCCCGTTGCATCCGTGTCCCCGAACCCGAATCAGCCCCGTGTGCACTTCGATGAGGAGAGCCTCGGCGAACTGGCAGCGTCGATTGTCGAGATGGGCGTCCTGCAGCCCATTCTGGTACGACCTGGCGGGGACGGCACCTACGAATTGATCGCCGGCGAACGTCGATGGCGAGCGGCCCAACGAGCAGGCTTGGCCACGATTCCCGCCGTCATCCGCCTCACGGACGAGGTCGGATCGGTCGAACAAGCGTTGGTCGAGAACCTCCATCGACAGGACCTCACCGCACTCGAAGAGGCAGCTGCCTACCAACAGCTCCTCGACGAATTCTCACTCACCCACGACCAGATCGCCGCCCGTGTGGGCAAGAGCCGCTCGGCGATCACCAACAGTTTGCGCCTGCTCGGTCTTCCGCCGGCGGTGCAGCATCTCTTGGCCGACGGTCAGTTGAGTGCGGGTCACGGTCGAGCACTCCTCGGCACGCCGGATCGCGCTCGACAGGAACAACTCGCGCGTGAGGCTGCATCGGGCGGCTGGTCGGTCCGAATGGTCGAGGATGCCGTTCGAGGTGTCACGACCGAGACCACGCCAACCGGCACCACCCAACGCCGAGCATCCGCCTGTGCCCGGAGCCCACGGTGGACGGCGCCGGCCTCACGCCGAGCACGCGGCTGCGTCCACCGGGTCTGCTGGAGCTGGAACACCTGCTTGCAGAACATCTCGCGACCACGGTCAGCGTGCAGATGACCTCCAAGAAAGGTCGGATCACCGTGGACTTCGCCGACCTCGAAGACCTGGAGCGCATCTATCGCGCGATGACCGGGGCCTGACGCCCAAACGGTCGTCCGGGCACGTCTCATCCTCGAGTCGCGCGTCAGGTCGCGCGTCAGGTAGAGGGTTACGAGCAGCCACCGAACGTGGTCAGAAAGAGTGATCTACGCTGGGGTGATGCACGCTCCGTGACGGTGACTCAACATCATGTCGAGGGAAACCCACAGCCTGTGTGGAGAACTGTGGATAACTTTGACAGCGACGAGGAGGGGAGTGGCACTCGTCGTGTGAGGGTCAGTTCGTGGTCGACACGGGGTGGACCGCCCACACGGCCACCGCGGCCACCACCGCACTGGTGATCACGTCGGTCGAGTCGACCACGGCACGCACCGGGCTCAACGAACACAGCACCGCCGGCATACGCGTTTCGCGCAGGACCGGCAGTCGCATTCCCCGCACGTCCGGGATGACGAGGCCGGTGGTGCTCCAGTGCTCGGCCACATGGCTCGCGAGCGCCCGCCCGCCGATCGACTCGAACGTGGGCACGGCAAAGTACGAGATGAGCGAACTGGTATCGGTTCTGGCTTCGAAGCCGAGGTAGGCAGCAGCACCGAATCGGTTGGCAACCGCTGCCTGCGCGGCCGCGTCGTACTCGTCGGTGGAGATGACCGTGGCGCCGTGCTCACGGAGCGAACGGGTCACGTGCGCGGCTGATCGAACTGAGGCCGCCGAACTGGCCGACCACGACGCGAAGTCCGTGGAGCGACGTCGGGTGATTCAACGACTCACGAACCGAGGCCACGCCGGGACCGGCACCGCTCTGCCGGCCCAACAGGTCGACCATGCGAACGGTATTGGCACCACAGATGCCATCAGCGGTGAGGCCACCGTTGCGCTGGAAGTCGAGCAGGGCCCTCGAGGTGGATGGGCCGAAGATGCCGTCTGGGCGACCGCAGTCGAATCCGAGTTGATTGAGTGCACGCTGCAGGGCGGCGACATCATCGCCACGTAGATGCGGTGCTTCGAGCCGCAACAGGCGGTCGCCGAGGCGCCAACCCGCCTCCACCAGCGCCAACCAGGTGTGTTCGTCGCAGGCTCCGCTCTCGTGCAGACCACGCTGGTGTTGGAATGCCACCACGGCCTGATGGGTGGCATCACCGAACTCGCCGAGGTCGTCACCGCCCGACCCCAGCCCAGCCACGCCAAGCCGCCGCTGGAGATCACGAACCGCTTCGCCGCGTTCGCCTCTCCTCAGTGGAAAGGAGTCACTCAGGGCGCTGTCGCCAGGAATTCGTCGAGCTCCTGGAGCAAGGCACCCTTGCTCTTCGCGCCGACGAGCCGCTTGGCGACTTCGCCGTTGGAGAACACGAGCAATGTCGGGATGCTCATCACGTTGTAGCGCATGGCCAGGTCAGGGTTGTCGTCGACATTCAGCTTGGTGACGGCCACGTGGTCGGCGTGCTCGACGGCGATCTCCGACAGGATCGGTGCGATCTGCTTGCACGGACCGCACCACTCGGCCCAGAAGTCGACGATGACGGGCTTGTCGGAGCCGATCACGGTCTCGTCGAAGGTGTTGGAGGACAAGTTGACGATGCCGTCTGCCATGGGGGTGATCCTTTCTGATGCACGTCGCATCGAAAGCGAACGTACGGAGACCTGTTCAACCACACGGTACCGCCCGGCATTCCCGGACCTCGTGGCGTCGCTCAGTGGTGGACGTTGGCCTCGAGCCAGCGTTCGGCGTCGATCGCCGCCATGCACCCCGACCCGGCAGCGGTGATTGCCTGGCGGTACACGTCGTCCTGCACGTCACCGCACGCGAACACGCCCTCGACGTCGGTGTACGACGAGTCGGGCCGAGTGATCAGATACCCCGTGTCAGGATGCATGTCCAGCTTGCCACGGAACAGATCGGTGTTGGGTCGGTGCCCGATGGCAACGAACACGCCGGTCACCGGCAACGTCGAGACCGAACCATCGACGGTGTCGGTCAGTTCGATACCGGTCACGGAGGTGTCGCCGAAGATCTCGGTGACCTGCGCGTTCCAACGGAACTCGATCTTCGGATTCGCAAAGGCCCGATCCTGCATGATCTTCGAGGCGCGCAGTTCGTCGCGGCGGTGCACGATCGTGACCTTGTCGGCGAACTTGGTGAGGAACGTTGCTTCCTCGATCGCGGAGTCACCGCCGCCGACCACCACGATCTCGTGACCTCGGAAGAAGAAGCCGTCGCAGGTGGCACAGGTGGAGAGCCCGTGACCGATCAATCGCTGTTCGGCTTCCAGGCCGAGCATCAGTGACTGCGCGCCGGTGCTCACAATGACCGCGTTGGCCAGGTACTCGTTGTCGCGCACCCGCACCTTGAACGGTCGTTCCGACAGATCGACGTCGGTGACCTTCTCGGTCAGGATCTCGGTGCCGAAACGCAGCGCCTGGTTGCGCATGTTGGCCATCAGCTCCGGGCCCATGATGCCGTCGGGGAAGCCCGGGAAGTTCTCGACCTCGGTGGTGAGCATCAGCTGGCCACCGGGTTGATCACTGGTGCTCGACGGCTCCCCCTCGATCAAGCAGCGGGGCGAGGTTGGCTCGAGCGGTGTACACCGCAGCGGTGAGGCCAGCTGGCCCCGAGCCGATGATGATGACGTCACGGACGTCTGACATGGTCACTCCTTCGTCGATGGGACGAGTGGTGGGGTGAACGGTGGGGGATTGGAAACGCGTGTCGCTCGGTCAGCTGGCTGCAGCGTTGCGTTTACGGAAGAGCACCAACCCGATCAGGCTGAAGAGCGCCGCCGACGATGAAGTAGCTGAGATACACCGCCCGATCCCAGCCGACGGCCGGCTCGAGCGCCGACTGCACGCCGCGCATCAGAGCGACCAGCACCACGACGGCGATGAACAGCCCGAGCAGCCACGGCGATCACACCGAACACGGCCCCTCGGGCGACGTAGACGACCTTCTGCGTGGTCTGCGCACGCACCGTGTCGATCAGCGACACGATCTTGTCGGTGGTCTCGGTCGCCCAGTTCGGATCGGTCAGTGGATTCGCTGGCATGCTGCGAGGCTAGCCCGATCATGGCGGAGCCGACCACGGCGCGATGGGCTATGTCAGGGAGTATCGAGCTGCACTCGGGCGACCTCGCTGCACGACTCGGGACGTAGGCAAGCGCGAGGTCCGACCTTCGTCGATACCGACCACCACGAGCACGTCGCCGAACACCGCCGGGCCGACGACGATGTCGACGCTGAGGCACAACGGGAGGTCGAGCGATGGCTCGCCTGCTCGTCGAGACGATGTCGACCGGTGCACTGGTCGCTGCAGGGACGTCCGGAGCGCTCGGAGCCCCGAACGCCGGTGCGGCAAAGTCGGCGAGATCCTGCGTGGTGAAGAGCTGCTGCGAGTTGGGCTTCCTCGCGCGGTGGCGCCGGGTCATCAACGGCGGTGTCGAGCTGCACCGAGTTGTCGGACTCGGCCGCCTCGGCATCGCTTGCGAGCGCCTCGTCTGCTGCGGCGACCCTGGTTGCGTCATCATTGGTTGCGTTGGTTGCGTCGGCCGCCTCGATGGCTGCGCTCGCATCATCGGCAGTTTCCGTCGCCGCTGAGTCGTCGTCGCCGCTGCCGACCGATTGCAGGGCCACACCACCAACCGCCACCAGCGCCAGCGCGGCGGCGGCACCGGTGAGCCAGCGCGTCGACATGGTGCGGCGGCGATCACTCCGCCGGCCAGGACCGCTCCCTGGAGCTGAACCGGTCGTCGCACTGCGGTCGATGGTGGTGGGGGTCGCGTGCGCCCTGACGCTCCCACACGTCGAACGCAGCAGCGAGCTGGGCCTCGCGCACCGAGATCTTTGCCGGCTCCACGTTGGCGAGCAACAGGCGAACCGCTCGCAACCGCTCGACTTCCGCGAGCAGGGTGGGATCGGTGTCCACCATGGCGCGCTCGTCGTTGGTCACCTGGTCGTCGAGATACGCGCTGGCAAGTTCAGGTCAGATCGTTGTTCATGACAGGTCAGTTGGACGTTGGTCGGGCGGGACTTGGTTCCCCGGGGTTCAGCGGGCTCCGATTCGAACTCGGGATCGAACTCGTCGAGCGACGGTCCGTCGAGCTGTTCGCGAAGTTGCGCTGCCAGCTGACGGTCGAGCTGGTCGCCAAGTTGTTCTGCCAGCGCCGACTCGCGCTCGGCGAGATGCGCGACTTCACGGTGCCCACCGGGATGTCGAGGGTGGCGGCGATCTCGGCGTAGTCGAGGTCGGCCACGTCTCGGAGTACCACCACCGCACGGTGGTCGTCGGGGAGTCGGCTGAGTGCGGCATCGAGCACGAGCCGGTCACCGAGTCGATCGATGTGTTCCGAACTGGCGTCGTCGGCCCGTTCCGGTCGATCGTGCTCGTCGACCGAATGCAGTGCTGGGCGTCGATCGCGCTTGCGGAGCTCGTCGAGCGCTGCGTTCGTGGCGATCCGGTAGGCCCAGGTGCCGAACGACGATCGGCCGTCGAAACGCGGCAGGTTGCGAACGATCTTGATCAGCGCCTCCTGGCAGGCGTCGTCGGCGTCGCGGGTGCTCCCGGCGATGCGACGACACACGGCATGGATGCGGTCGTAGTGGCGACGCAGGAGTTGATCGAGCGCGAAACGGTCACCGCCCTGTGCGGCGGCGACCAAGGCAGCGTCATCGAGCGAGTGTGGAATGACGTGATCGTAACGACCACGATCATCTGCCGAGGGTGATCGTGCGTCAGCTCGCGACGGCGATCTCGCCGAGGCGACCGCGGAACGGGTTGGCACCCGTGCATGCAGGGTCGGCGCCGAGTTCCTTCAACAACACCAGGATGTGTCGTACCGGTGCGGGAGGAACCGGCGATTCGACGGTCTGGGCGGTGTTGGCGAACGCGGTGGCGCCCAGCTCCGGACCCCACCCGTCGATCGTCGACGGGATGGTCTCGGCGTCGGATGCGTAGAATCCGACCTGGTAGGGAGCATTGAGGACGTCGACGGTGATCGCCTGCTGAGCCAGGTCGTCGAAGCTCACCACGAGACCGACACCCGGCTTGCCACCCATGAACCGCGACGCGTAACACACCGTTGACCAGGCAGTGGTGTCGTTGCCGTCGGCGAGGGAGAGCACGGCCTCGGCGTCGTTCTCCGACCCGTCACCGCTGGGGTCATAGGCGACGACGCCTGCAATCGCCGCTGGCCCGATCGGGGTGGCGGGCGTGGCGGGCGTGGCGGGCTCGACCGTGGTCTGCGACGTGGTCTCGTTCGATGCGCCGACCGTGGTGGAGGCGTCGTCGTCGGCGCCGAAGCGGGCACTGGCCCACAACAGGATCCCCATCACCAGGCCGACCACGAGCAGCAGTGCGACCACGGTGAATGCTGGACGCCATTCCTGCGTGAGACCTTTGGCAGGCTTGCCGCGCAGCGTCGCTGGCGGAGTGTCGTCCGGGTCGTTGCCGGGCGTGTCGTCGCGGCGCAACGTGCTGGCGGCGTGGTTGACCTCACCAGGAATCGACGGACCAGGAATCGACGGACCAGGAATCGACGGACCGGCATGTCGGCGGTGCCGGGACAGCGAGCACCGGAGTGTCGGTATCGGCCGGATGATTGCGCTCGCTGCCCTGGGGTTGCTGCTGCGGTGTGCTGGTCGTGCGGGTGGCGCGTGCGCGGTCTTCGGCGCGCCCTGACACGTCGGAGGCCGCACGTCGCAGGCGGCCGCGTCCCGAAGGCGCCACAGGTGAACGCTCGTATGGCGTGGGGTCGATCGGAGGCGGACCCTCCTTGGCGGCATCGCGCAGGGTGATCACCAACTCGGCACCTGACGTCGGTCGGTGCGCCGGGTTCCGCGCCAGGAGTTGGTGAATCGTGACGACGAGCTTGGTCGGCAGGGTGGCGCGCAGGCGAGACAGGTCGGTGGGGTCACGCTGGAGGCGAGCGAGTGCGGTGTCGGCATCGGTTTCGCCGAGGAATGGGACACGACCCGCCAGGCATTCGTAGAGGACGAGACCCAGGGAGTAGAGGTCGGCTCGCCCATCGAGCTTCTTGCCGCGCACCTGTTCGGGCGACAGGTACTTGGCGGTGCCCATCATCACGTTGTCGCTGGTGAGGTCGTCCTCGACCGACTGCAGCCCCTTGGCAATGCCGAAATCGGTGAGCAACACCCGCCCGTCCGACGTCATCATGATGTTGCCCGGCTTCACGTCGCGGTGCACGAATCCGCTGGCATGGGCATGGTCGAGCGCAGCGGCCACGCAGGTGCCGATGTGGCAGGTGAGTTCCGGGCTGAGGCGCTTCTGTGTGTCGAGTACCTGACGCAGACTCTTGCCCTCGACGAGCTGCATCACCACGGCTTGGCGCCCGTCCTGTTCGAACACGTCGTGGACCGCCACGATGTTCGGGTGGTTCAAGCTGGCCGCGGCGATCGCCTCGCGCCGGAACCGCTCGGCCACGACGGGGTCGGTCGCCAGCGAGGGCTTCAACCACTTCACGGCAACCTTGCGGTCGAGGGTGAGGTCGAGGGCCAGCCACACCTCGGCCATGCCGCCCTGCGCGAGCATGCGCTGCAGCTCGTACCGCTGCGCGATGACGGTCGGGGTCGGTGGTGGGGCCGCAGCGGACATGACTGGGACGCAACGCTAGCTGTGGCGCAGGCCGTCAGCCGGGCAATCCAGAGGGAATCGGTGACGCTGCGCGCGCTCAGCCGGTGACGACCTGGAACGCCACACCGATCGTGCCACGCCCGCCGTGGGTGCCGATCACGGGGCCGATCTCGCCCACCACGATGTCACCGGTGAAGACCGGTGCCAGCATCTCCACGAACAGGTCGACGTCGCTGCAGTCGGCGTGCATCACGGCCAGGTTCTCGATCTTGCCGTCGTAGCTGGTGATCTTGTCGACGAGGTGGGCGAGCGCTTTGGAACGGGTGCGTTGCTTGCCGGCCTGCTCGACGGCGCCACCGGTCACCTCGATGATCGGTTTGATCGACAGCGCCGTGGCGAGCAGCGCCTTGGCGTTGCCGATCCGGCCACCCTTCTTCAAGTTCTCGAGGGTGTCGAGGGCAGCGAACACCACGGTGCGTGCGACGAGGTCGTGCGCCAGTGCTTCGATCTCGTCGACGCCCGCCCCGTCGCGGGCGGCACGTGCACAGGCGAGGACGATGGTGCCGAGCCCCATGGTGAGGGTTCGGCTGTCGATCACGCGCACATCGAGGTCGATGGAGGTGTCGTTGCCGATCGTGCGAGCGGCGAGCTGCGCCGACTGCATGGTGGCCGAGAGCGCCGACGACAGCGACACCACGATCACGGCAGTGGCGCCGGCTGCCGCGGCGCTGCGGAACGCCTGCTCGAACTGGCCGGGCGCCGGCGCCGCCGTTTCGGGCAGGGTGTCGGAGTTCACGCAACGCGACCAGAACTCGGCGGTGGTCAATTGCTCGCGGTCGACGAATTCGTCGTCGCCGAAGCGGATCGTGAGGGGCACGATGGTGATGCCGAGTTCGTCGGCGCTCGCCTCGGGCAGATCGCACGAGCTGTCGGTGACCACGTGCACGCGAGCCACCGGCGGTGTGGCGCTGGCCGGGTCGGTAGCCGGGTCGGGAGAAGGTGTGTCGGACGCGTCGCTCACAGGGTGTCGGACTCTACTTCGGTGGTGCTCGGATGGCGATCGCGGCCCTCCAACAACGCGGCGCGCCGACGGGCACGCCAATGGGTGAACCACCAGGTGAGGACCACCAGGATCAACCCGCCCGTGAGGACCTGGCCGAGTCCGGTGAGGGCGGTCACCCGCGCCGTCAGATCCACGCTGTCGCCCAGCTGCTCGCCTGCGGGGGTCGACACGCTCAACTCGATCGATGAGGTGCCATTCGACTGCGCGACCACGGGAACCACCACACTCGTCTCGTCGAGGGGGCGCAGGGTGACCTCTTGGGGGCCCTCGGGGAACTGCACCTTTTCGGAGTCGAGTTCGACGAGCACCGTCAACGACTCGTCGGAGGTGTTCGCAATGCGCACCTCGATGGTGCCGCTGCGACCCGTGAGCGTGAAGGTGAAGGGTTCGGGCAACTGCACCGAGTTGTTCAACGCGGTTGCCTCGGCGAGCAGGGCGTCGGTGGCAGCGACCACCTCGGCATCGGTGTATCCCGTCGAGATCAACACCTCGAGTTCGTCCTGCCACCGTGCGGGACGGGGATCGTCGGCAGGCAACATCGTGGCCGTGTTGGCCATGGTGAGCGCCGTGAGGTCGAGCAGCTCCACACGCCTCGTGAGCGAGGGACCAGCGGAGTCCGGCAGCGACACCACCACGGGTTCGCCATCGACCACCAACACGTCGGTGACACCGATGAGCGCCGAGGCAGGCGTGAACCGCACGGCCGTGGTGGTTGCTGTGAGTTCCTCGAGTGCGCCGACGAGTCGAGCGTCGGGGCTCAGCAGGTCGGGCCCGGTGAGCAGCAGGCTGCGCCTCGGCGCCTGCACTCCGGCACCGTCGTCGGCGAGGGTCTGGTCGAGAAGGAGACGGCTCAGTGTGGCCACGCCCCATTCCACGGCGGTGGCGTCAGCGAGAATCTGGTCGGCCGCGGCCTCGCCGAGCTGCTCTGCCAACGGATCGACCACGAGCAGTGGGAGCACGCCGCCATCGGGCAGTGCTGCATCGACGAACAGGTCGGTGGGCGCAACGCTGGTGTCGACGGTGGCAGCAAAGAGGTCGGCGGGCATGATCACCACGCGGCGCCCGAGATCGCGGAGGTGCTGCGCGCCGGGGCCGCTGAGCGCATCGGTGGTGATCCATACGTCGCGCACCGACGACACGGTCGGGAGTGCGTCGGTGAGCAGGTCTTCACCCGCACGTACCAAGCGGGTGTAGCTGTCGGCTCGGCCGGCCGCCACCGCTGCGGACACGTCGAGGGGCACGATGGGGAGCGCGACGAGTTCGTCGTCGGCGAGCGCCTCTGCAAGTCGCTCGGCACCACCGGGGAGGGCCGCCTGTTCGCGCGATCAGGGTGGGCGACACCTCGAGCGTGATCGGCGCGTCGAGGGTGGCGGCCAGGTCGACGGCACGATCGAGTTCGGCCACAGCCAGTTCGAGTTCGGCGGGGCCCGCGTCGAGGCCGGGTGCGGGCGGGACGGCGATCACCGACAGATCGATCGGTGGCGCCGCAGTGGTGCGCAGATCGACCGCCCCGGTGAGGCGTTGCACGATGGTGCTCGCCGTGGCGATCACCCGATCCTCCGCAGGATCGCCGATCAGGAGCTGCACTCGGACGGGGTACAGACCGGGTCGTTCGAACTTGAGTCGATCCCTCACGCTCTCGCTGACGTCGGTGCCGACCTCGACCGACAGCGCCACGTCACCGTCGTCGTTGCGCACCAGCAGCGGCCGAGCGTCGACAGCGACGCCGTCGATCGCAGGCCCGACCACGCCGGCAGCCTCGGGATCGAGGCCGGCACCGACGATGTTGGCCACGTCGGCGGGATTGGTGATGGGCGCGTAGTTGGTGATCTCCAACGTGAGCTGCACCGGTGGTGGTGGTGGTCGGCGCTGGTGGTGCGACGTCGGGCAGTGTGGCGTCCGGTGGCTCGGGTTCTGGTTCTGGTGCTGGGACGAGTTCGAGCGGGTCGCCGACCAGACCGGCGATGAGGTACTCGAGGCGGATCGTTCCGTTCGGGTCGATCGCGAACTGTTGGTCGACGAGGTGCAACGCTGCCTCGGTGGTGTCGGAGTCGCTGGTGTCGGAGTTGCTGGTGTCGGCCTGGACGGGCAACGCGCTCGTCGCTGATGGTCGGTGGCTGCGACAGCGTGGGCGTGAGTACGGCGATCCAGCACGCGACGACGGCCGCAACGGGCAGTTTCATCGCAGCGCCCGCTCCAAGATCAGCAGTTGGCCGGGCTGTTCGACGAAGCCGACCGATCGGTACAGCGTGAGCGCACCGTGGTTGTCGGCAGCGGTGTTGACCAAGGCCCGGGTGACACCACGTCGGCGCATCCAGCCCAGTGCATCGTCGACCAACAGCCGAGCGAAGCCGCGACGGCGAGCGCTGGGGTCGACCGCGACCCGTTGCACGTATCCGGCCTGGTCGGCGCGGCCGCTGATCGAGAACGCCACCATCCGACCGTCGAGGTGGATGCTGCGCGACCGGTGGAACGGGCGTGGCCGCGGTGATCTCGTCGAGGGCGGCTCGGTCATTGGCCCACTGGTGGGGGAACGACCTGCGGTCGATCGTTGCCGCTTCCGTCAAGCATCGCGCGGACGGAGACGACGCATCCGCACCGACGTCTGTCGGGGGCGACGGGTGCCGGGTCGAGGTGGGCGGTCGTTTCGAGGTCGGCGGCGAGCAGCGTGAGGGTGTCGATCACGCGAAAGCCCGCATCGAGAAACGGTGCGGTGGCGTTGGGGAACAGTGCGCCGGTGCGTACGTGGGTTGCGCCGCGATCGTGCGCTTGGCGCACCCAGTCGTCGAGGTCACCGGCGGTGGGCACCATGTGGTGGTCGAGCAGGACGAGGTGCACGACGGCGTCATCGAACGGCCAACGACCGAGACGGGCGCGGGCCGGACGTGCAGGCGCCGGCGTACTCACATCGATGAAGGTAGCCGCCGCAGGGTTCGGCCTCACCAGCACCCCGCCTCGGTCGTCGAGTTCGCACGAGTGCACCGAAGGCATCCACCGGCGCCGTGTCTAGCCTGGCCGCCGTGGTCCCCGAACGTCTGACACCAGTACTGCGCGAGCTGGATCCGCTCGCGGCACGCTTCCGCGAGGCCGGCCACCGGTTGTACCTGGTCGGCGGCACCGTGCGAGATCTGTTCGTTGCCGGCAGCAGCGACGACTTCGATCTCGACCTCACCACCGACGCCCGCCCACCCGACATCAAGCGGCTGCTCGATGGTTGGGCCGATGCGATCTGGACCCAGGGCGAGCGGTTCGGCACGATCGGGGCGCAGCTGAACGACCCCGACACCGGCCGCAAACGGATCTACGAGATCACCACGTTCCGCGCCGAGGCCTACACCGATGATTCGCGCAAGCCGCACGTGGTGTTCGCCGACGAGATCGAAGCCGACCTGTCGCGTCGTGACTTCACGGTGAACGCCATGGCGCTCGAACTCACCGGGGATGGTGGCACCCCGTCGTTGATCGACCCGTTCGATGGAGCGGTCGACCTGGCGACGCGCACCCTGCGCACACCGATCGGGGCGGAGATCAGCTTCAGCGACGACCCGCTGCGCATGCTGCGTGCGGCGCGGTTCATCGCCGGGTACGGCCTCATGCCGTTGCCCGAACTCGTCGATGCGGTGCGAGAGCATGCCACTCGTCTGGAGATCGTGTCGCCCGAGCGCATCCGTGATGAACTCGACAAGTTGATGGTGGTCGACCATCCGTCGGCCGGTCTCTGGTTCCTGGTGGAGACGGGCCTCGCCGAGCAGTTCCTTCCGGAGTTGCCCGCGATGCGTCTCGAACACGACCCCATCCATCGTCACAAGGACGTGCTCACGCACACGATCGCCGTGGTCGAGAACGTGCGGCCACCGCACGAGCACCCCGCCATTGCCGACGGTGAGCGCCCGTCGTTCGATTTCGCATCGTGCGGTTGGCGGCGCTCTTCCACGATGTCGGCAAGCCGCGGACCCGCGGGTACCTCGACGGCAAGGGCACCACGTTCCATCACCACGACGCCGTCGGTGCCCGGATGACGCGCAAGCGGATGAAGGAGTTGCGCTACTCGAACGACGACATCGCGGCGGTCACCGAACTCGTGGCCCTGCACCTGCGGTTCCACACCTACTCGATGGGTTGGTCCGACTCCGCAGTGCGGCGCTACGTGCGCGACGCGGGGGAGTTGCTGGTTGAACTGAACGTGCTCACCCGATGCGACTGCACCACGCGCAACGAGAAGAAGGCCGCTCGTCTGTCGAGGCGGATGGACGAACTCGAAGCGCGCATCGACGAACTCACCGCGGCGGAGGAGCTTGCGGCGCTGCGGCCCGAACTCGACGGCAACGCGGTGATGGAGCATCTGGGCGTCGGCCCGGGTCGTCACGTTGGTGAGGCGATGAAGTTCCTCATGGAGGTGCGACTCGACGAGGGCCTCATCGGCGACGACGAGATCCTGCGACGCCTCGATGCCTGGTGGTCCGAACAGCACTGACGCCGCCCATCGATCCGCTCTAGCTTGGAGCGGTGATGTCACGAGCCAGCGACTCGGAAGCTGACGCAACCGGGTCCATGCCAACCGCCGCGGCGCACGATCGTGCCGACCGCGTGTGGTGGTTGGTGGTCCCGGTGGCGGTGGTGTCGATCGCCATGGTGGCGCTGGCGGTGCTGTGGGCGGGTGGCCAGCCTGACCCCGGTGCCACCCTCGCCGTGATCGGTGCGGTGGTGCTCGCCGTGGTCGCGGTCGTTGCCACCGTGTTCGGCGCATGGCGCAGCGGCCGTCGATTCCGCCACAGCATCGACGAGCAACGCCACGCCCAGCGCGCCACCCGACGACTGCTCGACGACCTGCCCGACGCCGTGATGGGTCTCGACGAGCGCGGTGTGATCGTCACCGCGAACCAGCGAGCGGCGATGCTCACGGGGCGCCGTGTCGACGGGCTGGTGGGCCGTGCCTTCCTGGAGATGATCGGCGACGGCGACCGTGACACGGTCACGGAGCGTTGGCACTTCGACGGATCGGACGCGGAGTCGGCCAGTGGGTCCGAGCAGCGTGTGGTGTTCGCGCTGATCGACGCGGGCGGCGAGCCGCATCTCGTCGAAGCTTCACTGCACCGTCCGGCTGCGACCGGCGACGCCGAGGCGGGCTTGGTCGTGATGCTGCGTGATGTCACCGACCGCGAGCGAACGTCGGTGGAACTCGAACAGGCTCGTCGACGCTTCCAGCAGGCGTTCCATTCGGCGCCCACCGGGATGGCGCTCGTGCGCCTCGACGACAGCAGGATCATCGACGCGAACCAGTCACTTGCGGACATGCTCGATCGGCCGCTCGATTCCCTGATCGGCCTCGGCATTCGCGAGATCACCCATCCCGACGACCTCCGTGCTGCCGCCGCGCAGCGAGCGCGGCTGGAGCTCGGCATCGCCGACACGTACCTGCTCGAGCAGCGCTACATCCGCGCCGACGGCGAGTTCGTGTGGGCCAGAACCCGCGTGTCGGTCACCGAGGACGAAGGCGTGGCGCTCGCGATCACGCACATCGAAGATGTCACCGACCAACGCCTCGCCGCCGAACGGCTCACGTTTGCTGCCACCCACGACGGACTCACCGAACTGCCGAACCGTGCAGCGCTCGTCGATCGCCTCGACGAACTGCTGGTGTCGGCCGAACCCGGCCAGGTGTCGGTGCTGTTCATCGACCTCGACAACTTCAAGGTGGTCAACGACAGCCTGGGCCACGGCATCGGTGACGACCTGCTGCGTGAGATCGCTCGACGGCTCCGCCATGTGATGCGTGACTCCGATCGCATCGCTCGATTCGGTGGTGACGAGTTCGTGGTGGTCGTCGATGGTGGCGTCGATCCCGCGCAGGTGGCCCAGCGTCTTCGTCGTGCGGTGCAACGCCCGATGGTGGTGGGGTCCAACGAGCTGGTGGTCACCGCCAGCATCGGCTTCGCCGTGAACGCCACCACGCAGCTGAGCGCTGATGACCTGTTGCGTGACGCCGACGCGGCGATGTACCGGGCGAAGGCTGCGGGCCGTGACCGTGTCGAAGCGTTCACGAAGGAGACCGGCGAGGCGTCGGTCGCCGCGCTGCAGACATCGGGTGAGTTGCGTCGCGGGCTGGAGCGCAACGAAGTGGTGCCCTACTTCCAACCGATCGTCGACGTCGACGGCGGCCATGTCGTGGGGTTCGAGGTGTTGGCGAGATGGCTGCATCCGGATCGAGGGCTGTTGATGCCGGCGCAGTTCCTGACGATGGCCGAGGAGTCGGGGCTCGTGGTGGAACTCGGCGGCCGAATCCTCCGCGACGCGTTGTGGCAGCTCGCCCAGTGGCGTGAGCGCGGTCTGCGATTCGCGTCGGGTTCGTTGTCGGTGAACGTCGCGACGCAACAACTCAACGACGGTCGATTCGTCGACGTGGTGAACGACGCGCTCGAGGTCACCGGCATCGACGCCGACTCGCTGTGGCTGGAGATCACCGAGACGGCCCTGATGTCCGACACCGAAGCAGCCGGCAGTGCGCTGCGCGATCTGCGCGCACTCGGACTGCATCTGTCGGTCGACGATTTCGGTACCGGCTATTCGTCGCTGACCTATCTCAAGCGGTTCCCGGTGGAGGCGATCAAGATCGACAAGTCGTTCGTGCGAGGCCTCGGCCTGGAAGACGACGACACCTCGATCGTGGAAGCGGTCGTGCACCTCGGTCACTCGCTCGGGTTGACCGTCGTGGCCGAAGGCGTCGAGTCGCCGTTGCAGTTGCAACGCCTCCGAGCGCTCGACTGTGACCGGGCGCAGGGCTATCTGTTCGGACGTCCCCGACCCGCCGACATCATCGAGACGGAGCGCGCGGACTCCTGAACGGGTTCAGGAACCTTCCTTGCCGCGCGCGCAGAATCAGTGTGGTGGGTGCGGGAACGCCAGATCGGGCCCCGAGTTCGAGCACCTGATCGACACGGAAGTTCGATCGTGTGAGTGCCGTGAACCACGCACTGATCGTTCGTCCCCCGGTGCCGTAGGGGCGCTCGTCCGACACCTCGGAGAACGGATGGGTCATCGCCATCACCAGCGGCAGGCTGGGCTTGAGGATGCGGTGCACCTGGCGCAGCAGCCGTCCGAGGTCGTCGACCTGATCGACGGTGTGTGCCGCGAGCACGAGGTCGCACGACGCCGATGCCACGTCACCGAGATCGGCGAGATCGGTCTGGAGGCACTGCACGTGCAGCTCCGCGTCGGTGGCGCGAGCTCGGGTCTGGGCGATGCGGTCGGGGTCGGGGTCGACGGCGATCGACTTCGCGCCGGAGCGAGCGAACGCCACCGCGTTGAAGCTGTCGGAGATGCCGAGTTCGACGGCACGCTTGCCGTCGGTGATGTCTCCGCAGAGTCGCAGTTCGTCGTCGGTCGGCGTGTCGGGTCCGTAGGTGATGTCGGCGGTCACATCGTCCAGTGTGCCTGGTCGGCGACGCCTGGGCTGGGACTGGCGGTCTGGGACCGGTCGGTGGCCACTGCGGTGATCGCCGGCTCGATCAACGGCCCCTCGTGTGAACAGGTAGCCTCGCAGGCCATGGCGATCACGGTCGGCGCACTCCGCGGGTCCGATGGATCGCGCGGTCTGGTCGATCATCGCTTGGCCCGTCGCATGTTGATCAGCCAGGTGCGCAAGGGGCGGGTTCCGCTCGATCAGGTGTGCGACGCTCACCCCGAACTGATCCGAGCTGCCCGCAACGTCGGCACCCAGACCTCCACGACGTGTCCGATCTGCGAGGACGCCGATCTCAAGCTGGTCACCTATGTCTTCGGTGCCCGGTTGTCGGCGCAGGGGCGGTGCGTGTCGACGGCGGCCGAGATGCAGCGGCTGAACAGCCGCGCCGACGATCTGAGTGCGTATGTGGTCGAGGCGTGTGTGGAGTGCCGGTGGAACCACCTGCTGCGAGTCATTCCCGTGGGTGGGCGAGCTGCCGGCCGCGCCGCTCGATGAGGCGGCCTGGTCGGTCGGTGGCTGCGCTCGCCGCAGTCGCGATGCTCGTACTGCTCGGGGCGGCCTGCTCCGACGATGCTGCGTCGACAGAGCCCGACCTCCAGCGCTCACCCGTCACGGCGCCTGATGACGACCGCCGTTGCGCCAGGGGTGACGCCTGAGGGTTTCACCACGCCTGAGGGTTTCACCACGGTGCAGGCGCGCATCACCGCTGCCGACGGCGAAGTGTGCGAGGTGTGCCTGTGGTTGGCCGACGATGGGCCCGAGCGGGCCCGCGGTCTGATGGGTGTCACCGATCTCGGCGACGCGGTCGGCATGGCATTCCGGTTCGACGAGCCGACGAGCGGGTCGTTCTACATGTTCCAGACGCCCACGCCGCTGTCGATTGCCTGGTTTGCTCCCGATGGCGACCAGGTCGGCTCGGCTGACATGGAGCCGTGCCTCGACACGCCCGCCGGCGAGTGCGAGCTCTACTCGCCCGACGCGACCTACGACGTGGCGATCGAGGTGTTCTCCGGTGGTCTCGACGCATTGGGAATCGGCGACGGCTCCCGGGTGGAGCTCCTCGACGGCACCGAGGCCGACCGCTGCCCCGACGCCCCAACTCCGTGACACCCCCTCTCTATGGTGGTGGCCATGTCACCAAGCGCGACACGGTCACCGAACGCGACACGAGCCCGCACCGATAAGGTAGGCAGGTCCATATTGGCCCTGCCCCAGTTCCGGGGCTCCCGCTACGAGGTCGTCATCAGGCACTCGTGGGGGATCCGAAGGGAGGAAAAAGCACTATGCGTGCATACGAATTGATGATCATCATCGACGGCGACGTCGATGACCCCAAGGCGCAAGCCTGGATGAAGACGGTCACCGAGGGCGTCGCAACCGCCGGCGGTGAACTCCACGGCAAAATCGAGTGGTGGGGCAAGCGCCAGTTCGCTTACCCGATCAACAAGAAGCCGTCGGGTTACTACATGGTCGCCGAGATCGTGGCCCCTGGTGGCTCGCTCGACGAACTCGAGCGCACGCTCCGTCTCGCGGACGACATCGTCCGCCACAAGCTCATCCGTCTGCCCGACGCCGAGGCCGAGCGCCGCGGCATGGCAGCGAGCGCTGCCTAGCGCAGCGTCGACCAAAGGGGAATCCAATGGCATCTGAGAACAGCGTCACGCTGGTGGGCAACCTCACCAAAGATCCCGAACTGCGCTACACGACCGGCGGTCGCGGTGTTGCAAGCTTCGGGCTCGCGGTGAACCGTCGCTACCAGGTCAACGGCGAATGGCAAGAGCAGGTCTCGTTCTTCAACATCGTTGCATGGGCCGACCTCGGCGAGAACGCCGCAGCCAGCCTCAACAAGGGCAACCGCGTCATCGTCACCGGTCGGTTGGAGCAGCGCTCCTACGAGACCAAAGAGGGCGAGAAGCGCAACGTCACCGAAGTGATCGCCGACGAACTCGGCCCGAGCCTGCGCTGGGCGCAAGCTCAAGTCGAGCGCATCAGCCGCGACGACGCCACCAGCGGTGGTGGCGGCGGTGGCGGTGGCGGCGGACGCAGTGCCCCCGATCCCGTGTACGGCGACGAAGAGCCGTTCTGAACCTCCCCTTCTCGAAGCATCGCCCCCGAGGCATCCGCTTCGAAGTATCGAAGATCTGATTTTCCAGTCGTAAGGAACCACCATGGCAAGCAAGAAGAACAAGGCGCGCAGCGCCCGGGACTTGAACCCCCGTAAATTCAAGAAGAAGACCAGCGTCCTGGTCATCGAGAAGGTCGAGTACATCGACTACAAGGACGTCGACCTGCTCCAGCGCTTCATGAGCGACCGAGCCAAGATCAAGAACCGCCGCGTCGTCGGCAACACCCTGCAGCAGCAGCGTGAGATCGCCAACGCTGTCAAGGTCGCACGTGAGATGGCGCTGTTGCCGTACGCGAAGCGCGTGGCATCCACCCGCACCGGCGGTCGTGGTCGCGATGGCGGTCGTGACGGCGGACGCGACGGAGGTCGCGACGGCGAGCGCGACTCCAACTACAGCGACGACACCAAGGACACGACGGTCGACGACACCACCACCGTCGACGGTGCCGACGACACCGCTGGCACCGAGACCGAGGAGGCCTGAGCCATGAAAGTGATTCTGCGTTCAGATCTCGACGGGCTCGGCAAGCGCGGTGACATCGTCGATGTCGCCGACGGCCACGCACGCAACTTCCTGTTTCCCAAGGGCCACGCAATGGCGGCGTCCGATGGCGCAATCGAGCAGGCCGGTCGGATGCGCAAAGCACGCGACCAGCGCGACTCGAGCGCCCGCGATGCAGCGACCCTGATCGCCAGCAGCCTGGTGCCCAAGGTCATCACGGTCACGGCCAAGGCCGGTCCCGAAGGCAAGCTGTTCGGTTCGATCACCGCTGCCGACGTCGTCGACGCCGTGCGTGCTCAGACCGACATCGAACTCGATCGTCGCCAACTCGAGGTCGATGTGATCAAGACCACGGGTCAGCACACGGTGACGGCGTCGCTGCACAGCAGCGTGTCGTTCCCGATCACCATCGACGTCGTCGCTGGCGACTGACGTCCGCAACCGAGCACGTGGTCGTGGTCGCCGTTGGCGGCCACGACCCAACGGAAGCACCGGGTACTGACGTCTGATTCAGCGCGTCTGTCCACAGGTTCATCCCCAGGTCACTGTCCACAGATTCGAGTGGTTGTCCACACCGGATCAACAGCCAAGACCCAGGGTTGTGCCTCTTCCGCCACACAGGAAGTCCCTGGGAGAGTGGGGTCCCCATGTCGATCGACCAACAATTCGGAACCAGCCGCAACGAGCGCAGCGCTCCAGGTCCGAGTCGCAGTGGCCGGGTGCCTCCCCACAACCTCCAAGCCGAAGAGTCGGTG
The DNA here is from genome assembly GCA_963716075.1 of Ilumatobacteraceae bacterium. Lineage (GTDB taxonomy): Bacteria > Actinomycetota > Acidimicrobiia > Acidimicrobiales > Ilumatobacteraceae > Sva-07. The sequence goes on along the minus strand of CAVQST010000018.1, from coordinate 59,216 downwards.
CTCGGCGCGTTGCTGCTGAGCCGTGACGCCATCGGCATCGTTGGCGAGGCCGGACTCCAGGTTCGCGACTTCTACAGCCCGGCGCACCAGCACGTCTTCGACTCGGTCAGGTCGCTGTATTCGTCGTCGGGCCCGGTCGACGTGGTCACGGTTGCCGACGAACTCCGCCGTCACGGCCTGCTCGACGATGTCGGTGGCATCGAACGGCTGAACGATCTCCAGAACGCCACGCCGTCGGTGTCGGGTGCCGAGCACTACGCGCGCATCGTGATGGACACCGCGCTGCTGCGGCGGATGATCCATACCGCCGGAGAGATCACCGACCTGGCGTTCTCGGAGCCCGACGACGTGATCAAGGCCGTCGACGAGGCCGAGTCGAAGATGTTCGCGGTGGCCGAAGACCGGGTGGTCGACTCGACCCGCCCGATCCAGGAACTGCTGAACATCGCCATGGATCAGCTGGAGGAGAACTACGAACGCGGCGACACCATCACCGGCGCCGCCACCGGCTACGACGATCTCGACGAACTCCTCTCGGGGCTGCAGCCCAGCACCCTCAACATCGTCGGTGCCCGCCCCGCGATGGGCAAGTGCGTTGCCTGGTTCACACCGATGGTCGACCTCGAAAACGGCGACGTGGTCACGGCCGATGAGCTCATGCGTCGTGCGTCCGAGCGTGGTTCACTCGCTGTGCAGGCGATCGGCGACGACGGTCGCCTGACCGTTGCCGAGGTGAAGGTCTGCCTCGATGACGGTGTCAAGGATGTCTTCACGGTGCGGACTCGTTCTGGCCGAGAAGTCACCGTGACCGCAGCGCACCCGTTCCTGACTCCACGCGGCTGGCGACGGATCGACGAGATCTCGGTTGGCGACGACGTTGCCGTGCCGAGCACCGCAGGTGTGTTCGGTTCCGACGACCTCCTTGACGCCGAGATCGATCTCCTCGCCATCGTTCTCGGAGACGGCTGCGTGGCTCCGGGACAAACGAGTGCAACGTTCACCACCGAGCTCGACGAGGTTCGTCGGGCTGCTGAGGACGCTGCACGAGCGCTCGGCTCGGATCTTCGAGTGGCTGGCCCTGCCGGCAAGGCGACCACCTACCGATTCTCGACGGGATATCGCGGCGGGCTCAGCAATCCCGTTATGGAGCTGCTGCGGACCCACGAGATGTGGGGCAAGAACGCCCACGACAAGCAGGTCCCCGATGCGGTGTTCCGGTGTTCGCGGCCCGTTGTGGCTCGGTTCCTCAACCGGCTGTTCGCCACCGATGGAACGGCATGGATCGCCAAAGCCGGGTATACGCGCATCGGCTATGCGTCTGTGTCGAAGGAACTCGTCGATGGTGTGACGCACCTGTTGCGGCGCTTCGGTCTCCGGGCGAAACTTCGCGAACGGCGGATCCTGTACAACGGGGCGCGTCGCACCGCGTACGAGATCGAGATCATGGACGCGGCGTCGCTCATTGCGTTCTGCGACGAGATCGGCATCCTGGGCAAGGACTCTGCGGTCGCCGCGGTGCGAGAACGGGCGGTCGCGTCGTTGCGCCACGATCAAGCGCCCGACTACGTGCCGGCGGCGGTGTGGGATGACATCGAGAAGGCCAAGGGTGACCTGGCTTGGGCTGAGATCAGCCGTCGGGCCGGGCGGCAGTCGTCACACAATTGGCATCAGGGTCGGCGTGGCAAGCTCCGGCGTTCGATCGTGGCCGAACTGGCTGAGGTGCTCGACGATGACCAACTCCGTTGGTGGTCGTCGCCGGACATGATCTGGGAACGCGTCACCTCGATTGAGCCTGCCGGTAGCGAGCGAGTGATCGATTTCAACGTCCCAGGGCTCCACAACTTCGTGGCAGCCGACTTCTTCCTGCACAACACGGCCTTCGGCCTGGGCATGGCGACGCACATCGCGAAGCACTCGGAGAAACCGGTGTTGGTGTTCTCACTCGAGATGGGCCACACCGAGCTCACCCAGCGCATCCTGTCGAGCGAGGCCAAGGTCGACTCCACCAAGTTGCGCACGGGCAAGCTCAGCGAGAGCGACTGGAGCAAGATCGGTTTGGCCGTTGGACGCCTCGAAGTGCCGTTGTTCCTCGACGACAACCCGCAGGTGACGGTGATGGAGATCCGGGCCAAGGCCCGGCGCATCAAGTCGCAGCACGGCGGACTCGCGCTGATTCTCATCGACTACCTGCAACTGATGAGTGGCAGTGGCCGGTCCGAGAACCGCCAACTCGAAGTGAGCGAGATCAGCCGAAGCCTCAAGGTGCTGGCTCGCGAGTTGGAAGTACCGATCGTTGCGTTGAGCCAGCTCAGCCGAAACCTCGAAGCCCGCTCCGACAAGCGGCCGATGCTGGCCGACCTGCGTGAATCGGGTTCGCTCGAGCAGGACGCCGACGTGGTGATGTTCCTGTACCGCGACGAGGTGTACAACCCCGAGTCTCCGGACAAGGGCTCGGCGGAGGTGATCGTGTCGAAGCACCGCTCCGGCCCGATCGGCATCAAACGCCTGGTGTTCCTCGGCCAGTACACGCGCTTCGACAATGCCGCCCGCTCCATGTAGCTACATCAGGGTCAGACCCGCGAGGTCTAGCCGACGACGTCGATGGTGGTCGGCTGCAACAGGACGACCGTCGAGCCGTCGGGCGTGCTGGCGATGCGGTCACCGGCTGCGAGCGACGGCCCCGCCACGAGGAGGTCGCCGTACAGGTTCTCGAGCCTGACCGGAACCTCGCCGACCGGCGCGATCGCAGTCAACGTGGTCGGGTCGACACTCGACCGCGACCGGTGCTCCATCGGGGCCCATCATCGTTGCCACCAGGGTTCCGTCGGCGACATACCGGATCGAACCGTTCGCTCCGACCGCACCTTCCAGGAGGTCGCCGGCAGCGACTTCCATTGTCGCGCCGGTCGACAGGTCGACACGGCAGAAGCCGCCCGGCACCACGGTGTAGGCGACGTTCTGTGTCGGGTCGACCGTGCCGCTCACGAACTGAGCGCACTCGGTGGGGGCGTCCACCATCGAGGTGTTGCCGTCGGTGAACGTGACGATCTGCGACCCTTCGAGATCGGTCGAATGGAAGCTGACGCCCGCAGTGGTGAACATCAATTCACCGAGACCGAACGCTCCGGCGTCGTCAATGGAACCACGCCAGGCTTCTGCACCGCTGGCAACATCGAAGACCACGATCTCGACACCGGGTTCCATCGACGAGAAGCCGATGGCGACCTGATCACCGCCGGGCGACACCGCAATCGTCGACGCATCCATGCCGTCGGGCGCCGTCCAGGCAATCGATGCCGCAGCACCGGTGCCGCCCGACTCGTCGGCGACCGGTTCGTCGCCGGATGACTGCTCGTCGCCTGCCTCCGACTGCGTGGCCTGGTCTTGGCCGTCGTCGGTCTGGTTGTCGTCGCTGCCTCCGCAGGCTCCTGCGACGAGAACGAGGGCCACCGCCACCGCGGTCATGCCGGTCGTCCGACGGGTGCGTCCCTGGTTCATGGCAGCTCCTTGTTGCAATGTCGCGAGGCGCCTCACCGTAGCCGGGCGTCAACAGGTGAACGGACCGAACCGTCGGAGGCTCACCAATGGCGCAGGTCGATGGCCCAACGATCGGTGACGGTGTCGCCGTCGACCAGCCAGAACTGCTCGTGACGAGCCACGGTCGGGTCGACGTGAGCGGGCCAGATTCGCACCCGATCGCCGACCTTCCAGTCGCTGAGTTCGCGCGGCGCCAGCGTGATGTGTTCGTCGGAGCAGAAGAACACATCGCCCTCGTCCCACGACGGGTTGCCGTGGTCCATCCCGAGCGCCTTGAGGCCACAGTCGGCGATGATCCACCCCTTCGCACTCACCGAGATCACCGTTGCGAGCACCGACAACGCCTTCTCGAACGGCACGTCGAGTTCGTCGTACTGCGTGTCCATCAGCGTGTACGAACCGGCTTGGATCTCGGTGCACCAGGTGTTGATGTCCCAGGTGCCGGTGCCGCCACCGGACACCACGTCACCGCCGACGATTTCGTGGGCCTGGAGCAGGATCGCCATCGCCGCTTCGACCTTGTCGCGCTGCTTGTCGCGGTCGTGCACCATCATCAGATGGCCCTCGTACCCCATCACCCCGCGAACCTCGAGGCCCGCAGCACGGGCCCGATCGGCGAGGCGGCCAGCGTCGTCGAGGTCACAGCCGCAGCGGGGAAGGCCCACGTCGATGTCGACGAGCACCGACCGCACGCCACCGGCGATCGCCGCGTCGAGCGTTTCGTCGGAGTCGATCGCCACGGTGATGTTCGCCTGGTCGGCGAGCGCACCGAGGCGAGCGGCGTCGAGCGTTTCGTTGGCGAGCAGCAAGTCGTGGGTGAGCCCGGCGGCCACGAGCCCCTCGATCTCGCGTGGCGTGGCGGCACAGAACGAGTGGTGCCCGTCGGCGTCGAGTCGCTTGGCCATGTCGGTCGATTTGAACGCCTTCACGTGTGGGCGCAGCTTCGCTCCGGGCAGCACGGCGTCCATCGCCGCGAGGTTTCGATCGAACGTGGCCACGTCGATCAACAACGCAGGCGTGGTCAATTCGGACGTGCTCGACGGGTCGGCGCTCATCGCCCCATCCTTGCCGACCCAACTACCCACCCACCCAGCCGAAATTGCCCCGGATCGTGACGTTCACCGTCACGATTCCGGGCAATTTCGGAAGTGGGTGGGCACGGGGTGGGCACGGGGGCGCGCTGGTGCGGGGGGATACCGTGGGAACGTGCAGCTCGATCTCGATGTCGTCCGTTCGAACTTCCCGGCGTTCTCCCGACCGGTCAACGACGGTCAGTCGTTCTTCGAGAACGCCGGCGGGTCGTTCGCCTGTCGTCAGACGATCGACGCGATCACCGAGTACTACACCGACTTCAAGGTGCAGCCCTACAGCGAGTTCGAGTCGTCGCGCCGCGCCGGGGAGTTGATGGACCACTCGCGGTCGCGATGGGCCGAAGCGCTCGGCGTCGACGCCCGAGACGTGGTGTTCGGACCGTCCACGTCGGCCAACACCTACGTGCTGGCGAATGCGTTCGCCGCAGTGCTCGAGCCCGGGCACGAGGTGATCGTCACCAACCAGGACCACGAGGCCAACACCGGTGCCATCCGCCGCGCCGCGGAGCGCGTCGGTTGCACGATCAAGGAGTGGCGCATCGATCCGGTCACCGGCCTGCTCGACATCGACGACTTCGAGGCGCTGCTCAGCGAGCGCACCGGGCTGGTCACCGTGCCACACGCGTCGAACATCGTCGGCTCCGAGAACGACGTCACCCGCGTGACGCACCTTGCACATGCGGTCGGCGCCCGCGTGATCGTCGACGGGGTGTCGTTCGCCCCGCACTCGATCCCCGACGTGGGTGCAATCGGCGCCGACGTGTACCTGTTCAGCCTCTACAAGACGTACTCGGTGCACCAGGGACTGATGGTCGTGCGCGCCGGATTGATGGCCGAGCTCCCGAACCAGAGCCACTTCTTCAACGACAGCGTCGCCGACAAGCGGCTCAACCCGGCCGGGCCAGACCACGCCCAGGTGGCGTCGGCTGGCGCGGTACTCGACTACGTCGAAGAACTCCATCGGTACCACGGCGGGAGCGCCACCGACGGCCTTCAGGTGGCGGTGGCGGAGGTGTCGAAGCTCTGGCGCTCCCACGAGGATGCACTCACCCCGCGCCTGCTCGACGCGCTCGCCCATCGTGACGACGTTCGCCTGCTCGGGCCCGCATCGATCGACGCGTTCGACGGCCATCGCTGCCCCACGATCGCCTTCAGCCCGTTGGCACGTGACCCGCAGGACGTGGCCCACGAACTGGTCCAGCGCGGTGTCCAAACGAGTTCCGGCCACTACTACGCCGCGAGGGTGCTCGACGGCCTCGGCATCGATCCCGACCGCGGCGTGGTGCGCCTCTCGTTCGTGCACTACACATCGCCTGCCGACGTCGACCGGGCCGTGGCAGCGCTGGCCGACATCCTGGGCTGAACACGCGGCTCGATACCGCGACCGAGCGCAACGGTGGGCCCGATCGCAGGGCATGATGTGCGGGTGGGCATCACGGTCGACGCTGACGCGACAACGCTGCGCGAGCATGATCGGCGCGACTGGCAGCGTCATCCGGTCGACGTGGCCCGCCTGGTGCTCAGGCTCTCGCTGCTCGGGTTCGTTCTGCTGCTCACGGCAGCGTTTCCGTCCGGGCTGACGAACCTCTCCAGCGACGTGGTTCGCATGTTCGTCCGGATGCCCGGCAGCGTGCGGTATGCGCTGGTGGGGGTGGCGCAGCTCACGATTGTGGTGATCCCGATCGTCATCCTGGTCTGGTTGCTCCGGCGCCGAGCCCCTCAGGTCACCGCACTGGTCGTCGGTGCAGCGGTCGCCGGCGGAGTTGTCATGCTCGCGCTCACCGACTGGCTCGATCGGGCTGCACCCCCGACGGCCATCACCGACCTCCCGTCGAACTCGTTGCTTCCGACCGACTTGCCGTCGACGGCGTATCTGGCTGCACTGGTGGCCGGTGCCTCGGCCGCCTCACCGATGATGCCGGTTCACTGGCGGCGCGTCGCCTGGATCGGCGTGGGTGTTGCCGCGCTCGTTCGGGTGTTCACCGCCACGCAGGCGCCGGTCAGCATTGCGGTCACGCTGCTGCTCGGCAGCGCCATCGGCTCGGCTGCTCTTGTTGCCTTCGGTTCACCGCGTCGCCGTCCGGGTGCTGCCACGCTGCGCGCCGGCTTGGCTGAGGCAGGCTTCGAGGTCGACGAACTCGGCGAGGAAGCTGCCGCTGGTGGGCGCCGCACCTACCAGGGCACAGCGGCCGGCGGCGCGCCGATCGAGGTGGTGTATCTCGATCAGGACGATCGCGACGTCGAGCTGTTCTCGCGCGTGATGCGTTCGATTCGGGTGCGCGACGTCGACGAGCAGCGCCTCTCGGTGAAGCCGCGGATTCGTGCTGCGCAACTCACCACGTCCACGGCGATGGCGCAACGCGCCGGCGTTCGAGTTCCTGAGGTGCTCTCGGTTGCCCCGGCCGAACGCGACAGCGCCATCATCGCGTCGGCCGCGCCGCACGGCCGCCTGCTTCGCGATTGTGGACCCGACGACGTGACCGAGGCAGCGCTCGACGATCTGTGGCGCCAGGTCGAGCGGTTGCACGATGCACGCATGGCGCACCGTTCGCTGAGTCTCGACAACCTGGTCATCGACGGCGAATTCGCCACCGTCACGGGGCTCGACACGGCGTTGCTCGCGTCCAGCGACGACTCGCGCTCGGTCGACCGCGCCGAAGTGCTCGTGTCGACGGCGCTCGTGGTGGGCGTCGATCGAGCGCTCGACGCTGCGGTCCGCAACGCCGCTCACGACGACCTGGTCGCCGCACTTGCGTTCGTCCAATTGCCGGCGTTGCCGGCCCATGCCGCGCAAGGACGCGAGACGGCGCAAGCATCTCGTCGACGAACTGCGCACCGGCCTCCAGCAACGCCTCGGCGTGGATGGGGTGGTTCTCGCCGAACTGGAGCGGATCAGCGTCGCCAAGATGGTGAGCTGGCTGGGATTCGCGGTCCTCGCCTTCTTCGTGCTGACCCTGATCAGCAACTGGTCGGCCATCGCCGATGCAATGGCCGGCCTCAATTGGCTCTGGGCGATACCGATCGTGATCGTCACGTTGCTCGGCACCGTCGGCGGCGCGATGTCGCTGGCGGGGTCGGTGATTCGCCCGATTGCCGTGGGCGAGGCAACGATCATCATGTTCGGCCAGTCGTTCCTCAATCGGTTCACGCCGATGAACGCAGGCGGCATGGCGATGCGGATCCGCTACCTGCAGAAGGGGGGCACCGACGGCACGGTGGCCACTGCCGCGATCGGGCTCACCTCGGCGGCCAGTGGCGTGGTCCAGGTGTTCTTCTTCGCGTTCTTCCTCCTCTGGAGCAGTTCCGATCCTGCGAGCGGCCTCAACCTGAACGCAGGAGGTGGTGGGCCCGATCTCTCGATCATTGCGGTCTTCGCCGGGGCGTTCGTGGTGGCAGCAATCGTGATCGCCGCCACACCGAAGTTCCGCCGGTGGGTGGTCACCTTCGTGAAGTCGACTGCGGAGAAGATCCGCCACGATTTCGGTGAACTGGCGCGGCGCCCCTCGAAGCTGGCGCTGCTGTTCGGCGGGCAGGCGCTTGCCAAGCTCTCCACCATCGTGGCGTTCGCCCTGTCGTGCTGGGCGTTCGACATCGATCTGTCGTTCGCTGAGATCGGCGCGATCTACATGGTTGCCAACACCATTGCCTCGGCGGTGCCGACGCCCGGCGGGGTGGGCGCCATCGAGGCCGCACTCGTGTTCTTGTTGACCGCAGCACAAGTCGACGACGCAACGGCATGGGCCGCGGTGCTGCTGTTCCGGCTGATCAACTATTGGCTTCCGACGGTCCCCGGGTATCTCTGCCTCCGCTTGAGCGAACGACGCGAGTTGATCTGAAGCGAGCCGGCCCGAACGCGTACGCTGCAAGGGTGCCCGACACAGCTCCTCTCATCGGCGTGGTCATGGGATCGTCGAGCGACTGGCCGACGATGTCGAAGGCGGTGGAGGTGCTCGCGTCGTTCGGTGTTGCTCACGAGGCCAAGGTGGTCAGCGCTCATCGGATGCCCGACGAGATGTTCGCCTACGCCGAGGCTGCGGCCGATCGTGGCCTCCGAGCGATCATCGCCGGCGCGGGCGGGGCCGCGCACCTTCCCGGAATGCTCGCTGCCAAGACCGTGGTGCCCGTGCTCGGCGTGCCGGTGGCGTCGCGCCACCTGTCGGGACAGGACTCGCTCTACTCGATCGTGCAGATGCCGGCCGGCATCCCTGTTGCCACCTTCGCCATCGGTGAAGCCGGCGCCACCAACGCAGCGTTGTTTGCCTTGGCACTGCTTGCAGCCGACGACCCGGAACTGCGCGACGCGCTGCATGCCTACCGCGAGCAGCGGCGCGATCAGGCTGCGTCGTCGGTGCTGCCCCCGAACGAGACACCGTGACCGCGATCGTTCCTCCCGCCACGATCGGCATCCTCGGTGGTGGGCAACTTGGCCGTTACGCGGTGATGGCGGCGGCCACGATGGGGTATCGCACGATGGTGCTCGATCCGGATCCGTCGGCGCCTGCGGGTCTGTTGGCGCACGATCATCTGATTGCCACCTACGACGACCCGGGTGCGCTGCGCCGCCTGGCGTTCGACTGTGACGTGGTCACCACCGAGTTCGAGAACCCACCAGCGGTCGCGCTCGACGAGCTTGCCGGGACCGTGCCGGTGGCGCCTTCGCCGGCGTCGGTGCGCATCGCGCAAGACCGTAGGGCAGAGAAGCGTTTCCTCGCCGAGAACGGGTTCCCGGTTGGCCGCTTCGACGTGATCGAGGGCGACACGCCGGTCATCGACGAACCATTGGTGGATGGCGGCGTAATCATCAAAACCGCCCGGCTCGGCTATGACGGCAAGGGACAGCGCACCGTGACCGGGGTGGCCGAGACGTTGGCCGCGTGGGCCGAATTGGGCGGTGTCGCGTGTGTCGTCGAGCAGCGCCTCGACCTCGACACCGAGCTGAGCGTGATCGTCGCTCGTACCGCCGTGGGCGACATCGAGGCGTGGCCGGTGGCCGAGAATCGGCACGTGAACGGCATCCTCGACCTGTCGGTGGTGCCGGCCCCTGTCGACGCCACGCTGGCCGACCGGGCGGTGGGCCTGGCAATGGCGATTGCCGATGCGCTCGACTATGTCGGTGTGCTCGCCGTCGAGTTCTTCGTGGTGGACGGCGAACTCCTCGTGAACGAACTCGCGCCTCGACCGCACAACAGCGGGCACTGGACGCTCGACGCCAGCGTCACCAGCCAATACGAACAGCAGGTACGCGCCGTGTGTGGGTTGTGGCTCGGGTCGACCGCGATGACCGCACCGGCGGTCGCCATGGTGAACTTGCTCGGCGACCTCTGGGAGGGTGGCGAGCCCGACTGGACCGTCGTGCTCCACGACCCACACGCCAAGCTGCACCTCTACGGCAAGAGCGAGGCTCGCCCAGGTCGCAAGATGGGACACCTCACGGTCACCGGCGCGTCGGCACCGGTGGTGGCGGCACGTGCACTCGAACTCAGAGCGGCCGCCGTGCGATGACCAGCGTGTCGAGCGCAGTCTTTGCGCCGTCGGGCGTGTCGACGTGTCGTTCGACCACCTCTGCGTTGATCACATCGAGGTGGCCGAGCGCCGCCACGGTGTCGTCGACGGTGTAGCAGACCTCGGGCGACGGCGGCCCTCCGTGGCCGTGCTCGACGTTCGAGCGATCGTGGGCGATCACGAACAACGTGCCGCCGGGGTTGAGCCACGTGGCGGCGTGTTCGAGTGCCAGTCGGCGGTCGTCGGCCGGCAGCTGCAGGTATGACAGCATCACCAGGTCGACCGGGGCATCGGGTTGCCAGACGGTGGCGTCAGCGCAGATGGTGGTGATCTCCACGCCGTGGTCACCCGCAAGTCGTTCGGCCTTGTCGAGGCCGACCTGGGAGAAGTCGACGGCGCTCACGGTCCAGCCCCGCTTGGCGAGCCAGACCGCGTTGCGGCCCTCGCCGGCAGCGAGGTCGATCGCCGTGCCGGGTTCGAGGTCGGCGAGATGCGCCTCCACGAACTGGTTCGCCGAGCCGGTCCAGATCAGCTCAGAAGTCGAATAGCGGGTGTCCCACTGTGCGCTGTCCATCCCGCCAGTGTCGCGCCAAGAGCACGTTTGCGTTGCAGTTCCGGTGGGCCGGCCCACCGAAAGCGCAACGCAAACGGGGTGGTGGGGCCGGCTCAGGCGGTGGTGACGGGCTCGATGTCGAACGTTTCGACGCGGCCGTCGGCGTGGCGGGCGAACCGGCGCGGCTCGGGGCCGTGGTTGGGGTCGTCGGCACCCCAGGGCCATCCGCCGAACTGTGTGCGACGGTAGTCCTCGAAGGCCTGCTGGATCTCGGTCTGGGTGTTCATCACGAACGGGCCGTACTGCGCCACCGGCTCGCCGATCGGTCGACCCTGCAGGATCATGCACTCGACGCCCTGATCACCCGCGACGAGTTCCAGAGGACGGTCGGGATCGAGCACGGCGCCGTTGCCGGCGTCGAGGCGTTCGCCGTCGACGGTGAGCCACGAACCGGAGAACGCGTAGAGCAACCGATGCGACTCGGGCCCCGCCGCAGGCATCGTCCACCGAGCACCCGGATCGAAGCGGAGGTGCCAGATGGCAACGTCGGCCTCGGCCTTCGCGGCCCACGAGTTCGGCGGCGGGCTCGGCGCTTCGGCATTGTCCAACGAGCCAGCGATCACCGTGATGTCGACCAGTGCATCGCCATCGCCTGACGCCGCGACCACCGTGGGTGTCTCGTGGCTCCACAGCATGGTGAAGTAGGGGTCGACCATCTTGTCGGCCGCTGGCAGGTTGAGCCAGATCTGAAACAACTCCAGCGGGTTCGGCGCCTCGGCGTCGAGGAGCGGGAACATCTCGCAGTGCACGATGCCCTTGCCGGCGGTCATCCACTGGGTGTCGCCGCGACCGAAGCGGGCGGTGGCACCGAGTGAGTCGCTGTGGTCGCAGAACCCGGTTCGAACATAGGTGACGGTTTCGAACCCGCGATGAGGGTGCTGCGGGAATCCGGGCACGGTCGATCCGTGGTACATGTTCCACCCGTCGACGCCGGCGAAGTCCTGGCCCATGTCACGGCCCACCAGCGGCGCGTCGGGGGCGAGGTCGACCGTGCCGGTCGGGTAGTCGTCGCGGTGATGTGCACAGAACAGGAACGGATCGATCGTCGGCCACTGGGTGCCGAGGGGGAACGTCTGCAGCAAGGCGTCGGTCATACGACCATCCTAACCGCAGATAGTTGCGGGCGCAATGAGATGTGGTCCACTCACGTCGTTAGCGTGCCGGGGTGGCAACGGCGCGTGAGGTACTCAGCCACCCGTCGGTGCGCCGGTATCTGCTGTCGACAGCGCTTGCCGCGACCGCCCGCAACCTGCTGGTGACCGTGCTGTTCAAGCAGACGTTCGACATCTCGGGCAACGCGCTCGACATCGGGTTCATCGGGCTCGCACAGTTCGTGCCGGCGGTGCTGCTGGTGCTCGTGAGCGGTTGGGTCGCCGACCGATTCGACCGGCGCCGAGTGAGTGCGCTGTTCCTCCTCGGCCGGGTGAGCTGTGCGGTGGCGTTGGTCGTCTACAGCCAGATCGACCCGGGCACGGTGTGGCCACTGTTCCTGATTGCGTTCGTGTTCGGCGCGGCCGACGCGATGCTGGCGCCGTCGCGTCGCTCGATCGCACCCCTGCTCGCACCGCCGGCGATGTTCCCGCAGATCATTGCGCTGTGGACGGCCACCTTCACCGCTGCCTCCATCGTGGGACCGGTGCTCGGCGGGTTCCTGTACTCGGTGGGCCCGAGCGAGGCGTATGCACTCGCAGCGATCCTCGAGTTCGGCGCAATCATTCCGATCCTGATGATCACGTATGCACGCGAACCCGAGCGCATCACCGATCGGCCCACGCTGCACGCGGCCCTGGAGGGGTTGCGGTTCGTGCGTCGCACCCCGGTGGTGCTGGGAACGATCTCACTCGACCTGTTCGCCGTGCTCTTCGGCGGAGCGATCGCGCTGATCCCGGTGGTGGCCACCGAACAGCTCGGCGTCGGCGACATCGCCTACGGCTGGTTGCGCGCCGCGCCCGGCATCGGCGCGGCAGCCATGGCGATCTGGCTCGCCACGCGTCCGATCACCCGCCGGGTCGGGCCGACGCTGCTGTGGACGGTGGCGATCTTCGGTGCGGGCACGATGGTGTTCGGGCTCACGAAGAGCTACGCGGTGGCCTTCATTGCGCTGGTGGTGATCTCGGCTGCGGACATGATCTCGATGTTCATCCGCGGCTCGATCGTGCCGCTCGTGACACCCGACGAACAGCTCGGCCGCGTGAGCGCCGTCGAAGGTGTGTTCATCGGGGCGTCGAACGAGCTCGGCGCATTCGAGAGCGGTGTGGCCGCTCGCATGTTCGGGGTGCCGTGGGCGATCGCCGGCGGTGGGCTGATCACCGTGATCATCGCCGCCAGTTTCGCGGTGGTGTTCCCGTCGATCCGCAAGATCGACACGTTCGAGGAACTGAAACCCTCGCCGCCCGCCGCGTGAGCGGCGCGTACGGTCGGCGCCATGGAACTGCGGTGGCCGAGCGACATCGAACTCGACGGGTACGTGGACGCGATCGATCGCGGCTGGTCGCCGAACACCATCGATGCCGAGGCCGGCCTGGTCGAGCGCGAACACATCCGCCGTGACCCCGTTGCGTTTCTGGCATCGCTCGTCGATCGTGAGGCTGCCGGCGCGCCGATTCCGATGCCGGATGGATCGACAGCGGCCCGACTGCCCGGCTATCGCAAGTGGATGTGGGACGGTGAGTTCTGCGGTTCGATCGGCTTGCGCTGGCAGCCGGGCACCGAGGCACTTCCACCCTACGTGCTCGGCCATGTCGGCTACAGCGTGGTGCCGTGGAAGCGGCGCCGGGGCTACGCGACCGCTGCGGTTCGATCGATCTGCGTCGACGCAGCCGCCGAGGGTCTGCAATGGATCGAGGTCACCACCGACGTCGACAACCTGGCATCGCAGGGTGTGATCGTCGCCGCGGGCGGCACCTTCGTCGAACGCTTCGCCTACCCGCCCCGCTACGGCAAGGGTGAGGGTTTCCGATACCGCATCGCAACGTAACGATTGGTGTCAGACACCAATCGTTACAGGCGGGTGTAGAGCAGGTCGGTGGGGGAGCGGCCGGCGTCGAGGCCGCGCTGCTCGAAGCGGGTGAGCGGCCGCCAATCGGGTCGGTCGATCACGCCGCCGGCGAGGCGTGGCTCGGCGTTGCACACCCGTGCCATCTCGGTGGCGTAGTCGGCGATGTCGGTCGCCAGGTGGAGTTGCCCGCCGATGCGAAGGCGATCGACCAACGCTGCGACCACGTCGGGCCCGACCAGGCGCCGATGGAAGTTCCGCCGCTTCGTCCACGGGTCGGGAAAGTAGATGCGGATGACGGCGAGCGACTCGGGAGCGATCCGATCGAGAAACGGCAGGAGGTCGCCGTGCACCACCCGGATCTGACGCAGGTCGCGATGTTCGATCGCGTCCAACACGGTGACCACGCCCGGCGTGTGGACCTCGACACCGATCACGTCGAGGTCGGGCTGCGCCGCGGCCATCTCGATCGTGGATTCACCGTGGCCGAAGCCGACGTCGAGCGCGACATCGCCGTTGCGACCGAAGGTGTCGGTCCAGTCGAGGACCGGGCCGTCGAGGTCGAGGCCCCAGGCAACGATCCAACGATCGAATTCCGCCTGACGCTTCGGTGACAGCGAGCGGCGCCGCACCTTGAACGATGCAGCCGGTCGCCGCACCGAGCGAGCACTGTCACCACCCGTCACGAACACGCCGCCGGACGCTACCGGGGCCAGACTGCACCACCGTGGCGACACGAGACGACAACGCGAGCGGTGCCGACGCCGAGATCCGTCGGGCCATCCACCGCCAGGCCGCGTCGATCGTGGCAGCGGTGGCCCCGTTCGGGATCGTCTTCGGCGCCTCGGCGGCCACGGCTGGGTTGTCGCTGCTGCAGGCGGTGGGCTTCTCGGCGTTGGTGTTCGGTGGTAGCAGCCAGTTCGCAGCCGTCGAGATCCTCGGCGACGGTGGATCGGTGGCGTCGGCGGCGATCGCCGGGTTGCTGCTCAACGTTCGGTCACTGGCGTTCGGAGTGATCATGGCACCGGCGCTGTTCGGCGCCTGGTGGCAGCGCGCTGCGATGTCGCAGCTGATGATCGACGAGTCGACGGCTGTCGGTGCGGCCCAGCACGAACTGCGCTGGCGCCGCTATGGCTATCTGGTTGCCGGCATCGGTGTGTTCATCGTGTGGAACCTCTCGACGGTGATCGGCTACGTCGCATTCTCCGGCGCTGGCGACCTGATCACCGACCTCGGCCTCGACGCTGCGGGCCCCGCGGCCTTCCTCGCGCTGCTGTGGCCGCGGCTGGCCACGCCCGCACAGTTGCGCACCGCCATTGCCGGCGCAACGATCGCCGTGGTGTTGATTCCATTCACGCCGGCCGGGGTGCCGATCCTCGCCGCGATGCTCGGCGTCGGCGCAGCCCGCCTGCCGTGGCCACGCACGGGCATCGGTTCAGCGGAGGTGGACCGGTGAGCAACGCAACCGTGGTGCTGGTGATCATGACGATCGGCACGTTCGCGTTGAAGTCGGCGGGGCCGCTGGTGCTCGGCGAGCGCACGCTCCCGATGCGCGTGCAGCAGGTGGTGGCACTCCTCCCGGCGGCGCTCCTTGCGGCATTGGCGGTGGTGTCGACCGTGGGCGATGCGATGGCGGTGGTGATCGACGCACGCCTCGTCGGGCTGGCGGTTGCCGGGCTCGCACTCTGGCGGCGAGCCCCATTCGTGGTGGTGATCGTGCTGGCATCGGCTGCCACCGCACTCGCCCGCGTTGTTGCGGCGTGGTGACTCGGGGAGGAGTACAGTTCGCCGAATGATGGGCTCTGATATCGAAGTGATGCCTGGTGAAGAGATGATTCTCGCCTCGAACCCTCATTGGTTCTATTTCTGGAAGCAGGTTGCCGCGGGTTTCGGCGTGATTGGTCTGCTGCTGTTGCTGTCGTTGGTCAACGTCGACTGGCTGGACTCGGTGATCTGGTGGGTGATGATCGCAGCGATCGTGCTGCTCGTGATCAACGTGATGTACGAATTGGTGCAGTGGAAGACCACCAAGTTCGCCATCACGAGCGAACGTGTGGCCTACCAGAGCGGCGTGATCCGTCGACGCGGCGTGTCGATTCCGCTCAATCGCATCAACAACGTCAACTTCAATCAGTCGTTGATCGCTCGTCTGCTCAACAACGGCGTGGTCACGATCGAGTCGGCGGGCGAAACCGGCGACTCGGTGTTCGAGAACATCCCCGACCCCGAGCATGTCAGGACGTTGATCTTCGCGCAGGTCGAGGCCGACGAGCAGCGAGATTCCGATCGCGATGCCGCGTCGCTTGCCAAAGCGATGCGTGACCAGCCCGGCCTTGCGCCGAATGCACCGACGCCCCCGTCGCCAACTGAACGCCTCGCCGCCCTCGAGGAGTTGAAGGCCAAGGGCCACATCGACGACGCCGAGTACGCCGTCAAGCGGCAACAGATTCTCGACGAGATCTGACCGAGCGTCAGGCCAGGGTCAGTGCCCAGGCGTCGATGAACGCGATGAAGGTGTCGACGTCGACGTCGGTGATCTCGATCGACAGGGCGATGAAGCCCCGCCGGGCGATGTAGAACCCGGCGTCGAGTGCGGCGAAGAAGAGCAGTTCCTTCCAGCGATCGTCGGACGCCTGCAGATCCTCGACGGCGTCCACGGGACCCGCCGTTCCGTGGACGTTCATCAGCGATCCTGATCCACTCGCACACATCGGGAGGCCGTGTCGAGCAAAGGCGGCGTTCAGCGCAGCGCGCAGTCGCTCGCCCCGGGCGTTCGTGGTGGCCAGCACCTCGGGCGTGAGCACGCTGGTCAGCGTTGCGACACCGGCGGCCATCGACACGACATTGTTGTTGAACGTGCCCGCATGGCCGAGCCGCCCGCCTGCAGTCGCGTCGAATGCCGCCATCAGGTCGCGTCGGCCGCCGAAGGCTCCGAACGTGAAGCCGCCGGCGAGGTACTTGCCGAGGGTGGTCAGGTCAGGGGTGAGCCCGAGTGTCTCCTGCGCGCCGCCGGGGGCGAGTCTCGAGGTCATCACCTCATCGAAGATCAACAGCGCACCCGACTCATCGCACCGACGCCGCAGCGCATGCAGGAACTCCGCGTGGCCGGGGATGCAGCCCGCGGAGCCCTGCAGCGGCTCGACGAGCACGGCGGCGATGTCGGCCCCGTGTTCGTCGAACACTGCATCGATCGCGTCGACATCGTTGTAGCTCGACACGATCCAGTCGTGCGGGACGTTGACCTCGCGATGTTCGCCGAAGGTGAGCACGCCCCCGTGGTAGCCGCCGTCGAACACGAGCACCTTGGATCTGCCCGTCTGGTGCGTGGCGAGGGCGAGCGCCATCAGGTTCGCTTCGGTGCCCGAGTTCGTGAAGCGGACCTGCTCGATCGATGCGAAGCGACCGACGATCAGTTCGCCGAGGCGGACTTCGTTCGGATGCACCGCACCGAGGGCCCATCCGCCATCGATCGCGGCGTGCGCTGCGGCGCGCACCGGCTCGGGGGAGTGGCCGAGGAGCCCGGCGGTGTAGTTGCCGAGCAGATCGACGTAGCGATGTCCGTCGACGTCGACGAGGAACTGCCGCTCGGCTGACGCGACGCGGAACGGAAAGGGGTCGACATGCAGCACCGATCGCGTGTTGCCGCCAGGCAGCACGTCAGCGGCCCGCTGCGCCCACTCGGCACTGACCGGGTTGGCGTCGACGTAGTGCTGGCGGGCTGCCACCAGCGCGTTGTCGAGTGTCGTCATCGGTTCATCATGCTCGATCGATCAGCCTGATGTCACGAGCCCCGACCCGAACCCGACCGTCAACGGCGTGGCAGCAGCGAGAGGAACCCACCTCCGTAGCCGCGCGGGACGTCCGGCACGTCGCCGATCGCGATCACGGAACCGTCGGCATCGACGAAGGTGAGCGTGTCGATGTCGACGCCGTCGGGGATCGGCACGGCGAAGGCGCTCCGTCCGTCGATCGCCAGCATCGGGAGGCGGGCCGTCTCCCCGTCGTTCGTGGTCGCGATGACCGCAACGGCGTCACCCTCGACGTGTCCGTAGACGACCGCGCCGTAGCCAGGGACACCCTCGAGCAGGCTTTCCACGACCGGCGACTCCTGGCCGACGGTGACCGCGATGTTGCTCGCCTCCATGCCGGACGAGAAATTTCCGGCGATGTAGTTGTCCATCCGCCGTGTGCCAGCGGGCTCGACGGTCACTGCCCATCGCGCCCCGGACAGAGTGCCGGCGAAGTCGACCACGTCTGGTTCGTCACGATCGGCTGCGAGAAACGCCAGATCGGGGTGTGGCACGTCGTCGGCTTTGGCGAACCGCAGCGTGTTGGCAACGTCCAACGCACTCGATGTCGCGGCTGGGACCGAACCGACCACAGGGACCACAGCGAGATCGGCGCCGTCAGCGGTGCGCCCGCACACGGCGTCGCCCACCGTGGCACCGGTGAGGTCGCCGACCGTTCCCGCAAACCCGGCGGTCGGCAGGAAGCACGGATCGCTCCCGAGGAGCTCATCGGTGACGAAGGTGACCGTGTACGACGTCTGGTCATCGGTCGTGACGGTCGCGGTGTACCGGTAGCCGGACATGTCGCCGGGGTACAGCAGCAGGCGACCGTCTTCGTCCGACACCGACCATCCGGCGGGGAGCGCATCGCGGTCGATGCCGACGATGTCGTCGGCGATCGGCAGCGCAGCGTCGGCGTCGATCCACTCGTCGAGGCTGATCGCTCGGAGGTCGGTCACGGTCAGGTCGGCGCTGGCGGGCACGACTGTGACCTCGGGAATCGTTTCCTGCGGTGCGGTGGTTGCTGGTGCGGTGGTTGCCGGTGTTCCGCCGTCGGTGGATGGCACGGGCACGGTGGCCGGTGTGAGGGTGTCGTTGCCGCCGCCGAATGCCACCAGTCCAGCACCGAGCAGGCCGAGGCAGGCAGCGACGGCGGCGAGCATCCACCATCGCGGACGCCCAGTCGCAGGCGTTGGTGCTGGAGCGGCGCCCCGGCTGCGCTCGGCGGCGATCGTCGCTCGGAGTTCAGCCTGGAATCCGGGCCTCGGTTCGAGGTCGACCGGCTCGGCTCGAAGGTCGTCGAGCCATGCGTCGTTGCGTTCGTCGCTCATGACGCACTCCTGGTGTCGCGTACCTTCTGTTTCGCCCGCTGCAGCAGCGACTCGGTCGCTCGGGTGGTGCTGTCCATCAGCTCCGCGACGTCGGCCACGCTGAGGTCGTCGACGTAGCGCAACACCAGCGCTGTGCGTTCCCGGTCGTTGAGGCCGTCGAGCATGCTCACGAACTCGGTGGTGCCAGTGGTGTCTGGACTTGCCGGCGGGCCGGCGGCCACCTGCAGGCGCCGTTGTTCACGTTCCTGCGATCGGAGTCCATCGATGTGGATGCGTCGCAGTGTGGTGATCATCCAGCCGCCTCCGACCGTGGTGACGGCGCCGGACTCGATGCTTCGCACGAGCCGCACGAAGGCGTCTTGCACGAGGTCCTCGGCAGCGGCACGATCACCCCAGACGAGTCGTGCGGCGCAGCGGTACGCATCGGCGAACACCGCGTCGTAGAACGCGAGCAGACCAGCGTCGCTGGTGACGTCGTGCTCGTCTCGATTGGTCATCTCGCGTGGCGTCCTCGCGTTCACCGATTTGTCCGTCCACCATGACTGACGACACCGACCACCCTGTTTCCGTCGGACGCGATCACGCGTGGGGTCTGACCCCAGGCGTGATCAGGCGCGGGTGCGGCGCGAGCCCCAGTGGCCCATGGCACCGACGCGCTGGAATCGTTCGGGCCGGTCGTCGGGACCGAGGACGTCGGTGGCCAGCCACAGCCGCTTGAGCCAGCGCACCTGCCCGCTCGCGGTGTCGTCGACGTAGCGGCGGCGGCCGTGGAGCACGTGGTAGTTGTTCACGAACTGGATGTCGCCCGGACGCAACGCCATCTCGACCCGGTTGTCGGGGTCGTTGATCAGGGCGTCGTACGCGTCCATCGCTTCGACCTGGATGTCGGTGAGGCGGGGCGCCTCGGCGTGACGCTGCGAGGCCTGGATGAACGGGCGGATGTACCGCACGAACAGCCGGTCGCCGGTGGGCCCGGTGTGGCGCGTGAACGCCGGCACCTCGTAGAACGGACGGCCACCGTCGCGCTGTTCGCCGCGGAAGTCGTACGGCAACGGCTCGAACAGCACGGCAGCGAGATCCGGCCGCGACCGCACGAGCGCGTTGTACGCACCGACCGCGTTGGCGACCAGGCTCTCGCCGCCACGCACACCAGCGTCGATGCACATCAACCCGACGAGGTCGGAGCCGTCGCTGTGGAAGCCGAGCGGATGCCCCCCGATCTCGTTGCCGCGCGCGGTGGGATCGTCGGGGGCCTTGCCCTGGTCACGCACGTCGCCCAGCAGATGACCCTTCGCGTTCTGCGGCCAGGGCTCCCCGAGGTGCATGCCGATGCCCCAGTACATCCACGACGCATCTTCAGCGCCGAGGCGTTCGATGTCGAGCGCAGCGATCCGTGCGAACCCGCGACCGTTCACCAACTCCTCGGCAACTCGACGCAGCTCGGGTGCGAGTGTCGGGAGCGGAAAATCGTCGGCGGTCACGTCGAGCACGTCGTCGGTGACGGTGCGAGCGCGTACCAGCGCCGCATCGAGTTCGGCGTGATGCGCATCGGTCAGCCGCAGGGTCCACTGCTCGACGTCACCGATGTCGGCGGCTCGCCAGTTGGCGTGGGGTTCGAGTTCGACCGCCTCGCTCGCGTTCGGGCTGATGTGATCGGCGACGGTCATCGTGCGACCCCGCTGGGGGCGGCCTGGGCGCCTCGGATCAGACGGCCCGGAAGCGCCTCGGTGGCGACACCGTCGTGGTAGGTCTCGTGGCCGGCCACGATCGTGTGCCGCCAGCCGGTGGCGCGCTGCAGGAGGCGTCGCCCGTTCGCCGGCAGGTCGTGCACGATCGTGGGTTTGTGGAGGCGAAGGTTGTCGAAGTCGACCACGTTGAGGTCGGCCCGGTAGCCGGGAGCGATCACGCCGCGATCGAGCAGCCCCACCGTGCGGGCGGTGTCGCGGCAGTGGCGTTGCACCAGGAACGGCAGTGGGATGCGATCGTGATCGCGGTCGCGGCCCCAGTAGGCGAGCAGCGTGGTGGGAAAGCTGCCGTCGCAGATCGTGCCCACGTGCGCCCCACCATCGGAGAGGCCCGGCACGGTGTGAGGGTGCACGAGCATCTCGTGACAGCCGTCGAGGTTGCCGTCGACGTAGTTGAGGAACGGGAGGTAGATCAGCCCGTGCCCGTCATCGGCGAGCATCGCGTCGAGCGCGACCTCCTCGGGTGAGCGTCCGCGGCGCGCGGCTTCTGCAGCGATCGAGGTGTCGAGCGTCGGTTCGTAGTTCGGCTCGTCACCCATCTCGAACAACAGGTCGAAGCGGCTGATCAGGTTGCCGCCGAGCTTGTCCCGCGAGCGCTCGGTGGCCTCGGCGAGCAGGCGCTCGCGGAGTTCGGTGGTCCGAAGTGCCGCCACGCGATCTGCCAGGGGCAGCTCCGCGATCTCGCGATACACGGCGTTGGTGAGGAACGGATTGAGTGTGCATTCGAGCCCGAGGATCAGCCCGACGGCGCGGGGTGCCACCTGCCCGGTCATCGCCAGCCCGTCGACATTGGCCGCGCTGATGTGGTCGAGAATCCCCCGGAACGCGTCGGGCACCATCGGGTTCCGGGCGACCGAGATCGACATCGGCCGGCCCGACGTGGCCACCATCCGGCGCAGCGTGGCGAACTCGGCGTCGACGTCGAGGAAATCGGACACCACCTGGAGCACCCCGGTGCCGGTCGTCCCGACACCCTGGGCGATGCCGATCAGCTCGTCGGGTGCCGCGGTGAGTGTGGGCGTGTAGGCGCCGGTGGAGGTCTTGTGGTTGCGGGTGCGACTGGTGGTGAACCCGAGAGCACCTGCCTCGATTCCTTCGCGAGCGAGATCGGCCATCGCGGCGATGTCGTCGGGAGTGGCGTCCTCGTGGTTGGCGCCACGCTCACCCATCACGTTCAGGCGCAGCGCACCGTGGGGGACCTGCATCGCGAGGTCGATGTCGTGGGGAATCGAGTCCACCGCGTCGAGGAACTCACCGAACGAATTCCAGTTCCACCGCAGCCCCTCGTGGAGCGCCGCTCCCGGGATGTCCTCCACGCCCTCCATCAACTCGATGAGCTTGTCGTGATCGGCATCGTCGACCGGAGCGAACCCGACCCCGCAGTTGCCGGTGACCACGGTGGTCACTCCGTGCCACGACGACGGCTGCAGTCGCTCGTCCCAGGTGGCCTGGCCGTCGTAGTGCGAGTGGATGTCGACGATGCCGGGGATCACGAGAGCTCCGTCCGCGTCGATCTCGCGCGTGGCGCCGGCAGTGACCGTGCCGACCTCGACGATCAGGCCGTCGCGAACGGCGACGTCGGCGGTTCGGGCCTCGGCGCCGGTGCCGTCGATGACGGAACCGCCACGGATGATCAGGTCGTAGTCAGCCATGCGTCAGTCTCGCGCTCGCGGCTCGTATGCCGAGACCTGGGCGGTCGGGGTCGCGTCCGTCGGGCCGTCAGCCTCTCTATGATCCGCCTCGTGGCCGAGACCGACGACCCCAGCCTCGGGCTGCACCGACAGGCGCGTCGCCGCTGGTGGCATCGCCATCTCGATTCGTCGGAACGTCAGCGGGTGATGGCCGAGCTGGCGATCAAACGTCAGGACCATTGGGCGTTCCGGTTCACGGTGATGATCACGCTGTCGGTGATCGTGGCCGTGATGGGGCTGTCGGCGAACTCGGCTGCGGTGGTGATCGGCGCCATGCTGCTGGCGCCGTTCATGCAGCCCGTACTGGCCACTGCGGCGTGCATCGCCATGGCGTTGTTTCGCAAGTCGCTCCGGTCGTTCGGTGTGGTGGCGCTCGCGACCGTGTGGTCGATCGCGCTGTCGTACGTGTTGGCGGCGCTGTTCGTCAACGGCGAATTGCCGAGCGAGGTCACCAGCCGCACGGCCCCCGACATCCGCGACCTCGTGGTCGCACTCGCCGCAGGAACCGCAGGCGCGTATGCCACGGTCCGCAAGGACGCATCCGCGTCGTTGCCCGGGGTGGCCGTCGCCGTCGCGTTGGTGCCGCCGCTCGGTGCCGTCGGCATCTCGCTGGAGGCCGGCAACACCACGTTCGCGTGGGGCGCAATGCTGCTCTACACCACGAACTTGTTCGCGATCATCCTCGCCGGCGTGGTGGTGTTCGTGGTGACCGGGTTCGTGCCGCCGCGACGCCTGGCGAACACCTTCCGGCATTCGTCGCTGGTCGCGGCAGGTGTCGGTGTGGTCGTGGTCGCAATCGCCCTGCCGCTCTACGGCGCATCGACCTCGGCGGTGGAACGCTCCGAGCGGGAGGTCGCTGCCCTCGACATCGTGTCGACCTGGCTCGGGCCCACCGATCGCCGATCGGCGCCGACGGTGGTGTTCGACGACCAGCGCATCACGGTTGCCGTGCGAAGCTTCGACACGCCCCCCGATGCGGCTCCGCTGATCACGTCACTGCAAACGGCGTTCGGGGCCACGCGGGTGGTGTCGATCGAATGGGACCGGGTCGACCAGGCCACGACCACGACGTCCACGCCACCGGTGAGTTCGGTGGTGTCCGACGAAGAGCAGCTCGCCGCCGACGTGACCGAGATCGTCGACCAGTGGCTCGCCGACCTCGGCTCCGAGGCGCGCGGCCGCACCGACGCGCTGTCGGTTGCCGACAACGTGATTCGCCTCGATGCGAGCGGCACGGTCGACGCCCCGTCGATCGACTCCTTGACCACACTGCTCGACGACGAACTCGGCCAGACGTTCGAGGTGCAGCTCACCTGGCTGAAGCGCGAGAACGTGCTGGGTCAACCACCGGCACCGACGCCCGAACAGGTGCTCGGCGATCGAGTCGACCTGCTCGCACGCGACTGGGCCACGACCCAGGAGGTGTCGGTGCTGTCGACAACGTTCGACGGAACCGAGGCGATCATCGAAGTGGCCGGACCCGTGGCCCCCGATGCCACGGAACTGGTTGGCGCCCTCACCGACCTCCTCGACGACGACGACCGCGTCACGGTGTTGTTCGTGGAACGTCGCGACATCACCACCGCGACCACGACGACCACCACCACCACGACGACCACCACGCCGAGCTGAACCCGGCGGGAAGACCGTCAGCTCGTACCCACCCCCCGACAACGATGAGCGAACACCCCGCATGTGCGGGGTTCGCTCATCGCTGCTGGATTCAGGACAGGTCGAGGCCGGCGAGTTCGCCGGTGGAGCGCCAGTCTTCGAGCACCTTGATGAACGCGAGCGACCCGGCGCCGTAGCTGCCGTTCTGCACGCTGCGCTCACTCGGCTTGCCCTCGTTGTTGTAGTAGCCGGGGGTGCACGACTCGAGGAACCTGAGGTTCATCTGCGACAGCTGCACGATCGTGTCGACCCACGCGGCCTCAGCGTCGGCGTCGGCCTCGATCAGGGTTGCGCTGCGGCTGCGTGCCTCGCTGAGGATGTATGCGAGGTGTTTGCTCTGTTCGTTGAGCATGTGCGGGAAGTTGACGGTGAAGCCCGACTGCACGTTGGAGAAGATGAAGCAGTTCGGGAACCCGTGGCTGTGCATGCCGTGCAGCGTCGAGGCACCATCGCTCCACTTCTCGGTGAGCGTGAGGCCGTCGCGCCCGTACAGCTCGTAGCCGGCGCGGCGGGTGTATTCGGTGCCCACCTCGAACCCGGTGGCGTAGATCAGACAGTCGAGCTCGAACTCCTCCTCGGCCAGTACGCCGTCGGCGTTGCGCCGCTCGACGATCACGCCGGACGGGGTGATTCGCTTCACTCCGCGGCCCTCGGTGTCGACCAGCTCCACGTTCGGCCGGTTGAACGTGTCGAGGTACTGGTCGTGGAAGCAGGGTCGCTTGCAGAACTGGCGGTACCAGGGCTTGAGCGCTTCGGCGGTGCTGGGGTCGGCGACGAGTTCCTCGACCCGTGAGCGGATCTGTTCCATCTTCTCGAAGTCGGCGAGCTCCATCGTCTTCATCAGGCCCTCGGGCGTCATGTCGCCCTCACCACGACGGACTCGGATCAGCAGGTTGCCGATGATGTCGGTCCAGCCGTCGTTGACGAGATCCTCCGACTCGGGGATGCCCGACACCAGGTTGTTGAAGTTCTCCATCCGGCGTTCCTGCCAACCCGGCTCGAGGCTGGCGGCCCAGTCGGGATCGGTCGGACGGTTGTCGCGCACGTCGATCGACGACGGGGTGCGCTGGAACACCGAGAGCTGCTTCGCGCTGGCGCCGAGGTGCGGCACGCACTGCACGGCGGTGGCGCCGGTGCCGATGATGCCGACGCGTTTGTCGGCGAGCCGATCGAGGCCACCATCGGATCCACCGCCGGTGTAGTCGTAGTCCCAGCGGCTGGTGTGGAACGTGTGGCCCTCGAACGAGGTGATGCCGTCGATGCCCGGCAACTTCGGGCGGTGCAGTGGTCCACTCGCCATCACGATGTAGCGGGCACGCATGGCATCGCCCCGGTTGGTGCCGACGACCCAGCGCCGATCGGCGTCGTCCCAGCGCATGTCGGTGACCTCGGTCTGGAAGCACGCGTTGCGGTACAGGTCGAAGTGCCTGCCGATCGCCTGGCTGTGGGCGAGGATCTCCGCGGCCTGGGAGTACTTCTCCTTGGGCATGTAGCCGATCTCTTCGAGCAACGGCAGGTACACGTACGACTCGACGTCGCATGCCGCGCCGGGATAGCGGTTCCAGTACCAGGTGCCGCCGAAGTCGCCGCCCTTCTCGACCAGGCGGATGTCGTCGACGCCGGCCTCGCGCAGCCGGGCGCCGGCGAGCAGGCCGCCGAATCCGCCACCGATGATCAGTACCTCGACCTCGTCGGTGAGTGGCTCGCGTTCGATCGGGTCCACGTACGGATCGTGGAGGTACCGCTCGAACTCGCCGGTCACCTCGATGTACTGCTCGTTGCCGACGTCGCGCAACCGCTTGTCGCGTTCCTCGCGGTACTTGTCGCGCAGCGCGTCGGGATCGAAGGTGGTGCTGCTGGCAGCTGTGCTCATCATGGCAGCGTAGAAATTGCTGCCTTGCGTCCCATCACCGGGGTGTCACGTTTGGTGTCTGACACCAAACGTCACGTTTCGACCTTGGCGAATCGTTCGATGTCGCCACGGTGCCCCGCAACCACGATCAGGTCGTGCTCGCCGAGGTCGGTGGCGCTCTCGGCGTAGGTGAACGCATTGCCCTCGGGCTTGATGCACACCACGGTGACCTTGTATGTGGCGCGCAGATCGGTGTCGCCCAGCTTCTTGCCGGCGAGGTTGCGCGGCACTCGCATCTCGACCAGCACGAAGTCGTCGTCGAGGGCGAAGTATTCGATCAATGCCCCGGTCACCAGGCGAGCCACCCGGCTGCCCATGTCGGCCTCGGGGAACACCACGTGATGCGCACCGACGCGCTGCAGGATGCGCCCGTGAGATCGGGTGAGCGCCTTGGCCCAGATGTTCGGCACCTCGAGATCGACGAGCGCGCCGGTGGTGAGCACGCTCGACTCGACGTCGGCGCCGATCGCCACCACCGCGGTGACGGCGTCGCCCACACCGAGCTGACGCAGGGTGGCCTCGTTGGTGGTGTCGGCCTGCACGACGTGCGTGAGGCGACCCGCGTGCTCTTGAACCCGCTGCTCGTCGGCATCGATGCCGAGTACTTCGTGGCCCATCTCGATCAAGGTGTCGGCCAGCGCAGAGCCGAACCGGCCGAGGCCGATCACGACGATCTCGCCCTGGTGCTCGACTGTTGGCCGGAAGCCTTCGAGCATGTTGTGAAGAATGTTGTCAGCCAATGATCGGTCGCTCCTCGGGATAACGATAGGTCGACGCGCGCTCGCGCAGCGCGAGGGCCGTCACGAATGTGACCGGCCCCACACGGCCGGCGAGCATCACGATCACCAGCACCATGTGGCCGGTGGCGCCGATGCTGCCGGTGACCCCGGTCGACAGCCCGACCGTGCCGAATGCGGAGGCCGCTTCGAACAGCGCCGGTGACAGCGCGAGGTCCTCGATGCTCATCAGCAACAGCGACGTGCCCACCACGAGTCCGATCGACAGCAACGCCACCGTCAGCGCCTGGCGAACGATGTTGGTGGGGAGGCGTCGGTTGTACACATTGACATCGGCATTGCCGCGCACCTCCGACCACAGGACGTAGCCGAGTACGGCGAACGTGGTGACCTTGATGCCACCGCTCGTGGAGGCAGGCCCGGCGCCGATGAACATCAGGGTGGTGATCACCAGCAGCGTTGGTTCGTTCATGCCGCCGATGTTGACGGTGTTGAAGCCAGCCGTACGCGGCGTGACCCCCTGGAACCACCCGGCGAGCAGTTTGTCGAACGTGTCGAGCGGACCGAGCGTGTTCGGGTTGGTCCACTCGAACGTGGTCACCACGAGCGGCCCGATGACCAGCAGCGCGACGGTGGCAAGCAGCGTGATCTTGGTGTGCAGACTCCACGGCAGCGGGCGTGATGCGAGCTTCGATTGGCGGTGGCGCTCGCGTCGCCAGAACTCCACCAGGATCGGAAACCCGAGACCGCCGATGATGAACGCGGCAGAAATGCTCAAGACCACGACCGGGTCGCCCACGAATTGCTCCAGGTTGTTGGAGTAGAGCGAAATGCCGGCGTTGTTGAACGCGGCGATCGAGTGAAACACCCCCGAGTAGGCGGCGTCGCCGATGTTGGTCTCGTAGCCGCCCTGCCAGAACCGAAGGAACAGCACGACGGCGAGTGTGCCTTCGATGCCGATGGTGATCTTGGCGATCGCACCGATCAGCCGCCGGAGGTCGCCGATGTCGACGGCACCGATCTCGGCTTGGGCGAGCATCCGTTGGCGCAAGCCCACGCGGTGCGACGCGATCAGCGCCAGCACCGACCCGATCGTCATGATCCCGAACCCACCCACCTGGATCAGCATCAGGATCACCAGTTCGCCGAACACCGAGAACCGTCCGATGTCGGTGGAGCCGAGTCCGGTCACCGTGGCTGCTGAGGTCGAGGTGAACAGTGCGTCCTCGAGGCCGATGTGGCCGGGGCCGTCAGCGGAGATCGGCAGCCACAGCAGCATCGTGCCGAAGGCGATGAACACCACGAATGCAGCAACGACGAGCTGCGCTGGGTTCTTGATCGCAGCGAGCAGTCGGCCCCGTGGCACCGAAGGAGCATAGGACCCGGCATCCTGTTGGAATGTTCCTCGGAGAAGATCTCCTCGCGTGGCTGACGTTGGCGTTCGGTGCTGCCTTGTTCGTCGGCAACGGCCTCGCGATCGTGAAGCCGCCTGCGCAGCAACTCGACGACGCCAACCTCGAGCGTGCCCCGGTGCTGCGCAGCGCGGTCTACGCCGGTATCGGCCTGGTGGCCGCCATCTGGGCGCTGGCGTCGCTCGTCAGCGGCTGACGGTTGGCGCGGGCTGGGCGCTCAGCCGCCGGGGAACAGCGAGATCGTCGTCTGGTTGTCGCTGTCGGTTCCGAAGAATCCGACGTTCACCGTCCACTCGCCGTTGGAGTAGTTGTTGTTGATCGTGCCGTCGGAGGTGAAGCTCGACGTCTCGCTGAAACCGGCGGCCTCGAGCTGGCCGGCGTAGGCCTCGACGAAGCGCTCGCCATCGGTCGTTCCGGTGACGCTGACGGTCAGCTCCGTGTCCGATCCGATGACGGTGGCGCTCATGATCGCCAGTCCGTCGGGCTCGGGGACGTCAGCGGGCCATTGCTCGGGAAGCTCGGTGGCGGCACCCGTGCTGAAGCTGCCGTCTTCGCTCTCCATGTTGAACTCGCCGGTGTCGGCATCGGCGCCCCCGACGACCTCGTTGCCCTCGGCGTCGGTGATCACGAAGTTGCCGTCTTCGTCGATGGTCATCGACCCGTCCTCGGTCTGCATCGAGAAGCCGCCCTCGCCGTTCAGGTCGAGGTCGACGTCTCCGCCGCCTTGTGACTCGATGAGCTTTTCGATCCCGGTCTCGGTGGCCGAGCCGCATGCGGTGAGCGACAAGGTGAGCCCGGCGAGGCCGAGGACGACGAGTGAGGGTCGGATCGAGGCGCGTTTCATGTCCAAACAGTACGACGGTTGATTGCACGAATGCGAGGGATTGTTTGGCTGGCGAACAACTGTCATCCGTGATGAGGCACTCGCGATCTGGAAGATTGGTGCGATGACCGGACCACGACGATGAGTAGCCCGCTTCGACTCACCTTCGTGCAGTCGGCGAGCCGCGTCGAGCAACTGCAGGACGCCACCGTGGAGGTCGCGTTCGTCGGGCGGTCGAATGTCGGCAAGTCGTCGTTGGTCAATGCGCTCGCCAACCGCAAGCAACTCGCTCGTGTGTCCAACACGCCGGGGCGGACGCAGCTGATCAACCTGTTCGAGGTCGAGAGCTCTCGCGACGATGCCGCCACGATGGTCGATCTGCCGGGCTACGGCTTCGCGAAGACGTCGAAGGCGGTCAAGCGCGACTGGCCGGAGATGATCGAGGGCTATCTGCTCGAACGCCAGAACCTGGCGATGGTGTTCGTGCTCGTCGACGGACCGATCGGGCCCACTCCGCTCGACACCCGGATGCTCGACTGGCTCCGATACAACGGCGTTCCGCACACGGTGGTGGCCACCAAGTTCGACAAGGTCAAGTCGTCGAAGCGAGCCACGCGCAAGAAGGAACTCGCCGCCGGGTGTCAGCTCGATCCGGGCGACATCGTGTGGGTCAGCGCGTCCAAGGGCGACGGCATCGACACACTGCGGTCGCTCGTGCGGACCTGGCTGGACGGAATTCGTTAGCTTCGAGCGCATGTCGCTCGTCGAACTCCCCGCTGTGTCGATCACCGGAACCGGGCTGTTCACGCCGCCCGAATCCGTGTCCAACGCCGAGCTGGTCGCGTCGCTCACCGAAGCGGCCATGAAGTGGAACGCCGAACACGCCGACGAGATCGCGCGCGGCGAAACGACCGAGCGTGCGCTGCCCGATGAAGACTTCATCCTGAAGGCATCGGGGATCGAGCGGCGCTACGTGATGGAGAAGTCCGGTGTGCTCGACCCAGCACGGATGCGGCCACGACTCGACACGCGCAGCGAGGACCAGCTCGGCCTCCAAGCCGAGATGTCGATGCCGGCCATCCACGAAGCGCTCGCCCAAGCTGGTCGTCAGCCGTCCGATGTCGATGCGGTGATCGTCGGCTGCTCGAACCTGCAGCGCGCCTACCCGGCGGTGGCGATCGAGATCCAGAACGAACTCGGCGCCGACGGATGGGGCTACGACATGAACGTCGCCTGTTCGTCGGCCACCTTCTCCGTGCAGGCGGGCGTGGATGCGCTCCGCAACGGCTCGGCCAGCTGTGTGGTGGTGGTGAACCCGGAGATCACCTCGGGCCACAACAACTTCGAGATGCGCGACTTCCACTTCATCTTCGGTGACGCATGTACGGCGTTGGTGCTCGAACGCAGCGCCGATGCCACCGCCCCCGTCCGGTGGGAGGTCCTCGGCACCAAGCTGGCAACCAAGTTCTCGAACAACATCCGCAACGACTTCGGTTTTCTCAACTCGTCCGAAGTGGTCGCACGCGATCCGCAGGAACTCGTGTTCCGCCAGAACGGCCAGATGGTGTTCCGCGAGGTGTGTCCGATGGTGGCCGAGCACATCACCACCCATCTCGCGCAGCTCGGTTTCGATGCCGACAGCGTTCGGCGATTCTGGTTGCATCAGGCCAACTTGAAGATGAATCAGCTGATCGCGAAGGGTGTGCTCGGCCGGCTCCCCACGGAGGACGAAGCACCGGTGATCCTCGACGAGTTCGCCAACACGTCGTCGGCCGGGTCGGTGATCGCCTTCCATCGCCACCGCGACGATCTCGCTCCGGGCGACCTCGGCGTGCTGTGTTCGTTCGGTGCTGGCTACTCGATCGGCAGCGTCATCGTCCGTCGGGTCTGAGGCGAGCGTGCTTCACTGGTGGACATGACCTTCCACGTTGGCGTTCAGCTCCACCCGCAACAGACCTCCTACGTGGAGATGCGCGACGCTTGGCGACGTGCCGAGGCGGTCGGCGTCGATTCGATCTGGACCTGGGACCACTTCTTCCCGCTCTACGGCGACCCGAGCGAGACGCACTTCGAGGGGTGGACCCTGCTCACCGCAATGGCGGCCGACACCGATCGCGCCAAGCTTGGAATGCTCGTCACGTGCAACAGTTACCGCAACCCGGAGCTGCTCGCCGACATGGCCCGCACCGCCGATCACGTGTCGGGTGGTCGGATGTACCTCGGTATCGGATCGGGTTGGTTCGAGCGTGACTACACCGAGTACGGCTACGAGTTCGGCACCGCGATCGGCCGACTCCACAAGTTGCGTGACGATCTGCCCCGTCTGAAGGCGCGTCTGGCGGCGCTGAACCCGGCACCCATCGGTGATCTCCCGATCCTCGTTGGTGGTTCGGGCGAGAAGGTCACGTTGAAGCTGACCGCACAGTTCGCCGACGCCTGGAACTCGTTCGGCCCGCCCGAGACGTTCGCCCACAAGAACGCCGTGCTCGACAACTGGTGTGCCGAGATCGGCCGCGACCCGTCGGAGATCGAGCGCACGGTCGCCATCTCACCCGGTGACGTCGATCAACTCGAGGCATTCCTCGAGGCCGGTGCCACCCATGTCATCGTGATGATCGGCCACCCGTACGACCTGACTGCCGTGGAAACACTCATCGCTCGTCGCGACGCCTGACCCGATCCGCGCCACCACTCGAGCGATGAGCGACACCCCCAACTGTTGGGGTTTGGCTCATCGCCTCGGGCTCTCGTGGTGTGACGTCAGGTGGTTCGGGTGGGCGCGTTGACCTCGACGAAGTCGTCGAGCACGGCGGCGGCGAACTCGGCGGTGAACGCCTCGGGCGACATGAACCGTTGGAACAGGAAGCTGCCGAGCAGCGTGGCAATGGCACGGTCGGCGTCGAGGTCGGCGCGGAGGTGGCCGTGTTCGATGGCCGCTTCGATCACGTGGTGGAACATGTCGGAGAACGCGCAGAAGAACTCGTCTCGAACGGTGGTCACCGTCGAGTCGTGCAGCGCTCGGGCCATCATGTTGATGATCATCGGCGCTCGCTGATCGTCGACGAGGTCGGTGACGACCTGTGCACACAGCAGTTCGAGGTCGGCGCGTAGATCACCGGTGAGTTGGTCGGCTCGAACGGGGACCTTGCCGAGCGACTCGATCGTGTCGCGGAACAGGTCGGCCTGTGTCGGCCAGTGGTTGTAGACGGTGGTGCGGCTCATGTTGGCAGCAGCAGCCACGTTGGCGTGGGTGACCGAACTCGGCCCGTCCGTCGTGAGCAGTTCGACCGCAGCGTCGATCACGGCGGCGCGGGTGCGCTCGACACGGGGGTCGTCGGAACGGGGAGCGGCGGTCGCGGGAGTGTTGGTGTGAGTCGGCATGTGTTGTTCGCAAGCAGAGCGTGACGCCGGAACGATGCGGACCGGACGGGTGTGCCGGGACGGCTGTGTCGTGCGACACGTTCGGGCTCAACTGTTGCGAACGGACATTGTAGTGGTCAGACTGTCCAATAATGAACATGACGTCCACTTCCCCCCAGGACGCGTCGGATCAGCCCGATGATGCCGACCGCCCGTACGAGCCGGCTCACGGCGCTCCTCACGTTCCCATGGAGGTCCCCGTCGACTCGGCGTGGGGCAAGCTCGGCCGGTTCGGGTTTCGTCGACGCTGGTTCGTGCTCGGAGCCTGGATCGCGGCGCTCGTCACCGTGTTCGCGCTCGTCGGCACGATCGGCGCATCGAGCGACAGCTCGTTCTCGATTCCCGACTCGGAGTCCAAGAGCGGCTTCGACACCCTCGATGCCTACTTCGGTGGTGCCGGCAGTGGCCGCTCGGGCACGATCATCTTCCGCGCCGATCAGGGTGTCGACGACCCCGAGATCCAGACGGCGATGACCGAACTCTTCGACGAGGTCGGCGCCATCGAGGGTGTCACGCTGACCAGCCCGTACTCGCCGCAGGGCCAGGCCCTCGGTTTCGTCGCCGTCGACGGGCCGCTCGCCGGTCAGGTCGCCTACGCGCAGATCGACCTCTCCGAGAACCTCAGCGAAACCCAGACGGGCGAGATCGGCGCCGAGATCGCGGAGCTGAAGCCGACCGACGTCGACGGGCTGCAGGTCGAGATCGGTGGACAGGCGCTCGGCGAGTTCGAACCGCCGGAGTCGGAGTTGATCGGCCTGGGCTTCGCCATCGTCATCTTGATCCTCTCGTTCGGCTCGGTGCTCGCCATGGGCCTGCCGATCGGCGTCGCTCTGTTCGGCGTCGGCATCGGTGCCGGCATCATCACCCTGCTGTCCAACGTGATGTCGGTTCCCGACTTCGCAATCACGCTCGGTGCCATGATCGGCATCGGTGTCGGCATCGACTACGCGCTGTTCATCGTCACCCGGTATCGCGAGGGCCTGAAGGCGGGACTCGATCCCGAACAGGCCACCGTCGTCGCCCTCGACACCGCTGGCCGTGCGGTCGTGTTCGCCGGGTTCACCGTGGTGATCTCGCTGCTCGGCATGTTCATCATGGGCCTGTCGTTCATCAACGGTCTGGCGACCGGCGCCGCGGTCACCGTGTTGGTCACCATGATCGCCTCGGTCACCCTGCTGCCGGCGCTGCTCGGCTTCGCCCAGCGCAAGGTCGAGGTGTCGCGTTGGCGCGGCGTGATCGCCGCCGGACTGGTGGCGATGGCGTTGGTCGGGATCGGGCTCAGCATCCAACCGCTGCTGGTCGGCGTTCCGCTCGCCGTCGTGGTGATGCTCGCTTCGTTCGCCGTGGCCCCGTTGCGCAAGGAGCTCCCACCCCGCAAGGAGAAGCCACTCCGACAGACGTGGGCCTACAAGTGGAGCCGCTTCGTGCAGCACCGCCCGTGGCCGATCGCGATCGCGACCACACTGTTCCTGCTCCTGATGGCGGTGCCCGTGCTCGGGCTGCGGCTCGGCTTCTCCGACGAGAGCAACTTCGCCGAGGGCACCACGACCCGCGAGGCCTACGACCTCACCAGCGATGCGTTCGGTCCCGGTACCAACGGTCCGTTGCTCCTCACCGCCGAGCTCAACTCGCCGCAGGACTTCCAGGTGCTCGCCGAGTTGACCGCAACGCTCGCTGCCAACGATGGCGTCGCCGACGTGGTCGGCCCGCTGCCGAACACCGGCGACCCGGCGACCGCCGAGGCGGCGATCATCCGGCTGACCCCCACGACGGGCCCGCAGGACGAGGCGACGGCGAACTTGGTGACTTCGCTGCGCGACGACGTCGTGCCGTCGGTCACCGAGGGCACCGATGTGGTGGTCAACGTGTCGGGCTCGGTCGCGGCGAACATCGACTTCAGCTCGTACCTCGCCGAGCGCATCCCGTTCTTCTTCGCCGCCGTGCTGACCCTGTCGTTCCTGCTGCTGATGATGGTGTTCCGATCGGTGCTCGTGCCGCTCAAGGCGGTCATCATGAACATGCTCTCGATCGGCGGCGCCTACGGCATCGTGGTTGCCGTGTTCGGCTGGGGTTGGGGGGCGTCGCTCTTCAACACTGCTGGTGGGCCGATCGAGCCCTTCCTGCCGATGATGATGTTCGCCATCGTCTTCGGACTGTCGATGGACTACGAGGTCTTCCTGCTCTCACGAGTGAAGGAGGAGTACGACCGAACCGGTGACCCGAAGGGATCGGTGGCCGACGGTCTTGCAGCCACCGCTCGGGTGATCACGGCGGCCGCGGCGATCATGATCGTGGTGTTCGCAGGCTTCGTCCTCGAGGACAATCGCATCATCAAGATGTTCGGTCTCGGGTTGGCATCGGCGGTGTTCCTCGATGCCACGTTCGTGCGCATGTTGCTCGTGCCCGCCACGATGGAACTGCTCGGTGCCAGGAACTGGTGGCTGCCGGCATGGCTCGACCGCATCCTGCCCACCCTCAACGTCGAAGGCGGCACGCACACCAGTGCAATCGCCCTCGCCCACGAGGAAGAGCAGCGCGAGCAGGACGAACGCGACAAGGACCTCATCGACGCCTGACGTAACGTTTGGTGTCAGACACCATTCGTTACATCTTTCCGAATCGAGAACGGATCCGGAACGATCTGGGATCCGGCTTCGTTGATGGCCGTGCGCTCGTACGGTGCGGCCATGAATTGGATTCGCCGCAACATCAAGATCCTCGCTCCCGTCGCTGTCGTCGGTGTCGTCGCCGTGGCGTTCCTCGCCTTCGGCGTGTTCGGGGTGCACACGTTGTTCATCGACGACAAGGTCGACGAGGACGGTCCGGTGTTCGACTCGGGCGTGGCTGCTGCTGCTGAACCGGCCGAGACCACGACCGGCGCCGACCACCGAGCCGACGACCGAGCCTACCACGTCGCTTGTCGACCCGATCAAGAACCCCTCCAGCCCTGCGGCCGCCCCGGCACCGACCACCACGCAGGCGCCCGTGGTGACCGAGCCCCCGGCACCGCAGATCGTGACTCTCGCCGAAGGGACGTTCATCCCGCGGGGCCGCTACAGCGGCGAGGGCACTGCCCTGGTCCTCAACGACGGCAGCGAGCAACGATTCCTGCGGTTCGAGAACTTCTCCACCGACAACGGTCCCGACCTGCGGGTGTACCTCTCGGCGTCGAGCGCCGACGGCGACAGTGGTGCGTTCGACGACGACTTCATCGATCTCGGCGTGCTCAAGGGCAACATCGGCGACCAGAACTACGAGATTCCCGTCGGCGTCGATCTGTCGGTGTACGACACCGTGGTGGTGTGGTGCGTGCGCTTCTCGAGCCCGTTCACCGCTGCCGACCTCATCTGAGCCCGGATCCGTAACGAATGGTGTCTGACACCAAACGTTACGGGGCGAAGCTCATCGTGCCGGTCGGCGGACGGATGGCCTCGATGGGGTCTCGGACGTCGTCGATGTAGCCGAGCGCGTAGGCGCCGATCCGGTAGCCCATCAGCCGCAGCAGCTCGTCGGGCAACGTCCGCCGCAACCTCTGGCGGGCACGACAGGTACTGGTTCTCCTCTTGGCGGAGCCAGCCGACGTCGTAGGTGATGTTGAGGCCCATCCGGGTGTCGTCGGAGGTGTTGGCGCCACCGCCGTGGTACACCTTGCCCGTGTAGAGCAGGCACGATCCGGCGGTCATCTCGGCCGGCACGGTCTCGTCGACGGTGTGGCCCATGTGCGTTCGGGAGGTGTTGGCTCCCCGGCATCAGCCGGGTGGCGCCGTTGGCCTCGGTGAAGTCGGTGAGCGCCCAGATCGTGTTGCACTGCACGTCGTAGTCGCTCGGGAACTCGAAGAAGTCGAACGCCCACTGATCGCGATGGATCGGCTGTCCAGGCGAGTCGGGTCCGATCGAGATCACCTGGGTGAGATGCAACTGGAAGCTCTGCGCCCGGTGCAACAGCCGCTCGGTGACGCCGAGAATCGTCGGGTGCTGGATCAGTTCGTGGCTCGACGGCGACCGGGCGATCAACGCGCCGGTGCGCTTGGTGTTGCGTCCCGAGAAGTCGTCGCTGCCGGTGGGCGTGGCGTCGACGAACGGTGCCATCTCGGCCGCTGATCGCTGTCGATCTGGTCCGGTGAGGCGAGGCCGTCGATGATCAGCGCCGCATCCCGATGCAGCACCTCGTGGATCTCGTCGACGCTGGCGGTGGCGGGAAGGTGCACGATGCTCGTGGCGCTCATGGCTCGACCGTAGTGACCAGCCTGGGGGAGACGTGCCGTCGAAGTCGCCGCACGCCGCTGCCAGACTCGCTCGGCGTGACCTCGATCATCGAGACGAGCGGCCTGGTGATGCAGTTCCCGTCGACCCGCGCCCTCGATTCGCTCGACGTCTCGATCCCCGCCGGTGTCACCGGTCTCGTCGGAGCGAACGGTGCTGGCAAGACCACATCTGATCTCGCTGGTGCTCGGCCTGCTCACCCCGACCGCCGGATCGATCTCGGTGCTCGGACTCGACCCGTCCTCGAGTGGTCCGGAGCTTCGCGCCAAGATCGGCTACGGCCCGGAACGCAACGTGTTCCCCGACGATCTACGCGCCTACGACTTCGTTCGCCACCTCGCCGAAGTGAAAGGGCCTGCCACGCGACGAAGCTCGCAGCCGAGCCAGCGATTCGCTCTACCTCGTCGGGCTGGGCGAAGAACGCTTTCGGGCCCTCGGCACGATGTCGACCGGCCAGCGCCAACGGGTGAAGCTCGCCCAGGCCATCGCCGCGGACCCGCGGGTGATCGTGCTCGACGAACCGACCGACGGCCTCGACCCGGTGCAGCGCGACGAGATGCTGAACATCATCGTGCAGGTCAACCGCGAACTTCGGGATCGACGTCATGCTGTCGTCGCATGTCCTCGAAGAAGTCGAGCGGGTGTGCGACCACGTCGTGGCGCTGTCGGAGGGCCGTCTGGTCGCCCAGGGTTCGATGGCCGAACTCGCTGGAGCATCCGGTGGCATCGAACTCGAACTCGTCGAGATTGCCGATCGGCCCCGCTCCGTCGATGACGTGGCGGCAGCGCCTGGTGGCCGCCGGTGCCGGGCGTGCGACGCTCCGGCGCGACGCTGTCGGTCACCGGTCTGCCCGACGACGACCTGTTCGATCTCGCTGCTCGCAGCGTGGCCGAGGCCGGCGCCCGCGTGCGGCGCCTCGGTCGGCATCGTCGAACGCTCGACGACATCTTCTCCCACGACGCTGCAGATCAGCCGCTGTACCGCACCGGCCACGACACCAGCGGAGGCGCGCGGTGACCGACTCGGGACGCGGCGACGCGCAGATCGTCGAACGCGGCTTCCAACGCTACGACGGCCGACGATCCGGTGTGCCCGGTGCCATCCGCAGCGTGAGCTGGGAGAGCACTCGGGCCACGCTCGGCCTCGGTCGACCGGCGCGCAACAAGATCTTCCCGGTGATCGCCGTCGCGATTGCGTACCTGCCGGCCGTGGTGTTCATCGGCATCGCCGTGCTGATCCCCGGCGACATCCTGGAGCCCGAAGAAGTGGCCGACTACCCGGGCTACTACGGGTTCATCTTCCTCGCCATCGTGCTCTTCACGGCGCTCGTCGCGCCCGAGGTGCTCGTCTCCGATCGACGCAACGGGATGCTGGCGATGTACCTGTCGACGCCGCTCGACCGACGCACCTATCTGATGGCCAAGGGCGTTGCCATTGCGGCGATGCTCGGCCTCGTCACGTTGCTCCCACCGGTGCTGCTGCTGATCGGCTACACGGTGGAGAACGCTGGCCCCGATGGCGTTGCGGCCTGGCTTGCCACGCTCGGTCGCATCGTGCTGTCGGGTGTGGCGATCTCGGCGGCGCTCGGTGCGGTGTCGATGGCGGCGTCGAGCCTCACCGATCGCCGTGCCTTCGCCGCGGTCGGCATCGTGATGCTGCTGATCGCCACCCCCATCCTGGCGGCGGCGCTGATCGAGGGCGCTGACCTCTCGCCGTACTTTCGCTTGATCGTGATCTCGGCGGTGCCGTTCGAGCTGGTCTTTCGCATCTTCGGCGACCCCGGTGCAGTTTCCCGAAGTGGCCACCTGGGCGGTGATCGGCGCCAACCTGGCGTGGACGGTCGGCGGCCTCGCCGTGGTGTGGTGGCGCTACTCGAAGCTGGTGATCGCCCGATGACCCAGGTGCCCGCAGCCGACGCGTGGCCGCCGCCGAGCCAGGTGCAGCCGCCGCCGGCCCCCCGTCCGGCGCCACCCCAGTCAGGGGATGATCGCGGTGCACACGGTCTCGAAGTTCTTCGGGTCGGTGGTGGCGGTCAGCGATGTGAGCTTCGGCATCGGAGCAGGCGTCACGGCGTTGCTCGGTCCCAACGGTGCGGGCAAGTCGACACTGTTTCGCATGTTGTGCGGGCTCACTCCGCCGTCGCGCGGCGCGGTCGAAGTGCTCGGCGCCGATCCGCGTGCCGACCGCGACGTCCGTGGTCGGCTCTCGCTCGTGCCGCAGCAGGACGCCTTGTTCGACCATCTCGATGCCAGCGAGTTCCTCGAGTTCGCTGCTCGCACCCACGCCGTGGCCGACCCGCAACGCGCGGTTGCGCGGGCGCTCGATCTCGTCGATCTCGGCGACGTCGGCACCAAGCGGGTCGGACAGTTCTCCAAGGGCATGCGTCAGCGGGTGAAGGTTGCCGCGGCGCTCGTGAACGATCCCGAGGTGCTGATCCTCGACGAGCCGCTCACCGGCCTCGACCCGGTGCAGCGCCGGCGGATGATCGCGCTGTTCCATCGACTCGGCGACGAGGGTCGGTGTGTGCTGGTGTCGAGCCACGTTCTCGACGAGGTCGCCAAGATCGGCTCCAGGGTGCTGGTGATCGCACAGGGCCGGCTCGTGGCAAGTGGCGACTATCGGGATCTCCGCGAGCTGATGGACGATCGTGCGCACCGGATCCGCATCGCCGCGTCAGATCCACGCAAGCTGGCCAGCGCGCTGGTCGACCGAGGTCTGGTGAGTGGGCTGTCGATCGACGACCGCTACGTGATGGTCGACACCCGCGACGCCGACGCTTTCGGACGCCAGGTCGCCCAACTCAGCGTCGACCTCGGCGTGCGCCTCACCGAGGTCTCACCGCTCGACGACGACCTCGAGTCGGTCTTCCGATACCTCGTGGAGGGCCGATGAGCGCGCCCGCTCCTCCCGACGCGTCAGCACCGGTGCGTCACGTGACGGCCGCAACGGGGATTGCACTGTCGTACCGGCTGGTGCTGCGACAGCTCACCAGTGCGGCACGAATCGTCGGGCTCACGCTGCTGGCTCTGATCGCACCGATCTCCGGGTTCGCGCTCGGCACCGCTGATGCATCGCTCGACGACGCCGTGCGCCTGATTGCCAACATCGGCCTCGGTCTCGTGCTCCCGGTGGTGTCGCTGTTGTTCGCCGGTGCCGCCATCGGCGACCTGCGTGACGACAAGACGCTCGTGTATCTCTGGCTGCGTCCGATGGACCGCTGGCCGATCGTGGTCGGCGCGGCCCTGGCCGCGGCAACGCTGGTGGCCCCGATCACCATCGTGCCGATCGTGGCGGCCGCAGCGCTCACCGGTGCCGGCAACGGCATCGTGCTCGGAACCTTGCTGGCCTGCCTCGTGGGCCTGGTTGCCTACGTGTGCGTCTTCGTCCTGTTCGGCGTGTGGCTCAAACGCTTCATCGTGTGGGGCTTGGCGTACATCCTGATCTGGGAGGGCTTCGTGGCGCAGGCCGGCCCGGGCGTGGCGCAGTTCGCACTGCGCAAGTACACCCGGTCGATCCTGGTCGATCGAACCGGCGCCGGGCTCGACCTCGCAGATTTCGGCATCGTCGTTGCCGTGGTGGTCCCACTGCTGGTGGCCGCTGCCGCGCTCACGATTGCATCGCGCCGGCTGTCGAGCCAAGACATCGATTAGGCCCGCCGTGGTGCAGACTCGTGCGATGCCACCGACCGTCACCGAGACCACTCCGCGACGACGGACCGGGCGCAACGCGTGGATCGGTGCTCACACGCTGGCCGCCGGCGCGATCGTGTTGATGGCGTGTTCGTCGG
This sequence comes from Ilumatobacteraceae bacterium, assembly GCA_963716075.1. Classification (GTDB taxonomy): domain Bacteria; phylum Actinomycetota; class Acidimicrobiia; order Acidimicrobiales; family Ilumatobacteraceae; genus Sva-07. The sequence continues at coordinate 18,897 of CAVQST010000018.1, read as the reverse complement.
GCGAATCGAGCCCTGATGCTGGCGCCAGCGACGTCGGGGGCGGGTCGACCACGCCCGCCGCCACGGTCCCGTCGACGTCGGCGGTGGTGCCACCGAGCACCGACGTGAGTGAGACACCAGCGATCCAGGGCGTGTCGTTCCGCGACGAGGTGCTGCCGATCTTGGAGGCCAGTTGCGCATCGTGTCACGCATCGGGTGGGCCCGGTGCTGCTCACTTCGTGCTCGACACAGCGCAGGACGCCCAGGACAACGCCCTCTACATCGCGTCGGCGACCGACATCGGCTTCATGCCGCCGTGGCCGGCCGCCGATGGCGATCTGGCATTTCACGGCGACCGACGCCTCGACGACCAGCAACGCACGACGATGCTCGACTGGTTCGAGGAGGGTGCGGGCCTCGATGTGGCCCCCGCCACCGAGATCGTCGCCACCGCCCGCTCGGTGGTGGCGATCGAACGCGACATCGTGATGACCGGAGTGCCCTACAAGGGCTCCACCGATCTCCGCGACGACTACCGCTGCCAGATCTACGACCCCGGCCTCGAGTCCGAGCAGTATCTCCAGGGGTACGGCCTCGAAGCCGACCGCGCCGAGGTCGTCCATCACGCACTGCTGTTCCGGGCCCAAGCATCCACCCGCGACGCCTTCGAGGGCATCGATGCCTTGGACCCCGCGGTCGGCTGGGAGTGCGGCGGCCTCGTCGGCAGTGGATCGAGCACCGACTCGGTGCAGCAGATCCTGAGTTGGGCACCGGGGCAGGACCCCACGATCCTGCCGTCGGACACCGGTCTGGCGATGCAGGCCGGCGACTTCTTCATCACGCAGATCCACTACCACTACGAACCGGTGTGGGATTCGCTGGAGCCGGACGAGTCGGCCGTGGTCGTCGACTTCGCGAGCCCGGAGGTGATCGCCGCTGCAGGTGGATCGCTGGCGCCGATCGAACTCACGCTGTACCTCGGGCCAGCCGAGATTCCGTGCTCGTCGGATCAGTCGGGGCCGCTGTGCGACCGTGCAACTGCGGCGAGTGCGCTCCGGTCGGGCGCAGGGATCGCCGACGGGCTGATGCTCCGGTGCGGAGCGACCCCAGAGGACTTCGCGGGGATGACCAACGGCGTGGCCACAGCGACGTGCGACCTGCCGGCGAGCCCGGGCCAGATCGTGTCGGTGTGGGGCCACATGCATGAACTCGGAGCGGCGTACCGAATGGTGCTGAACCCGGACACGCCGTCCGAAACCGTGCTGCTCGACATCCCGAGGTGGGACTTCGACTGGCAACTGAACTACTCGCCGATCGACACCGTGGTGTTGGTGCCGGGCGACATCATCCGAGTCGAGTGCACGTGGGACCGGTCGGTTGCTCCCCATGGTGCCGAACCCCGCTACGTGCTGTGGGCAGAGGGGACCGAGGACGAGATGTGCTACTCGCAGATCATCACGCGGCCCGTCGTCGAGGAGGCGCCATGACCGGCCGAACCATGACGGGCAGCAGCATGACGGGCCGCAGCAAGGCACTGATCGGTGTCGTCGCGCTGGCGGTCGGCGTCGTTGCGGTGTCCGCTGTGTGGTTCCTGTTCCTGCGTGATGATGCTCCGGATGCCGCCACCTCCGATGCCGCCATCGCTGCGCTCGATGATGCCGGCTCGGTTGCGTCCGGCACCACCCAGGGCGTCGATGCCGAACCGGTGTCCGTCGACGGCATCTGGGCCGTCGACACGAGCATCGGCACCGCCGACTACCCGTTCGACGACCGTTCGTACGTTGGCTACCGCGTCACCGAGGAACTCGCGAGCATCGGCACCAACACGGTGGTCGGGCGCACGCCGGGCGTGACCGGTGAGCTCGAGATCGCCGACACCGAGTTGATCACCGTTGATGTCCTTGCCGACTTCACCGGCCTCGAGAGCGACAGCAGCGGCCGCGACAGCACCCTGCGAACACAGGCGCTCGAAACGTCGACGTTTCCCGACGCCACGTTCGTACTGAGCGCCCCGGTCGAACTCGGTGAGATTCCCACCGAGGGCGAGACGATCTCCGTCGACGCGGTGGGAGAACTGACACTCCGTGACGTCACCAACACCGTCACGGTGCCGCTCGAGGCCACGCTCGTCGGTGACACGATCGTGGTGGTGGGCCGGGCCACCGTTGCGTTCGCCGACTTCGGCATCGCGGCGCCGACTGCGGCCATCGTGGTGAGCGTCGACGACGTCGGCGAACTCGAGTTCCAGCTGTTCTTCACCCGCTCCGACCGGCGACGTCGAGGAGTAGCGCCGTGCGAGCCGCGAGCCGAACGGGGCTGCTGATGCTCCTGGCGGTGTTGGTCGTTGCGGTGATGGTCGTCGCAGTGGTTCCGGCCGGCCGGCTGACCCTCGCGCACGACGATGACATCGCCACCACGCCTGCTGCCGGCGAGACGGTGCCGTTGGTCGATGCGATCGTCGTCGATTTCGGTGCGCCGGTGGACGGCGTGCGCTTCGAGGTGGTCGATCCTTCTGGCGACGCGCGTCGAGGGCGCCTCGGGCACCGACGGTGCCGGTGTTGCCACCTTCACCCCGAGTACGACGGCCGTCGACGGGGCGAGTACACCGTCCGCTACACAGCCCAAGCGGCCGACGGACACCTGGTCGCCGGCGAGTTCGCCTTCAGCGTGGGTCCGGCCGCGTCGTCGAGCAACGGCGCAGGGATGCTGCGATGGATTGCCGGCGCCGCTGCGATCGTCGCAACCCTGTCGATCGCCGCAGCGGCGAGCGTCGCGCGCCGCAAACGAGCCGACGCGGTGGCGTCGACCAACGACGCAGGGCCGTAGCGTGAGCGCTGTGACTCGACCGCTGCGTCTCGGCCACCAACTCTCCGCTCGGATCGAGGGCGACCCTGTCTCGGCGGCGGTGCGCGCCGAGGAACTGGGCTTCGACATCGTGCTGGCAGCCGACCATGTCGGGCCGGGTTGGGCCCCGATGCCGACGCTCGCCGCGGTGGCCGCCAGCACCACCACGATCCGACTCGGCACGCTGGTGCTCAACAACGACATGCGCAACCCGGTGCAGTTGGCCTGGGAGGCGTCCACGCTCGATCGGCTGTCCGGCGGGCGCTTCGAGTTGGGTCTCGGGGCGGGGCACACGCCGCAGGAATACGGCGCGACCGGTATCGAGTTGTCGGCACCGGCCGACCGCAAGCGCCGCCTCGGTGAATCGGTGGAGATCATTCGTGACCTCCTCGACGGTCGCATGGTCGATCACGATGGCGAGCACCACCGCGTCGAGCGGGCTCGCATCGATCGTTCCGAGCAGGAGCACCTTCCCATCCTCGTCGGCGGCAACGGAGCCGGTCTGCTCACCCACGCCGGCCGTCACGCCGACATCATCGGCTTGCAGGGCCTCGGTCGCACCCGCGAGGACGGTCACAACCATGAGGTGAAGTGGTCGATCGACCGCCTCGACGAGCAGATCGAGCAGGTGCGTGTGGGTGCAGGGGCACGATTCGACGACCTGCAGGTCAATGCCATGGTGCAGGTGGTGCAGATCACCGATGATCGTGACGCGGTGCTGGCCAAGGTGTGTGATCGTGTCGACGGCCTCAGTGCAGAAGATGCAGCGTCGACGCCGTACCTGCTCATCGGCACGGTCGACGAGATCGTGTTGCACATGATGACCTGCAACGAACGTTGGGGGATCAACTACTTCGCGGTGCGAGAACTCGACGACTTCGAACCGGTACTTCGAGCGTTGCGCTGACCGTCAGTGCGTGGCGACGCAGAACTCGTTGCCTTCGGGGTCGGCGAGGGTGGTCCAGACCATGCCGTATTCGTGCTTTTCATGGATGACCGTGGCGCCGAGGCCCACCAACCGTTCGACCTCGGCAACACGATCACTGGCGTTCATGTCGAGGTGCACACGGTTCTTGGCCGACTTGGCCTCGGGCACCTGGATGAACATCATCATCGGATCGCCGTCGCCGCCCGCGACGCGTGCGAAGAACTCGCTTGCGGCCATCTCGCCATCGTGATCGACAGGACGGCCGACAACTCCCGACCAGAACTCGGCGAGGGCCAACGCATTGGCGCAGTCGAAGGTGATGGCGGCAACGTGCAAGCTCATCGCACGAGTCTTGCAGGCCGCGGCGTCAGGCAGCGGCGTCAGGCAGCGGCGCGGGTCTTGCGGAGCACCGGGTCGGCGATGCCGAGGGCCTTGTCGGCGAGCGAGAGCACTCGCCCTGCCGCACCCGGGGTGGTGTTGTCGACGAGGTTGCCCATGACCGCGAGCGTGATGTTGGCAATCGCGTTGGTGCTCACCGACAGCCGGAGTCCGGGCTTGAGGATCCAGGGGTGCCCGATCAGGAACGAGAACCGGCGCCCGGTGCGCAGGAACGCATCGAAGCGTTCGCCGACCAGCTGGTCGTAGCGAGCCGGCGCGGTCGCTGGGTCGTCGAGGAACAGGTCGGCGGCCAGCATCCCCGACTCCAAGCCGTAGTCGATGCCTTCGCCGTTCATGGGGTTGACGAGGCCGGCAGCATCGCCGATCGCCACCCACCCGTCGCCGTGGCGACGCTGGGTGGACATCGGCAGACGCCACGCCCGCGGGCGCTCCAGGTTGGGGCCGAGCTCCCAGTCGTCCTGCACGAGGTTGCGGTACGACTGCAGCAGGGTGTTCAGGTTGAGCTTCTTGAAGCCCTTCATCGTCGACAGTGCGCCGACACCGATGTTGACGGTGCCATCACCGGCAGGAAACATCCAGCCATAGCCGGGGATCGCGGTGCCGTGTTCGTCCTTCAGTGACAAGCACGCCTCGAGGTGCACATCGGTGTGTCGAGGTGTGGCCGCATAGGTGCGGATGGCGAGCCCGAACGGCTCATCGGGCACCCGAACCGCGCCGAGTGTGCGCGCAACTGCACCTTGAGCACCAGCTGCGATCACGGTGAGTTCGGCGTCGAAGCGCTGTCCAGCGGCGTCCACTCCGGTGATCCGTCCGTCGTCGCCGATCACCGGCGTTGCTTCGGTCTCGTAGACGATCTCGGCACCGGACTCGGCGGCGGCATCCATCAACGCGGCGTCGAGGCGTCGGCGGGGCCACACGGCGCCGTGGTTCGGGAACCGGTCGGTGGTGGGCCAGTCGAGTTCACGGACCTGCTTGCCGGCGATCATCCGCAACCCGCGGATCTGATGGGCGTCGTCGAGCGGGATGCGCAGTTCGTTCAACGCGCCGACGGCGCGCGGGGTGAGCCCGTCACCGCACACCTTGTCGCGTCCGTGCGCGCCCTTCTCGAACACGATCACCTTGGCGCCCGATCGGGCCGCCCGGATCGCGGTGGCCGCGCCGGCGGGGCCGGCCCCGATCACGGCGATGTCGACTCGTTGCGAACTCACTGCCCCACGCTGCCCGAATGTGGGCCGAAAAGCACCGTCGAGCGTCGGAAGTCACCATGTGCAGTTCGTGCACCGTCGACCCGCCGGCCACCCGTTCGGCGTCCCGCCTCGGAACTGTCAGTCGACGTGCTCGGTCGCGACACGCGATTGGAACGTCGAGGATGTGTCTGCCCCACGGATCGCGCGCTAGACCCGACCCCGGAACTCCAGGAGGTCGTCGACAGCTCGGCCGCAACGCCGAAGCTCCGAGGTCGGTGAGACGCATGCAGTACGACATCATCATTCGCAACGGCACGGTCGTCGACGGCACCGGAGTTCTGGGTGTCCGCGCTGACGTCGGCATCGTCGGTGATCGCATCGCCTCGGTCGTGGAGGCCGACGACGGCGGACTCACCGCAACGGCGACCCGAGAACTCGACGCCACCGATCGGATCGTCACCCCCGGATTCGTCGACGTTCACACCCATCTCGATGCGCAGTTGGCATGGGATCCCGTTGGCTCGTCGAGCTGTTGGCACGGCGTGACCAGTGTGGTGATGGGCAACTGCGGGGTCACCTTGGCGCCGTGTCGCCCTGCCGACCGAGCCACGTTGGCCGAGATGATGCAGAGCGTGGAGAACATTCCTGCCGACGCGATCCTCTCCGGGTTGCCGTGGGACTGGGAGAGCTACGGGGAGTACTACGACTCGATCGATCGCATGCCGAAGGGGCTCAACGCCGGAGGACTGGTCGGGCATTCGGCGTTGCGAACCTATGTGATGGGCGATCGTGGGCTCGGCGAGGAACCGGCGACCATGGACGACATCGTGGCGATGTCGGCGCTGCTGGACGAGGCAATGGCGGCCGGCGCGCTGGGCGTGTCCACGAGCCGAACCTTCATGCACAAGGTCCCCGACGGGCGACCGATTCCCGGCACGTTCGCAGCCGCCGACGAGTTGCTGGCCTTCGCCGACGTGCTCGCCCGCCACGGTGCCGGCGTGTTCGAGGGGTCGATGCGCCTCGGCCAACGCGACAACGACGAGTACGACAACACACGTCGAGAGGTCGAGTTGATGGGCGAGATCAGTCGGCGCAGCGGCCGGCCGGTGAGTTTCGGTCTCACGCAGAGCAATCGACGACCCGACCTGTACGAACGAGTCATCGAGTTCGTGCGTGCCGAGAACGCCGCGGGCGCCAACGTGCGCCCGCAGACCACCGCCCGCGGGGTGGGCATGTTGTTCGGCCTCGAGACCCGCACGCCGTTCGATCGCGCTCCGTCGTGGAAGGAGCTCCGCGCGGCCACCAACGGCCGCAAGCTGCAGTTGGTTCGTGACGCCACGTTCCGCCAGACGCTGATCAACGAAGCCGACGTGCACGGCACGATGCTCGATCTCACCCAGGTCTTCGTGCTGCCAGCCAACGGCGCCCGCTACGACGGTGATCCGGCCGACTCGCTCGCAGCGATCGCAATCGATCGGGGGGTCAGCCCGGCAGCAGCGTTCATCGAATTGGTGCTCGAAACCAACGGCGAGTTGGTGGCGACCATGCCGTTCCGCAATCAAGATCTGGGCGCGGTCGAAGCGATGCTCGACGACCCGCTGATCACGTTGGGCCTCACGGACGCAGGTGCGCATGTCGACCAGATCATGAATGCAAGCCAGCCCACATTCCTGCTCACCTACTGGGTGGGAGAGCGTGGGAGGTGGAGCATGGAGGAAGCCGTGCGTCGACTCACCTCCGACCCCGCCGACCTGTTCGGTATCACCGATCGGGGACGCCTCGTCGAGGGCGCGTTTGCCGACGTGAACGTGATCGATGTCGAGGGTTTGCACCTGCCGATTCCCGAATACGTCCACGACTTCCCGGGTGCGGCGGGCCGGTACGTCCAAGGCTCGACCGGCTACGACTACACGCTGGTGAACGGTGAGGTGTTCATGGATCACGGTGAGCACACCGGGGCCTTCGCCGGTCGGTGCTCCGGTCGAACACCGCACGGTCTGATCGCTACGTTCGGCAGTCGACGACGGGGCATCGAACTGTCGCTGGCACACGAGGAGTACCACATGACCGCTGAGGCCATCCCCGCGCTGGAGGTCGCAGGTGCGCGAGGCCCGCGACCTGTTCGCGACGTTGACGCCCGCAGGAATGGTCCGCCGCATCGGGCTGTGACGGCTGGCGCATCCAGGACGTGGCGCAGCACATGGCCGCAGTGTTCCAGCAGATTGCCGACCCGGCGTCGATCGACACGGGCAACTCGGGCAGGGCCGAGGCTGCTGCCGAGGTGCCCGTGCAGGATCGCAAGGACTGGAGCGTCGACCAGGTCACCGCGGCCTACGACGAGTGGTCGGCCAAGGGCGTGGCCGCCCTGGCCGCGCTGCAGGAGCCGCCGATGTGTGACGCCGTGGTGCCGCTGTCGGACCTCGGCTCGCATCCGCTGCACCTGCTCGCGAACGCCATCGTGTTCGATCACTACTGTCACCTACGTCACGACATCGGCGCCGCGATCGATCGCGCGGCGGCGTTGCCGAAGGACGCCGACGCGCTCACCGCCACGCGCGACTGGATGCTCGCTGGCCTGCCCCAGATGTGCACCGCCGAACTCGCAGCTGCAGCGCACCAGCCGGTGAACCTCGTCTTCGAGGGGCCGGGTGGGGGCGTGTTCGTGCTGGCGCCGGCCGACACCGAGGGCTCGGACCCGTGGACGATCGTCGAGGGTTCCCGCCCGGACGCACCAACGGTCACCACGACGGTGCACGATTTCGTGTCGTGGGGGACCAAGCGATCCGACTGGCGCACACAGGTCACCGTCGCCACGGGCGGTGCCGACGACGCAGGCGTTGCCAGCGTCCTCGACGCCATCAACGTGATCTGACCCGAACCGACCGACCCGACCGGTGTCAGAGCCGTCGGCGGAGTTCGACGTACACCTCGTCGCCGGCGAGCGCGACGAGCGAGTCGGCCATCGAGTCGATCACTTGATCGTCACCGGAGTAGGCCTCGGCGCCCTCGGACCGCTCGGTGCAACACCATGCCATCGTCTCGCCGTGGCGTGCCCCAGTCGGCTCGCGTCCAGCGCCGCACCGTGGCCGACTCCGTGGTGTCGTCGATCACGTTCCAGTCGATCCGTAGCGGCAGCTGCCAGCACACCGACGGCTTCCACTCGGTTGGCGACTCCCCGGATTCGACCGCCGCGATGTGGCAGGGCGCAGCCCTCGCCGCCGGGCCAGCCGGGACGGTTGAGGAAGATGCATGCGCCGTCGATCACGCGTGTGTGACTGCGTTCGGCGTCGCCGAAGATGCCGTCGGGATCGGCGTGTGCCTGTTCGTGGTACTGGAACTGCTCGGGGGTGAGCATGCTGGCGTAGGCGTCGACGGTCATCGCCTCGGCCTCGCCGGCGGGTCCGTCGCCGAAGTGGGCGCCGAGCGAACAACAGCCCTGGTTCAACGCGGTAGCATCGTGGTCGAGGATGCCCTTGCAGCCCTGTCCGAACAGGCAGGTCCAGTTCGACTCGAGAAACGCACGCTCGAAACGCCAGACGGTGCCGTCCCGCACGATCTCGATGAGTTCGTCGGAGTTGCTGTCGTCGGAAGCGCTGTTGCCGGTCACGGGTCGGTGCTCACAGTTGCGTGAAGTGCACGACGCCGCCCGCGGGCCCGAGGTCGATCGGTGGTCGTCGACAGCTCCGCGGCGAAGGGGTCGAGCAGCAGGAGGCGACTCGAGCGCTCCGACCACCACCATCGACCCATCGGGCGCAAGTGCTGCCAGGACGTCGTCGGTCTGGACCTGCTCGACGCCGTCGGGGCCGAACAGGTCGAACCCGACGGCGGTGGGTGCGGCCACCCTGCAGCCAGAGGCATCGATCAGCATGGGCGACATGGCGGGCGCCTCGATGACCACGACGCCGTCGACGACATCGACCACGGTCAGCTCGGGGTTCAGGGGTCTCGCTGATCGACTCCAGCTCCACGCACTGTGCACCGGTCGGTGCCGTGGCGGCGTCGCCGACGTGGACGTCGGCGAACGAGCCGACGAGCGCGGCGCTGTCGTCGACCAGCGCCGTGCCGGTCGATCCGGTGACCACGAGCCGATCGCCGCTGGTGGTGACGGCGCCCGACGCGACCGTGCCGATGTCGAGCTCGATGCCGTCGTCGACGTCGCCGGAGGAGGTGCTCATCGTGGCCACGGCACCGTCGACGGTGACGAGGACCACGCCGGAGTCGGCCACCATGCCGGCGCGCACCGATGACGTGGAGCCGGTGGCAAGCAGTTCGCCGTCGTGGTCGAACACGTTGACGGTGGCGTCGGCGCCGACGTTCTGGGCGGTCACGACCACATCGTCACCGACGGCGAGCGCGAGTCCGGGGAAGTACGACGGCTCGTCACGGTCGAAGGAGAACAGCACGCTCTGGAAGTTTCCCGTGTCGGTGACCAGCACGTCGCGCCCTGACCGGGTGGAGCGGGCGGTCGCCGAAGTCGTATCGGGCACCGGTGACGGTGGCGAGCGCGTCGGTGTCGATCACGTCGCCGCTCGGTCCGTGCACGATCACCGCACGCCCGGCGTCGGAGCGTTGGGCGATCATCGTGAGCGCACTGCCCATGGGGGTGATCACGCGGTCGGCGCCGAACGGGTACGCGCCGGCGGTCGTCTGGTCGCTTGCTCCGTCGCCTGCGTCGTCGCGGGGCTCGGTGGTGGCGTTGTCGGTGGCAGGTGTCTGCGTGGTCGAGGCGTCGGATGCGGTGTCGAGGTCGAGCACCGCCACCACATCGGCCGAGGTGATCATCATCGACTGCTCGACCACGCCCGACGCGACCGGTGCGTCGATGCCCGACTCGATTCGGCCGACCTCGCTCGCCGTCGCTGCTGGTGATGACCATCGTCCGGTTCGCTCGTCGAGCAGCACGACGCGGTTCCAGTCGGCGCGCACGGCACCCGAGGAGACGCTCGAGGTGTCGGAGCCCGTCAGTTGGCCGACCACCACCGATGCGGTGGCGAGCACGGCGACCACGCCGCCGACCACGATTCCACGGCGGATCCAGTAGTTCGGGGTGTTCGAGCCACGCGCGGTGGCGGTCGAAGGTGCAGTGCGCGGCGCCGTCGCTGCACGGTCGGGTTCCGGTGCGGACGCATCGTCGAAGAGACTCGGTCCGGGACGGCATCGATGTGGATCGTAGGCGCAGTAGCGTCGAACCGATGGAGTTCAGTTGCCCTCGATGCTCAATTGACGTGTCGACGACTTCTACGGTCCCTGTGAGACGTGCCGGAGCGCCCTGCGCGACATGTTTCGTGCCGAGGGTCGCGTGGTGGATGTCGCCGAGTACGAACCGAAGATGAACGTCACCCCGAACGCCGTCGCCCTCAAGGACGACTGACCCACCCCGTTTGCGTTGCATGTTCGGTGACCCGGGTCACCGAAAACGCAACGCAAACGGTTCTGGCGGGCGGGGTGTTGGTCAGTCGATGGACGAGGGGAGCCCGCCGCCGGGGCGGAACTCCGACTGCTTGGCTCCTTTGCCGCAGCAGCCTGTGCCGCCTGCTCCATCGTGGTCTGCATGGCTGCAGCGGCCTTGTCGTTGGCGAGGATCTTGCTCACCACGGCCTTCGATGCGCCGGCCATCAGCTCGGCCTGGTGGCGGTTGAGGTACTCCTGCGACTCGCGCAGCCCGGTCAGGTGGCCGTTCAGTTCGGGGATCACGTAGCGGGCAACGAGATCCCACGATCGCATCGTGGCCTCGCGGTTCGCCCAGTCGTGGGCGAAGCCGAGCACCACGCCGAAGCCACCGGTGATCTCCTGCAGGTGGCGGATCGCGGCGACGAGATCGTCGGGGGTGCCGATCACGCCGGAGCCGGCTCCGGGCGAGCCGTCGCCGACGGTCTGCTCGAGCAGCTCCCACTTGTCGTCGACGTGGGTGGCGTTCGGGCGTCCGAGCGTCCAGACGTTGTACTCGTTGTGCCAACGGTGCAGCCCGTCGACGGCCTCGTTGCGGGCCTGCTCGCGCGTCTCGGCGATGTGGAAGGCCAGCATCACCCGCCAGTTCTTGCGGTCGACGGTCTGGCCGTGCTCGGCGGCGGCATCCTCGGCGAAGCTCCACTGGGTGGGCAACGCCTGGAGTCCGGCCGTGGAATTCGACGCGATCGACAGCACGCCCATGCCGTACTTGCCGGCGAGCGTCATGCCCGACGGAGAGATCGACGACGCCGTCACCATCGGGAGGTCTTCCTGGAGCGGGAGCAGCTGCAGGCGGGCATCGTTCAGCGTGAACCACTCGCTCTCGTGGCTGAAGCGGTCCTCACCGCGCAGCAGCCGGGTGATCACCGACGAGCGCTTCGTCCTGGCGGTCGCGCTGCACCATCGGGATCGATGCCGAGCGTGCGTGCGTCGGAGGCCAGGGCGCCGGGACCCGAGCCGAACATCGCACGGCCACGGCTCATGTGGTCGAGCTGCACGATGCGCTGCGCGACGTTGAACGGGTGGTGATACGGCAGGCTCGTGACGCCGGTGCCGAGCATGATGTTGTGGGTGCGCTGGGCAGCCCCGGCGAGGAACATCTCGGGTGACGCGATCATCTCCCAGCCCGACGAATGGTGTTCGCCGCACCAGAACTCGTCGAAGCCGAGCCGATCGAGGTGTTCGGCGAAGTCGATGTCGCGTTGGAACTGCAGCGTCGGGTGTTCGCCGGTGGGGTGATGCGGGGCGAGGAACGTTCCGAAGCGCAAGCGGGCCATGCGGCGATGGTAGGGAGCGTCGAAACTGCGTGCTCGCCACCGGACGCCGGGCTGCACACGATCACGACGTGGCCGACGATCGAACTCCGTGCGCCGGCGACGACGACGACGTCGAGGCGATCGCGACGGGTCATCGACGCCCAGGACACCGCCTGGTGGGGTGCGCCCGACGGCGACATCGACGACGTCCGCGACGAACTCGATCGGGTCCGACGGGCGATCGGGTTCGACTCGAGGTCGGGTGCCCGAGTCGCAGTCGTCGACGGCTCGGCGTGGTCGGCGTCGCGATGGCTGTCGGTCACGGTCACACGTCGATCGCCATCGACCCGGCGTCGCCCGACGCTCAGCGTGGTGTTCGGCGGCGCTGTTCGGCTGGCTCGTCGAACACGGCGGCGACCGAGATCGAGTCGCCGGCGCAGGACGCCGAGCGGCTGGCGACCTGGCCGACGCTCGGATTCGTGCCGCGGCGGTCGAGCTTCGAGCTCGAACGGCCCGGCGACATCGCCGACCTGCCGAACCGCGTGTGGCCCGACTGGCATCGTGCCGGTGCCGTTCCGGCTCGGAGTCGACGACGAGGAACTGCACGAAATGATCTACTCGTTCTGGACCGACGTGCCCGGTCACACCGATCGCCCGATCGACGAATGGCGGGCATCGATCCTCGCCGGACCGTGGTTCGATGCCGGATCTCGTCGTGATCGCCCGCGCGGACGACGGTGGCCGGCCCGATCGTCGGGGTGTGCGCTCGGGCGCACGTTCGCCGGCGATGTCGGCTGGGTGTCGCAGCTCGGGGTGGCCCGCTCGGCGCGGGGCCTCGGGCTGGGTCGGGCGATCCTGATCGAGTCGTGTCGGCGCCTCGGCGCGAACGGAGCCGAGCATCATCGGCCTCGGTGTCGAGGCCGAGAACGACAATGCGCTCGGGCTGTACCGCAGCGTCGGCTTCGAGATCTGCCGGGAAGTGGATCCACTGTCACGACGTGACCGCGTCGGGTGCCGCGGCGGTATCGTGGTGCGGTTCCTTTCGGGGAACATCCCTTCGGGGACGTAGCTCAGTTGGCTAGAGCACCTGCTTTGCAAGCAGGGGGTCGTGGGTTCGATTCCCATCGTCTCCACCAGGTCTGACCAGGCGTGATAGCCTGATCGGCACTCCGGTGAAACATCGAAGTATCAGCGATGTATCAACCAATCGGACGCCGATCAGCACGGGGGTGCGTCATGGCGTGGAAAGCGACAGGTCAACCGACGGTCCGCAAACAGCGCGACAAGTGGGTCGTGCGTGTCGACGGCATCGACACCGCCACCGGGAAGCACCGACCACGTCAGCTCGGTACCTACGCATCGCAACGCTCGGCGAACGCCGCGGCGAGGTCGATGAAGACCGAGGATCGATCGACCGAGCGGGGCACCGTGAGCTGGTTGGTGCGCCGCTACGTCGCCAGTCGGACCGACATCACGGTGAAGGCACGCCAGCAGTACGAGTGGGCGATCCCGCACATCGAGAACGGTCTCGGAGCCATCCAGTTGTCGAGGCTCGATCGTGAGGACGTGGCGACGTGGATCGACAACCTGGCCGCCGGCGGGAAGCTGGGCCGTCGCAGCATCCAGATCTGTCGCACCGTGCTGCGCGCGGCCTTGACCGAAGCGGTCGACGAGGGACTCATTCCGCGTAGCCCGGCAGCTCGGGTCGGACTGCCGCGAACCGTGGCCAAGGAGGTCAAGCCGAAGGACGCCGTCGCGTGGGATGCCGCCGATGTCGATCGCTTCCTCGAGGCGACAGCCGAGCATCGGTGGGCGGTGGCGTTCCGGCTCGGTGCGCTGTTCGGTCTGCGACGCAGCGAGGTGCTCGCGCTGCGATGGGACGACGTCGACGTCGAGGCCAAGTCGCTGCGGATCGACGAAAGTCTCGTCGCCACCAACGAAGGCGCCGCGTGGAGCAACGCCAAGAACGAACGGTCCCGTCGTGTGATCCCACTCGACGACGACACCGTGCGAGCGCTCACCCGTCGGCGGGCGGAACAGGCCGCCGAGCGTCTCGCGGCTGGCTCGGAATGGGAGGACAACGACCTGATCATCGCCACCCGCACCGGCCGGCTCGTCCTGCCCCGCTCGTACGACCGAGCGCTCGCAACGATCGTCGACAACGCCGGGCTGCCACGTCTCACCTCCCACGGACTTCGGCACACCGCCGCGACCCACATGGTCCAGGGTGCTCGCGACGTCGGCGAGCTCCGAGCGATCGCCGATCTTCTCGGCCACAGCCCCGAGATGCTGATGAACACCTACGCCCACGTGCTCCCACAGAGCCAGACCGCGGTGGTCGATCGGATCAGTCGTCGCACTACGTGAGCGCCTGCCACCTCCCACAACCAGCTTGCATGATGTGTGATGACACATAGACTGCGGGGATGAGCCAGTTGGCGACCATCGCCGAGATGCGACACCCTGGGCACACGATCCGTGAGCGGCGCACCCAGTTGGGGTGGACACAAGCCGAACTGGCTCAACGCGCCGACGTCGCGCAGGCGGACATCTCGCGCATCGAGAACGGCCGCCTCGACGCACGGTGGTCGACGATCCAACGGATCTCCGAAGCGCTCGAGTCGTCCACCAGTGTGCCGACTCGCAGCCTCGCCAACGCTCATCGTGGTCGTCGAGCGCCGAGGTCGACGGGAAGCACGACCTGGGAGCCGAAGGGACCGATCTCGTCGATCGCAGCGACCGATTCGTGATCCTGCGTCATGCCACCGATGACGACGCCGAAGCGCTGCACTCCTTCGACGTCGGTGACACCTCGATCCCGTGGCTCGCAGAAGTCGCCGAGATCGTCGCTGGACTCCTTGGTTGGAGAGCCGACCCGGCAGCCACCGATGAGGATCGCCAGGTCGTCATCGCCGAGCGCGACGGCGAACTCGTCGCTGTGGCGGCACACGTCCGCCTCGTCGGCGCCGACGGTCGATCCATGCCTGACCATCGTTACCTGATGGTGACCGCGGTCAGAGCCGATCAGCAGCGCACCGGACTCGCCCAGCGACTCGTCGAGTCGGTGCTGGTCGACCTTCGATCGCAAGGCGTCGCGTCAGTGGAATGGCTCGTACACCCCGGCAACGCTGCATCGATCGCGTTCAGCCGAGCGGTCTTTCCGGAAGCAGATGAGACCAATCCACCAGACGATGCGCCGTACGTGAGCTTCGCCCTCAGTCTGTAGCCGAAAAAAGATTGCCCGCCCTCGGGGTCTCGATGCCCGTTGAGAGGTGTGGGTTGTCACAAATTCGCGTTTTCGCAGGCATGTGTTCGTATGGGGAACGCACGCTGATGGGTGCCGAGGTGTCGATGACCCAGGTTTCGGTGCCGGATCTGTTGACGGTGATGGAGGCCGCCGGCGTGTTGCGGGTCGGTCGCACGACCGCCTACGACCAGGTCGGCAAGTACTTCGACACTGACGGAGCGGACGGGATGCCATGTATCCGCGTCGGCGGTCAGCTGCGCGTTCCTCGAGTGTTGTTCGAGGAATGGCTCGGCTTCCAGATCACGGTGTGGCCGCCCCTCGAAGCACCCGACGATGACGACGTCGCGATCATCGTCCCGGCCACGGTCGACCCAGTCGCCACTACCCGTCGTCGTGCGAAGACTGCGGCGCAGTCGTCACGTCTGTTCAGCGTGTAGGCCCGCTCATGGAACACACCTTCTGGTTCGACTCGCGAGGTAGCAATGACAGACAGGTGCCCGCGGTCTCGTGGGAGTTGTCGTGTTGAGGGTGTCGACGCTGTATGCGGACACCTCGGTAGCTACCGCCGCCTACTACACCAGGTACCTGACCCAGGCCGACGGTGAACAACCCGGTCACTGGACCGGGCGGCAAGCGGCGCTGCTCGGGTTGAGCGGGGAGGTCACGACCGAGGACCTGCAAGCCTTGCTCGAGGGCCGCGATCCGCGCACCGGGATGTCGTTGGGGTCGCCGTTCGTGAATCGGGTGACGTCGTCGGGTCGTGTGGTGCGGGCGGTGGCCGGCTTCGATGCGACGTTGTCGGCGCCGAAGTCGTTGTCGGTGTGGTGGGCGCTGTCGGGCGACGACGGCCTCGCTGAGTGTCATGACGTCGCAGTCCGGGCGGTGGTGGACTGTGTCGAACGGTTCGGGTCCACGACACGGGTCCGCTCCAACGGTGCCAGGTTGCATCCGGAGTCGCAGGGCTTGACGGTCGGGGTGTTCCGCCAGACGACGTCGCGCCTGGACGATCCGCAACTGCACTCACATGTGGTGATCTCCTCGAAGGTGCAAACCGCCGACGGGCGCTGGCTCGCCCTTGATGCGCGGTCGTTGAAGGGGTTCCAGCGGGCGTTGGGTGGGTTGTATCAGTCGGTGCTGCGCGCCGAGCTGACCTCCCGCTATGGGGTGGTGTTCGGTGAGATCGTGAAGGGCCAGGCGGAGATCGCCGGGATGCCCGAAGACTTGTTGGAGGAGTTCTCCAAACGCAGCGTCCAGGTCGAGCGCGCCTACCAGCGCCTCCTCGCAGACTTCTACGCCCGTGAGGGTCGTGACCCGATCTCGAAAGAAGACGGCGCGATGCGCCGCCAAGCTGCTGCGGACACCCGGGGTCACAAGTCCGGTCACGGTGCCGGCGACCTGCGGTCACGATGGCTGGCCGAAGCCGCCACCGTCGGCGTCACCGCAGAGACGCTCACCGACAGCATCCGCACGACGGCGCAGAACCATCGTGAGGTCGAGCAGTCGGTGACGGTCGGTGACGTGATCGGGGCGGTCGCGGAGCAGCGGTCGGCGTGGCATCGCTTCGACGTCCTCCAAGCCATCTGCGACATCGCCCGCCCGCAGCCGGGAATGGACGGCAAGCAGTGGGCGAACACGCTGCACGCCGTGACCGACACCGTGCTGGCGGAGTGTGTCGATCTCGATCCCGCCGACCCGAGCATGCGGCGGCGTGGGTCGGATGGGCGGTCGGTGTGGATCGAACCGTCCGCCCGTCATCACACCAGCAGCGAGGTGCTCGCCCAGGAGGAACACATCATCTGCTGGGCGATGGACGCGCAACTCGACCCACCTTCACCGTCCACCGGCGTGGACACGGGTCGGCTCGATGTGATGCAGGCCGAGGCCGCCGCAGCGGTGGCGGGTGCGGATCGGTTGGTGTTGGTGGTCGGCCCTGCCGGTGCGGGCAAGACCACGATGCTCGCCGCCGTCGTCGATGACCTCATCGCGCAGGAGCGGGTGGTGTTCGGGGTGGCGCCGACGGCGAAAGCGGCCCGTGTCCTCGAATCAGAGACCGGCATGGGATCGGACACGGTCGCGAAGCTGTTGCACGAGTGGCGCCGCACCGATCGGCCACCCGAGCGACCGTGGCGGTTGCCGGCGGGGGCGACGGTGATCGTCGACGAGGCCGGCATGATCAACACTGGCGACCTCCATCAACTCACCCACCTCGCCGACGCGCACCAGTGGCGGCTCGTGTTGGTTGGTGACCCCCACCAGTTGCAGGCGGTCGGGCGTGGCGGGATGTTCGGCGAACTCTGCGCGACGGGCCGGACGATCGAGCTCGACACGATCCACCGCTTCCACAACCCGTGGGAAGCGGCTGCGTCATTGAAGCTGCGACACGGTGACCCCACCGGCCTCGCCGCCTACCTGGACCATGACCGCATCTTCGCGGCACCGTTCGACGAGCACGTCGACAACCTCGCCCACTACTGGGCAGGCGCCCACGACCGGGGCGAGTATGTGGCGATCACGACCACCACCAACGACCACGTCGACGCCATCAACACCGCCGTCCACGACCACCGACTTGCGCTTGGTCAACTCGGCGACAGTTGCCTCGAACTCGGCGACGGCATCGAAGTCGCGGTCGGTGACGTGATCACGACACGACGCAACGAACGATTCCTGCGAACAACGACAGGAGAGAGCGTCCGCAACCGCGACTACTGGAGTGTGGACACGATCGGTGCCGACGGGTCGCTGTCCGTGACCCGCATCGACGGCCACGGCTCCGTCACGCTGCCCGCCGGCTACGTCGCTGAACATGTGCAGCTCGGCTACGCCGCCACCGAGCCCGGTAACCAGTCCGACACCGCCACCCGTTCCGCGACTCTGGCGACGACGGCGACCACGTGTCGAGGGTTGTACGTCGCGATCACCCGTGGGCAGGTCGAGAACCTGGTCTTGGTGGTCACCGACAGCCACGACGTCGCCGACGCCGTCGACGTCCTCGAACAGGTCCTGGCCAGCGACCGCGCCGACCGACCGGCAACCAGTGTCCGCCGCGACCTCGCCGCCACCACACCCACACCGCCGGCACCGGCCGTCCAGCCGCGCTGTCAGATCCCGCCCTGGTACGACGAGACCTACCAAGTCGCACATGCCGAGTTCCTCGACGCGCTCGGACGGCTCCGTGCCGAACGTGACGAGGAGGAACGCGTCGATCAACGCATCAACGAACTCCGCGTGCTGCTCGACGAACTCGAACCCGCCTGCCAACCCCACGACGACGCCATCGACGACGCCCGAAGCGCACTCGACGACGCCAAGCAGCATCGCCGTCAACTCGAACGAACCATCAACGACGGCGGCCGGCGCGAACGCCGCAACGCCCGACGTGTACTGCCCGCCGCTGAACGCAACGTCACCGCCGCCGAACACCACCTCCACCACGTCACCCAACAGGCCCGCCCCGTCCTGGAGCAGCGCGCCCAGCTCTACAGCGAACGCAGCGATCTCGTCCGCGACGTGAGAGATTTCCGTGTCTGGCGACGACAGATCAACAACTACTACCCCACCTCCGAACTCGCCGAAGCCCGACACGACGCGCTCGTCACCTGGAAGCAC
>CAVQST010000017.1:0-118081 GCA_963716075.1 Ilumatobacteraceae bacterium | reverse complement strand
ATGAATATCGGATATGAAATAATAATCAGTTTTCAAAATAAAATTATATTTGTTGGAAAAATTTAACTAAAGCATATAATAAAATAAACGGAATAATATTGTCATTCATATTTATTAACATCACGAATCTTAACTAAGAGCCAGTTACCGGGGTATAAGTAATATATCATTTGGTTTTTTATTAGGCTTAATTTCTATATGCCTCGTTTCCGAATCTATATAATATATACTGGATTGGTATTCTTCTTTATTGTCATATTCAATTCCAATTTCAAGTGGGAATGAAAATATTCCCGTCATTGCTTTAGCTGATTGATATTAATATTCCGTTATACTATAAAATATTTGTTTTCGGTTTTGCCAGAAGGACCAGACCCTTTTGCACAGCCTGGCTGAGCCTCGAGAACGGCATGAGCCTCGAGACGCATGTACTGAAAGGTTCATCGGTTAGTTCGTGCCGATCCGCCCTTGCCGCTTTCACCGACTGCGGGCGCGGGGTCAGATTGTCGAACTGCGTGCCGCTGATCTGCGATTCACTGCCGGCGAAATCAAAACGTTTATGCAGCACGCTGCCGCTATGCCGCTTTCGGATCAGAGTCTGCAAGCATTGGAAACACCACCAGCGAAGGATGGATTACGGCCCTATGGTTGATCCGCTTGACCGCCGAAAGCGCTGGTCAGGAACTCGACAATGAAGTGATCGCGCAGCACCTCAATCGGTTTTCTACGGCGCAGCGCCACATCGTTGACTATTTCGCCGATGAAGTGTTTGATCAGCAATCAGCCGAATTACAACAGTTTTTGATGGATACATGCGTTTTAAACCGGTTATTCCCAGATATTTGCGTCGCGCTAGCCAGTAATAACAACGGCCCATTGCTGCTTGATTACATGGCGCGCAGCAGTTTGTCTTTGATTTCACTCTCAGATCGTGAGCCGGTCTACCGGTACCATCATCTATTTGAGGAGCTTCTGCGCGCAACCGGTTGACGTTAGCTGATCCAGAACGTTACCAACGGTTACACCAACAAGCCGCCGAATGGCATCAGGCGCACGGCAGCGTGGTCGAGGCCGTTGACCATGCGTTGAGCGGTGAGGCATATGATTATGCAGCCCGGTTAATCAAAACTAGCGCCTGGGAAGCATTAACCACGCACGGCGAAATCATGACCATGCTGAGTTGGTTACCCGCATTCCCCGAACCGGTCTTGAAAGCTCATCCGCGTTTGTGCCTGTATTTCTCACGGGCGCTCTATCTGACAGGTGATTTTGAACAATCTGCCCATTTTGTCCAAATGGCTGCGCGTGAGATAGACCATCTCCCGGAAGACGCGTCGGAAACAGCGCCACGCGCGGTATTGTGAATAACTACCAGGCTAACGTTGTCAGCTTATCAGGGTGAGTTAACTCAAGGATTTGCGTTTATCGAACGGGCCTCGGAGCAATGGGATAAACTCGATGCGGTCAGTCAGGTACGCGTAGCGAATACCAGGGCTTATCTCTCATTTTCTGCAAGGGGATGTTGCTGCCGCCCGTGACGCCTACGAAAAAGCGCTCTCTCTGGCGCAACGGGCAGAGCACCATTATCTGACGATCGACGCCGGTGTATTTTCTGGCCCAGCTCGACCTGTATCAGGGATTTTTGCGGCAAGCTCAAACACGCTGTGAGCAGCAGCTTGAGCAGCACCCCCAGCGGATTGCGCCGGTCAGTGCGTTATTGACTGTACTGGCGCGCGTGCAGTATGAACAGAATCACCCGGTGGAAGCGGAAGTTATGCTGCGCGATGCGGCTCAACTTGCCCGGCGTGGTCATATCTCGGAAATCCTGTGGTTGTCGTACACGCTGCTAGCGGTGATGCTGTCCGCACAGGGGCAGCCTGAAGAGGCTGAAGATTTTGCCTGTCAAGCTGATGCCATTGCGCAGCGATTTGACAGCCCGCCGGTGAAATCAATTGTTGCAGCGGCCACCGCCCGTGTGATGCTGTTGAACCAGCGCCTGGACGAGGCAGTCCACTGGGCACGGGAGTACCAACAGTCAGCGCCGGTCGAGTTTATGCGCGATTATGAGGATCTGACGCTGGCGCGGGTCTGGCTCGCGCAAGAAAAATCGGATGTCGTACTGCCGCATCTCGACACCCTGATCGACGCTGCCAGATGTGCGGGGCGCGCGGGAACCGTGCTTGAAGCGCAGTTATTGCAGGCATTGGCATTCCAGGCTGAGGGGCGACATGAGGACGCACTTGTCGCGCTTGAAAATGCCTTGCGGCCTGCTGCTGGCGAGGGATACATAAGGTTGTTCCTGGATGAAGGACCACCGATGGTGCGGTTGCTCCGTCATGCAGTTGAACACAACATTGTGCCTGACTATGCCGGGCGTTTACTGCGTGAAGCGGAGAAAGAATCACGTCGCACCCATCCCGCTGACGTCGTTGACCGACCGCGAATTGGAAGTGCTGGAACTGGTCGCGCAAGGGGCTACGAATCAGGACATCGCCGACACACTCGTCATCAGTCTGGGTACAGTCAAAAGCCATATCAATCACATCATGGGCAAACTCGACGCGCAAAATCGCACTGAGGCGGTCAAAGGCACAGAGCTTGGCATCCTTGACGCCTATATAATTCCCCCATTACCACAAATCTAACTTCTGGTTGACGACAGTCCGGGTGGTTTACGACTACCGTGAAGATAGTTCGTTTTCATGACTATCTGAAAGGCTGAACCATGAGCAAGAAAATTCTAATGGTATCGCACTGGTTACGGTACTGGGTTGCGGACTGACAGTCGCGTTCGTCCAACATATGACGGACGCGGATCGTGTCAATGCAGTCGCACATAGCATTGCGGATTTTGACCTGCCACAGGGCTATCAGACCGATTACGTCGTGGACATCGGCAACTACACCATTGCCGCCTACAAATCCGACGACGAGCAATCGCATCTGGCGTTTGTACAAGTCCCCCCAGGCGTCATCCCTGATGATGATGTGATCGAGGGACATGTGTTTGGCGGCTGGTTTAATCACTCACAGATCGCGCGACGGTGCTGCGCACTGAACAGCATACCATCCGCAACCAACCAGCAACCCTCACCATCAGCGAACGCCGCAATGGCGAGGGACAGCTTTATCGCAGCGCGTACCTGGTCTTTGAAGGGCACGATGGCCAAGCGGTCTTGGTGATCAACCAGCCAGCAAACCAGTGGGATGACGACGCGATTTACGCCTTCATCGCCTCTATCCGCTGAGAGGAAACACCATGATCGAGCATTTACGACTCCAGGCTGCGAGCGCCTTCTCCAAATTCGACCACGTGATTCTGGCGACATGTGGACCTTCGGGTCCGCATGTCAGCCGGGTTCAGTGCAAATCACAAGGCACAACACTAACACTGCATGTGCCCCGGTCATCGGATCACCTGTTCAACCTGGAACACCAGCCGGAAGTAGCGGTACTGACTCCCGAATGGCAGCTACGCGGCAGCGCACAAATCCTGAATCCGGCAACATGCAGCGTTCAGGAAAGCCCGTTATCCGATTGGCACGCCGTGGTCAAGATTCAACCCATTCGGCTGCAAATCCTCGGTGACAGGATGGTCTGAGCTTCGTTGAAACCATCGACTTCTAGGCACGCTGAAATCTGAACATAAAGTTGCAACATTAACCACTCGCAAAACGTTGAGGCTTGCCGCACAGGGTAGGCCTCAAACTTGTTGACAGCTTTTTCCTGTACCAACCCCCAAATATAACTTCTGATGGATGCGTCCCCGCCGGGTTTACGACTATCGTAAGGTCAATTGCATTTAGGCTCCGACAAGGAAATATGATGTTAGTCGATATGTTGCGCTTGATAAAAACGAATGGCTGCGAACTGCCCCAAACCACCAACCTGTTATGGCGTACCGGGCAGGCCATGCTGTTGGTTGGATTGCTGCTTCTGATCCTGATCACCCTGCTGCCGGTGCTCCTGTTCCTGGCGGTGATACAGGCCGTGTTGTTTATCCTGGCACCTTGATCACGATGTTGCCCGCCATGCTGTTCTCGGTGGCGATATTTATGTTGATGTCAGTTCATCGCATACGCGATCCCCTGCCTCACGATTTCGACGAAACGAAAGAGGAACAATCATGGTTAAAACACGTACTCGCAAAATCTTCGCCGATGTAACGTCCCGGCGCGGACGTACTATCCTCGTATCACTCAGCATTTTAATCGGCGTCTTTGGCGTCACGGCCCTGGTAGGCATGGGTGATTTGCTGGTAAGCCAGATGGAAGAAGACCTCAACGAAGATGCCATTGCCATGACCCATCTCTATTTGACATCTACCGGCGGACAACTTTCGGTGGCAGAAAACGAAGCTTTTATGGACACGCTGCGCGGACTACCTGGCGTAACAGACGTGGAAGGACAGGCGATTTACCCCACTGACTGGAAAGCCGCCAATGCCAGCGCGGACGCCCGCTTCAACAAGGGGCGGTGATTGCGTATACCGAAGCCTTCGAAGATGTGGATTTAGAACCTATCACGCGGGTGGTAGATGGGCGCTATCCTGTAAACGGGCAGAACGAAATTGCCGTCGAACAGACGCTTTGCCGACGAACATGGAATTGGCATTGGTGACGAAATTATCTTTCGCCAGAATCCCAATGAAACGTGGGCGGTAGTGGGCATTGTTTTTCATCCCTACCTGACCATCTCCCCCTATCGCGCGGATGTGACCACGCCCAGCACCCCGCCGGAAACAAACATCTACACCACGTATGAAAACGCGCAGCGCATGTTGGAGTTTGCTGGTCTCACGTCATTCTATGCGCGCTATACAGATGTAGATGCAGCCCAGGCTGGCTTGAATCATTTCACAGAAACGGTATCGACGCAGACCCCCTACATCCCGACCTTCAGTTACGTGGAAAACCCCCAGGCGAACCGGCTGGTAGATGGTATGCAGCAGCTTACCTCGATTCTCAATCTGCTGGCGGTGGTGGCGATGATCGTCTCCGCGTTTTTGGTGGTGAACGTCATCAATACGATTGTGGTCGAACAGAAGCGGCAAATTGGTGTGCTGAAATCCATCGGTGCCAGCCGCTGGGACACCTTTTATGTGTACTGTGGGATGGCATTGGTATATGGCATGATTGGCACAATTTTGGGTGTGCTGATCGCGATTCCTGTTGCGGCGGTGATGGCACAGGCGATTGCGCCGATGGCCGGAACCTATATTGAGGATTTCCGCATCTCAACGACCGGGATAATTACGGGTGGCGTATTGGGATTGCTCATTCCGGTGTTGGCTGCCCTGTTACCCGTCCTGAACGGGACACGGGTTTCGATCCTGGAAGCGATGACCGACTTCGGTATTGCTTCGAACTGGGGGCAGTCACGGCTGTCGCGCTTGATTGGTGGACTACCGGTGCCGATGAATGTCCGGCAGGCGCTCAGTAATATTGCTCAGAAGCGCGGGCGGCTAACCCTAACCGGTTTAACGCTCACATTGGCTGTGGGCGCATTCATGGGTGTGACGGCGGTGTTTGGGTCGCTGGACGAGTCGATCAAAGACATCTTCGCTACCAACAACTATGAAATCCTGATGACGACGCAGGAAATGGAAGACTTCGAGCAAGTGCATCAACTGCTGACGGAAAACTTCGCCGACGTCGTGTCTATCTCCAAAGGTTACAACGTGTCAATAGCGTTAGAGGGGTATACCGCTCCCGAAACTGATTTCGCAGCAGGTTCAAATCAGATGGATGCGACCGGTATTGAGCCGGGAGCAAGCGCTGTTCAATTCGATTTGATCGAAGGTACAGGATGGCAAGCAGACCCCACCCGGCGCGGTGTGATTGTCAATCGCTCAATGAGCGAGAACATCGGCAAAGGAGCCGGTGATAAGGTGGTTGTAACCGTGGGCGCTGTTTCGCAGGAGTACGAAATCCTGGGTGTTGACCGCTACCCCTTCGACACGATTTTCTTCAATTGGGAAGAATTGGCCACTATTGCAGGCTACACCGATGATACAGGCAATCCTGTACCTTCCAGTTTCTATATTGACCTCGCAGGCGAACCTGACGCCGCTGACAACAGCTGATCTTATTGATGAGATCAAGACGGTGATGTTGTCCAACGGGATTTAGGCGGTGTATGCCAACCAACCTCAAAACGAAGACGATATATTGCAGATGATGGGTAGCTTCGGGCTGATTTTCAACATGACCTCCATTGTGATGGCGGCGGTGGGAGCGATCGGTCTGCTCGCCACGCTTTCGATGGCCGTGTTGGAACGGCAGAAAGAAATCGGCGTAATGCGGTCCTTGGGAGCCGGGTCATCGACCATTATCACCCAGTTCCTGGTGGAAGGAATTCTGGTAGGTGTCATGGCCTGGGTGATCGGTTTGCCACTCAGTTACTTGCTGGGGGTTGGGTTGAGTTCTGCTCTGGATTTTGGCGATATTCGTTTCAGTTACCCGCCGATGGTGGCGGTGTTTGGTCTGGTGGGTGTGATTGGGATTGCCGCGCTGGCTAGCATCTGGCCCGCCATGACCGCCGCCCGCAAGACCGTTTCGGACATTTTGCGCTATCAGTAGGAGATTAAACAACCGATGACAACTCTTCAAACAACATCCCGACCGGTCTGGCGTGATGGCAACTGGAAAGTCCCCTTTTTCACGATCTGGGGTGGGCAGGCACTTTCGCTAGCTGGAAGCAGTATCGCAATGTTCGCGCTGATCTGGTGGATCACTGATGAAACTGGCTCGGCTACCGTGTTAGCGATTGCATCCCTGTTTTCGATGCTGCCGGGTGTTATTCTCGGCCCGTTTGCCGGGGTACTGGTGGATCGCTGGAACCGCCGTGTGATCATGGTTGTGGCTGACAGCGTGATTGCGCTGGCATCACTGGCGCTGGTTTACCTGTTCTGGGCTGACAGTGTGCAGGTCTGGCACATCTATACGGTGATGTTCGTTCGGGCGCTAGGCAGCATGTTTCACGTTCCGGCGATGTTTTCGTCAACAGCACTGATGGTCCCCGAAAAACATCTTGCGCGTGTCTCCGGGCTAAACCAGGCAATGAACGGCGGGCTGAGCATTGTCGGACCAGCGTTGGGCGCGCTGCTGCTCTCGATTGGCGATATTTACCAGATCATGCTGCTTGACGTGGCAACGGCGGCATTTGCGGTAGCGCCTTTGTTGTTTATCGCGATCCCACAGCCAGAGCGCAAAACATCCCAAAGCGCGAACGGGACAGATTCCGTTCTTCTCTCGCCGTTGAAGTCAACGATGTGGACCGAATTCCGCGAAGCGTTGGTTTACCTGTTGAACTGGCGCGGCCTGATGCTGCTTACGGGGGTCGGGTTGGTCGCGAAGTTGGCTTTGACGCCTGCTGCATCCCTGATACCGATCCTGGTGACGCAGCATTTTGGCGGCGGCGCGGGCGAACTGGCAACCGGTGAGGCGCTGCTCGGCGTAGGCATTATCACCGGCGGTCTGCTGCTGGGGATATGGGGCGGCTTTAAGCGTAACGTGTACACCATGCTGTCAGGGATCATGTT
Source organism: Ilumatobacteraceae bacterium (assembly GCA_963716075.1). Classification (GTDB taxonomy): domain Bacteria; phylum Actinomycetota; class Acidimicrobiia; order Acidimicrobiales; family Ilumatobacteraceae; genus Sva-07. The sequence goes on along the minus strand of CAVQST010000017.1, from coordinate 110,538 downwards.
GCTCGGCCTGGCGATGCTATCGTTGGGCCTGCTGCCATCGAATGTTTTCCCAGCAGCGGTCGTGGCATTTTTTGTCACTGGCGCGGCGGTATCGCTCGTGGATGGCCCCTTTATGGCCATCATGCAGAAGTCGATCGCGCCGGAAATGCAAGGGCGTGTGTTTACGCTGTTCACCAGCCTGATTTCGTTGTCGTCTCCAGTGGGGCTGGCAATCGCGGGACCGTTTACCGATTTTGCCGGGATACAAACCCTGTACATCATCGCCGGGGTATTAATGTGCGGTATGGGGATTTTCATCTTATTTACCCCGTCCATATTGCGCATTGAAGACCATGGTCTGGCGGACGTAGACACACCGCGCCCAGTCGCTGAGGGTGAAGCGGTGCTTTCGTAATAAACCTGTGTCGCTATTGACCGTGTGTCAGTTACACAATCGTTGAGGCTTGCCGCATATGGCAGGCCTCATTTGCGTTTATATGGGCACATTTCCCCGTAAAAACTTCAAAATCCAACTTCTGGTTGATGTAGACATCTGGGGTTTACATCTATCGTTAGGACCATCGCATATTTGATCATGAGAGGAAACACAATGTCCACCAAGACTATCTCCGACCACTGAAACGGCGACACGCCGTATCGCGTTACCGAACATTGGTAAGTTGCTGCTACACATTGGGCGCGGACTGCTTTACCTGGCGCTGCTGACTCCTGACACTCATCACGATTTTACCGGTGGCGCTGCTCTTTGGGGTGACATCCGCACCATTATTGCCCTCGATGTATGTTGGCACTGGCCGACCTCGGTCTTGTGGCGGCATTATTCCGCTTCGAGCGCACATGGAAAGTCATCAGCGCGGCCTTTGCAGGTTTTGTCGTTGTCGCACTGTTGGCGATCTGGCTATCGCAGGCAACCGCGAGCACACCGCCCATCACGGATGCGAACGGCAACCCGATTCCGGGCAGTATTGCGTCCCTGGAAAAGGTCACGCTTGGCGGCAGCGAACAGTGGATCACAGTTCGCGGGTATAGCAGAAGATAATCCCGTGCTGTTGTTCCTGGCTGGTGCAGCCGTACCGGGCGCGATCGACGACCGGGAACGTCATCGTTGCCGTTCGATCAGTTCGAGGCCGGCGCGGCGCGAACGCTCGTCATCTGCGTCGAGGAGATCGACAGCGACAACGGGCCAAGGCGCGACTTGCTCGTCGTCGAACAAACCGTCGTCGACAACGTGCAGGATCACATTGGGACGATCGGCGTGCCGGTCGAGGGCGTAGCTGTCAGCGAGGTCGGCCACATCGCCGTCGCGCACATAGACCTCGGCGGCGTCTCGGACGATCAGGTCCATGCGATATTCCTGCGCTGCGCTGACGCCTCCACGAACCACACGATCATCTCCACCAACCCGGTCGAGCACCGAGGGATGCGCATACGCCTGGCGCCGGTCTGCTCGTGCTCGAAGTTGCACGACGAGCCCAGCGAGTCCATGGTCGGCGAGCCGTCTGCGGGCACGTGACCGCTCGACCGGCGACAGCTCGGCTGGCCCGCGGCGAGTTCCAGCACCGCCCAGGCCGACGACGCACTCCACGGTCGACCGGCCCCGCTTCGGCGCAACCGATCGACGTCGGCCCCGGTCGATCACCCAGCTTCGTCCGAGTTGCTCTCCTGCGAGCTGCCCCGACTCGAAGGAGTTGACGCACGCGCCGCGGGCTGATGTCCAGCACATCAGCGGCCCAGCCACACTCAACACGTCCATATCCAAATACTACCGATGACGGTATTGTTACGCAATGCGACTGGGCTTCTTCGGCTGGGAGCTTCGCTCATCCAGCTTGACCTACGACCAACGCAACCTGCGCACCCCACCACGCCGAGCGCCAGTCACACACCAACCCCGGGCCGACACCCGACCGGCGGACACCGCCCAAGCGACCGGCCACGCCAACGACCAACTTTGTCCCACCCGCGTCACCGGGCGGCCTTTACAGAAGTGGAGGACGCAACGGCCCTCCCAGGACCAACCGGAGGAGCGACCGATGTCGACCACGAACTCCAGCACCGTCACGATGACCGTCACCGAGACGGCGAACGTGCTCGGGATCTCCCGATCGAGCGCCTACGAGTGCGTTCGCCTCGGAGCGATCCCGTCGATCCGACTCGGTCGACGAATCGTCGTGCCACGTCGAGCCGTCGAGGAACTCCTCGCCACGGCGTCCGTCCGCCTCCCGGCACCTACCAACTGAGCAATGCAGCAGCGGCCTCTGCGGCCTCGCTCTGCTGGCCGGGCATCACATGACCGTACGTGTCGAGCGTGAAGCTGACCGACGCATGACCGAGCCGCTCGCTCACCACCTTCGCGTTCACGCCGGCGGCGAGCAGATGCGACGCGTGCGTGTGGCGAAGGTCGTGCAGGCGGATCCGCGGGATGCCCGACGACTCGACCAGCCGGTTGAACGCCTGGCCGACACTGTGCGGTCGCATCGGCTCGCCGATCTCGTTCGCGAACACGCGGTCGTCGGTCGGCGACGTGACGCCGAGCTCGAACAGCTCCTCGCGTTGCGTCGCACGATGTCGCTTCATGACGGACGCGGTCCGCTGATCGAGATCGATCGTCCGCCGGCTCCGCTTCGTCTTCGGCACGTCGATCGTCTCGACGCCACCGAGGTACGTCGCCGCAGCGCGCACCTTCACCGTCGAGCGGCGGAGGTCGACCGCGTCCCATCGCAGCGCGACGAGTTCGCCACGGCGCATTCCGGTCATCGCCGCGAGATGGACGAGCGCGCCGGCGCGGTAGTTCTCGGCGTAGCGCAGGAACCGGCTCAGCTCGTCGGGCGTCCACACGTTCATGTCGGGCGCCCGGTCACGCGCGGCGGCCATGCTCGGCGCGTCGGCGAGCCGGGCGACGTTGCGCACCACGAGCCCCTTGCGCTCCGCGTCGTGGAGCAACTTGCCGATCGCGGTGTGCACGTGGTGCACCGTCGACATCGACAACGGGCGACCCTTGACACCGCCCGACCGCAGCAGCTCGGCGTAGAGATCGTCGAGGTCGGTGGCGCGAAGATCCTGCAACTTCCGCGACCCCAACCGGGGCAGCACGTAGAGCTTCATCGTCCGGCGGTAGCCGGCGATCGTCGACACCTTGCGACCTTGCGTCTCGAGCGCGTTGAGCCACGTCTCGACGAAGTCGCTGACCCGCAGCGCGGTCGGCGCGACGAAGTCCTGGCGGCGGTGCGAGTCGATCGTCTCGGCGAGCGCCGCTTGCGCTTCTCGCTTCGTCGCGTACGACCGCTTCGACTGTCGGCGACGGTCACCTTCGTGCCACGACACGTGACGATCCACGGCTTCTTGCGGTCGTCGCGACGGTAGACCGAGCCGTTCGCCATGGGGTCCCTCTCGGAGCAATCGGGGAAATTCTGCTACCCAAATGCTACCCAAACGGCGGTTTTCGGGTCAATCGTTGCGACCCACAAACGATCTACCAGGTGTTTTGCAGCGCCCCTGGCAGGGATCGAACCTGCGACACACGGTTTAGGAAACCGATGCTCTATCCACTGAGCTACAGAGGCGAGGCCGGCGCTAAACAACCTGTCCACGCCGGTAACAGCAGCCGATTGTAGATGCCGGCGTCTGAATTCGAGTCGCCCAAAACCGCACGGTGACGTGGAGCCGGCGCAAAAGGTGGGGAGAAACCCGCCAACGCCGGCGGCGGGTCGAATGCCTCTGGCCCAGCCGACGGCGTCCCAGCCACAGTGAGATATGAGTTCGACGCCACTGACTCGCCCGTGCCCGTACCGCGAGCTTGTCTTCAGCTACCACAGCGAAGTCCAGGACCATGTCGTGCACGACCACCCCGAGCATACCGCGTCAGTCGAAGGCGTCGAAATGCGCGAACTTCCCCACAACCGAGCCCGGCACCACCACCCAACAGGATCCACCATCACTGCAGCGACGAGACGGTCTCGTGCACGTCGGGCTGTGGTCTCAATGGACCTCACCCGACCGAATTCCGTATGGTGCCATCGTGACGCATGCCGAAGAGATCGAACGCGACGGCTACACCATCGTCCCGGATGTGTTCGACCCCGAACAGGCCGCCGCGTTGATCGTCCGCCTGGAAGAACTGGAACAGTCGCTGGACATCCGGCCGGCACGCAACCGGTTCGAGGGAACGTCGACCCACCGGATCTACAACCTCCTCGCCCACGGACCTCTCTTCGAGGCCATCCCGACCGAACCCAAGGTGCTCGAGATCGTCGACGGCGTGCTCGACGATGGCTGCCTCGTGTCGTCGCTGTCCTCGATCGCCATCGGGCCGGGCGAAGTCGCCCAGCCGATCCACGCCGACGACCAGGTGATGCCGCTCACCAAACCCCATGCCGCCACGGTCTGCAATTCGATGTGGGCGCTGACCGACTTCACCGAGGCGAACGGTGCGACACGCGTGGTCCCCGGAAGTCATCGGGCCGACCACTCACCCGAGTTCGGCGTCCACCATGAGTCGGTCCCGGCCGAGATGCCGGCCGGCAGCGTGCTCGTGTGGCACGGCTCGCTCTGGCACGGTGGCGGGGCGAACACGACCGACCGCCGCCGCTACGGCATCGCCATGAACTACTGCGCCGGATGGGTGCGCCAGCAGGAGAACCAGCAGCTCGGCCTGCCACTCGAACTCGTCCGTTCGTTCAGCCCGCGGCTGCAGCAGCTGTGTGGGTTCGGCACCTATCGGGGCCTGGTCGGTCACATCGACAAGCAGACCCCTGCGCAACGTCTGCTCGACGACCCGGCCGGCCGCATGCTCTGGGACGCCACCTGACGGCACGAAAAGTCGTCGTGACGCACACGGCACAGGTCTGTCCACCGGGTCGGGTCCGCGTGGGCGACGCTGACGATGCACGAGACCTCGTGGAGAATCCGCGAGATGGTGCGCTTGCTCGACGACAACTGACCGCGCTCAGGTTCGATGGAGCCAGTCGCCCAGCTCCGGCGACACGAGTTCCGACATGTGCCGCTCGTAGACCGCTTCCTGCTCGGCTGTCATGAGCTCCCGCCCTTCGCCGCTGTCGCCGGATCGGAAGAACTCGGCCGATTGGAGAGGATCTGTTTGGTGTTGGGCGCGAGTTCATCGGCGCGGGAGCGCATCTGTTCGAGACCGGCGGCCTCGGCCAGTTCGGCGATCCGCTCCCCGGGAGTGTCGAGCCCGATCCCGCGGGCGAGCCGCTCCATCGACGTGGCCCGGTCGTCGCGGAGCTCTTCGAAGTGAAGGAGGTGAACGTTGCCACGCCACGCTCAGATGTCCCGTCACCGCAGCGAGCGACATCGTCGAGAAGGGGTCATCGTCGACGAGCCAGTTGTCGAGGCGCTCCTCGACCGACTCGGCAGGCTCACGGTGAAACGACGCGACCGACTCCAGTCCCACGCTCTCGTCGACCGCTGTGGCGAATCGATCGGTGGCGCGTGGCTGACACTGCCCGCCGACAAGGTTCAGGTCTTCTCGGACCGTGTGGTCATCCCGCTGCAAGACGGTGGTCGCGGCAACGACGGCCCCGAGGACGAGACGATGGTCGACCCAGTGGGAATTTCGGTCACTTCTGTTCTTCGTGGGTTGAGCCAGCCGGTCCGCAAGGACACGATCACCAGGATCAGGTCCGGCCAGCGGGTCAATCTGCTCTTCAGCGTGTCGCCGGGTGGCGTCAGGGTCACCGGCCCCTCGCTGCTCGAACTGTCCGTTTCCACGAGCACGATCTTCGAGTTCGCGGGCCGCGGCCGGGGGCGTTCCTCGCGCCGGCACTGACGGCCGATCTCGTCCCGGGTGCGCGGACGCCGGGGACGAAGTGCTCGTTGCCCGCGACGAGACTGCTGAGCCGCGGGCGCCCGCGGGAGGCACTCAACCGCCAGCGCGCTTGCGCGGGTCGGCAGGAAACGAGCGGGCCTCGATCAGCCGTCGGGAGATCTCGGCTGCCGTGGCAGTGACGTCATCGAGATCATCGCCCAGCGCATCGACGAGCGCCTGCTGACTCCGATCGGTCGCCGACTCGATCTCCGCACGAGCCGCCCGACCTGCCTCGGTGATGACACCCGCACTCACCCAGCCACGCGCTTCGAGGCGGGCCACTGCAGCGGCGAGCGCGTCCGGGCTGAAGCCTCGCGTGCCGCTGTATTCCCCGAGACCGAAGCCGAGCCAGAGTTCTGTGAACACATTGGACTCCGCGGCGCCGAGGCCAGCAGCCGCGAGCACGGCAAGGTGTCCATCACCACGGTGCTCGCGGACCAGCTCCGCAGCCCGCCACGACCGGCCCGCTGCTGACGTCGGCACCGGGAGTGCCCGGAGCGCGCTGAACAACGGGCGCCCGAGCCCATCGAGCCCGTCGGTGACATCGAGCAGCCGGTCAGCGATCGCGGCGCACTCGTCCGGTGTCGCAACTGCAGCAACGCTTTCGGCTGCGCCGTCGGAGCGGGCAGCGAGGATCTCGTCGCGGCCAACCGATGCCACCCCGAGGTCGTAGACGACCCCGATCATGCCCGGTTCGAACACTCCGAACGTTGCGGCCACCACCGACGCCGTTGGCGCGCCGAGCGCCGCCGCACGTCCCCAGACATAGCCGGGCAGGAAGTCGACGCCCATCGCCATCAAACGCTCGCCGGCTACGCGCGACCACCAACCCTGCGTTGCGATGGGCTCGAGCGCGTCGCGGAGGCGGCGAGCAGGTGTGGGCTCCACGTCCGGTTCGGGAATCGGCGCGGCCAAGGGCCCGAGGAAGACTGCAGCGATGTCGTCGTAGGTCACGCGTGCAGTCTTCCTCAATGAACGTTGTCGTTCGTCTCTGGCGGCGAGCGAAACGAGTGCGAGCCGGTTCCGAAACAACGACCGCGCTGCCCGTCGACCCCGATCGAGCACTCCTACGGTGCGCTTCTCCCACCCCGGGAGAGCACCAACACACGGAGGAAACACCATGCGCACACGCACCCCAGCAGCCCTCGCCATCACCGCCGCCCTCGCCCTCGCAGCCTGCGGGAGCGACGGTGACACCTCGAGCGACGACGCTGCCTCGAGCCCCGCCACCACCGAAGCGATGGCCGACGACGAGATGTCCGACGACGAGATGTCGGACGACGACATGACCGATGACGAGATGTCGGATGACGAGATGTCGGATGACGACATGACCGACGACGACATGTCGGATGACATGAGCGACGACGAGATGGCAGCCGCCGAAGGAGACCTCGTGGTGATCGCCGCAGGTCGCGACGACCTGACCACGCTGGTTGCCGCCATCGAGGCCGCCGGACTCACCGACACGCTCGCCAATGGCGGCCCGTTCACGATCTTCGCACCGAGCGATGAGGCTTTCGAGGCCTACCTCGGCGAGATGGGCATGACCGCCGAGGACGCCCTGGCCGACACCACCTTCCTGTCGACGCTCCTGCAGGGCCACGTGGTCGAAGCCGCAGACGACTCGGGGATGGTGGCCGGCATGGTCGACAACCCCTTCGTGAGCCTGGCCGGCACCGAACTGCCGGTGACCGTCGATGGTGACTCGATCACGATCGGTGGCGCAGAGATCGTCGAAGCCGACGTGTTCGCCACCAACGGCGTCATCCACGTGATCGACACCGTGCTCGAGCCCAGCTGATCCCTCCGGCACCCCAGCGATGAGCGAACCCACCAGATCTGGGGGATTCGCTCATCGCTGCGGGCAGAGGCAGCGGCCGGATGAGCTCGGCGGACGAGACGTGACGATGATGGAAGGGACCGAATGAGAAACGCTGAGGAACGGAGCCGAAACTCCGAGCCGGCTGCATCGACATCGAACACGACCGGGCCTACGGTCGCCACCATGTCGATCGACACCGACCTCTCGCCGGATGGCGCCGAGCCGTCAGGGAGTGAACCCTTGCACGACGAGCCCGTTGCCCGACTCGTGCACCCCAGGGCAATCCGATGGCTTCACTGGATCAACTTCCCGCTGCTGATGATCATGATCTGGAGCGGACTGCGGATCTATTGGGCCGAGGACGTCTACGCCCTCGGGATCGGGAGCTGGCAGTGGTTCGCCTTCTTCCCCGACGCGGTCTACGAAACCCTCGAACTCGACCGCCGGCTCGCCCGCGGGATGGCGTTCCACTTCGCATTCGGCTGGCTGTTCGTGATCAACGGAGCGATCTACGCGATCTACCTCCTGGCCACGCGGGAGTGGCGCCACATCCTCCCCGACCGTCACGCCGCCAAGGAGGCCAAGGACGTGGTCCTCCACGACCTCCACCTCAAGAAGACCGCCCCACCTCAGGGCAAGTACAACGCAGCGCAGCGGATCTCGTACACCGCCGTGCTCGTGATGGCACTGATCATCGTGGTCAGCGGGTTCGCCATCTACAAACCGACCCAGCTGTACCCGCTGCCGCTGCTGTTCGGCGGCTACCAGGGTGCCCGTCTGGTTCACTTCTGGATGACGATCGGCCTCTCGCTGTTCTTCGTCGTGCACGTGCTGCAGGTGATGCGAGCCGGGTGGGGCAACTTCCGCTCGATGATCACCGGCTACCTCGTCGAACGCCGAGCGCCGGCTGCCGGGACTGACACCATCGAGAACCGAACGAACCAAACCAACAGAACCAGCGACGATGCGGAGGTCCGATCATGAGCACTCCCGAGGACCGCGAACTCGAATTGCGCGCCCAGATCGAGGATGCGCCGACGATTCCCGTGTCGGAGTTGAAGGGCCGCTCACGCCGTTCGTTTCTCACCGGCGCTGCTGGCGTCGGGGCAGCGTTCCTCGGTTGGCGCTGGATCCAGGACAGCCCCGTCGACGACGGCATCCCCCAGCCGTTGCGCAACACCCTCGAATTCAACGAGCGAGTGTGGAGCAACGTCTCCGAGGCGCGCTCAGCTCCAGAATTCGCCGCCTCGAAGGCGTCACCGATCCAGGTCAACGGCCGAATCGGCATCCGCAACGAGATCGAACTGGCCGACTGGACCGTTCGTGTCGAGGGCCCCGACGGCGACTTGCTCGACGAACTCGACCTGTCCACCTTCGAGGCGCTTCCGCAACGCGACATGATCATCGAGCACAAGTGCATCGAGGGCTGGTCGAACATCACGCACTGGGGCGGCGCCACGTTTGCCGACTTCCACGCCCGCTACGCCGATCGGGTTGGCGACGTCCCGTACGTCGGATTCGAGACTCCCGACGGGCTGTACTACGTCGGCTGGGACATGCCGTCGGCGATGCACCCCCAGACGATGCTCGCCCTCCGCCAGGGCACCGAGCCGCTCGACCTCGATCACGGCGCCCCGCTCAGGCTCGCCACACCGAACAAGTACGGCATCAAGTGTCTCAAGCGCATCGGTGTGATCCGCTACGCGAACGAGCGCCCCGCCGACTACTGGGCCGAGCGCAGCTACGACTGGTACGCCGGGCTGTAGTCGCTCAGGTGGGCGGCTTGGTCCAGATGATCGAGTGCCGGCCGTGGAGACGACGCCGGAACTCGGCGCCCGGCAACGTCGTGGTGACGACCTTGCGCATCTGCCGATCGGTGAGCGGCGGCGGCCACACGATCGGCGCCGAGTGGTTCCACGGCGTCTTGCCGTGCGCCCGCAGATGCACCTGGGTTGCGATCCCCGCAAGGACGTCACGGGCGAGGTCGCGCGGGTACACACTCCGGCCGATACCGACGACGCCGAGGCGACCTCCCGGCCGAAGCAGCTCGGCGAATCGGCGCAAGCCAGCCTCGGCGTCGAGGTGATGGAGTGCGGCGACCGACACCACGAGGTCGAACGATTCGGCTTCGAAGTCGTGCGTCAACACGTCGCCGACGATGTACTCGACGTTCGACGCCAGCGTCATGGCTCGGGCCTCGGCGATGCTCGGTTCGTGAAGATCGATACCGATCACACTGGTGCACCGCGGCGCGAGCTCGCGGCTCAGCAGGCCGCCGCCACAGCCGACATCGAGCGCGCGGGTCGCCGGCGCCAACGCAACGAGCAGCGAGTGGTAATGCATGTTGCGGTTCCACTGTTGGTCGGACGGCTGTGCGGTCATTCGGCCAACCGATCCATCAGCCATCTCGGCCCAACCACCTCAGCCGCAACAGCCCGCACCCGTCCGGCCAGTTCACGGTCGGCGGTCACCACGACCACCTCGTCGTGGCCGTCGTCGGTGCGCACGACAGCGGCCAACTCCGCAATCATGTCGTCACCCTCGCCGGGTGCGTGAACGATTTCGACCCCGCCGGTGGCCGCTTCCACGGCGCCGTCTCGGGCCCGGCCCTCGAGCACCACCGTCACAGGCGGGTCGAGTCGTCCAGCTGCCACTGCCTCGTGCACGCTCTCCACGAAACGCTCCGCAGCCCCGGCCCGGTCGCGCCACCAACCGTTGGGCCTCGACCCGATCACGTTGGCGGCGTCGATCAACAGCATTGCGCCAGCATGGCGCGCAGGTGCTTCATCACGGGGTCACCGCAACCTGCACCGTGGACCGCGCCCTGCTGGCCTCGACCAGGCGGGCGTTCGCCGCGTCGGATCGTTCGACGAACACCGCGGCGTCCGCACGCTCCCTGCCGAACGCCACGTGACGCTCGATGAGGCGGCGCACTCGCACCGCATCGGGGACGTCGAGGTACGCAACGGCATCGAACAGGTCGCAGAGCTCACCCCACGGCGGCTGATCGAGCAGCAGATAGTTGCCTTCCACGATCACCAGACCGTGCTCGGGGCCGACACGGATCTGATCGGGGATCGGCTCGTCGATCGTGCGGTCGAACGCTGGGCACCACACGTCGTTGGACGGCGCACGCAAGTTGCGCACGAGGTCCACGAAGGCGCGCGACGCAAACGTCTCGGGCGCGCCCTTGATGCCCCGTTGGCCACGGCGGTCCAGCTCGGCGTTGCTGAGGTGGAACCCGTCCATCGCCACCACCGGCGCACCGAAGGTGACTCCGAGCCGATCGGCGATCGTCGACTTTCCGCTCCCCGGTGGGCCAGCCACTCCGAACAGGTACCGGCTGGCACCCTCGCACTGGGCGCTGATCCAGTCCGCCAGCGAGTCCTCCGGCAGCACCATCTCCGCAACGTAGTGCGACGGCCCTGGACTCCGATCGTTCAGGCTGCGCTCGCTACCTTGGGGCCGTCGGCGCAGGGCGTCGACGAGCAGCGAGCAACCGTGGGGACCTCATGATCGACGCCAATCTCGTCACCGTGCGCAACGGCGACATCGACATCAACGTGGCCACCGTGGGCACCGGGCCGCTGATGCTGTGCATCCACGGGTGGCCCGAGCTCTGGTACTCGTGGCGCCATCAGATGACCCACTTCGCCGATCGTGGATTCACGGTCGCCGCCATGGACGTTCGCGGCTACGGCGGCAGCTCGAAGCCGACCGAGGTGGAGGCGTACTCGCTGACCAACATCTGCTCCGATGCCGCCGCAGTGATCGACGAGCTGGGCAACGGGAACGCCATCGTGCTCGGCCACGACTGGGGTGCCCCGATTGCCTACAACACCGCCCGCCTGCACGCCGACAAGGTCAGCGCCGTCGCCGGGCTCAGCGTGCCGTACGCCCCGATCGGCGAGGCCAACCCGCTGGAGATGTGGAAGCAGGTGTACGCCGACAAGTTCTTCTACCAGACCTACATCGCCGACGAACCCGGCCGGGCCGAAGCCGAGATGAGTGTGGACTCGGCGCGCGCGTTGCGCCTCATCTACTTCGCGGCGTGCGGAAGCGCCGACCGTTCGCTGTTCGATGAGAAGGCGCCCGATGCGGGACTGCTCGACGGCCTGGTCGACCCCGACCCGTTCCCGTCATGGCTGAGTGAGGACGACCTTCGTCTCTACGCCGAGGCGTTCGATGCAGGCGGCTGGCACGGCCCGTTCAACCGGTACCGGGCGCAACCGATCGACGCGAGCGAAATCGGGCCGATGCCCGACCAGAACCTGCATCAGCCCGCCACGTTCATCGGCGGCGAGCTCGACGGCGTCCGCAACTTCCTGCCCGGCATCGATCTGTATGACTACGCCGGCAACGCCATCGACGACCTGCGCGGCACCACGGTGGTGCCCGGCGCCGGCCACTGGGTGCAGCAGGAAGCGCCCGCCGAGACCAACGCTGCGCTCGACGCGTTCATCGCCACCCTCGACTGATCGACACGAGAATCGCCTCGAGTCCACGCGTCGCTCGAGGCATCCCATGGTGGTCGACGGTTTGCCCGAGCACCCCATGCGGTAGGTCTCGGACATGGCTTCACAGCATCACCACGGCTCCGCCGCACCCACCGTGCTCGTCGGCGAAAGCGACAGCACGGCACATCCGACAGTCGGTGCCCCCGATCGATTCACCGAAGCACCGTCGGTCACCTTGCCGAGCGGGCTGGCGATACCGAAGCTCGGGCTCGGCACCTGGGAGCTGGAGGGCGACGACGCCCGACGGATCGTGGCAGCGGCACTCGATGCCGGCTTCCGTCACCTCGACACCGCCCAGATGTACGGCAACGAACGTGAGGTCGGACACGGCCTGAGCGAAAGCGGCGTCGACCGGTCGGACGTGTTCATCACGACCAAGATCGACAACGATCACCACGAACCCGCTGACCTGGTGGCCTCGGTCGAACAGAGCCTGGAACGTCTCGGCACCGACCATGTGGATCTGCTGCTGCTGCATTGGCCGGCTCACTGGGACCGGGTGGCGGCAACGCTCTCGACCATGGCACAGGTGCAGGCGAGCGGTCTGGCCCGCCACATCGGGGTGTCGAACTTCACGCTCGACCAGCTTCGAGAGGCGAGCAAGTTCGCGCCGATCGAAGTGCTGCAAGTCGAGTGTCACCCCTTCCTCCAGCAGGCTGAGTTGCGTGACTGGTGCGTCGAGAACAGCTGGGCGTTCACCGCGTACTCGCCGATCGCGCGGGGCGAAGTGATCGACGACGACACGATCGCCGAGATCGCAGACGCTCACGGATCCGACGGGGCGGCCATCGCTCTGGCCTGGCTGCTCTCGAAGCCTCAGGTGACGGCAATTCCCAAGACCACCAGTGAAGAACACTTGGCGTCGAACCTCGATGCACTCGACATCGTCCTCACGGCCGAGGAGATCGAACGCATCGACGCGCTCGATGCGAATCGCCGCATGGTCGATCCAGCCTCGGCTCCGTGGAACGCGTGAGTCGGTACCGAGGGCCCGACTCGGACTGACATTCCGCTTTCCGGCGGTGACCGCCCACTGGGTGGCCATGGGAGGTTCGCTGGCAACACGCTCGCTTCGGCACGTCTACGCTCCGGAGATGATCCGTGGGGGAGTACTGCTGGTGTCATTGGCGTTGGTCGCTGCCGGATGCTCGGGCTCCTCGGACTCCGGCGAGGTGTCCACCACGACCGCCGCGACCACCGTCGCGCCGCCCACCACGCCAGCACCCACCACCGAACCGCCGCCCACCACCATCGACACCGACGCCCAACTCGCCGCTGCCGAACAGGCCTACCTCGACGCCTTCGACGCCTACCTCGCCGCCGCCCGCGACCCGTCCAACCCCGACCTTCGCGGCCGAAATCGAACGCCTCTACACCGGCCCCAACCTCGAATTCACCATCGACCAGCTCGATGCCTTAGTCGAGCAGAACTGGGTTGCCCAACCGAACTCCGACGAGCCCTCGCGAAGCCTGATCCTCCTTTCACCTCAGCCAGTTCCTGATCGCCCCGAACTCGTCGAACTCGTGGCCTGCGAGATCGACAGCCAGGTCTTCGTCGAGGTTGGAGGTGCTCCGGATGGGTCTGATGAGCTCGTTGACGATCAAATCGTTATCCGCCGCATCTTGGTCCGCATGGAAGCAGTTGAGGGCAAATGGAAGTCGCGTAGCGGGGAAGTACTTGGCGAAGTTGGGACCGCTGAGGATTGTGTGAACCGGTGATGCTGCGAGGCCTTGCAGCAACGCTGGTCCTGGCATGCATTCCCAATGCCGTTCTCGCGGCGACCCCTCCACCCGAGAGTTCGCCCGTCGATGTGCGTCAGCCGAGCAATGGCCAAGCTGAACCGAACCCTCCCGACACCAACACGGGTGATGGGTTCCGGGTCGACTCGGGGGGTGGCTCGATCGGGGTGGAGATCAGCACCGGTGGGAGTGGGGCTGGCAGCGGAGCACGTACGGGCGGCGCCGTTTCGTTCACCGGTACCGGTGCTGGCACTGGCTCCGTTTCGCCTGGCCCGGTCTGCACGCACCGCGCTGCGCTCTACGGCGACTACCCCACCGTGGTCCCGCCGGGCAACCCCGTCACCATCGACCTCGCTGCACAGCTGTTCTCCGACGTCGGCCCCAATCCCCGCCTCGGCTGGATACGCAGTTGCGCCGGCACCGACGACTTCTACTGGACCGTGCTCATCGACCCAGTCGACCTCGTCCCCGATGCCCTGGCACGCGCCCGCAGCCTCCTGCCCGCCCCTCAGCCGAACATCAACCCCGCCGCAGACGCCGGCGGCATCGTCAACCTGGGCATGTGGCTCGCCATCGACGACCCCGGCTCCACCACTGCTCGCGCCACCCTCGCCAACGCCTGGGCCGAAGTCACGGCCCAGATCACCAGCATCACCGTCGACTTCGGCAATGGCGACACCGTCACCTGCGACGGTGTCGGCACGCCGATTCCCGACACTGCCTGGGACAGTCTCGACCAGGGGCCGTGCGGCTACACCTACCGAGAATCGTCGCCCGACGACTCCCCCTACGACATGACCGTCACCGCCACCCACCGCGTCAACTGGACCACGAGCGACGGCAGAGCCGGCACGCTCAGCCCCATCGACCGCCGCGTCACCATTGCCTACGACGTCGACGAAGTGCAGACCGTCGGCACCCGCGGCTGACCCACGCCGGGCCCGCACCGGACACCCGGCGGAATACCTCGGCCGCCGAAGCGGTTTCGACGTCCATGGCAACGATTCCCTCGGATTACGCAGACCTCTTCGACACGACGACCTTCTGGCACATCGCGACCCTCGGTCCCGACGGCGAGATCCAGTCGTCGCCGGTGTGGGGTGGTTGGCGCGACGGGCACTTCGTGTTCTCGCTCACCAAGGGCCGCCAGAAGTACCGCAACCTCGTCGAGAACCCGACCATTGCAGTGTCCGGCACCGATCCCGCCAACCCGTACCGCTACCTCGAGATGCGCGGCACGGTTGCCCGTATCGACGACGACTCGACCAACGAGTTCATCGACTCGATGGCCAAGAAGTACATGGGCGTCGACGGCTACCCGTTCCACCAGCCCGGCGACGAACGGGTCGTGATGGTCGTCGACGTCACACACACCACGCAGATGGGCTCATGAGCAACACCTGCGCGGCAGGGCTCGCCCAGCGAGGCTTCTCCACGCTCAACTCGGTGGTGCGGCCGGCGGTTCGGGCCGGCGTCGGCAACCCGCTGCCCGTCGGGGCGGGTCCCGTCGTGCTGGAAACCACCGGTCGACGCTCTGGACTCCCCCGCTCGGTTCCGGTGCTCGCCACCCGAGTCGGCGACACCCTCAATGTGAGCACCGTGCGTTCGAACTCGCTGTGGCTGCGCAACATCGAAGCCGACAGCGAGGTGGCAGTGTGGCTCGGCGGTCAGCGGCGCACCGCCGTTGCGTCAGTGGCACGAGGGCCACTCAACGTCGTGCGGATCGAGCTCGATCCCAGTCACTGAACCGGGCATCCGTTCGCGGCGACGCGCTACTGAGCACCGGTCGGCCCCGAACCCCCCGAGGGGCCGACCGGCTCGCAATCGTTGCCGCACCCCGTGGCCGATCCGCCGAAACCTGGCGCTGCCGGGCGATGCAACACCGCACCGGTCGGCACGAATCGAATCGATCCCGTGTCAGCGTCCGCGGACGCGGCGGTGCCATCGATGATCAGGCTGTAGCCGCCATCGTCCACCGGCGGATAGCACAACGTGATCGACGGCCGCTCGCCTGCGTTGCGCGACGTACCTCGCCCGACATCCATCACGAGGTCGCCGTCGTCCCAGGTCGGAGTGACCGCCACGATGTGAGGACGCAGGTCGTCACGCACGGTGAGCAGGTAGGCCCAGCCGTAGTCGACGGTTGCTGCAGCGAGGTCGTCGATGGCCACCGGAATGCTCATGTGCGCGAGCGTAGACGTCGGCGCACGGCTCGACGGCCGGGGCTGCCGATCCGCTTGCCGCGTTCAGGCATGTGGTTTGATGGGTCGATGCCACGCAGCCGACCCGGTCCGCGGCATCCTCGCACGAAGCCTCCTCTGACATGACGCTCCCCAACTTCCTGGTGATCGGTAGCGGCCGTTCCGGCACCACGTCGTTGCATCACTACCTCCGACAGCACCCCGAGGTCTTCGTTCCTTCTGTCAAGGCCCCCAGCTACTTCTACGCACTCGACGAGCCACCGCAGGCCGTCCAGCGTGAGCAGGCGACACGCACGCACTTCGTGCGCGACCTCGATGCCTACGAGGCGCTTTTCGAGGGCTGGATGGGAGAGGCCGCGATCGGAGAGGTGTCGCCTGCCTATCTGGCATCAGTCCGTGTGGCCGGACGGGTGCGCGAAGCGCTCCCTGACGTTCGACTCATCGCCGTTCTTCGCGACCCGATCGAACGTGTCCACGCCCGCTACGTGGCCCGTCGGCGCGACGGACTCGAATCGCAACCCACGTTCGATGCCCTCGTTGACGCCGAACTGAATTCCTCACCCACGTTCGGCATGTGCGACGTCCCTGCTGACACCGCAGGGACGTATCTCGCCGGTGGCTTCGTGAGCCACATCCTCCAGACCCATCTCGAACTCGCGTCGCCAGACCGAATCCGCTGCCTGCTGTTCGACGATCTCCGCCGCGAACACTCCCGCGTGATGAGCGACATCTTCGCGTTTCTCGGTGTCGACCCGAACATCGCGATCGACACCGACACGAGGCACAACCGCAGCGGCGGCACGATCGCCAATCCGCTGACGCGGGCAGTGTGGCGACACTCCTCAGGTGCCCGCTCGGCTCTGCGGCCATTCGTCCCGGCCTCGATGCGCGACCGCACGTTCCACCTCGCCACCCGCTCGACGCGCCGTGCGGTGATCTCCCCCGAGACACAACGACGCCTGGCCAGTCTCTACCGGCCAGAGGTCGACCGCCTCGCCCAGATCCTGGGGCGAGATCTCTCTCACTGGTGCGCAACGGACGGTCCCACCTGCCACGGTCCAGACCAGTCGCTATGAACAGCGTCGTTCCCCTCGTTTCGTTCGTGGTGCTGCTCGCAGCGGCCGCGCCGGTGGCGCGGATCGTCGTCGACCATCAGTTCGGCCGGGTGTTCCCACGCGAACGCCTGCTCATCGGCGCAGCCTTGCTTGCCTGGGTGGCGACCGTGAGCGTCGTGGCGTCGATGTGGCCCGCCGCCCTCGCTCCAGCAGCGATCGGGGTAGCCGGCGGCGTTGCCCTGGCCACCTGGCGCGCCCGGCCTGCGCACGGCCGCCGACGCCAGGCGCCACCCGGATCGCTCTCGCTGACGCGTTCGGTGCGCGGCCTCGCCCACCGCGACGCCCTGCTGTTGCTCGCCGAGCGCCACGGCCCGATCTTCAAGAGCACCCAATTCTCCGGCACCGTGGTGTGCATTCATGGCCTGTCACTCGGCCAGCGACTCGTTCGGGAGCATCGCGCCGCCATCGGCCCGAGCCAGTTGGCCTTCAGCGACCAGATCATGGGTGGCTTCCTGCGCTACATGGACGACAACACCCATGACATCTACGGCCCACTGTTTCGTCGGGCCATGTCGCGAGCGGTCACCGATGCCGCCGAGCCGGTGGCCCGATCAGCGACCAGGCAGATGCTCGCCGGCCTGTCGACGGACCCCATCTCGCCCGACGAAGAAGTGAACCGGATTGCGTACGAGGCCGTACTCGCTGCGCTGTTCGCGATCGACCCCACCAGCAGCCTCGGGGTGGACTTCACCAACACGTACCAACGCTTCGCAGCCGGCGCCATCTCCCGGCCGAAGCACCCCACGACACGGGCCTCGCTCGACGAACTCCGCGTGCTCGTGAACCGTCACCTCCACGACATCGACCAGTCCGGCAGTGGTGGTGCTGTGTGCGCACTCACCGAAATCCGGGCGACCGACCCCCAGATGCCCGACGCCGCGGCAATCGACAACCTGCTGTTCATGCTGCGGATCGGAAGCAACAACGTTGCCAGCCTGGTGCGCTGGGTCCTCGAGATGCTCGGTTCGCAACCCACGTGGCGTGCCCGGATCGCCGAGGAGCAATCGTCGAAGCTGCGGGGCAACGAACACACGGTCGAGCCCGACCTCGCAGACGCCTTCGTGATGGAGGTGCTCCGGCTCGCCCAGAGCGAGTACGTCTACCGACGGCTCATCGACGACGTCGAGTTCGAGGGGTTCGTGCTGCGCGCCGGCTGGCTGGTTCGGATCTGTGTCTGGGAGAGCCACCGCGACCCCACCGTGTACGACGCGCCCGCCACCATGACCGACAGGTTCCACGGCGCCCGCCGCCCACAATCCGAGTACTGCCCGTTCGGCTTCGATCGCCACGCATGCAACTCTGTCGGCCTGGCGATGATGATCGCACGAACCGTGCTCACCGAGTTCGCCGCCAACCCCGACGCAGTGGTACATCCCGCCGGTGACGTCGCCAGGGAGCTACGCCACTGGAGCCACTGGCAACCTGGTCGTCGACTCGCGGTGTCTCGCACCGACCGGTCGAACTCAACCGAGTTGCCACCGCGAGAGGTCTCGATCCAGGAGCACCTCGAGAGCGGCCACATCGTCTCGGACAACATCGCCAAGCCGTTGTCGTAGCCGCTGGTCGAGTTCGGGCTTGTCGAGCTCGGCCAGGAAGGGGCGGCCGACCATGGCACGAAGACGATCCGGGAGGTGCGGTCGCAATGCGGTACGGACGCGGACCGTACGTGTCCACACCGCCCGAGCCGGACCGTTCCTGATGATGCCGGTGCGGTTGGATCGAGCCGAGAGCTCAGGCACGAAGTCCACATCGACGCCGATCGCCTCGAAGATCTCCGCCACCACGGCCCGGGCATCCGCTACGAAGTCGTCGTACAGCACCACCGTGACCCGATCGGCACCGAAGAGTTCGACGTACGGCCGCAGGAAGTGGTGGTAGCGACCACAGCCGATCAGATGACCGAACGCGACGTCGTCCGGAAGCGGCGCCGCCAGTTCACGCTCAGCGCGTTCGGCAAACGTGGAATAGATCTCGATGCCGTCTCGGCGGCGCCCCACGAAATGTGAGTGCGCTCGGTCCACGGGGTTGCGCAGCACTGCCACGATCGAGGCGTCGGGATGCTCGCTGTCGATGCGCGGCGCAACATCGAGCGCCTGCAGATACACCGGCGACACCTCGCCCACCGCCCGTTGCGTGGTGGCACCATCGAACAGGGCCCGGTACTCGTCGGCATCGTGTACCCAATGACGTGCCATCGCCGTGGCAACCGGCGTCTCCCATCCAGGCTGCGCGAGATGTGCAGCAAAGTAGTTGGGCGACTTGCGTGGGCACATGAAGACATCGGGGTGCTGCCCGAGGATCTCGTGGAGCGACGTGGTGCCCGATCGGCCCGCACCGACCACGAAGAAGTTCGGTGCGGTCACGGCCGCCTGGCCCTGACGGCGACGTAGTGCCCGGTGAGGTCGCGGGTGGGGAGCCTGTCGCAAACGCTCCCACGAGAGCAGCCGACCGAGCAGCCGCTCACGATCGGGGTTCGATCGGCCGTCGGATCGGCTGTCGGATCGGGCGCACCACGGCACAGCGACCACCCGCGGCACGTGCATGAACGTGGTGGTCACCTCCACCTGGAATCCGGCGGCCGACAACATGCGAGCCAACCCACGACGCGTTGTGGTTGCTCCAACGTAATAGGGCACCAGGCCGATCGCCCGGAGCAACCGGAACGGCAGGATGGATCGCAATGCGATGATCGGGTTCGCCAGGTTGTCGAGTGTGACCACCACGGTCGCACCGCTCGCCGTGACGCGATGGATCTCAGCCAACGCGGCCACGATGTCGCGGCGGTGGGCGAAGTGATCGAGGGTCGAATTCGACACGACGAGTTCGAAGGCACCATCGCGGTAGGGCAACTGGCGTACATCGGCCGCCGTTGCCAGCACTCCACTGCCGCTGCGGACCGCTGACGCAGCGACGTCGACGGACACGTCGAGGCCATGAACCGTCCGGCTGTAGCGCTCCATGTCATCGATGAGACCGAGACCAGCCATCTCGTCGAACAGGTCCGTCTTGAGGGCGCAGTTCGACGACTGCGGGTCGATCCAACTCGCCAGCAACTCACGGTGAAGATGATCGCAATGGCGTCGCCAGGCGCCGCCATCGCTGTGCGCCCCCTCGCCTTCACCCTTGACAAACCCTGCGGTGGCTTCGCTCCAGTATCCGGCGGTGCGGATTGGAGACGGGGCCGGACGGTTCGTCATGAGCAAGGTCGGACTCTAGCGGTGCTCCCGCAGGCGGCTGCGAGGTGCCTGGCGGCGACGCGAGGTACCGTGACCGCTCGTGGTGGAGCAGTCGGCGCAACCCCCAGCGCGACGAGCAGCGGCGCGCCGCCGCCTCCGGTGCTCGTGGTGCTGTTCAACCGGCCGCAGGTCGCCGCCCAACTGATCGCCGCACTTCGACGAGCGCAACCAGCGCAACTGTTCGTCGTTGCCGATGGGCCCCGCAACGACCACGCAAACGACATCGAACTCTGCCGACAGACCAGAGCCGTCCTCGACCAGGTGGACTGGCCGTGCGAAATCCGACGCCACTTCCACGAGCACAATCTCGGACTTCAGACCACCATGGTCGACGGCATCGACTGGTTCTTCAGCCAGGTCGAGTCGGGGGTGATCCTCGAGGACGACTGCCTCGTGCATCCCGACTTCTTCGCACTCGCCCGCGACCTGCTCGACCGGTACCGCGACGAACCGCGAGTGATGAGCATCTCGGCGCTCAACATGGCGCCAGCGGACAGCATCGGGTCGTCGAGCTACTTCTTCGCCTCGGCCGGGCACATCTGGGGATGGGCAACGTGGCGCCGAGCTTGGGAGGGCTACGACATCGAGCTCGCATCGTGGCCGACCGTGCGGGACCGCTTCGACGCACATGCGGCGCCACTGCAGCGGGCGCTCGGCGTGAAGTTCCAAGCAGCCCATTCGGGCGCCAAGAACACGTGGGCACGCGCCTGGCATTTCCATGTGGCGAGCCACGACGGCCTGGTCGCCATACCGACGGTGAATCTCGTGAAGAACATCGGACTGGGTCCTGACGCCACCCACACCACCTCGAGCCGTCACGTCCTCGCGAATCTCCCCGTCGGCGACCTTCCGCGCCCGATCGTCCACCCGGAACTGGTCGAGGTGAACGGCGCATACGACGCCACACTCGCAACGTTCCACACATGGAGTCGACGCCGCAGGCTGAGGGAACGGCTCCAGGCGATCAGTGTCGCGTGTCACGCCGATGAGGTCGAGCCACTGCTCCAAGACGACACCGGATCCGAACCGCTCCAACCGCTCATGGACCAGCCGTGCGTTCATCAGCCGCTCCCGCTCGTGGTTCGTCAACGTGCGCAACAGTTCAGCGAGTCGGTCGACGTCTCCAACGGGGTAGAGCATCGCCTCACCCTCGACGCCGAGCACCTCGCGCGGGCCGAACCGGCAGTCGCTCGACACGACGGCGCATCCAGACGCCATCGCCTCGACGAGCACGGTGCCGAACCCTTCGTGCTGCGAGCACATCACGAAGATCGATGCGTCCCCCATGATGTCCCACGGGGCCTCGCTCCATCCGGTGAACTCGACGCGATCGGCAATCCCCCGATCGACTGCGAGCTGTTCGAGCACCGGGCGCTGATCGCCGTCGCCGACCAAGATCAGCCGCCACGGTTCGGCAAAGACCCCAGGTCGAGCGCATGCCTCGATGAGGTCGTCGTACCGCTTCGATGCCACCAACCTGCCGACGCCGACGATCGTGGACGCACGGGTTCGGCCCGGATCGACCACCGGCAGGCGGGGCGACACGAAATTGACGATCACGGCGACTCGTCGGGGACGACGCCGGGCACCGACGAATTCTGCAGCCAGTCGCTCGGTCTGGACGACCAGGACATCGGCGCGTCGGTACGACCACATCCACCAGCGATTCCAATGGCGACGCCTGGCGATGAAGGGATCGCCCACCTCGGCGATCACGGCAAGCGGCCCACCACGGCGACGCGACAAGGCGACGAGCACGTTCGGGCTCGGGCCGAACCCGATCACTGCGTCGTACGGTGTCGCAGCGATGAGCCGTCTGAGCTGACGCAGTTGCGACCATCGCCGCAGCGGCCCCGCACGATTCGATGCCTCCAGGACCGTCGATGGAAGCTCGGCCAACAGGCCGTCGTGCGGAGCGAGCCGGTTCGCGAGGTCGCGCGCGACCCCGTGGCGTCCGAGCAGCTCGACGAGTCCCGCAACTTTGCGCTCGACCCCGCCGATGCCGTCCGACTTGACCACGAACAGAACCCGACCGATCGGAGTGGACGGTGCGTCCTCAGTCGACACGTTCGGCGCCAGCCGGCGTCAAGAACTCGATGCCCTCGGTGAGCGCTCCGCCGCATGATGGCGGGCGGTCGTGCCATAGGCGATGAGCGCGTGACGCGGACGCCGCCAATGATCGGACCACCCCTTGTGGATCGCGTCCTGCGTCGACAGGATCATGGTGCCCGCTGGGCCAGCACCGTGCGCACGCCCTCGGGGACGAACCGTCGCATGTAGCGACGGCACCCGTGGTCAACGCGTTCGCCACATCGTAGGAACTTGCGGAAGAACCAGCGCTGCGTGCCCGGGACGATCGTGTACGGGCCGTCACCGTTGTCGTCGACATCATTGAGGTACACGAAGGCTTTGAGCTGCGGCGGGAACAGGCCGTCCACATGAAACCCTCGCTTGCTGTCCACGTGTAGCAGTGGCCGGCGACCTGATGGCTCGGGCCGACCAGATGCTCGTCGGCCAACCGGATCAGCCGTTCGCACTCGGCACGAGCGAGGACACCGGGAATCACTTCGAATCCGTCGATCGTGAATGCGTTGGCGGGAACCTGTGACCAGAAGCGTCGTCCGTGCAGGTTGCCGACGACACTGGCCCGAAGAATCGACCACCTCGATCGAACAGCTCCCATCGACGCAGCATAGAACCGTCTGACAACCTCCTGGCCTCCCAACCACCCATCAGCGGCCGCATCAGCCCCAGACCGGGAGCGGTAGCGTCGTGGCGTGATCTGGTCGACGTGGCAGCACCTTCGTCCCATGATCAATCGGCCGAACCGGTGGTTGGCCTCGATGACGGCTGCCGCGGTGGTGGCGGGCCTCGCTGAGGCTGCGGTGCTGGTGCTCGTGGTGCGCCTCACCCTCGACCTCACCGCGGACGAGGCCCCGACCTGGACGATTCCCAACACGTCGATCGAGCTGTCAGCCGGTGGCCAACTGTGGCTGGCCATCGGTCTGGCGCTGATGACCATGCTGCTCCATGTGGTCATCGCACGCTTGAGCGCCCAGGCAACGGCGAGTGTGCTCGTCGACTCCCGCCGGACTGCGCTCGAGGCGTTCAATCGAGCGAGCTGGGATCGTCAGACCAAAGAGCGCGAAGGATCGCTCCAGGAAACCGTCATGACATTGGCGGGACAGTCGTCGCGGCTCGCGAACGGTGTCGCAACAGGATTCTCCTCGCTCCTCAGTCTCGTTGCACTTCTCGCTATCGCCGCCGTGGTCGACCCTGTTGCGATGGTCGTCGTCACCGGATTCGGGGCGGCGTTGGCGCTGGCCCTTCGGCCGCTGTCGCGCGTCACCAGGGACCAGTCGAGCGCCTACGTGGCAGCAAATGGGGTGTTCGCAGAGGACGTCAGTGAGATGACCGGATTGGTACAGGAACTGCGTGTCTTCGGCGTGTCGGATCGCGCCACCGAACAACTGCTCGTGTCGAGTGGCTCCGTGGGGAAGCTCTACGAGCAGCTCAAGATGACCCAGAAGTTCGCATGGTCGATGTACCGGGACGTGGCAGTCATCCTCCTGGTCGGCGCCGTCGGGGCGCTCTACTTCGTCGACGAGGTGTCGCTGCTCGGCACCGGCACCGTGGTGGTGCTGATCGTTCGGGCGATGCTGTCGGCGCAGGCAGTGCACCAAGGTGTGCAGAACATCTACGAACTCGGCCCCAACCTCATGGCGATGGAGGAGCGCATCGGATCGCTCGCCGACGACGTGTCGGCCGGCGGCGACCATGAACTGCGCCACGTCGGTGCGGTCGAATTGATCGGTGTGTCTTTCCGCTACGACAACGGCGTCGCTGGACTGGACGACGTCAGCTTGCGCATCGAACCAGGCGAGGTGCTCGGCGTGGTTGGGCCTTCGGGTGCCGGAAAGTCGACCCTGGTCCAGACGGTGCTCCGACTCCGCCCACCGACGTCTGGCTCGATCGTGGTGGGCGCACGCCCCTACGAAGACTACGACGACATCAGCTGGTCGAGGCTTGTCACGCTCGTCCCCCAGGAGCCTCATCTCATGGAAGCCTCGGTGAGCGACAACATCAGGTTTCTACGAGACGACATCGATGACGATGCGATCCGCCGAAGCGCAGCGGCAGCACACATCTCCGACGAGATCATGGCACTCCCGCACGGGTTCGAGACACGTGTCTCGGGCCACGCGGCATCGGGGTCTCCGGCGGGCAGAAGCAACGTCTTGCGATCGCACGCGCTCTCGCCGGGCAGCCACAGCTGATCGTGCTCGATGAGCCCACCAGCGCGCTCGACTCGGTGTCGGAACAGCTGTTCATCGAGACCATCCGCGGACTCAAGGGGACCGCGACACTGGTGATCGTGGCGCACCGGCCGACGACGCTGGCCGCGTGCGATCGAATCCTCGTGCTCAAGAACGGCAGAGTCGACCAACTCGGGTCACCCGGCGAGATCACCGTCGATCCGGCGACCGTCGACCTGACCACGGGCGACCTGACCACCGGCGATCTTGGAACCAGCGTGTGAACCGTCGGGTCATCGTGCACATCGGCTGGCCGAAGACGGCCACCACCTCGCTGCAACGACAACTGCTGCTGCGCTGGCCCAACCTCGCCGGCCGCCCATGGAGTCGCCCTGGCGGCGATGCGAGTCGAACCCTCTTGAAGCAACTGACCACAGGCACGCTGGAGGCAGCGGCGCTCGACGAACACCTCGAGGCGTCCTCGCACGATCGAGCGCTTCCCGTGATGCTCTCTCACGAAGGGCTGACGGGAATGCGTCGATGGCAACACGGAGACCACCGGACCGACGCCACCGACATGGCCGCCGCCTTTTCCCGTGCGACCACGTGGCCGGTTCACGTGGTGATCGTCGCCTCCGCGACCCCGCCGCGCGTGGTTCGATCTCACTACCTCTATGCGGTCCGAGGGGGATACACACGCACCTACACCGACTTCCTCGGCGAGGAACGCTCCGCCTACGAGAACGGGACCAGCAGACTTGCGATCCGCCGAGTGGTCACGGCGTGGGAGCGTGAATTCGGGCGCCCGAACGTCACCATTGCGTTCATGGAGCAGGTGGTCACCGATCCCGTCGGCTTCTGGACCGACCTGGCAGCGGACACCGAAACGCCCGAAGTCGCCCGAATCGGTGAGACACCATTCGAGCACCACAACACCACCCTCCTCGGACCGCTTCGTTGGGAACTCGGACTGAACCGACTGCTGCAGAGCAAGAGCGACCGCCGTCGCGCCCCGTACACGCACCGCGTTCGCCGCCTGTACACCCGCCGATTGGCTCCGCATCTCCCGCGCACATCAGCAGCCGACCTCGTCGGCACCTCAGCGGAACGCTCGATCGTCGAGCCGATGAACATCGACCTCGACTGGGTGTGCGAACGGTACGGCCTGGTTCGCCCGATCTCCCGCTTCGGGACGACCACGAACCATCACGGCAAACCCGAAGCCCGCCGCTGACACCGCAGAGTGCACCACATGCAACGGCAGGCTGGCCAACGCGGAAACCTGGCCCACGAGCACACGCAAGGAAACGCACGAACGGCAGATTCGATGCGACGAATCCAGCCGTCAGCGCCGCGAGTGGGCGGGCCGTACCACCCCGAACGACTCCGACAGCCACACCGCCCACGATTCCGACGGCGCACAGCGCCGAAATGCGTTGTGGCCATGATGTCACGAACCGATCGCTGCGCATCGCGTCATCGAGCATCAGCCTCGACCAGGGAATCGCCCGGTTGAACAGGTCGGTGCGCACCATCGACCACAGCGAGAAGTGCTTGAGATGCGTCCCCTGAATGTCGGCGCGAACCTCGATCCGGTGACCAGTGTCGACCAGTCGGTGCCCGAACTCGACGTCTTCCATGTCGCGTGCCGATCTGCCCTGGTCGAGGCCGCCTACCGACTCGAACACCTCGCGACGCACCGCGCCGAGTCCGGTCCAGAAATGTGATGCGTCCGCACCAGCGCTCTGGTGGGTGTGATGATGAAGGAGATTTCGATACTGGCTCACGAGGTCCTGGGCAGCAGGTTCGCTGTCGTACGAGCCGATCAACGCTGCCCGCTCGTGGTTGCCGTCGAAGGCAGCACGGATCATCGTCATCGAGTCCGGATGCACCACCACGTCGGCATCCACGAAGACCAACACGTCGCCAACCGCGTGGCGCGCCGCTGCATTCGCGCTCGGCCCCCGGCCGATGTTGTCCCGGCTGCGCACGACACGTATCCGCTGATGCACAGACCCGTCCAACGCGTCGACACCAGCGTCACGGGAGCCATCATCGGCCACGATGATCTCGTCGTTGGGCCCAATCGCCACGAGGAGGGCATCGATGCAACGAGCCAGCGTCGCGGAAGCATCGAAGATCGGCACGATCACGGAGAGACGAACGCCGGTCCCTTGCTCCTGATCTCGAGGCGTCGACTCACCCACCGCGATCAGCCATCGGAATCGTCAGAAGGTTGATCGAACAGGCACACCGAAATGCGTTCCGACGTCACGATCGTTGGTCCGCTTGCCCAAACGTGATCGCAGCCGGGGGGCAATCGAGACCCGACGCGGGACACGACAGCGACAGGCCGACCGAGCCGCTCACCGAGCAACTGCGCCTCCGATGCCAAGCGCTCCGCCTCGACCGTGTCGCGCCAGCCTCGACGCCAGACGACAAAAGTGAAGGGTTCGGAGTACGCACTGATGTACGCAGGCTCATCGAGACGGATCGCCACGGTGCTGCAGAACGGCGCCGCGGTGGCGCAGAGGACCGCTGGAGTCTCGTCGGTGGAATCGCTCACCCACTGCGCTGCGGCCTCACCGCCCGAAACGGCACACGCATCTCGGTCACGATGGGCCCGACCACCCCCAACAACCCAGCCACCAGGAACGCGGCGCCGGCACCCCGGAGCACCGCCGCTCGATGCATGGGCCGCTCCGGCATCTGCCTCGGCGGCAGCATGGCTGCCGTGCGGCGTTCGACCTCGTCCGACCCCGCAATCCAGATCGATGCGACCAGTGCCAACCACAGCACCGAGAGTTGGCGGGGTTCCATCGGCAATGAGAAGACCTGTGTGGCGCCCATGAAGCCGATCGCGGCGATCGACCATGTCAACACTGCGGCCAACGAGCGCGACAACGCCACGGCCACACCGATCGCCAACATCACACCGAGGAGCGCCTCGACAATGCCCCAGCTGCCGCTGAGGAACTGCCCGAAGAAGTCATCGCGCTCGCGCGAACCAGGGCAGCACGACCCGCACAGGAGCAGCGAACACGCGGCGGGCCTCCTCGATGTCGCCTGGCTCCACACGGAGACGCCTCCCATCGGAGCGCTTGGGTCTCGCCACCTGAACGGCGAGCACCGTCGACGCCGCGAAGACCACGCCAGCGGCGACGAGCCGCCGGCTTGCGACGTAGCGGTGACGAACTGCCATGCCCACCGCGAGTGCGATCGCCACCGGCACGCCCAGCGCCAGCGTCCACGACATCAGCGCCAGTGTCACCACCAAGGGCCAGATCGGCACGGGTCGACGATCGCCCAGCACGAGTGAGACGACGACGAGAAGAAACATCAGTGCGTAGCTTCGGGTGACGACGCCCATCTCGTAGAACGGGTAATAGCCGGCGATGAGGAGCACCCTCACCGGCAACGTGAAGGGGCAGTATCGGAGCACCAGCCACGCCGCAGCGCTGACACAGGCGGCTCCGACCACTTGGGCGGTCACCGGTGACCTGCTGATGTTCGAAGCGGTCCACAGCAGCAGGTGCCACGCCGGCGGGTGACCTTCGTACTCGGTGTTGGCAATCACGCCCCACGGCCAACTCGCATCGCGAGCGATCGCCCAGGCCTGGAGTTCGTCGCGCCAGATCTCACGTCGAGCGCACGACCACGGCGAGCACCGCGGTCCACACTGCCCAGATCGCGAGTTCGATGCGCAACGACGACCTGGAGCTCGGATCGGCGACGTCGATCGGTGTGAACTCCGAGGTCATCACGGTGACGTGTCGTCCGCCTCGACGGGGACCACCGCGCAGACGGGTCGACCTGTTCGGACCTGTCTGGTCGAGGCCGTCGCGGCAGAATCGGAGCCGAGCGGCCGGTTCCTCCTTCGTGATCGCCAACCCGCCCGGCGCGGTGAGCAGCGTCGGATGTGGCTTCGAGGTAGTCGCCTTCCACATTGACGGCCCACAATCGTGACCTGCACCATCGAGGATGTTCTCCACCGCAAGGAGCGCCGTCACCATCGAATGATCTTGATTGTTGTAGCGATGCATTCCGTTGCGTCCGACCGGATGCACGTTGGGCACCTCGCGCTCCAGCCAGGTCCGGATGGTCGCAACACTGTCCTGGTAGCCGTCGTCGTACACCGGGTAGGCATCTCGCATTCGAACGACATGCCCTGCCCGCACCAGATCTGCCTCCACGAGACCGAGTTGCACCAGCTCGCGAGTCGCCAACCCGACCAGGTCGGCATCGGGCATCGCCCACAGGTCGTCGCCGTCTTGGACGAAGTACTCGAGTCCCAGGCATGTCTCGGACTCACTGACCATGAACGGCGACCACGAGCCGAAGTTCTGCACCCGGCCGACTCGCACGTCTGGCGAATGGATGTAGATCCAGTTGTCCTCGAATCCCGATGCAGTCGGCACGATCAGTGCCACCGTCAGGAAGTCGCGGTCGGCGAAGTCGTTGTGCTGCGGTGAGCACCTCGACCGGAGCGACGGGTTGCATGGCGCGTACCAGTTCGCCGAGTGGCATCGACGAGATCACGTGGTCGACGCTCATGGTTTCAACAGTTCCGTCGCCACCGGTGACGCGCACCTCCGTGGCCCCGACACCGGGAGCGCGCACGACAGCAGCCACCTTGGTGTCGAGCCGCACGTCCGATCCCGCAAGCTCGACGATGTCTCGGCAGGATTCCCAGAGCATGCCTGGGCCGTACTTCGGATAGTGAAACTCGGTGATCAGGGTCGTGATGTCGGAGCCTCCGCGTCCAGCAGGCGTGACGGCGTTGAGC
Source organism: Ilumatobacteraceae bacterium (assembly GCA_963716075.1). Lineage (GTDB taxonomy): Bacteria > Actinomycetota > Acidimicrobiia > Acidimicrobiales > Ilumatobacteraceae > Sva-07. The sequence continues at coordinate 81,038 of CAVQST010000017.1, read as the reverse complement.
ACCGCCCGAGGCAGCGAGAGGTTCTGGATCCGTTGCGCTGCCCAGTCAGCCTGGATCTCTGTTGGATGCACCCCCCACACCTTCTCGGTGTAGGTCTCGAAGAACATCCGGTAAAGCCGCCAACCGAACCGGGCTGCGACCCACCCCTCGAAGTGACCTTGATCCCGCGGCGGGCGAATCCGTACCCAGAAATACGACAGCACCGAACGAACCGCCTCGATGGGGCCGAGGTTCCTGAGCACGTTGCCGATGCGGAGCGGGTAGTCGAAGAGCTTGCCGTCGTAGTGGATCCGGCTGAGTCGTTGCCGGGTCAGCCAGTGCTCCGCCGGCAGCATCTCGCTCCAGAGGCGTTCCACCTCTGGCACCTTGGTGTAGAAGCGGTGGCCGCCGATGTCGAATCTCCAGCCATCTCGAACCACGGTGCGGGCGATGCCGCCGACCACGTCGGAGGCCTCCACCACGGTGGGAGCGATGCCACGTCGGGTCGAACGCGAACGCTGCGGTCAGGCCGGCCGGACCAGCACCGATCACGAGGCACCGGTGCTCGCAGCCTCCCGGGTCGCTGTCTGGGCGATGGGGTTCGGTCGAATTGCTCTCCCGGGATGGCGCGTCCATTTCAGATGACTCGACCCGGCCGCACCCGACGAAGCGTAGTTGTCACCGATCGGGGTCGGCACCCCGACCGATATCCCGATATTCCCGATCGGATTAGTCGGGAATACTGCTAGTGTCACTTTCCGACCGTTCACAAGCCACCCCTTCGAGGAGAACCACCATGACCGTCCGTCTCGGCGACATCGCACCCGACTTCACTGCCCCCACCACCCAGGGCGAGATCAGCTTCCACGAGTGGCTCGGCGACTCGTGGGGCGTGCTGTTCAGCCATCCCAAGGACTTCACACCGGTCTGCACCACCGAACTCGGCTACGTCGCAAAGATCAAGCCGGACTTCGACAAGCGCAACGTCAAGGTCATCGGCCTCTCGGTCGATCCCGTCGAGAGCCACGAGAAGTGGGAAGGCGACATCGAAGAGACCCAGGGCACCGCAGTGAACTTCCCGATGATCGGCGACCCCGACCGCAAGGTTGCCGACCTCTACGACATGATCCACGAGAACGCCAACGACACCCTCACCGTCCGCTCGGTGTTCGTGATCGGCCCCGACAAGAAGGTGAAGCTCACCCTCACCTACCCCGCGTCGACCGGCCGCAACTTCGACGAGATCCTCCGGGTGATCGACAGCCTCCAGCTCACTGCCGACTACAAGGTGGCCACGCCGGCGAACTGGAAGGACGGCGAGGACGTCATCATCGTCCCGGCGCTCTCCGACGACGAGGCCCGCGAGTTGTTTCCCGCCGGCTGGAACCCCGTCAAGCCGTACCTCCGCGTCACCAAACAGCCCAACCGCTGACCCGAACCACCGCAAATCCACCCGAACCACCGCAAATTGCCCGGGATCGTGACGCTGAGCGTCACGATCCCGGGCAATTTCGGGAGGCGGACCCGACGTACGCGGCGGTCAGAGCCAATTGGCTTCGACCCACGCCCGAACCGGTGGGGCGAGGTGGTGGAGGTGGGCCTGCGGATCGGTGCGGATCTCCGTGGCCGAGATCGGCACCGCAACTCGGTCGGCGTCGACCACCGCGTGGTCGGCGCCGAATCGGTCGGCCAACTCGACCACGTAGGCATCCGACGAGAACACGACGTGAGGTCCGTGCTCGTGCGGCCAGTGGTCGCTGAACAGCTCCATCCACTTCGCCCACAGGGCTTCGTCGTCGAAGTCGGTGCCGAGGCGATGACGCACCTCGACCACGGTGACCTCCGTGTGGAGTTCGGCCAGCCACCCGGCACGCAGGTCGCCGGGGGCGCTGTCACGATCCGGCGACGTGTTGACGAACACCACCAAGCGCTCGCACCGTTGGCTCGCCCACTCGATCATGTACGAGTGTCCGAGATGCGGAGGGTCGAACCGTCCGACGATCAGACCGGTCGGCGGCATCGTCATCGGGCTCGACGGCGTGGCTGCGTTGTTCATCCCACCGGTTCGATGGTCGGCTTGGAGGCACTCGCCACACGGGCCCGCAGCGCGTCGACGACACAGCGCCATCCGGAACCCAGGTGGTCGCTCTCGCCGCTCTGCACTTCGGCGAGCAACTCCTCGTGCGCTGCGGTCACCAACTCGCGGGCCACCACATCGCCAGCAGCAAACGACGTCGTTCGGGCTCGGCCGAGGTCGCCTGCGGCCCCGTTGCGATCGCCCAGCTGCAGGCGCGCCGCCCCCGACGCAACGTCGGCAACGATCCGATCGAGGTAGCTCGACCCGTCATCTGCAGCCACGGCTTCGGCGTCCGCGACCGCACCGCCCGGGTCTGCGGTGAGGGCTCGGGCGAGCGCCCGCACCGAGAAGAAGTACGGCGAGGTGATCCCGACGTCGCTCAGCATGGCGAGCGCCTCGTCGGCTCGGTCGACCTGGCAGTAGGCAAGCGCCAAGGTGACACGCGGCTCCGACCCATCGGCCCCCATTGCCTCGCTGCGCTCCAGTGCCAACTCCCCGATGCCAACCGCCCGCTGACCGAGCCCGAGGTGCACCGATGCGCCCGCCGCCGCCATCATCGGAAACGAAAGATCGCCGAACGAGTCGCTGATCGCCAGCGACTCCTCGATACCGCGCTCGGCTTCGTGCGTACGTCCCATCGCCACGAGGGATCGCATCCTCGGCGACAGCGCCAGCACGGCACCGAACTTGTCGTCGATCTGGCGGAACCTCGTGAGCGCACGACGCGACAGCTCCTCGGACTCCGCGAATCGGCACTGCCACAGTCGGATACCTGCGATCAGCGAGTCCATCATTGCCGGCGCCCACGGATCGCCCAGCTCCACCGACTCGGAGCGAACACGCACCGCCAGCGCCTCCGCTTCGCCAAACCGGCGTTGGAAGAAGCGCACGTAGGCCAGCAGACCGTTGGCCCACCCCCGCCCGACTCGGTCGCCGAGTTCGTCGAACTCGTGGGCGGCGGTGAGCAGGCGCGCCTCGGCCAGGGCGGTGTCGCCCGACAGGAACGCAACCCACGCCTGGTGCTGGCGCACCCACGCCCTTCCGCGGGCATCGCCAAGGCGCTCGGTGAGGCTCTCGGCTTCGCCGAGCAGCCATTCGGCATCCTGCAACGACCCACCGAACACCTCGGTGAGACCGCGCTCGCGCAACGACGACGCCAACTCGATCTCATCCCCGAGTTCACGGAAGATGGCCACGCTCTCGCCCAACTCACGCCGAGCGCTCGGCAGGTCGCCCGCGAGCTGGCGCAACGTACCGAGCAACCGGCGCGCAATGCCCTCTTGACGACGGTCGCCGGCCACCATCGCAGCCTCGAGCGCATCCTCGGCGTCGGCCTGAGCGGAATCGACCAGACGACGCTCGATCTGGGCCTCGGCACGCAACAGCAGCAACTCACGCGCCAGCGTTGGATCGCTCGGGCCGAGGTCGAGCGCACGGGTGGTCTGCTGGCGGGCCTGGTTGAACGCACCGACGTCCATCGAGCGCCGGGCAGCGTCGAACAACAATTCGATCGCCCGATCCGAGATGTCCGCCGGCACACCCGGCACGGTGCCGATTTCGGCCACCAATTCCGCCGCCCGCGCCGCGTGATGGGCCACACGGTCCATCCCGATCACGGAATCCTGACTCATGACCGCAGCGGTGCCGGCATGGCGCTGCGCCCGAACCGACTTCGTCAAGGTCTGGTAGGCCACCTCGCGAACGACGTCACTGCGAAAACGCCACCAGCCGTCGTACACATCGAGCAATCCGCTTTCGTCGAGCGCGGCGAAGTCGGCCGGGTCGATCTCCTGATGCATCGCGACGGCAAATCGTTCGAGCGAACCGATCGGGGCCGACGTGCCGAGCACTGCAGCATTGTCGATGATCGAGCGCTGCGACACCGGGAGCTGATCGAGGCGGGCCGAGATCAGTGCTCGGAGCGAACCGGGCAACTCGGTGCTGGTCGGGTTCGACTTCGCCAACTCGGCGAGCTCGATCAGGAACAGCGGGTTGCCGCCGCTTCGCTCGAAGAGCCGATCGATCAATGGCTCGTTCGCCACTGGGCCGAGCACGGCCTCGACCAGGCGGTCGGCGTCCGAGCGGGTGAGCGGATCGAGCGGCATACGAACCGTGATCGGTTGGTCGGACGCTGGCGGCCAGTCGATGTCGGCCTCGTCGCGTTGCGCGGTGATCACGAGCAACGGCCGGTCGACGAGCGATCGTGCAATTCGATGCAGCAGGTCGATGATCAGCAGATCGGCCCACTGGAGGTCGTCGATCCACAACACCACGGGGCCACGCTCGGTGCGCCGACGCAATCCTTCGACGATGAACGAAAACAGCAGCTCTCGCGCCTGCGCCGGAGCAACGTCATCGAGTTCCGATGGATGTCCCAGCAGGTGGAGCACACCCTCCACGAAGCGGTCGAGCAGCGGGTCGCCCGACTCGAACCCGTACAACTCGACGCCCTTGGCTCGGCACATCTCGCGCAACAGCAACGGCGGCGCGGCCTCGTCGATGTCGAGCCGCCGGAACAACGCCGTGGCGATCGGCGACCACACGTTGCTCTCGCCATACGGTGCGCACACCCCCGAGAAGACCGAGACGGCCCGGCTCGGGAACTCGTCGAGCGCCTCCGACACCAGCCGGGTCTTTCCGGCACCCGCCTCGCCAGTGACCGACACGACCGCACTTCGACCGTTGGCCACCATTGCCATGATCGACCCCAACAATTTGCGCTGCGTCGACCGGCCCACGAACGGCACGTCGTGGGCATGCGACCCGATTCTCGGGACGCTGCGACGGCGACCGGTGACGATCCACGCACGTTCGGCCCGCTCTCGCCCTCGCACGCCGAGGTCGTCGACGCGTTCGCGGAGGATCTCGTTGGATGCCAGCGACGCCGTCACATCGCCGATGAGCACGCCGCCGGGAGGCGCCAGCGTCTGCAGGCGGGCGGCGACGTTGACCACATCGCCCATTGCCGTGTACTCCGCCGTGCCCGACACGTTGCCGACCACCACTTCGCCGGTGTTGACCCCGATACGCAACTGCAAGGGGCCATCGAGATCTGGTTGCTCCGCCACGAAGCGGGCGAGCGATTCGTGCATCTGCAACGCAGCGCGGATTGCACGGTCGGCGTCGTCTTCGTGAGCAACCGGAGCGCCGAACAGCGCCAGGATGCCGTCGCCGAGCACTTTGTCCACGCGGCCACCGAAGGCCGTGATGTCGGCGATGAGCCGCTCGAAGCTGGCGTCGATGAGCCGCTTCACCCGCTCCGGGTCGAGATGCTCCGACAGGGCGGTGTAGCCCACCAGGTCGGCGAACACCACCGTGACCACGCGCCGCTCCTCGTTGGACGTCGGCGCCACCTCGTGGCCGCACGACGGGCAGAATCGAGCGCCCTCGGGCAAGGGGGCGCCACACGACGCACAGGAGGCCATCAACCCCTGATCGTACGGCACCTCCCCCCGTGGGCGGATCACCGTGCAGAATTCATTGAGTAGCGTCGCAATTGCGATGGTCCGCCCGAACCCCGTTTCCTGGTTGCGAACGCACCCACGGGCAAGCGATGGTCTGCTCGCGGTCATGATCGTGGCCGCCGCGATCCCGGCGCATCTCATCGGCGAGTCGAGCGTCAACGATCCGAACCAACTCGACCCCACCTGGTGGACGGTGATCCTGGTGCTGCTCGGAACAGCGCCCCTCTACTGGCGCCGCACGCGCCCACTCACCTCGGGGGTGGTGGTCGTCGTTGCCGAGGTGGTCGCCCTCTTCATCGGGGTCGGCGGCGCGGCGTTCCTGGGATCGGTCGTTGCGGTGTACTCGATCGGCGCCCACACCACCGGCCCCCGACGAACCCAGGTGATGACCGGGCTCGCAACGCTCGTGGGTCTGCTCTTCGTCGCTGGATGGATCGATGGGCTCTCGCTGCTCGACGAGTTCATCTCCACCGGCGTGCTCTTGATCACCGCCTTCGTGCTCGGTGACAACCTGCGCCGTCGCCGTCAGCAGAACATCAGCCTCGCCGAGCGGGCCGAACGGGCCGAACGTGAGCAAGGGCTCCTCGCCGAACAGCGTGTGGCAGCAGAGCGCACGCGCATCGCCCGCGACCTCCACGACGTGGTGGCTCACTCGGTGAGTGTGATGGTGATCCAGGCCGGCGCTGCCCGGCGCAACCTGCACACCGACCCGACCGGAGCCTCGGCGGCGCTGCAGGCGATCGAGTCCACCGGTCGCCAGACGATGAACGAACTGCGAGCGATGCTCGGCGTGCTGCGGACCAACGATGGAGCGCTGCCGCCGGCGCTCGACCCACAGCCCACGCTCACCCACCTCGATTCGCTCGTCAGCGCCGACGATCTCGACGTCGTGGTCGTGGTGGACGGAGAACTCGACCGCCTCCCCGAGAGCGTGTCGGTCACCGGGTACCGGCTCGTGCAGGAGGCACTCACCAACGTCCGCCGTCATGCTGGCCATCCCGATGTGGTCGAAGTGCGGCTTCGCTCCGATGCCGACCGCCTGGTGATCGAGGTCATCGATGACGGGCGCGGTGCCGGCACGCTGGCGTCGGCCGGCGGATTCGGGATCATCGGCATGAACGAGCGCGTCGCCGCCATCGGCGGCTCGATGGAAACCGGCCCACGCCCCGGCGGCGGATGGCGGGTACGGGCCACCATTCCGATCGAACCCATCACCGCCCCAGCACCACTCCCCGCGCAGGTCGGCACACCCCGCGAGCCGGTCACATCCGGAGACGCATCGTGATCCGCGTGATGCTCGTCGACGACCAGGAGATGGTGCGCGTCGGGTTCCGGATGATCCTGCAAGCCGAGACCGACCTGACGATCGTGGGCGAGGCCGGCGACGGACGTGCCGCCGTCGAGCTCGCACCCTCGGCACGACCTGATGTGGTGCTGATGGACGTTCGCATGCCGGTCATGGATGGCATCGAGGCGTGCGAAGTGATCCGTGACCGCCACCCAGACGTCAGGGTCATGATGCTCACCACGTTCGACCTGCACGACTACGTCCACGCCGCGCTGCGCGCGGGGGCCAGCGGCTTCATGCTCAAGGACGCACCCGCCGAACAGTTGGTGGATGCCATCCGAATCATCGCCAACGGCGACGCACTCCTGGCACCATCGGTCACCCAGGCGCTCATCGACGAAATCGCCCGAACGTCGATGCGCGACCCTGCGGCGTACCCCGGTGTCGACAGCCTCACCGAACGAGAGCTCCAGGTGCTGCGACTGATGGCCACCGGGCGCTCCAATTCCGAGATCGCCACCGACCTGTATCTGGGTGAAGCCACGATCAAGACCCACGTCGGCCACATCTTGGCCAAGCTGTCGGCCCGCGATCGTGTGCAGGCCGTGGTGATCGCGTACGAGTCAGGTCTCGTCACGCCGGGTGATCGCTGACACTGCATCACCCGAACGAGTGACCCAGAATCAACCTGGAGGCGGATGCCGTGGCCTCGTTGCTCCGGTAGACCGGACACCATGTCCACCCCTGTTCCGCCGGCTCCCCCGCTCCACCCGCTCCCGATGCCGCCGTCGCTCCCGGCGGCACAGCTGCCGCTGGTGCCATCGACGCTCAGAAGACCTACGGCGTCGGCGACGCTGCGGTCCACGCCCTCGACGGGGTGAGCGTCTCGTTCGAGACCGGCAAGTTCACCGCGATCATGGGCCCATCAGGCTCGGGCAAATCGACGCTGCTGCACTGCCTCGCCGGCCTCGACACCCTCACGTCCGGAGCGACGTTCATCGGCGAGACCTACCTGGCGTCGCTCGACGACAAGGCGCTCACCGAACTTCGGCGAACGAAGGTGGGCTTCATCTTCCAGGCGTTCAACCTGATCCCCACGCTCACGGCAGAGGAGAACATCAAGCTGCCGATGATGCTCGGCGGCGAGGCCGGCGACAAGGAGTGGATCGATCACGTGGTCACCACCGTTGGATTGGGCGATCGCCTCAAGCATCGCCCGAGCGAGCTGTCGGGTGGGCAGCAGCAGCGGGTCGCCGTCGCTCGTGCCCTGGCCTCGCGGCCGCAGATCATCTTCGCCGACGAGCCCACCGGCAACCTCGACTCGGTCACCGGCACCGAGATTCTCTCGTTCATGCGCAACGCCGTGCGCGACTTCGGCCAGACGATCGTGATGGTCACCCACGATCCGGTCGCGGCCTCGTACGCAGACCGGGTGGTGTTCGTCGGCGACGGCAAGATCACCGGCGAGATGGTCGACCCGTCCGCCGACCAGGTCATCGACCACCTGAAGCACTGGGACTGACATGAGCGCTGGAACTCTCATCGCTCGAAAGAGCGTGCGCGCCCGATGGGGCCGAACGCTGGCGATTCTCTTCGCGATCACCGCCAGCGTCTCGTTCGTCGTCGGCTCGTTCGTGCTCGCCGACAGCTTGCGCGCCACCTTCGACAACCTGTTCACGGAACTGAACGAGAACATCGACCTCGAAGTGCGCGCTGCGCAACAGTTCGAAACCGACGATGCCCGCGACCCGATCGACGTCAGCATCGCCGACGACATCCGAGCCGTCGACGGTGTTGCTGTCGTCGAGCCCATTCTGCAGCGATTCGCTCAACTGCTCGATGCTGATGGCGAAGCGATCGCTCCGGCCGGTGGCCCCACCCTCGGCGTCTCCTGGGAGGGCGACGACGGGATCCAAGGCATCACGATCAAGGAAGGGCGTGCCCCGAACGGCCCCGACGAGCTGGCCATCGACAAGGCCACGGCCGACGCTCAGGGCTTCGAGATCGGCGACACGGTGGCATATCTCACCGACGTCGGACAGTTCGAGGGGGCGATCACCGCAACGGTCGGTCTCGGCAGCGGCGACAGCTTCGGTGGAGCGCAGCTCACCGCGCTCGACCTCGACACTGCGCTCGTCAACTTCGGCACCGATGGCAACGTCGACGCCATCGACATTCAGCTCGTCGATGGTGCCGATGTCGCAGCAGCGCAGCGCGCCATCGAGCAGATCCTGCCCCCGCAGACCGAGGTGGTCACCGGCGAGCAGGTTGCTGCTGAAACGGCCGACCAGGTCAATCAGTTCGTCGACGTGTTCGGTACCGGGCTGCTGATCTTCGCCTTCATCACGGCGTTCGTCAGTGCCTTCATCATCAACAACGTGTTCCAGATCACCATCGGCCAACGGCTGCGCGAGCTGGCACTGCTGCGAGCCGTTGGAGCATCTGGCCGCCAGGTGCGTCGCATGATCACCCTGGAGGCGCTGGCCTTGGGAGTGATCGCAACGGTCCTCGGTGTGTTCGGCGGGCTCGCTGTGGCCCGCGGGTTGATCGCGTTGTTCAACGCGGCAGGCGCCGGGTTCCCCGACACGGCGATCATCATGCAGCCGCGCACGATCCTGATCGCAGCGCTCGTCGGCGTCGGCATCACGATGGCTTCGGTCATCGTGCCGTCGCGGCGAGCATCCCGCATCCCTCCCGTCGCGGCGATGCGCCCCGAGCTCGGCTTCGTCGCGATGCGGACGCGCCGACTCGTCGCGGGCGTCGTCGTGACCCTGATTGGCCTGGCGCTCTTCATGACCGGGCTGTTCCTGCGCCCCGGCGGCACCGTCGGCCTCATCACGCTGGCCGGCGGCGGCGCCCTGCTGCTGTTCCTCGGCGTGGCCAGCTTGTCGTCCACGATCGCTTCACCGGTGACCCGGGTGATCGGCTGGCCGATCGAGAAGCTGTTCAAGGTGCCAGGTGCGCTTGCACGCGAGAACGTCGCACGCGCACCGCGGCGCACGTCATCGAGTGCTTCGGCGTTGATGATCGGCGTGGCACTGGTCAGCAGCACTGCGGTGTTCGCTTCGTCGCTTCGGGCCACGCTCGTCGACACCCTCGAAGGTGCGATCACCGCCGACTACATCGTCACCGATGCCGGCTTCCAGGGGCTGTCGCCCGTGGTCAGCGAAACACTCGCCGAGGTTCCCGAACTCGAAGCCGTCACCCCGATCCGCCAGATCGCCGGGCAGGTCGACGCGAGCACCAAGAACTTCGGTGCGGTCGACCCGACGGCATTCGAGATCCTCGTCGACCCCGACCTCATCGACGGCTCCATCGGCGACGTCGGCCTCAACGACGTGCTGATCCACAAGGATCCGGCCGCCGACCTCGACATCGGCGTGGGCTCCACCGTCGACGTCACGTTCCAGAACGGGGTCCAGCAGACCTTGACCGTGGCGGGCGTGTACGGCGACGCCACCTTCGGCAACTGGCTGATCAGCCTCGACACACTTGCCGAGATCAGCGATGCCCCGGCTCGCGACTTCTTCGTGATCGCCAAGCTGGCCGACGGCGTCGACCCAGCCGTTGGCGACGCGGCCGTGAACGCCGCGATGGAGCCGTTCCCGCAGGTGAACGTGCAAACGAACGCCGAGTTCCTCGATTCGCAGGAGGCGCAGATCAACCAACTCTTGTTGATCATCACCTTGCTGTTGGCGTTCGCGATCCTGATCGCGATCCTGGGCATCTCGATCACGCTGGCGTTGGGCGTCTTCGAACGCACCCGCGAGATCGGGCTCCTGCGGGCAGTCGGCATGAACCGTCGCCAGACCCGCCGCTCGATTCGATGGGAAGCCGTGATCGTGTCGGTGTTCGGCGCGCTCGTCGGCGTGGTCGTGGGCACGTTCCTCGGCGTCGTGCTCACCCTCGCCGTTCCTGACGACGTGATCAGCAAGCTCGCCTTCAACCCGGCGATCATCGTGGCGATCATGGTGGGCGCCGTGATTGCCGGGCTGTTCGCTGCGCTGTATCCGTCGTTCAAGGCCTCGAACATGAACGTCCTCGACGCCATCGCAACCGAATAGCCCGACCCACCCTCGGGCACAACACCCCGAGCGATGAGTCTTCGCGCGCACAGGTCGCGCGGAAACTCATCGCCTCGCGACAGGCACCCCGAGCGATGAGTCTTCGCGCGCACAGGTCGCGCGGGAAACTCATCGCTTCGGGGCTGGGGAGATCACGGCGTAGGTTGGAGCGATGGCGCTCGACCTCGCAGACCTGCCCGACGAGGTGCACACCTTCCTGGGCGAATATCACCTCGCCACGCTCACCACGCTGCGCACCGACCTGTCACCGCACGTGGTCGCCGTCGGGTTCAGCTATGACGCAGCAGCACGAGTTGCACGGGTGATCACCTGGGCCGGGTCGCAGAAGGCTCGCAATGCCGGGCGCATGCAGGCCGCGGGCCAGCGAGCTGCTGTGTGCCAGGTCGACGGTGGGAGGTGGTTGAGCTTGGAAGGCCCCGTGCGCCTCGTATCCGACCCCGACGGGGTGCAAGCGGGCGTCGACGGCTACGCCGCGCGCTACCGACAGCCCAAGGAGCGTGACGACCGCGTGGTGATCGAGATCAGCGTGGAACGCATGCTCGGCCGGGGCTGAGCATCAGCCGGCGTCGCGGTTCCACGGAAGATCCGACAACCAGCGTTGCGCGGCGGGGTGTGGATCCATCGACATGGTCGTGTCTGCTGACTCCGCCCGGGGGTCGAGGTGGGTCTGGCAGCCCGGGCACCAGTAGAGCAATCGACGTTGCTGGCCCATCGGGCGCGACTCGATCGAGTCGGCACACCGAGCGCATCGCTGGCCGATGCGGCCGTACACCGCTGGTGACTTCTGACGCTCGGCGTCGTGGGTGCCACGGTCGGATCGCAAACCGACTCGCAACAGCGTCGCAGCCGTGTTGACCAGGCGGATGGCATCGCGCTCGCTGAGCCGCCCGACCGGCGCATACGGGCTCAAGCCGGTCGCCCACAGCGACTCGCTGCGCACCACGTTGCCGACCCCACACATCACGCGCTGGTCGAGGAGCACGTCAGCGAGGCGGGCTGCCGGTTCGGGATGGGCGAGCAACCGATTCACCACCGCTCCGAGATCGGTGTCGGCGCAGCTCAGGTCGGGTCCCGAGCCCCCCATGCCAGGATGCCGACGCTTGTCGGCGCGCCGGTGGGTCTCGGCCTTGAGAGCGCTGAAGCACACCGCAGTCCAGTCGCCCACCTGGATCGCCACGTTCATCTCGGCGAACGGTCGACGCCACTGATCGGACGCTCGGTACACATGCCACGCGCCGCTCATGCGCATCTGCGTGTCGAGGATCATGCCGTCGTCCCACTCGATTTCGAGATGTCGGCCGTGGTGTTCGACGTGCTCGACGACTCGGCCCGCTCGCGGCACCGGACCCGCCAGCATCGTGGCGTCGAAACGGATCATCGTCTTGCCGACGAGCGCCGTACGCAGGGCGCTTGCCGAGCGGTGCATCGTGTCGCCGTCGGGCATCAATGCGCATCATAAGTGACGCAAGCCAACGCTGAGCGGGATACTGGCGGGACGGTCGCTTCCGACTCGTAGGGTTGCGCCCGCATGACCGATCACCCTGCCTCCTCGAGCGCCACGGGCACACGCTCAGGCGCTGAGGTGAGCACCGCGCTGCGTGCAGCCGTGCCGCTGTTCATCCCGGCGATTCCGTTCGGGCTCGTTCTGGGCGTGGCGATCACCGAGTCGGCCATGCCCACGGCAATCGCCTGGTCGACGAACCTCTTCGTGTTCGCCGGGGCCGCACAGTTGGCAACCGTGAGTCTCGCTGCCACCGCGACCTGGTTGACGCTGGTGGCCACCGCTGCAGTCATCAACCTGCGTCACGTGATGTACAGCGCTGCGCTGTCCAGTTCGTTCACCGAACAACCCCGCTGGTTTCGCTGGGTCGGTCCGTTCTTCCTGATCGATCAGCTGTTTGCGCTCACGATCGTGCGCACCCAGATGCCGCCTGCGCAGTGGCGACGGTTCTACCTCAGCGCCGGCATCTTCTACTTCTCCTCGTGGATCACCGTCGTGACCGTCGGTCTCGTCATCGGTTCGTCGATCCCCACCGCCTGGCGCCTCGATGTGGCTCCCGCCATCATGTTCTGCGGACTCGTCGTGCTTGGCCTCACCAATCGGCCGGGTGTGGTTGCCGCCGTGGTGGGTGCCGGCATGTGCCTGTTGGCGCTCGACGTCCCCAACAACGGCGGCATCCTGATCGGTGCCATCAGTGGTGTGCTGGCCGGATATCTCGCCGATGTCGTGGAGTCGCGCCGCGGCAACCCGCCGGCCGCATCGCCGACCGTCGCGGCGGTCGACCCGTGAACGCTGTTGCCGCTGCGGCGGCGGTGCTCACCGTTGGCATGATCACCTATGCGTCGCGAGCGGGCGCCATCGTGTTTCTCGCCGACCGTCCGCTGCCACCGAACGTCACGCGAGCGCTTCGCTACGTTGGCCCAGCGGTGCTGTCGGCGCTCACGATCAACCTCATCGCCGGTGGCCAAGGCGTCGGTGGGATCGAGGGAGCGGAAGTCGCTGCGCTCGTGGCCACCGTGGTGGTTGCGGCCCTGGCCCGCAACCTGATCGCCGCGCTCGGGGCCGGCATGACCGTGTTGTGGCTGGCGCTCTGGCTGCTGTGAGCTGCGTTGCGGCGCACCGAACCGCCGCCCGGCATTGATCTGCGAGCGGGAGCCGTCAGGGCAACTTGCCGACGTGGGCGAGCGCCAGGCGGATCAGTCGGTCGTGGCCGCTCGTCATCTGATCCACCACCTCACCGCTGACGGCCTCCTCGGGGGTGAACCACGAGAGGTCGAGCGCCTCCTGCGTGGGTTCGCAGTTGCCGTCCACCGGCACGACGTAGGCCAGGCTCACCGCATGGTGGCGGGGGTCGTAGAAGCCCGAACGTTCTGGGTTGGGGAAGTACTCGACCACGGTGAACGGCGTCGGATTCGCGGGCACCCGTGGGAGCGCCATCGGCCCGAGGTCCTTCTCACAGTGGCGCATCAATGCTTCACGGCACGCGTTCACCGAACAGCACCCGGCCCGTCACCACCATCCGGCTGATCGAGCCATCCGACGCCACGCGCAGCAGCATGCCGACTTCGGTGACGTTGCCGAGCGCATCGACGCGGACGGGCACGGCATCGACGTACACGATCGGCACGTGCGCCCGAACCAGTTCGAGGTCCTCGGGCGACAGCCACCCGGTGGAGGTTTCGGTGTCGGCGTCCTGATCGATGTCGTTCACACCCTCGATGTTCCCACGTACACCGGTGTTCGTTCTGCATCCCCACCGGTCGAAGGTGTGTGACGTCGGTCGCCTGCAAGGATGCCACGATGCACGACGACCGGATCCGCTGGGATCGGCGCTATCAGCACGCTCTCGATGAGAGCGCGGACCGAGCCGTCGTGACGCCGACGCCACCCGATGTCGTGGAACTCTTTGCCGGCACCGTCGACCGGTTCCCGACGGTCGGGCGTGTGGTCGACATCGCCTGTGGCACCGGGGCCGTGGCCCTGTGGTTGGGTGGTCGAGGGCTGCACGTCGTGGGCCTCGACGTGTCACCCGTGGCAATCGGGATATTGAGCAACACAGCGACGCGATGCGGCCTCGATGAGCAGGTCGACGCCCGGGTCGTGGACCTCGACCACGGCCTACCCTCCGACCTGGACGACCTCGACATGATCGTGTGCCAGCGGTTTCGTCAGCCGTCGTTGTACCCCGTGATGCTCGATCGCCTGCGTCCGAGCGGTCTCGCGTGCATCACGGTGCTGTCGGAGGTGGGCGTTGCCGACCCGGGCCCGTTCCACGCACCTCATGGCGAGCTGCTCGATGCATTCACGGGCGATGCATGCATCGTGCTCGAGCACACCGAAGGCAATGGGCTCGCGAGCATTGTCGTGCAGCGCAACTGACAACGCTGCCTGCCAACGGCCTCGGGGCATGGCGAGGTCGGGCAGGAGAGCTGCCGATCGCCGGTGGAGTCAACGGCGGACTTGACCGGCCGGTCAGCGACCGCTGAGCAGCACGTCGCGCAGTTCCTCGTGTTGCGTCGACGCTGGTTTGGTGGTGGCCAGGAAGTCGACGAGGAGTTCGGCGAAGACCTCGGGTTGCTCGACGTGAGGGAAATGTCCGACGTCGGGCAGGATCTCGAGCCGGCTCGTGGGGATCAGTTCGTGTGCGGCGTGGGCGTGAGCGACCGGGATGATCCCGTCGTTCTCGCCCCACACGATCATCGTGGGAATGTGAGCGGCCAGGTAGAGACGGTCGCTCGCATTCACGGTCTGCCCGGTGGGTTCGATCACGCCGCGCATCGTTCGCACGAACGCCTGGCGATTGGTGGCGCCCGCGAGCGAACTGTAGGCCCGCCACATCTCGGAGAACCGGGGCGACCGGATGTTGCGCCGCTTCAACTGGCGCCCCACATCGGTGGCTCGATCGACGATCGGCTTCGGGAACGCAATCGGCATCACGTACTCGAATCCGGGCAACGTGAGCAGCCGGAGCAGCCACGACACCTCGCGGCCGAGGCCACCACTGCCAGCCAGCACGAGTCGATCGACCAGATGCGGATGCTGATACGCGAGCTGCATCGCCACGCCGCCACCGAAGGAATGCCCGACGATCGTGACGCTGTCCACGTCGAGCACCGACAGGAAGTCACGCAATCCGCTGGCGAACGCACCGAGCGAATAGTCGCCCTGAGGCTTGGCCGACTCGCCGTAGCCGAGCAGGTCCACCGCGATCACGTCAGCGTGGTCGGTGAGGATCGGGATCACGCTGTCCCAGGTCTTCGAGCTCCCTGCCAGGCCGTGGATCAGCAACAACGGCTCACCCTCACCGCCACGCCGATACCCGACTTGATGGCCATGTATCGACACGTGCTGCAGAGGAAGGCGAGCGCTCACACCTCCAGTATCCCTGGTTCGATGCTCGGGCGATACCGACTTCCGACCCTTCCGATCCGGACGTCACACTCGATGTGTCGGGCGTCGGTGATGGTGCCGGTGAGAACCCGCACCGCCCAGACCCCTGACGTCTCTTGCGCAGCGTTGCCACAGCGACGACAGCACACCACTGGTGTTGCCCTCGCCAGGAACGCCTCCGGCAAGCAGCGGCGCCGAAGCGCCGAGCGGCAACATCACTCGATCCGCATACCCGAGATCGCACGCGAAATCACCAGCTGCTGGATCTCGCTCGTGCCTTCGAAGATCGTGTGGCTCACCCTCACCGGGTTTGTGAGTGACGTTCAGTGTTGCCACGTCCCGCTGACCAGGGCTTTCGCGATTCGGGTGTCCGAATGATGTTGCACAGTCCGGTCAGTTCTAGGGATGAGTAGGGAGGATCGCCCGCCTGCTGCGTTGGATTGAAATACTCCCGAGCACGCGACTACCGCGAATTTGCCGGTGAAAGTGTGGCGCCACAGTAGAGCCTTCGGAGTGCAGCGCGGCCAGCTTCCGATCGGCCGGGAGTATGTGCGCTGTTATCGAGCATGTGCGCAAGGCAACTTGTGATGAACACTGGTGCAAGCTAACTTGTGGAGGTGGATGCGCCGCTGATCGCTCCGAGCGCCCGCAAGCACGGCATCCCGGACAGCGACATGATCCACGCCTTCAACCATCCGATCTTCGTCGAGGAACTCGATGACGGCTTCACGATGTTCGTCGGCGCCGACCCGGCCGCGAACCTGCTCGAGATCGGCGTCATCGACACCAGCGACGGGCCGATCATCGTGCACGCCATGTCCGCCCGACCGAAGTACCTGAGGTGACCACCATGCCCCGAACCGCCCAAGAAATCCTCGATCACGCCGACGAACTCGCCGCCCGATTCGAATCACACGAGGCAGGCGACGAAGCTCACGATGCCACCGAACTTCGACTCGTCCGAGAGGCGTTCCTTTCACGCGCCGACGCAGAACGCGCACTCGGCGATGCCGTCGTTCGTGCTCGTCACAACGGGCACTCCTGGGCATCGATCGGGGCCATGGTCGGCACCTCGGGCGAGGCGGCACGCCAACGCTACGGGCAATCCATCAACGCCTCGTAGCCACGCCAAACCGATCGGGAATGTGCGGCACCGCAGTTGGGCCGAACCCGAGTGGTCGGGCTGTCTGGGAAGTCGTGATTCTGCGTGGCGATAGTGGCGCGTCCTCGATGTTCGCTTTCGGTACGTTCTCAACGTGTGTTGACCCCCAGCCACAGGCAGGCCGGTCCGAAGCGGTGAGTGACCCCTTCGGTTTCTCGTGGACTCGACGGAAGAACGGCGATGTCATCATCGAGCACCATGGTCGACGGGCCGCAGTGTTGCGTGGCCGCAAGGCTGAGGACTTCGTCGACGACGTGGCCCTTGGGAACGACCAAGACGTGATGGCGAGGGCAACGGGCAACTACAAGCGCGGCAACGAACGAGAGAGTCGGAACCACCCACGGAACCGCTGAAGACCTGAACGTCGTGTGTAACCGTTCGGGCCGTTGGCGCCGGTGAAGTGCTGCGTCACGATTGGGCCTGACGAGCGGGCCGTTCGGGGTGTGAAACGTGGTGACGCGTGTGCGTTGTCGGGTGCCCTGGACACTTCGAGGTCAGTTCGTTGCGCTCTGTCCGGGAGATACGGCCGGCGGCGCGGCCGCACTTCAGTGGCGGGGGCCGCGCTCGAGCAGTTCGCCCAGTTGGCGTGACGTCCAGCGCAGGTTCTCGGTGTCGCCAAGGGTCGCGTACCAGCCGAGGTGACTGGCGCCGATCTGGAGTTCATAGACGTGGTGGCGGACGGCCACGTCGAGCGCCTCGGATGCCGACAGCGTTGGTACGAACCGCTCCCACAGATCGAGCGCTCCGATGCCCTCATGCCACCGACCCCAGAAGGTGCACCACGCGAGGTCGTAGATGGCGTCGCCCCATGTGGAGCACTTCCACGAGAACACCGCAGTGACGGCGTCGGCCCGCGGCGTGACGAGGACGTTGTAATGGAGGAGGTCGGAATGAACGAGCTCTCGGCGATCGGGACACGCATCGAGCAGTGAGCGGATGCGATGGTCGACAGCTCGGAACGTCCGTTCCGCGGTGGCGTCGGCAGCGAGAAGTGGCCGCCACCCTGCCGTGTGGTGATCGGGTCTGTCGGTGATTCCGGCGAGCAGCCAGTCTCGCCACGCCGGCGTGACGATGTCGGTGTCGGGCACGGCCCGGAGCCCGGCGAGGAGCTCGACGACGGTCGGGCCGAGAGCGTCGGCCTGGTCAGGGCCGACCTCTTCGAGGAACCGGCCGCGGTGTCGACGCGAGATCGCGAACCAGCGACCGAACCCCTCCCCGATCGCGAACACCTCGGGCACCGGGAGCGCCGGCGACCCGTACCGCATGGCGAACTCGTCGTCACGGAACCCGTCGGGCTCGTCGTTGATGCGGAGAACCAGCTCGTTGTCGCCGATCCGATAGCCGTACGCCGCCGACCAGAACCCACCACCAAGCACCTCGAGGTCCGTCGGGTCTGCGCCATGGTGCGCTCGCAAGAAACCGACGACTTCAGCATCCGAGGGCCTGTTGTCGCTCGGCCGGATCGGCGCCACGACCGCGTCAGGATTGCGGTTCGCTTCGTCGGCAGGATCGTCCGGTTTCGATCGGGTCACTGCTGGTGAAGTCTGCCAGCAGCACAGTGCCTGACACGACGAAATTGACGTCAAGTGCTCCCGCCCTCGCAAACGCATCGCTGGAAACTCGGAGCAAAATTCACCGCCACTATCTCGTGTCACGCTTGGGCATCGATATCGCACGCTGTGCTGACGCATCTAGTCGAAATTGCGTGCGGCGATATCGAGTGCTCCGACCGTCTTCCACGATCGAGCGATGACGCCGATCGGAGTGAGCAGGTGACGCGCACGCGCAGCGAGTATCGGATGTCCCGATTCAGGCCACCGCGGCCTCGGCCCCGCTCCCGACGATTCATCCGGACGAGCAGCAGCGGGATTCGCTCGCGGCTGTGATGCTGGACGCCTATCGCAACACGATCGACGACGCAGGCGAGTCTCCCGACGATGCGCTCAGCACCATCGACTACTACCTCGCATCGATCGTCCGTCCGCACTCGTAGGTCATGCTCGAAGGATCTGATCTCGTGGTGTTTGCCTTCGTGGTCGTTGTGAACGACGTTCACTACATCGACCCTGTAGTGGTGGCCTCTACCCGCAAGCGGCTCGGGTTCGGAGGTGCTCTGGTACGACGATGCCTCGGATCGCTGGCCGATGCAGGGGGCCTCGAAGTCGGCGCGACAATTACCGATGGCAACGTCGCATCTGAGCGGCTCTTCGTCGGACTGGGCTTCGACCGACTCGGCTCGTGAAGTTGACGAGTTCGGGTGGACACCTCAGTGCTGACCACGTCAGTGCGCCGAACGCCGTCACCTGGTCTACCGTCGAAACGGCCGGCGCCATTACCGAGCGCCGAACTTGGAGGTGATGCGGTACGCGTACGTATGTCGAAATGCGAAGGAGGTTCGATGACGCGCCCGCCGAGATCGGTGGCTGGGTGCGGCACAGCGTGCCAGTGAGCGGGGCGTCAGACCGCTCAGCCTTCCCTTCGCCGCCTTCATCCTCGTCGCCGACGAACTCCGTCGCGTCTTCGTGCGACGCGAGAACCCATTCGTCCTCAGGTGGCTGACCTGGTGAACCTCTCTCGAGTTCCGAGAGCTCACGTGAATTCGCCGGCTTTCGGATCGGGTGCTCGGGTGCTCGCGCAGCACGGTGACGAGGATGAAGCACAGCACGGGGACCGAGAAGAAGAGCACCGTACTGAGCGTTGTCGATACGTCGGCGACGGCGATGGCCAAGAGGTACAGGCCAATCGGGGCGGCCGTGATCACGAGGCCGAGACTCGCTCGGTCGGTCGACACGTTGGGCCACAACAGCGCTGGACGCTTGACCGCGTACCGGTAGAGCACGAATCGCATCACGGTGGCCACGATCAACACGACGCCGTACAGGTGCAGGGCGACCGGTTCGTCGGGGTACTTGCCGAGCACCGACGCGGCGAACGGGATCAGACTCACCGGGAGCAGGAACAGCAGGTTCAGCCAGACCAGGTCGCGGTTGACGACTCTGACGCGAGCGAAGAGGTCGCGGTGGGCAACCCAGAACCTGCCGGTCAGCAGGAAGCTGATCATCCACGCGACGAGGGTGGGTTGCAGGTCGTCGAGGGCTTCGAGCAGCGACTGTTCGGAGAGGTTCTCGGGGACGGCGATCTCCAGTACCAGGATGGTGATGATGATGGCGAACACGCCGTCGCTGAGCGCGACGACGCGATCGATCGGGGCTGCTCAGCCGTCGCTGTGTGGCGTTCGTTCCCGCGTCGGGAGAGTCCTGCTCGTCCCTCACGAGGCCATCTTCGCAGACATGATCGGTCGGTCGAATCGCTCGATTTGCATGATCGTGCATCCGGCGGTCGCTGCGAGGGTGGCGGTCGCCCATCCGCGGGCGGTCAACCGTGCGGGGGCAACATGGTCGCGTCCCAGAGAGAACTCGAGGCATCAACATGACGACAGCGCTCCCCATCGACCGGAACTGGTACCGACAGCTCCTCGCGATCGCCGTGGCGATGGGCCTGATCATCGGGCTGCTCGGACTCGTCTACCTCGGGATCACTGGCGGCTTGACCGATCGCATCTTCGGAGACCCACGAATCGACACATGGTCCGGTGACTGGTGGTGGATCCCGTTCATCGCCGCCGGTGGGCTGGTTGCGGCCGCGGTGCGCAGCTGGCTGAAGATCACCGATCACGTACCCGGCGGCGTCGCCGTCATCGAATCGGGCGCCGTCGACCACAAGGTGGCACCGTCATGGATCCTGCTCTCGGCCGTCTCGGCGATCGCCGGAGCCAGCCTCGGGCCGTCGTTCGCCCTGGTGATGATCGGTGGTGGCCTCGGGTCGTGGATCGCTTCGAAGCGGTGGCCCGGTGACGAGACCGCCCGTCTCGACACGACGATGGCGGGCATCTCCGGCGGCTTCGGTGGCGCGTTCACCTCCCCGGGCCTCGGCACACTGATCGTCAGCGAGCTGGCACCGACGCCGAAGGACCGGTACATCGAGTCGATCCTGCCGCAGCTGATTGCCGCCACGGTTGCGTTCGCCGTGTTCTTCGGTGCGGTCGGAACGACGTTCCTCAACAGCTTCGCGGTGCCCGTCGACGACTTTGCGAGCTGGCACCTCCTCGTCGGCGCCGGGCTCGGCCTCGTCTCGAGCGTGATCATGATCGTGTTCGTCATCATCGTGAAGTTGATCCAGATGCTCGCGGAGAAGCTGACGAATGCGTACGTGCGCGGCGCCGTCGGCGGTGCGCTCGTCGGTCTGATCGCGTTCGCGCTGCCGCTCACCATCGGAGCGGGAAACGATCAGCTCACGACGGTGATCGACGAGTCGGCATCGATCAGCATCTGGCTGCTCGTCGCGGTACTCGTCGGCAAGATGCTGGCGATGGCGATCAGCCTCGCGACGGGCTTCATCGGCGGCAACGTGCTGCCGATGCTCTTCGTCGGCGGCACCGCCGGCGTCGTCGTGCACCTGATGTTTCCCGACATCCCGTACGCGATCGCCGTCGGCTCCATGCTGGCGGCCGTGCCCGGAGCAACGATCAAGGCACCGATCGGGCTCACGTTCATCGCGGTGCTGGCCGTCGGACTCGGCCCGCTCACTGCGGCACCCGTCATCATCGCCGTGGCGGTGGCGTACCTGACCACCTCCACCGTCGTCGCGCTGATCAAAGCACGCCGGGTCGAGGTTCCCGAACCGCACGCCTGACCGCCGGGTGGTCCGTGACGTCCGACACCGTCACTCGACTGCCGTCACCCGATCTCGGGGACGGGTGCAGCTCTGTGTGGAGCGCCACCGCGGCGTCGATGTTGTCGTGGACGTGGCTCCGGTCGACGAGGTCGAAGAAGCCGTCCCGTTCGAGCACGTCGATCACCTGCGCCTTCACCCGAGCGAGGTGCAGGTCGATGCCGTGGTCGATGCCAGCCTGGGCGATGGCCATCAGGACGTCGGCGCCCTCGGTGTCGATGAAGTTGACGCCCTCCATGCTCAGGATCACGCCGTCGAGCCCGGTCGGTTCCTCGACACGGATCTGGCGGAGACGGTCCGCGAGCGCATCGGCGTTGACGAAGAACAGCCCGCCGTCGAACCGCAGGATCTTCAGCCCGGGAATCGTCTCGCAGTCGTCGTGTCGCTCGAGGTCGTAGAACGCATCGGTCCCCGGCTTGCGGCCGAGCTCCGGGATGTACGGCAGTGCCGAGACCGCGATGAGCCAGATCATCGAGATCCCGACGCCGATGAAGACGCCTTGGAGGATGCCGAACGTCATCACACCGAGCAGGGCGGCGATCGCGGCCCCGAACTCGTACCGCTTGACGGTGACCAGTCGCTTCATCTCGCCGACGTTCATCATGCCGAGCGTCACGGCCTCGATGATGATCGCACCGAGGACCGCCTCGGGGAGCTTGGAGAAGATCGGCGCGAGGAAGAGCAGCGTCAGGATGACGAAGCCGCCCTGGGCGAGGCTCGACACCTGCGACCGCGCGCCGGCGCCGTCGTTGACGGGGCTCTTGGAGAGGCTGCCGTTGTTGAAGATCCCCTGGAACACGCTCGACGACACGTTCGACATGCCCTGGGCGAGCAGCTCCTGGTCGACGTCGACCCGGTAGTTGTGCTTGGTCGCGTACTGGCGCACCCCGGCGGTCGTCACCGAGAACCCGATCAGCACCAACCCGACCGCCGCCCCGATCACCACCGACCAGTTGTCGAAGATGATCTGCAGGTCGGGGAACGAGGGATTCGGAAGGCCCCGGGGGACGTCCGCGATCAGTTCGACCCCACGGTCGCCCAGACCGAAGACCACGGTCGCGAGAATGCCGAGCACCACCGCGACCAGCTCGGCGGGCACCTTCGGCGCGAGGAACTTGAGGCCGAACAACACGACCAGCGCCACGACGCCGACGCACGACCGTCGTCCGGTTCGCGTCGGACAGACTCGTCGCCCACTCCCAGAGCTTCTGCCACGTGTTCGAACCGGACTTCTCGGTTCCCGTGATCTTGAACAGCTCACCGGACACCACGTTGATGGCGACGCCGAAGATGAACCCGGTCAGCACGGCCGCCGACAGGAACTCGGCGATCCAACCCATCTTGAGCACCGCCATGACCACGAACAGCAGCCCGGCGACGAGCACGATCGCCGTTGCGATCGCCACCGCGTCGTCGGAGCCCGCCGCGCCGATCGACACGACCGCGGCACCCAACACCGGGGCGGTCGACGAACCCGGGCCCTGCACCAGCTGCTTCGACGTGGTGAAGAGCGCGAACACGATCATGCCGAACGCCGCGGCGTACAACCCGTTCTGGACCGGGACGCCGCTCAGCGACGCGTAACCGAGCGAGGTGGGCACCATCAGCGCCCACACCGACAGCCCGGCGATCACGTCCTTCGTCAGCCATGAACGCTGGTACTGGGGCAGCCAGACCAGGATCGGAATGAACCGTCTTGATCGAACCCTTCGCCGATGCCGGCGTCGCCACGGCCTGGCCGCCCTCAGTACTCATCGTGCGTCAGCTCTGCCGCCTCGGCATCCTTCTGGATCTCGGCGGTGTCCGCCTCGAGCTGCTTCTCCTCGACCTTGTCGGCCTTGGTCATGACGCCTTCGATCTTCGCGCCCATGTCGGACACGCCGACCACGACGAGACCAGCCTGGCCGGCGTCGAGATTCTCGCCGAGCTCCTTGAGGTCCTTGCGGCTCATGCCGGCCGCTGCGTGCCCGGCGAGCGCACCCAGGGCCGCGCCGCCACCGGTCGTCGCAGCCAGCAGGCCGCCACCGATCGCGGCCGCCGGGAACAGCGCGATGACCAGGCCGGTCGCGAGGCCGATGCCCGCGCCGCCCCAGCCACCGGCCCGTGTGGGCGTCTCGTGCTTCTTGACGATCTTGACCTTGCCGTTGTCCTTGCGCTCGATGACGGCGGCGTCGTAGGCGTCGATCAGGCCCTCCTTGGTGTGGAGGTCGTGGACCGCGTCGTAGTCGGCCTTCGCGTCGTCGACGCTCGAGTACACCCCGACGTACGCCATGAATGTGTCCATTGCCATGTCCTGCTCCTTCGTTCGGTGAACTGCTTGACAACGCCATCGTGACGGCGACCCGCGCAGCGGCAGTCATGCAACCTGGGTGATCCGATCACCGACGGGATCGACCGGCGAGTGCCGCGATGTCAGCCGAGCACGCTCGGCGCCAGCAGGCCCAACTCCCGGGCCCGGTCGACCGCCTCGCTGCGGCCCGACACCGCCAGCTTCCGGTAGATCGAGTTGGTCTGGGTGCTCACCGTGTTCCTCGACACGTACAACCGTTCACCGATCTCCTTGAGCGAGAGATGCGTCTGCAGATACGGCAACAAACGGAGTTCCGCAGTCGACAGCGCCGTCCCGTGCAGATCGGTCGGCCAGCGACTCAACGTCTCGCGGAGCACGTCGGTGCGGGCGTTGAGGCGACCGAGTTTCGGTCGCCGGTACAGCACCCCTTCGGTCTCCTGCAGCAGGATCCTGGCCGCCTCGGGATCGCCCAGCGCGAGGTGCGCATCGGCCAGCTCGAGACGCAACCACGCCGCGCCCCACGGGTTCACCCAGGTGACCGACGTCCGCAAACGCATCGCTCGGAACAACGATGCCCGACCCGTCTCGGTCTCGTTGCGGTGCAACAACAGGCGGGCGCGGGCCGCTTCGACGATCGAGTTGACGGCGTACTCGGAGAGATGCTGCTCCATCGACCACCGAGACGGCGAGTTCGAGATCGCGTGCTGCATCCGCCCAGTCGCCACGATCCATCGAGAGCACCGCCCGGTACGCGAGGTAGCGCGCCTCCGGATCGTCGAATCCGTCGGTCGCGGTCGTCACGTCGAGGCTCTCCGAGAACAGCGCGAACGCTTCGTCGTCGTCGCCCTGCAGCCATCGAGCGACCGCCAGAAAGCCGAGGGAGGCCGGCCGCCATGGGCCCCAGACCGGCTCATTGGTCACGACCGATGTCGCGTCCGCTTCCATCTGCTCGATGCCATGCGCACAGAGAAAGGCCCCGAGTGCAGCACGACTCGAGACGAACGACTCGACCTCCCCGTCACCCTCGGACGTCAGATGCTCGATGCGATCCGCCCATCGCTGCGCTTCGACGGCATTCCCGGTCAACGCCTCCAGCCAACCGACCAGTCCGGCCAGTTCCGGGTTCCGTTCGATCATCTCGTCGCCGAGCTGGTCCAGCCATCTCCTGACCTCGTTCAACCGTCCCTCGTTGTACGCACGCGAAATCTCCTTGACGATCAGGTCAGCCGCGATGGTGAGATCTCCGCCTGCTCGGGCATGTTCGATCGTGTGGTCGACGGAACCGGCTGCCGCCCACCACCGAGCGGCGCGCAGGTGGTGCTCCCGAACGGTGTCCGGTTCGAAACGGCTCGGCCTCGTCGAGGAGCACGGTTCTGAACAGCGGGTGGTAGCGGAACCACGCCCCGCTGCCGTCGAGTGGCGTGATGAACAGGCCGGCACGCATCAACGTCTCCAACACCGCGGCTGACTGCGTCGAGTCGAGGACGGCGTCGCACAACGGTGCGCTCAACACGTCCAGGATCGCCGTCCGATGGAGAAAGCGATCGATCTCCGGCGGGAGCCCAGCCAGGACCTCCGATCGGATGAACTCGGCCACGGCCCGATCGGGCGACGACGATGCGATGCGTGAAACCGACCGTTGCGGCGTCGCTGCGCTGGGTGCGCGCGAGGAGCGCCAGACCAGCGGGCCATCCCTCCGTTCGCTCGAGCAACCGACGAACCCGTTCGGGTGACGGTTCCACCCCGTGGAGCTCGAGAAGTTCTGCCACCTCGTCGGCGTCGAAGACGAGGTCGGTCGCACCGATCTCGAGCACCTCGCCGCGCACTCGTCGTCGGCCGCCGGCGAGCCACACTTCCCGGCGGCTCGAGACGACCAGCTGGACATGATCAGGCAGGAGATCGAGGAGCAGACCCACCGCGTCACGGCAGTCGCGTGACCGGATCTCGTCGAAATGGTCCAAGACGATCACGAGCGGCTCGTCGACCGCACCGATCGAGGCTGCCAACCCCGGCACCACCCGACCGAGGACGGAGACGACAGGCGAAGCCAGTTCACGGGAGATGGCGTCGTCGAGCTCTCGCACCCGCCTCACCCCGGTGACGATCGATGTCATCAGCGTGGCGACGTCGTCGTCGGCCCGATCCAACGACACCCAGGCGACCGCGCGATCGTCGTGCTCCAGCCAGTCGACGAGCAGCGTCGTCTTGCCGTATCCGACCGGCGCCGAAACGACGATCAAGGGGAGATCCACACCGGCGGCGAGCAAGCTCGTGAGGCGTGGCCGCCGGACGATCCCCGAGCGCACGCGCGGAACGCCGGTCTTCGCATCGACGAGGACCTGGTGAACGTCGATGGCGTCGATCCGGGTGCTCATGGTCCCGGGTCACGCTAGTGGAACCCGGTCGGAACGTTGCGAGGGTGTGGGCTCCGACATCGAGGCGCTGGCCTCGACGACCTGTTCAGAGATCGCGAACGATCGGCACCCGGCCGTCGTCGACGGCACCGATCAGTTCGTCGTAGTCCTGCTCGGTGCGATCCGCGTAGGCCTCGGCGAACCGGGCGACCGCCCGATCGAAGGTGTCGTCGTCGCCGACGTACCCGGAGATCATCGACGCGTCACCGGACCGGGCGTGGGCGCGTCCGAGCGCTGCGCCACAGGCCATCGCATAGCGCCGCAGGACGTCCGCCGTCATGGTCTCGACGTCGGCGGACGCCTTGCCGTCCCAGAGCTGACGTACGTAGAAGTCGGTGGTCGATTCGTCGCCACGCTCGTAGCGGGCCCATCCGAGCAGCGCGTCGGGTGTCGCCTGGATCTTTCGTTGCCCGTCGACGACGCGGTGGCCCTCCTGGTCGAATCCGCTCGGCGCCAGAGTGCGCCTCGAGGACCGACGGGGCCGCCTCCTTGATCTGCAGGAACAGCGGTTCGCCGTCGCCCGATTCGAACAGCGCGATCAGACACCGGGTTCCGACGCTGCCGACGCCGACCACCTTGAGGGCGATGTCGGTCAGCGAGTACCGGTCCATCAGCTGGCGCCGGTCGGCGTTCAGGTCGCCCGGTAGTCGTCGAAGAACCCCTCGATCCGGGTCATCTCGTCGCGGCGTTGCTCGTCGGTCATCGCGACGATCAGCGGCGGGTTCGACACGATCACCCGGCGACCGTCGACGATGTCGGTGAGCTTGCCGAGCGCTCCGAGGCTGTTCTTCCTGGCGGACTTCTTGCGTGTCTTGGCCAGACGACGCCGATCGCTCTTCGCCGTGGTGAGCGTCTTGGCCAGATCCTCGACATCGATCCGGTAGTAGAACACGTCGAGCGGATTCATCTTCGAGGCCGTCGCGATCGCCTCACGGTACGCAGCCGTTGTTGCTCTCGCGAGCTTTCGGTTGGTCTTCTTGTCGAGCTGGTTGTTGCGGCCCGCGACCACGACGCTGGCGGCGAGTCGTTTGACGTCCCATTCGAACGGTCCCGGAAGCGTCTCGTCGAAATCGTTGATGTCGAACACGAGACGGCGCTCGGGCGACGAGAACATCCCGAAGTTCGACAGGTGGGCATCGCCGCACAATTGCACGGTCAGGTCGGTCCGCGGGCCGGCCGCCAGGTCGGCGGCCATCACGGCCGCCGACCCGCGCAGGAACGTGAACGGCGTGGCCAACATGCGCCCGTACCGGATCGGGACCAGGTCCTGCAACCGGTTCGCGTCCTGGGCCTGCAGGATCGACAGCGCGCTGGCACGCTCGTCGGAAACGACGAGATCGGCGTGCGCCTCGAGCGGCACGGTGTCGCGCCGCTCCCGACCAGCGGCCGCTCGCATGGCCTTCGGCTCGCGCCGACTCTCGAGCGACCAGCGTGGATCACGCTGCAAATTCTCCGAGGTGCCCATCACTTCTCCCTGTGATTGCGGTCGACCAACCGATACGACTCGATTGTGGAGCACAACGACGCGATCGGCGTCACTCGTTCTGTGCGATGCGTCCCCGTTCGCACGAAATGGATGAAAGGCCCGCTCCGGTGTCACCTCACAATCGACCCATGGCCCCTACGCACTCGGAGCAACATTCGCGAATCTACGTCGTCCGCCACGCCGACGCGGGAGTCCGCGGACACGGCCCCGACGAGCACCTGCGCCCGCTGAGCCCCGGCGGGACACGCGCATGCAGAGGTCCTCGCCGAGCTGCTCGAACTCACGTCGGCCAGCCGCATCGTGTCGAGCCCGTACGTGCGTTGCGTGCAGACCGTCGAGCCGCTGGCCGCGCGGCAGCGCCGCTCGGTCGAACTCAGCGACAGCTTGGCGGAAGGAGCGAGCGTCGAAGCGATGCTGCACCTCCTCCGACGTCTTCCCGATGGAAGTGTTGCGTGCACGCACGGCGACATGCTCGGGGAACTCGCGAGGGTCGTGGACTCCGTCGACGGGCTCGTGGGCCCGATCTCGTTCGACAAAGGTGGGGTCTGGGTGCTGGCGCGCAACGGCGACGCGCTGTCGCTCGTGGAACAGATGCGGGTGACTTCTGGATATGTCGGTGACCGACCTGTGATGATCGGCGGGGTAGTCACCGCGGAGCCGGGCGACGAGTCTCTGACACAGAATGGGCGAAAGGAGTACCGGACCATGGGAAAGAAGAAGCAATCGAAGAAGGACAAGGCGCATCAGCCGGCAGAGGTCGACGCCCGCGCTGGTGATGCAGGTGCAGCCCCGGAACCGGGCGGCAAGCTCAAGCGCAAGGAGTACGAGGCCGAGCTCGAGGTGCTCCAGGGCGAACTCGTCGCCATGCAGGAGTGGGTGAAGGCCACGGGCGCCAAGATCTGCATCGTGTTCGAAGGCCGTGACACCGCCGGCAAGGGCGGCACGATCAAGCGGATCACCGAGCGGGTGAGCCCACGCACGTTCCGCGTCGCCGCGCTGCCGGCGCCGACCGAACGCGAGAAGTCGCAGATGTACCTCCAGCGGTACATGTCGCACTTCCCTGCCGCCGGCGAGGTCGTGATCTTCGACCGCAGTTGGTACAACCGCGCCGGTGTCGAGCCCGTGATGGGCTTCTGCACGCCGGAGCAGACCGAACGGTTCCTCGACCAGACGCCGGTGGTCGAGAAGGCGATGGTCGATTCGGGCATCCATCTGATCAAGTACTGGCTCGAGGTCAGCGCCGAGGAACAGACCCGACGACTCAAGAGCCGCATCGACGACCCGCGCAAGATCTGGAAGCTGTCGGACATGGACCTCAAGTCGTACAGCCGCTGGTACGACTACTCGCGTGCCCGCGATGCGATGCTCGCCGCCACCGACACGTCGTGGGCGCCGTGGTTCATCGCCCACACCGACGACAAGAAGCGGGGCCGCCTCAACATCATCTCGCACCTGCTGTCGCAGATTCCGTACGAGAAGATCGACCGCCCCGAGATCAAGCTGCCCCGCCGGCAGGCAGCTCGCGGCTACGTCGAGCCCGACCTGCCGCTTGCGGCACATCCCCGAGCCCTACTGAGGATCGTTGAGGACACCACGATGACGATGACCGAAGACCCAACCCAGCAACCGGCACCCGACGACACGCAGTGGTACTCGCTGTCGGTCGACGACGCCGTCGCACGGCTCGGTGTCGACGCGGCATCGGGGCTCAGCGCCGCCGAAGTGACCAGTCGCGTGGCGAAGTACGGCAAGAACGAGGTTGCCACCGAGCCTCCGCCGACGACGTGGCAGATGGCGAAGGCGCAGATCGCCAACCCGATGAACATCATGCTGCTGATCGTCAGCATCGCCAGCTTCACGATCGACCAGATCGCGACCGGCGCGATCGTGATGCTGCTGGTGCTGTTCAACGTGATCATGGGCACCAACCAGGAGCGCAAGGCGATGGCGAGCGTCGATGCGCTCGCCCAGCTGCAGGTCCCGATGGCCCGGGTGCGGCGCGACGGCACCGTCGAGGAGGTCGACGCGGTCGGGCTCGTGCCGGGCGACATCCTGCTGGTCGAAGCGGGCGACCTCGTCCCCGCTGATGCCCGCATCATCTCCTCGGCGTCGCTCGAGGTCCAGGAGGCGGCGCTCACCGGCGAGTCGGCGCCGATCGCCAAGGACCGCACCACCCTCGCTGACGAGGAGCAGCCGCTCGGCGACCGCACCAACCTCGTGTTCCAGAACACCCAGGTCACCCGCGGTTCTGCCGAACTCGTCGTCGTCGCGACCGGCCAGTCGACCCAGATGGGCCAGATCGCCAACATGGTCACGGCGACGAAGCGGTCGAAGTCGCCGTTGCAGAAGGAACTCGACGACCTGACCAAGATCTTCGGCTTCCTCGCCTGGGGCGCCGTTGCGATCATCGCGATCGTCGGAATCGCCCGCGACCAGGAGAGCGAAACGCTGATCCTGCTCTGCGTGTCGACGGCGATCTCGGCGATCCCGACCGGCCTGCCGACCTTCGTGCAGCTGATGCTCTCCTCGGGTGCGCAGCGGCTGGCCGAGTCGAAGGCGGTGGTCAAGTCGCTCAACGACGTCGAGACGCTCGGCGGCACGACGGTGATCAACAGCGACAAGACCGGCACGCTGACCATGAACGCGATGACGTCGGTCACGATGATGACCGGCGGCTCCTGGTACAAGATCGAGGGCAGCGGCTACGCCACGTCGGGGGCCATCCTCGGCCCGGCCGGTGAACCCACGCCCGACTTCAGCGGCCTGGCGCTCGGCCTGGCGCTGTGCAGCGACGCCACGGTCGCCGCCGACGAGTCGATCATCGGTGACCCCACCGAGGCCGCCCTCGTCGTGCTGGCCGCGAAGATCGGCGTCGACGCCGAGGAGACGCGTCGAGCGTTGCCACGCATCGCGCTCGTGCCGTTCGACTCCGAGTACAAGTTCATGGCCACGTTCCACGACCGACCGGCCCACATGGAACGTCCACTGCTGACCGAACCGCACTTCATGACCGTCAAGGGAGCGCCCGACGTCGTCATCGACCGGTGCTCGCAGGCGCTGTGGCACGGCGAGGTCGTGCCGATGGAGCAGGTCCGCCAGGAACTGCTCGACGCCAACCAGCAGCTGTCCGAGAAGGGCCTGCGCGTCCTCGCCTTCGCCGCACGGCCGCTCTCCGACGACACGATGCGCGCCGCCACCGACGACCCGATGGGCGAGGTGCACGACCTGGTCATGATCTCCCTGGTCGGCATCATCGACCCGCTGCGGCCCTCGGCGGCCGAAGCGGTCCGCGTCGCTCACGGCGCCGGCATCGACGTCCGCATGATCACCGGTGACCACACGGTCACCGCCCGGGCGATCGCCGACCAGCTGGGCCTCGGACCGGGCGTGATCACCGGCGCCGACCTCCAGAAGCTGAGCGACGACGAGGTGAAGGCACAGCTGCCCGAACTCCACGTGTTCGGCCGGGTCGCACCGGAGGACAAGGTGCGCCTCGCCCGCCTCATGCAGGAGGCCGGTCAGGTCGTCGCCATGACCGGCGACGCCGTCAACGATGCCGCCGCGCTCAAGCAGGCCGACGTCGGCGTGGCGATGGGCAGTGGCTCGGAGGTCACCAAACAGGCCGGCAAGCTGATCCTGACCGACGACAACTTCGGCACGCTCGTGCATGCCGTCGACCTCGGCCGCGACATCTACCGACGGATCTCGTCGTACGTCAAGCTGCAGCTGACGATCCTGTCGTCGGTGCTGCAGCTGATGTTGATCGCCACGATCCTCAACATCAACGACGGCGTTGCGCTCTTCCCGATGCAGTTGCTGTTCGCGAAGTTCTTCGTGGTCGCCACCGTCGTCGTCGGCTTCATCGTCGACGT
The DNA here is from genome assembly GCA_963716075.1 of Ilumatobacteraceae bacterium. Classification (GTDB taxonomy): domain Bacteria; phylum Actinomycetota; class Acidimicrobiia; order Acidimicrobiales; family Ilumatobacteraceae; genus Sva-07. The sequence continues at coordinate 49,299 of CAVQST010000017.1, read as the reverse complement.
TCCCGACCCCGGCGTGATGGATCGACCGCCGCGCACTCCCGGTTCGAAGATCGCGACCGGCGCCCAGACCGTCCGCTGGTTGATCAGCGGCTTCATCATCGCCGGTTCGGCGCTGGCGCTGCTGTCGTGGGGACCCGGAGAGCCGAGCACCACCGATCCGTCGACCTCGATGACGATGGCGTTCGCCGTCGTCGCCCTGAGCGCCGTGAACATGGGCTTCGTGATGCGACGCGAACGGCAGGTGCCGTGGTCGGCCCCACTGTTCCCCTACATGGGGTGGGTCATCCTCGGGTGGGGACTGACCATCGCCGCCGTCGAGACGAATGCACTCCAGCGCATGCTCGACACGGTCTCGCTCACCGGCGCCCAGTGGGTCCTCGTGATCGGTTTGTCGCTCATCTCCCCGCTGTTCGTCGCGATCGACAAGATCATCCAGATGCGACGCCTCGACCGGGAACAGCAGGAGCACCCCTTCGCCGGAATCCCGACCACCTCAGGTGCCTGACGAGGTTCGGGCACCAACCGGGTGGCGGTGACGCCGAGCGGGTCGGCGTGAGACCGGAGCGTTCCCGGACCCCCTCCGGTATCGGCACGTGCGCGCTCGCCTGACCCACTCGGTAATCCCAGGTCGCGAACACGTCCACCGCGCCGCACTTCCGGCGAAGTCGGTCGCCTCTTCGGCCCGACCGGCCACCGCATAATCACTGGTTTGTGGGTCCCGCGTAGGCGTTCACTCAGAAGCCGATTTCGATACCCATCGACGGCCGACTTGGTGTCGGTGGCGCTGGCGGTTGCAGCTCGAGTCCTCGTCTCTGCGCCCACTGGGCGAGCGGGGCGGCGAGTTGGGTGATGCCGGGTCGGTCGAGGTTGTCGTGGAGCGTGGCGGCGATCTCGGCCAGTGCGCTGTTGGACAGGGTGCGACCGTTCGCCCAGTTGGCCCATTCGTCGAGGCCGTCGCACAGGCGGCGCGCTCGGTGGGCGACACCTTCGAGGTTGTCGTGTCGGTCCAGCATCCGACGAGCCGACTCGATTCGGTAGTGCCCGTCGATGATGTTGTTGAGTTCGGCGACGCGTTGCTGTGTCGGTGCTGCGAGTTCTTCAGCTCGTGCAAGCCGATCGATGGCCGCAGCAACTACGTCGGTCGCCGCATCCACATCGCCACGAGCCGACCTGCGGCGTAGTCGGCCGGCCGTTCGCAGTTCGCGTTCGGCGGACCGAAGCTCAGACTGTGCTTCGGTGACGACTCTGCCGGCAACGGTGACCTGAGTGGCGAACGGTGCGTGCGCCTCCTGGGCTACAGGCAGGTCACGTCGGGCGGCCGCGACGGATCGCTCCGATGCAACGCGCCAGGCGTCGCGATCGTCGAGGCGTTGCTGAGCGACGCATCGGCTCCCTTCGGCGTCGGTTCGCAACTGGTCGAACCAGTCGGGAATCTCGACACGAGGCCGAGTCCCCGACCTCGGCACGGCTGCGGCAAGCGCTCGACGATGTGTCGTGGCTGGGATGTCGGCTCGGTCGATGGCGATCGCTGCCTCGAGGACGCTGATTGCTTCGGCGAGGTCGGGGGTGTCTGTGACGACGAGGGCGAGGTTCTCGTCGCGACCTCTGGTCATGCCGACGTAGAGGCCTCGGCCGGTCGTGGCCGTTGTTGCAAGGGTGATGCTGCGGTCGGCGGTTTCGCCTTGGGCGCCGTGTTCGGTGGTGGCGTAGGCGAGCTGCACGTGTTGGTACACGTAGTCGGCGGGGAGGGTGACGGTGCCGTGTCCGTCGAGTCGGGTCACGGTCATCTCACCGTTTGGATGAGTGCCGGTGATGGTCCAGCGTTCTCGGTTGCGTACGGGCGCACCGGTGGTGGTGCGGAGTCGTCGGTCATTGCGGCGGGTGGTGACGATGTCGCCGACCATTGCCCAGTCGTCATCGATCTGGACGAGCGTGTTCTGATCGAGTTCGCCGGCCTCGAAACGGCGTTGCTGGATACAGCGATTGATGGCGTCGACGTGTTCGTTGCGAGTGGTGGTGATCGAGATCGTTGCGCCGCCGTCGCGGCTTTGGGTCCAGGCGTCGTTGATGGCGTTGAGGTGGTCGTCGAAGGTGCCGGCTCCGATGCGTCCGAAGGTGTTGTAGGTGTGGAGTGCTTCGGGATCGCCCTGGCGCAGTCGGAGCGAGGTGGCGGCTTCCCACTCGTTGGTGAAGCGGTGGAGCTGTTCGAGCTCGACCGTGCGCCGGGTGTCGCAGAGTTCCTGGAACATGCCGCCTCGGCCGACGGCTTGAAGTTGGTGCGGGTCGCCAACGAGAGCGAGACCCCAGCCGTGTTGTTCGGCGTGGACGACGAGGCGGTGGAGATCGGCGGTGTTCAACATGCCGGCCTCGTCGACGATCACTGTCGTGCCCGGCCCCGCGTCGAACCAGGCTCGTCGTTCCGGATCGGGGTGGTCGAGTTCGTAGAGGAGCTTCGCGACGGTGTCGGCTGGCATCCCAGTCTCAGTTTGGAGCACCCGGGCGGCCTTGGCCGATGGGGCGAACCCGATCACGGGTCGGGTCTGTGCATGGAGGTCGAGCACAGCGGCTTGCAGCATTCGTGTCTTGCCGGCGCCGGCTGGGCCGACGACGAGCACGAGGCGATCGTGTCCCGCAACCGCGCTTGCCGCATCGTGTTGACCGTCGTCCAAGGCATCGTCCGCGATCGTGTGCGATGGGGTCGGGTCATCGGCTTGAGCGTCGAGCGCCCAGGCGAGGATGTGTTCCTCTTGAGCGAGGACGTGCTCGCTCGTCGATTGGTTCGTGATCGGCTCGATGTACAGCGACCGGCCGTCACTTGATCGGCGCAGCGTGTGATCGGTTTCTGGGTCAAGGTCGATACACGAGGCGAGCACGGCATCGAGTGATTCGTCGAGTGCGGTCGCCCACGTTGTGCCGTCGTGTCCGGGTTGTGGAGTGACCGTGCCACAGATCGTGCGCAAGACGTCCATCCGATTCCACGTCGACTTGCGCGTCGCCAACTCCTCGATCACATCGGACACGGACGCCGGCGACGCCACGATCGGTCGATGTCGTGCTGCTTCGGTGATCAGGCCGGTGAGCGTTGCGGTGTCGATGCCAAGTCGTGCGGCTTCATCGGTCCACCGTGTCCGGAGATCCGGCATGGCCGCGCCGGTCTTCTTGGATCGGGTGTCGACAGCGGCCTCGCGTTCCATCGCGGCGTGCTCGAAGTGGGTCGGGTCACGTCCTTCACGACTGCGGAAGTCGGCGAGCTTGTCCTGCATCTCGTACCCGATCTCCCGAGCTCGCTTCGAGAACTGGTCCAACGACTCCGGCGGCATTCCGGCGATCTCGGCTTGGCCGTTCACGATCGGGTCGAACACGACTCCGTACCGGTTGGTGAGTTCGGCGCGCAGCACCGACTGGTACAGGTAGCCGAACGCCTGCTGATACCTCTTCAACGTCAACGCATCCAGCGCATACCACCGGCCGTCAGCCGTCTGGACCTTCGATGAGATCACCACATGCGAGTGGAGCTGCGGATCATCGGCGCGGCTCGTCGACTGTCGGAACACGGCGACAGTGAGCCCTTGGGTCTCCGGATGGAGCCGTGTCCCGTTCGAGCGGATGCGGGTGGTCGAGCCGTACTTCTCGATCATCTGCACGACGGCGTTGACCGCGATGTCGTGACACTCCGCCCAGCCATCGTCGCCAGTCAAGCCCCACAGCACCGACACCGACTTCGGTGCCGACAGCGTCGCGTCGTAGCCGGCGACCGCCTTGATCGTGTTGCCGTGCTTGTCCACCCGATCGACCAACGCCCGACCCAACTGCTGACCGTTTGTCGGGTGATGACCCGACAGGAGTGCTTCGAGCGAATCCGTGGTCACCTCGCCCGACAAGCCAAGCCCCGGTGCCTGCGACCCGAGCCACACACCCGGCTGCTCACCGTCGGCCTTGGTGAGATAGCCGGTGTAGTACTCGGCCGACGCACCCGCCCCCGACGCAAACAGCGTCGTCACCCGGATCATGAACCCACCCGACCGCGTGCGGGCACCTGTCTGAACAAAAAACGAGGAGCGAAGCGACGGACAAACACGGGAGGGGCGCTCAGACCTCGGAGAGCAAGGAGAGCTGACCGGACGAGCTGCCGACCGACGACGGCCGAGGAGCCGACGGAGCGACGGAGGGCTGCACCAGCAGGACGACCGAGAGGCAGGCCGCGGGAACCGCGAGGCGATACGAGCCGGCTTCGAAGACACCGGACTCGGCGCGGGACTGGACCGCGTCGATCACACCGAGATCGCCGAGGCGACGGACAGCGCGAGCGACGGTGTCCTTGGCCAGGCCGAGCGACGACGCAAGCGAACGTATCGACACCTGGGCGACGATGTGATCTCCGTCGCCGGTCGAGCACTGCATCATCTCCTCGAGCACCGCCCACGCCGTTGAGCCGACGTAGGCGCGGCAGTTCGCGCGCCCGCGGACCGACGACGATGCTGCGCCGAGTCGGGTCAGCGCGCAACGGATGCTCCATCGACGGATGCGTCCGCATCGCACAGCCGCACGACCTGGCCAGTGGTCACGAGTTCCATCAGCGCCCAGCGAGGAACCCGGTAGCACTCTTTGCTGAACCGGATCACTGGCAGCCCAGACGTGCCACCCGAGTTCAGGTACTCGTGAGCAAGTTGGTAGCCGAGCGTGCGACCGATGCGCAGGATCCTGGTGGCCTCATTCATCGTGAGAAGCGTGTGCTCCTCCGACTCCGCGAACTCCTCGGGCGACGACATGGATCATCACAAGTACACCGATGTCATTCACCCTGCAAGCCCTATGTTTCTTGGGGTTCCGGACGGAATGGCATCAACGCACACCACCGGATACGGGCAAACATCAGCGGACACCAGACGGACATTCTGCTGTGACCAACTTCACACCTCTCAAACTGTCCTGCATTCCCGGACACGGTCGAAGCGAACGCTCCGCTCGAATTCGCTCCAACGCACGGGTCAGGTCGACAGCACCTCGATCGCACCCACCGCGGTCAACAACTGACTTGCCAATCCGGCGATGTCGGCGCATACTTGAGGATGTCTCCGGCAAGCGCTGGAGAAAGTGGACCCGGTTGCCTACCGGATGGTAGGGGAGCCGGGTTCTGCGCTGTCAGGGCGGGCTTCACGAAATTGCACGATGGGACCTTGCTAAGCCCAGGGGAGGTCGCCATACTTGAAGTTGCACGGGGCGCCTTGAGCTTCGTGAAGTAGAGCCTCGGAGGAGCCAGCGACGCCGCAAGGTGATTGTGGGAGCCGGGGCTCATGCGCGTCAGGAGGGAAGTCGGATGACGACCGTCCTCGCCGCCTGGCCAATCATCCTCAACCACTGCACTTCTCCTCGCTCCGACGCAAGGACAGCGCCGGCCACGGCATCTGCCAACCACACGAGCGGCTCGTCCTTGGGAACCCACTCGTATGCAACCGATGGCGACAAATCCCCCGCATGTCGGGCATCGATGAGCGTTCCGAAATCACGGCGATTCTGACCGACGACTCTTGTCGATCGTTCGCGGCTCTCGATGACAATGCGCTCGACCTCGTGCTCTCGAACCGATCGGAAGACTTCGCGCAGACACTCCTCGCGCACCGGCTCGATGGCGTGCCGCGCCGGCGTCGAGCCAATGACGGCGTAGACCTGCAAGTCGAGGTGCCCGATCATCTCAATGATCGCCGACCGCAGGATGGGGCCCTCGTTCAGCCAATGAAACGGGCGACTGCGGTTCGGGGTCAGCGTCAGCAGTCGCTCGATGTCGCTGCGCACTTCATCGAGTTGGCCAGCCGCAGGGAGCAGCACGCCCGCTCCGATGACATAACGATGGGAATCGCCAAGATCATCCCCGGATTCGTCGATGACGAGCGTCGTCACTCTTGCTCTCCCCGCAGCAGATCGCCCAAACCAGCAGCCAAGGCTTGGTCAGCGGCAGCGAAGGCGTGGGCGTAGACGCGCAGTGTCATCGCGGGGTTGGAGTGACCGAGTCGACCGGCGACCGTTCGCACGTCGTGGCCCTGGCCGATCGAGACGGTGGCCGACCAGTGGCGCAGATCGTGGAGACGCCACTTCATGTCGATGCCCGACGCCTTGCGTGCCCGCGTCCACCACCAACCGATGTGATCGGGCGGCACGAGACCGGGGCCGACGCCGAACATCCACGGACCGTACGGCTCGCGTTCTCGGCGCAGTGCCCAGATCGCGTTGAGCGTGTCGGGGTCGAGCGTGAGCCGGCGGGCATTGCCGGTCTTGGTCGGCGCATCACGCAGCTCGCGCTGCTCACCGGGGTGGCGGATCACCTCGATCGCCGAGTCGATCGTCAACATGCCGTCATCACCGACATCGGTCCACCGCAGCGCCGCCAACTCTGCGCGGCGAGCGCCGGTCATCGCCGCCAGGCGAAGTGCCAACGCCGCCGCCGGATCGAACCCCGCTGCCGCCGCGATCGCCGCGCGGACGTCGTCGAGCGACATCACTCCCCTGGGCGGCTTCTTGGTGGTCTTGCGCTGTGCCAGCGCCACCACGTTCTGGCTCGCCCAACCCCAACGCACCGCCTGGTTGAGCGCAGCGCTCAATGCACCGTGCTGGTTGCGGATGCCGGCATCTTGCAGCCCCGCGCGTCGCAGGCGGGTGTGCCACCGCTCGACGTCGGCGATCGACAGCTGCGCGATCGGGATCTCGGCAATCTTGTCCTGCTTGATCGACCGCACCCGACTCTGCTGATCGCGCGCCGACGACGGCGCCCACGTGTCGAGGTTCTGATCGATCCACGCATCGAGGACGTCGACCACCTTGCGGCCAGCGGCCGAGGCACTCCCCGGGCCGACCTCCAACGAGGCGGCGAGACGTTGCGCGTCGCGCTTGCCGCCGCGCACCGTTCGCGAGATCTGCGTGGGGCGTCCGCGGGCGTCGGTGCCGGTGAAAACCCGCACCTCCCACACCCCTGGCTTCTTCTCGCGCAGCGTTGCCACATCGGCAACAGTACGCCACCGGTGTCACACTCGCCAGGAAAACCCTAGGGATGATTCTAGGGATAGCCGAATTTCGTCAGCTCGGCGCCGAAGCGCAGAGCGACAAAATCACTCGATACGCAGGCCTGATATCGCCCGGGAGATGACCAGCTGCTGGATCTCGGAGGTGCCTTCGAAGATCGTGTGGATCTTCGCGTCGCGGTGCCAGCGCTCGACGGGGTACTCGCGGGTGTAGCCGTAGCCACCGAGGATCTGGATCGCTTCTTCGGTGACACGCACGGCGGTCTCCGACGCCTTCCACTTCGACATCGAGCCTTCACCGTTCTTGAACTGGCCGTTCTTGGCCAGCCAGGCGGCACGCCAGATCAAGCAGGCGACTGGCGTCGATCTCGGTGGCCATGTTGGCGAGCTTGAACGCGATCGCCTGGTTCATGATGATCGGTCGACCGAACGCGATGCGCTCCTTGGCGTAGTCGAGCGAATACTCGTAGGCCGCACGGGCAACACCGAGCGCTTGGGCGCCGACGGCGGGGCGAGTGGCTTCGAACGTGGCCATGGCGGGCTGCTTGCCGGTCGACACGTTCTCGCGGGCACGGGCGAGCTTGGCGTCGAGCTTCTCCTTGCCACCGAGGAGGCAGGAGCCGGGCACCTTGACGTCGTCGAGCACGACCTCGGAGGTGTGGCTGGCACGGATGCCGTGCTTCTTGTACTTCTGGCCCATCGACAGCCCCGGCGTCTTCGGCGGCACGATGAAGCTCGCCTGGCCCTTCGACTTGAGTTCGGGGTCGACGCTGGCGACCACCACGTGCACGTCGGCGATACCACCATTGGTGATCCAGGCCTTGGTGCCGTTGAGCGTCCACTCGTCCTTGGCCTCGTTGTAGACGGCGCGGGTGCGCAGGCTGGACACGTCGGAGCCAGCGTCGGGCTCGCTCACGCAGAACGCGCCGAGCATCACGTTGTCGGCGGTGCCGTAACACTGCGGTGCCCACTCCATGACCTGCTCAGGCGTGCCGTTGCCAGCAATACCAGCAGCGGCGAGGGCCGAGCCCATGATGGCCATGCCGATACCGGCATCGCCCCAGAAGAGCTCCTCGATGGCGACGGGAAGGGTGAGGCCAGTGGGGTCGCCCATGGCGTTGAGCAGGAAGTCGACGCCGTAGAGGCCGATCTGCGCGGCTTCTTCGACCACGGGCCACGGGAACTCCTCGCGTTCGTCCCACTCCTCGGCGACCGGGCGGATGACGCCCTCAGCGAAGTCGTGAACCCACTTCTGGATCTGCAGCTGGTCTTCGTTGAGATTGAGCGAGAAGTCCGTCATGACCACAAGTTACCCACCGGTAACGGCAATGTCTACCCGTCGGTAACCGAATTCGCTCGGCCGATTCGTGGAGCGGTCAGCGGCGCAGTGAGGTGCCGTCGCGCGTGGTCTCGACGGTCCAGCCCGCTGCTTGCAGCTCGGCACGGATCGCGTCGGCGGCGGCGAAGTCCTTGGCAGCACGGGCGGCATCGAGCGCGAGCGCGAGTTCCGATGAGGCGTCGTCGACCTCGGAAGCCACGCCGAGCACGAGGCCCACCGCCGAAGCAATGTCGTACACCGCAGCGATCAGGGGAGCCGCCCCGGCATCATCAGCGTCGAGCGCAGCATTCGCACGGCGGACCGTGTCGAACAGCAGCGCGGTCGCTCGCGGCGTGTCGAGATCGTCATCCATGGCCGTGCGGAACTCACGCAGAACGTCGACGTCGGGCCCGACACCAGCGGTGGCGTCGGCGACGTTGGCGGCGCGTGCAGCGAACGCATCGAGCCCAGCGAGGGCCTTGACCGCCGCGTCGATGCCGTCCTGGGTGATCTTCACCGGGCTGCGATAGTGCGACTGCAACAGCACCATCCGGTACGCACGCGGGTCGTAGTGCTCGATGAGGTCGAGCAGATTCGACACGTTGCCGAGGCTCTTCGACATCTTCTCGCCCTCGGCATCGACCACGAAGCCGTTGTGCATCCAGTGATTCGCGAAGGTCTTGCCGAGCGCCACCGCCTGCGCTCGCTCGTTCTCGTGGTGAGGAAAGCGGAGATCCTGTCCCCCACCGTGGAGGTCGAACCCCTCACCCAGCAGGTCGAGGCTCATCACGACGCACTCGGAGTGCCAGCCGGGACGCCCCTCACCCCACGGCGACGGCCACGCGGGATCACGGTCGGTGGAGGGGCCGGTGGCAAACTTCCACAGCACGAAGTCGGCCGGGTGACGCTTGTTGGCTGCGCCGACCACGGCTCGGTCGCCACCGCCGGATCGCATCTCGTCGACCGACTGGTGTGCGAGCAGGCCGTAGTCGTCGACCGACTCGACCGACATGTAGACACCGTCATCGGTGACGTAGGCGTGATCGCCCTCGATCAGTTGGCCGATCATCTCCACCATCTCGTCGACGTAGTCGGTGGCATGCGGCGTATCCGACGGGCGCTGGAAGTCGACCGCGTCCATCGCTTCCCACCACACCGCTTCGCACTTGGTGGTGATGTCCTTCCACGGACGGTCCTCACGCAGCGCCCGCTCGATGATCTTGTCCTCGATGTCGGTGATGTTCGACACGAGGCGCACCTCGAGCCCCGACCATTCGAGGTAGCGGCGCAGGATGTCGTACACCAACGTGGCGCGACCATGGCCGAGGTGCGGCGGGCCGTACACCGTGGGGCCGCACAGGTAGATGCTGACCTTGCCGGGCTCGCGGAGCGCCAGCTCGCGCACGGATCTCGTGGCGGTGTCATAGAGGTGCAGCACGGTCATCGAGTCTACGGAACCCCCATCCACCGTTTGCGTTGCATTTCCGGTGACCCGGTCCACCGGAACTGCAACGCAAACGGGGTGGGTCCGGGGGTGGGGCGAGTCGGTAGCCTCGGCGGCCTATGGCGAACATCCCCGACAAGCCGACGCTCGACGGCATCGAGGACCGCTGGGCTGCCCAGTGGGACTCCGATGGCACGTACCGCTTCGACGCGTCGGTACCTCGTGAGGGCGTGTTCTCCATCGACACGCCGCCCCCCACCGTCAGCGGCTCGCTGCACATGGGGCACGTGTTCAGCTACACCCACACCGACACCATCGCCCGCTTCCAGCGGATGCGCGGCAAGGCCGTGTTCTACCCCATGGGCTGGGACGACAACGGCCTGCCCACCGAACGTCGCGTTCAGAACTACTACGGGGTGCGTTGCGACCCGAGCCAGCCCTACGCCGAAGGCTTCGAGCCGCCATTCCGTGGCGATCCCCCGAAGAAGCACCATGCGATCCCGATCTCGCGACCGAACTTCCTGGAGTTGTGCGACGAACTCGTCGAACTGGACGAGCAGATCTTCGAAGACCTGTTGAAGCGGCTGGGCCTGTCGGTCGACTGGGACCACCACTACGCCACGATCGACGAGCGCTCGCGTCGTGCCAGCCAGCGGGCATTCCTCCGCAACATCGCACGAGGCGAGGCGTACAGCCAGGAAGCACCCACGCTCTGGGACGTCGACTTCCGCACCGCCGTCGCCCAGGCCGAGATGGAAGATCGCGAGCGGCCGGGGGCGTACCACAAGATCCCATTCGCTCGCACCGACCGCAGCGACGGCGGCCCGGCCTCGATCGAGATCGACACCACTCGGCCCGAATTGCTCGCCGCGTGCGTGGCGCTCGTGGCCCACCCGGACGACGAGCGCTACCAGCCCTACTTCGGCACCACGGTGACCGTGCCGCTGTACGGCCAACAGGTGGAGGTGTGCGCCCACGAGCTCGCCCAGCCCGACAAGGGCACCGGCATCGCCATGATCTGCACGTTCGGCGACACCACCGACGTCACGTGGTGGCGCGAACTGAACCTGCCGATGCGCGCGATCATCGGGCGCGACGGTCGGCTCCATGCCGACGCCCCACACGACGTCGACCCCGAGGCCTATGCCACGATCGCCGGCCTCAACTCGAAGCAGGCCCAGAAAGTCGTGGTCGAACAACTCGTCGAGGCCGGCCTCCTGATCGGCGAGGCTCGCCCGATTCAGCACCCGGTGAAGTTCTACGAGCGCGGCGACCGTCCGCTCGAGATCGTCACCTCTCGCCAGTGGTACATCCGCAACGGCGGTCGCGACGCAACATTGCGAGACGCACTCGTCGCCCGCGGCGGCGAGGTCACCTGGCACCCGGCGCACATGCAGCACCGCTACGACAACTGGGTCGAGGGCCTCAACGGCGACTGGCTCGTGAGCCGCCAGCGGTTCTTCGGTGTGCCGGTGCCCATCTGGTACGCGCTCGACGAGCAGGGCGAGCCGCGCTACGACGCGCCGCTCGTCCCCGATGAGTCCCACCTCCCCATCGACCCGTCGACCGACACGCCGGAGGGCTACACCGCCGATCAGCGCGACCAGCCGGGCGGCTTCATGGGCGACCCCGACATCCTCGACACCTGGGCGACCTCCTCGCTCACGCCCCAGATCGCTGGCGGCTGGGAGGAGGACGGCGACCTGTTCGAGCGGGTGTTCCCCATGGACATGCGCCCCCAAGGTCACGACATCATCCGCACCTGGCTGTTCGCCACCATCACCCGCAGCCACCACGAATTCGACTGTGCCCCGTGGAAGCACGCGGCCTTGTCGGGGTGGATTCTGGACCCCGATCGAAAGAAGATGTCGAAGTCGAAGGGCAACGTGGTGACGCCGATGGACCTCTTCGAGACCTACGGCACCGACGCGGTCCGATACTGGGCAGGCTCCGGCCGGCCCGGCGTCGACACGGCGTTCAGCGAAGACCAGATGAAAGTGGGCCGCAAGCTCGCCAACAAGCTGCTCAACGTGACCAAGTTCGTGCTGCAGTTCGGCGCACCCTCGGCCGACCACTCACTCGACGAGGGAGTCACCGACCCAGTCGACCGGTCGATGCTGGCCAAGCTCGACGCGGTGGTCGCCGACGCCACCGCAGCGTTCGAGGCATTCGACTACGCGCGAGCGCTCGAGCGCACCGAAGCGTTCTTCTGGTGGTTCTGCGACAACTACGTGGAGTTGGTCAAGGGCCGAACCTACGACGAGGACCGCCCCGATGCCGCCGACTCCGCGAAGCGGGCCCTTCGCGAGGCACTGAGCACCTTGCAGCGCCTGTTCGCCCCCATCCTGCCGTTCGCCGCCGAAGAGTCCTGGAGTTGGTGGAACGACAGCAGCGTGCACCGCAGCCCATGGCCCACAGCCAACGGTTCCGCTGCTGCACCGTTCGGCGATGCCACGCTGATCGACCCCACCATCGAGGTGCTCACCCAGGTGCGCCGCGCCAAGACCGAGGCCAAGGTGAGCCAACGCGCCACCGTCGCGTCGCTCAACGTCGTCGCACCGCAGGCGCTGCACGCCGCGCTCGATGCGGGCCGCGCCGATCTGATCGACGCCGGATCGATCCGATCATTGGGCTGGGCCGACGGCGACACAGTGGTCGCCACCGTGCAACTCGCCACCGACGTGTGACCCACGCCGACCAGACGCGGCGCGGCAGCGCCGATAATCTCGGCTGCGGATGACCGACGCCGCCGAACCGCTCCCCCCGCCCACGTCGGCGCGCAAGCTGCCGCGTACGTGGCCGCAGCGATTCATGATCGCAGCCACGTTCGTGTTCGCCGCGGGCTCGTTCGGGGCAGCAGGAGTGCTGTACGCGGGCCAGCGGGTGATCGAGGATCGCAACCTCACTGCGGCCATCGTCGACCCGTCGCAGAACGCCGCGGAGGCCCCGGTGCCCGTGATCACCACCGAGTCGGGTTCGCCAGCACCATCGACGGCACCTCCCGTGACCTTCCCGCCGGCCGAACCCGACGCGCGCAACTTCCTGATCACGGGTGCCGACAACAACTCGTGCATCGATCCCGACTCGCCGTATGCCCCGGCATTCGGTGATCGAAGCGACTTCGGCGAGCGCAGCGACACCATCATGATGTGGCGTGTGAATCCGAGCACCTCGCAGGTCGCAGTGCTGTCGTTCCCCCGCGACCTGTTCGTCGAGATCGCGGGATCGTCGCGCAGGGACCGCATCAACGGGGCCTACGAACGCGACAACCCACAGAAGCTGATCGACACGATCTACCAGAACTTCGGAATCACCACCGACCACTTCGTCCAGGTCGACTTCTGCGCCTTCCGGACCTTGGTGAACGCCGTCGGTGGCGTGGCCGTACCGTTCGAAACGCTCGTGCGCGATCCCAACACCGGCTTGAACGTCACCGAACCGGGCTGTTTCACGTTCGACGGCGACCACGCACTTGCGTACGTCCGCTCGCGCAAGCTGCTCTACCTCGACGAGAACGGCGAGTGGAAGCAGGACGGCACGTCCGATCTCGGCCGGATCTCCCGCCAGCAGGACTTTCTCCGGCGGACCGTGTCGGCGCTGCTGTCCAAGGGCGCATTCAACCCGGACGTGGCCGGCGGGTTGATCGAGACGGTGTCGGAATACATCGTCAACGATCCGGAACTCACCCCGCGCAAGATGCTGGAGTTCGCCGGCGTGATGAGCAATGTCGACCCCGATCAGATCACGACCTATCAGATCACTGCCGACCCGACGAAGATCCAAGGCGCCGACGTGCTGGTCCCTACCCTGCAGAGCGACAACATGCAGGCCATTCTTGCGGTGTTCCGTGGCGAGGCCACGCTGGCTGATGCTCCTGACCAGGTGCTCGACACCACCACGGTGCCGAACGCCGACACACCTGCCACCAGCGCCGTCCCCGGTGCGGGCACCCCGAGCAGCGACCCGGGTGCACCGTCGACGGCAACCACGTTGCCGACCGTCGACGCCGAGCAGAACCAGTTCGGCATCGTGCCCGACAAGAACGTGTCCTGCTGAGGTGGTTGCCTCAGGTGTCGAGCACTCGCGCGAGGGCAGCCGCCGCATCTGACGGTCCGGCCACCGTGGTGAACCGGGCGCCGACCTGCTCAGCGAGCGCACGGGCCTCCGCGGCGTCTGCCTCGGGTGCGACGATCACGAGTTCGCCGAGGCGACGCGCAGCGGCAGGCACGTCGCCGGGAGCGGTCGCCCGACAGTCCGACAGCAGCACCGTGATTTTTCGACCGGCGCGCGACCGCGAGAGCTGGTCGGACGCCGCGACCAGTGCCCCCGCCACGTCGGTGACACCGAAGCCACGCAGCGCCAACACCGAATCGATCACCCGCTCGTTCGACGTGGTGACGTCCTGGCTCTTGGCAGCCACCACGTCCTTGCCGAACGACAACACCGAATAGTCGCTGGGCGCTCGCCACGCAACGGCTGCTGCAGTGACCGCGGCGGTGGCGAGCGGACGTCCGGTCATCGAGCCGCTCCGATCCACCAGCAGGCAGATCGCCGTGTCGGGTGTGGACCATGCACGCACCCTGAGGTCGTCGGGGTCGACCGCCGACCGGGTCGAGCGTGCAGCGACGAGCGCGTCGATGCTGGCGTCAACATCGAGGTCGCCACCATCGGGGCGGTAGCGCTGGGTTCGCAGTTGGCCGACACCTCGCGGTGCGCTGGGCCCACGCTTGGCGAGATCGAGGAAGAGCCGTCCCGCAAGGCGCCGGGCGAGTTCGCGCAGCTTCGGGTCGGTGGCCCCGGTCAGTTCCGCAAGGAGCGCCAACGTGTCGTCGGGGTCGTCCTCCATCGCCGACTCCAGTGCCTCCTCGTCGAGTTCGCCGACCTCGGGGGAGATCTCGTCGAAGTGCGGCTGCTGTTCCAGCACTCGGCGCTGCGTGGTCTTGCGACGAGCCTTGGACACCTCATCGTCGGCAGCATCGCCCTCCTTCGCCGGGGGCGGGTTGCCTAGCGAGCCGTTGTCGCCCCGGTCGGGGCGGTCGCTTTTCCCTCGTTCGACCCGCCCTCGTCGCGCTGGGTGAACACCGACTTCCAGAGCTCGCGCACGATCTCCTCGGTGGAGCGTGTGGAGCCTTCGCGTAGACGAACTCGGCCCGAGAGCGCCACCAGCGCAGCGTCGATCGACACATCAGAGGCATGAGCCGACGAGTTGCGCACCGCGGCGAGCGACGCTGCCACCGCGCACATGTCGATGGCGCCTCGCACGGAGGAGCCCACCCGCAGGTCGCCGTGGGAGCGGGTGAGCCGGACGAGCTCCACCACCTTGGCCACCCAGTCGGGATCGAGATCGCCGTGGGCGGATTCGCGCAGCGTGATCTTCGTTTCGTCGGTGGCGGTCTGGTAGTCGACCGCCAGGCGGCACACGCGGTCGTAGACAGCGCCGGAAATTCGAGCGGTGCCGATCGCGTCGAACGGGTTCATCGCCGCCACGAGACGAAAGCCCGGCGCGGCAGCCAAGCGGCCGAGGCGCGGGACGTGCAACTCGCCTTCGCTCATCACCGTGATCAGCACGTTCAGCGTCTCTTCGGGGACCCGGTTGATCTCCTCGATGTACAGCAGCGAGCCATCGCGCAACGCCGCCGCCAGTGGTCCGTCGACGAAGACATCGGCGTCGTACCCTTCGGCCATCACGCGTGCCGGATCGAAGTGGCCGACCAGACGCGCCGGGGTGAGCTCGGCGTTGCCTTCGACGAATTCGAAGCCGACCCCCAACTCTCGAGCGACGGTTCGCAGCAAGGTGGATTTGCCGGTGCCCGGAGGCCCCTCGATGACGATGTGACGGTCGGCGATGAGGGCAGCCACCACGAGTTCGATCTCGCGGCGACGGCCGACGACGGTGGCGCCGATCGCGTCGACGAGTGCGGATGGGCGCAACGACGCGCCATTGGCAAGCTGATCGGTCATGACATCACGTCGACGAGCGATCCGTAACGTTTGGTGTCAGACACCAAACGTTACGGATCTGGCTCAGTCGTAGATGAGGACGCCGCGGATGTTCTTGCCGTTGCGCATGTCCTCGAAGCCCTGATTGATCTCGTCGAGGGTGTAGGTGTTGGTGACCAACGTGTCGAGGTCGAGCTGGCCCTGGGTGTAGAGCTCGAGCAGCTGCGGGATGTCCTTGCGGATGTTGGCCGAGCCGAACAGCGAGCCCACGATCTGCTTCTCGAAGAGGGTGAGGAATGCTCCGGGCACCGCCATCGACGCTTCAGCGGTCGGGTGGATGTTGGTGACCACGATCTTCGAGCGCTTGCCACCGAGGTGGAACGCCTCGCCGAGCGCATCGCCGTCGCCGACACCCATGGTCATGATGACCTTGTCGAAGCCGCGGCCCCACGTGGAGTCGCCGAGCGCTTCCATCGCCTCGGCCACCGATGCGTAGGTGTGCGTGGCGCCGAGTTCCATCGCAGTCTCTCGCTTGAATTCGACCGGGTCGATCGCCGCAATCACGCGAGCGCCAGCCAGCTTGGCTCCCTGGATGGCGTTGGAGCCGATACCACCAGCGCCGACGATTGCGACGAAATCGCCAGGGCCGACTTCGGCGGCGTACACCGCCGAGCCCCAGCCCGTGACGACGCCGCAACCGAGCAGACACGCACGATCGAGCGGCAGCTCCTTGTCGATCTTCACGCAGCTCGACTCGTGGACCACCGTGTGGTTCGCGAACGTGCCGAGCAGGCACATCAGACCGAGGTCTTCGCCGGCTGCGGTGTGATGGCGGGCGGTGCCGTCGGAGATCTGACGGCCGGTCGGGAAGGCGGCACCGCCGATGTCACACAGGTTCGAGTGGCCCGATGCACAGCTCGGGCAGCGACCGCAGGCCGGGATGAACCCGAACACGACATGGTCGCCGACCTCGAGCCCGACGACGCCTTCGCCGACTTCCATCACGACACCGGCGCCCTCGTGGCCGCCGATCAACGGCATGGGCGACGTGGCGCCAGCGAGGTCACCGGTGACGAGGTGCTCGTCGGAGTGGCACATGCCCGATGCCTTCATCTGCACGAGCACCTCTCCAGCCTTGGGTGGGTCGAGCTCGATGTCCTCGACGCTCCATTCCTGGCCGATTTCCCTGAGTACTGCTGCCTTGGTCTGCATGTGCCGAAGAGTACGCCAGTGACGAAGACGCTCGTGCATCGGACAGACTGAGCCGATGCGTGACCCTCATGCCAGCGCAGGCGCCAACGCAGACGCCAACGCAGACGCCACCGTCGCCAACGTCCGATCGATGTCGGATGATGAGCTGCACCACCTCGCCGACGTGGTGCGACAGGTGCAGATCGAGCGGGCGATCGACAGTGGTGATCACGATGCGATCATCGCTGCTGCGTTCGACGTGGGCTTCGGGCGCGACGGCCTCGGCGTGCTGCCGTGGGTGGAGGGCAGCGTCATCGTGTGCCCTGGCGGCATGGTGTCGAAATCGAGAACGAGTCACCGGTGTCGATTCGTCAGCGTCGACGATGTGTGGGTGTGGGACTCGGGCCTGCTGCTGCGCGAAGACAAGCGATCGTCACCCGGATCCGACGACGGATTCCGGGCGATCGCGCTGGTGCCGCTGGTCGACGGAACCGGGCTCGACGTGGTCGCTGGCAAGGCCCGCAGTGGCCAGCATTCGGTGGACCACGTGGTGAGTTACGAGGTGCGCGCCGGTGAGTTGGTGGAAGTGAGCCAGCGCACCATCACCCCGAGAAACATGCGCTGACGGCACAAGTGCACCTGGACTGCGACTGCAGTCTCATCGCTCGGCGAGCGCCCGGCGATGAGTCTTCGCGACCTGCCCGCGCAAACTCATCGCTCGGCGGGAGCACCCGGGGGCAAAGGGTCAGCGCGGAAGGACGCGAACTTCGATGTACTGGTCGGCGGGGAGCCAGCTCGCTGCAACGTCGCGGATGTCCTGAGCGGTGACATCGGACAGGAGCGATGACTGCTGGAGGAACTCGTCGAACGACGCGTTCCCGGCTGGATCGGTGAAGACGGCGAGCACTTCGTCGTTGATCTGCTCGTTGCTGAACAGATCGAGCTGCTGGCGGATGTTCTCGCTCGCCGCCTCGAACTCGGTGGGAGTGGGACCGTTGGTTCGCAGGTCGTCGAGCTCACCGAGCACCGCAGCGACGACGTCGTCGACGAGGTCGGGACCGGTGGTGTTCGAGATGTAGGTCTCAGCGTTCGGCGCGCCGCCACGCCCGACCTGCACGACCGCGAACGGAGAGTACGAATCGCCGAGTTCCTCGCGCACCACATCGGTGAGACGCGAGGTGACCACCTCCTGCAGCACGGCGGCCACGACGTCGTCGCGCCGTTCGGATGTGGCCGGTGCCGTGAACAGGAACGCGACCGACGCCTGCTCGCCATCGCCGGCATTCACCTGTTCGGCCACGATGCCAGCAGGTGGCGCCGGCTCGACGAAATCGACCGTCTCGACTCGACCGGTCGAGGGGAGCGTGCCGAGGTAGCGGCGAGCGAGGTCGGTCGCCTCGTCCACGTCGAAGTCGCCGCTGAACGAGAACGAGAAGTCGGAGGCATCACCAAAGCGGTCGCGAGTGACGCGTTCGATGTCCTCCGCGGTGACCGAGTTCAGCGAGTCGACCGTCGGCAGCAGGAATCGAGGGTCGTCGTAGCGAGCTTCGAGCAGCGCCACGAACTCGGCGTACCCAGGGTCGATCGCCGGGTCGGCGGCGAACGCCAGCTCGTCGTCGAGATACTGATCGAGGGCGACCGGGTCGACGCGTGGTTGCGTCATCGCAAGGTGAATCAGCTGGAACAGGGTTTCGAGGTCGCTGGTGGCCGCACTTCCGAACATCCCTTCGGTGAACGCGTCGATGCTGCCCTGCAACGCCACGTCCTTGTCGGACAGGAAGGCATCGAGTTCGACGGGCCCATACGTCGCCACGCCACTCTGGCCCACCACGGCGCCCGCAGCGTCGGCTGCGGGGACATCGGCGTCGTCGAGCACGGCCAGCCCACCTGGGCTGCGCGCCTCCAGCGCCACCTGGCCCTCGACGATCTCCGAGGGGTTGAACGCCACCCGCACACCGTTGTCGAACTCGAGCACCACGGGGTCGATGAAACCGGTCATCGGATCGTCGGAGAGCGCCTTGCTCGACGCCTCCTCGACCGGTTCGGGCGCCTCCATCAGCTCACCGTCGATGCCCGTGTCGTCAGCACGTGGCTCGAGGTCGCGGTCGGTCATCGAGGTGGCCTGGGCCAGGAAGGTCGCCTCGTCGGCCACGTCGTCGACCTCGCTGGAGGGCACCACGACCAGCACGTGCGGCGCAGCCTCCTCGAGACGGGTGACGAACCGGTACGCGAGCGTTTCGGGGGTGACGCGATCGAGCACAGCGGAGGTGAACAGGAACTGGGCGTCGGCGGTAGGGATCGGTTCGCCCTCGAGGGCATGACGTACGTATTCGTCGGCGAAATCCGCATCCTGGCGCGAGTCGCGGCCTTCGAAGGTCGATTCGGCCGATGTGCGGTAGGTCGCCACGACACGGTCGACCTCGGCCTGGGAGAACCCGAACCGGCGAACGCGCTCGTACTCGTCGAACACGGCCTGGGTCGATGCTTCGAGTGCATCCCCGTCGGCCGACACGAGGATTTCGGGAGCGTCGAGACTGCGGACGAATCCGCTCGAATCGACTCTGGCGTCGTCGAACGGAGCGTCGCCGCGAAGCGCATCGTTGGCGAGTCGGGTCGCGATCATGTCGAAGGCCATCGCATCGAGGATCGAGTTCTGATAGTCGGCCTCGACCGACTCCGCTTCGCTCGCCGTGAGCGGCAGCGTGACCTGAGCGAAGCCTTCGGGCACGTCGGGGTCGCCGAGGATCATCGCCACCGGTTCACTCGACGGCTCGACGACGAACTCGGGGCGATCCGGCGAATCGCCCCGCGCCTCGATCGGGCCGAAGCGCTCGATGATGCCCGCTTCGATGGTGTCGACATCGATGTCGCCCACCACCACCACCGTCGTGATGTCGGGTCGGTACCAGTCGTCGTAGAACGCCCGCAACGGCTCCGCATCGGTGGCGCTGATCGCGTCGCTGGTGCCGATCGGGTCCTTGTCCTCGTAGTCGGTCCCATCGAGGAACAGCTCCTGCAACGCATCGAAGATTCGTCCTTGTGAGCTGCCATCGGAACCGCGCCATTCGTCGAGCACCACGCCACGCTCGGATTCCACCTGCGCCTGGTCGATCGTGGCTGCCGACAGCCACTGATCGAGCACGTCGAGGCCGGTCGCAACCACCTCGGGATCTTCGGTGGGCATCGTGAGTTGGTAGACGGTCTCGTCGAAGCTGGTGTAGGCGTTGATGTCGGCCCCGAAGCCCGCTCCGAAGCTTCGAAGCACTGCGATCAGTTCGTTCTCGGGGAACTCCTCGGTGCCGTTGAAGAGCATGTGTTCGAGAAAGTGGGCCCCACCGTCTTGCGTGTCGTCTTCGAGCACCGAACCAGCGTCGATGACGAGCCGCATCTCGACCCTGGCCCCGGGATTGTCGTTGTCGCGAATCAGGTAGCGCAGACCATTGTCGAGCTCGCCGGTCCGGATCGCCGGGTCGGGGATGCTCAATTCGGGGAGCCCTGTTGGATCGGGGGCGGTGATCGGCGTCGACCCGTTGCGAGGTTCCGCCGGCGCCGTGTTCGCGACCGGCGTGGAGTTGGTCGTGGCGTCGCTCGACGGCGACGCGACCTCGACGTCGGGCGTCGCCGTGCATGACGCAAGGACGCCAGCGGCGACCACCCCGATCGCGAGTCCGAGACGACGTGGTCGACGCGTTGAGTTCACGGGCTGAGACTACGACCCACCACCGCGTCGGCGATGCCGGCACGCACCCGAGCGGTCCAGTCGATGTCCTCGGTCGATGCACCGCTCGCCTGCACAGATGCTCGTTCCGCGGCGAGCGTTTCGGCAAGCACACCGATCTCGTCGGTGAGGAACTCGTCGATCACATTGCGCAGCTCACGAGCGAGTGCCGGGCTCGCCCCATCGGTGCTCACGGCCACACTCACGCGCCCCCGACGGGCGATGGCCGGAAGGATGAATTCGCAATCGACCGGCTGGTCGGCGGCATTGGTCCAGATGCCGGCAGCGCGGGCATGGCCCGACACCTCAGCGTCGACCACGGCATCGCCGGTGGCCGTGACCACGAGGCGCATCCCGTCGAGATCCCCGATCGAGAACGGACCCACACGGATTTCGTCGATGATGGTGGGGTCGACGTGCTCGCTGACCTCGATGGCCACCAACCGGATGCGAGCACCTGCCGACGCCAGCCCCTCCGCCTTGCGGGCGCCGATACGGCCGCCACCCACGACGAGGACCGCCATGTCGTGCAGGTCGAGGAACACAGGGTACGCGAAGGTCGAGCGGAGATCGGCGGCCATGAAACGGAGTGTAGGAACTCAATTGCCGACAAAGTTGATCTATTTGGTCGGGATTGATTGAATGCGTGACGTGACCACCACCCCGATCCGACTGCAGGAGTCCGAAACGGACGCTCTCGCCAACCGTTTGGCCGACCGTCCGGGCGAGACCGACGACCCGATCGCCGACGCCCATCGCGTGCTGCGGTGGGCCCACCGACGCTTCGGCGATGGGCTCTGTGTGACGGCCAGCTTCGGCGATGCAGTGCTCGCCCACGTGGCCAGCGAAGCGATCCCCGGCGTGGAGATCACCTTGCTCGACACCGGCTATCTGTTCGCCGAGACCGAATGGTTCGCCGAGGACCTCCGGAACCGGTTCGGCCTCGACCTGCGCATCATCCGACCGCAAGCCGGCGTACCCAGCAACGTGTGGCAGACCGACACCGACGCCTGTTGCGCCGCCCGCAAGGTGGAGCCATTGCAGCGTGCGCTTGCCGGACGAACCGCCTGGGTCAGCGGACTGCGCCGGAGCGACTCAGACGCCCGCCGACGAGCGCCGTTCGTGCAACGAGATCTGCTGCGCAACGTGATCAAGATCAACCCGCTTGCAGGATGGAGCGACGCGCACGTGGTGACCTACGCCGCCGCCTACGGCATCCCCGATCACCCACTCGCCGACCGCGGCTATCCATCGATTGGGTGCTGGCCGTGCACACGTCCGGTCGCCGGTGATGCCGACCAACGCTCCGGCCGCTGGGCCGACAGCGCCAAGACCGAGTGCGGGTTGCACCAGTGAGCGCCGACGCCGAAGCCATCAAGCTCGCCAGCGGCTACCTGGGTGGCACGATCGGCACCGAGCTCGTCAACGAGCGCGACGACTTCGAGCACGACGCCGAATTGCTGCTGAAGTTCCATGGCATCTACCAGCAGGACGACCGCGACGTACGCCGCGCCCGCACGCAGCTCAAGTTGCCGCTCGACTACTCCTGCATGGTTCGTGCGTCGGTACCTGGCGGCGCGATCACCAACGATCAGTGGCTGGCACTCGACCGGGTTGCGGCGCTCGCCGACGACAAACTGCGCCTCACCACGCGCCAGGGCGTGCAGTACCACGTGGTCCACAAGGGAGAGCTGAAGGAGTTGGTGGCGGGCATCAACCGCTCACTGCTGACCACGCTGGGAGCCTGCGGCGACGTCGTGCGCAACGTGATGGCCTGCCCGCTGCCCCACCCCGAGCGCACCGCGGTGCTGCAACCGCTGGTGGCCGACATCGTGGCGCGGTTTCGCCCGCAGACCGAGAGCTACTGGGAGGTGTGGGTCGACGGCGAACGTGCGGTGACAGCCGAGCGGCCGACCACGCTGTCGAACATCGACCACGTGGAGCCGATCTACGGAGCGGCCTACCTCCCACGCAAGTTCAAGATCGCCCTCGCCTGGCCGGGCGACAACTGCGTCGACATCTACACCAACGACGTCGGCATCGTGCCGACACTGTCCGGGGGCACCTCCGGTGAACTCACCGGTTTCGTCGTGCTCGCCGGCGGCGGGATGGGCATGAGCCACAGCCGCCCCGACGACACCTACCCCTTGCTCGCACAGCCGGTTGGCTGGGTGCCGCCGCACGAGGTGGTCGATGTGGTCGAAGCAATCGTGACCGCCCAGCGCGACCACGGCAACCGTGATGACCGGTCACGTGCCCGGCTGAAGTACCTCCTGGAGGCTCGCGGTATCGACTGGCTGCGAGCGCAGATCGAGGAGCGCACCGGCCGACCGCTGGCCGCGCCCGTGGCACTGCCGACATGGGAGGTGCACACGCATCACGGCTGGCACGAGATCGACGGGACGAACGCACTCGGACTGCCCGTGCCGTCGGGCAAGGTGGCTGGCGGACTGCGCCTCGCGCTTCGCCGCCTGGTTGCCGACGGTGCCGTGCGCGACCTCCGAGTCACGCCCCGCCAGGACCTCCTGTTGCTCGGTGTGTCTGACCGAGCGGCGGTCGAGAACGTGTTGCGCGCGAACGGTGTCCGCCTCGCCGACGACCAGAGCCCCACCCGCAACCTGGCGATCGCCTGCCCGGCGCTACCGACGTGCACCAAGGCCCTCGGTGAGGCCGAGCGGGTACTCCCCGACGTGGTCGATCGCATCGAGAAGGTGCTGGCCGACACCGGCAACACCGGCCTGCCCCTCAGGCTCAACATGACCGGATGCCCGAACGGTTGCTCGCGCCCGTATGCAGCCGAGCTCGGCATCGTGGGGCGCACGAAGAAGAACTACGACGTCTTCGTTGGCGGCTCGCCTGCGGGCGACCGACTCGCTCGCCTGTTGCGCGCCGACGTTCCCCTCACCGACGTCCCCGACGTGCTGCGACCACTGCTCGAGGCGTTCGGTCGCAGCAGCAGCAGCAGCCAGAGCTTCGGCGACTGGGCGGTCGAGCAGGACTGGGAGCACCTCCAGTCGCTGCTACCCGCCATCACTTCACGCCGCCGCCGGAGCACCTCATGACCGCCGACCAACCCGTTTGCGTTGCATCTCCGGTGGGGCGCCCCACCCAAACTGCAACACAAACGGGGTTGGTGGCGCTGGTGGGGGCCGGGCCGGGAGACCCGGAGCTGCTCACGCTGCGCGCCGCTCGGCTGCTCGGCGAGGCCGAGGTGGTGGTGCACGACGCGCTCGTTGGCGACGGCGTCCTCGCCCTGATTCCCGCTTCGGCGGAGCGCATCGACGTCGGCAAGCGGCCCGGTCGCCCGACGCCGCAGGAGATGATCTCGGCGCTGCTGGTCGAACTCGGCCGGCAGGACAAGCGGGTGGTGCGCCTCAAGGGCGGCGATCCGTTCGTGTTCGGTCGAGGTGGCGAGGAGGCCGAAGCACTCACCGCAGCCGGCGTTCCCTTCGAGATCGTCCCCGGCATCACCTCGTCGGTGGCAGCGCCAGCGGCCGCCGGCATCCCGGTGACGCATCGCGGTGTGTCCGCGGCATTCACGGTGGTCACCGGCCATCGTCGCGCAGGCGAACCCGATGTCGATTGGCGGTCGCTCGCCAAAGTCGGCGGCACCATCGTGGTGCTCATGGGCGTGTCGCAACGCGCCGTGATCGCCGCGGAGTTGATCGCGGGTGGCCTCGCCCCGACCACACCAGTGGCCGCCATCGAGTCGGCGACCACCGACGCCCAGGTCGTGGCCCGCCTGTTGCTCGCGGAACTGGGCGACGCCGATGTGCAGTCGCCGGCGGTGATCGTGATCGGTGCGGTCGCCGCGTTCGCGTTCGTCGGTGATCCCGCACCCGCAATGGCCCAGGCCGCAGTGCTTGGGTAGTCTCACCCGATGGACGAGACCACCACCATCGACGACGCCACGACCGCCCACACGACGACCGGCCAGGACACCTCGATCGAACTGATCGAAGACGAGTTGCTGGTCGAGGAGATCTCGATCGACGGGATGTGCGGCGTCTACTGACGCCCACGAACGCAACCCGTCCTCGATGCCACCTGCCTTCTCCGCCTCCGTGAGCGACACGAGTCCCACGCCTGGCGTCCCCAGCCCCAGCCCGCTGATCGACCGCCAACTCGAGCTGCACCCGCAGGTGGCGTTGCGGCCCGAACCGTTCGGGGCGCTCGCCTATCACTACGGCAACCGCAAGCTGGTGTTCCTGCGTCACCCCGACGTGGTGCGCGTGGTCAGATCGCTTGACGACCATCGCACCGTCGGCGACACGTTGCAGGCATGCGACATCGATCCCGCCCGTTGGCCGTCGTTCGAAGCGGCCATCACGTCTCTCTACGAATCGGAGATGCTCCATGAGCGCCACGAAGACGCACCTCGTTGAGCAGTTGAAGGGCGGCCTCGACGCCCCCATCTGCCTCACCTGGGAACTCACCTACGCCTGCAACCTCGAGTGCGTGCACTGCCTCTCGTCATCTGGACGCCGCGACCCTCGCGAACTCACCACCGACGAGGCCAAGGCCGTGCTCGACGAGTTGCACGATCTCCAGGTGTTCTACATCAACATCGGTGGCGGCGAGCCGATGATCCGCCGCGACTTCTTCGAGCTGCTCGAGTACTCGATCGGGCGAGGCATCGGGGTCAAGTTCTCCACCAACGGAGCCTTCATCGACGCCGAGAAGGCGCGGCGACTCACGGCGATGGACTACCTCGACATCCAGATCAGCCTCGACGGCACCGACGCCGTCACCAACGACGCGGTGCGCGGCGAGGGGTCGTACGACACGGCGATCACGGCGATGAACCACCTGCGCGATGCCGGCTTCGGCGAGTTCAAGATCTCGGTGGTGGTCACGCGCCACAACGTCGATCAGCTCGACGAGTTCAAGGCGCTCGCCGACTCGTTCGGTGCCCAGCTCCGCATCACCCGGCTGCGCCCATCGGGCCGCGGCGCCGACTCGTGGCACGACCTCCACCCCACCCAGGCCCAGCAACGCCAGATCTACGACTGGCTGGTCGCGAACGGAGAGAACGTGCTCACCGGCGACTCGTTCTTCCACCTCAATGCGCTGGGAGAGGAACCGCTTCCCGGCCTCAACATGTGCGGCGCCGGGCGAGTGGTCTGCCTCATCGACCCCATCGGCGATGTGTACGCCTGCCCGTTCGTGATCCACGACGAGTTCAAGGCAGGGTCGGTTCGTGACGAGGGCGGCTTCGCCAACGTGTGGAAGCACAGCGACCTCTTCACCGAGTTCCGCGAGCCGCAGTCGGCCGGCGCGTGCGCATCATGCGGCAGCTTCGATGCCTGCCAGGGCGGCTGCATGGCGGCGAAGTTCTTCGTGGGCATCCCGCTCGACGGGCCCGACCCCGAGTGCGTCGACGGCCATGGCGAAGCAGCGATGCTCGCAGCGTCGACCGCCGACCGACCGCGTCCGATGATGGACCACTCCAAGCCCGTGCGGGTCGCCAAGCCCGAACGCGTTCCCGTCGCCATCGGCCGCCGCTGATCCGCCGGGCGGGTCACCGCTCAAGGTCAGGTCGGTAGCGACGCCGTGCGCAGGTTGCGGTTGAACGGAAAGAAGCACGGCTCGGTGGCGCCCATCTCGGCCACGAGTGCACGCTCGTCGTCGTCGAGGAACTCGTCGTACGCCTCGGCGGACTTCACCGAGCGGAACCGGGTCAGTGTGGTGCCCTTCACCCACTCGACGGCATGCTGCGTCGCCGGCAAGACGTGTGAATACACGTGGAGATCGACGTCGATGTCGACACCGCCGACGTCGCGGTCGCCGTCCGAGGACCACTCGGCGATGTCGCCAACCTCGAAACGGACACCATGAGCGATGTGCTCCGCTGCGAGTTCATCGTCGAAGATGCCCCGCCGCAGGATCTCGTCGGACTCGGCGCCGTCCTTCCATCGCCACGGCAGCCCCGGCGCACCCGACACCTGACCCCCGAGCGATGAGTTTCCACGCGACCCGTCCGCGCGAAGACTCATCGCTTGGCGTGGGCCCGGTGCTGCGATGAGTTTCGCCGCGACCCGTCCGCGCGAAGACTCATCGCTTGGCGTGTGGGTGACGCTTTGGGTCAGGTCGGCAGGAGCCGGCCGTGGCGGTGCATCGACCGTGTCACCGACTGCTCGCGCACCCATCGGTACATCTCGACGAACCCGTCCGACACCGGCGGCGACTCGTCGATCGGCACGCCCGCCCGATGGCAGGCCGTTCGCAGCTCGTTGGTCACCGGTGCAAGGAGGCGGACCCGATCGACACCCTCGAGCAGAGCGGCGACCGAACCGTCGGGTGCTGATTCGATCAGCGCGACCCCTGCGACCGCAGCCGCCACCCGAAGCAGCGACAGCTCGACCGGATGAGCGTCATCGTGCACGACCATCACGGCTCGCAGTGGTCGATAGCGCAGGATGTTCGACTCGGAGCGCAGGTCCGACGGATCATGGTCCCGAGCGAAGACGTCGGCCCACGCCTGTTCGTAGCTGGCCCGAGCCCGTGCGAGCACGGCGTCCGGTTCTTCGTCGACGAGATGTGGGTCAGTGATCGTCGCGAACTGCTGCACGTATCCGGGGCCACCAGCTTTGTGTCCCCCACCGATGCTCGACCGCTTCCAACCGCCGAATGGCTGACGCCGCACGACTGCACCCGTGATGCCCCGGTTGATGTACGCGTTGCCCACCTCGACACGCTCCACCCAGCGGGCGATCTCGGACGAATCGAGTGAGTGCAATCCTCCGGTGAGGCCGAAGTCGCTGTCGTTCTGCACCTCGATGGCATGGTCGAGATCGTCGACGCACATCACCCCCAGCACCGGACCGAAGCACTCGGTGTGATGGAACCACGATCCTGGTGCCACCCCGATACGAACCCCTGGCGACCAGAGCCGGCCGGCCAACTCCCCGTCGGTGCACAACAACTCGGGTTCCACCAGCCATGTCTCACCCTCGTCGAGCGTGGTGAGCGCCCGCGACAGCAGCCCACTGGGCTCGACGACGACCGGACCCATCATCGTGGCCAGGTCGGTCGCTGGGCCCACCCGGATGCTGCGCACCGCGTCGCGCAACCGCGTCAAGAAGTCAGCGCTGTCGTAGACCGATGCCTCGACGATCGCCAGGCTGGCCGCCGAGCACTTCTGGCCTGCATGTCCGAACGCCGACCGGACGAGGTCACCGATCGCCTCGTCGATGTCGGCGGCGGCGGTGATCACCAGCGAGTTCTTCCCGCTCGTCTCGGCCACCAGACGCAGGTCGGGTCGCCACTGCTGGAACATCGTCGCCGTCGCCAGCGACCCGGTGAGCACGACAGTGGCGATGCGTTCATCGACGACGAGCGCCGTGCCGACCGGACCGTCGTGACACACGAGCAACTGCAGCACGTCACGCGGCACACCCGCTGCCCAGAAGTGTTCGGCGAGCACCGTTGCGACCGCCGCTGCCTCGGGCGCAGGCTTGAGGATCACCGCGTTGCCGGCGACCAACGCCGCGGCCACGCCACCTGCCGGGATGGCGTAGGGAAAGTTCCACGGCCCGATCACTGCGACGACGCCGCGGGCGCGAACATCGAACCCCTCGGCTGCGAGGTCGCCGAGGCCACTGGCTCGATGCGCGTAGTACGCACAGAAATCGATCGCCTCCGACACCTCGCGGTCGCCTTCGACCGCTGTCTTGCCGGTCTCCTTCGCCATCACCGCAAGTGTTTCGAACCGGGCGGCACGCATTGCTGCTGCCGCTCGATGCAGCCACTCCACGCGGACATCGAGCGGATGTGCGTCGACTGCCGATGCTGCCGTGGTGATCATGCGGTCGACGCCCCCGGGATCGACCACGATCTCGACCTGAGGCGGCTCGACCTGCTCGAATGCACGGGTCACGATCGCTCGCGCTGCCGGGTCGGTGAAGTCGGTCTCGGCATCGTTGGCGAATGCCTGGGCCGCGTCGGTGGGCGCCGCCGTGCGACGTCGGGTCGGGTCGACCGTGTGGCGAGCAGCGACGGCCGTACGGAACCTCTCTGCCTCCGCCTCGAAGGCCGGGGTGTCGGGCTCGAGGGTGAACAGCGCCCGGAGGAAGTTGTCGGGTTGGGTGTTCTCGTCGAGGCGGCGCGCCAGGTAGGCAATGCTGGCGCTGAAGTCGTCGGCCGAAACCACGGGCGAATACATCCGCAGACTGCTCGTGGATGCCCTGACCGCTCGCGATTGTGCAGGAGCCATCCCTTCGAGCATCTCGAACTCGATGCGTTCCAACAGGTCCCGCCCGGAGCCGATCGTGAGCGCCCAGGCAACGTCGAAGAGGTTGTGCGATGCAAGGCCCACCGTGATCGCATCTGCCCACTCCGGGCGCAGCAGCGAGTCGAGCAGCGCCTTGTAGCTGGCGTCGACATCGGCCTTCGATCCGTACGGAGCGGCAACCCAACCGTGTTGTTCGGCCTCGACGAGTTCCATGGCGAGATTGGCGCCTTTGACCACACGCACCTTGACGCGACCACCTTCACGTCGGTCATCGGTGTCGCGGCGGCGTGCAGCGGCCCAGGTGCCCAACCGTTCCGCGGCGTCGTGCGAGTCGGGCAGGTACGCCTGCAGCACGATGCCAGCGTCGGTGCTGCGGAACTCGGGCTCGTCCAGCACCGCCATGAAGGCCACCAACGTGAGTTCGAGATCGCGGTACTCCTCCATGTCGAGATTCACGAACGCGCGCGGGACAGCCACGTCGGCAGCGCGGTAGAGCCTGCGAAGGCGCTCACACACCAGAGCAACCGAGTGTTCAAACGCCAGCACGTCGAGGTTGGCGACGATCGAGGAGATCTTCACCGACACGTAGTCGACGTCGGGCCGGCCGATCGTGTGACACACCGCCTCGAACCGTTCATCGGCTTCGGCGTCGGACAGGATCGCCTCGCCGAGCGGATTGATGTTGAGATCGAAACCATCACCTGCGCGCCGCCCGATGTGGTTGGCCAGCGCCGGGTCATCAGCCGGCAGCACGACGCCACGGGTCTCGGCCTGGATGCGCCGAACCACGAGCGGCATCACCACCGATGGCAATCGAGGAGCAAGACGGGCGCCGACCTGCAGCATGACCCGATCCACCGGTCCCATCGCGTCCAACTGATGGCGCCGCACGATCGAGACGAACTGCTCGGCTGCCCGGCGACGGTCGTCGATGCGCAGCACCTCGTCGGTGAGTGCCAGCACCATGTCGCGTCCGTCGGGGTCGGCGAGCAGACGCCCGAGTCGCCGGCGGCGTCGCCGTTCGCTCCTCGACTCGTCGGCCAACGCCGCACGCAGCAACTCGCGCGCCAACGCGACGGCCTCGTCGGCCAACGCCTCGTCGAACAACGAGTCGCCGGACAACGTGTGGCCAGGCACTGCATCCGCGAGCGTCTCCTTGCGCTGCGCTGGATGCCACATGGCAGCGGTCGGGGCGGAGGCGACATCGTTCGGCGACATGACACACCAGTCCAGTCGCCATCTCGGCTGGCGTCTTGCAAGAACTCGGCGGCGGCGATGTCGAATTCGTACCGGGCAGTGGTACCACGTGCCGACTCACTGGGTCATGATGTCCTCGTGAACGAGCGTGCGCTGGCGGCGGTGGTCGACGTGCTCGCCACCACGCCCGGTGTGATGTTCTGCGTGAAGGGTCTCGACGGTACGTACCTGTCTGCCAACCAGGCGTTCGCCGAACGAGCCGGGCGAGCAGGACCCGGTGAGGTGATCGGCCGAACGGCCGTCGAGCTCTTTCCCCGCACGCTCGCCGAGCGCTACGAGGCCCAGGACAGCACCGTGATCGAGACCGGGCGTCCGCTCACCAACGAACTCGAACTGATCACGCGTGCGGACGGAACCGTTGGTTGGTTCCTCACTTCGAAGGCCCGATGGACCGACGAGAACGGTGCACCTGTGGGCATGGTGAGTGTGTCGGTGGACCTCCGAGCGCCTGCGGACGCGGCGGCTCGTCACGAACAACTGGCACGCGCCGTGGAGTACGCCCGCCGCAACCATGCATCGGCGATCACGGTGAGCGAACTCGCCGGTGTCGCGGAGATGACGGTCACACAACTCGAACGAGCGTCACGCAGCATCCTGGGGCTGTCACCGAAACAGCTGATCATGCGCTTTCGGATCGAGGCCGCACTCGCTCTGCTCGACACCACCGACATCTCGATCGCCGAGGTCGCCAGCCGGTGCGGCTACTACGACCAGAGCGCGTTCAGCCGCCACTTCCGCCGGACCGTCGGAGCTTCGCCGGCCGCCCACCGGCGCGCCGTCAGGGCGAGGCGATGATCGCTGGCGGATCGGCGTCGGTGACGAAGTGCAACTCCTGCACCGCGCGGGTCATCGCCACGTAGAGCAGGCGGGCACCGCGCTCGGTGACCGGTTCGGTACTGGATTCGCTCAACACCTCGTGCGGGTTCACCACGATCACACCGTCGAACTCGAGCCCTTTGACCCGCTCGGGTTCGAACACCGGCAACTCGTTGGGGGCGAGTTCGTGGACATGGTCGACGGCACGAAGGCCGTGGTCGAGCAATGCCCGCTCGATCGACTCCTGATGCTCGAGCGGTGCCACGATGGCGCTCACCCGACGGTGTCGCTTGACCGCTGCGGCAACCCGGGCCGCAGCACCAGCGACACCGTCCGCATCCTCCGAGCCGACGAGATGCCATGTCGGCACCTCGCCGGTACGACGAACACTCCGGCTCTCGGTGGCGTCCACGCCGGTGTGTGGCAGCAGCCGGTTGGCGATCGCCAGGATCGGCTCCGGCACCCGGTAGCCGATGGTGAGATCGGCCACCGATCCGTCGGCGTCGTCCACACCGAGGTGCCCGAACACCGTCGACCATCGCTGCTGTCCAGCAGGCGTGGTCGACTGAGCGACATCGCCGACGAGCGTCATCGAACCGCTCGGGCTGCGGCGGCCGATCACGCGCAACGCCACCGCTGAATGGTCCTGTGCCTCGTCCACGATCACGTGTCCGTAGGTGAACGGGGATCCGTTGAGGAACGAGTTGGCCTCGTCGACGAGCAACTGGTCGGCGCGGGTCCACACCCGCCGCTTGCCCGACGGACCCGGCAGCAGCCGGTCGACGAGACGGCCGGGCTTCTGCGTTGGCCACGCCTTGTTGATCGCCGACTTCAACGGTGCCGCCTTCGACCAGGTGTCGTCCGAACCCGTGCGCTGGAGGAGCTCACGTTGCGCCAGCGAACGCATCCGCTCTCGTCGTTCGTTGAGCGGACTCGTGCCCGACAGTGCCGTGGCGAGCCAGCCGGCGAACTGCTCCCGATCGATCACGTGCGTTCGCGCTCCGATCGGTACCCGGATGTCGTCATCGGGCGCCCGGATCGCGTCGATCGCTGCGGCGTGGAGGTCGGCGACCCGGTCGGCGTGACCCTTCCAGCGTGCGAGTTCGACGTCGTCGGTGCCAGTGACATCGATACGCGGAATGCACAGTTCGTCGACGGTTGCCTGGCGGACCGTGCGCTCGCCCAGCGACGGCAGCACGTTGGAGATGTAGTCGAGGAACGCCTGGTTCGGGCCCACCACCAGCACACCGTCGCGAGCCAGCCGGCCACGGTGCTCGAACAGCAGGTACGCCGCCCGGTGCAGCGCGACGGCGGTCTTGCCGGTTCCCGGGCCTCCCTGCACGACCAGCACCTGATCGATCGGTGAGCGGATCACGATGTCCTGTTCGGCCTGGATGGTGGACACGATCTCGCGCATCTCACCCGAGCGTTCGGCGCCGATCTCGGCGAGCACCGGATCGGGGATACCTCCGGCCACTTCGCCCTCGTCGGGGTCGTCGAGGTGCTCGTCGAGGTAGGCGATCAGGTCGCCGTCGTCGAGCGTGAACCGCCGTCGGAACGCCACCCCGAGCGGGTCGACCGACGTGGCACGGTAGAACGGTGCGGCGATCGGTGCTCGCCAGTCGACCACCACCGGATCGTGGCGCTCGTCCTCGATGTGGCGGCGGCCGATGTACCACTCGTCGATCCGTCCGAAGAAGTCGCCGGCGCCTGGGCCCTGGAGATCGAGGAGCGCCTCCGCCACCGTGACCTCGATGTACTCCTTGGTGATCTCGTCGGCGGCGCTGTTCGGGTCGAGGCGGTGGAGGCGTTCGATCATGTCGTCGCGTGCGGCGCGGGCGAACGCGAGGCGAGCGCGCTCGGCATCGAGGTCGGGGAAGAGTTCGCTCGCCATGGGGGCTGCGACCCTACCGGGCGGAGCGCAGACGGTCGGCGGCGGTTTTCCGCCCAGGTTGGTGCAAGGATCTGGCCCCGTGCTCCTGCTCGTGCCGATCGCCTACCTCCTGGGCACCTTCCCGTCGGCGATTCTGATCGCGCGTGCCAACGGCATCGACATCGCCACCTTCGGTTCCGGCAACCCTGGCGCATCCAACGTCACTCGGGCACTCGGATGGCGCAAGGGCGCGTGGGTGTACGTGCTCGACGCCGGCAAGGGTGCCCTCGCGGCGGGGCTCGGACTCGCGATCGATGGGCGGCCGATGGCCTACTGGTGCGGCGCGGCCGCACTGCTCGGCCACATGTTTCCCGTGTTCCGCCACTTCAAAGGCGGCAAGGGAGTGGCAACCGGTTCCGGTGTGCTGCTGATCGTGCAGCCGATCCTGGCACCACTCGCCGTTGGGCTCTGGTGGCTGATCTCGAAGGTCACCGGGAAGGCGGCGCTCGGGTCGGTCGTCGCTGTGGCGCTCGTGCCGATCGGCCTCGTGCTGCTCGACCGTCCACCGTGGGAGTTCGTCGCTGTCGCAGGCCTGTGCGCGCTGATCCTGGTGAAGCACTCTGGCAACATCGTGCGACTCCTGCGACGCGAAGAGCACTCCCTTCGCCAACCCTGAGCACGCGGGCCAGAATGGTGGCCTGATGCAGTTGCTCACCCCCATCGACCTCGGTTCACGGACTGCGCCGAACCGGATCATGTTCGGTCCTCACGTCACCAACCTCGGCAGCGACCACCGCTCACTGCCCGATCGCCACGTCGCCTACTACGAGCGTCGTGCCCGCGGAGGCGCTGGGATCATCGTGGTGGAAGGAGCGTCGGTGCATCCCTCCGACTGGCCCTACGAGCGGTCGTTGCTGGCCGAGCGGTGCGCCGAGGGTTGGGCTGCGGTCGTGACGGCCTGCCGGCCACACGGTTCCCTGGTGATCGCCTCGCTCGACCACGCCGGTGGCCAAGGGTCGTCGGCCTACAACCAGGCGCCGCTGTGGGCACCATCACGGGTGCCGGAGGTGAACTCACGCGAGGTGCCGAAGTGGATGGAGCCCGACGACATCACCGCGGTGATCGACGGGTTCGCCGCCGCGACGAAGATGGCGGTGGAGGCCGACGTCGACGGCGTGGAGATCAACGCCGGTCAGCACAGCCTGGTTCGCCAGTTCCTGTCCGGCCTCACCAACCACCGCGACGACGAGTGGGGCACCGACCGCCTGCGGTTCGCCCGTCAGGTGATCGAAGCGGTCCGGTCGGCGGCTGCAGGCCGCGTGGTTGGGCTGCGGTTGTCGTGTGACGAACTGGCGCCCTGGGCCGGCATCACCCCAGAGATGGCCCCGGAAATCGCCACGGCACTGGTCGGGTGCGGGCTCGACTACCTGGTGGTCACCCGGGGGTCGATCTACACGATCGAGAAGACCCGCCCCGACTTCCATGAACCAACCGGGTTCAACATCGAGGTGTGTCGTGCGGTGCGCGAGGCAGTGCACGCCGAGCATCCCGATGTCCCCGTGATGCTGCAGGGCTCGATGGTCGAGATCGGCCAGGCCGAGTGGGCGCTCGGCGGCTACGACGACCCTGCGAAGTGCGACGCCGTGGAGATGACCCGGGCCCAGATCGCCGATCCCGATCTGGTCGCCAAGCTGGCCGCCGACCAGCAGGCGCAGATCCGCCCGTGCACCCGCTGCAATCAGACCTGTCAGGTGCGCGACGCTCGCAACCCGATCGTCACCTGCATCGGCGAGCCCACGAGCGGTCGCGAGACCGAGGACCCCGACTGGTACGTGCCCACACCGCATCCTCGCGACGTCGTCGTGGTGGGCGCCGGCCCCGCGGGGCTCGAGGCGGCGCGGGTGGCCACGCTTCGTGGTCATCGCGTCACCGTGATCGAACGCAGCGAAAACATCGGCGGGTTGGCCGCGGTGGCCGGACCCAACCAGGCGCTGATCGAGTGGTGGCGCGCCGAGCACGAACGCCTCGGCACCGACATCCGCCTGAACAGCAGCGGCGCAGACACCGACACCGTCGAGACCGACGAGCACACCGTGGTGATCCAGGCGACCGGATCGATCCCAGGCGTGCACCCCTACGAGATCGAGGGCGGCGCGGTCGTGCTCGATGTTGCCGATGTTCGCCGTGGCCTCGTCGATGTCCCGGCTGAGGGCGCAGTCGTGCTGTTCGACCCGATCGGCGGGCCGATTGCTGTTGCGCTGGCCGAGGAACTGGGCGAACGTGCGGTGCTGATCACCCAGGACAACATCGCCGGCAACGAACTCAGCCGCACCGGCGACCTCGCTCCCGCCAACAGCCGTCTGGCACAGGCCGGGGCCACCATCGAGCGCCGCACCTTGCTGCGTTGCGTGCGCACGCACGGCGTCGGGTTGCAGGTCGAGGTGGAGGACAAGTACTCGGGCGAGCGGCGCACCATCGAGTGCAGCGCAGTCATCGACTGCGGATTCCGGGTGCCGACCGAACCCGTCGACGGCGCAACCCAGATCGGCGATGCTGTGGCGCCACGCACCCTGCTCGAAGCCGTGCTCGAAGCACGACGCGCCGCACTGGCCATCTGATGGGCCCGTAACGTCTTCCGGGCCAGCGTTTTCGACGGCGTCGGTGCGCTCCGTCCGCTCGATCGGGTCCGTCCGCTCGATTGGTTCCGTCGGCTCGATTGGGTCGGTCGGGTCCATTCTCTCGATCGGGTCGGTCGGCTCCATTCTGTCGATCGGGTCGAGTGGTTCGATCATGTCCATCGGCTCCGCTGGGTCGATCGCCTCGATCGGGTCGAGCGGTTCGATCGCGTCGATCGGCTCCACCGGCTCGATCGGCTCCCGAGGCGGCCGTCGCAGCCTCGGCAACGTACGGCTGGCCAGGGCAGTTGCTCTGGTGCGCTCGCCGCTGCAGCGCTGGCGGCGACGTGGTCGGCCCGCACCGTTCGTTCACGCTGACGCTCCACCCCGTGCACGTGCAACACTCGGAGCCCATGGGGAACCACGACGCTCTGTTCGATCTGACCGACCGGGTGGCGGTGGTCACCGGTGGCTCGCGAGGCTTGGGACGAGAGATGGTGCTCGCGTTCGCCGAGCGTGGTGCCGACGTCGTGATCGCCAGCCGAAAGCTCGAGGCATGCGAAGCGCGTTGCCGACGAGGTACGAAGCTCGGCCGCCGAGCCCTCCCGATCGCGTACCACGCAGGCCAGTGGGACGATGCGGAGCGGCTCTACGAGTCGACCTACGGCGAGTTCGGCCGGTGCGACGTGCTTGTCAACAACGCTGGCATGTCGCCGCTGTACCCGAGCATCGATGCGGTCACCGAGGCGCTCTACGACAAGGTGATGGACGTCAACCTCAAGGGACCGTTTCGGCTGTCGGCGCTCATCGGCATGCGCATGGCGGGACCGGACCACGGTGGCAGCGACGGCGGCTCGATCATCTTCGTGTCGTCGATCGCCTCACGCCGACCGAGTCCCAACGAACTGGTCTACGGGCCGGCGAAGGCGGGGATCAACAACCTGACCTACGGCCTCGCTCGCACACTCGGGCCGAAGGTGCGGGTCAACTGCATCGCTCCCGGACCGTTCCTCACCGACATCTCCAAGGCGTGGGACCTCGAGGCGTTCGAGCGGTCGGCCCGTACGGGGTACGCGCTCGGCCGAGGCGGCGAACCGCACGAGATCGTCGGCACGGCGCTGTACCTCGCCAGCGACGCGTCCTCGTACACCACCGGAGCCGTGATCGACGTCGACGGCGGCCCCCGCTGACGTAACGATTGGTGTCTGACACCAATCGTTACGCCGCGCCACCACGTGACCGTCGACACATCGGCCTCGCTACTGTGCCGAACATGGAAATGAACTTCGCCACCGTCTGGGAATCGATCGCCGACGCCATCCCCGATGCGCCGGCCATCACCCACGGCGACACCACGCGGACCTGGGCGGAGTACACCGAACGCGCCGCCCGAGTCGCCGGCGCCCTCGACGCTGCCGGGTCTCGGGCACGACGCCAAGACGGCGCTGTACATGTACAACGGCAACGAGTACCTCGAAGCGCAGTACGGGTGCATGAAGACCCGGGGTGTGCCGATCAACGTCAACTATCGGTACCTCGACGACGAGCTGTGGTATCTGCTCGACAACTCCGACTCCGAGGCGCTGTTCTTCCATTCGTCGCTCGGCGACCGAGTCGCTCGCGTGGCCGAGCGCCTGCCTGACCTGAAGCTGCTCGTCGAGGTCGACGACGGCGAAGGCGCCGGCCAGGTCCCCGGTGCTGTCCGGTACGAGGACCTGATCGCGGAGCATGAGCCGATGCCGCCGATCGAGCGGGCCGAGGACGACATCTACATGCTCTACACCGGCGGCACCACCGGCATGCCGAAGGGCGTGATGTACGCAAACGGCGGGATGGCCGCCGGGTTGATCGCCAGCGGCTTCCCGCTGCTCGGTGTGGCTCCACCGACCGACGCCGCCGACGTGGCGGGCATCGTCAAGACCGCGGTGGACGCCGGCAATCAGCTGATCTCGATCCCCTGTGCGCCGTTGATGCACGGCACCGGGCTGTGGATCGGAGCGTTCATCCCCCACCTGGCCGGCGGCCACGTGATCACACTGACCAACCGCAGCCTCGACGCGCACGAGGTCCTCGAGACCGTCGAACGGCACCACGTCTCCGCGATCACCATCGTCGGCGACAGCTTCGCCAAGCCGCTGATCCGGGCGCTCGACGATGGCAAGGCCGACGGCTCGCCGTACGACACGTCGTCGATCGCGGTGATCTCGTCGTCGGGCGTCATGTGGACCACCGAGGTGAAGGAGCAGCTGCTCGACCGGATCGAGCAGGCGATCCTCGTCGATGCGATGGGCTCGACCGAGGGCACGATGGGCACGCAGATCTCGATGAAGGGGATGACCGCCGACACCGCCACGTTCGCCCAGGCGCCGACGACCAAGGTGTTCACCGACGACGACCGCGAGGTCGAGCCCGGCTCCGACGACGTCGGCATGGTGGCTGCCGGTGGCAACGTGCCGCTCGGCTACTTCAAGGACCCGGAGAAGTCGGCTCGCACGTTCCGCGTGATCGACGGCGTGCGCTACTCGTTCCCCGGCGACTTCGCCAAGGTCGCCGCCGACGGCACGCTGATCCTGCTCGGCCGCGGCAGCCAGGTGATCAACACCGGCGGCGAGAAGGTCTTCCCCGAGGAAGTCGAAGAGGCCGTCAAGCGCGTCGACGGCGTCGTCGACTGCCTGGTGGTGGGCGTCGACAACGAGAAGTTCGGTCAGGCGGTGACCGCAGTGGTGTCGCTTGCCGATGGCGCAACCGTCGACTCCGCGACGATCATCGCATCGGTCAAGAACGACATCGCCGGCTACAAGGCGCCGAAGTCGGTGATCTTCGTCGATCAGGTCCCTCGTGCCCCCA
The DNA here is from genome assembly GCA_963716075.1 of Ilumatobacteraceae bacterium. Lineage (GTDB taxonomy): Bacteria > Actinomycetota > Acidimicrobiia > Acidimicrobiales > Ilumatobacteraceae > Sva-07. The sequence continues at coordinate 11,034 of CAVQST010000017.1, read as the reverse complement.
ACGGCAAGGCCGACTATCGCCGCGCCAAGGAACACGCCGACGGCGCAACCTGAGCCGAAAACGACGTGGGTTCCCCCAGCCCGGGGCTGGGGGAACCCACGATCGAGTCAGTGCGGGGTCTGCGGTGGTCAGAAGTCCATGTCGCCGCCGCCCATGGGCATGGCGGGAGCAGCTTCGGGCTTGTCGACGATGACCACTTCGGTCGTGAGGAACAGCGCAGCGATCGACGCCGCGTTCTGCAGCGCCGAGCGAGTCACCTTGGCAGCGTCGATGACGCCGATCTTCACGAGATCCTCGTAGGTGTCGGTGGCCGCGTTGTAGCCCTCGTTGCCCGACAGCTCGAGCACCTTGGCGATGACCACGCCACCGTTGACGCCGGCGTTCTCGGCGATCTGCTTGATCGGGCCTTCGAGCGACGCAGCAACGAGATGCGCACCGGTTGCCTCGTCACCTTCGAGGCCGTCGGCGACCGCGTGGACCGCAGCCTGCGCACGCAGCAGCGTGACGCCACCACCGGCGACGACACCTTCTTCGATGGCGGCCTTCGTGGTGGAGACGGCGTCTTCGATGCGGTGCTTCTTCTCCTTGAGCTCGACCTCGGTGGCCGCGCCGACCTTGAGCACGGCAACGCCGCCGGTCAGCTTGGCGAGACGCTCCTGCAGCTTCTCGCGGTCGTAGTCGGAGTCGGTGTTGTCGATCTCGGCCTTGATCTGGTTGATGCGGCCCTTGATGTCGTCGTCGTCGCCGGCACCGTCGACGATGGTGGTCTCGTCCTTGGTGATCACGACCCGCTTGGCTTCGCCGAGCAGGTCGAGCGTGACGTTCTCGAGCTTGAGCCCGACGTCCTCGCTGATGACCTGGGCACCGGTGAGGGTCGCCATGTCCTGCAGCATCGCCTTGCGGCGCTCGCCGAAGCCGGGCGCCTTGACGGCGGCCGACTTGAAGGTGCCGCGGATCTTGTTGACGACGATCGTGGCGAGTGCCTCGCCGTCGACGTCTTCCGCGATGATCACCAGCGGACGACCCGTCTGCATGATCTTCTCGAGCACCGGGACGAGGTCGCGGATCGTGGAGATCTTCGACGAGACGAACAGCAGGTACGGGTCGTCGAACGACGCCTCCATGCGCTCGGTGTCGGTGACCATGTACGGCGACAGGTAGCCCTTGTCGAAGCGCATGCCCTCGACGAGGTCCATCTCCATGCCGAAGGTCTGACCCTCTTCGACGGTGATCACGCCGTCCTTGCCGACCTTGTCGATCGCCTGAGCGATCATGTCGCCGATCTCCTGATCTGCCGACGAGATCGCGGCGACCTGGGAGATCTGCTGGGTGGAGTCGACCTCGATCGAGCTGTCCTTGATCGACTCGATCGCAGCAGCGACGCCCTGTTCGATGCCCCGCTTGAGACCCATCGGGTTCGCTCCGGCAGCGAGGTTGCGCAAGGCCACCACGGACCATGGTCCATGCGAGGACGGTCGCGGTCGTGGTGCCGTCGCCGGCGACGTCGTCGGTCTTCTTGGCGACTTCCTTGACCAGCTCGGCGCCGATGCGCTCGTAGGGGTCCTTGAGTTCGATGTCTCGTGCGATCGAGACGCCGTCGTTGGTGATCGTGGGGGCGCCCCACTTCTTGTCGAGTACGACGTTGCGACCCTTGGGGCCGAGCGTCACGCGCACGGCGTCGGCCAACTGGTTCATCCCGGCTTCGAGGGCTCGGCGAGCCTCGGAGTCGAACGCGATCATCTTCGCCATGGTGGTGTGTCCTCCGTTGGACGTGTTCGAAGCTCTGCGAAGTGCAAAGCAGTGAGTGTCAGAGCCGTCAGTGAGAAGGTCCCGACTGGCCGGTTAGCACTCTACGGCCTCGACTGCTAACCCCGCAACCGTCCGCAACCCTCGTTTGCATTGCAGTCTTGGTGACTCGGCTCACCGGAAACGCAACGCAAACGGAGATGTACCCGGGCAACGGGGGATGAGCCTGACGGGTCAGCCGCCGGCGACGGCCGGGATGATCGAGACAGTGATGCCGTCGTCGACCTTGGTGTCCAGACCGTCGAGGTAGCGAACGTCGTCGTCGTCGACGAACACGTTGACGAACTTGCGCAAGCTGCCGTCTTCGTCGACCAGTCGATCGGCCAGCCGGGATGCGCCGATTCGAGCGCCGCGATGATGTCGGAGAGCGCGCCGGGCTCGACCGAGACCTGCTTGTTGCCGCCCGTGAGGGGTCGCATGGTGGTAGGAATTCGAACGGTCACTGCCATGGCCGTCACGCTACCGGTGAATTCCCGACTCGGGTGGTCGACAATCGCGGGCAAGCAGTTCGATATGGTCGCCATCGTGAGCATCCGCCGAGTGGTCGCTGCCCCCGACAAGTTCAAGGGAACGCTCACCGCGGCCGAGGTCGCGGCAGCGATCGGGCATGCCTGCTGGGAACTCGGCATCGACTGCACCGAGATGCCGATGGCCGACGGCGGCGACGGTCTGCTCGACGTACTCGGTGGCGCGAACCGTACCTCCGCTGTCACCGGGCCGCTCGGCGATCCGGTCGTCGCGCCGTGGCGCTTCGCGAAGGGCACCGCGGTGATCGAAATGGCCAAGGCAAGCGGACTCACGCTCGTCGGCGGCGCCGAGGGCAACGACGCGATGAACGCCACCACCACCGGCACGGGCGAACTGATCGACCACGCGCTCGACGCCGGAGCCCGACGGATCATCGTGGGGCTCGGCGGATCGGCCACCACCGACGGCGGCTTCGGCGCCATACGTGCCATCACCGCCATTGCCCGCCTCAAGCGGGTGGAGCTGCTGGTGGCATGTGACGTCACCACCACCTTCGTGGACGCGGCCCAGGTGTTCGGCCCCCAGAAGGGCGCCTCGCGCGCGCAGGTCGAGATGCTCACACGACGACTCGAGCGGCTCACGCAGATGTTCCAGCGGGACTTCAACGTCGATGTCGCCGCGATTGCCGGCGGCGGTGCCGCCGGTGGTTTGGGTGGCGCGCTTGCCGCACTCGGCGCAACCCTCATGCCGGGTTTCGAACTCGTCGCCGACGAACTCGACCTCTACGACGAACTCGAAGGTGCCGATCTCGTGATCACCGGCGAGGGCTGTCTCGACGACACCAGCTCGGCCGGCAAGGTGGTCGGCGGCATCGCATCGATCGCCGCCGAAGCCAACGTGGCGTGCGTGGCAGTGGTGGGCAGCGACGAGCGCACCGACCGATCGACACCGGCCGGCATCGACGTGATCTCTCTCGTGGAGTCCTACGGCGCCGACCCAGCATTCGCCGAGCCGAAGCGCTTGGTCGAGCAGGCGGTTGCCACCTGGCTGTCCGCACGGACCTGACCGACAGCACCCCCGGTGTCACGAATGGTGTCTGACACCAAACGTGACGATCAGCCGGTGGTGTCGGTGGTGGTGTCGCCGCCGGCCGGAGTGACCGAGGCTGCGGGGGCGCTCAATTGGGCGATCGTCTTGTTCGCTTCCGCTGATCCGAGCAACACCAGGACTCCCGCCCCGTTCAGCGAACCACCCTCGACTGCGGGAGGCGTACCCACCGGCTCGACGCGGACCCCACCCATGAGGCGGGCGACCGACTCGGCCACGGCCTGCGATGCAGCGTTGCTCGGGTCGTACTGCACGATCGTGGCCTCCGCGCTCGGCAACGTGGAGTTGAGTGCGGGTGTCACCACCTCGAAGCCGGCAGCCGCCAGTTCGTCGGTCATGGCACCGGCAGACTGCGAGACACCACTCATGTTGGCCACCAGCACGCTGGCGCCTGCCGTCACGAGCGCAGGCTCGGTGGTGGACGTCGACGAGGTGCCGCCGCCGATCACGCCGGGGTCGATGGGGTCGACCACCGAGTCGACCGGATCGATCCCGCTGCCAGCCGACGATCCATCACCGGTGATGTTGTTCAGGATGAGGAATCCAACGACGACTGCGACGACTGCGAGCACGATGCTGATGGTTGATCCGAGCGGCGCACCGCCTGCACCCTGACGAGGCGACCGTCGCGATCCCGTGCCCGAGGTGGTGGGGTCTTCGTTGCTCATGCGTGCGCTCCCTCTCCTGCCGCTGCCGACGTACCGTCGAGGCGGGCCCTACGGGCTCGAAGGCGCAGCCGCTTGAGTCGACGCACCACGAGCGGGTCGTGGTCCATCGCAGCTGGGTCGTCGAGCACCTTGGTCAATGCCGCATGGTATTCCTCCGGCGAGCACTGGAAGCGCGCGCGGATCACTTGTTCACGTGGTTCGGCGTTGTTCCACCAGGCACGTTCGAAATCGAGCATGGCGGCAGAGCGTTCGTCGAGCATCACGCACAGGTTGGCCGCTCCGGGGGCCGAATTACAAGCACCCCACCACACACAGTCGCAACGGCACCACTCGATAGCGTGCCGAAGGTGCCAACTCGTCCCTTCATCATCGGTATCGCCGGGGGCAGCAGCTCCGGAAAGACGACCGTCACCGAGCGCCTGGTGTCGATGACGGGGGCCGATCATCTGTCACTGATCGAACTCGACTCCTACTATCTGGACCTGGGTGACACCCCGATCGAGCAACGGCGCAAAGTCAACTACGACCACCCGGACGCCTTCGACTGGGCCCTGCTCAACGACCACCTGGCCGCACTCGCGCAACGGCGCGTCGGTGCCGGTCCCCGTCTACGACTACACCCAGCACAACCGCAGTGATCAGGTCCGGATGGTCGAGCCGAACCGCATCGTGGTGGTCGACGGGATCCTCGTGCTGTGGGAACGGACCCTGCGCGAGCGCTTCGACCTCAAGATCTTCGTCGACACCGCTGCCGACATCCGCCTGATCCGTCGCCTGCGACGCGACGTCGCCGAGCGCGGCCGCACCTCAGAGTTCGTCATCGACCAGTACCTCGAGAACGTGCGGCCAGCTCACGAACGGTTCATCGAGCCCAGCAAGCGACACGCCGACGTGATCATTCCCGAGGGCGGACTGAACCGGCCGGCGCTCGAAGTACTGCTGGCCCGGGTCCGCGAGATCGCAGTCGCCGACACCTGACGTGTGCGATGCGCAGAGCCGTACGAGCAGTCGCTCGACGCGACGCAACCCTGCTGGTTCATCCGTCGCGCCAGGAGTCGTCGATCGGCGTCACGTCGGTGACGTGGATCTCGGGGCCGAGTGACGCGCCCACCAACTGGAGCCGATCACCGCTCCAGAACGTGCCGGGGTCGTACCAGTTCGGGGGGCGTTCGTCGCCGAGCAACCCCATCCGCTCGAACGTGATCGCAGCGATCTCCGCGCAGTACACGTCGGTGAGCGAGATCCTCCTGCGCACCCGCCCGGTCAACCAGTGCTTCGCCAACGATGCCGTGCTCGGAAAGCCTCGCCCGCTGAACTCGGCCACGACGGCCAACGCGGCGTTCTCCATCTCGGTGGTGGCGTCGACGTCAATCTGACGGAACCACGGGTCCTGGCCGTAGCGGTGCGTCCACACACCGACCGCACGCTCGAGGTGGTGGAGTTGCGCACCCCGTTCGCGCTCACCCGTCCACACGTTGGGCATGCTGGCGCCCAGTTCGGCATGCCAGAGCAGCGGTGGCAGATCGTCGATCGCAATCACCACGCCGACGTGATTGACCGGGCTGTTGGTGAACAGCCGGATCGTGCGGTCGGCGATCGATCGACCACGGAACAACCACACGTCGCCGGTGGCCGCGACGTCGAGCGCTTCGGCGAGAGTCATGGAGGTGGGCATCGATGCCCTAACGTACGCGTTCGTGAGGTGGGCCAAGATTCTCGGAGTCGCCGGTGTGGTCGCCGTGCTCGGCGCCGCCGGCGCGGTTGCGTATCAGCGGCGTCAGCAACGCGAGTGGGTGGAGCTGCCGCCCGACGAACTCCGGTCCCGACTCCACGCCCGCCTCGCCGCATCCTGACCGTCGTTCCGCGCCTACGTCTACGTCGCCGATGCGATGAGCGAACCCACCACATGTGCGGGTTTGGCTCATCGCGCGCAGCCGATTCGGGTGACACAGCTCAGAGCCGAAATAGCCTCTGAGCTGGCCTTTCACTGGAGCCGGGTGCGAGGATCGAACTCGCCACCTCATGATTGCAAATCCGATCGGCGCCGTCCGGCTGATGGCGCCCTGTACGTCCGAGCCCGGAAACATGCGGGCTCCGGCGCTGGAGCCGTCCGGCGAGTGCGTTCAGTCGCATGCCGTGGTGGACCGTTCGTGGACAGATGGTGGACAGCAAGGGCTTTGCGACGGAGACCACGATAGGGCAGGTGAGTCGTGCGCAATACTCGGGAACTGCTCGGCATGATGGCGGTATCGGCGCTGCGAATATCGAGCACTGCACTCGGGCCGAAGCCGAGTGGCCTCGACGGCGCGGAGACCGTGACTATGCGTGTCGTTATCGAGCGGCTTCGGTGATCGGCCGGAGCTGTTTGCGAAGGTCGATGTCACCGTGTCGATCGACCCACGTTCGCAGCACGGTTGGTAACGGTGCTTCGAGCTCGACGTTGATGGTGGTGTGTACTCCCCACATGTCGCGGAGTTGACGAGCGACCGAATCCGGGTCTGCGCTGTCGACCAAACGCACGACGATGCCTGTCTGCGAGCCGAATGATGCATCGTTGAGATCGGCGATCGGCAGAACGTCGCTGCCGGCGCGGCGGACGCGACGTTCGATGCTGCTTCCGATATCGGACGCGCTCGATCGGGGCGGCAGGCGTGAGATGACCAGCTCGCCATTCTCGGCTCGGTCGATGTGCGCTTCGCAGCGAACCACCGCCTCGTGACCGGCGGCCAGCTCGGCGAGGTCGACGTCGACGTGACATCCGGTCGGGAAACTCGGCGGACCCACCGTGTCGATCAGCTCGGCATCGGATGCACCATCTTTGACTGCGAGCAGAGCAGCGACGATCCGGTGCGGGTCGAACGGCGGAGTGGGTCCGTCGACGTGCACCGATCCGTTGATCAAGCCGATCGGGAGCGCCGAGCGTTCACCGCGCTCAGCGAGCAATGCTGCCTCACCGAGCGAACTGAGTCGCGACTCGGTGTACCTCGCTGAAGCCTCCGAGAAGTCAGGAGACCCGTAGTTGCCGTTGAACTCGACCAGTTCGAGATGGCTGACGTACGGGCGAGCGAAGTCGCAGATCGTGCGATACCCGAACAGCGGTGCGATTCGATGATCCCGGAACAGCACCTCCAAGATCCGCTGGTTCTTCACCATCGGCTGACCGGCGCCTGCACCAACCGTGCCGTACGCCTCGAGCACGCTCGTCTCGATCGGGCCGAGTCCAGTGGCTGCGCTCATGCGGCATGCCTAGTTGGATGGCATCGCACAGTCGAGCCATCGCACAACCTCACCGTCGTGGCAGCACGATCGTGTTCCTCGAACCCGGAACCGTCGATGAAACCGCCAATCACATCCACACACCCGAACGACGTCACGACCGTCCACGACCACCGCCACGGCAACACCGTCGACGCGGCCAGCGATCTCAGGCGATAGCCCTGGACGAGCTGGGCATCGAGGTCGATCATCGCTTCGACGATCGCCGCTTGCTGCGACGCCGCCGAGTCGATCACCACATCCAGATCCGCCGGACACACCGACTCGCCCAACAACTCGCGTGCCACCGAGCCAACCACAACGAACCGGCACCGGCGGCGAACCAACGCAGACAACACGGGCGCCGAGTCCATCCGATCATCATCCCACGGCCCGTCGATCAGCCAGGTCTACGGCGTGAAAGTGCAGTGCGCTACTTGGGTAGAAGTCGGGTGCCATCGGAGCCGACGTCACAGTGATTATGCGCACCGATACCGAGTGGCTGCCCATGGAAAGGGTGCGTGTGGGATCCGGTCACGAGGCGAGACTTGGACGGTGCTTACCATCCGAACCGCTGAACGCGATGACCTCGATGAGGTTGTACGCCTCTGGGAACAGTCCGCTGGGCCGACACGTCGCGCCGGGCAACGCCCAGAGGCGGCGCGCTTCCTGGAGCACGACCCCGACGCACTCCTGCTGGCTGAGCTCGATGATGAACTCGTCGGAACGCTGATCGTCGGCTGGGACGGGTGGCGATGTCACCTCTACCGCCTCGCCGTTGTGGAAACCGCTCGACGCCAGGGCATCGGCAGCGAACTTCTGCAGCACGCTTTCAGCCGAGTGGTCGACCTCGGCGCCGCGCGGGTCGACGCAATGGTCGACCTCGAGAACGGAACTGGCATCGCCTTCTGGGAGAGCAAAGGCTTCGAATTCGATCAGGCTGACGGCCGCTGGTCACTGATGCTCACGAAGGCACCTGCCAAGTGAACTGACGCCACGTCGGGCTGCGCCGCCCCGAAGCGGTCGGAACCTCCTTGATACTGCAGTCGGCATTCGTGATGCGGCGCGACTCGTGCACGATTGCTCGTGATTGCCCCGACCACTTCGAGTTGCTGAATGCGCTGGGTCATGTGGCTGCGAGGGCTCGGACGTAGATCGCTGCAGGGTTTCCATGGTCCCAGCCGGGTAGCGGGTCGATGCAGTCGATCTGAACGAATCCTCGACCTTCCCAGAATGCCCGAGTCGAGACGTACGGCTCGTAGCCCGCTGTGGCATCCAGAGTCTTGGCCTCGACGAGCACGACGCCGTCGGCTCGAAGCGCGTCGAGTGCGGCCGAGAGCACGAGTGAACCGATGCCTTGATTCCGGAATGTGGGATGAACGGCGAGGTACAAGACCTCCGCTGAGCGACGATGGCGAAGTTCGATCAGTACGAACCCGACGACGGTTCCGTCGACGTCCGCGACCAGCGCCATGTGTTCACTGATGCCGCTCCGAACTTCGTCGTGGGTTGATGCCGTGAAGTACTCGGGCAGTAGCGCGAGCACGTTGACGCAGCCGTCGGCGTCAGATGGATGAGCTGATCGAATGAGCATGAACCTCACCATCGTCGCGCCTACCCGCCGCCTCAGAGGGGACTGCGGCGTTTGGCCACCGGGATCATGCAGTGTGCGACTTGGGCCGCGATGCGGCGCGGGTTTGACCGCCGGATCGGTGATTCTGGGTGTGTGAAGTGTGCGGGTTCGTCAGGTTCCTGCGAGACCGAGGAACACCACCAGAGCACGCGAGAGCCTGATCGTGTCGTCGTCGCTCAACTGGCCAACGTGTTCGCCCAGCTTCGAGCGGGGGATGGTGGTGACCTTGTCGACCATCAGCCGACTGGACTCTCGGATACCGGTCACCTCGTCGGCCTCGACGAGCAACCGGATCAGCGGTGCGTCGGTCGGGTCAGTGGTGAACGCACAGACGGTCACCGACGCGGTGGCGTCGAAGCGGTCATCTTGCACGATGACGACGGGTCGGGGCTTGCCGATGTACCCGCTGCCCGCCGACGCGGTCCAGATCTCGCCTCGTTTCACTCGTCGCCGGCCAGCGCGTCAATGAACGCTTGATCGTCGGCTTCGTGTGGGCTCGACGCGATAGCGAGTGACTGTTGGTGCGCCTGCGCGGCGAACTGCGGGGACCGGACGTCGGGAACCCAGATCTGGATGGGCCGGAGCCCTTGTTCGCGGAGTCGCTGGCGGTGAGCGCGAACACGAATGGCGGTGGGTGACGTGGACTGTCGACGAGCCATGCAGCCAATGTTACATGTAACGAGGACGAACGCGACGATGCTCCGCCTGCTGACTCCGTGATTCTGTTGCACTGCAGTCGGGCCGCACTGTTGCGCGGTTGCCGCCGTGGCGAATGGGATCATCCGTGGTGGAGTGTGCGTCTCTGGTCGAGGAAGGCGCCATGCCCCAATGGCCCCGGGTTGCGGTGAGGGACTTGAATACTGGTGGGGCGGTCGAGCCGAGGCGGCGTCAAGCGCCCGGGGGCGTCGAATGGTCGAAGTCGGTGTCCAACTCCTCGGCCGGGCCGAGCAATAGCTCGACCATCTTGAAGGCCGCCCGATCAATGATCGTGGGATTCGGCTTGAACGATCGATTGGCAACGTTCACGATGGTGCGCGCCTTCAATTCGCGAAGGGATCGACGGACTCGAGCGGGCATCCTCACCCCTCCAGGGTCTGCGTAGACATGCCGGCGGGAGGTTCGGCCCGTTTGACAACGCGGCCCGGAAACCCCTTGAAGTGTGGAGTGCCCTGCTCGTGGTCGAGGAATTCGATGGAGTCGGGGCAGAGCACGGCGTCACTGCTGATGAACGCCCCTGCGAGGGCGGTGTCGCCGCCTCGCATCTCGGGGTACCACCATCCGTGGGGTACCCGAATGTGGCGTTCTTTCATCGATTCCTGGACGAGTACCTTGCCGGCCACCGAGCCGGTCTCGGTCTGCACGTCGACCCAGTCTCCGTCGACCAGTCCTTGGCGTTCGGCGTCGATCGGGTGCATGAAGATCTTCGGCGAGGGTGCTCGTCGGCGAAGCACCTCGACCTGGCGTTGGCCAGTTTGGAAGAACGGGTCCTCGCGGACCCCGGTGAACACGTAATACGGGTACTCGTCGCTGACGGGCGGTCCTTCACGGTGGTACGGGAGCGGATCGAATCCGAGTTTGTCCAGGATGCTCGAGTACAGCTCGACCTTGCCGGACGGCGTGGCGAAGCCGGTCTTGCGGTACTTGCGGAACTCGGCATCGTGGAACCGGAAGTACTCCTGTTGTTCGAACTCGGCAAAGGTCTTGCCCATCGGGCTGAGCCGGTGGTCCAAAATCTCCTCGAGCGTCTCCCACGGGAAGTGCTGTCCGAATCCCATTCGATGAGCGAGGTCACGCCAGAACTCGAAGCTGCTCGACGCCTGCTCGGGCGGCTCGACCACCTTCTGCGACAGCTGCAAGCGACCGGTCCACCCCCACGTGTCGGCGACGTAGTTGCGTTCGCTGAAGACGTCGCCGGGGAGCACGTAGTCGGCGAGCATCGCGGTGGGCGTCATGAAGATCTCGTGCGCCACGATGAGGTCCTGGTTCATCAACCCGGCGTAGATCTGATGCTGGTTGGGGTAGCTCAACAGTGTGTTGTTGCCGAGGGTGAAGAACGCCTTGACCGCATACGGGTCTTCGGCGGCCATCGCCCGGAAC
>CAVQST010000016.1:0-370363 GCA_963716075.1 Ilumatobacteraceae bacterium | reverse complement strand
CGACCGGCCTCACCGACGGCGCCCTGCTGCCGCGGGGTGCGCTTCGACGAGCGCGGAGCCCGCACACAGAGCTTGGTGATGCGTTCGCGCAGCGGCACCGTCCGCATGATCGATGCCCAACACCAGGTGTCGAAGCTCCACGAGACCGCGGCCATCGATTACTGATCAACGCCCCCGTTGCCGGGCTCCGGGGCCCGCCAGTGGGTTCCCCGAGCCGGGCCGGGGGCGCCGGCTGGAGAGTCAGCGGGTGATTGAACCGCTGACCCAGCGGGTCAGCGAACGAGGCAGCAGATCGCTGCCTGTCACCGCCACCTTGTACAGCGCTCCGGGAACCGACAGCGTCTTGTTGGCAGCGACATCATTGAGACCCGTCGACGCCACCTGCTCGACGGTGGTCCACGCGAGATCCGGCACTTTCGACGCAAGACCCGTGGTGTTGCTGTGCTCCTGGAACTCGGTCTTCGTGAGCCCTGGACACAGCGCGGTGACGTGCACGCCGCTCGACTTCACCTCGGAGTGCAACGCCTCGAGACAAGCTGGTGACATAGCGCCTTGGTCGCGGCGTACACGCCGAGTCCCGGGCGACGCCTGGAAGCTCGCCACGCTCAAGACGTTCAGGAGGTACCCCCGGCCACGTGGCACCATCGTGGCGAGCGCGGCGTGGCTCAGCACGGTGAGCGCCTTCACGTTGAGTTCGACCTCGTCGGCGAGGCGGTCGACGTCGAGTTCGTGAAACACCCCACTGGTGCCGAAGCCGGCGTTGTTCACGACGAGGTCGATCGGCGCATCGGTCGACGCAATCCGCTCCGCGCACCGCTGCTGACCGTCGGTGGTGTTCAGATCAGCTTCGAGCACCTCGAAACCGTCATAACGATCCGCGATCTCACGAAGGCGGTCGCCTCGACGCGCCACCAGCACGGTGGCAACGCCGGCCTCTCCGAGCAGGCGAGCCATTTCGGCGCCGATACCCGACGACGCACCGGTGACCAGGGCTGAGGAGAACGGGTAGGGGTTCATGCCTCGAATGTAACGTTTGGTGTCTGACACCAAACGTTACGTCAGGCGGTGAAGGAGACGCCGACCGCCGTGAGGCGGGCTTCGGCGCGGGCCTTGCCGGCGAGGGCGTCGGTGAGCACTTCCTCGTCGTGCTCCTGCTTGAGCACCTGGCGATGCCGCTCGAGTGCTTCTTTGGCGCGCTCGACGTCGATCTCGGTCGACAACTCGGCAGTGTCCGACAGGATCGACACCTTGGTGGGGTTGCCGTGCACCTCGACGAAGCCACGATGGACGGCGATGTCCTGCACGGTGCCGTCGGTCTGGAACACCCTGGTGTGGTTCTCGACGAGCGCACCGAGGAAGGCCTGGTGGCCTGCTTGGAACGCCACTTCGCCACCGTCGAGCGTACGCGTGACCACCATGGTGGCCTCACCGGAATACAGCACCGCCTCCGGCGACACCACCTCCACGCTGATCGGTTCTGCCATGTCAGGACTCCTGGAGCTTCTTGGCCTTTGCGAGGACCTGATCGACACTGCCCACGTTGAGGAAGGCCTGTTCGGGAACTTCGTCGAGTTCGCCGTTGATGATCGAGTCGAACGACTCGACCGTCTCGGCCACCGGCACGTATTCGCCGTCGAGACCGGTGAACACCTTGGCCACGTAGAACGGCTGCGACATGAAGCGCTCGACCTTACGGGCACGGTTCACGATCAGGCGGTCCTCTTCGGACAGCTCGTCGAGACCGAGGATCGCGATGATGTCCTGCAGCTCCTTGTAGCGCTGCAGGGTCTCCTGCACGCGACGGGCCACGTTGTAGTGGTGGTCGCCAACGACCTCGGGTGACAGGATCGTCGACGTCGACGCCAGCGGGTCCACGGCCGGGTAGATACCGAGTGCAGCAACCTGGCGGGACAACTCGGTGGTCGCATCGAGGTGCGTGAAGGTGGTGAACGGTGCCGGGTCGGTGTAGTCGTCAGCCGGCACGTAGACGGCCTGGAGCGACGTGATCGAGCGACCGCGGGTGGAGGTGATCCGCTCCTGGAGCTGGCCCATCTCGTCGGCGAGCGTCGGCTGGTAGCCCACTGCGGCGGGCATACGGCCGAGCAGCGTCGACACCTCGGAGCCTGCCTGCACGAAGCGGAAGATGTTGTCGACGAACAACAACACGTCCTGATTCTGAACATCGCGGAAGTACTCGGCCATCGTGAGCGCCGACAGGGCGACACGAAGGCGCACGCCTGGCGGCTCGTCCATCTGGCCGAACACGAGAGCAGCCTTCTCGAACACGCCGGACTCGATCATCTCGAGGCGCAGGTCGGTGCCTTCACGGGTGCGCTCACCGACACCGGCGAACACCGACACGCCACCGTGCTGGCTGGCAACACGGTTGATCATCTCGGTGATGAGCACGGTCTTGCCGACACCCGCTCCGCCGAACAGGCCGATCTTGCCGCCGGCGACGTACGGGGTGAGGAGGTCGATCACCTTGATGCCGGTTTCGAACATGCGAGCCGACGGCTCGAGGGCGTCGAAGTCCGGTGCGTCGCGGTGGATCTCCCAGCGCTCCATCTCGGCAAAGCCCTCGGGCGCCTCATCGAGGGGGTCGCCCCACACGTTCCAGATGTGGCCGAGCACCTTTTCGCCCACGGGCACCTGGATGCCGTGACCGAGGTTGCGCACGGGGGCACCGCGCACAAGTCCGTCGGTCGGCTTCATGCAGATCGCCCGCACACGGCTGTTGCCGAGCTGCTGTGCGACCTCGGCGAGCACCGTGACGGTGTCGGATTCGAGCTGGATGTCGAACTCGATCGCCGAGTTCAGCTCCGGCAGCGAGCCACGCGGGAACTCGACGTCGATGACGGGGCCGGCAATGGCGACGACGCGGCCGTCCTTCAGAGCGGTGGGGTTTGTTTCGGTCATGGTCATGACGGTGTGTCTCCTCGGAGGGCGTTCAGCTGGTGGAGCCGCTGTAGGCAGCGATGTCGGGGAAAAGGTCGTCACCGTGGTCGTAGGACGGCACGGTGTTGCTGGAGTCGAGGGCTTCGGCGCCGCCCACGATCTCCATGATCTCAGTGGTGATCGAGTCCTGACGGGCCCGGTTCATGATCCGACTGAGTGACTTGATCAGTTCTTCGGCGTTGTCGGTGGCGGACTTCATCGCCCGCTGGCGGAACGCGTGCTCGGACGCCGCTGCGTTCAACAGCGCGGCGTACACGCGGGCCTCGACGTAACGCGGCAGGAGCGTGTCGAGGATCGTCTCGGGATCGGGTTCGAAGTCGTAGTCGCCTGCGGTGCCGTCGCCGGCCTTGCCGTCGCCGCCGGCAACGGTGTCGGCACTCAGGGGCACGAGTGGACGCAGGACCACTTCCTGGCTGCCCGAGGAGATGAAGCGGGTGTAGACGAGCTCGACCCGATCGACCTGGCCCGAGACGAACAGCGCAACGACGTGTTCGCCGATTGCCTTGGCAGCCTCGTACGTGGGCTGATCGGAGAATCCGTTGAACTCCTGGCCGAGCTGATAGCCCCGAAAGCGGAAGTAGCCGAGGGCTTTGCGACCGACCGGGATGATGGTGTAGTCGCGTCCGGCCGTGAGGTCGGCCTTGACTTCACCCTCGGTGGCTCGCTGCACGCCGGCGTTGTAACCACCGCACAGACCACGATCGGCGGTGATCGCCACGTAGCAGGTGCGTTTGACCTCGTCGCGACCCTGCAGCAGCGGCGAGTCGGACGAGGCCCCGCCCGCAGCGAGATCCTTGACGACCTCGGTGATCTGCTCGGAGTACGGCACCGCCGCCGAGACACGAGCCTGGGCTTTGACGATGCGCGACGCCGCGATCAATTCCATGGCGCGCGTGATCTTCTTCGTCGCCCGAACGCTGCGAATGCGTTCTTTGAGGATTCGCTCCTGACCGCCTGCCATTTACATCACTCCGTTGCGAGGGTCTTGTTGGACTTGGCGTCGCCGACTTCGTCGACGTCGAGCTTCGTCGGGTCGACGGCGTAGGCATCGTTGGACGCCTTGAAGATCGCCTTGAACGCCACGATGGCGTCGTCGAGCCCGTCGGGAATCCCCGCAGCCTTGATGTCGGCGAGCAGACCGCTGTGGGTGCTGCTCACGTACTCGATGAGTTCACCCTCGAACCGCTTGACGTCGGCGACTGCCACGTCGTCGAGGTGGCCCTTCGTACCGGCGTAGATGACGAGCACCTGCTCTTCGACGGGCATCGGCGAGTTGAGTGGCTGCTTGAGCAACTCCACCAAACGGTAGCCACGCTCGAGCTGCGCCTTGGAGATCGAGTCGAGCTCGGAACCGAACGTGGCGAATGCCTCGAGCTCACGGAACTGCGCGAGGTCGAGCTTCAGCGTGCCGGCAACCGACTTCATCGACTTGATCTGTGCGGCGCTGCCGACTCGCGACACCGAGATGCCGACGTCGATCGCTGGGCGCACACCCGACTTGAACAGGTTGTCCTGGAGGAACACCTGGCCGTCGGTGATCGAGATCACATTGGTCGGGATGAACGCCGACACGTCGCCGGCCTTGGTCTCGATGATCGGCAAGGCCGTCAGCGAACCAGCACCGAGCTGCGTCGGAGAGCTTCGCGGAACGCTCCAGCAGGCGGCTGTGCAAGTAGAAGACGTCACCGGGGTAGGCCTCGCGGCCCGGCGGGCGACGCAGCAGCAACGACAGCTGACGGTAGGCGTCGGCCTGCTTGGAGAGGTCGTCGTAGACCACCAGCGCGTGCTCGCCGTTGTCCATCCAGTGCTGGCCGATGGCGCAGCCGGCGTACGGGGCGAGGTACTTGAACGGTGCCGGGTCCGACGCCGAGGCCACGACCACGACGGTGTAGTCGAGGGCACCGGCCTGGCGAAGCGTGTCGACGGTCTGCGCGACCGTCGAGCTCTTCTGGCCGATGGCGACGTAGATGCACTTCACGCCGAGACCCTGCTGGTTGAGGATCGTGTCGATGGCGACCGTGGTCTTGCCGGTCTTGCGGTCGCCGATGATCAGCTCACGCTGGCCACGCCCGATCGGGGTCATGGCATCGATGGCCTTGATGCCGGTCTGCAGCGGCTCGTGCACGGGCTTGCGACCCATGATGCCGGGAGCCTGGATCTCCATACGCCGAAGCTCGGTGCCGGTGAGGTCACCCTTGCCGTCGATCGGCTGACCCAGCGCGTTCAGCACACGACCGATCACACCATCGCCGACGGGCATCGACAGGATTCGGCCGGTCGCCTTGACGGTCTGGCCTTCCTGGATGCTGTCGACGTCGCCGAGCACAACGGCGCCGATCGAGGTCTCGTCGAGGTTCAGTGCGAGGCCAACGGAGCCGTCTTCGAACTCGAGGAGTTCGTTCACCGCGGCATCGGGCAACCCGCTGACGCGGGCGATGCCGTCACCGACTTCGGCGACGCGGCCGACGGTACGGGCCTCGAGCGATGGCTCGAAGCCTTCGAGATTGGACTTGAGCGCCGATGCGATGTCGGCGGCGGAAATGGTGAGCTCAGCCATGGAGGTCTCTCTTTCGATCCTGGATACGGCTCAGAGCCGGCTCTTGAGCTGGTCGATGCGGGTGCGGACGGTGTCGTCGATGACGGTGTCACCGACGGTGGCGACGATGCCGCCGACCACGGAGGGGTCGACGACGGTCTTGAGGTTCAGGCTCTTGCCCGTGGCGTTCTCGAGCGCTGCTTTGAGGCGTGCTCGCTGATCGTCGCTGAGCGCAACAGCCGTGCGAACCTCGGCGACGTCGAGCTGCTTGGCCGACGACGCTCGCTGTACGAGCGAATCGACGATGGCAGGCAGGTCTCGACCGCGGCCGGAACCGACCACCATCGAGACGAGCTGCACGGTGGTGGAGGTGGCCTTGCCGTCGAGGAGGTCCTCGACGATGGCTTGGCGCTTCTCGACCGGTGTGCGCTCGTCGGTGAGCGCCATGCGGAGTTCGTCACTGGACTCGTACGAGCGGGCGAAGCGGAACAACTCGTCTTCGACTTCGTCCAGCGTGCCATCGGCGCGGGCGACTTCGAACAGCGCCCGTGCGTAGCCTTCGATGCGTGGGTCGCTCATGATGCGGCTCCTGAGTTCGATGCGCCGACGCGCTGGATGAAGCTCTCGATCAGTTCCTGCTGCGCTGCGTCGTCGAGCGATTCGGCAACGACGCGTTCGATCGTGGCCGCCGAGTGGCGTCCGATCTCCGAGCGCAACTCGTCGCCGCTGCGACTCGAGGCCGTTGCGATGTCGGCGTCGGCTCGGGTGTGCAGCTCGGCGATCTCCTGGTCGAGGCGGGTTCGACCGTCGGTGACGATGGCCTCTGCCTGAGCGTCGGCCTCGGCGAAGAGCCGTTGGCGTTCGCCGTCGATGTCGCCGAGGGCAGCACGGATCTCGGTGGCCTGGCGGTCGGCGTCGACCTGGGCCTCCACGGCACCGTCGAGTTCACCCTGGATGCGGGCCGTACGGTCGCGCATCGCCTTGACCATCGAAGGTCCGGCGAACTTCCAGATGGCGACGAACACGATCAGCGAAGCGGCACCACCAATCCAGATCTCCTTGAGTGGCGGCAGGATCGGATCGGCGGCGGTGACGTATCCGTCGTCGTCGACGTCGAATTCGACCTGGACGAGCGAACCGGCAATCGCCTGGACATTGGCGACGAAACTCACTGCGCCACCTCCGCGCTCATGGCGTCGCGTACCGAGTTCTGCACGAGCGACTGGTCGACCGGGCGTCCGGTTGCCATCGAAGCCAGCGTGGAGACCACGTCGACGACGGCGGCTTCGACATCGGCTTGCGCTGCGGTGCGAGCGGCGTCGACCTCGGCCATCGCCGCGCCCCGCCGATCGGCGATCTCGGCGTTGGCGGCAGCGAGTCGTTCGGCTCGTTCCGCCTCGAGGGTGGCCCGTGCGGCTTCGACGCGTTGCTGGGCTTCGGACCGCAGGTTTGCAAGCTGCGACTCGTAGCCCGCGACATCGGTGCGTGCCGATGTCGTGACCGCCTCGGCGGCGGCACGGTCGCGGCGTACCCCTTCGGCGCGCTCGTCCATCCCTCGCTTGAGGCGGGGGTAGAGGACATAGCGCAGCACGAGGGCCATGACCGCGAACGAACCGAAGCCCCAGGCGAGCTCCTTCATTTCGATCGCGATGGGGTTCAGGTCGTTCTCGGGGACTTCCTTTTCCTCGGCAGACACGAGTGCCTCGACGAAGTGGCTGTCGCCGAGGAATGTGACCTCGAGCGACTCCCCGGAACCGGTGACGACGGCTGTCAGCACGTCAGCTCCTTACGAATTGGTGGACGGATGGCAAAATGCGCTGAATTCGGCTCAGGCGAACTTGAGCAGAATGAAGACCACGAAGCCGATCAGGGCGAGCGCCTCGGTGAAGGCGATACCCAGGAACATCGTGGTGCGCACCATGCCGGCGGCCTCGGGCTGACGAGCCATTGCCTCGACGGACTTACCGACGAGGTAGCCGATGCCGATGGCCGGGCCGATGGCGGCGAGGCCGTACGCGAAGCCGGCGTTCGCCGCAGCCGCGATCGACTTCTGGTCGGCAGCGGACAGGCCTTCTTCGGCCTGCTGGGCGAGGATGCTGAGTGCTTCCATGGTGGTGGTTTTCTCCTGTGTTGTCTGCAACGTTGATCGGTGAACTTGATGGTGTTGGTCGAATCGACCGGGTGGTCAGAACGCTGACGGATCAGTGTTCGTCGTGCGCTGCCATGGAGTTGTTGATGTACACGGCAGCGAGAATCGTGAAGATGTAGGCCTGCAGCACGGCGACGAGCACCTCGAAGGCGGTCATCATGATCAGCATGATGAACGGCAAGACACTCATCAGGCCGAGGAACGGCTGGTAGGTCCTGGCGAACAGCAAGGCTTCGGTGAGCAGGCCGAACGTGACGAGCAGGATGTGCCCGGCGAGCATGTTGGCGAACAGACGCACGGTGAGCGAGAACGGTGTGACGAGGATCGTCGACACGAACTCGATGAGCCCGACGAGCGGCTTGAGAATCGTGGGCACTCCCGGGGGCCACAACAGGTGGCCGAAGTAACCAAGGCCCTGGTGCTTGAGGCCCGTGCCGATGTAGGTCACCCACACCAGCAGCGACAATGCGAGCGGAATGGCGATGCGGGCAGTGGCAGGCATCTGGAACACCGGCAGCACGCCCGGGATGTTGCAGAGGAAGATGAACATGAACAGGCTGAGCAGCAACGGGGTCCAGTTGAGCCCCGCCTTGCCCATCGTCTGCATGATGATGCCCTCTTGGATGAATTCGACCGAGGTCTCCGCAAGGTTGCGTACGCCCGTCGGAGCGACCGTGGCGCGTCTGGCGCAGCGCCAGCGAATAGAAGATCATGACGATCAGGGCCGCCAGAACGGCGATCAGCCCGATCTTGTTGAAGGTCGGGAAGATGTCCGGCCAGCGGAGCAGGGCGTTGATCGGCGGGAACTCGAGAGCGAAGAACACGTAGGGATCCGTTTCAGTCGTGCGTGAGCGTCGGAGTGGACGAGGATGGGGGGTTCGAGGAGTCGGAGGACGAGGCGTTGGCGGCGGGTGGCTTGAGTCCCGGATGGGCGAGGGAGATGGAGACGTACTTCATTTCCCACATCAGCAATCCGAGGTGCGTGACGATGATGGTCGCTCCGAGTGCCGGAAATGAAATCCACGACGCATCCTGCACGAACCAGACCGCTGCGAAGATCAGGCCGAGGCGAGCCAGGTAGCCGAAAAGCACCGCCCCCATCATGACGCCGACCGAGATCTTGGCCGTGACGGTGACCAGCGCAGCGGCGAGCGCGAAGTTTGCCAGCACGATCACGATGCCGTACGCAGCCGACCACGCCCCGTCAGCGCCCCAGATGATGGCACCCAGTGCGATCAGTACGGGGGCCACGATGACGCCGTGCTTGACGATGTCGCGCGAGACCTCCATCTCCGGAGCGGGCCCGTCGACGCGGGTGATCAGCAGGTCGGTGCGATCACCCATCGGAGCCACCGATCTGGTCGGCGGTGAGCGAGTCGACAGCGGTGGCGTCGATGCTGGACGTACCGGCTCGACGCGAGGCGGCGTTGCGTCGCTCGGCGTCGTAGGCGTCCATCTTCTGGTCGTAGCGGTACTTGTGTTTCGTGAAGAGTCCGACCGAGCCGAGCACGGTGCCGAGGATCATGAACAGCGGCAGCGTGCCGAGCCAGCGATCGAGCGCGAACCCGCCGCCGACGAACAGCGTCAGGACAACGGCGATCTCGATGGCGATGCCGAGGGCATCGTCGTTCGAGACGCGAGTCTGTGTGGGGAGGAGCTTCATTGATCCAAGAGTGACGTCAAGTGGTCGGTGCCGTCGACACCGGCGCTTGTGAACGCACGCACAACCTAGTGCGCGTGACGCGATGGAGAACAACCCGTCGTGCAACAACTGCGCCGAGACGACCATCACGACGATCGGCGTCGGGTCGGGTTCGCCGTTCGCGCGGCGGCGCGCCCGCACGCTCGGGTGCAGCACGGTGTACAGCACGATTGCGAGCGCCACGATCCCGAACGGCAGATAGGTGGGGTTGCGTCCGGTGAGGGTGGGATACAGCACGAACGCCGAGAGCAGCAGCGTCCAGGTCCACAGGATGACCACGCTGCGCCGGTGGCCATGTCCCAGATTCATCAACCGATGGTGCAGGTGACCCTTGTCGGCAACCGCGAACGAGCGTCTCGTGGACACCCGCCGCACGATTGCGAAGGCCATGTCGAAGATCGGCACGCCGAGGATCAACAGGGGGATCGCGAGCGGTGCCAGGAAGAAATAGGTCTGGCCGATGAACTCCTGGTTGAACGAGTCCGCGCGCCCCCCGACCACACTGGTGGCAACGGCGAGCAACAGCCCGAGCAGCATCGCTCCCCCGTCGCCCATCATGATGCGCGCGGGATTGAAGTTGTGTGGCAGGAATCCAACGCACACACCCACCGCGATGATCGCGAGGAGCGGAGCGATGTTCTTCACGTCCAGCACGGAGCTGTCGATCAGCTGCTGGCTGTAGAGAAAGAACGCTCCGGCACCGATCGCCACGATGCCGGCGGCGAGGCCGTCGAGGCCATCGATCAGGTTGATCGCCTGGGTCATCCCCAGCAGCCACAGCACGGTCACGAGTGGCCGCCATTCGGCCGCGAGCAGGATCGGCCCGTCGAAGAACGGCAGTCGGAAGGCGTACATCACCACGCCGAACTGCACCAGTGCGAGACCGGCGAGCACGGTGCCGGCCACCTTGGCCGGTGGCGAGATGTTGCGGACGTCGTCGATGAACCCGACCGTGTACACGATGGCGGCAGCGATCAGGACCCCGAGCGGTTCGGAGTTGCTCCCGAACAGCACCTCGAAGGCATCGAGCTGCCAGGCAGTTGCCATCGCTGCGAGGAATCCGGCGAACATTGCCATGCCGCCCACGTCAGGCAACGGGGTCTGGTGCACGGTGCGGTCATTGGGGAGGTACACCCAGCCCTGCCGTCGTGCCAGCACGCCGACGAGTGGCGTCGTGACGAAGGTGACGATCGCCGCAACGGCTCCGATCAGCAGAAAGGAACCGAAGCCGGGCACGGTGGCGCAGTCTACGACAGGACGTTCGACGAGGTTCGGTCGCTCGGCTCCCCCACCAACCTTCCCCACCAACCTCGTCGGTCGGCGAGATACCCCCAAGGGTGCCGTACCCTGAGTGCATGTCGAGTTCCAGCAAGAAGGTCATCGTCATCGGTGGTGTCGCCGGAGGTGCAAGCGTCGCGGCCCGAGCGCGCCGGCTCTCGGAAGAGGCGCACATCATCGTGATCGAACGAGGCAGCTTCGTCTCATATGCGAATTGCGGTCTTCCGTTCCACATCAGTGGCGAGATCGAGGACCGCGAGAGTCTGTTGGTCCAGACGCCCGCAGGGCCTGAGAAACCGGTTCGATCTCGACGTTCGCACCCGCTGCGAGGCGATCAGCATCGACCGCGAGGCCAAGCTCGTCGAGATCCGCGATCTCGAAACCGAACGACGTCTACACCGAGGGCTACGACGATCTCGTCCTGGCACCGGGCGCGGCTCCGCTCAGCCCACCGATTCCCGGTATCGATCGCGCCGGCCACTTCGTCCTTCGCTCCATCCCCGACATGGATGCGGTGATCGAGTGGAACGACCGGGTGCAGCCTCGTCACGCCACCGTGGTCGGCGCCGGCTACATCGGCCTCGAGATGGTCGAGCAACTCACGCACCTCGGCATGAAGATCACGCTGATCGAGGCCGCCCCACAGATCCTCGGGGCCGTCGACGAGGACATGGCGTTCTGGCCGCATCGCCAACTGGAGGATCGCGACATCGACGTTCGGGTCGGCGCAATGGTGGTCGGCTTCGAGGAGCCGACCGAAGCCGAGGACGCACGGGCGTCGACGGTGGTGCTCAGCGACGGCTCGCGAGTGCCGACCGACCTCGTGATCCTGAGCATCGGCGTGAAGCCCGAGGTCGAGCTCGCCCGATCCGCAGGCCTCGACGTCGGCGAGCTGGGTGGCATCAGGGTGAACCAACACATGCGCACCAGCGACGCGCACATCTGGGCCGTCGGCGATGCCATCGAGGTCCGCAACCCCGTCACCCACGACTGGACCCTGCTGCCCCTGGCAGGACCAGCCAACCGCCAAGGGCGCGTCGCCGCCGACAACGTGATGGGCCGCCCCTCGCGCTACCGCGGCACGTGGGGCACCTCGGTCGTTCGGGTGTTCGACCTCACGATCGCGGCAACTGGCCTCAACGAGCGACAGCTCCGACGCGCCGGCATCGCCTTCGAGTCGGTCCACGTGCATCCGCTCTCCCACGTCGGCTACTACCCCGGCGCCGAGCTGCTCGACATGAAGCTGGTGTTCTCGGCCGAGGACGGCACGATCTACGGCGCCCAGGTCGTTGGCGACGAATCGGCCGCCCGCCGAATCGACGTGCTCGCCGCGGCGATCCAGGGAGGTCTGTCCGTCGACGACGTGGCGCAACTCGAGCTCTGTTACGCACCGGCGTACGGTGCCCCGAAGGACCCCGTGAACCTCCTGGCCATGGCGGCCCGCAACGTCGTGAACGACGATGTCGGCATCGCCCATTGGCACGAGGTCGACGATCTGGCCGACGGCGAGGTGCTCCTCGACGTTCGCAGTGCCGAGGAGCGTGCGGCCAGCGTCATTCCGGGCTCGATCCACATTCCGCTCGACGAACTCCGCGGTCGGATCGACGAACTCGATCGCTCGAAGCGATTCATCGTGCACTGCTTCTCCGGCCAGCGCTCGTACTTCGCGTCGCGGATGCTGCGGCTGCGCGGCTTCGAGGTCCGCAACCTCACCGGCGGCATCCGAAGCTGGGAAGCCGCCCACCCCGATCGTGTCCGCCACAAGCCGGCCGAGGAGCACATCAGCGCGCTCGCCAGGTGACCAGACGAGCGTCAGCCGGCGGTGGCAGCGCGGGACCGGCGGGATAGGCCGGGAACCGGGCGCAGAGTTCGGCGACGTCCTTGCGGACGACGTCGAGCGCAGCGGCATCGTCGCGATCGCGCAGGGCGCGAGCGATGAAGGCGGCGATGACCGGCATCTCGGTCTCGGTCATGCCCTGCGTGGTCACCGACGGTGTGCCGATACGTACACCGCTGGTGACGAACGGGCTGCGTGGGTCGTCGGGGATCGTGTTCTTGTTCAAGGTGATGCCGGCCTCGTCGAGCTTGGCCTGGGCTTCCTTCCCGGTGAGTTCGGCATCGAACGGTGTGAGGTCGACCACCATCAAGTGGTTGTCGGTGCCCCCCGACACGAGCCGGAAGCCCTCCTGCACGAGGGCGTCGGCGAGCGCGGATGCGTTCGTGACCACCTGGTGGGCGTACTCCCGGAACGACGGGTCCGCTGCCTCGCGGAAGGCCACGGCCTTGCCGGCGATGACATGTTCGAGCGGTCCGCCCTGCCAACCGGGGAACACGGCCTTGTCGATGGCCTTGGCATGTTCGGCCTTCGACAGAATGCAACCGCCACGAGGGCCGCGCAGGGTCTTGTGCGTGGTGAACGTGACCACGTCGGCGAACGGCACCGGGTTGGGGTGCGCTCCGCCCGCAACGAGGCCGGCGAGGTGCGCGATGTCGAACAGCAGCAGTGCACCGACCTCGTCGGCGATGGCCTTGAACGGCTCCGGATCGAGACGCCGTGGGTAGGCAGTGGTGCCGGCCACGATCATCTTCGGGCGGTGTTCGAGCGCCAGGGATCGGACCTCGTCCATGTCGATGCGGTCCTCGGCGCCGGTGCCGTACGACACGAAGTTGTACAGCAGGCCGCTCGCATTCACCGGCGAGCCGTGGGTGAGGTGACCGCCGTGATCGAGGCTGAGCCCCAGCACGGTGTCGCCCGGCTCGAGCAGCGCCTGGTACACGCACATGTTCGCGTTGGCGCCCGAGTGTGGCTGGACGTTGGCGTGGTCGGCGCCGAACAGCGCCTTCACCCGGTCGATGGCGAGTTGCTCGATGCTGTCGACGATCTCGTTGCCGCCGTAGTACCGCTTGCCGGGGTAGCCCTCGGAGTACTTGTTGGTGAGCACCGAACCCACCGCCGACATCACCGCGGGTGACGTGAAGTTCTCGCTGGCGATCAGCTGGATGCCGTTGACCTGGCGCTCGACTTCAGCGTCGATGAGGCCCAGCACTTCGAGGTCGGGGTCGGTGTCGGAGGGAAACGGCATGAGGGATCCTTGTGTCGGCAGTTGGGGCGGGGTGGTTCAGAACTGGGCTTCGAGTTCGGTGAGCTGGTCGACGCGTCGGGCGTGACGGCCGCCTTCGAAGTCGGTGGCGAGGAACGTGGCGACGATCTCCTCGGCGAGGCCCTCGCCGACGACCCGTGCGCCCATCGACAGCACGTTGGCGTCGTTGTGCTCGCGCGCCATCCGGGCGGTGTAGAGACAGTTGCACAGCGCCGCGCGCACACCGCGCACCTTGTTGGCCGCGAGCTGCTCACCCTGGCCGCTGCCACCGAGCACGATCCCCAGGTCTGCCTTGCCGTCGCGGACGGTGCGCCCGACACCGGCACAGATCTCCGGGTAGTCGACCGATTCGGTGGAATGGGTTCCCTGGTCGTCGACGTCGTGGCCGAGATCGCGCAACATCGTCACCAGATGCTGCTTCAACTCGTAGCCGGCGTGGTCGGAGCCAATCGCAATGCGGGTCATCGCTGATCGAGTGTAGGAGTTGCGAGCGCCTCGTGCGTCCACTTGGTCGCGTTCGCTCGGTACCACTCGGTTGGCCGCTCCCACTTGGGATGAGGCACCGGCTGATTCCTATGGTGAGCCACCGTGACAACTCTCGATCCACGCACACCGGTGATCATCGGCGTCGGCCAATACGTCCACCGAGCCGACAGCGTCGCCGACGGTCTCGAGCCGGTTGCGCTCATGGAACGCGCCGTCTTGGCAGCGGTCGCCGATGCCGGCCTCGACGGTCCTCCCGCAGCTGATGCAGTGCGCGTGGTCGGTCAACTGTCGTGGCGCTACGGCAACACGCCGCGCTTCCTGGCAGACCGACTGGGACTGTCGCCACGCCGTCTCGACTACTCCACGATGGGCGGCAACAGCCCGCAGTCGCTGGTGAACTCCACGGCCCTCGACATCCAGTCGGGTGCGCTCGACGTGGTGATCCTGAGCGGCGGCGAGGCCACGCGCACACGTTCGAGGGCACGCAAGGCGGGAATCGAACTCGACTGGCCGAAGTCGCCCGACGGTGACGAACCCACCATCGTCGGCGAGGACCTGGAGATGAATCTCCAGGCCGAGATCGACCGCGGTCTCTACCTCCCGGTGCAGATCTACCCGATGTTCGAGACAGCAATTCGTGCCGCGTCCGGTCGCAGCGTCGACGAGCACCGCGCCCACCTCGGTCGCCTGTGGTCGGATCTCAGCGAGGTGGCGTCGCGCAACCCGTACGCGTGGATCCGCGACGCCAAGACCGCCGACGAGATCACCACGGTGTCCGACACCAACCGGATGATCGGCCTGCCGTACCCGAAGCTGATGAACTCGAACAACGACGTCGACATGGGTGCCGCGGTGATCATGTGTTCGGCCGAAGCAGCGCAACGCCTCGGCGTGCCGACCGACCGCTGGGTGTTCCCCCACGCCGGGGCCGACTGCCACGAGCACAACTACGTGTCGCACCGCGACACGTTCACGAAGACGCCGGCCGTGGAAATCGGCGGGCAGCGGGTGCTCGAACTCGCCGGTGTCGACATCGACGACGTGTCGATCATCGACCTGTACTCGTGCTTCCCGGCAGCGGTGCAGCTCGGAGCCGCATCGCTCGGCATCGACCCCACCGAGCGGCAGTGGTCGCGCACCGGCGGTCTCCCGTTCGCCGGCGGGCCGTGGAACAACTACGTGATGCACGCGATTGCCACCGTCGTGACCGACCTGCGCGACCAGCCCGGCGAGCATGGCCTCGTGTGGGCCAACGGCGGCTACGCCACCAAGCATGCGTTCGGCGTGTACTCGACCGAACCGCCGGCGGCGGGGTTCCGCCACGCCAAGCCCCAGGACGAGATCGACGCACTCCCCCGCCGCGACCTCGCACTCCCCGAGCAAGCAGCCGGCACCGCCACGGTCGAGGCGTACACGGTGATGTTCGCTCGCGACGCCAGCGCCGAGCAGGCCATCGCGAGTTGTCTGCTCGCCGACGGTCGCCGGGCGTGGGGGACGTCGTTGGACCCCGCGGTTGCGAGTGCCATGTGCGAGGGCGAGTGGGTCGGCCGGACCGTCGAGCTGTCGAGTATCGGCGATCTGCATCTCGTCTGAACAGCACCGCCGAGCGGATGCGAGGCTGACGAGATGACAGTTCGCATCCTCCTCGACTGCGACCCCGGCCACGACGACGCCATGGCGATCATCGCCGCTGCTCGGTACTCGGAACTGGTCGGCATCACCACGGTCGCCGGCAACGCACCGCTCGATCGCACCACCCACAACGCGCTCGTGATGCGTGACCTCCTCGGCATCGGTGTCCCCGTGCACTCGGGCAGCGCCCAGCCGCTGCTCGGGCCACTCGGGCACGGCGCGGCACACTCGATTGCGGTGCATGGCGAAACGGGTCTCGACGGCGCCGACCTGCCCGCTCCCACCACACCGATCGACGGCACCGACGCCGTGTCGTTCATCGTCGAGACCTGTCGCCGCATCGACGATGTGTGGCTGGTGCCGGTCGGCCCACTCACCAACATCGCGCTCGCGCTGCGCGCGGCGCCGGACATCGTGGACCGGATCGCCGGCATCTCGCTGATGGGCGGCGGCACGTTCGGAAACCGCACCTCGACCGGCGAGTTCAACATCTGGGCCGACCCGGAGGCCGCCGCGATCGTGTTCGGCTCGGGCAGCCCGTTGATCATGGCGGGCCTCGACGTGACGCATCAGTTCCAAGCGACGCCGGAACGCATCGCTCGGATCGACGCCCTCGGTGGTGCGCTCGCCGACGTGCTGGCACACCTGCTCGCGTTCTTCAGCGGCAACTACCTCGATCGCCACGATCCGGGAACGCTGCGCGGCGCGGCCGTGCACGACCCGCTCGCGGTGTTCGCGGTCACGCACCCGTCGCTGTTCTCGCGGGCACCACGCCACGTCGTGATCGAGACGCGCGGCGAACACACCCGCGGGATGACCGTCATCGACCAGCGAGCGATCACGGCACGGCCTGCCCCGAACTGTGACGTCCTCACCGAGGTCGACAGCGATGCTGCGTTTTCGCTGCTCGTCGACGCGATCGCCCACTTCAGCCACTGATCCGCGCTGGTCGCCTCACGGTGCGACCGCCGGGTCGCTGCCGACAACTCGACATCCGTACTGTTCGCGCCATGCGCGCCACCGTGATGACCGACTGGGAACTGCGCGTCGACGACATCGACATGCCGAGCGCTGGGCCAGGCCAGGTGCTCACCAAGGTGATGTCCTGCGGGATCTGCGGCAGCGACCTGCACCTCGTGCGCCATGGCGAGGAGTGGCGGCGGCTGTCCGATGACCTCGCCGAACAGAACGAGGAGGCCCGGTCGCCCGACGACCCGCCCGTGAACATGTTCGACCCGGCCGGCAATCTCGTGATGGGACACGAGTTCTGCTGCGAAGTGGTCGAGGTGGGCCCCGGCGTTGAGCGCCTCGCGACCGGCGACGTGATCGTGTCGATGCCGGTGGTGTTCGACGCCACCGGCGTGCACCCGATCGGCTTCTCGAACATCTACCCCGGCGGCTACGCCGAGTACATGGTGCTCAACGAACTCCTGGCCACCAAAGTGCCCGAGGGCCTCCCGCATGAGATGGCAGCGCTCACCGAGCCCCTGGCCGTTGGCGTCCATGCGGTGGCGAAATCCGGGATCGCGCCCGGCGACGCGGCGATCGTCATCGGTCTCGGCCCTGTCGGGCTGGCGTGCATCGCGGCGATGAAGATGCTCGGGATCGGCCCGATCGTGGGCGCCGACTTCTCACCGGCACGACGTGCACTCGCCGAGCAACTCGGCTGCGACGAAGTGGTCGACCCGAACCAGGAGACGGCAATCCGGGCCTGGCGACGCATCGACGGGTCGAAGCCGCTCGTGGTGTTCGAGGCGTCGGGGTGCCGGGCATGATCGAACACACGATGCGCATGGCCCCCAAGAACAGCCGCATCCTGATCGTCGGTGCCTGCATGCAACACGACCAGATCCACCCGATGCTCGGGATCGGCAAGGAGCTGTCACTGCAGTTCGTGATCGGCTATTCGCCCGAGGAGTTCGTTGCGTCGCTCGATGCAATCGCCACCGAGCGGGTCGACCTCTCACCGCTGATCACGGGCACCGTCACCATCGACGACATCCCCCAGGCGTTCACCGACCTCGGCAACCCGGAGGCGCACGCCAAGATCCTCGTCCAGCCGTGAGGCCGCACGCCGCGGGTTTTCCTACAGTGGAACCGTGAGCGACACCTTCCCTCGGCAGCATGCCCGCACCCAGCGGTTCACTCTGGGCGAGCCGCGCAACGTGACGGTGTCGCCCGACGGGGCCAGGGTGGTGTTCCTGCGCAGCCAAGGGGGCAGCGACCCGGTGAATGCCCTGTGGGTGCTCGATGTCGCCACCGGTGTGGAGCGTCAGGTCGCCGACCCACGCGAATTGTTGGCCGACAGCGACGGCGACGGCGACATCCTGCCGCCGGAAGAACGTGCGCGCCGCGAGCGGCTGCGCGAAGGTGCCGGTGGCATCACCGCCTACGCCACCGACGCTGCGGTCACCGTGGTGGCCTTCGCGCTCGCAGGACGGCTGTTCGTGGGCGGGCTGATCACCGGTACCGCTCGTGAACTCGCCGTCGAGGGGCCGGTGTTCGATCCGCGCCCCGATCCCACCGCCCGCCGGGTGGCGTACGTGAGCGGGCAGACGCTGCGTGTCGCCGAACTCGATGCCAGTTCACGTCTGCTCGCCGGCGGCAGCGAGGCGGCCACGGTGTCGTGGGGCAGCGCCGACTTCATCGCCGCCGAGGAGATGCACCGCTTCCGGGGTTTCTGGTGGAGCCCCGACGGCAGTGAGCTCGCTGTGTGCCGGGTGGACGACGCACCGGTGTCCGAATGGACGATCGCCGATCCGGCACACCCCGACCGGGGCGCCCGCACGGTCCGCTATCCCGCCGCTGGTACCGACAACCCCACCGTGACGATGCACCTCGTCGGTCTCGACGGGTCGCGCACCGAGGTCGACTGGGATCGCGAGTCGTTCCCGTATCTCGCTACGGCCGAATGGGCTGGGGTTGGTCTGACCATCCAGGTGCAGGCACGCGATCAGCGCCGGGCACTGGTGCTCGATGTCGACACCTCGTCGACCGCCACCCGCGGCCAGACCAGCGTGCGCACCGACGACAGCGACGATGCGTGGGTCGAACTGGTGCCCGGCAGCCCGACGCAGCTCCCCGACGGACGGTTGGTCACGGCCCAAGATCGCAACGGCCGTCGCCGGCTGGTCGTCGACGGACACGCGGTCACCTCCGACGACCTCCAGGTTCGATCCGTCGTGGCAGCGGGCGAACGCTCAGGCGATGGCGGCACCACCCAGCCCACCATCACGTTCCTCGCCAACCGTGCCGACGATGCCACCCAGCTGCACGTGTGGGTCTGGACCAGCGGTGCCAGGGGCGAGACCGGCGTGGTCGAGCAGGTCACTGCCGGCGCGGGGATGCACAGCGCAGCCGTCGGCGGCGACACCACCGTGGTGCGGTCGGCCACACTCGATCAACCCGGGGCTCGAACGGTCGTGCGTTCACGCACCGGCGAGCACCAGATCGCATCGTTCGCCGAAACACCACTGGTGGAGCCGAACGTGCAGCTGCTCGCCGTCGGCGACCGGCACCTGGCCACGGCGGTCCTTCTCCCCCGCGGCCACGACCCCGACGGGCCGCCACTCCCCATACTGCTCGACCCCTACGGCGGCCCGCACGCGCTGCGGGTCACCCAGTCGTACAACGCGTTCCTCACCTCGCAGTGGTTCGCCGATCAGGGCTTCGCCGTGGTCGTCACCGACGGGCGGGGCACCCCGGGCCGCGGCAGTGACTGGGAACGGGCGGTCCACGGCGACCTCGCCGGGCCCACGCTCGACGATCAGGTCGATGCGCTCCACGCCGTGGCCGAACAGTTCCCGCAGGTCGATCTCGATCGCGTGGCGATTCGCGGTTGGAGCTTCGGTGGCTACCTCGCGGCACTCGCGGTGCTGCGGCGCCCCGACGTGTTCCACGCCGCCATCGCCGGCGCACCCGTGTCCGAGTGGCGCCTGTACGACACCCACTACACCGAGCGATACCTCGGCGACCCGAACGACGACCCCAAGCGATACGACGCCAACTCCCTGGTGCCGCTGGCGGCCGACCTCGTCCGTCCGCTGCTGTTGATCCACGGACTCGCCGACGACAATGTCGTTGCCGCGCACACGCTCCAACTGTCTGCCGCGCTGCTCGCCGCCGGTCGGCCGCACGAGGTGCTGCCGCTGGTGGGCGTCACCCACATGACGCCACAAGAGACCGTGGCCGAGAACCTGCTGCTCCACCAACTCGACTTCCTGCAACGCTCGCTCGGCGCCGCAGGCCCTGCCACCACGGTTGCATCAGCAGCCACCACGAAGGACTCAACGTGAACCGTCGACTCGAAGATCTCTACCGCGGCGTTGCCGTACATGCCACCGCCGACCTCGAGCATCAAGCGGCGCTCGGGCTGTTGGCGCTCGTGATGCTGGCCGATCACGACATCAGCGACGAAGAGATCGACCTCGTGCGCGAGATCAGCACTGACTGGCGTGAGGAGGAAGCTTCGTTCGAGCAGTTCATCCGGCCTGCCATCGAAGAGGCGCTTCACGCCATCCAACGCGACGAGGTGGGAACATTTCTCGATGCCATCGATGCGCGCATCAGCAGCCGCGTGCTGCGCTCGGCGCTGTTCTCCGCGGCTCGAGACGTCGCCGACGCCGACAACAAGGTGACCGACGAAGAAGGCTCGATCCTGGCCGAAGTCGCCGTCCGCTTCGGCTGATCTGCCGGTTCCCCCAGCCCGGGTCTCCGGGAACCCACCCGAGACCCGGTGGGTTCCCCCAGCCCGGGTCTCGGGGAACCCACCACACCGGTCGGTTCCCCGAGGCCTGGTCAGGCGGGGTTGCGGGCAACGGCGATGCGGTCGCGGCCCGTGAGATCCGGGCGGATCTCGACGCCGACCAGGCCCGCATCTCGCAGAATGTCGGCAACCGCACCACCTTGGTCAGCACCGATTTCGAGCACCAGGCTTCCGCCCGATCGCAGCCGCCTCGGCGCCCCATGGGCGAGCACCGCGATGTCGTCGAGACCCTCCGGTCCCGCGAACAGCGCCTCCGCCGGCTCCCACTCGCCGACGTTCGAATCGAGGTCGGGCGAACCGGTCGACACGTACGGCGGGTTCGACACGATCACATCGAACGCCGTGTCGGCCGGGAGCGCCTCGAACCAGGCACCGTGCGCCACCCGCACGTTCGCCGCCGCCGGGCCGATCCCTGCAAGGTTCGCTCGTGCCACATCGAGCGCATCGTGGCTGGCGTCAGTGACCCACACCGTGGTGCCCCGGCGTGGCAACTCGTAGGCGAGCGACAGCCCGATCGCTCCCGAGCCGGTTCCGAGGTCGGCAACCATTCGTGTCGGTGCGCATGCGGCAGCAAGTTCGATCGCCACCCCGGCGACCATCTCGGTCTCTGGACGCGGGATCAACACTCGGCGGTCGACCGCCAGCGTGATGTGGCGGAACGCCCACTCACCGAGCACGTACTGCAGCGGCTCGCCCGCGCGCAGACGGGCGACCATGGCATCGAGGTGCGCCACCATGCGAACCGTTGCCGCTTCGTCGAGCCGCTCGAGAAATTCGTCGCCGTCGACGCTCGCAGAGGCAACCTCGCAAAGCCAACGCGCCTGGGCCCGATCGGCGACAGCGGCGCTCGTCTCGGCCCACAACGCTCGCCACGTGACCGTGTCCGTGCCGGGCTGGGTGACGGCGGGCTGGGTGACGGCGGGCTGGTCGTCGGAGCTCATCGAGCGCGTCGCCATCAGCCGTCGGCGAGCAATCGGGCGCGCTCGTCGGCCTGGAGCGCATCGACCACCACCTGCAACTCCCCCTGCAGAATCGAGGCGAGTCGATACACGGTGAAACCGATGCGGTGGTCGGTGACTCGATTCTCCTTGTAGTTGTACGTGCGGATCTTCTCGCTACGACCGCCACCGCCCACCTGCGAGCGCCGCTCTGCCGACAACTCATCGTTGCGTTCGCGTTCGGCCAACTCGAACAGCCGGGCGCGCAACACGAGCATCGCCCTCGCCTTGTTCTGCAGCTGCGATCGCTCGTCCTGCATCGACACCACCACACCGGTCGGGCGGTGGGTGATCCTCACCGCCGAGTCAGTGGTGTTGACGCTCTGGCCGCCGGGCCCGCTCGCCCTGAACACGTCGACGTCGAGGTCGCGCTCGTCGATCTGGACATCGATCTCGTCGACCTCAGCGAGCACGGTCACCGTGGCCGACGATGTGTGCACACGTCCCTGACTCTCGGTGACCGGCACCCGCTGCACGCGGTGGGGACCGCCCTCGAACTTGAGGTTGCGCCATGCGTCGGCACCGCGCACCTCGAAGGTGATGTCGTTCAGCCCACCCATCTCGCTGGGCGCCGCTGACAGCGTCTCCACCTTCCAGCGCTTGGCTGCTGCGTATGCGACATACATCTCGTGGAGATCTCGTGCAAAGAGGTTGGCCTCCTCACCTCCTTCGGCGCCCCGGATCTCCATGATCACGTTCTTGCCGTCGTGTGGATCGGCGGGCAGCATCAACTCACGCAGCTCGTCGTCGAGCAGTGCAGCCGCGCTGGTGGACGACTCGATTTCGGTGACGAGCATGTCGCGTTCGGCACCGCTGGCTCGTCGAGCATCTCGCGGGCGGCTTCCGCGTCGGCAACCAGCCCCTCGCGGCGTCGAAACGCCTCGACCACGGGGCCCAGTTCGTTGTAGCGCTTCGACAACCGTCGCAGGGCGTCGG
The DNA here is from genome assembly GCA_963716075.1 of Ilumatobacteraceae bacterium. Lineage (GTDB taxonomy): Bacteria > Actinomycetota > Acidimicrobiia > Acidimicrobiales > Ilumatobacteraceae > Sva-07. Next base: position 347,822 of record CAVQST010000016.1, on the reverse strand, counting down.
AGTCGGCGAGCACGTCGGGATCGGAGAGCTGGCGTTCGATCGTGTCGTATTCGTCGACGACGTGACGGAGGCGGTCCAGCATGGCCAGTGGAGGCTACTGGCCATGGGCTGCGGGCGTCAGATGGTGAGGAGCCCGACCGGCACCGCGAGCTGCGCCAACGTGTCGCGTGTGATCGGGAGCGCATCGCGCTCGCGCAGCACCACGATCACCGGCGTGTCGACACCGTCCTGCACATCAGCAACGAAGCCCGCCAGATCGATGTCGACACCCACCGAGCAGACGAGATGGTGCACTCGACCGGCGTCGTCGGTGGCCCTGGCCACACACGGCACGGCATCTTTCAGGTTCGATCGGGGCAACGGCGGCTGAACACCGACGACATCGGCCATCGCAACGAGGCTCGGGTCCTGTTCGAGCTGCCAGCGCAAGTAGCGCTCCTGGCCGAGCCGGTTGAGCGGATGCTGCGGCGCCTCGGCCGATCGATGGGCGAGCACCGCGTCGACCACAGCGCCGAGCGCCTCCACGGCCGGAATGTCGCCGTGCAGCAATCGAAAGGCTTCGCGGTCGTTGGGTCCGACCCCCACCTCGAGGAGCACCCCACCGTGATCACCGGCATCGTCGGACTGGTCGGCAGCCGGGTCCGACGGATCAGGCGACACCGTCAGCGGCGGGGGTGCCGGCGCAGGGTCGAAGTCGCCGAGTTCGGTGATGTGGCCCACCGTGGGCTGGTCGACCACTCGACACACCTCGAGTCCACGTACCTCTCCGACCACCACACCGTGCTCGACGCTGGGCGTGGCACCAGATCCTTCGATGGTGGGCATCAGCGCGAGATGCTCGGGCAGCGGTACGGCGGGCGGCCCGAGGGGCTCAGCAACGGCGGGGAGCAGGAGTCGCTCCTCGGCGAACCAGACGCTGATGGGGAACTCGAATCGTTGTGCCCGACGAGCGAGCACGCCGGTGTCGTGGTCGGCAACGATGTGCAGCGAGGCGGCGCCGGCACGCAACGCCCACGCCAGCGCAGGGCCGAGGCTCCGGCCCGCGGGGCCATCGACGAGCACCCATGCTGCATCGTCGACAACGAGTGCAGCACCCTTGGGAAATGGTTGCGGGTCAGCGTCGATCGCGCCGAGATGATCGCTCACCAGGGCCCGCAACTTGATGCCGAGCAGGCGGCTGCGACGGTCGTCGTCGCGAGGCGCCGACGGGGACGCGGGGCCGTTGGCTGTCGGCGGAGTGTTCATCGAGTGATCACCAACGGTGGCACCTGGCGGTGTTGCCGGGGTGCCACCACGGGCTGGTCAGTCGTCGGCAGGGGTCGCCGGCGCGTTCTTGCGCTGGCCGTAGCGCTTGTTGAAGCGCTCGACGCGTCCGCCCGAGTCGACGAGCTTCTGCTTGCCCGTGAAGAACGGGTGGCACTCGTTGCACAGTTCGACGGTGAGGTCGCCCTCGCGAGTCGACTTGGTGACGAAGGTGTTCCCGCAGGAGCAACGCACCGTGGTGTCGGCGTAAGGGGGGTGGATGTCGGTCTTCATGATGGATCTCCTGAGAATGGCTGAGCGGGTGGGCCCTGTGCCCCCGATCGTCATTCAGATCGGCGTCCCACGCTACCGACAGCAAGCCGCCGTCACACGGTGCCCTGCCTGAGACGGTGCGCCTGCGGCGACCCGATGCGACGAACGGCCTGACGTCGAGTCGGTCAGCCGGGCTGTTTGGCGATTTCGGCGAGGAACTCGTCGTTGGTGCGGAAGGTCTTGAGCCGATCGATGAGCAGTTCGAGACCAGCGGCTGCGCTGCCGTCCTGGGCCAGACCGGAGAGCACTCGACGCAGCTTCCACACCTGCTGGAGTTGCTTGCGATCGAACAACAGCTCTTCGTGACGGGTCGACGATGCGTCGACGTCGATCGCTGGATAGATGCGACGCTCGGCCACCTTGCGGTCGAGGCGCAGCTCCATGTTGCCCGTGCCCTTGAATTCCTCGAAGATCGCCTCGTCCATCCGACTGTTGGTGTCGACCAACGCGGTGGCCAAGATGGTCAGCGAACCGCCTTCTTCGACGTTGCGAGCCGAACCGAAGAACTTCTTCGGCGGATACAACGCTCCTGCGTCGATACCACCCGAGAGGATCTTGCCGCTCGCCGGCGCTGCCAGGTTGTAGGCACGGCTGAGACGCGTGATGCCATCGAGGATGATCACGACGTCCTTGCCGTCTTCCACCATTCGACGCGCCTTGGCAATCGTCATTTCGGCGACATGAGTGTGCTCATCGCTCGGCCGGTCGAACGTGGAGGCGATGACCTCACCCTTCACGCTGCGACGCATGTCGGTGACTTCCTCCGGCCGCTCGTCGATCAGCAACACCAGGAGCACGACTTCGGGGTTGTTGAGTTCGATCGACTTCGCAATCGTCTTCATGACCGTGGTCTTGCCGGCCTTCGGAGGCGACACGATGATGCCGCGCTGGCCCTTGCCGATCGGCGACACGAGGTCGATGATTCGCGCGGTCATGTTGGCTGGATCGCTCGGGTCCTCGAGCGTGAGGCGCTGGTCGGGGAACAGCGCCGTGAGGCTCTCGAAGTGCGGGCGCTTCTTCGCGAGCTCCGGATCGCCACCGTTGATCGTGTAGATGTCGATCAGACCGGGGTTCTTCTCGTTGCGACCCGCTGGACGAACCCTGCCGGTGACATGGTCGCCCTTGCGCACGCCGTACTGGCGAGCGAGCTTGAGCGGCACGTACGCGTCATCCTTGCTCGGCAGGTAGTCGTTGATCCGCAAGAAGCCGTAGCCCTCGTCGCGGATGTCGAGAAAACCCGCCACGTCGATGGGCTCACTGCTCTCGAACGCGGGATCCTGATCGAGCAACTCGACGTCTTCGCCCTGCGGACCTTCTTGGCCCCCACGGCCCTTGCGGCGGCGGCGACGACGCTTGTTGCCCTCGCCCGACTCGTTGTTGCGGTTGTCGTTGTTGCGGTTGCCGCCCTGCTGGTTGCGGTTGCCGCCGCCCTGCTGGTTGCGGTTGTTGCCGCCCTGGTTGCCGCCGGCGTCCTGTGCGCCCTGCTTGTCGCTGCGATCCGGTGCGCCCTGCGCTCCCTGCTTGGCACCGGAGGCGTGCTGGTCGTTGCCGTCACGCTGGGGCTTCTGCTCCGACCGGTCGCGGCCGCCCTGGCGATCACTTCGGGGGGTGTCGGACCGTTGATCCCCGCGCCCCTGCGAGCGCTGAGCGCCGTTGGACGCGTCGGAACGTTCGGGGTCGGCGTCGGGGGTGGCCTCGCCACCTGCCGCAACGAGGTCGATCTCCCAGTCGGCGAGCGGCTCACCATCGGCGCCGAGCACCGGCGAACCGGATGCAGCGGCCGGAGTCGCGTCGTTCGACGACGACTCGGTCGGCTCGCCTGACCGCGACGTCGACGAAGCGGGCGACAAGGGTGTGTTGACTCGGCCCGATTTCGACGCGCCGTTCCCAGCGACGCCCGCCGGGGCCGACGAAGTGGCCGGAGCGGACGGCCCGGTGGTCTCGAGAATCTTGTCGATGATTTCCGACTTCTTCAACCGGGCGTTGGCCTTGACGCCAAGCGCCTTGGCCATCTCCAAGAGCGTGTCCTTGTCCTTCGATTCGAGCATCGACTGTTCGAGTGCTGCTGCAGCCACGAGGGGTTCCTCTCTTCTCGGTCACCGACATGGGGTGTCCCGAGTGTTCGAGCACCAGAGGAGGGGGTGCGTGGGTACGCAACGAGCGTCCACAGACGTGAGTCCCCTGGCAGAATTCGCACACAACCGAGATTTCGGGGTGCGGCTCGGGCGAACCGAGCAATGTCACGCTACCACGCACGCCAGCGCAACCCACGCATGGGCGCAACACCCAAACGACCGGCGCGGTCAGCGGGCGGTGAGGCGTTCGACGAGCGACTCGACCGCAGGCAAATCGTTTGCGACGGTCTGGGTTCGTTCGGGTCGATCGAACAGGTCGGCCAGATGCGCTGGTAGCTCCGGGCGCGTGCCGATGGCACGTTCCACCGCGTCAGGGAACTTCGCGGGGTGGGCAGTGGCGAGCGTGATCACCGGGTGATCCGATGCGTCGAGCCCGGTGAGCATCGACGCCGCTGCGGTGCCGGTGGCAGTGTGCGGGTCGAGCACCATGCCGGACGCCTGGTGCACTCTGGCGATCTCGGCCAGGGTGGCGTCGTCGTTGAATGCTGCCGCCCGGAAGTGCCCGGTGATGAACTCCTCGCGTTGGTCGTCCTCCACGTACAAGCGTCCCGTTGCCCGGAACCGGCCGAGTTGCTCGGCGGTCAATCCGCCGTCGCGCCCGTTCATCTCGAACAGCAGTCGTTCGAAATTGGATGACACCTGGATGTCCATCGAGGGGCTCAGCGTGGGCACCACGTCGCGAGCGCTCATGTCGCCGTCTTCGATGAACCGGGTGAGGATGTCGTTGGTGTTCGACGACACGATGAAGTCGCGGATCGGCGCACCCATCGTGCGGGCGATCCATCCCGACAGCACGTTGCCGAAGTTCCCCGTGGGCACGCTGAACGTGACCGGATCGGCAAACGTCTCCGCTGCGGTCACGTAGTACACGGTCTGGGCCATCACCCGAGCCCAATTGATCGAGTTGACCGCTGAGAGCCGGTTGCGCTCGCGGAAGTCGACATCGTTGAACATCGCCTTGACGAGGTCCTGGCAATCGTCGAACGTGCCCTCGACGGCCACCGTGTGCACGTTCGGCTGGTCGACGGTGGTCATCTGGCGTCGCTGCACCTCGCTCGTGCGTCCGAGCGGGTACAGGATGACGATGTCGATGTGTTCGCAGCCGGCGACCCCGTCGATGGCCGCCGAGCCGGTGTCGCCACTGGTGGCGCCGACGATCCGCACCCGCTCGCCCCGTTCGGCGAGCACATGGTCGAACAGCCGACCGACCAGCTGCAGTGCGATGTCCTTGAACGCGAGCGTCGGGCCGTGGAACAGCTCCTGGACCCACTGACGGTGATCGATCTGCACCAACGGAGCCACTGCGGGATGCCGAAAAGTACCGTAGGCCTCGGTGCACAGGCGGGTCAGGGTGACCTCGTCGATGTCCGGCTCGACGAAGGGCAACATGACCTCGACGGCGCGTTCGACGTACGTGCTCGCGGACGACTTGCCGAGCGTGGGCCACCGCTCGGGCACGTACAGCCCGCCGTCGTTGGCGAGCCCCGCCAGCAACACGTCGGCAAAGCCGAGCTCCGGTGCGTCGCCCCGTGTCGACACGTACCTCATGTCAGTCGCCGATCACGCGCAGCAGCCCGCCGACGTTGCGCACCACGTCGAGTTCGCGCAGTTCGCGCACTGTTGCCTGCACGTCGGACTCGCGGGCGAGGTGGGTGATGAACACCAGGCGGGCGTCGGGCCCGTTGCCCTCCTGCTCGGCCACGCGGATGCTCACGCCGTGGGCAGCAAACACGCCGGTGACGGCGTGCAACACGCCCGGCTTGTCGGCGACGTCGAGACCCAGCAGGTACTCCGCCGATGTCTCGTCGATCGCACGGATCGTGGCCGGCGCCAACGAGCCGAGTGAGCCGTGAGTGCCGTTGCGAAGGTTGACCGCCGCGTCGACCAGATCGCCGAACACCGCGCTCGCCGTGGGCGCGCCTCCGGCGCCGCGGCCGTAGAACATCAGTGAGTCGACGAAGTCGCCTTCGACGAACACCGCGTTGAAGCTGTCGCGTACCGACGCCAGCGGGTGATGGATCGGCACCATGGCGGGGTGCACGCGCACGCTGATGTCGCCGGTGTCGGCGTCGCGTTCGATGATGCCGAGCAGCTTGACGACGTAGCCCAGCCGGTGAGCAATCGCGATCTCGGCACCGGTGATGCGGCTGATGCCCTCGTGGTAGACATCGCCGGCGACGACCTTCGCTCCGAACGCGACGGTGGCGATGATGGCCGCCTTCGCTCCCGCGTCGAATCCTTCGACGTCAGCGGTCGGGTCGCGTTCGGCAAAGCCGAGGCGTTGCGCTTCGGAGAGCGCTGTTGCATAGTCGGCATCGCCACCAGCGGCGACGGCGTCGGTCATCTTGGTCAGGATGAAGTTGGTGGTGCCGTTGATGATCCCGAGCACCCGGGTGATCGGTTCGCCGTGCAAGCTCTGGCGCAGCGCCCGCATGATCGGGATACCACCGGCGACGGCAGCTTCGAACAGGAGGTCGCGCCCTGCGGCATCCGCAGCGGCGTACAGCTCGGCGCCGACGTTCGCGAGCAGTTCCTTGTTGGCGGTGATCACCGGCTTGCCGTTGGCGAGCGCCTCGAGAATCAGCTCGCGCGCCGGCTCGATGCCACCGATCGCCTCCACGATCAGGTCGATGTCGGCGTCGGCGACCACGGCGTGGGCGTCACGGGTGAGCACGCCCTCGGGCAACTCGACATCACGTGGCGCCGACAGGTTGCGCACGGCCACGCGTGTCACCTCGAGGCGGAGACCGGCTCGACGCTCGACGGTGTCGCGTTGTGCCTCGACGAGTTGCACCAACGCCGCGCCGACGTTGCCACACCCGAGTACACCGATACGGACCGTTCGCACGTCGCTCGTCACGGTGATGGAGGCTACGGGATCCGATACGTTCGACCCATGACGGTTTGTCGTGGGATGTCCGGCCCGGTCTCGTGAGCGCCTTCGGTCCCCGCCGAGAAACGGTCGGTTTCGCGCTGGCTCTGGCCCTCGGCCTCGCTGCGTGTTCCGGCTCCGACGCCGGAGTCGAGTCCGCTGGCGACCCTGCACCATCGCCCGCCAGCGTTCCGGCTGCATCGCCGGCGACCACCACGACACCCGGCAGCTCCTCGCCGGCCACGCTCCCCGATGCCACCAGCAGCACTCCCCCGCCATCGAACGCACCGTCGTCAACGGTCGCGGCGCGCTACGACTTCTCGGCGGTGGGTCCGATCATCGAGGCGTCGATCGCCGACAACGACCTCGACGGCGCTGCGTTGGTGATCGTCGATCGCAACGACGGTGTCGTGTTCGAGGAGTACTGGGGGGAGATCGACGCAAACCGGGTCTCCCTCGTCGCATCATCGAGCAAGATGCTGGTGGCCGGCGTCCTGCTCCGTCTCGCCGATCAAGGTCTGATCGATCTCGACGCCCCCGTCGCTGACGTCGTCGACTGGGGGGCCGGCAACCCGACGATCACCCCGGCCCAACTCGTGTCGAACAGTTCCGGCCTGGTGGGACTCGGGCCGAATGTCGCCTACCCGCCGTATCTCTGCCAGTTCCTCCCGATCGGAACGCTTCAGGAATGCGCCGAGGCGGTCTTCACCACCACCAACGACGACGGTGACGTGATTGCCCCCGACACCGAGTTCCGCTACGGCGGCGCCCAGTGGCAGGTGGCCGGAGCGGTCGCCGAGGTGGCGTCGGGGCGGTCATGGGCCGAGCTGATCGATGACACCTACGTCGATCCCTGCGGCGTCGACAGCTTGGCGTTCAACAATCACTGGACCCAGTTCGGCCTCGGCTTCACCTATCCGGACACGTTCGATCCGGCGAGTCTGCAGGCGACCGACAACCCCAGCATCGAGGGCGGTGCGTACGTGTCGGCACGCGACTACGCCGACCTGCTCCTCATGCTGTTCCGCGACGGGCAGTGCGGCGACGAACAGGTGTTGTCGTCCGACGCCATCGAGCGCATGATGAGTGACCGCATCGGTGAGGTGTACGGCGGTTCGGACCACGACCAGGGCTACGGAATGGGATGGTTCGTCGACCGCTCCACGGGGCTGCGCACCGACCCGGGCGCCTACGGCAGCGTTGCGTGGCTCGACCTCGACGCCGGCCACGGCGCGTTCCTGCTCATCGAAGACAGCGGCGCGGTCGGCAGCCCACTCGCCGCGCAACTGTTCGAACCGGTCAGCGCCGCACTCACTGCGTCGTAGACGACCTCGGAGCGTGACCGAGCGCCCGCATCGCAACTCGGGTACGTTGCCCGGACATGACCACCCCCAGCAGCCTCGAACGCGCCGGCAACGGCTTTGCCTCCGTCACCCGGCTGGTGAACGACGACCAGTGGGATCACCCGACGCCGTGCGACGGTTGGACCGTGCGCGCACTGGTGGGCCACGTGGCTGCTGGCAGCGCAATGGCCGCAGCGCTCGCCGCAGGCGCGAGTCGCAACGATGCCATTGCACTCCTCGGTGTGGATCAGCTCGGTGACGATCCGGTCGGTTCGATCGACGCAGCGCTTGCTGCGCAACTCGCTGCATTCCAGCAGCCAGGCGTCGCCGAACAGATCTTCCAGCATCCCGCCGGCGACATGCCGGGCGCCCAGGTCCTGCGTTTCCGCATCGCCGATCTCCTGGTGCATCAGTGGGACCTGGCGCAGGCGCTCCACGTCGACGACACGCTCGACGGTGACCTCGTCGAGGAGGTGTTCGACGCCATCGGCCCGATGATTCCCATGATGGCGACGAGCGGCGTGTTCGGTGCGGGCCCGAGCGGTGACGTGGCGAGTGACGCACCGTTGCAGGATCGGCTGCTCGATGCAATGGGTCGCCGTCCCTGACCCACACCGAGCGAAGCCGTCAGCCGCGTTGCAGATCGTGATGCTTCGAGACGCCGGCGATCACTGCATCGAACCGATCGCGCGGCGAGCACCGACCCCTCGCGACGCACGCTGGCGTCGTCGACCACGATCAGTTGATCGACCTTGGCCCAACTCGGCCGACCGCTGCGGTCCCATCCGCCCGTGCCCACGGCGACGGCGTCGCGGCTCTTGTCCTTGGAGGTGAGGGGTACACCGGCGAGCCCGCCGGGGCAATGCCCAATGATCACCACAGGACGGTCCTTGCCCTTCGACGGATCGTCTTCGTAGGGCACCCACGCCCACACCACCTCACCCGGGTCGGCATCGCCGTCGATGTCTGGTGAGTACTCGACCCGGGTACCGCTCGGCACGCGACGGGCGGTCGGCTGCGACTGCTTGCGGGTCTTGCCCGCCAGACGGTCACGCTCTTTGAAGATCGCGAAGGCGGCGGTGACGAGCCCGGCGATCAGGCGGCGATTGTTCGACATCGGCCCCAGGGTAGAGAACCACCCCAATCCTCCCTGTTTGCGTTGCATCTTCGGTGACCCGGGTCACCGAAAATGCAACGCAAACAGCAAGCGCGGGGTGAGGGTGAGGGTGGCGGCGGGGTCAGCCGAGGTCGGTGGCGAGCAGATCGGCGTAGGTCTCTCGCCGCACGACCAGACGCTCGTTGCCATCGGCGACGAACACCACGGGCGGTCGCGTGATCTTGTTGTAGTTGGATCCCATCGAGTGACCGTAAGCACCGGTGACCGGCATTGCCAGCAGGTCGCCCACTGCGAGGTCCGACGGCACCTGCGCAGCGAAGGCCAGCACATCGCCCGACTCGCAGTGCTTGCCGACGAGACGCACCGTGAGGTCGCGAGCGGCGTCGACGGACCGCGGCAGGAACGACTCGTAGCCGGAGCCGTACAGCACTGGTCGTGGATTGTCGCTCATGCCGCCGTCGACGGCCACGTAGGTGCGAACGTCCGGGATGTCCTTGATCGTGCCGACCGTGTACACGGTCATCGCCGCCGAGCCGACGATGGCACGGCCCGGCTCCACGCTCACCCTCGAACGCACGCCGAGTGCTTCGCAGGCGTCGAGCAGCACGCTGCCCCATTGCGCCGATGGTGGGTGCCTCCTCGCCTTCCACGTACGCCACACCGAGGCCGCCGCCGAGGACCAGCTCGGGCAGGTCGAGCGGCACGGCGAAGTCGGCCATCACCTCGGCCGCCTTCGCGAACGACGACGCCTCGAACACGTTCGAGCCGATGTGGCAGTGCACGCCCACCAGTTCCATCGCCGACGATCGGCGCGCATGATCGACGGCACGCAGCGCATCGCCATTGGTCAGGTTGAACCCGAACTTCGAGTCGTCCTGGCCCGTGGCGATGAACTCGTGCGTGTGCGCGTGAACGCCTGGCGTGATGCGCAGCACCACCTTGGGTGTGGGTCCGACGCCAGCAGCAGCGAGCACGTCGAGCCGGTCGAGTTCATCGAAGGAATCGACCACGATGTAGCGCACCTGCGCCTCGATCGCTTCGCGCAGCTCGGCGCCCGATTTGTTGTTGCCGTGCAGCGTGCATGCGCTCGCCGGTACGCCGGCCGCCAGCGCCACGTGGAGTTCGCCGCCGGTGGCGACGTCGAGCAGCAACCCCTCGTCGTAGGCGAGCTTCGCCATCGCTCGGCACAGGAACGCCTTGGTGGCATAGATCACCCGTTCGCGCCCGAAGGCGCCAACCGCTTCACGGCAGCGGGCGCGCAGGTGTGTCTCGTCGTAGACGAACAGCGGCGTGCCGTACTCCTCGGCCAAGGTCTCGATCGACACCCCGCCCACTTCGAGCCATCCGTCATGGCCGACGGCCGCTGTGTCGGGGAGCAGCCGCCGCGAGATCGCCGTCACCGCGCCACCCCGAACCGGATCCCACACCCGTTTGCGTTGCAGTTTTGGTGGCCCCGGCCACCAAAACTGCAACGCAAACGGAGTGGGCGGGGGATATGGAGGGTCACATCTGCTCCGGGGCGTCGATGCCGAGCAGTCCGAGAGCGTGCGCGAGCGTGCGTGCCGTGAGGTCAGCGAGCGCGAGACGGCTCGAACGCAGCGGCTCATCGGCCTTCAACACCGGACAGTGCTCGTAGAACGAGGTGAAATCGGTGGCGAGCTCGTACACGTAGGTGCACAGTTTGTGCGGGCTGTAGGTGTCGAGCGCGGCATCGACTGCAGTCGGATAGGCGAGCAGGCGTAGGCGCGAGCGCTCGTTCCTGTGGCGTGTCGAGCAACATCGCCACGCCGCGCACCGATACCCGCTCGACGTCCGCCCGACGAAAGATCGAGCAGATGCGCGCGTGCGCATATTGCAGGTACGGGCCGGTGTTGCCGTCGAACGACACCATCCGGTCGAGGTCGAACACGTAGTCCTTCACCCGGTCGGTCGACAGGTCGGCGTACTTGACCGCGCCGATGCCGATCATCCTCGCAACAACCGCACGTTCATCCCCGACGAGGTCGGCGTTCTTCTCGGCAATGGCGGCATCGGCGCGCTCGATGGCCTCGTCGAGCAGATCGACGAGTTTCACCGAATCACCCGAACGGCTGCGAAGCATCTTGCGATCGGCGCCGAGCACGTTGCCGAAGCCGACATGCACCGCCTCGGTCGGCGGGGTGAGCCAGCCGGCCATCTCGGACACAGCGAACACCATCTGGAGGTGCTGTGCCTGTGGCGCTCCCACCACGTACAACATCAGGTCGGCGCCCAACCGCTCGACGCGGTCGATCACACACGTGAGGTCGCTCGTTGCATAGTTGAACCCACCGGTACGTGCCCGGATGATGAGCGGCAGCGGGTCACCGTCGCGGTTCTCGAATCCGGGTGGGAACACCACGCTGGCACCGTCGTCCTCGACCAGCAGGCCGGTGTCCTCGAGCCGCTCGACGGTGCGGGCCATCATCGCCTGATACCCGCTCTCGCCCGCAAGGTCGTCGTCGGTGAGCAGAACACCGAGCTTTGCGTAGACCTCGTTGAAGTAGGCCGTCGACATCTCGACGAGACGCAGCCAGAGCCGCGTGGTCTCCTCGTCGTCGCCACCCTGCAACAGCACGACACGCTCGCGAGCACGTTCTTGAAACGCCTCCGACTCGGCGAACTTGGCGTTGGCCTGTTTGTAGAAGCCGTCGAGATCGCCTTGGGTGAGCCCGGTCGCCGCCACGTCTTCGCCGAGATCGAGCAGGTGCTCGATCAGCATGCCGAAGGGCCGCCCCCAGTCGCCGATGTGGTTCTCGCGCACCACGCGATGGCCGAAGAAATCGAGCAGTCGCACGAGCGAGTCGCCGATCACCGTCGACCGGAGGTGGCCGACATGCATCTCCTTGGCCACGTTCGGCGCCGAATAGTCGACGACAACGGTCTTGGCGGCCGCAGCCAGCGGCACACCGAGACGATCGTCGAGCGCGACCGCATCGAGTTGCGCGGCGAGGAACTCCGACGAGAACGTGACGTTGACGAAGCCAGGTCCTGCCACCTCGAGGTCGCTGGCCACATGGTCGAGCACACCTGAGTCGACGATTCGCTGGGCCAACTCCCGCGGGTTGGCGCCGGTGCGTTTGGCCAGCGCGAGTGCACCGTTGATCTGGGCGTCGGCGCGATCCGACGGTCGGACGGTTGGATCGCTGGGCGCTCCGCCGTTGAGCTCCGCGAAGACGGGTTCGAGCAATGAGTTGATCGTGGTGATGGGGTCGGGCATGACCGCACCAGTCTGCCCGATCGCATCGGCTGACTCACAGGATGTTCGCGTCTCGAACGCACGCCGTTGCCGAGACACCACTCGTAGTGACTTCCTGCCCTGTTGGTTGCGCGCGCAAATCAGGAGACTGGCGCCAGGACAACAACACATTGGAGACATGAATGACCGCAACACTCGAACACCTCGACTCGCGATTGAGCGACGACGGCCAGACCAAGGGCATGTGGGCGTGGACCGTCCTGCGAATCCTTCTCGGCTGGTCGTTCATGTGGGCGTTTCTCGACAAGATGTTCGGACTCGGCTTTTCCACGTGTCGTGGCTTCGGACCCGAGGGAACCGCTGCATCCAGCATCGACTACTTCTGCGACGCAGCCATGATCAACGGGGGGTCGCCGACGTTCGGGTTTCTGACCTTCGGCACCCAGGGCAGCCACACCGGCTTTCTCTTCGACTGGATGGCCCCGTCGGCTCCTGACGCCATCAACTTCGCCGATGTCGGCTTCATGGTGGCACTGTTGCTGCTCGGCGTGGCACTGATGCTCGGTGTCGGCACCCGCATCGCAGCCATCGGTGGTGCAGTGATGATGCTCTTCATGTTCCTCGCTGGCGACGTGTGGCCCGAGAACAACCCGGTCAACTCGAGCCACGTGGTCGAGATGTTCGTGCTGCTCGGGATCTTCACCGTCGGCGCCGGCAAGTTCTCGCTGCAGAACTGGATGGTCAAGACCTTTCCCTTCATGAGCTGGGCCAAGTAGCACCTCACGCCCGGTCAACCGGGGGGTGACGCACGCCGGCCTTCGAGGGGGAGGCCGGCGTTTCGCGCGTCTCGGGCCGGAGTACGCCACAGACAGCACGAGAACGATCCAGACGCGCCCCGATGAGCGCGCACCATCGAACCAGACCACACCTGCGCTGAACAGGCCGACGCCGAAGGGTTGGTATGACAACGGTCGTGGTCGGTGCCGGTGCCGGTGCCGATGTCGGAGCCGGAGCAGCTGGCGTCGTCGTCGGCGTGTCGCCGGGTGCGCCAGCGGTGATCGGCGACGTCTCGGACGGGGCCGCTGCAGTCTGCGTCGTCGCCGTTACCGCATCTGCGAGCCGGGCCGGCGGGGCGTCGTGCGCCAACGCGGCATCGACGGGAGCAGCCGACACGACTGGGATCACCGCTGCGATCACTGGTGCGGTCGGTCGGAGCATGGCCGATGACCGTGGCGACATCGGCGACGCCCAGAGCGCAGTCGGTGTTCCCTGCTAGACCGTCGCCGTGGACATCGGTACGGCGATGGGGGCGGGGTGGTCGGCGGGCATCAGCGTGTACGGGGTGGTGGCGCTGGTGGGTGTCGGCGGTCGCTTCGGCTGGATCGAGGCCCCGTCGTTCGTCGAACAGGCGTGGGTGATCGCGCTGGCGATTGCTCTGTTCTGCGTCGAGTTCGTGATCGACAAGGTCGCGATCGTCGACTCGGTGTGGGACAGCGTGCACACGTTGATCCGTCCTGCAGTTGGCGGCTACCTCACCAGCACCGCAGCCGACACCGAGTTGTCGGTGCCTGCGCTGGCCGTGTCGGGGATCGTGCTTGCGCTCAGCAGCCACAGCGCCAAGGCATCGACGCGCCTCGTGGTCAACGCGTCACCCGAGCCGGTGTCGAACGTGGCCGTGAGCTTGCTGGAGGACGGTGTCGTGTTCGTCGTGATGGCGATCGCCATCTCTCGGCCGGAGCTCGCGATCGTCCTCGTCGCGCTCTTGACCGTTGCCTCGGTCGCGGTTGCGATCGTGTTCGCACGGATCGCCCGTCGCCTCGGTCGACGGGTCCGCTCCGCGACCGCGCGCGGCCACCGGTCGGGTCCCCCGCGACGGCGACCCCTGAGCAGCGCACGCACGAATCCGTCTCTCGTCTGAACAGCATGTTTGGATTTCGACGGGCTCACGCACCGGCATCCCACTCCTGGTCCCGTTGTCGCTGGCGTGGCTCGACGGAATCATCGTCGTATCGACGCCCAGCACGACACGACGACGCGACAACAGAGGGACGTGGTCGCTTCTTGTGCTGACCAGGACGTCATCAGGTCACCCAGGCGTGGGCCGTCAGTCCCGGGTCGTCACGGCGTCGTACGACGGCAACCCGGTCGTGGTGAAACTGGCCGACAGCCGCCTTGTGGATTCAACCTTCCGGCGTTCGAGTGTTCGACTTCGACGACTGCGGCTACGGCCCCGTCGAGTTCGAAGTGGGCAACACGCTGCACATGATGCTCTTCGATGCTGCGATGTCATCGGAGATGGATCGCTACGAGCGCTTCCGTGCCTGGTTCGTCGTCCGATCGCAAACCCGTCGCTGATCCACCGAGCATCCTGCGTGCTCGACCGGTGCTTGCCGATGTGGATCGGATCCGGCAATCTGGGCACGACGCAGGTCCGAGGCGGGCGGTGCACCCGAGGGAGAGCAACGAGATGAGACCATTGCGGTACTCGATCGACGTCACGCTGGACGGTTGCTGCCATCACGAGGCCGGACTCCACCGGACGAGGAGTCGATGCGCTACTGGACCGCTCAGATGGGACGAGCCGATGCGGTGTTGTTCGGCCGGGTGACCTACGAGATGATGCAATCAGCTCGGCGGCCACGGGCCGGTGGCCGGACTGATGGGTGAGTGGGAGATCCCGTTCGCCGAGACCATCGACCGAGCGAAGAAGTACATCGTCTCGAACACGCTGAGCGTCGTCGATTGGAATGTCGAGCTGTTGCACGGTGCGCGAGCCCGTTCAGCTCGAGCTGGTGGCACGTACCGGGTGCCCGCGACGGAGCCATGTGTCGGCGGGCGTCGAACGGGAAGTCGCCGAGCCAACCGAGTCCGGCCACGGTGGGGATCCAGTTCTGTTCGCATCCGTCCGGTGCGGCGGGACCGACGTCAGCCCGTGCTCAGTCGCTGGATCGTGATTGTCGTCGATGCATCGGTACCTCACCCGGGGGTTTCATCGTGATACTTCCGGTGTTCGATTCCGTCGGCGGGACCTGCCAGGCGATCCGCTCACTCGTAGCGGGGGCGCTGCTGCATCGATCGGCGCATTCTGACTCCACGACGATGTCGGTGACGACCGGCGACATCGTCAGGCCAGCTCGCCGACATGTTCATGAGGAATTGCTGGAGTCGTTGCGGTCGGGAACCAAATAAGACTAAACGACGCTAAAATCATTGCCTCGACACGAAAGGTCATGTGTGAACCGTCTGCCCATCTTTGCACCACCCGCGGTGTACCGGCCGATGAGCCGATGCTCGCCTGAACAGCCCGTGCCCGATGTCGCGATTCGACGCTGATCTGATCATCGCTGGGGCCGGTTGCGCCGGCCTGAGTGCGCTGTCGCACGTGCTGAGGAGCCCGGCTCGCGATCGACGGATCGTTGTCATCGACCGAGACTTCGAACCAGGTGACGACCGGACGTGGGCGTTCTGGGGCAGCTCCGATGCCCCGTTTGCGCACCTCGCTGACCGCAGCTGGGATCGAGTGCACGTCCGGTTCCCCGGATGGGAGAACACGGACCGGTTGCGACGCCGAGGCGCCAACTCACCCGCCGGTTCACGCTCGTACATGCGGGTTCGCCGTCGCGACTACGACCGGGAGGTACTCGGTGAAGCGCGGGCGCGGCCCAACGTGCGCTTCGTCGCTCAGGACATCGTGGACATCCGCGACGATCACGATGGTGGCGTGATCAGTCTTCCCGAGGGTGAGCTACGTGCCCCGGTTGTCTTCCAGAGCGCTCGCCTCTCTCCATCGGACCGTGACCAGATCGTGCGTCATCCTCTGCGGCAGCACTTCGGTGGCTGGGAGGTGCGGACCGAGCGTCCTGTCTTCGACCCGCAGGTTGTCACCTTGATGGACTTCGACACCGATCAGCACGACGGCGCAGCGTTCTTCTACGTGCTGCCCGACGCACCAGACCGCGCGCTGGTCGAGCACACGCTGTTCTCTCTTCACCCGCAGCGCCGCGATTTCTACGACCAGCACATTCGCGCCCACCTGGATCGTCTCGGGGCCGGTGACGTCACCGTCACGAGAACCGAGTATGGCGTGATTCCGATGGAGGATCGTCCGCTCCGACAGCGGTGGGGAGAGCACGTCTGGAACATCGGGACCGTCGGCGGCATGACCAAGCCGACCACCGGTTACACCTTCCAGCGAATCCACGACCAGACCCGCCACCTCGTGTCGGCATGGGCCACCACGGGTGTGCCCTCACCACTGCCGAGCCCGCCGAAGCGGTACGGGTTCGCCGACCGCGCCCTGCTCAACATCCTGCACCATCATCCCGAGCGAGGCAGGCCGATCTTCGAGCGGCTGTTCCGTACGACATCGATCGACGATGTGCTCGCGTTCCTCGACGAAGACACCACGTTGGCCCAAGATGCCCGCATGGTTTCGAAGCTGCCGTGGTTCCCATTTCTGCGCTCCGGCGTTGCAGAGCTGGCGGTGGGGACGGCTGCTTCGGTTCGCGCGCTCTTGACACCATGACCACGACGCTTCGCCGACAGTCGCGTATCGACAGGTTCCAGGAGTCGGGGTTGTTCTGGCCGGTGGTTGCCGTGACCGTTGGTATCAGCGCCGTTGCGGCTGCAACGTCGTTGCCCGATTGGGTGTCGGTCGCCACCGTCGTCACCGTGATCGCCGTCCTCGGGATCCCGCACGGTGCAGTCGACCATCTCGTGGTGGAACGGATCGACGGCGCTCACGACCGGGGTTCGCGAGTACGTTTCGTGGTCGCCTACGTGCTGGCGATGGCCGCCGTCGGCCTTGTCTGGCTCGCTCTGCCACCACTGGCTCTGGTGATCTTCCTGGCGCTGTCTGTGCACCACTTCGGCCAGTCCGACCTCGCCTACCTCCGTCTTTCTGAGCGGAGCCAGCTCGCCATCCAGTGGTCGCGTGGCCTGTTCCTCGTCGGTCTGCCGCTCGTCGCTCACTTGGCGTTGATCGCCCCCGTCGTCGAGCGTCTTGGTGGTGGCGACCCGACGAGCTGGCCCTGGCTCGCTGACCTCTGGTGGTTGTGGGTCGCAGTACTTGTCATACAGCACGCGGTCATCGGTGGATCGATCGCCTTGCGGATGGGCGACCGGTCCGTCATCGGCCGGGAGGTCGTCGGCGTCACGACGTTGACCGTGCTGTTCCTGACTGCTGACCCGCTCATCGGGTTCGCCGTCTATTTCGGACTCTGGCACTCCGTCGCGCATCTTCTTGTGCTCACCGACCTGCTCGGCAGCGAACCGCGTCCGATGCGCTCCATCGCCCGACTCGCCTCGCCACTGACTGCCATGTCGCTCGCCGCACTGGCGGCGGTCGGCGTTGGTGTCTGGCTCCTCGGCCGTCCGGACCTGCTGGTGCCAGTCGCCCTCATCTTCGTCAGCATGCTGACGCTGCCGCACATGGTCGTTGTCGAGAGACTGTGGCGGCGATCTCCATCGACGGAATGAACGACATCGAAACGACGCTGGACGCTGCTCTTCTGCGGCCGGGCAGGTTCGACCTGGTCATACCGATCGGAACGCCCGATCTGAGTGCGTCCACCGCACTGTGGCAAGCGGCCTTGGCGCCGCTGGATCAACGCCACGTCGACGTCGCAGTACTGGCGAGTTCGACCGATGGCTACACACCCGGCGATGTGGAATTCGCGGCGCGGCGGGCTGCGGCTGCAGCATTCGACCGGGTACGTGAGCGCAGCAAGCTGTCGCACATCACCACAGACGACCTGACTGCGGCCGTCGAGCGCACCCCGGCGTCGGTCACCGTCGACATCCCGGGACGCTATCGGTAACTTCCCAACGCCCTGACCAGGCCATTTCCCCTGATCAGAGCGGAAATCCAGTGGCGCCCTCGGCAGGATTCGAACCTGCGCACACGGCTCCGGAGGCCGATGCTCTATCCCCTGAGCTACGAGGGCAGGGGATGCGAAGGCTAGCGGTGTAACGATTGGTGTCTGACACCAATCGTTACATCAGTAGGAGGAGGTCGGCGGTGGCGGGGCGGAGCCGTCGAGTTCCGCGAGAAGCGCGTCGAGCACGCCGCTGGCCCCGAAGCGGAACGTCGCAGGGGTGGCCCAGCCCTCCCCCATCACCTCATCGGCGAGGTCGAGGTAGGCCATGGCGTCGTCGAAGCTGCGTACGCCGCCGGACGGTTTGAGGCCGACGGTGACACCACGATCGGCGGCCGCAGCGATCTCGCCGAGCATCGCTCGGGCCGCGTCGAGCGATGCGCCCTCAGCGATTTTGCCGGTCGACGTCTTCACGAAATTCGCGCCGTTGTCGATCGCCAGCCGAGCGGCCAGCGCAACTGCCTCGATGTCCGGGTACGCCCCCGATTCGAGAATCACCTTCAACAACCTCGGTGTGTCGACGAGCGAAGCCACCGCATCGACCATCGCGCCGGCGGTCTGGCTGTCGCCATCGAGGAACGCCCGATATGGCAGGACGAGATCGATGTCGTCGGCACCGTCCGACAACGCGGCTTTCGTCAGCATGACCACATCGTCGACCGATTGGTCACCCGACGGAAAGTTCACCACGGTGGCAACGCGCACGTCCGAGCCGGCGAGCAACGCTGCGCAGCGGGCGACGTATTCGGGCCACACGCACACCGCGGCAGTGCCGTGCGCTCGCGCCCGCCGACACAACTCGTCGATGCCCTCGGGAGCATGGGCGTCGGACAGGTCGGTGAGGTCGATCAGACTGATTGCGCGGCGGGCTCGGTCGATTCGTTCGGTGGTCACGTCTCGACGGTATCCGAACCAACGGTCTCCGGACCGGTGACATCCGAACCGGCCGATGCCAAGCCGACGTCGAGCTGGATGACCGGAACGCTCCCGGTGTCCAGACGGAGTTGACGTTCCTCGGGTGTCATCACCAGCACACCGGCGAGGTAGTCCTCGAGCGCGTCTTTCGTGCGAACCTCACCACCTCGCCGCTCCGCCATGAGGTAGCGATGTTCCAACAATTGGTGGAAGATCTCCGCTGGCTCCAGGTGCGAGCGGAGCTCGGCCGGGATCGCATCGATCGCAGGTTGATACACCTCGGCCAACCAACGAGCGGTGGCGACCGCACGAGGGATCTGGCGGTCTTCCTTGCGCTCGAGCCACGCACGGTGTTGATCGATGTCGGACAGCAGACGTCGGGCCTGGTTCTCCTGGACGTCGAGACCGGTGCGGTTGCGCAGATCGCGAGCGTGATGGCCCTCCTCGATGAGGACCGGCTTGATCCGCAGCGTGCGGCCGTCACGGTCGATCGAGAGCTCCTCGACGTCGAAACCCAACTCGTTGATGCGACGCACCCGCTGCTCGATCTTCCAACGTTCGTCGAGATCGAACTCGTCCACGCGGGTCAGCTCGCTCCACAACTCCTCGTATCTGCGTCGCAGATTCTCGGCGATGTCGACCGGGTCGATGTCGTCGGTGATCCGACCGCTGGCTTGCAACTCGAAGAGCCCGCCGGCGATGTTCTCGACCGCGATGTCGAGGTCGTAGGCCCGCATGCGATCGCTGATCGTGGCGTGGTGCTCGGTGGTCTCGGCGTCGACGAGGTAGGCCATCATCTCGCCCGCGTCGCGCCGCCACAGGATGTTCGACAGCGAACAGTCGCCCCAGAACACGCCTTCGAGATGCAACCGGATCAGCAACACGACGCCTGCATCGAGCAACCGGTCAGCGAGCGACGAGTCGCCTCGTCCGAGCAGATACCAGTAGGGCAGCGAGTAGTCGAGATACCTCGTGATCAGGACGGCGTCGCCCGGATTCGGCGCGTCAGCGACGACGCCGACCGGCTCGACCACGGGAAGGTGCGCTTCGCGCAGCTCGCGCAACACCCGGTACTCGCGCTGGGCCGCCACGATCCCCGTTGCCTTGAGTGCGTAGACCCGCTCACCGAAACGTACGAAGCGCACCACGTGACGGCTGATGCCGTGGGCCATCTTGACGAGGCGGTCCTCCTGCCACTCGTCGAGCGGCTCGTCCCACGGAAGGTCGAGGAAGTCGGGGTGCCCCTGTTTGGTCACGATCTGCATGCGGTCACACCGATCCCGTCGTCCAGACCGCCACGTCCGGCGGGAGCTGGTCGTCGATCAGCGGCGAGGACGCGATCAGCAGGTCGCCGGCCGGGAGTGGTATCGGCCGGTCGCCCATGTTGACGGTGCACTGCATGGCGTCGTTTCGACGGAACGCCACCACGTGTTCTCCGAGATCGATCCACGCCGCTTCGAGATCGGGCAGCAGTCGCGCCCGTCGGATCGCCAGGGCCTGCCGGTACATGTGCAGCGTCGACGAGGGATCGGATTCCTGCACCGACACCGCCAACGCTGCGAACTCCTCGGGCTGGGGCAGCCATCCCGCCGAGTCACCGAACCCGAGCGACGGACCGCGGTCCTCCCAGGGAATGGGCACACGGCACCCGTCGCGACCCTTGACGTCGTGGCCGGAGTCGTGCCACATCGGGTCCTGCAACACCTCGGTCGGCAGCTGCCATGCCTCGGGCAGCCCCAACTCGTCGCCTTGATAGACGTAGACGGAGCCAGGCAGGGCCATCGTGAGCAACGCCGCCGCTCGGGCCCGCCTCGCACCGCGCTCGACATCGAGCGCATCGTGCGGTCCATCGAGCAGCCAGCGCATCGAGTCGGCGTCGACCGGCAACCCGTACCGGGTGGCGTGGCGGACGACGTCGTGGTTCGACAGCACCCACGTGGCATTCGATCCCACTTCAGCAGCAGCGCGCAGGCTGGCGTCGATGATCGAGACGAACCCCTCGGCATTCCACGATGCCGACAGCAGGTCGAAGTCGAACGCTTGGTGATACTCATCGGGCCGCAGGTACAGGGGGCGACGCTCGGCGGCCACCCAGGCTTCAGCCACCATCATGCGGTCGTCGTACTCGTCGAGCACGCCGCGCCACCGTCGCACGATTGGATGAAGATCGTCACGGTCGAAATACGGAAGCGGTTCGAGGCGGCCTCTCCCATCGTTCGCTCCGATGCCGGCGTCCGGATAACCGGGGGCTTTGGTGAGGGCATGCGCGACGTCGATGCGGAAGCCGGCGGCACCGCGGTCGAGCCAGAACCGCATCACGGCCTCGAACTCGTCGGCCACATCGGGGTGCTCCCAATTGACGTCGGGCTGGGTGGTGTCGAACAGGTGCAGGTACCACTGACCGTCGGGCACCCTCGTCCACGCCGGCCCGCCGAACACCGACTGCCAGTCGTTGGGCGCCAACTCACCCGACGGACCCCGTCCGTCGACGAAGTGGTACCGGGCGCGGGCATCGGACCCTGCTGGCGCGGCGAGCGCCTCGGCGAACCATGCATGCTCCGATGACGTGTGGTTCGGCACGAGGTCGACCAGCACACGGATGCCGCGGGCAGCAGCTTCGGCGATGAAGGCCTCCGCGTCAGCGGTGGTGCCGAATCGCTCGTTGATCTCACGGTAGTCAGCCACGTCGTAGCCGCCGTCGTTGAGCGGCGAGCGGTACCACGGGTTCACCCACACGGCGTCGATCCCGAGCTCGGCCAGGTAGCCGAGCCGGCTGCGGAGTCCAGCGATGTCGCCCTCCCCGTCACCGTTGCCGTCGGCGAAGGAACGCACGTAGATCTGGTAGAAGACGGCCTGTCGCCACCACTGCGTGCGGTCGGGGTCGGGCGTCGTTCGGGGCTGCAACTGGCTGGTCAAGAGCTTCGAACGTAGCGTACGGGCGGGGCGACGCTGCGACGATTGCGTCCGAAGCGGCCTGCGTGCTCCACTCGGAACTCGTCATCGTGTAAGCGTTTACACTCCCGGTCATGGTTGCTCGATCGGCCCCCACTCGGGGACGGCGCGCGCGGATCGAGGACGTTGCGCTGGCCGCCGAGGTGTCGGTCGCAACGGTCAGCCGGGCGCTGCGGGGATTGCCGAACGTGGCCGACTCGACGCGTGCCCGGGTGGTCGAGGTGGCCGACCGGCTCCACTACGAACCCGACCCGGCTGCCGCGCGGCTGGCCGCTGGGCGCACCCGCACCGTGATCGTCGTGGTCCCGCATCTCGCGAGTTGGTACTTCTCCACCGTGATCGCGGGCGCGGAAGCCGTGTGCAACGAGTCGGGCTACGAGTTCCTCGTGGTCGGTGTCGGCAGTCGCGCCGAATGCGACCGGTTGCTCCACGAGCGAGCCCGCCTCGAGCGGCGAGCTGACGGTGTCGTGCTCGTCAACATCCCTGCGTCCGACGAGCAGGCAGCGTCGCTTCGAGAGCGTGGCGTGTCGATGTCGACGATCGGTACCCGCACTGCCGGAGCGCCGTCGGTGTTCATCGACGACATCGAGGTGGGCCGCATGGGTGCCACCACGCTGGCCGACCTCGGCCACCAACGCATCGGCATCATCAGCGGGCGCGACGTCGACCCACTCAACTTCGAGGTGCCGCGACGACGCTCCGCCGGCTTCCTCGCCGGCCTCGCCGAACGTGGCGTCGGTTTCGAGCCGCATCTGGATGTCGGCGGCAACTTCGGCATCGATGGCGGCCAGGAGGCGATGGGTCAGCTGCTGCGCCTCGACGATCCACCGACCGCCGTGTTCGCGATGTCCGACGAGATGGCGTTCGGCGCACTGATGGAGTTGCGTCGAGCACGGGCTGCGTCGCCGGCGGCGACGTGTCGTTGCTCGGCGTGGACGACCACGACGTGTCACGCGTGCTGGAACTGAGCACGATCCGCCAGGACGTCGCCTCGCAAGGGGCGGCCGCCGCACGATCGCTCGTCGCCGCGATGGCGGGCGGCGACGTCGACATCGAGCCCCAGATGTCGTCGATCGAACTCGTGATTCGCTCAACGACCGGACCGCCGACGCCCGCATCGACGACCTGACGTCCGGCTCTCGCAACCACCATCAACACCCCCACCGGTGCAACTTGTGACCTTTGCCCTTGACGCAGACCCGTCGCGTCTGTAAGCGTTTACATTGCCGAAATACTTCGGCGACATTTCCAAATGAGGGGGAGGACCCACATGAACAAGCGCTGGCTCAAGCTAGCCGCGGTCCCGATCACCCTGTCACTCGTTGCCGCAGCTTGCGGTAGCGACGACGACAGCGGTTCGGGCAGCGACAACTCCACGGCAACCGACGAAGGCTCTGCTGACGGTGCCATGGACTTCGGCGGTGCGACCGTCACGCTCACCGGCCCCGAACGCGACGACCCGTCGATCGCCGCGATCAACGACACGCTCGCCGCATTCGGCGAGACGGTCAACCTGAACATCGAGTACACCGGTGACGCCGACTGGGAAGCGAACATCAACACCCAGGTCGAAGGTGGCAACCCGCCCGACATCTCCTACTTCCCGCAGCCCGGCAAGCTCGCCGACTTCGCGCGCGCCGGCAGCGTCGTGGCGCTCACCGACGAGGTCAACGCAACCGTCGACGAGTTCTGGGCCGACGGCTACCAGCTCTACGGCAACGTCGACGACGTGCAGTACGGCATCCCGGCCAAGACCGACCTGAAGTCGCTCGTCTGGTACCAGCCGGCCGTCTTCGAAGAGAACGGCTACGAAGTGCCGACCACGTTCGACGAGTTCACCGCGCTCGTCGACCAGATGGCCGCCGACGGCGTCGCCAAGCCCCTCTGCGTGGGCATCGAGTCCGGCCAGGCAACCGGCTGGACCTACACCGACTGGGTCGAGGACATGGTCCTTCGCCAGGCCGGCGCGGACGTCTACGACCAGTGGGTCAGCAACGAGATCCCGTTCGACGATCCGCAGATCGTCGAAGCGATGCAGACCGTCGTCGATCTCTGGACCGAGGAGAACGTCTTCGCAGCTGGTGGTTCCATCGCAGCCACCAACTTCGCCGACAACGGCCAGCCGCTCGTCGACGGGCAGTGCTTCATGCACCGTCAAGCGAACTTCTTCGCCGGTCTCTTCCCGGAGGGCACCGTCTTCGCTGATCCCGAGGACCCGACGTCAGTCGACGTGTTCTACTTCCCGGACATCAACGGCGACACGCCCGTCCTGACCGCCGGCATCTTCGCCGCAGCGTTCAACGACGATCCCGCCACGATGGCCGTGATGGACTACATCGCCACGGCCGACTACGCCGAGACCCGCCAGCGTCTGCAGACCGCAGAACTCGACGGCGCGCTGTCCGGCTACCTGTCGGCAGCCCAGGGCCAGGACCCGTCGGTCTACCAGCCGCTCGAGCAGAGCTTCCTGGAGATCCTCAACGCAGCGGCGATTGCCCGCTTCGACGGCTCTGACCTGATGCCCGCCGACGTCGGCGCCGGCACCTTCTGGTCAGAGGGCGTCAAGCTGGTCAACGGCAACGCCACGGCTGAAGAAGCTGCGGCCACCATCCAGGCCTCATGGCCGAGCTGATTCCGAACACCTGACCCGCACCAGCGAGTCGAAGAACACCGGCGGCGGGGCACTGACACTTCGGTGGCAGTGCCCCGCTCCGTTTCCGGGGACCGGTCCAGATCGACTAGAACATCATGGGGAAGCGACCAGAGGGGGTCACAGCGTGGAAACGCTCGAACGCACAGGTGCCGACGAGGGCACCCCGAATTCAGTCACACCGAAAGCCGGCAATGGCTCCGGGTTGCGAGCACCACGCACCAGTGGGGAGTACGCCAAGCTCGCCGCTGGGTTCGTCGTCGTTCTCGGCCTGATCTACTGGGCGTTCGTCGAGGAAAAGGTTCGCGGCACCATCATCACCGTCATCATCGCGGTCGGAGCGAGTGCCGGGCTCTGGATCGGCGCCAACCTGCTCTTCAACCAAGTCCGTGGACGCTGGCAATTCTTCAGCACGGTGGCCTTCGCCATCATCGGTGCTGTCGTCGGCATCGTGCTCCACGGCAACCTCGTCACGATCGGCTCGGGCGACGGCTTTCTCACCTGGGTGGCGGGACCCCTTGCCGGTGCCGCTTCGTTCGGGGCGCTCGGCTTCGCGCTCGCCAACACCGACGATCCCGGGCAACGTCGCCTGATCGCACTCGGCGGCAGCACCGCGATCGGTTTGGTGATCGGCGCGGTCATTCGTGAGACCTACCAACCTGGGCTCGACCCGGTGGCCACGGTCGCCTACACCCTGATCGGCGTCGCTGTCGGCGCCGGCCTGGGTCTGCTCCGCAAGCACCCTCCGCTCCACGGAGCCCTCGTCGGTGGGGCCCTCGGTTGGATCTTCGGCGCGTGGGGCGGCGCCGACCTCGGTGACGGCTCACCGGTCACGTCGATCATCGCCGCGGTGGTTCCCGCCGTGCTGATCGGGCTGCGGCTCGGCATGGGCAAGAACCCCGACTACAAGGCCCGCGTTGCACTCGACGACCGTTCACGAGCCGTGATCTTCCTCGGACCGGCACTGCTGTTCATCTCCGTGATGCTGGTGATCCCCGCGATCCGCACCATGTACTTGTCGCTTCTCGACCCCGACTCGGTCGACTTCGTCGGCATCGAGAACTACACCGACGTGTTCACCGACCCGAACAGTCTCGACCTCGACAACTGGACGAACATGTTCACGAGCGTCCCGTTCATCATCGGGATGATCCTGCTCCTGATCGCCTTGGTCGTGGGCATCGTGATGAAGCAGCGCACCGGCCGAGCCGTCGAGGTGGGCAACCCAACGGGCGCGCCGCTCGTCGCCGGCGCACTGCTCGTCAGCTTCGGCGCCTTCACGGCCATGCGCGGCACATTGATCAACAACCTCTGGTGGGTTGTCGTGGTGACGTTCATCTCCACCGCCATGGGCCTCGCCATTGCGGTGCTCGCCGACCAGCGCAAGGGTGAGCGCATCGCGAAATCGATCATCTTCATGCCGATGGCGATCTCGCTGGTGGGTGCCTCGGTCATCTGGCGCTTCGTCTACACCGCTCGCGACCCGTCGATCGAGCAGACCGGCGTGATGAACGCACTGTGGGTGGGTCTCGGCAGGCTGTCCACCGGCTCCGGGCTCCCCACAATCCTGACCGCCGCCGCGTTGGGCCTGGTGGTGATTGGACTCTTCATCCTGATCGCTCGGGCGTTGGTGCGCCAGGCCTACGCCAAGGCCGTCGTACCGGGTATCGCGCTGCTCCTCGTCGGCTGGTTCTTCATCCGCTTCACCGGCATCGTCGGCGGCGGCGTCGGCGGGTTCCAGACCCGCCCCGACGGCACCATCCAGGGTCAGACGATCTTCTTTCTGCAGGAGACGCCGTACAACAACTTCTGGCTGATGATCATCATGATCTGGATCCAGACCGGCTTCTCGATGGTGATCCTGTCGGCGGCGATCAAGGCCGTGCCGACCGAACTCATCGAGGCCGCCAAGATCGACGGCGCCACCGACAGCCAGGTGTTCTGGCGAGTCACCCTGCCGCAGATCGCCACCACCATCGGCGTCGTGGTCACCACCTTGATCGTCGGAGTGATGAAGGTGTTCGACATCGTCAAGGTCACCACCAACGGCCTCTTCGGGTCGCAGGTGCTCGCCAACCAGATGTTCCAAGAGGCGTTCCAGTTCAACAACAGGGGCAAGGGGGCGGCGCTCGCCATCTTGATCTTCGTCGCTGTGCTCCCCGTGATGATCTACAACATCCGCCGCATGCAGAGGGAGAACTGAGATGACCACAGTGTCAGCACCCACGACCGGCGACGTGAGCTCGGCCCCAGGCGGCGCCGGCAAGTCCGGCGGCCTGATCGACCGGGTCTACGGATTTCTCCGCGGGATCCCGTCCGGCATTCTCTGGCTCATCGTCGTCGTCTGGAGCATCCCCACACTCGGGCTGTTCATCAACTCGTTCCGCGACCGCGACGCGCAGCGGTCCACCGGTTGGTGGAAGGTCTCGCCCAGCGAACTGACCATCGACAACTACGAGACCATCTTTGCGGCGCGTGCCGGCCTGGGTCGTTCGCTGCTGAACTCAGCCGCAATCGCCATCCCGGCAACGATCATCCCGATCGCCATCGCCGCGTTCGCCGCGTACGGCTTCGCCTGGATCCCGTTCAAGGGCCGCAAGCCGTTGTTCATCGCCACGGTGGCACTCCTCGCGATTCCGCTACAGGTGGCACTGATCCCACTGCTGCAGATGTTCGTCGGCGGCGCCAGCGTGACGGTGCCGCTGATCAGCAAGACGGTGGTCCTGATCCCGGACTTCGACCTGGTCGGCACGACGACGTCGGCATGGCTCACCCACACCGGGTTCGCGATGCCGTTCGCGATCTTCCTGCTGCACAACTACATCAGTTCGCTCCCGAAGGATCTCTTCGAAGCGGCGCGCATCGACGGTGCCGACCACTTCACGATCTTCTGGAGACTCGTGCTCCCGTTGTCGATACCCGTCCTCGCGGCGTTCGCGATCTTCCAGTTCCTCTGGACCTGGAACGACTACCTGATCGCCAACACGATGATCGGCGCCAACGCGAGCCAGCAACCCACGACCGTGCTGATCGCCAACCTCGCAGGTGACTTCGGACGAAACGAGTTCATCCTGCCCGCTGGCGCCTTCGTGCAGGCGTTCGTTCCCCTGGTCGTGTTCTTCGCCCTGCAGCGCTACTTCGTGCGCGGTCTGCTCGCCGGTTCGGTCAAGGGCTGATCGATCCAGCCGAGAGGTTCGCGTGCGCTGCGGGGGTCGAGTGCTCCCCCACGCACGCGACCTTCGGCGCCGAGGTGACCCAGGACTAGGTTGGCAGTCATGAGCATCGTCAACGCACAACAGCGGACCATCGGCCAACTTCCGGCGGTCGGCGCCTTGTCGTTCGGCCTGTGGCGCTACACCAACGACGACATCAGCGTTGCCCAGCAGGTGCTCGAGACGGCCCTCGACGCCGGGATGAACCTCGTCGACAACGCCGACGTGTACGGCTTCGACTGGGGCGGCACCGGATTCGGGCGCGTCGAGGAGATCCTCGGCTCGGTGCTCGAGGTCGCACCGCACCTGCGCGACCGGATGGTGCTCGCCACCAAGGGCGGCATCATGCCGCCGATCCCCTACGACTCGTCTGCGACGTACCTCCGATCGGCATGCGAAGCCTCGATGCGACGCATGGGCGTCGACGTCATCGACCTGTACCAGATCCATCGACCCGACATGCTCACGCACCCCGGCGAGGTCGCCGCGCGCTGATCGCACTGCGAGACGAGGGCAAGATCCGCGAGGTCGGCGTGTCGAACCACACCCCCGCCCAGGTCGAGGCGCTCGCCGCCCACCTGCCCTTCCCGATCGCCACCAACCAGCCCGAGTACTCCGCCGTACATCTCGACCCGCTCCGCGACGGCACATTCGATGCGTGCATGCGCACCGGCACCGTGGCGATGGCGTGGAGTCCGCTGGGCGGCGGTCGCCTCGCCACCGGTGACGGGCTCCGCCCCGAGCTCCTCGAGCTGATCGACACCCTCGCCGCTCGCGAGTCCGGTCGATCGCGCCGCGATCGCGCTGGCCTTCGTGCTCGCTCACCCGGCCGCCCCCATCGCCATCATCGGGTCACAGACCCCCGAGCGGATCACCGACAGCACCGCTGCACTCACGGTCGAGCTGTCGCGCGACGACGTGTACGCCATCATCCAAGCCTCCGAAGGAGTCGCACTGCCATGAGTTCCATCGACCGACCCGACGTTCCCGAGATCTCGTGGTTCAGCGCGCTGTGCGACGACGACTACGAGTTCCTCGGCGTGCCCGACCCAGCGCTGGCGAGTTCGTGGGAGCACTGCTCCGACATCGTTCGCACCGCTGACCGCAACGGCTTCGACAACGTCCTGCTGCCATCGGGCTACACGCTCGGTATCGACTCCACAGCGTTCGCCGCCGCCATCGCGACGCACACCGACCAGATCAACCTGCTGTTGGCCGTGCGCATGGGCGAGATGTGGCTGCCGCAGCTGGCTCGCCAGCTCGCTTCGATCGATCAGTTCGCCGGTGGGCGCCTCTGCATCAACATCATCTCCTCCGACATCCCGGGCGAGGCACTGGAGTCGGCGCCGCGCTACCAGCGCACACGCGAGTGGATGCAGGTGCTTCGCCAACTGCTCAATGGTCAGTCGATCGACTTCCACGGTGACTTCGTCGACCTCACACTCGACCCGCCCCGAGCAGCCACGGTGAACGGCGCCTGTCCCCCGATGTACTTCGGTGGATTCTCGCCGGCCGCGAAGGACGTTGCCGCGGCCGAAGCCGACGTGTTCCTCACCTGGCCCGACACCGTTGCTTCAGTGGCCTCGACCGTCGATGAGATGACGGCGCTCGCCGCCGACCGGTATGACCGTCAGCTCATCTACGGCCTACGCGGCCCACGTGATCGTCCGCGAGACCGAGGCCGATGCGAAGGCTGCCGCCCAGCAGCTGGTGTCGCGGCTCGATGCCGACACCGGCGACGCCATCCGCAACAAGTCGCTCGACGCCGCGTCGGTCGGCGTGCAGCGACAGGCGTCGTTGCGGGAGGCCGCGGCCGACGACGGATTCGTCGAAGAGGCACTGTGGACCGGCGTTGGGCGAGCGCGCAGCGGCGCTGGCGCAGCGATCGTCGGCGACCCCGACCAGGTCGCTGCCAAGATCCGCGCCTACCAGGATGCCGGGGTGGGTGCGTTCATCCTGTCCGGCTACACCCACATCGCCGAGTGCGACCTGTTCGCCCAGCACGTGCTCCCACAACTCGACCACGCACCGCTCAAGCCGCGCTGGACACCCTGAGTTGCCACTGACCGCATCACCGAACCGGGGCTGAGCCACATGAACGCTCGTGTCGCGAGCGCGCTCGCACTCATCGCCGTCGGCACGATCGCCGCCACGCTCATCGGTGAACTCGAACGAGCACCGTCGGCGATTGCCGTCGCGCTCCTACTCGGGCTCTTCGCATCACCGTTCGTGCACCTCGGCGAGTCGAGCCGCGTGCCGTCGTTCGGCAAGTTCGCCCTCCGCGCCGGGGTGGTGCTCCTCGGCTTCCGCATCACACTCGACGACATTGCCGGCCTCGGTGTTCCCATTCTGGTGATGGCCGTCGTGGTCTCGGTCACCGTCCTCACGGCCACGATCTGGATCGGACGTCGCACGCACATCGGTCGGCGTCTCGCCACGCTGCTCGGTGTCGGATCGGCGATCTGTGGAGCGTCCGCGGTGGCTGCTGCCGGTACCACGATCGAGGCGAGCGACGAAGAGACCGCCTACGCGATCGCGACCGTGACGTTGATCGGCACGTTCGCAACGTTCGCGTTGCCAGCGGTCGGCGCGTGGATCGGTCTCGACGACCGCGACCTCGGCATCTGGATCGGCATGATGGTGCACGATGTCGGCCAGGTCGTGGCTGCCTCGACCACCGTCGGCGACGAGGCACTCACGGCGGCGATCCCCGTGAAGCTGATGCGGGTGTTGCTGCTGGTGCCGGTACTGGCGATTCTGGCCAGCAGCAGCCTGGCCAAGCCGAAGGTCGTCGACCCGACCGACGAGCCGGGCCGCGTCAAGCAGATCATCGGGCTCGTGCCCGGGTTCGTGGCGCTGTTCCTCCTGGCGAGCATCATCAGCTCCACCGGCATCATCCCCGATCGATTTGCCGAGATCGCCTCCGACGTGGAACGAGTGCTCTTCACTGCAGCGCTGTTCGCCATCGGCGTGTCGGTACACCTGCCGACCCTGCGCCGAATCGGCCCCCGGCCCGCCGTGACGAGCGCCGCGGTCTGGCTGGTCGCGTGCGCGGTCACGGCGAGCATCCTGCTCGCCTGATCCGCCCGATGCCGCCCCAGCCGGGCGGCGGATCAGGCTTCGATCGACTGACGCGTCTCGGCGTCGAAGAAGTGCATGTTCTCCGTGGACACGGCAATCTCGATCTCTTGGCCCATGCGAGCCTGCGATCGCGGGCTGAAGCGGCCGACGGCATTTGCCTGACCCGCGCCTGCCTTCTCCTCGACGGCGTCCGGGTCGCCCGAATCAACCGTGGGGGCGTCGACCTTGAAGTGCGCCATGATCTCGGATCCCAACGCTTCGAGCAGGGTCACCTTCGAGGTGAACCGCTGCGACTCCGGCACATCCGGCGCGAGCGCTGCGTCCTCGTAGTCCTCCGGCCGGATGCCGACGATCACCGGGCGACCGTCGTAGTCGCGCAGCTTCGGGTGCTTCACGAGGTTCTCTGGCGACAGCCCGAGCACGTGGGAACCCAAGCGAATCGAGCCGGCGTCGCCGGACAGATCGACCTGAGCTTCGAAGAGGTTCATCGACGGCGAGCCGATGAAGGCCGCCACGAACACGTTGACCGGATGGTCGTAGAGGTTCTGGGGCGTGTCGACCTGCTGGAGGTAGCCGTCCTTGAGCACCGCCACGCGGTCGCCCATGGTCATGGCCTCGATCTGGTCGTGCGTGACGTACACCGTGGTGACGGCGAGTTCACGCTGCAACGCAGCGATCTCGGCACGCATCTGCACGCGGAGCTTGGCATCGAGATTCGACAGCGGCTCATCCATGAGGAATGCCTTGGGCTGACGCACGATCGCGCGACCCATGGCCACACGCTGTCGCTGACCACCCGAGAGCTGGCCCGGCTTGCGGTCGAGGTTGTCCTCGAGTTCGAGGATCGCCGCCGCCTTGCGCACGCGGGTGTCGATCTCTTCCTTGGGCACCTTGGCGAGCTTGAGGGCGAAGCCGATGTTGTCGTACACGCTCATGTGCGGGTACAGCGCGTAGTTCTGGAACACCATGGCGATGTCGCGGTCCTTGGGCTCGACCTCGTTGACGACCTTGTCGCCGATCTTCATCGTTCCACCGCTGATGCTCTCGAGTCCGGCGATCATGCGCAGTGCCGTCGACTTGCCGCAACCTGACGGGCCGACGAGCACGAGGAACTCCCGGTCGGCGATCTCGAGATCGAGGTCGTGAATTGCGTGGTAGCCGTTCTCGTACACCTTGTTGATGCCGTCGAGCTGGACTGTTGCCATGTCGTGTTCCTCCTGTGGCCCCATGTTGTCGGAGCGTGCGTCTAGGACGTGATCCCCCTCGACCTCGTCGAATGAAGACGTTAGCTCACCGAGCGGTGTCGCGGCCCAGTACGGCGAGTGAGTCTCGCACCGGGGCACGAGCCGTGGTTCCCCGCACGATCAGTTCTGCGGGGAGCAGACGCTCCTCGCGATCGAACGGTTGGCGCTGGATCTGGGCGAACAGCAGGTCGACGGCGTGGTCGACGATGCGAGTGACCGGTTGATGCAGCGTGGTGAGTGGCGGGTCGGTGAACCGCATCAGCTCGGTGTCGTCGAAGCCGACGACCGACACATCAGCGGGAACCGACAAGCCGCGTTGGCGAACCGCGCGGATCGCACCGAGCGCCATCATGTCACTTGCCGCCACGATGCCGGTGATGCCGTTGTCGAGCAACCGTTGCGCGCCGGCGAATCCACCGTCGAGCGTGAAGATCGTTTCGATGATGCGATCGTCGAGATCTCCCTCGGGCCCGTCGCGGTGCCCATCGGCCCGGGCCGCCTCACGAAATCCAGCGAGTTTGCGCAGCACCGGTGTGTAACAGGTGGGCCCGATCAGCAGCCCGATGCGTTCATGGCCCTGTTCGCGGAGATGGCGGTACGCCGCGACGGTGGCAGCGTGATCGTCGGTGGACACACTCGGGATCCGTGACATCCCGTCGTCGTCAGGCGCCATCGCCCCGTTGATGGTGACGAGCGCGATGCCGCGACTGGTGATCTCGTCGTAGATCGTGTGGTCGGCGCGCACGTCGGCGTGGCGACCCGACACCACGATCACCCCTGCCACCCGACGTTCGATGAGCGAGTCCAGATAGTCGTCCTCGGTCGCACCCACGCGTGTGGCGCAACAGAGCACACAGAGATAGCCGCTCGAGAGCAGACGCTCCTCGATGGTCTGGACGAACTTCGGGAAGACCGGATTGTCGAGCTCCGGCACGATCAGCCCGACCACCCCGGCATTCGGTCGCGGATGCAGCGCTTCAGGGGCATACCCGAGTTCGCCGAGTACGCGCAACACGCGGTCGCGTGTCGAGTCACGGACACCCTCTTTGTCGTTCATCACCCGACTCACGGTGGCCTCGCTGACGCCCGCGAGCGCCGCCACGTCTTGAAGTCGAATCCGCATCAACCAGGACTGTACGCATTCTTTGCAAGAATTGGAAGATTCGTTGCAAATTTCTTGCAGTCTGGCGCCCGCCTCCGTAATGTGGTCAGTGGTGGATCGCTCGACTCGATCCGGGACCGATACACACGACAACGTTCGCCTCGGGTCGCGACGACGCCCACCAGGAACATCGTGAACCACATCCAACTCGCCGACACCCGTCGACGACCCAGCTCCTGAGGGGGAGACACCATGCGCGCATCACGCCGCTTGATCGCCTTCGCTGCCGTAGCCGCCCTGGTGGGCGCCGCCTGCGGAAGCGACAGCGACACCGATTCCTCGGCCAGTGACACCACCGGCACCGAGACCACCGACGCACCGGAATCCACCGATGCACCCGAAACCACCGAAGGTGGCGAAGAAGCCACCACCGAGACCACCGAGTACCAGGCTCCCGCCCGGGGCGACGCCGACCTCGTGATCTGGGCCGACGACACCCGGGCCCCGGTGCTCGAGCCGATCGCCGCCGCGTTCGGCGACGCCGAGGGGATCTCCGTCCAGGTCGTCGAGGTTCCCTTCGACCAGATCCGCGACCAGCTCAGCATCGCCGGCCCCGCCGGCGAAGGTCCCGACATCGTCACCGGCGCGCACGACTGGCTCGGCGAACTCGTCTCCAACGGCGTGATCGCTCCGATCGACCTCGGCGCCGACGCCGATCTGTACGCCCCGGTCGCCATCGAGGCGTTCACCTACGACGGCGCCCTCTACGGCGTGCCGTACGCCATCGAGAACATCGCCCTGATCCGCAACGTCGACCTCGTCCCCGAGGCTCCGGCCACGTTCGAGGACCTCGAAGCAACCGCGTTGGCACTCCAGGCCGACGGCACGGTCGACGTGCCGCTCGCCATCCAGCAGGACCCGGGCGACCCGTACCACAACTACCCGCTGTTCAGCGCAGCCGGTGGCTACGTGTTCGGCCAGAACGACGACGGCACCTACAACGCCGACGACGTCGGCATCGACTCCGAAGGTGGCCTCGCCGCCGCCCAGAAGTTCGCCGACTGGAGCAACGCGGGCCTGATCTCCAAGGACGTCAGCTACGACATCATGAACGAGTCGTTCTCGACCGGCATGGCACCGTTCGCGATCACCGGTCCGTGGGCCGTCGGTGGCTTCACCGACGCCGGCATCAACTTCGTCGTCGAGCCGATCCCGCCGGTGGCGGGTGGCACCCCCGAGGTGTTCGTCGGCGTCCAGGGCTTCATGCAGTCGGCGTTCAGCGAGAACCCCGACCTGGCCACGACGTTCATGGTCGACTACCTCGACACCGAAGAAGTGCAGCTCGCGCTGTACGAGGCCGGCGGTCGCCCGCCTGCCATGCTCAGCGCCTACGACCAGGTGTCCGACGACCCGATCATCCAGGGCTTCGGCGCCGCCGGCCAGCTCGGCACCCCGCTCCCCGCGATCCCCGAGATGTCGGCGGTGTGGGACAGCTGGACCGACGCCTACTCGCTGATCTTCACCGGCTCGGATCCGGTCCAGGCGTTCACCGACGCCGCGGCCCAGATCCGCGAGAAGATCGCCGAAGGCTGATCCGAAAATGAACACTGCCGATCCCCGAGAGGAGGGCTCCCCCGCCGCGGGGACCACCTCCTCTCGGGGCGGCGCGTCCGCCGGTACCACTGCGACGTTGCCGGA
Organism: Ilumatobacteraceae bacterium; assembly: GCA_963716075.1. Classification (GTDB taxonomy): domain Bacteria; phylum Actinomycetota; class Acidimicrobiia; order Acidimicrobiales; family Ilumatobacteraceae; genus Sva-07. The sequence goes on along the minus strand of CAVQST010000016.1, from coordinate 312,833 downwards.
GCGAGACAACTACTACGACGGCATGCCGCCGTTGCAGATGCCCACCGGCCCGCGATACGGCGCCTCGATCGGCCTGATCGTCAAGTACCTGGCGCTCGGCTTCCTGAATGCCGTCGTGCTGGCGTCGCTGCCCACGATGTTCGACAAGCCCGACTACGGGCTCGCCATCTCAGCGATCATCGCCCTGGTCGTCATCGATGTCGTCTACATCTCGAAGCGGCGGTTCATCCCGGCCAAGTACCTGCTCCCGGGGACGCTGTTCCTGCTGGTCTTTGCCGTGTACCCGATCTTCTACCTCGTCTACATCTCGACGACGAACTACGGCACCGGTAACAACCTGAACAAGGAAACTGCGATCGAGCGGATCGAGGGCAACTCGATCGGCGCCGGCGCCGAGTCGATCCGCTACGACCTCCAGATCCTCGCCGAAGGGAATCCGTCCGGCGAACTGGTCTTCCTGCTGACCAATCCCGAGGGCGAACGCTTCATCGGAACCGCTGACGGGCTCACCCCGGTCGACGACGCCGACATCATCGAGGACGGCACTCGGGAGACCATCGACGGATTCGTGGCGCTCAACACCGGTCAGGCCAACGACCGTGTCGCCGAGGTCAACGCCCTCATCGTCCCCGGCCCGAGCGGCGACATCGCCAACGATGGCTTCGGCGCCGCGTTCGCAAAGACGCAGACTCGCATCTACGACCCCGAGACCGACACGATCTTCGACTCGTCGACCAACACCACCTACACGATCGAGAACGGTCAGTTCGTCAGCGAGGACGGCGACGCACTCGTGCCCGGTTGGCGAGCCAACGTCGGCACGGAGAACTACGAACGGCTCATCAACGACAACGACACCCGCACCGTGTTCCTCCGGGTCCTGGTCTGGACGATCCTGTTCTCGCTGTTCTCGGTGATCCTCTCGTTCGGGCTCGGTCTGTTGCTCGCACTCGTCTTCAACGACGAGCGCATGTTCGGACGGCGGTGGTATCGCAGCCTGATCATCATCCCGTACGCGATCCCGAGCTTCATGACCGCCCTCGTGTGGCGCGGCATGCTCAACCAGCAATTCGGCGTGATCAACCGCTGGCTCGGCACGGACTTCCCGTGGCTCGACGGCCAGTGGCTCCCCTACTTCTCGATCTTGCTGGTCAACACCTGGCTCGGGTTCCCCTACATGTTCCTCGTGTGTACCGGTGCGCTGCAGAGCATCCCGTCCGACCTCACCGAGGCCGCAGCGGTCGACGGCGCCGGCGGATTCAAGGCGTTCCGCCTGATCACGTTTCCGTTGCTGCTCGTCGCCGTCGGCCCGCTGCTCGTCGCGAGCTTCGCCTTCAACTTCAACAACTTCAACATCATCTACCTGCTCACCGAGGGTCGACCCCCGGTGCCGGGCAGTGATGCCGGTCGCACCGACATCCTGATCTCCTACGTGTACAAGATCGCCTTCGCCGGCGGCGGCGGCGTCGACTACGGGTTCGCTGCTGCAGTGTCGCTCGTGATCTTCCTGATCGTGGCCACGATCTCGGCATTCAGTTTCCGCGCCACCCGATCACTCGAGGAGATGCGATGAACGCCGTCACCCAGGCCTACGAACCCGAAGCTCCGGCATTCGAGGTCAATCGCCCGTCGATGGGCAAGGTGTTCCGCACCACCGGATGGCGCCACGTCGTTGCCTGGATCGCGTTGGCCTTCGCACTGTTCCCGGTGCTGTGGGTCATCTCCGCGGCATTCACCGACGGCAATCTCAGCTCGCAGGGCCTCATTCCGAAGGATCCGTCGCTCGACAACTTCCGGGCCTTGATGACCGACCCGGGCCACCCGCCATTCTGGACGTGGTTCCGCAACTCGATGTTCATCGGCGTCACCACCGCCGTGTTCACCGTGATCATGGCGGCGCTGGCCTCGTTCGCGTTCAGTCGACTGCGCTTCAAGGGCCGTCGGCCCGGCCTGCTGTCGTTGTTGCTCATCCAGATGTTCCCGAACCTGCTCGCCGTGGTGGCGCTGTTTCTGTTCATGACCCGCATCAAGGGCCTGTTCCCGGCGATCGGACTCGGTTCGTCGTGGGGGCTGATCTTCATCTACCTCGGTGGCGCGCTCGGCGTGAACACCTATCTGATCAAGGGCTTCTTCGACACCATCCCCTTCACGCTCGACGAGGCCGCGAAGATCGACGGCTGCACCCACTTCCAGATCTTCTACAAGATCATCATGCCGCTGGCCGCTCCGGTGCTCGCGGTGATCGGCCTGCTGTCGTTCATCACGTCCCAGGCCGAGTTCCTCGTTGCGAGCGTCATGCTCAGCGAAGACAACAAGACGCTCGCCGTTGGACTGTCCGGCTACGTCCGCGCCGGCTTCGACAACCGCTGGGGCCCGTTCGCTGCCGGGTCGCTGATCGGTGCGATCCCCGTGGTGCTGCTGTTCTTGTTCCTGCAGCGCTACATCGTGTCCGGCCTCACCTCCGGCGCCGTCAAGGAGTGACCTCGATCAGTCCGCTTCGGCTCGTCGACCAGCCCCACCACGACGGCTCGCCGCTCTACGCCGACCGGTCCCCACGAACCCTCGGCGCCACCGTCTGGCGTGCGGCTCCGCGTGCCCGATGCGTGCGGCACCCAGCGCGTGCGGTTGCGTTCCACACCCGACGCCGAGCCCGCCGTGGTCGACGCGGCGATCGAGCAGCGAACGCACGGCGTCACCTGGTGGACGGCAGACCTCGTGCTCCACAATCCGGTCACGACGTATCGATGGCTGCTCGACGGCGGCACCCTGGGACGCTGCTGGGTGAACGGTGCCGGGGTGTTTCATCGAGACGTCACCGACGACGCCGACTTCCGCCTGACCGCCCTGTTCCCCGAGCCCGGGTCTCCGGGAACCGTGAGCGGGTTCCCCGAGCCCGGGTCTCGGGGAACCAGCACGACCGCTCCACCGCCGGCCTGGCTGGCCGACGCCGTGGGCTACCAGATCTTCATCGACCGGTTTGCCGACTCCGGCGCCGAACGCGACACCCCCGACTGGGCGGTCCGTCGAGCCTGGGACGAGCCGGTCGAGAACACGCCGGGCATCCGGTCACGCCACTGGTACGGCGGCGACCTGCCCGGCATCGAAGCCCACCTCGATCACCTCGCCACGCTCGGCGTGAACCTGATCTACCTCACCCCGTTCTTCCCGGCTGGCTCGATGCACCGCTACGACGCATCGACGTTCGACCATGTCGACCCCGCCCTCGGCGGCGACGAGGCGCTCGCCTCCCTCGTCGCAGCGGCGCACGCCCGAGGCATCAGGGTGATCGGCGACATCACCCTGAACCACACTGGAGTGGACCACGACTGGTTCACGAGCGCAGCAGCCGACCCTCACGCGACGGAGCGGGACTTCTACTTCTTCGACACCGCTGAACCGTTCGGGTACGTGGCGTGGCACGGCGTCCGCTCACTTCCGAAGCTCGACCATCGCAGCATCGAGTTGCGGCGCCGGTTCTACGACGGCCACCAGTCGGTCGCGGCCCGCTACCTCCACGAGCCGTTCGGGCTCGACGGTTGGCGCGTCGACTGCGCCAACACCACCGCACGATGTGGCGAGCACGACCTCAACCACGGCGTCGCTCGCTCGACCAGAGCCACGCTCGATGCAGCCCGAGGTTCGACCGCCGACAACTGGCTGGTGGCCGAGCACTGCTACGACGCATCCAACGACCTCGACGGCACCGGGTGGCACGGCGTGATGGCCTATCAATGGTTCACCCGTCCGCTCTGGGCGTGGCTCAAGGACCCGGGACCGGTGTCGCTGATGTCAGCCGTCGAGCTGATCGACATCGACGGCCACGGCCTCGTCGAGTCGATGCGACACCTGTCAGCGAACGTCTCGTGGGAGGCCCGGCAGGCGTCGATGACGGTGCTCGACTCACACGACACCGCCCGTTTGCGCACCGTGGTCGGCGGCGACATCACCCGCCACATCGTCGGGTTGGCAGCACTGTTCACGATGCCGGGCGTGCCGACACTGTTCGCCGGCTCCGAGATCGGCTGCGAAGGCGACTCGATGGACAGCGCCCGCGTGCCATTCCCCTGGACACGCCTGGCGTCGGTCGCGGCCGGCAGCTCCGTCACCGAACTCGACCGACTGTTCCTCAGCGATGTCCGTCGGCTCGTCGACCTGCGCCGGCGAAGCAGCGCACTGCAACACGGGTCCATGCGGTGGGTCGACGCGACCGCCGACAGCGTCACCTTCGTACGGGAATCACCCGGCGAGACCGTGTTCGTTCACCTCGTTCGGCGCCCGTGCGAGCCGCGGCGGTTGCTGGCCCGCGACCTCGGCCACGTCGGCCAGGTCCGCGCCCACGACAGGTTCAACGTGGTGTTCGGCGACCCGACGTCGGTGGAACTCCTGCCTGCCGACGACAGCACGCCGAGCACTGTCGTGCTCCCGGGCGTCCCGGGTGCCTACGTGGTCTCCTGCGCAGGCAGGTAGCGTCGACCGACGTGAATCAGACGAAGAACCGCATGCAGGCCCTCGGATTGCTGGACCGCGCGTTCAAGGCCGCCGACGACGCCGAATTGGCCGCCGCGATCGAAGCACTCGACGACGATCACCGAGAGGGCCTCGAGTCCTTTGTCGAGGCTGCCACGCCCGACGGCGTGCGCACGGCCGTCAAGGCCGGCCGCATCAACGGAGACATGGAGGCGCTCGCAGCGATCCTCTCCGACCTCTGTCTGGCTGACTGCATCAAGGAACTCGGCGACCATGCCGACAACCCGTCGACCGACCAGCTCACCGAGGTGTTGCCCGGCCTGGTCGAGCGCCACGGCGTCGCGGTCACCCGCCTCATGCTTGCCGCCACCGTCGCTGGCGAAGCTCCAGCATCGGCAATCATCCGAGATCTGCTCAAGTCAGACGAACTGGTTGCACTGCCGAAGGCCGAAGAGGTCACGATCGCCCCGCTGATCGACACCGCCAAGCGCTCACCCGAAGAACAAGCTGCGATGAAGGCCAAGCGTGCCGAGGCCAAGGCCGCCAAGAAGGAAGCCGACCGCGCCCGCCGCGCCCAGTCGGCAGCCGCCCGCAACCGCTCCTGATCACCGCACGGGTCACCGCACGATTCTTCTCAGGGCTCACCGCACGAAGCGACGAGGCCAGAGAGCGCTCACACTGAGTCCGACAGTGCCCGACGTTGCTCGTGGTCGAGGAGCCAGGCCTTGGTGTCGACCCCGCCGGCGAATCCGGTGAGCGTGCCGTTCGCGCCGACCACCCGGTGGCACGGCACGATGATCGAGATCGGGTTTCTGCCGTTCGCCGCTCCGACGGCGCGAGCCTTGCGCCGATCGCCCATCCGGGCAGCCTGTTCGCCGTAGCTCACCGTGCGCGGCGTACGGAATCGTTCGAAGTGCGGTCCACGCCGATCGTTGGAAGTCGGTACCCATCGGGTCGAGCGGCAGGTCGAACTCGGTGCGACTGCCGGCAAAGTACTCGGCGAGCTGCTCCGCAGTCGCCGCGAGGATCGCGTGTGCCGGGTCGTGGACGGTCTCGCCGGTCACCACCCGACCGGGGCGATCGTCGGGCCAGAGCACGGCGCGTAACCCGAGGTCACTCGCGATGAGCGTGAGTGTGCCGACAGGAGTCGCAACAGTGGTGCGATGCAGTGGTGTGGTCATGGCTCGATCTCCTGGTTCATGGTCGAGACGCTCACTACAGGGTCCGGGTGAGGTGGGCGCACTGTCGGTTGGGACAGCGCGGCCAAGCTCGCCCACAGATGGTGCACGGCATACGAACGCCAGGGTGCCCACCGGATGGCATCTGCGGCGTGGCCGCCGAGCCGGTCGAGGGCGTGACGAACGCCGAGGTCGTTGGTGAGGAACGTGTCGGGGTGCCCGAGGCCCCGCATCACCACATAGTCGGCCGTCCACGGGCCGATCCCCCGCAACGCCAGCAGCTGACGGTGCGCGTCCGCCGGATCGACACCGACGTGGAGCGCGACGTCGCCCTGGTCGACTGCGGCAGCGAGACGCCTCACCGTGTCGCGTCGTGCAGCCGGCATCGAGAATGCCTCGTCGGGGGCGGCCGCCAGCGCTGCCGGATCGGGGAAGACGTGGGTGAGCAAACCGATCGGCGCCGCCAGAGGTTGCCCTGCAGCGTGCACGATGCGTGCCGCAACGGTGCGTGCACCAGCGACCGACACCTGCTGGCCGACGACCGCGCGCACTGCGGTCTCGTAGGCGTCGACGCTCGCCGGTGCCCGCCGTCCGGGCACCGCAGCGACCAGTGCCGACATCGGGTGATCGGCGCCCAGCGCCTCGTCGACAGCCACCGGATCGTTGTCGAGGTCGAGCAGTCGACGCACCCGCTGCACGGCGACGCTCAGGTCCGACCACGACGACACCTCGAGCCTGGCACCAACGTGATCGTCGTAGGCGATGAGCCGAACGACGCCGACTCCCGATGGAAGTGAAAGGGTGCGCGTGTACTCCTCCCCGTCCCACGACTCGATGCCGGCGATGGCGCGTGCTCCGATGAAGGCCAGCAGCTCGTGTCGAGCGAACGGCTGACGAACCGGAAGCCGGACTGCGACCGTCAGCAACGCTCCAGCGGTGCCGGTTGGGCCAGGGTGCGGCGAGTTGGCCGAGTTGGCGCTCGACCCTCGCCGCAAGGTGCTCGGCGACGCGGCGAACACCTCGCTGATGGTGTCGTTGAACTGACGGACGCTGCCGAATCCAGCGGCGAAGGCGACGTCGGTGAGCGCCATCGACGTGGTCTCGACCAGCAGGCGGGCGGTCTGGGCACGCTGCGCCCGAGCGATCGCGAGGGGGCCGGCACCGAGTTCTTCGGTGACCAGCCGGGTGAGGTGGCGCTGGCTGTAACCGAGGCGGCGAGCCAGTCCCGCGACGCCGTCACGTTCGACCACCCCGTCGGCGATGAGTCGCATCGCCCGAGCCACCGTGTCCTGTCGTGTGTTCCACTCCGGCGAGCCGGGCGACGCGTCGGGTCGACAGCGTTTGCATGCTCGGAATCCACGCTGCTGGGCGGCTGCTGCGGTTGGGAAGAAGTCGACGTTGGCACGCTTGGGCGTCATCGCCGGACAACTTGGACGGCAGTAGATGCCGGTCGTACGCACTGCGGTCACGAACCATCCGTCGAATCGTCCGTCGCGGCTGTGCACCGCCCGGTAGCAGTGATCGTGGTCGAGAGGCTGCACGCACCCATCATGGCGGATCAACCTCGCGGCAACGAGCGGAAATCGGACATCACGCTCAACGCCCCGTTTTCTGGTGTGGGATCAGTCGGCGGGGGCGCTGGCGGGGGCCAACGGCGATCGAGACATCGCTGGGCCCGCGTCGGGCGAGCCGATGGGCACGAGCTTGAAGCGCAGCAGGAACAACCCGACGATGCAACAGACCACGCCGCCGAAGAACCCGGTCTGCTTGCCGACGAGTTGGGCAAAGCTTCCAATGACGAGCCCACCGAACACCGAACCGACTTCGAAGAACATCGTGAACGAACTGATCGCCCAGGCCCGGTCGCTGTCGCTCGCCCGGTTCACGGTGAGCGCGAGCAGCGACGGGTAGTTGAAGGCCATCCCGATGCCGACGAAGATCGACGCCACCCACAGCGCAGCGATCGTCGGCACGATGGCCAAGATCGCCAGACCGAACCCCAGCGACCCGAGGGCGATCGTGACCGCTCGGCGCGGTCCAAGCCGCTCGGGCAGCGTCGCGCCGAAGATTCGCACCAGCAGCGACGTCACCGAATAGGCCGCGAACAGGCCGCCCGAGGTGGCCAAGCCCACCTCGCGTGAGTACTCGGGGATGAACGCACCGAACGTCGAGAAGGCGGCGACACCGGCGGCCAGCACGATCCCGGGCATCACCGCAGCAGGGTGCATGATCCGTCGCCGCCCCGACGCAGGCGCCGCCGACGCAATTGCATCATCGGTCACCACCGTGGTCTCCACCCGGGCCGGGGCGAACGCGCCGACCACTGCAGCCACGAGCGACGAAACAACCGGCGACGAGAAAGGCCTGCTCGAAGTTCGTGTCATCGAGGATCAGCTCACCGATGATCGGACCGAACCCGATGCCACCGAACACCGCCACCGAGAAGTAGCTCGCACCTTCGGCTCGCCGGTTCGCCGGTGAGAGGTCGGCGATCAGCGTCGCTGCACCGACGAACACGGCGGCCTCGCCGATGCCCATCACCCCGCGCAGGACCAACAGTTGCCAGAACTCCGTGATCTGGCTCGAAGCCAGCCCGGCGAGGCCGGCCACCAGGGCGCCACCGACGAGCAGCACACGTCGCCCGTACCGGTCGGCGAGCCGTCCGAGCATCGGACGCGCGACGATCGCGGCGCCGGCAAACACCGCAATGGTGAGGCCGATCCCGAACTCGCCGCGGCCAAGCGGCCCTTCGATGAACAGCGGCACGATCGGGATCAGCATCCCGATGTACACGAAGAAGACCAGTGCACATGCCGTGACCACGAGGAACGGCGCCGTCAAGAGGCGCTGCGTCCCTGATTCGCTCTGCTGAACCGGCGGCGACATCCCGCCATCCTGCCCAGTCACGCCGCAGCTCATACAACCGGATCGCCGGACTGACCGATGTCACACGCTGCGCCCTCCGCCCGATCGCACCCCACCCCCGTTTGCGTTGCGTTTTCGGTGGCCCGTCCCGCAGAAAATGCAACGCAAACGGGGATGAGGCTCGGGTGCGTCAGATGCGGGCGACGTCGACCGACACCGCCAACGACTGCGACGATGCCGGCCCGACGACCACGCCGCGCACCGGGCGCCACGTCGGCGTAGTCGCGTCCCCAACCAACCGTGACGTGCCGACTGGGTGCGACGACACCATTGGTGGGGTCGAAGTCGAGCCAACCATGATCGGGTATCCACACCGCACACCAGGCGTGCGACGCATCGGCGCCGATCGTCTTGGGCTCGCCCGGGGGTGGATCCGTTTCGATGTAGCCGCTGACGTAGCGAGCGGCCAGTCCGATCGTGCGCAGTGCGCCGACGGCGAGGTGGGCGAAGTCCTGACAGACCCCTCGCCGCTCCCGCAACACCAACTCGAGCGGCGAGCTCACCATCGTGAACGACGGATCGAACACGTACTGCTCGAAGATGCTCCTACAGAGCGCGGTCGTCGCCTCGACGAGCCCTCGCCCAGGCGTGAACGCCGCCGATGCCAACGTGTACAACTCGAGACGGTGCGCGTCGATCGTGACGAATCGCGACGGCGCCACGAACGGAGCGACATCCAGCGCGGTGGGGCCACGCATGCCCGCCACCGACGCCCGAGATCGCTCCCAGGCCATGTCGGTACGTGGGAGTTCCTGCGACCAGACTCGCGCTTCGGTCACCGCTTCGACCACCAGTCCGTCGTGTGGTTGGTGGAGTCCGAACTGCACGATGCGATTGCCGAACACGTCGATGCGTTCGTCGTACTCGTCGGCCACCGGCGTCGTGGTCACCACCGACGACGACACCGTCTGCGACGGGGTCGGACGGGCGAGCACGCACGCCACGCTGTACCCGTCGAGCATCGTTGCGCCGTAGACGTACTCGGTGCGGTGCACCACGCGATATCGCTGGCCTGGCACGTCAGTCCCCGCCCTTCAACACATCGGCCTTCAACACATCGGCCTTCAACACATCGGCCTTCAACAGCGCCGCTGTCATCCTCGGCCCATCACTCGCGGGTCCACGGGCGCCGCAAGGTACGACCCCACCACGTCGCGTGCGAGCCGATCGCAGCCGTCGAACACGTCGGCGAGCACCTCCGCTGTGGACTCGACGGTCGCGAACGACGCCGAATCGAGTATCGAGAGCAGCCGTGAGGTCTCCTCGACGCCCGTTGCCCAGTCGAGCAGTTCCGCCTGCTGGCCGACCTCACGAATCGCGGACGCCGCCGCACGCGGATTGTGCACATCGGCCACAACGAGATGGACTGCAGCCGCGAACTCGACATCGCTGCGGTGCCGTCGCCGATACGCAACAAGGCTCTCGTTCGAGGCCAAGATCAGCTCGATGACCCGCTGACGCTGGAAGTCGAAACGGTGGTCGTCGCCGTCCGCCCAGCCGGGCGAGAACAGCCCGGTGCCACGATCGAGACCCCGACCCAGGCCGAACGCCCCGCGGACACCGTCGATCACGCCGAACGCTCGCTCCAGGCGACGCCCGACCTCACCGAAGCGCCATGCCGGGCCATGCACCACGCTCTCGTTCCAGAGACCGACCAGCGACGCAAGATCGACCAGGATCGACTCGAGAGCACGACCGTCGATCCTGGCGATGTCGACCACCGACGGGTTCGGTGAGCCATCCTCGGTGACCATCCAACGCAATTGCGCCCGCGAGTCGGCCAAGCGCGCCAGCATCCGGCCCGCCGTGGTCGAGAAGAAGTCACGCACCGACGAGGCTTCGGCCAGGAACGATCCGAGTTGATGCGCCAACGCCTCCACCCCCGATGCGAAGATCGCTCCGGATCGTGGCTCGACGCCGACGTCAGCGGGCTTGCCCGCGATCGAGGCGAGCATGTCGAGACCATGGTCGACCCACGGCTCGGCGACTTCTGCGGCAACAAGGCCGCTCGTGCGGTCGAGGACGACCTCCATCACCCGTGCCAGGATCTCCGCTCGTTCCATGGCGCGTCCGGCCCAGAACAAGGCTTCGGCCGCTCGGGTCGGCACCGAGGCGATCAGATCCACCTGCGGCAGCGACCGACGACGTCGCAGCGCCGGCGGCGCCACGGTGCCACCGACGACCCACACGTCCTTCGCGCTGGCTGCTGTCGGCCGGATCGGATCATCCCCGTCGAAGAGCACCCGGGCGCTGCCGCCCTGGAGCACGTCGATGCCCTTGTCACTCGCCACCAGGTGCAGGCGCAACGTGATGGCCCGCTCGACCAGACCTGAGCCGTCATAGCTCGGCCACCGGCTCCACGCACGTTGCGCCCGCTCGGCTGCCGACATGAACGGCAGGGGCCACACCCCTTGATAGTCCGATGTGCGACCGGTCAACCATGCGCCGGCATCGTCCCACTGCTCGGCCAGATTCGGATCCTCGAGCACGCCGCTGCCATGAGCGTTGGCAAGACTGACACCGCTCGAGCGAGCTGCCAGCAACAACCCGGGCACACCGGCGTGGCCCTCGGCATTGACTTCCATGGGGTCGACCCGATCGTCTTCGAGGCGACGGAAGATCACATCGATCGGCTCCAGCCCTGCCAACGAGCGCAGCCAGACACGCCGTTGACGCACCACGAGATCAGCGCCCTCTGCCAGGTTCAGACCGAGCCGCGTCGCCAGATACGACTGCTCGACGAACGAGGGATGGTCCACCCCACCCGACAACACCACGATCCGCGGGTTGCGCGTGAGTGCCACGTCGGCCAGACCATCACGAAGCCGATCGGCGAACGGATCGAGCGACCGCAATGCACGACCCGCCGGCAGCCGAGAGATCGCATCGCGATGCACGCGGCTCGCAACCGATCGGCCCAGCAGCGCATAGCCGACCCCCGCGGGGGCGTCCGTGAGGTCGCGGACGACCCGCCAGCGCCCGTCGACGTCGCGAACGATGTCGACGGCATAGTTGGTGAGCCAGCGCCGGTTGGGGCGGTGACCGAACGCCGCCAGCCGGTAGCGCTCACTCCCCCACAGCGCAACCGGGTCGATCACCGCGTCGCGCAGCAGTGTTCGGGCGCCGTAGACGTCGTCGAGAATTGCCTCGAGCATCTGCATCCTGGCGATCGCTCCGTCGGCGAGCGCCACGAATTCGTCGCCATCGATCACGAGTGGGATCGGATCGAGCCGCCACGGCCGCGATTCGAGCACCACCGTTCGTCCGTCGGCCCGCAACGGCAGGTCGTGCACGATGTGCCCGGCGCCTTCGGCCGCAAGCAACCGATCGTGGTCGAGTTGACGCGTGGGGAGATCAGCCAAACCGGCGATCGATTCCATCAGCGACCGGGCGTCCATCCCGCCGACGCTCGCCGTCGCCGACGGCGGAGTGCCGGTCTGGGTGCCGCTGTGATCGTTTGCCATGTTCGTGGGACTCAGTGCACGACGTACTGTTCGTGCATCACACGATTGAGGCGGGCGAGCGCGTTCTGCACACCGTCCATCGCCGCATCGAGCGCCACGCCGTCGTCAGCAGCGGGGCGGCTCTGACGCAGCTGCCGATCGGCAGCTTCCAGTGCCCCCAGCACCGTCGAGTACTCGGGCAGGCGAAGGATCGAGCTGCGCATCTCGGCGAGGCAGCCTGCGACCGACCGTGGGAATCGGTGATCGAACAACAAGAAACGCACGACTGCGGGACCGTCGATGTGTCCGCGAGTCGCACGCTGGTACATCTGGAGCGCCGACAACGAGCGCAACACGCCCATCCACTGCACCTCGGCGAACTCGTCGACCGCACCGGGCGGCAACGACAGCAAGCTCGCAGCACGAACACCGAGCACCCGTGTGGTCATGTCGGCGCGTTCGATGTATCGACCCAGACGCCACATCTCGTACACCTCGTCGCGCGTCATCGTCGAGATCACCACCCCGTCGAGGCGTCGACTCTCGTCGATCACACGAGCGAGGAAGCGATCTCGCCGCCGCCGTTCCACGGAGGTGACCGCAGCGCCGCGGACGTAGATCGAGAGATCGTTGACGGTCTGCCACGCCTCGCGCGGCAGCACCTCGCGACACGTCCGCAAGTTCTCCCGGCTCTGCTCGACGGCATTGACGATGCTGTTCGGATGCTCACGATCGGCGATCAGGAACTGAGCGACCTGACTCTCGTCGGACCCGACCACCGGCGGCAGCCGGACATCGCTCCCGGAGATCGACACGAGCGGGCTCCATCGCGCCGACGACGTCGGGAGGTCAGCGAGCACGTCACCGTACGAGCGCAACACACGAGCCGAGTCCTCGGCGCGTTCGGCGTAACGAGCTGCCCAGTACATCCGATCGGCAACACGCGACAGCAGTGCCATCAGCCTGCCCCTGTCTGATGCTGTTGCTGCGAGGCGACCTGACCGAGCCCGGACGGGCCGACATCGTCGCGGTCGACGATCCACGTGTCCTTGCTCCCGCCACCCTGCGATGAGTTCACGATCAGTGAACCCTTCGTGAGCGCCACCCGGGTCAAGCCGCCCGCGGTGACGTAGCTGTGCTCGCCAGTGAGGATGAACGGGCGAAGGTCGAGGTGACGCGGTTCGATGCCATCGTCGACGAGGGTGGGAGCGGTCGAGAGGTCGAGGATCGGTTGGGCCACCCAGTTGCGGGGGTCCGCCCGGACCGATTCGGCGGCCGCCTCGAGCTCGGCGGCGCTCGCTCGATTGCCGATCACGATGCCGTAGCCACCGCTCTCGTTGGCCGGCTTGAGCACCAGATCGCCGAGGTTGGCAAGGACGTACTCGCGTTCGTCGTCGTACATGCATCGGTACGTGGGCACATTCGGGATCAGCGGTTCCTCCCCGAGGTAGTAGCGCACCATGTCGGGCACCCAGGCATAGACGACCTTGTCGTCGGCAACACCGGCACCCGGCGCGTTGGCGATGCCGACGTTGCCCGCCTTCCACGCCCGCATCAGGCCCTCCACCCCGAGCGCCGAGTCCGGTCGGAACACCTCAGGGTCGAGGAACAGGTCGTCGATGCGGCGATAGATCACATCAACGCGCTCGAGCCCCTGGATGGTCTTCATGTACACGCAGTCGTCGTCCCCGACCACCAGATCCTGTCCCTCGACCAGCTCAGCGCCCATGCGCTGGGCCAGGAACGAATGCTCGAAGTACGCCGAGTTGAAGATTCCCGGCGTCAACACCGCAATGCACGGATCGTTGCGACCATCGGGCGCCAGCGAGGACAACAACCGGTTGAGTTCGTCGGTGTAGGCGTCGACAGGGCGAATCCGATGGCGCTCGAACAATTCCGGGAATGCCCGCTTCGCCACGGCGCGGTTCTCGAGCAAGTAGCTCACACCCGACGGGACGCGCAGGTTGTCCTCCAACACGTACAGCACGCCGTCGCCACCACGGACGAGGTCGGATCCGGAGATGTGCGCCCACACGCCGAACTTCGGGCGGATGCCCTGGCACTCCGGCCGATAGTTGGCGGACTCGTCGAGCAGGTCCGCCGGGAACACACCGTCGGCGATGATGCGCCGATCGTTGTAGATGTCGTCGATGAAGTGGTTGAGCGCACGTAGCCGCTGGGCGAGACCGCGCTCGACCAGGCTCCACTCGTCGCCGTCGATCAGGCGGGGGATGATGTCGAACGGCCAGGCCCGGTCGATGTTCTCACCGTCGGAATACACCGTGAAGGAAATGCCCATCGTGAGAATCTCGAGGTCGGACACGCGCTGGCGCTCTCGCACCTCGTCGATGCCGATGCGATGCAGCAACTCGATCAGGTCACCAGCGATCGGCCGTGGGCTTCCGTCGGCCTCCAAGAGTTCGTCCACAACTGCCGACCGTACCCGAGTGCCCACACCGCGACCACGCCCACCCGTTTCGTTCTCGTGAACAACGCCACCTCTGAGAGGTGAAGTTGTTCACGAGAAGACGTCGGACGTCGCTCGAGAGCGGACATCGGTATCGTGGCTGAGGGAGTTCTCCCGCATCGGCCGTCGCGGCCCCGTCCACCCACTCGGTTTTCGGAGGTCCACATGGTTCAGATGTCCCGCACCCTCACTGGGGTGATCTCGAAGCGCCACGGCATCGTCACCCGCGAGCAGCTCATCGGCGACGGATTCTCACATCGCGAGATCGACCGGTGGACGCAGCGGCAGTTGTTCGTTCGCGTGCACAACGGGGTGTATCGCGTGGCGACGTCTCCCGACACCTTCCATGCGAGGTGCGTGGCCGCGTGCGCCGCCGATCCCGAGGTGGTCATCGCGGGTCCCGCCGCAGCCAGATTGTGGGGGTTTCGCCACGTCTGGCGCACCGAGCAACCCATCGTGCTCGTCGCTCACGACCGCACACCGCTTGCGCGAAACGTCACACTCCGGCGGACCAACGTGCTCGATGACGAGGACCGGGTGCAGCGCGGCGATGGCATCTGCGTTGCCAGTCCCCCGGCGCGTGGTTCGACTGCGCGCGCGATCTCGACGACGAGCACTTCGAACGGCTGACCGAGTGGGTCCTCGACCACCATGCCACGATGCCCACGCTCTGGCGAACGGCGCGTCGCATGCACGCCAAGGGGCGCCCAGGACTCGCACGCGTGCGACGTGTCATGAGCCAACGGACCGACTGGCAGAAGCCCGCCGGATCCGGGCTTGAGCTCCGCGTGTTGAAGGCACTCGAAGCACGAGGCGTCGTGCTGACACGACAGTTCCCGTTGCGGCTGGCCACTGGCACGATCATCCACCCCGACGGCGCCGACCCATCGATCCGTTGGGCGCTCGAGATCGATCACGTCACCTGGCACGGTGGCCGCCTCGACGCTCAATACGACAAGACCCGAGACCGAGAGGGCCGCCTCGTCGGCTGGCAGATCGAGCGCGTGACCGACATCGAGCTCAGTCAGAACTTCGACGCGGTGATCGACCAACTCGTGGCCCTCCACCGCCAGCGACGGCTCGAAGTCGCCGCTGCGTGAACGTTCTCGGGAACAACTTCACCTCTGAGAGGTGAAGTTGTTCACGAGAAGCAGGTAGCCGGGGCGGTGGCGCTCAGCATCACTCGGTGGGGGGCTTGGGCTCCTTGGGGAGGCCGAGCACTCGTTCGCCCACGATGTTGCGCTGGATCTGGCTGGTGCCGCCCCAGATGGTCTCCGAGCGCGAGAAGAAGAACGACGACATCATCGGACTGACGGGATATCCGTCGCGCTGCTTGTCTCGTGCCGCACCTGGCCAGCTTCCCGACTCGGGGCCGGCATCGATCAGCATGCCGTCGGCTCCGACGATGTCGACCGCGAGCTCCATCGCTGCCTTGTGCATCTCCGACCAGAACATCTTGTTGGTGGCGCCGAGAGCGATCGTGCCCATGTCGCCGCCGCCCGAGAGCGTCGCCGACAGGTTGCGCAACCCGTTGATCCTGAGGATCTGGATCTTGGTGTAGTACTCCATGAGCCGCTGGCGGATCAGTGGGTCGTCGAGCACACCCTTCTCGGTGGCCATCTCGACGAGCAGGCGGTACTCCTCGGCGAAGCGGCGGTAGCCGGTGGTGGCCGACTGGCCACGCTCGAACGCCAGAGTGGAGTTGGCGACCTTCCAGCCGTTGTTGACACCACCGACAACCGCGTCCTTCGCGCAACGGGCGTTGTCGAAGAACACCTCGCAGAACTCAGCGGTTCCGTCGGGCTGGGTGATGCCACGGACCTCGACACCCTCCTGGCGCATCGGCACCAGCATGTAGGAGATGCCTGCGTGCTTGGTGTCGGGGTCGGTCCGGGTGAGCAGGAAGCAGTAGTCGGCGTGGTGGCCCTGTGTGGTCCACACCTTCTGGCCGTTGATGACCCACTCTTCGCCGTCGAGCACGGCCGTGGTCTTCAGCGAGGCGAGATCGGAACCGGAGTTCGGCTCGGAGAATCCCTGGCACCAGCGGGTGGTGCCCGACAGGATGCCGGGGAGGAATTCCTTCTTCTGTTCCTCGGTGCCCCACTGGAGGATGGTCGGGCCCACGAGCGTGTCGCCGAAGAAGTCGCCGCGGATCGGAGCCTTTGCGTTCGCGAACTCTTCCGAGAGCACCACGCCCTGCATCGTGGTGAGGCCCTTGCCGCCGTACTCCGCGGGCCAGGTGGCGCAGATCCAGCCTCCTTCGAACAGCTTCTGGGGCCACTCGTCGTTGAACTGCTTGCGCTGTTGGTCGGTCATCTCGAAGCCGTCGTCGAACCAACCATCGGGGAGGTTGTCGTGCAGCCAGCTCTTGATCTGGGCGCGGAATTCCTCGGCTTCGGGGGGATAGGAGAGATCCATTCCCCCATTCTGCCAGCCCACTTGACCCACGGGTCAAGTTCAGCGCTGCGCACGATCGCTGAGCTGGGCCGAGACCATTCACACGCAGGAAACACTTCGGCCACCAACGAGAAATCCTGCACCCTTAGGTTGCGCTCGCAATCCGGGAGGCAATGGCGCCACTGGACTCCGCATCCCTGTTCAACACACCTATTGGAGGACCCGTGCCGAAACGTGCACTGCGAGTTATTTCCGGTCTGGGTGGCGTCGTCGCCATCTTGGCCATCACCCCATCCGTGGGCTTTGCCCAGGACTACGTACCGACAACCCAGGACTACCTGAACAACATCTGGGTGTTCATCGCCGGCGTGTTGGTGTTCTTCATGCAGGCGGGCTTCGCGCTCGTCGAGGCGGGCTTGACCCGGGCGAAGAACGTCGTGAACATCTTCGCCAAGAACATGACCGATGCCGTCGTCGGCATCCTGGCGTTCTTCGCCACCGGCTGGGCGTTCGCGTTCGGCGACAGCGGCGGCTGGTTCATCGGCACGAGCAACTTCTTCCTGCAAGATCTCGACCTCGCAGCGATCCCCGAAGGTGGACTGAGCCCGGCGACGTCGTTCTTCTTCCAGGCGGTCTTCGCCGCGACTGCGGTGACCATCGCCTCGGGCGCCATGGCAGAACGCACGAAGTTCTGGTCGTACGTGATCTTCTCCGCCGTGATGTGCGCCTTCATCTATCCGGTGATCGTCCACTGGACCTGGGGCGGCGGACTCATTGCCGACATCAACATCAACGGCGCCGTGTTCTCCGACTTCGCCGGCTCCGGCATCGTGCACATGACCGGCGGCATCGCCGCCTTCATGGGCGCCATGTTCCTCGGACCCCGCATCGGCAGGTACGACGAGAACGGCAACGTCCGGGCGATCCCGGGTCACAGCATCCCGTTCGCCATCCTGGGTGTGTTCATCCTCTGGGTGGGCTGGTTCGGGTTCAACCCCGGCTCTGAGCTGCTCGCCGACGAGTTCGTGTCGACGATTGCTCTCAACACGATGCTGGCAGCCGCTGCCGGCGGTCTCTTCACCGCCATCACCATCACGCTCAAGACCGGCAAGCCGGACCTGGCGATGATCGGCAACGGCGTACTCGCCGGACTCGTGGCGATCACCGCTCCGTGTGGAGCGGTCACCCCGGTCTGGTCGATCGTGATCGGTGCCGTCGCCGGCGTCTTGGTCGTGTTCTCGGTCTTCTTCTTCGACAAGATCAAGATCGACGACCCGGTCGGCGCCGTCAGCGTCCACGGTGTCTGCGGTCTCTGGGGCCTGTTGTCGGTCGGACTGTTCGCCAGGTACGACGACGCGTTCCTCGGCCGGGAAGACGCCGGCCTGATCTACGGTGGCGGCGTGGACCAACTCGCCGTCCAGGCGCTGATGGCCGTCATCATCCTGGCGTGGGTCGTCGTCTGCACCGGCATCTTGTTCTTCGTGCTGAAGAGCACGATCGGCCTCCGGGTCACGGCCGAGGAAGAGATCGAAGGTCTCGACTTCCTCGAGCACGGCATCGAGGGCTACGCCAAGGACCTGGCTCACCAGAGCTGACCCCCATCGAGCGACACACCATCTCAGGAACCAACAAAGGAACCAACACATGAAACTCGTGACAGCGGTCATCAAACCGTTCAAGCTCGACGACGTCAAAGATGCGCTCAAAGCCATCGGCATCGCCGGGATCACCGTGTCGGAAGTCCGTGGCTTCGGCCGTCAGGGCGGCCACACCGAGACCTACCGCGGAGCGGAGTACAAGATCGACTTCGTGCCCAAGGTGAGCCTCGGCATCGTCGTTGCCGACGATGCCGTGGACGCCGTGGTCGACGCGATCGTGTCAGCGGCAGCCACCGGCAAGATCGGCGACGGCAAGATCTGGGTCACCGACGTGGACCGCCTCGTGCGCATCCGCACCGGTGAAGAGGGAGCAGACGCCGTCTAGCACTCCCTTCCCAACCGATCGGGACGCATCGTCGCGTTCCGCCTGTTGGTCCCCGAGCCTCCCTTTGCGTCCTCAGAGGGGTCAGGCTCGGGGACCTTCGCGTTCTGGTTCGTCGGTCCTCACCACGAACCGGTGTCGGGGAACGTGAGGTCGGACCGACTCCAGCTCGTCGCTGGCGCTTCCCTCGCTGGCGCGGGGCCCCGTGACCTACAGTCAGCAGCATGACGACGGTCGAGCCTGACGCTTCCCCCACCACTCCTGCCAAGGCGGGTCGGTGGACGGCGCAGTGGAAAGAGCTGTATGCCGAGGTCATCACCACCGGGCTCTGTACGGGCTGCGCTGGCTGCGTGGTCACCTGCCCGCACGACGTGATCGGCTACGAGCACGAAGAGGGAAAGTACATCCCCTTCCACCTCGAGGAGGAACTGGGCCTCGACAACTGCATCCACGGATTCGGCGAAAGCGGCGGGTGCACCACCTGCACACGAGCCTGCCCTCGCTTTCAGGCGTGGGAGCCGGCGGCCGACATGCACCTGTTCGGCCGAGTGCGTGAACCCGACGAGATGGCCGGCATCTGGCGCCAGCTCTATCTGACTCGGGCAAGCGACGAGATGGTGCACAAGATGGGTCAGGACGGCGGCCTCGTCTCGGCGATGCTGATCTGGTTGCGCGAGCACGACTACATCGATGCCGCACTCGTGTCCGGCGTCGAGGACGACGACGCGTGGAAGGCCAAGCCCGCAGTCGTGGCCACCAAGGACGAGATCCTCGCCACCGCCGGCAGTCGCTACACCTACTGCGCCAACCCGCTCGCCCTGCCCGAGGCGAAGGAGAAGGGCTACGAGCGCCTCGCCCTCGTCGGCATGGGGTGCCAGACGTCGTCGCCGCCGACGATGTGGGACCGCAAGGCCGGCAAGGTGTCCAAGCCGTTCCTGTTCAACATCGGCCTGCTCTGCTCGAAGACCTTCGACGACGCCATCTTCACCGAACTGTTCGAGGCCAAGTACGGCCTCAAGAAGCAGGACATGGTGAAGATGAACATCAAGGGCGTGTTCCAGATCTGGATGAAGGACGGCTCGTACCACGAGATCAACCTCAAGGAATGCCACGCGTGGACCCGCAAGGGCTGCACGAGCTGCCCCGACTTCGCTGCCGAACACGCCGACGTGTCCACCGGCGGCATCGGCGAGGACAACGACTGGACGCTCACGATCGTGCGCACCGAACTCGGCGAGCAGGTGATCGAGCGGATGATCGCCGACGGCTCGATCATCGCCAAGCCGGCGCAGACCGACGAAACCGCGATGCGCCTGCTCCGGCTGCTGTCGATCGTCAGCCGCCGCCGTTGGCCGAAGGACGCCGATCCGGCCCCTGCCGTCGGTGTCCCGCCACCGAAGAAGAAGGCAGCCGCTCCTCCTGCCGACGCAGCCCCCAAGGCCGACTGAGCCCACCAACGACGACCCCAGGACTCGACGTCACGTTTGGTGTCTGACACCAAACGTGACGGGCGTCAGGGGGCGACCGTGCTGAGGGTGACGCCGTCGGGGATGCACGCGGCGAGATCTGCTTCGAAGTCGGCGAGGATCGCGTCGGCTGGGGCCGACTTCTCTTCGTTCTCGCTCTCGGCGTCGCTCCCGAGGTCCTGCAGGCCGAACTCGTTGTCGTAGTCGTCGATGACGGCCAACATGCATGCTTCGACCTCGGGCTCGTCCTGGGCGACGGTTTTCACGAGGTCTTCGGCGACACGGCGCGCGCTCGGGTCCGAGGTGCATGCCGACATCCCGATCACCGCGACGAGGCCGATGGCAAGCGCATTGGTGATGGAGCGTCGAGAGTGCGTCACAGCGACCCGAGGTTACTGGCCACCCGCCGGACGCGCACCTGACTCACGCGCCCAGACCCGTCAGCGTGCACTGGCCACATCCACAGCTCGGTTGAACACCGCATCGAGCATCGGTTCGGTCAATCGTTTGGTGAACGTGTTCTGCTGGCTGGGATGGAACGAGCAGATGAGCATCGGTCCATCGGCGATCGGCACTTCGACGCCATGGCCGAATCGCGGGCGGGGCCGCACCTCGAAGTGTGCACACGCTGCCTGGTAGCCGAACTGGCCGAGGCAGACCACCACCGTGGCGTGCTCGAGCGCCGCAAGCTCCCGCTGCAGGAACGGCGCGCACGCATCGCGTTCCTCCGGCAACGGCTTGTTCGCCGGTGGGGCGCACTTGACCGCCGCGGTCACCCAGGCGTCGTGGAGTTCGAGGCCGTCGTCGGCCGATTGCGACGTCGGCTGGTTGGCGAGCCCCGCTCGGTGCATCGCCCGAAACAGCCAGTCGCCGCTGCGGTCGCCGGTGAACACCCGCCCCGTCCGGTTGGCCCCGTGCGCGGCCGGCGCCAAACCGAGCACCACGATGCGTGCCGCCGGATCGCCGAAGCCCGGGATCGGACGTCCCCAGTAGTCGTCGTCGCGGTACGCCGCACGCTTTTCGACCGCCACGCGCTCGCGCCACTCGACCAGGCGCGGGCACGTGCGGCACCCGATCACATCACCTTCGAGCCTGGCGAGCGGAGTCATCGCCCTCGACAGTAGGTTGGTCGTACTCCATGGCCACAGCGAAGAAGTCTCCCCCTCCCCCGTTCACCACCGTGTTGCTCGTGCGTCACGGCCAGACCCCCACCACCGGCAAGGTACTGCCGGGACGCGGCGAAGGGCTTGCACCTCGCCGACGAGGGCCGCCGTCAAGCGCAGATCGCCGCCGAACGGATCGCCGAACTGAAGCAGGTCGACGCCATCTACTCCTCACCGCTCGAGCGGGCGAAGGAAACTGCGGCGCCGATCGCCGCAGCCCGTGGCCTCACGACCAAGATCGATCGCGGACTGTTCGAGTGTGACTTCGGCGACTGGACCGGGGCAGAACTCAAGCAGCTGATGAAGCTCCCCGAGTGGCAGACCGTGCAACGGGCACCCTCGACGTTCCGGTTCCCGAACGGCGAGAGCTTCACCGAGATGCAGACTCGCATGGTGTCGGCGCTCGATCGCCTCCGCCTCGCACATCCGGGCGGCACGATCGTGTGCGTCTCGCACGCCGACACGATCAAGGCAGCGGTGGCGCACGCGCTCGGCACCCACATCGATCTGTTCCAGCGCATCGTGATCAGTCCGGCCTCGATCACGGCGATCGGCTGGGGTGCCGGGGGACCCACCGTCTTGACGGTCAACTCGACCGGCCGCCCACTCACCGACCTCCAGCCGTCGTGACATGAGTGTGTTCTACGAATTCGACGAGGTCTCGGCATTCACCGTCGGTACCGTCGGCCGCCCGGGCGACCGGACCTTTCTGCTGCAGGCGCGAGCCGACGGCCAGAAGGTCACCGTCAAGTGCGAGAAGCAGCAGACCGCAGCGATCGTGCAATACCTGCGTCGGGTGCTCGCCGACCTGCCACCGGCAGAGGACCGACCCATGAGCGGAGCGCTCGAACTTCGCGAACCGGTCGATGCGGTGTTCGTGCTCGGTCCGATCGGCCTCGGCTACGACCGCTCGAACGACCGTGTGCTGATCCAGTTGGATGAGGTCGGCGACGTCGACGAAGAAGGCGAGCCGCTCGAGGACGACGACCGTGGCCATGTCAGGCTGTACATCAGCCGGGGCCAGGCTGCAGCGTTCTGTGAGCACGCCGACGGTGTCGTGGCTGCCGGCCGACCGCCGTGCCAGTGGTGCGCGCTCCCGATCGACCCCGACGGCCACGACTGTCCGCGGATGAACTGACCGTGTCAGACCAATCGTTGAACGACGCGAACGAGGACGATGCCACCGACGATCTCGACGACGACGATTTCGACGACGACGATTTCGACGACGACGATTTCGACGAAGCTGACGACGACGACTTCGATGACGACGACGATCCAGGTGATGAGCGTGGCGTCGAGTTGCGCGTCGATGCCGTCGACGACCCGATCGAGCACCTGTTGCACGGCGACATCGAGGTCGAGGGCCGCATGCCGTACTCGAGCAACGCCACGTTCCTCGTGCACGTCACCCACAACGGCGCGTCGCACCCGGCGATCTACAAGCCCACTCGCGGCGAACGGCCGCTGTGGGACTTCGAGCCCGGCCTGCACCGGCGCGAAGTTGCCACCTACCTCCTGAGCGAGCACCTCGGACTCGGCGTGATTCCGCCGACGGTGTTGCGCGACGGACCGATCGGTGAAGGCTCGGTGCAGTGGTTCGTCACCGCCGACCACAGCCAGCACTACTTCACCATCCACGAGGCGCATCCCGATCTCCACGATCGGCTCCGCGCCATGGCGTTGCTCGACGTGCTCGCCAACAACACCGACCGCAAGAGCGGCCATGTGCTGATGATCCCCGAGCGCGACGGCGAGCCAGCCACCGTGTGGGGTATCGACAACGGATTGTGCTTCTCCGCCGAATACAAGCTGCGGACCGTGATCTGGGAGTTCGGCGACGAACCGATCCCCGACCACTGGCTCGACCGCGTCGGCGAACTCTGCGAACGTGTGCCACTGCAGATCTCGACCTTGCTCGCCGACGACGAAGTCGAGGCACTCCAGGGCCGCGCAGGCTGGTGTGTCACCAATCGTCGCTTCCCCACCGACCCGACCGGCCGACGGTACCCCTGGCCGCTGGTCTGACGTGGCAGTGAGCAATGGCCCGGGCGGCTCCGGCACATCCAGCGAACACGGCGACTCCGACGATCACCTCGACGAACTGATCCATCGGGGCGATCTCGACGCCCTGGTGCGGATGATCGACGACCGATGCAGCGATCGCGACTGGGCTGGTCTGCTCCGGCTCCGTGACCGCTCACGTCGTGCGGTCGCAACGGGCCGCCAACTCTGGCCGGCCGCCACGCTGGCCGAGTACCGCCTGGCCCTGCTGGCAACCCCCGAGTACGTCGCCGCGGTGCTCGACGAAAGCGACGGGCTCTCGGGCCGATTCACGATCGGCCCGCTCACGGAGGTCGCTGCGCAACACCACACCTGGGCCGAGCTGCGACCCGAGCTCGACCTCGGACCTCGAGCGGCCTTCGTGGCTCACGAACGGGTGATTCGCGGCGAACACGTCGACGCCCCGGACCTGCCAGCGGTGCTCGACCTGCCGTTGGCGCTGCAGCCGTGGGAGCCTGACTACGAGCTCGCGACCTACTCCGACGCCGGGGGCGAGTTCCCGATGCCGGACCTTCCCGACGACTGGACCGACATCGAGCCGGAACCCGCCGAGCGACTCGACGACGACGTCGACCTCGCCATTCGCCAACTGGTCGAGCCGTGGATCAACGGCTCGAACGGCCACGCCGACATCGTGTGCGTCGATGGCGATGCCGTCGGCGCGCTCGGCGCGCTCGGCCTGCGTCGGGCTCGCCTGGTCGAGATCGAGCCCGCGACCGCGCTTTCCTGGCTCGCGTGGGCCGGCGCGAGCGGCGGAGCACACGGTCGGCGCCGAGGCGCCGCATCCGGCCGCTTCGGGGCCTGGTGGGTGCTGGCCGCGCTTGGTGATCTGCTCGACGACTGGCCGTTGCCACCCGATGAACTCGGGGCGCTCGCCGACGAATTCACGTGGTACCGCTGGGATGCACACGAGCCCGCGATGGGTTGGCAGCTGCAACTCGCCGTGGAGGACCGAGCGGAGTCAACCGCCTGGGCCATCCTCGCCCGCGACGCCACCTGACCCCCGCCCCGGTCATCACCCAAGCGATGAGTCTTCGCGGTACGGGTCGCGCGGAAACTCATCGCTTCGCGAACCACCACCCTGGCGACACGTCCGGGCGCGAAGCGGCCCGGGATCGTTCATCCACGACGAACGATCCCGGGCCGGCTTCAGTAAACGGGACGCAACCTGCGCTCGGTCGAGTACAGGTCGGCGAGCTCAGCGGGCTTCGAGGGCAGCAATGAGCTGCGGCAGCACCTTGTGAACGTCGCCGACGATACCCAGGTCGGCAACACCGAAGATCGGTGCTTCCTTGTCCTTGTTGATGGCGATGATGTTCTTGGAACCCTTCATGCCCACCATGTGCTGCGTTGCACCAGAGATGCCCGCGGCGATGTAGACCGTCGGCTTGACGACCTTGCCGGTCTGGCCGACCTGGTAGCTGTAGGGAACCCAACCGGCGTCGACGATCGCTCGTGAGGCACCAGGGGCGCCCTTGAGCTGCTTGGCCAACGACTCGATCATGTCGAACTTGTCGGCCTCGCCGAGGCCGCGGCCGCCGGCAACCACCACGGCTGCCTCGTCGAGCTTGGGACCAGAGGTCTCCTCGACGTGCACGGCGGTGACGGTTGCACCACCGCTGGTGCCGAGGTCGGGAACCGGAGCGGCAACGACCTCGCCCGCTGCGCCCGCGCCGCCTTCGGCAACGAAGCTCTTCGGACGGAATGCAGCCAGGAACGGACGCTCGCCGGTGAAGGTGGAATTGACCAGCTTGCTTCCACCGAAGATCGGGGTCTGCACGGTGACCGAATCGCCGTCGACCGTGACCGAGGTCGAGTTGGTGAGCACGGTGCGGTCGAGCTTGACCGACAGCCGCGACATCACGTCGCGACCTTCGTAGCTCTGTGGGAACATGATCAGGTCGGGGCTCTCGCCACCTTCGATCACGGCCTGCATCGCGGCGGACACCGCGACGCCGGGCAACGCACCGGCGAGATCGCCCGTGGCAAAGACCTTGGCAGCGCCATGGTCCCCGAGCACACCAGCGACCGCAGCGCCATCACCGGCGATGAACGCCGAGACGGTGCCGCCGAGGCTGGCTGCCTTGGTGAGCAGTTCGAGTGTGCCGGTGGTCGGCGCGCCATCGGCGGCCTGTGCAAACACCCAGATGTTGTCGATACCCATCGTTGGTCTCCTCAGATGACTTTCAGGTTGTCGAGGTACTCGACGATCTTGTTGAACGTTTCACCGTCGTCTTCGATGACTTCGCCGGCTTCACGCACGGGAGCATCCTCGACGGAGCTGATCTGCTGAGCCCACGAGACCGACTCGATGCCGAGGTCGGCAGCGGTGACCGTGTCGACGGGCTTCGACTTGGCGGCCATGATGCCCTTGAAGCTCGGGTACCGAGGCTCGACGACACCAGCGGTCACGGAGACCACTGCAGGAAGCGAGCAGGTGACCTCGTCGTAGCCGGCTTCGGTCTGACGGGCCACCTTGAGTGTGCCGTCGGTGATCTCGATGCTCTTGGCGAACGTGATCGACGGGAGGCCGAGCACTTCGGCGAGCTGCTCCGGCACGGTGCCGGTGTAGCCGTCGGAGGACTCGGTGCCGGCAATGACGAGATCGAAGTCGCCGAGGTGCTTGGTGGCACCGCCCAGCACCTTCGCCGTGGTGAGCGCATCGGCGCCGGCGAGCGACGGGTCGCTCACCAGGACTGCCTTGGCAGCTCCCATCGCGAGCGCAGTGCGCAGCCCGGAGGTCTCGGCGTTGGGAGCCATCGACACGAGGCTGACCTCGCCGCCACCGGCTGCGGTGACGAGTTGCAGAGCCATTTCGACGCCGTAGCTGTCGGACTCGTCGAGGATGAGCTTGCCGTCACGCTTGAGCGTGTTGGTCGAGGGATCCAACTCCCCGGGCAGCGCCGGGTCGGGGATCTGTTTCACACAGACGATGACGTTCATATGTCGTCCAAGTTACCGGTCAGTCAACTTCGACCCCAACTCGGCCTCGAATGCAACAGCGCGGTTGCAACGGCGCAGTCGGCCACTGGGTCGCAGCAGTGCCGCTGGTTCGCTACCGTCAGCATCTTGCGGATCCTGCTCGTGGTCAACTCCTTCGCCTCGTCGGTGACGGCACGCAACACCGTGATCGTGCACCGGCGACTGAGCCGCGAACACGACGTGGAGGTGGTCGAGACAAACCGTCGGGGCCACGCCACGCGATTCGCCCACGATGCTGCGCGACGTGGTGTCGACGTGGTGATCGGTTTCGGCGGCGACGGCACCCTGAACGAGGTCGCCACGGGTATTGCCGGCACCGACACCGCACTCGGCGTGCTGCCCGGCGGTTCCACCAACGTGTTCGCCCGCACACTCGGCATGACCAACGACCCGGTGTCCGCCGTCGACGAATTGGCCAACGGCATCGACGCCGGAGACTTCCGCCCGATCGGCCTCGGCCAGGTGAACGGCCGGTACTTCTGTTTCCACACCGGGGTCGGCTTCGATGCTGCGGTGGTCCAACAAGTCGAGCGGCGCGGCTCGATGAAGCGCTGGCTGGGTCATCCGCTGTTCATCTGGTCGGGCGTGTCGACATGGATGCACGGCTACGACCGCCACACGCCGCACTTTCGCCTCCACGGCGACGGGGGGCCCGACGTGAACGACGGTTACTTCACGGTCGTGCTCAACACCAATCCGTACACCTACCTCGGCAACCGTCCACTCGATCTGTCGCCGGCCGCGTCGCTGGACCGCGGACTCGTCGCGATCACGTTCACGACGATGAGCGCATCTGCCATCCTCACCTCGCTCGCTGGAGCGCTACGAGGTGGCGGCGTCCAACCCGCCGACCACCTCGACATTCGGATCGACGTCGCCGCACTCGACGATCGAACACGACACACCGTTTCCCTATCAGGTCGACGGAGATGCACTGGGCAGCACCAAACGCCTCGCAATCACCCACGTGCCCAATGCGGTGCGCCTCGTCTTTCCCGCGTCCACCTGAACCGGGTCGCTCGAACGGATCGCTCGAACGGATCGACGACCGTCGGACGCAGTCAGTCGCGGCGCTCGGCCACTCCGCCCGGGCGGCCCGGCCGCGCCGACCGAGTGACGCGAGCGCCACGTCGGGCACATCGGTGCACACACCGTCGACGCCGATCGCTGCCAGGTCCACGAGACGGTCGGGGTCGTTGCATGTCCAGGTCGTGATGGCCAGGCCGACGTCATGGCACGCCGCTACGAGCGCCTCGTCGACCAACGCCTCCCATGGGTGCAGCGCGACGTGTCCGGCACGAACCAGTCGCTCGAGCGTCGGTCGGTCGGTGCGGCCCATCGTGAGGCACGCCGTCGGGATCTCAGGCGCCAACTCGCGACACGCCACAAGGGTGCTCCACGAGAACGACGAGATCAGCCAGCGGCGGCGTGCGTTCGGACCCCGTCGCCTGAGCGCGCCGATGACGGGGGCCACCACGGCCATCGTCGGGTCGTAGCCGGGATCGGTCTTCGAATTCTTGATCTCGACGTTCACCAGCATCCGCTCCCCGCACGCATCGAGCACCTCGTCGAGCGTCGAGCAACCCAGGGCGTCGACGTCCGCGGCGAGCTCGGGCAACGGGTCGTGAGCGACGAGCAGCCGACCGTCGGGAGCGCGGCGAACGTCGAGCTCGACCCCGTCGGCGCCCATCTCGTCAGCCAAACGGAAAGCGGCGGGTGTGTTCTCCGCGGCAGCCGCAGAGGCCCCTCGGTGCGCAACGACAAGCATCCCGACATCATTGCCGATCGGCGCGACGCGCTGCGCAGGGCCAGGTCGGCCGCACCTTCGGAGCCACCAGGGCCAATCGACCCTTGCGGCGACGAAAGTTCACGCCTACAGTGCGTCCCGGCCCGAACGGCCGATCGCCACAACGGCGATGACCCAACACCCCTCCGGCGGACTTCCGCCTCAGCCACTTTCGAGGAGCACCAACGTGTCGATCCTTGCGTCCAGCCTCACCCTTGGAGCCGCAGACTACGAGTGGCGAGACGACGCCATCTGTCGCGACACCGACCCGGAACTCTTCTTTCCAGTCGGGACCACGGGCCATGCGTTGGTCCAGATCGACCGGGCCAAAGAGGTGTGCGGCGAGTGCACGGTGTCCCAGCAGTGTCTCGATTTCGCGCTCGACACCAACCAGGACTCAGGCATCTGGGGCGGGCTCACCGAAGAAGAGCGACGGGTCATCCGTCGACGTCGTGTCGCTGCGGCACGCGCCGCACGCGCTCGCGGGCTGAACCCGCACCGCAACGACCCGACGATCGCCTGCAACGGTCGGTGGACCGGGCCGTTCGACCTGGCTCAGTCGTGAGCCGGAACGCAGAGCTCGATCACCGTGCCGCCGCCACGTCCGACACCGTCGGCGAGCGCAGCTTCGATCAAGTCGTCTGCCGTGGCCGGTCGGATGTCGATCGTGCCGTTCAGTTCGGTGGTCACCAGCGTTCGCACGATCGACAAGCCCAGACCCTTGGCGTGGTCGAGGTCGAACGACGGGTCGACCCCGCGACCGTTGTCGACGACACGAACCGTGAGGGTGCCGTCGGCGTGCAACAACTGCACCGCAACCTCGCCACCGTTGCTGCCCTCGGGGAACCCATGATCGACGGCGTTCTGCAGCAACTCGGTGAGCACCACCGACAGCGGCGTTGCAGTATTGGCCGGGATCCGGCCACCACCATCGCCACCCACGGTGAATCGCACCGGCCGGTCGGGCGATTGCAGGCCTTCCTCGGCCAGGCGGAGCAACGGCCGCACGATCTCGATGAACGCGATGTCCTCACCGGGTTCACGCGACAGCGACTCGTGCACCAACGCAATCGTGCGAATACGACGCACTGACTCCTGCACGGCGGCTTTCGCCTCGGCATTGGTGAGTCGACGAGCCTGCAGGCGCAGCAACGACGAGATGGTCTGCAGGTTGTTCTTCACCCGGTGGTGGATCTCACGAATGGTGGCGTCCTTGCTGAGCAGCAGTCGGTCGCGCTTGCGCAGCTCGGTGACGTCACGCACGAGCAGCAACCCGCCGGCGATCTCACGCCCCGACTCGGTGAGGGTGACGATCGGCACGCAACGACACAGCAACGTGACATCGGCACCTTGTTCGAACTCCTCGACGATCGGCTCGAAACGCTCGAACGCCTGGCGAACCGGGCCGTCGTGGAATCCGAGCTCGGCGAGCCGCATGCCGACGGGATTGGCTTGGATGCCGACGCGATGCAGCGCCGAGTTCGCGTTCGGCGACACGTAGGTGACTGCACCGTTGGCATCGAGGGTCAGCACGCCGTCGCCAACACGTGGAGCTGCGCTGGAATCAGCGACACGCCCGGCGAAGGGAAACGAGCCGGCTTCGATCATCTGCACGAACTCTTCGAAGATGAAGGAGTAGTTGCGCTCGAGTTCGCCGAGCGGACGACCCGCACGCACCTTCCACTCCTTCGACAACACCGCGATCACCTCGCCGTCGCGACGCACCGGGATCGCCAGCATCCGAGCGTTGTTGACCTCGTCGCTCACTCCGTCGACCTCGATCGATCCCTCGGCACGTTGACCGCCCTGTGCGGCCTGGTCGATCAGTGCAGCCTCGTCGCCTGCGGCCCACGTGCCCGACGTAGTCGGTGACGTACATCGTCTGGTTGGTCGCCGGACGCACCTGGTCGATCGACCAACCACTTGCCGGGCGCCGACTGGACGTAGAGCAACAGGTCGGCGAAGCACAGGTCGGCGAGAAACGCCCACTCGGCGGTGAGCCGATGCAGGTGGTCGATGTCGTCGCGATGAAGTGTGGAGTGCTCGCGGGTCGAGCTCGGCGAGAGAGGTCATCACCGTTGATTCTGCCTGATCGTCAGCCGTCGCGGAGGTGACCGGCCAACTCACTGAGTCCGGCGAGGTCGTGAATGTCGCCCGCGAGCCACGGAACCGACACCAGCAACGGCGCCAATGATGCCAGTTCCGAGCGCCGATCGGACTCTCGGGCGGCGACGAGCGCGACGTCGTCGAACCGGGTGGCGACCTGAGTGAGCACCGACCTCACCCGTTTGACGGAGACGTCGAGCGCCTCGGCGACCGCGTCGGAAACAGGACCCGGTGCCTGCTGC
The DNA here is from genome assembly GCA_963716075.1 of Ilumatobacteraceae bacterium. GTDB lineage: Bacteria > Actinomycetota > Acidimicrobiia > Acidimicrobiales > Ilumatobacteraceae > Sva-07. The sequence goes on along the minus strand of CAVQST010000016.1, from coordinate 282,167 downwards.
AGCAACGCCGCGGCGCTGTCGGCGGCAGGCGACGCCGCCAACTCCTCGGGCAGCACCCGATTGGCGACGATGGCTCCGAGACTCATCTCACGGTCGAGAGTGCTCGTGCGAGGAAGCGGGCCTCGTGACTTGGAGCGGTCTCGAGCGTGGTCACCACCACGAACGCCGTACGCGGATCGACGAGCAGCGCCTCGACCTCCCGCGCTCGCCGAACGAACCCGCTCTCCATCGCCTGGAACAGCACGAAGAAGTCGGCGATGTCCTGGAGGAACCGTGAGCCGAGGACCCGGTCGGCGACCTGGTAGAACGGCTTGGACGCCATCGTGAACAACCGCGAGCGATAGGGCACGGTCAGCCATCGCAGCAAGCGACTGCCGAAGAACTCCACCATCCGACTGGGCGCATCGAGGATCGACAGGGCGTTGCGCGATGGCGGCGTGTCGACGATGACCAGGTCGAACTCGCCACGGGCGTGCAGATCGTGCAGCTGTTCCATCGCGAGGTACTCGTGGCTGTGCACGAACCGGCTGGTGATGTTCTCGTAGAGCGGGTTTGCCAGGACGGCGTCACGGGTCTGCGACGTCGGGAGCATGTCGAACGATCAGTTCGTCCCAGCCGGCCTTGGTGTCGAGCATCGCGACCCACAGCTCGCCACGGAGTTGCGCGCCATCGTCACCGAATGCCGCTGCGGGGATGCGTGTCGGGGTGTTGCCGAACTCTTCGAGTCCGAGCGCAGTTGCGAGGCGCCGCGCCGGATCGACCGTGAGCACGAGGACACGCCCCTTCTGACGGCTTGCGGCAGCAATTCCCATCGCTGCGGCGATGGTGGTCTTGCCCACGCCGCCAGAGCCCGCAACGAGGATCATCTCGCGGCTGGCGAGCAGGTTGTCGAGATCGCTCACGTTCGGCGCTCCGCCGTTGGATCCACGGTGCGCGGCGCCAGCGTCGAGCGGTTCGGGGTCGAGTTCGCCGGTCAACGCCTCGGCCACCAGCGAGACCACGCGAGGGCCCGACGCCCGAGCGAACAATTCTGGCAGGGTGATGACGGGCAGACCCTCGTCGACCACCTCCGAGTCGTTGATCCAGGACCGCAGTCGGTCGAGATGGGCCGCCCCACTGGCCCGTCGGTCCTCGGTGAGGCGGGCCGCCTCGACGACCGTGCGCACAGCCGGCCCGGCGGCGTCGACGAGCAGGTCCATGACGTCGTCGAGTCGGTCGACGATCTCCTGCTCGCGTCGGTTGAAGATGGCCGGCAACACCCGGTTGGCGATCACGGCCGATGCGTGTGCCCCGGTCTCGGCGCGCAGCCGTGCGAGCAGCTCGATCGTTTCGGTGACCGGCATCTCCTCGGGGGTGGTGACCACGGCCACGCCGGTGCGCATCGGATCGTCGAGGATGTCGAGCATCCACTGCGTCTGGTCACGAACGAGTCCCACCTGCACGAGGTCGGCAATCACCTTGGGTGCACCGATCTGGCTCACGATGTGACCGCTCGCCTCGGCGTCGACGACGATCAGGTCGTAGTGCCGCTCGCGCACTTCCCAGCAGAGCTTGCCCACACCCAGGATCTCCTTGACCCCTGGCGCTGCGTCGGCCACGAAGTCGAACGTGGATGCCAGCGGCCCGATGCGCCCGAGCAGCGGGATGCGGACGAAGAGCCGCAGGTACTCCCGAAGCGAGTCCTCGGTGTTCATGGCCATCGCACTCAGATTGGGCGCGATCTCGGTGGGCTCGAATTCGAGCGAGCCGACATCGAAGGCATTCGCAAGCGCTCCCTTCGCGTCCATCTCGCAGACGAGCGTGCGACGCCCGTGATGTGCCGCAACTTCAGCGAGCGCAGCAGCAACCGTGGTCTTTCCGACCCCGCCCTTCCCGGTGACCCAGAGCAGGTCGAGGTCGAGGAGACCAGGTCGACCAGCGGGGCCCAGGCTCAGCCTCCGAAGCCGATGCGACGGTCGCCGTCGGCGGAACCCAACTCGATGTAGGCGATCTTCGCTGACGGAATCGCGACGTCCTTGCCACGCTTGTCCGAGATCCAGAGCACGTCGCTCGCTCCGGCGAGTGCTGCTTCGACACGCGCCTTGAGATCGTCGCGATCGACGTCCTCCGGAAGCTCGATGTTGATCTCGCGGGGGGCCTGGGTCACTCCGATGCGTACGTCCACGCTGTCACGCTACCGGCACCCCCGTCCGCCCTCGCTACGGTGACCGAGTGACAAGGATCGCCGTCCCCCTCTTTGCCCACTTCACTGCGCTCGACGGGATCGGCCCCTACGAGGTGCTGCAACGGATCCCCGAGTTCGACGTGACGTTCATCGGCCACGAGCGAGGTGTGGTCCGTTCCGACAACGCCATGCTCGGCATCGAGGTCGACGCCACCTTCGAGGAGCTCGCCTCCCCCGATGTGATCGTGTTTCCCGGTGGCTTCGGCACGCGAGCGTTGAAGACCGACGAGCGTGTCCTCGACTGGGTCCGTACCGCCCATGCCACGACCACCTTCACCACGTCGGTGTGCACCGGCTCACTCGTGTTGGCTGCGGCCGGGCTCCTGCGTGGCCTCACCGCCACCACACATTGGGGAGCGCTCGACGTGCTCAGCGACCACGGCGCCACGCCCACCGGGGAACGCGTGGTGGAACACCTCGATGAACGCATCATCACCGCAGCGGGCGTGTCGAGCGGGATCGACATGGCGCTGCGACTCGTGGAACTGCTCGTCGACCGCACCGCCGCCGAGGCGGCCCAGTTGATGATCGAATACGATCCGCAGCCGCCGTTCGACAGCGGATCACCCGCCAAGGCCAGCGCCGACGTCGTCGAACGAGCGATCGAGTACGCCCAACACCGCCACTGACGTCACGTTTGGTGTCAGACACCAAACGTGACGCACGTCGCCGGATGCCGTGTCAGGTGGGGTCAGCGAGCGGGGCGAGTGCGGCGGCGAGGTCGTCGACCTTCCACTTCTCATGCTGCTCGACGGTTTCGCCCATCTCCCAGGACCGCACCCGCTTCACCACCCCCCCTTGGGCGAAGAACGTTTCACCGGTGAACCTGCAACCGGCACTGCTCAGGTACGCGACCAGCGGGGAGATGTTCGCTGGGTCCCAGTCGTCGAACACTCCCTCGCGCGGTGACATGATCTCCTCGAGGCCCGGCGTGGCCAGCGTCAGCCGGGTGCGCGCACCTGGAGCAACGCAGTTGCTCACCACGTCGTAGCGGGAGAGCTCCTTCGCCGCGATCTGGCTGAACGTGGCGATACCCGATTTCGCGGCGCCGTAGTTGGCCTGCCCCGGATTCGAGAACAAGCCCGAGGTGCTGGAGGTGTGCACGAGATTCCGTCGCTTGCCGCGCCCGGCCTTGTGTTCCTCGCGCCAGTAGGCCGCCGCCCACCTGGTTGGCGCGAAGTGCCCCTTGAGGTGCACTGCCACGACCGAATCCCATTCCGCTTCGGTCATGTTGACGATGACCCGGTCGCGCAGGATTCCGGCGTTGTTGACCAGGATGTCGAGGTCGCCGAACTCCTCGATGGCGGCATTGATCAGACGCTGCGACCCTTCCCAGTTGCACACGTCATCAGCGTTGGCGATCGCCTCGCCTCCCTGAGCGCGGATCTCTGCGGCGACTTCCTCAGCAGGCGTGGTGTCGCTGCCCTCACCGTCGTTCGCTCCGCCCAGATCGTTGATGACCAACCTGGCGCCCTCACTGGCGAAGAAGAGCGCGTGCTCTCTCCCGATACCTCGTCCGGCACCGGTGATGATCGCGACTCGTCCATCGAGTGAGGTCATTGGGGCTCCTTGTCGACGTGTGTCGAGCAGGTACCCGACACGGTGGGTGAACCGTAGTGACCCAACCCGGTTCGAGTCGATTCCCCGCCAGCGTCCGCTGGTCAGCGGACGAGTTCGGGGGAAACGGTCACAGGACCAGATCGGAGAACCAAGTCAGAGGAAGATGAGGTCGACACCTGAGCCGCGTACGAACAGATCACCGGGGCCGGCCTCGACCCCGTCCACCGATGCAGCAACGAAGTTGCCGAGCGTGGACCCGAGCAAGCTGTTCACCGTGAACCCAACTTCGCTGAGCGCCGTTTGAGCAGCCGGGAAGGTCAGACCGGCCAGGTCCGGGAACGGGACGAGATCCGGCCCCTTCGACACCTGCAGGGTGACGGTGCCGCCACGTTCGACCGGTGTGGTCGGCGATGGAGTCTGGCTGACGACACGGCCGGCTTCGATGTCGTTGCTGAACACCTCGTCGCCCAGTGCAGCCACGAGCTGCAATCCGTCGAGCGCGGCGGTGGCCTCGGCAACGGTGAGGTTGGTGAGATCCGGGGCCGGGCGCGGCTCGGGCCCGAGCGATGCCACCAGGACGACCACGGTGTCGGGGAGCACCTGAGCACCGGCCGTCAACGCAGCGTCGTCCTGCACCTGCCAACGAACCACGTTGCCCTCGGCGATGTCCTCGGAGAATTCGGCTGTCCCATCCGCCGGTACGAGCCGGAGATCGGTGAGTGTCTCCCGAGCCGCCGCGAGCGGCTCGTCGACGAGTTCGGGCAGCGTCCTGAATTCGAAGCCGTCGCTCACGAACAACACGATCGTGTCACCTTCGTCCAGCATCACCCCGGGTTCCGGGATCGTGCGGATCACGTGGTCGATCTCGGGGACGTCGTCGCTGCGCTCGCGCTCGGTTTCGATCGTCCAGCCGTTGCCGGAGATCTCGTTGCGGGCGATCGCCTCGTCGATGCCGGTCAGGTCGGGCACTTCGTAGGACTTGGTTCGCAGCAGCAGCCACCCGGCCCAACTCAAGAGGGCGACTCCGATGAGCACGATGAGTCCAAACGCCAGGTACTTGCCCCACGGCCGACGGGCTTGCTCCTCGTCGTAGAGAATCCCTGACGACGGGGTCGGGTCGATCGGCGCACTGCCAGTACGGCCTGCGGTCGTGGCGGCAGCTGCGGCGGCCATGGCCGCCGGCAACTCCACCGTCGCCGGTGGCGAGATGGGCGGAGATTCGACCGTGGCCTCTGCAACGGTGCCGGCGTCATCGCCCGATGTGTCCACAGGCGCAGGACGCCCCACCTCCACCGCACCCGTGGGCGGATCAGCAACATCGGTGAGCAGGAGCAGCGGAACTGCCGGAGCGAGTGCTGCCGATTCGGTGTCGGGCTCCGGCTCCGGCTCGACAGCTGGCTCCGGTTCCGGTTCCGGTTCCGGTTCGGGCTCCGGTTCCGGCTCCGGCTCGACAGCCGGTTCCGGTTCCGGTTCGGGCTCCGGTTCTGGCTCCGGCTCGACAGCTGGTTCCGGTTCCGGTTCGGGCTCCGGTTCGGGCTGGCTCGGCGCCAAGCGTTGGGCGACTTCCGACGCAAAGAGGCTGGTGGCGAGCACCGGGATGGGGCCCGGCCGCGGCAAGGCACCGGCCGCTTGCACCAACGCCGCGCCGAATTCGGCAGCGGTCCATCGGTCTTCCGGGTCGGGGCGGCCACCGCGCTCGAGCACCGACGCCAACGACCCCATGTCGGCAGTCACCGGCATCAGCTTGCCGACGCGGCCAGCCAACGTCGACACCGTCGAGTCACCAGCGAACGGAACGCTGCCGGTGATCGCCTCGATCAGGCACAGCGACAACGAGTACACGTCGGTCTTGGCATCGAGCTCGGCACCGAGGGCCTGCTCCGGTGACGCATAGCGGGCCACGTGCGTGGCCACGGTGGCCGGCTCGGACCACGCTTCGGCCCCGATCAGCTGCGACAATGCCACGTCGACGATGCGCAGTCTGGCGTCCGCTCCGAAGACCAGCTTCGACGGGGTGATCTCGGTGTGGACCACGCCCCGCTGATGCGCGGCCTCGAGCGCTCGCGTGGCTTCGAGACCAACGACCAACGCCTGCGACGGTTCCAGCAGACGTCCCCGGTCGAAGAGATCGCGCAAGCTGCCGCCGCTCAAGTACTCCACCACCCAGTAGACGGTCGGCTCACCGTCGAATTCGACCTCGCCCCATCCGAGCACGGCAGCAAGATTGGGATGATTGAGCGACATCGCCACTTCAGCGCGGCGCCGGAACGCCTGACGGAATGCGGTGGTGACGGCGAGTTCGGGGCGCACGATCTTCAGGGTGACCGGCCGATCGGCAGCGGTGTCGATCGCTTCGGTGATCACCGTGTTCGCACCGGCGGAGGTGACGTTCTCGACCCGATAGCGCCCGTCGACGATGCTTCCCACGAGCCGGCTCACGTCGCTTCCCGATGCTTCTCGCTCGTCATTGTCCACAGCGGTGAGACGCTACCGCCTGCACCGCCCGCGTGGATGGCAGGCGCGAACCCCGGCATCATGGAGGTGTGACCGATCAGGATGCCTCCACCGTGCCGCACGATCTGCCGGCCACCACACCGAGCGACGAGATCGCAAGCAGCGAGGCCGTGCAGGACGACGACGCATCGGCTGGTTCCACAACCGGAAAACGCCGCCGCATCGATCGAGGGTTGCTCGTTGCCAGCCTGGTGATCGCCTGCGGGCTCCTGCTGGTGGTCTTCGGACTCACCACGGCGCTCACCGGCAACGACGGCATCGAGCGTCCTGAAGCAATCGAGTCGGTCCAACCCGTCGAGAACGCGGTGCAGGTCCTCCAGCAGGAACGGGTCGTCGTCGACCTGCAGCCCGGCTACGAAGCGCGGCTCGTGATCGACGGCATCGAACTACCGACCACGATCATCGGACAATCCGACGTCGACCCCGCCGATCAGGTCGAGCCCGGCCAGCAGGTCGACCTGCCGACCACAGCGGTGTTCGATCCGGGCAACGCCGTCATCTCGTTCCAACCGGTCGAGGGGGCGCTGATCGAGTCGTTCTCCGAGGGCCTGCACGAGGCCCGAGTGATCTTCTGGCGGATCGAAGACGGCCCGGACCAGGCGCGCAGCTATCGCTGGGAGTTCAACGTCATCTGACCGTGAGCACGCTGCGTGCGTGGGTTCCCCCAGCCCGGGTCTCGGGGAACCCACGACGTCAGGTCGGCGGGATCTCGCCGGTGGCGAGCACGTGCTCGAACCCCGCTTCGTCGAGGATCGGCACCCCGAGGGTCTCGGCCTTGGTGAGTTTGCTCGCACCCGCCGAGTCGCCGACCACGAGCGCGAAGGTCTTCTTGCTGACGCTGCCGGGACTCTTGCCGCCCCTCGACACGATGGCATCGGCCGCCTGTTCACGGTTGTACCCGGACAGCGTTCCCGTGACCACGACGGTCTTGCCCTCCAGCGTCTGCGGAGTTGCCGCACGGGCCGCCGCAGCCGCTTCGGCGGCCGCAGGGTCGCCGAAGTTGACGCCGCCGGTACGCAACCGTTCGATGTAGGCCGCGTTGGCGTCCTGCGCGAACCAGCTCGTGACCGTGGTGGCGATGACGTCACCGACGCCATCGACGGCGGCGAGTTCCTCCGCCGACTTCGAGCGCATCGCGTCGAGGGTGTGGAACTCGTTCGTGAGCGCCAGCGACGCGGCAGGGCCGAGATGGCGAATCCCGAGGGCGGTCAGCAGTTTCGGCAACGGCCGCTGCTTCGACCTGTCGATCTCCTCGACGAGATTCTGGGCGCTGGTGGCACCCACCCGTTCGAGTTCCATGAGCTGCTCGACCGTCAGCGAGTAGAGGTCAGCGGGGTCGCGAACGAACCCGGCCGCGGTGAGCTTCTCCACCATCTGTTCGCCGAGACCCTCGATGTCCATGCCGCCGCGCGATGCAAAGTAGGCAATCTTCTGATCGCGCTGCGCTGGACAGTCGGGAGCGACGCATCTGGTGTCGGACTCGCCCTCGGGGCGCACCAGCGGGTTGGCGCACCGCGGACAGTGCGTGGGAAACACCCAGGGCGTCGCTGTCCTTCGGACGCAGCGACAGTACCGGGCCCACCACCTCGGGGATCACGTCGCCCGCCTTGCGCACCACCACGGTGTCGCCGGGGCGCACGTCCTTCAGCCGCGACTTGGTCCTGGTTGTGCAACGTGGCCATGCCCACGGTGGAGCCGCCGACGAAGACCGGCTCCAGCACTGCGAACGGCGTCGCGCGGCCGGTACGGCCGACCGACACCATGATGTCGCGCAGCAACGTCGTGCGTTCCTCAGGCGGAAACTTGTAGGCAATGGCCCATCGCGGCGCACGCGACGTGACGCCGAGCCGTTCGCGTTGGGCGATGTCGTCGAGCTTGATCACGACACCGTCGATGTCGTAGTCGAGGTCGTGGCGGCCCTCCTGCCAGCGCAGACAGTGCGCGGCAACCTCGTCGATCGTCTCGAACGTGCACAGCTGGTCGTTGATCGCGAACCCGAGGCTCGCTGCAAACTCGAGCATCGCAACATGGCTGACGAACTCGGGACCGCCAACGACCTCGCCGAGCTGATAGCCGAAGAACGACAAGTTCCGACTCGCGGTGATCGTTGGATCCTTCTGCCGAAGGCTGCCGGCTGCCGAGTTGCGCGGATTGACGAAGGTCTTCTCGCCAGCCGCAGCGGACCGTACGTTGAGCTGCTCGAAGCTCGTGCGTGACATGTAGACCTCGCCGCGCACCTCCACGACCGTCGGCGCTCCGGGCGGCAGGTGTGTAGGGACGTCCGCGATGGTGGCAACGTTGGCGGTGACGTCCTCGCCCACACGACCGTCGCCTCGGGTGGCTGCCTGCACGAACCGGCCGTCCTCGTAGCGCAGACTGATCGCCAGGCCGTCGAACTTCAACTCGCAGACGAACGTGGGCGTGTCTCCGTCGAGTCCTTTCACGACGCGATCGGCCCACGCCCGCAACTCCTCGGCATCCATGGCGTTGTCGAGGCTCATCATCGGCACCCGATGGGTGACCGACGAGAATGCGGTGCTCGCTGGCGAACCGACGAGGTTGGTCGGCGAATTGTCGGCGACGAGGTCGGGATGGTCGATCTCGATCTGACGAAGCTCACGAACGAGGGCGTCGTAGTCGGCGTCACTGATCTCGGGGTCGTCGAGCGTGTGGTAGCGCTCGTTGTGATGGGCGATCTGGGCGCGGAGCTCGTCGACCCGAAGTGCGGCATCGTCAGCGTGCACAGTCATCGTCCGCCGAGGCTACGGCCTGCGCCAGTGCGCCGACTCGTTCAGGCGCCGAGGGCGAAACGTGTCGCCGACGACTGGTCCTGCACGCGTTTGCCGACCTCAGCGGTGAGGCGAGCGATGCGACGCGCCACAGATGCCGAGTGGTTCGTCAACCCGCACTGCGGGGTGACGATGCTCTGGCGTCGCAGCAGGACGGGATCGCAACCGAGTTGCACCAGACTGCACCAGACGTCGCTGAGCGCTCGCCACTGCCGTTCCGATGTCGACGGAACGGGACCCTCGGTGGGGGTGACACCCCACGCAATGATCCCGCCGTCCTGGAGGAATCGAGTGATGTAGCCGACCCAGTCGACGAGTTCCGGCGAGACAGGCAACGAGACCACGTTGGGCCCCGAGGCCAGCAGTGTGGCGACATCGCACGGCGCACAGCAGTGCACTCCCGTGAGCGTGTCCCCCGGCAGCGCCGCCATGGCGCTCGAGATGCGGTCGATCGCCTCGTCGGGGGGGATGGGGAATCCGGGCTGCATCAGTTCCGCGAACCACGGTTCGTCGAGCACCACCATCTGGCGCGAGTTGGGCAACGCTGCGGTCACCTCCGACGAAAGTGCCGCCAGTCGGTCGCGCACTGCCGCCAACGCCAGGTCGAACGCCGATTCACGGTCGAGACCGGCCCGATGCAGTGCGACACCCAGGGTGACCGGCCCGACGAACTGCCACTTGACGGCGGCGCCATCGAGACGCACCTTGGTGGCCAGGTCGAGGAATGCTCGCATCCCGCTGAAGGCGTCCCGATCGAAATCGGTGGCAACCGTTGCGTTCGGCTTGACCAGCGATGGATCGACCACGAGGCCTCCGTCGGCGTCGAGGTAGACACCACGCACGCCGACGACCGCTTGACCGAGCATGGTCTCCTCGGGCGACCGCTTCGGCAAGCTTGCAATGGTTGCGATGTCGAATTCACCGATCGCGAATGCCGCGGCCGCATCGGCGTCGAGGTGCGGCAAGCTGCCCACGCCAGCGGTGGCACCCTCGCCGAACGCCGCACGACCAAGAGGACGCCCCGAGGCCGGCGAGATCGTCACACGCTCGGTTTCACTCACGACGCACCTCCCATCGGTGGCTCCCCCATCAACACTGCCAGCTTGGCGACTGCCGAACCGGGACCCCTGCATCGTTCCATGCGACCGTTGGCGGCACCGAATCGATTGCGACGTTCAGGGCGTGGCAGTGGTCACGCTGGGCGTCGACGCTTCGCGCCGACCCGCCCGGCATCGCATGACGTCCGCCGCAAACCTCGGATTTCGCGGCACGCTGTGGTCATGTCGACCGTTGCCGACGAAGCCACCGCCCCGACCGACGGGCCCATCGACTCGGTGGCCCGATTCGCTCCGTGGATCGCCCGAGTGGCGTGGGTGATCGTGGCGGTGGTCGGCGGACGCGCCGTCGAGTCCGCCGTCGACGACCGCAGCTCTCCGGTCGCGTGGACTGCGGCACTCGGCGGCTGGGGCCTCTGGGCGATCGCTGCACTCGGGCTCGCACTGGCGTCGGTGTGGTCGCTCACGGTCGTCCGGATCACCGTGCCGCTGGCTCTGGTGGCCACGGTCGCCACCGGACTCAGCGGCGTCCCCGCGCTCGAACTCCTCCTGCTGGGCGCGCCGTCCCTGGTCGCGGTGGCTGCCGTGATGACCGCCGAGTTCGGGCGCCAGTACGTGCAGGCCTCGGCCTACGGCGACGAGGAACGCTTTCCCCTCCGGCTCCCCGTCGGTGCCGGTGCCGCGGCGATCGTGGCGTGGATGCTCTGGGCGCCGGCGCTGCTGGCCGGCCCGCTCCTCGTCGCGTCCCGTTCGTGGATACTCGGCGCCGTCGTGTGTGCGCTCGCCATCGCAGGCGCCGTGTTCGTCGGCCCACGTTGGCACCGCCTGTCGATGCGATGGTTCGTGCTGGTTCCCGCCGGCGTGGTGGTGCACGACCCTGTGGTGCTGGCCGACACGTTCCCGTTGCGCACCGCCCAGGTGGCATCGATCGGGCTCGCCAGCGCCGACACCGAGGCCGCCGACCTCACCGGTCCAGCGAGCGGCTATGCCGTCGAGATCGCCACCACCGAATCGGTGACCACGGTGTTCGCCTTCACGCCGTCCGAGCCGAACGGCAAAGCGATCCACCTGCGGGCATTTCTGATCTCACCCAGCCGGCCCGGCCGTGCGTTGCGCGCCGCTCGCGCTCGGAACCTGCCGGTTTCCTGACCGCCCCCGTCGGCTCCCCACCGCGAGGTCGACGCACCTCGCGCCGTCAACGGCAGATGCCTCCGCCGAGCACCCGAGTGTTGGTCAGGTCGTAGGCAACCACACTCTGGCCCGGGGCGATCCGGCGCTGAGGCTCGTTCCAACGGATGCTGACCGAGGCGCCGGCGGATGCGGTGAGTGTGGCAGGCATCGCCTGCCCGTGGGCGCTGCACTGCACGAGCACGGCGCCCTCCGTCGCCCCATCGACCCACGTCATCTGGTCGACGGTGATCTCGTCGCGCAGCAGGTCGGCGTCGCTGCCCACCATGACCGTGCCCGAGGCGGTGTCGACGTCGACCACGTACCGCTTCGGGCCGCCTCCGGGCAGGCCGATGCCCTTGCGCTGGCCGATCGTGACCAGTTCCACCGACTCGACCTGGCCGAGCCGAGTGCCGTCGGTGTCGACCACCGTGCCGGGACGAAACGGAATCCGATCGCCGAGGAATGCGGTGCGACCGCCTGTGGACGTGATGAAACAGACGTCCTGGCTGTCGGGCTTGGTGGCCGTGCGAAGGTCGATCGACGAGGCGAGGGCCCGCAGTTCCGACTTCTGCATGTGGCCGACCGGGAACATCGTGCGAGCGAGCTGCGCCTGGTCGAGCATGTGCACCACGTAGCTCTGATCCTTCGCAGCGTCGTGGCCGCGTTCGAGTGTGAGGCGGCCATCGCTGGTGCGCCCGATGTTGACGTGGTGACCGGTTGCCACCGCGTCGAAGCCGAGCAGATCGGCCCGTTCCGCGAGACGGGCGAACTTCACCGACCGGTTGCATTCGATGCACGGATTCGGCGTGATCCCGCGTGTGTGCGCATCGATGTACGGGGCCACGACGTGCTCGTCGAAGTCGTCGCCGAAATTGAACACCAGATGATCGATCCCCAGCTGCTGCGCCACACGACGGGCATCATCGACATCGGAGACCGAACAGCAGCCCGTGTCGCTGTCACCGCCCCACAACTTCATCGTGACACCGACCACCTCGTGGCCGGCCTGCTGCAAGAGGAGCGCCGCAACCGACGAATCGACGCCGCCCGACATCGCGCACATCACCTTCACGACGCACTCACTTTCCGAGGTGCGCTCGACCGGCGACGGAGTTGGTCGACGGCTGCGCCGATCACCTCGACAGCCCGATCGATGTCGGCGGAGGTGGTGGCGTGGCCGAGGCTGAGTCGTAGCGCACCGAGCGCCATCTGACGATCGACGCCCATGGCCGCCAGCACGTGCGACGGTTCCATCGCGCCGCTGGCACACGCCGACGCCGCCGACGCACACACGCCGGCTTCGTCGAGGAGATAGAGCAGCGCCTCCGACTCGATACCGGCGATGCACACATGCGCCGATCCGGCCACCTTGTGCTCGGGCGGCACCGTCTCGACGACGTCGTCGATCTGCGACTGCAACGCCGCGACCAGGTCGTCGCGCAACGTCGCGAGCCGCACGCATTCGTCGACTCGGTCACGGTCGGTGAGGTCGAGCGCCACCGCCGGCAGCGACGATGCCCGCGGTGTTGTGGGTGCCGCTGCGACGCTCTCGTTCCTGGCCACCACCGATGATCAACGGATCGACCTTCGGTCCACCACGCTCGATCAGCACGCCGACACCCTTGGGCCCGCCGAACTTGTGGGCGCTGAGCGCGAGCAGGTCGACGTGCGCAATGACGTCACGCAGATCGAGCCAGCTCGCGGCCTGCACCGCGTCGGTGTGCAACAGCGCGTCCGGCGCATGCCGGCGCACGACGCGTGCCACGTCCGCGAGGTCGGTGACCGTGCCCACCTCGTTGTTGACCGCCATCACGCTCACCACGGCCACGTCGGGTGCGGCGTCGAGCACCACTGCCAGCGCTTCGAGATCGACTCGTCCGAACGAGTCGACGCCCACGACGCATCCACGATCGCCGAGGTGCTCCACCACGTGGAGCACGGCGTGGTGCTCGACCGCAGGGCACACCGCGACGCCCGGATGCGCGTCCGACCGCGCCGAGCAGTGCCATGTTGTCGCTCTCGGTGCCGCAGCCGGTGAAGACGACCTCGTTGGGGTGGCAGCCCACGACCCGGGCCACGGTGTCGCGAGCTTCGTCCACCGCTTGTCGGGCCTGGCGCGCGAACCGGTGTGAGCCCGACGGGTTCGCGTACTGCTCGGTGAAGAACGGCAGCATCGCCTCGACCGCCTCCGCGCGCATGGGCGTGGAGGCGGCATGGTCGAGGTAGGTGATCGCCGACGAGGTCACCCAGATCACGATACCGATGATGCCGGGTCGTAGCCTCGGACCGATGCGGGGCTACGACCATCGTTCGTACGGCGACGGGTTCGCCGACGTGTACGACGACTGGTACGGCGATGTCACCGACGTCGACGCCACGGTGTCCCGGATGGTCGACGTGGCCGGGCCGACGGGGCGAGTGTTGGAGTTGGGCGTGGGCACCGGGCGGCTGGCGGTTCCGATGGCGCAAGCCGGCCTCGACGTGGCGGGCATCGACAGCAGCGACGCAATGCTGGCCCGCCTCGCGGCCCGCGACACGGAGCACCTGGTGTCGAGCATCTGCGGCGACATGATCGACGATCTGCCCGACGGCCCATTCGACGCGGTGCTCGTGGCGTACAACACGATTTTCAACGTGCTCGACGAGGCCGGACAGCGTCGTCTCTTCGAGCGTGTGGCCGAGCGGCTCTCGCCGAATGGTGCGTTCGTGGTCGAGGCCTTCGTGCCCGGCGACGACATGGCCGTCGACGGCACCTCGTCGGAGGTACGTGTTCGATCGATGGCGGTCGATCACGTGGTGCTGTCGGTGTCGATGCATCGACCCGAGGATCAGGTCGCCGAGGGTCAGTTCGTGCAGTTCACCAACGACGGCGGGGTGACAGCTTCGTCCTTGGTCGATCCGCTGGGCCACCCCCGAGCAACTCGACGCCATGGCCGCAACAGCCGGGCTCCACCTCGACCGTCGGCTCGCCGACATGGCGGGCGCGGCGTTCGGTGTCGACAGTGTGCAGCACGTGTCGATCTATCGATCGGGGAGACCCGACATGACGCAGGCCGTACTTCGGGCTCGGCGTCCCCAACGGCGGCGACTTCGCCGACCCGCACCGGATCGTGGAGCTGGCACGAGGCCGCCGAGGCCGCCGGCTGGGACGGCCTGTTCCTCTGGGATCACGTGATCCGGCGGCAGCCACTGGCAGCCGATGATCGATCCATGGGTGACCCTCGGCCGCGGTCGCTGCGGCAACGCAGCGGCTCGTCCTTGGGCCCGATGGTGACGCCGCTCGCCCGCCGACGTGTGTCGGTGGTGGCCCGACACACCGCCACGCTCGACCTGTTGTCGAACGGTCGACTGCGATTCGGTGTGGGGCTCGGGGCGCCCGACGACGAGTTCACCCGCTTCGGTGAGGATGCCGATCCGAAACGCCGTGCCCGCATGCTCGACGAGTCGCTCGACGCGCTCGAGCTGTTGTGGTCGGGCGAGCACGTCTCGTTCGCAGGTGACCAGGTCGTTGTCGACGACGTGCAGTTTCTGCCTCGACCCGTCAGCGGCCGGGTGCCGATCTGGGTTGCGGGTGGTTGGCCAGGCGGGCCACCGTTCCGCCGCGCCGCCCGCTTCGACGGCGTGTGGCCGGTGGCGAAGGCGGGCGGATACCTGGCCGTCGACGACTTCGTCGAGTGTGTCGCGTTCGTGCGACGCGAGCGAACGGCTCCGAGTGCGATCGGGACCGCGACCGACGCGTTCGACGCATGCTACATCGATCGGAGTCCTGCCGGTGGCAGCGACGAGACCCTCGACAAGATCGGGCGGCTCGTCGATGGCGCAATGACGTGGTGGATCGACTCGCTCGACGATCCGAGCATGCCGTTCGAGCAGCACCTCGATCGCGTCCACGCCGGCCCACCCGTCTGACGCTCCCCTGCCTCGACCCCGCCGCTCGATCCCACCGTTTCGATCCGGCCACACTCGATCGGCGCCACACTCGATCGGCGCCACAGACGTCCCAGGCATGCGGTCGGCGGACGCAATCTGCGCCCCGATCGTCCCGGAATCCGGAACACCATCAGCGCAGATCGGGTGCTGGAACGTATGTGGCGCAGATCGGGGCGGGGAGCGCCGTGCGTCAGAAGGAGTGGTAGCCACCATCGATGGTGAGGACGTCGCCGGTGTGATAGCTCGACGCACGGCTGGCGAGGTACACCGCGAGGCCGCCGAAGTCGTCGGCGGTGCCCCATCGGCGCATCGGGACGCGCGGCAGCACGTTGTCGACGAACTTGTCCCACCCGAATGCGCCGGCGGTCATGTCGGTCTCGATCCATCCCGGCAGCACTGAGTTGCAGCGGATGCCGTGGCGGGCGTGCTGCACGGCAATGGCCTTCATCATCGAGTTCACCCCTGCCTTCGACGCGCCGTAGTGCTGGCCGGACTGCTGTCCGAAGAACGCCGAACCCGAGGTGGTGAACACGATCGAGCCGCCGGCCTCGTCACCGCCCTGCGTGCCGCTCGACCATGTGCTTGGCCGCTTCACGGGCGGTGAAGAACGCTCCATCGAGGTTCACCCGCATCACCCGACGCCACTCGTCCGACGTCATTCCCACGAAACTCGGTGCCTGGCCACCGACGCCGGCGTTGACGAAGCAGGAATCGATCCGACCGAGTTCCGCCACCGTGTCGGCCATGGCCGCGATGACGGCATCCTCGTCGCCGACATCGCACACGATCGACAGCAGCTCGACGTCATGGCGACCCAACTGCTCGACTGCTGCGTCGTTCTTGTCGGGGTTCGTGCCCCAGATCGCGACATCGGCGCCGTGAGCAGCGAGTGCGTCGGCCATGCCGAGTCCGATGCCACCGTTGCCGCCGGTGACCAGCGCAACGTGGCCGGTGAGATCGAACGGAGAAGCTGCGGGGATGGTCATGGCACCGACGGTAGGGCGCACCACGCGCTCACGCAGCAGTCGAGATAGCGTCGAAGGCGCATGTATCTGGAGCGAGTCCGCCAACCCGCCGACCTGCGGGACCTGTCGTACGACGAACTTCGCGACCTCGCCGGCGAGATTCGCGACTTCGTGGTGTCGGCCGTTTCCGACACCGGCGGCCACCTCGGATCGAACCTCGGCGCCGTCGAACTCACCCTCGCGCTGCACCGGGTGTTCGACTCACCGACCGACGCGATCCTGTGGGACACCGGGCACCAGGCCTACATCCACAAGATCGTCACCGGACGCCAGTCACAGTTCGAGCAGCTCCGCCAGCAGGGCGGCCTGTCGGGCTATCCCAGCCGCGAAGAGTCCGAACACGACTACATCGAGAACAGCCATGCCTCCACGGTGCTGTCGTACGCCTACGGCATGGCGGTCGCACGCGACCTGGGCACCGACCCGCACCGCCACATCGTCGCGGTGATCGGCGACGGCTCGCTGACCGGCGGCATGGCCTACGAGGCGATCAACAACATCGGCCACGGCGACAAGCAGGTGATCATCGTCCTCAACGACAACGGCCGCTCCTACGCCCCGACGGTGTCGATGCTCTCCGCGAGCGCCCAGAGCCGCGACGTACAAGCCGGCCACCCCAGCGTTCACGACCGGGTCACCGACAAGCTCTCGCACGCACTCACCGACATTCGCACCAACCCGGTGTACGTGCGTCGCCAGCGACGCCTCGAGGAGTTCCTGCAGCACCTCCCGGTGGTCGGCCAGCCAGCAGGATCGGCGATGGACGCGTTCAAGGCCGGCGTGCGCGAGTTCCTCCAGCCGCCGTCGTTCTTCGAAGCGCTCGGTGTTCGCTACGTGGGCCCGTTCGACGGCCACAACGTCGAAGAGATGGAGCACGCGCTCCACAACGCCGTCGAGCTGTCCGCCGAGGGGCCGATCCTCGTCGCACGTGCTCACGCAGAAGGGTCGCGGGTACTCCCCGGCCGAGGACGACGACGAGAAGAACCTCCACGACGCCCCCGTGTTCGATCCGATCGTCGGCCCGCCCAAGGCGGTGTCGACCGGATACACCCAGGCGTTCGCCGAAGCCCTGATCAAGGAGGCCGATGCCGACGAGCGAATCGTCGCCATCACCGCAGCGATGCCCGGCCCACCGGGCTGCTGCCGTTCCAGGAGCGATTCCCCGACCGCCTGTTCGACGTCGGCATCGCCGAGCAGCACGCCGTCACCGGCGCCGCCGGGATGGCGATGGGTGGGCTCCGTCCGGTCGTGGCCATCTACTCGACGTTCCTCAACCGGGCCTGGGATCAGGTCGTGTACGACGTGGCACTGCATCGGCTTCCGGTGATCTTCTGCCTCGACCGCGCCGGTGTCACCGGTCCCGACGGCGCCAGCCACCACGGCGTGTACGACATGGCGCTGCTGTCGAAGGTGCCGGGCATGCGAGTGCTCGCACCGTCGAGCGCCCAGGAACTCGCCCAGATGCTCCACGACGCCACCACGCTCGTCGACGACGGGCCGATCGCGATCCGCTACCCGCGCGGCGCCGCCCGCCAGGTGAGCGAGCACGAAGTCGGCACCGGGCTCACCGCCCGCAGGCCCGAGCTCGGCGCCGGCAGGCGTGTGCATCGTCGCCGTCGGCAAGATGCTCGAGACCGCCGAGAAGGCCGCCGCCACGTTGGCCGACGACGGTATCGAGGTGACCGTGTGGGACGCCCGATGCTGCGCCCCGCTCGATCCGGACATGATCGCCGACGCCGCTGCGCACGACCGGGTGATCACGATCGAGGACGGATCCGCGACGGCGGGATCGGCATGTCGATTGCCGACAGCGTGTGCGCGACTCGACCAGTCGACCCACGTCGACGTACTCGGTCTGCCCATCAAGTTCATTCCACACGACCCGAAGTCCGAAGCGATCCTCTCCCGATTCGGCCTCGACGTCGACAGCGTCGTCGCCCTCATCCGCACCGCCTGACCCCTCCGGTTCCCCGAGCCCGGGTCTCCGGGAACCCACGCCGCCCTCTCGTAGGGTTGTCGTCGTGAACGATTCGTCTGTCCTCCGATCCGTACGCCGCCTACACCCATCTGCGCTTCGAGCGACCGAGCGACGGCGTGTTGCTGATCACCCTCGACGACCCCGAACGGCTCAACGCGACGGGGCCCGACATGCACCTGCAGCTCTCGCGAGTGTTCCGCACCATCGACGACGACCCGAGCGTGCGTGCCGTCGTCGTCACCGGCGCCGGCACCGCATTCTCCGCCGGCGGCGACCTCGACTGGATCGCCGAACAGGTCGGCGACTACGCGCAGACCATCCGGGTGATGCGTGAGGCCGGCGACATCGTGCGCACGATGATCGACTGCGACACCCCGATCGTGTCGGCGATCAACGGCGTGGCCGTCGGAGCCGGCCTGGCCGTGGCGCTGATGGCCGACGTCAGCATCATCGACGAAGCCGCTCGCCTCACCGACGGCCACATCCGATTGGGCGTCGCGGGCGGCGATCATGCGGTTGCCATCTGGCCGCTGCTGTGTGGCATGGCCAAGGCCAAGTACTACCTGCTCACCGCCGACTTCCTCGACGGGCGCGAAGCCGAGCGCATCGGGCTGGTGTCCAAGGCGGTGCCCGCCGACGACGTGCTGTCAACGGCGATGGACGTGGCCGACAAGCTCGCTGCGGGCCCGGTCGATGCCACCCGCATGACCAAACGAGCACTCAACCACTGGCTGCGCCAAGCGCTCCCGAACTTCGAAGCGTCGCTCGCCTACGAGATGCTCAACTTCCTCGGTCCCGACGCCGCCGAGGGGCTCGCAGCACTGCAGGACAAGCGTCGACCCGACTTCCACGGCGCTGCGA
This sequence comes from Ilumatobacteraceae bacterium, assembly GCA_963716075.1. Classification (GTDB taxonomy): domain Bacteria; phylum Actinomycetota; class Acidimicrobiia; order Acidimicrobiales; family Ilumatobacteraceae; genus Sva-07. Next base: position 263,061 of record CAVQST010000016.1, on the reverse strand, counting down.
GCGATGCGGTGGGCACCGAGCGCGGAGGTGCACAGTGAAGCACCTCGACGAGCTCGATCTCTCGCACGACCTCGCCCTGGCGCTCGATGTGGCTGACGCCGTGGACGCGTTCACCCTGCCGCACTTTCGCGAGGCCGACTTCACGATCGACTGGAAACGCAACCAGACCGAGGTCACCGAAGTCGACCGGCGCGCCGAAACGATGATCGTCGAACGACTCGTACACGAGCGACCGACCCACGGAGCGTTCGGCGAGGAGCATGGCCCGGCCGGTGACGAGCGGTCGCCGTGGCGGTGGGTGATCGATCCGATCGACGGGACATCGGGCTTCGTGCGTGGCATGCCGATCTGGGCCACGCTCATTGCGCTCACGCACGTGGAGCGTGGCGCGGTGATGGGCGTGGTGTCGGCCCCGGCCCTCGGGCGGCGCTGGTGGGGCGGGCTCGGGCTCGGCGCATCGATGAGCGTGTTCGGTGACGACCGCCCCATCGTGGTGTCGACCGTCGACGACCTCGCAGAAGCGCAGGTGAGCATCACCCACAACAGCGGTTGGGACGCGCTCGGGCTCACCGACGCGCTGGTGCGCCTCCAGCAGCGCGCGCGTCGATCGCGTGGCATCGGCGACTTCTGGCAGCACATGCTGGTGGCGGAAGGGGCGATGGACGTCGCCGTCGATGCCGTTGGGGTGGCGCCGTACGACATCGCGGCGGTGAAGCCGATCGTGGAGGCCGCCGGCGGCAGCCTCACCGATCGTTTCGGCGAGGCAACCCACGAACACGACACCGCGATCAGCACGAACCGGCTCCTCCACGACGCCGTGCTCGCCGAACTGCACTGACCCCGCACCTCGAATCTGGCGATCTGTGTGAGCAACAACGTCGAATCCGAGCGTTGTTGCTCACACAGAACACCCGGGACGTGACGCGGGTGCAGCCGGTACCGTGGCGCCCCATGTCGAGCGAGACCCCATCGCCCCCTGCGCCACGCTCCGAACCGGCACACGAGACGTCGATGCCGGCTGACGTGGCACCCGAGACCGTGGCGATCGCTGCCGGGCGCGTGGCGAGCGGAGCGTCGCTCGCACCGGCGCTCTGGGCGTCGAGCACCTGGGAGTCCGACAGCCTCGACGACGCCCATCGTCGTGCCACCTCGCTGCGCCACGACGGGTTCTACTCGCGCTACTCCAATCCCACCGTGCGTTCGTTCGAGCAGGCCATCGCGGAACTGGAAGGGGCCGAGGAAGCCTTGGCGTTCGCGTCGGGCATGGGGGCGATTGCCTCGACCGTGTTCGCGCTGTGTTCCCGTGGCAGCCACATCGTGGCGCAGCGCCAGTTGTATGCCGGCACACTGGCCTTTCTCCAGGGCCCGTGCCAGCGGATGGGCATCGACGTCACCTATGTCGACGTGGCGACGCCGGGCTCGTTCGCGGCGGCGGTCGAGCCGGGCCGCACGATGCTGGTGCTCGCGGAGACCCCATCGAACCCCTTGCTCGAGTTGGCCGATCTCGACGAACTGGGATCGATCAACGGACCGTTCACGGTGGTCGACTCGACGTTTGCGACACCTCTCGGCCAGCAGCCACTGGCCCACGGGGTCGACATCTCGTTGCACTCGGCCACCAAGGGCATCGCCGGCCACAACGACGCGACGCTGGGTGTGATCTCCGGCGATGCGGATCTCCTCGGTGAGATCTGGGCCTACTCCGTGCTGCACGGCGCGACGGCGTCACCGTTCGACGCGCTCGAACGCGCTGCGCGGTCTGCGAACACTCGGGGTTCGCACGCGCCACCAGAATCAGACCGCCCGCTCACTCGCCATCACGCTGGCCGACCATCCCGAGGTGCTCGCTGTGCACTACCCCGGGCTCAGCGAACACCCTCAGCACGCACTCGCCACGCAGCAGCTTCGCCAGTACGGTTCGGTGCTGTCGTTCGAGGTGGCCGATCGCAACGTGGCGGCTGCCGTGATGGGTCGCCTCCGCGTCGCCCGGCTTGCCACCTCGCTCGGAGGGCCCGAAACAATCGTGTGCCATCCAGCGACATCCACCCACGCAAGCCTCACCCCGTCCGAGATGACCGCCGCCGGGTTGACCGACGGGTTGCTGCGAGTGTCGATCGGCCTCGAGGACCCCGGCGACATCGTGAACGACTTCGTGCAGGCACTCGAATCGCCTGCCTGACCGGAGCTGCGCCGGACAGCGCTGCGCCTGACCGGAGCTCCAGCGGTGCATCACTCGTCGATCGGCTGCGGCGACGGACCGAAGGTGAACCAGTGGTCGAGCACCGTCTCGATGTCGCTGTCAGCTCCAAGCCAGTCGGCACCTCGGACCTGCTGGCGGCTGCGGCGTCCGAGTCGTGATCGGAACAACTCGAATCGTGTGGTGCCTCGCAGTGTGACGGTCGACGTTGCATCCGGATCGCCGGTGATCACGGTCGAGCGATCGACGAACTCGATCACCAATGCGACTGGTGCGTCGACCTCCGCGAACGACGGCGTGTCGACGACCATGTTCGACCGGGCGCCCGGACGACCGAGCGCGTGTCGGATGTCGTGTTCGTGGCTGTGACAATCGATCGGCGGACGTCCCTCCCCGACGTGGGCGATCATCCCGGCGAACACCGACACCTGTGACGCCCAACGCTCGAGGAGTTCAGCGACGCTGTGCTCCCGGTTGCGTTCGACCTGTGCTGCCGTCCACGTCTCGCCCGGCGCGCCCTCCATACGACCAGCAGCAGCATCGTCGGGGATTCCCGAAACGTGCGACAGCACATCTCGGGCCGTCCATGCGGGCGTACACGGAACCACCGTTGCCCATGCATCGGCATCGAGCGTTCGGGCGAACTCGATGAACGAGTCGGCAGCGAACCGGTAGCGCTCGGCGATGTCGTCGTGCTGTGCCATGTCGGCATGTTCGCACAGCCCGACGACATCGGGGCCGACCGATCGCACCCCGAAGCGACGCGCGACACTGCAACGATGAACAGCGACGCAACCCCTCTCCGTTCGGTGCAGCGAAGTGACGCTCGCCGCCGGTACGAACTCGCCATCGATGACCATGTGGTGGCCTTCGCCGAGTTCACCGACAGCGGTGACGTGATGACGATCCCGTACATCGAAACCGATCCGCAGCACCGCGGCAAGGGCTACTCGTCGACGCTGATGGATGGCGTCATCGCCGACGTGCGATCACGCCACGTCAGCGTGCGCGCCACCTGCGCCGTGGCTCGGGCACACATCGCCGAACACGCCCCCGAACTGCTCGTGAACTGACCATGTGCCGCAACATCACGACGCTGCGCGGTCTGGAGCCAGCAGCCACCGCCGAGGAGATCGAGGCCGGGGCACGCCAGTACGTCCGAAAGATCAGCGGCGTACAGCAGACATCAGCAGCGACCGAGAGGGCGTTCGAGCAGGCTGTGGCCGAGATCACGCTGATCACCACCCGGCTGCTCGGCGAACTCCCACCTCGCAAGTCGCCTCCCAAGCAGGACCCACCTCTGCGCCGACTCGCCCGCCGAACGGCGTGACGCGGCGACGGAGGACGGGTCAGGAGTAGAAGGGGTTCTCGCCCGTGGTGTGGTCGGTGAGGTCGCGGACGCTCTCGACGCCGTCGATGGCGTCGACGAGCATCGTCTGCACGCCATCGAGCATCGTCTGCTTGCTCATCGAGCAACCGTGGCAGCCGCCACCCATGGTGAGATAGGCGGTGCCCTCGCCGTCGTGGCCCACGTAGGTGACGAACCCTCCGTGCGCGGCGAGCGCCGGGTTCACTTCGCCGGCGATGAGCGCATCGATCTCGGCCGAGAGCTGGTCGTCGCTGGTGAGGCCCTCCACGCTGGGCGCAAGCGGCCGATTCGGGTTGCGGATGACCAGACCCTGCGTGCTGGTGTAGTCGAGGGTGGCACCGGTGAGCAGTGCGACGTCGTCGCCGGGGATGATCACCTTCATGCCGTCGTGCGTGCGTACCTGGTCGGCAAACGCTGCGGTGAGGTACTCCTCGAACGACAGGTCGTAGCGGAACTCCTGGCCGGCGTCGGACGCAATCGCGAGGCGGAGACCCAGTTTGTCGCCGTCGACCTCGTCGTCGCGTAGTTCGCGGAGGTGTTCGAGAGCTTCGGTGGTGACCGAGATGATCGGTTCGCTCCCGCTGCTCTCGGTGGTCTCCGCGGCCATGGCTTCGAGGGGACTCATGATGTGGAGGCTAGCGGCGCGGTGCCGACAGGGCGACCGTCGGCGCAGCAACCACTCGTTCCGCAACGAGGACGATGGCGTACGCTCCGCCGGTGACCGACGGGAGCCGTACAGCGATCTTCGCAGCATTCTTCGCCAACCTGGGGATTGCGATCAGCAAGTTCGTCGGGTTCCTGATCACCGGATCAGCGAGCCTGTTGGCCGAGACGATCCACTCCGCGGCCGACACCGGCAACCAGCTGTTGTTGCTGCTCGGCGGACACCGTGCGCGCAAGGAGGCAACGCCCGACCACCCGTTCGGCTACGGCCGAGAGCGCTACTTCTGGGCATTCGCCGTGGCCCTGGTGCTCTTCTCGATGGGCGGCATGTTCGCCTTGTACGAGGGCATCCAGAAGTTCCGCGACCCCCACGAGGTCGAGAACCTCGGCGTCGCCGTTGGCATCTTGGTGATCGCCATTGCCTTGGAGTCGTTCTCCCTGCGAACGGCGGTGAAGGAGTCGAACCACGTACGCCAGCCCGGCACCAGCTGGTGGCGTTTCATTCGCGGAACCAAGCAGCCGGAGTTGCCGGTGGTGCTGCTGGAGGACGTCGGCGCGCTGATCGGCCTGGTCCTGGCGCTCGGTGGCGTGATCACCGCACATCTCACCGACGACGCACGGTGGGACGCCGTTGGCTCGATCAGCATCGGCCTGCTGTTGATCGTGATCGCCTTCGTGCTCGTGGTCGAGATGAAGAGCTTGTTGATCGGCGAGTCGGCCACGCCGGTCGAGCGTGCGGCGATCGTCGGAGCGATCGAGGCGACCGAGCACGTCGACCGGTTGATCCACCTGCGCACCGAGCACATCGGACCCGACGAGATCCTGGTGGGCGCGAAGGTCGAGTACTCGTCGTTGCTGAGCGCGGATGAGTTGGTGGCGGCCATCAACACCACCGAGGATGCGATTCGGGCTGCCGAGCCGACCGCCACCGTGATCTATCTGGAGCCGGACATCCTCCGCGCCGATCATCCCGATGTGGCCACCTCCCCCGCTCCGACCGACGCCCACTGATGTCGGAACGTTTCAGCGGACGCGCGCTCGCGCTGCGGCGCCATGGTGGTGGCGGTCGTGAGTTTCTCGACGAGTTCCGCGCTGATCAAGTGGTCGGAATCGACGGGTGCGGTGGTGGCGTTCTGGCGCATGATCGGTGCGGTGATCGGCTGGTGGACGGTGATCGCGTTCACCCGCATCCGCTCGGGTCGCCCAGCACCCAGCGCGTCGACCTGGAGGTTGGCACTGGCGCCCGGACTCGCCTTCGGGGCCAACATCGCCCTGTTCTTCACGGCGATCAACAAGACCAGCATCGCCCATGCCGAGTTCATCACGGCCCTCACCCCACTCGTGCTGTTGCCGGCAGGAGCGTTCTTCTTCGGCGAACGACCGAACTGGAACGCGCTGCGGTGGGGGTTGATCTCGATCGTCGGAGTGTCGTTGGTGCTGTTCTTCGGTCCCGAACAGGGTGCGTCGTCGATCGAGGGCGACCTCTTGATGATCGGCGTGATCACCTTGTGGACCACCTACCTCCTGACCTCGAAACGTGCCCGAGCAGCTGGGGTCGGCACGCTCGACTTCATGGCATGCATGATGCCGATCGGCGTGCTCACCGCCGGCCCGATCGCCGCCGTCATCGCCGGGTCCGACGTGTTCGGACTCAGCGCCAAGGGATGGCTGGTGGTGGCGATCCTGACGCTGCTCACCGGCATGCTCAGCCACGGATGCATCGTGTTTGCACAGCAGCACCTTCCCGTGGCCACCATCGGGATCATGCAGACCGCGCAGCCGGCGCTGGCGGTGATGTTCGCCTTCGTGATCCTCGGCGAGGAGGTGCGAGCGCCGCAGGTGGCCGGCATGGCGCTGGTGATCACCGGGTTGGCGCTGTTCACCCTCGCCGGTTCACGATCGGCCCCCAGCCCCACGCCGCCCCCTCCCCCCACGCCAGCCGAAGCACTCTGACCACCGGTGAGATCTGCGGGGAGGGGATGCACACAGATCTCACCGCAACCGGGGTGCGGTCAGCCCCGCCCACTGCACCAGGTGTTCATCGCCCGTTCAGCTGAACGGGTTCGTCGCCTGCGAGGATGGTCGCCATGCGCATCTTGGTGACCAATGACGACGGCATCGACTCGATCGGCCTGCACGTGCTGGCCCGGGCGATCTGCAACCTCGACGGCGACCACGAGGTGCACGTGATCGCCCCCGATCAGGAATACTCGGGTGCCGGCGCCGCGATCGGCGCCCTGCACCTGATTCAACCCGAAGTCCGACACGCCGACATCGACGACTGCCCGGCCGACGGCATCTGGAAGGTGAGCGGGCCACCAGCGCTCTGTGTGTTCTTCGCTCGTCTCGGTGCGTTCGGTGGCCCGTTCGACCTCGTCGTCTCCGGCATCAACCCCGGCGCCAACGTCGGCCGCTCGGTGTATCACTCGGGCACCGTCGGCGCCGCGCTCACCGGCCGCAACGGGCACATCTCAGGCATCGCGATCAGCCAAGCGGTCACCGGTTTCGGTGTCGAGGGCCAGGGCTGGGACGACGCCATTGCATCCCAGCACTGGGACAGCGCCGCCACCGTGGCGGCCAACGTCGCCCAGTCGTTGCTCGACGACATGCCGGTCGACCCGGTGGTGGTGAACATCAATGTGCCCGATCTTCCCATCGAGGAGTTCGGCACGTGGCGCTACGCCGAAGTCGGCGATCAGCCACCTCGGTCGATGGCTGCAGCGACCCTGAAGCCGATCGCCGGGCACCAGGACGCCTTCACCGTCGAGATGGGTTGGGGCGACACGCAACCGCTCGCCCCCGACACCGACGGCGGCATCATCGAACGCAACGACGTGGCGATCACCTACCTCACCCGGCTCGCTCACCATGACCGTGACGATCTCGGCTCGGTCGCCGCGTCGCTCGACACGCTCTTCGCCTGATCGACGCCCGCAACCGGTCAGTCGGCGAACGTGAACGGGCCGGTGGCCACCTCACGAACGCGTCCGAGATCGTCGATCACGGTGATGGCACCGGTGGCCCGATCGATGAACTCGACGTTGTTGTTCTTCACGAAGACGCCTGACGAGTCGGCAGCCCACGGGTCCGAGTGGACGAACTGGTTGAGGGTTCCTGCGTCGATCGACGATCCGGTCGTCACGTCGAGGATCCGGCGACGATCGGAGCTGTCGCTCGGGGATCGGTAGACGATCGATCGACCATCCGGGGAGATCCGCGTGACCGGATCGATGAATCCGAACGACTCGATCTCGTCGAGGAGCGCCGGCGTCACGTCGCCGGTGTCCCAGGCCACCACCGAGGAGGTGCAGCGCAGCGTCTCGTCGCACTCCTCGGTGGCCCAATGGGCATCACCGGTGGCGAGCAGATCACCGGCACCGATGCGACGAGCTGCCCCGTCTGAGGCGAGCGCGTACACCCCGCCTGGGCGTGTGACGAGCACGTCGCCGGCCGGCGAGAACGAGCGCGACCAGAACCGCACCTCGTCGCTCAGGCGCGCATCGAGCGACTCGATCGTCCCGTCCGACCGCAGCACCAATTCCTGCTCGGGAGCGCTCTGGCTGGTCGACGGCGTGGTGATGATGAAGTTGCCTGGTCCCGGTCCACGACTCCACGAAGATGATGCCGTCGTTCACCGCAGTGACCACCACCGGCTCACCCGCCCGGATCGTTGCGATGTCGGTGGAGCTGAACACCGCAATCGCCTCGTCACCCACGACGAGTTGGGTGTCTGGGCCGAGGATCGACACATCGATCTGACGGCTGCGGCCCGACGGGAGCTGGGTGACCGCCACGACCTCATCGTGCGACAGCGTGATGAGGTCGGTCGGCGCCATCGCCGACAGTTCCTCGGGCACGGCGATCTGGATCTCGGTCCAGACGGGGACCACGCCGACTTCGAGCGAAGAGAGTTCCACCAACTCGATCACCACCTCACCGCTCGCATCAGGCGCGGCCGTGACGGTGACGACCTGGGCCGACGCCGCCGCCTCCAGGTCGCCATCAACGGTCGGGAGCGAGATCGTCGGTGCCGCAGTGGTGACGGGACTCCCCTCGTTGACGATCGTCGTCGAGGGATCGGAGGGTGGGACCGGGTCGACCGGGTCGTCACCGCCCTGCAGCAGGGCACCCGCCGAGCCGATCACGAGCGCAGCAACGATCGCGCCCGCCACCAGCGTGCGTCCGGTCGACCCTCGACGCCGGCCATCGGCATCCGGGTGCCCCTCGAAGTCCTCCGGTGGGGGTTCCTCCGACGAGCCAGAAGCGGCACCGGGCAGGTCGGCGCGCCCCGGCGGAGCACTTCGACCGAACATGCCAGGGTCGGGGACGACGCTGTCGGGAATCCAATCGTCACGCTCCCAGGGTGAAGCGCCGTTGTCCTCGTCAGCCACCGCGCCATTCGACCACAACCGCGCACCGAGACCGTCGCGCAGGTGAACACTTCGACACAGATTGTGTCGCGGCACCTGGCGGCGTTCGCCCACTCTCCTCCGCCAGACGGGCCAGACTGGGCACATGTGGTGGCTGGCGCACGGACAACTCGACACGCCCGACCACCGTGGCTGGTTGTCGGTTCACGAACGCGAACACGTCGACGGCATCCGCTTCACCAAGCGCCGCGACGAGTACCTCACCAGGCGCTGGGCGGCCAAGCAGGCCGTTGCGACCATGCTCGATCTCGGCCGCTCCGTCGAGGATCTGCGTCGCATCGAGATCCGCCACCGCGAGAGCGGTGCCCCATACGTGTACGTCGATGGCGAGACGCCCGCCGTCGACGTGTCGCTGACCGATCGGTCCGGCTGGGCGGTGTGCGTGGTCGGGTCGCTCGGCATCACCACACCCGGGACCGTCGGCATCGACTTGGAAGTGGTCGAACCGCGCACCGCCCGGTTCGTCGCCGACTACTTCACCCCCGCCGAGCGGGCCGTCGTGGCAGCGACGCCTGCAGACCGACACGACGCGGTGGCCAACCTCATCTGGTCGGCGAAGGAGGCAGCGTTGAAGGTGCGCCAGGTCGGGTTGCGTGTCGACACTCGCACCGTGGAGGTGGATCTGCACGGCGAGCGCACCGTCGACGGTTGGACCGCCATGACCGTGTGGGGCGCCGACGGCGCTCTGCCGGGCTGGTGGCGACGGTTCGGCGACTTCCTCCTCACCGTCGCGTTCGCCGAGTCGACCGATCCGCCGGCACTGTTGCCGAATGGCAGCGACCTCGGCGCAGCCACACCGCTGCACACGTGGGTCACATCGCCCACCTGCTGACGACACCCGCCTGCGAGTGGTCGCCCTCAGGTCGAGATCGTGCGGGCCATGCCGCGTTCGAGCGCATCGACGACGTAGGGCCGCAGCTCCGACGCTGCGATGATCCGGTCGACCGAGCCCACGAGCAACGCCCGATCGATGGTGTGGATGGCGTCGAACTCGTCGGCCACCTCGCCGAGCTTCTCCGAACGCACCTCATCGGTGATGGTGGCCAGCGCACTTCGCAGGAGCGTCGCCTCGGTACCTGCCGCCTCGGCGGCAGCAGCTCGGGCGTCGCGGACACGAACATCCGATTCGGTGCGTTTCTTGACCTCCCGAGCGAACACGGTGGCCGCCGCCGGGGCACCGCCGATCACGGAGGCGTACGACCCTTCGACCGCAGCGATCTCCATGTCCTCGTTCAACGCCTTGGAGAACACCACGAAGGCTCCTCCGTGATAGCGCGACACGACGACGAACACGATCGGGCCGTCGAAGTTGGTGACCGCTCGGCCGATCTCAGCACCGAATTCGAGCTGCCGACGACGCATCGACTCCGGCGATCCGTCGAAGCCGGACAGGTTCGCCAGCACCACCAACGGGCGGTTCCCGCTGGATGCATTGATCGCCCGAGCCGTCTTGCGCGACGCGTGTGGGAAGAGGGTGCCCGACGTCCACGCCGGCGGGCCGTCCGCTGGGACGAACCCCTTGCGTGCGACCGTGTGCGACTCGAGGCCGAGCAAGCACACCGGGATGCCGCCGATCGTGGTGTCCCACACGATCGAGGTGTCGCCGTCCTCGAGATCCTTCCACCGCTCGAGTGGCGCGGCGTCGGCGTCGGCGACGGCGCGCATCACCGACCGCATGTCGAAGGGCTGCTTGCGTTCCGGGTTCAGCTCGGCCGAGAACACATCGCCCACCGTGGTGAACTGCGACGCCGGCAACTTGGTGTGGGCGCTGGCACGCACATCGCGATCGAGCGGATCGCTGGTCGCGCGGCGCCGCGGGAACCGCTCGCCGGGCACCACGTAGGTGAGTTCATAGTGACGCAACAGCAGTTCACAGGCCTGCGGGAACGATTCCGCCCAGTACTGCGCCTGGCCGTTGGGGCCCATCACACGGTGGTAGCCACCGATGCCGAAGTTGTCATCGGCACTCACGGCGCCCGAGAAGTCGAGTGCCTGCTTGCCGGTGAGCACCATCGCCGAGGCCGGCATCATCACCAAGATGCCCTTGGTGTGGGTGAGCATCGTCGCTTCGGCGTTCCAGTACGGCTGGCCACCGACGTTGATGCCGGTGACCACGATGTTGACCTCGCCACCCGCCTGGGTGAACTCGATCAGACGCCGCAGGGTGAGGGCGATCCAGTCCATGTTCTCGGTGCCGGAGTCCATGGCGATGAGCGCTCCGCTCGACACCGCGAACCACTCGACTGGCAACCGATGCGCAAGCGCGTACGCGAGTGCTGCGTTGACGCGGCGACACTCGGGCTCGGCCAGGTTGCCGAGCCCCTGGGTGGGGTCGGACAGGATCGCCACCCGCGTCATCCCCTCGGGTACGACCTCGCTGTGGTTCGTCAGCAGACCAACCACCAGGTGGGCGGCATTCGTTCCCGGTTCCCGGTCGACCGGCACCAACCGGTCGTAGCGATCGTCGTCGGCCGGCTCCAGTTCGAGTTCCACGAACGAGTCCGCCGCCAAACCAGGCCGCTGTGCATGCTCGGTGAAGAGCCGCACGATCTGGTGCGGATACGGCGACCCGAACCGAGCGGCGGTGAGGATCTTCTGCTGATACACGCTGAGCGGGCGCACTGGTTCGTCACCGGCGCGGTCCTCACGGACGAAGAGCTGGCCGCCCGCCTGTTCGATGTGGAGCACCGCAAGGCGTTCACCGTCGGACTCGGGGACGCGCACTTTCAGCACGACCTTCTCGAGGCCGACGCGGTCGGCCATCGGCGCGAAACGGTGCGCCAACCGGAGCGTCTCGTCCTGCGTCAGCGTCCAGGGGGCCCGAACGTCGAGCACCAACCGGTTCGCCACCGGCCGGTCGCGCGGCGCGTAACGAGCAAGTTCCGATCGCATCGCCGCAAAGGCGAGCATGGCGATCCGCTCGAGGCGGGGATAGGTCTGTTCGTCGGTGACCGGATCGTGGGCCGCCACGAGATCGCGCACTTCGCCAACGGCGAACATCCGATGATCGTTGGGATTGGTTCGTGCGACGCCGTCGAACACGTACACGTCCTCCGGTGAGGGTCGACGTTCGAGTTCGAAGTTCGAGAGACGCCAGAGTTCGAGGCGCTCGGCGAGCATCGGATGCAGGTTGCGATAGAGCGTGAGTTCGGTGAACGATTCGTCGGGCTGCTGCTCGAAGGCGACGTGCTGGGACCGCGACCGCACCTCCGCTGACCCGGTCGACGCGCTCAGCGTGACGTCGAGACGCCGGATGCTGCGTCCGAAACGACAGCGGTCGGCAAGGTCGGCAACCCGCTCCGCGAGCTCGGAGATGGGGACCGTGTCGGCGTCGCTCCACGAGGTGATGTCGACGACGACGCCGCGGTCGGCAGCCAAGGTGGCGAGATACGGAGCGACAGCGAGCGACCAGTCCGGCATCGACGCCAACGACAGATACCCCACCACGAGCTCGGCGCGGACGGCACCGTCGGCCTTCGCGCCGGCCGTGGTGAGCGCTGTCGTGGCGAACAGGTGGCCATCGACATCGTGGAACACGATCTCTCCGACGTCGCTGACGCGGTAGAAGCGCCGGATGTGCGTCTCGAGCACCAGGCGTCGCATCGAGGTGGACGGCATCGGGTCGTTTCCGCCCCACGATTCGAGCACGAGGGACCGCAGCGGTACCGGGCACCACACCAGCCGTTCGACGCGCTCGGCGCGATCAGCCGCATCCGGCTCGGCTGCGAGATGGGCAAGGTGTCCAGACATCTCTGCGACGAGCTCTGCAGCGGCAGCCTCCATCGGGGGTTCGTCGAAGTAGTGGAACCGCACGTCGCGCGCCAGGTCGGCAATCGCCTGCTGGCGCCCCTGGGTGGCGTCGGCGAGGCGGTCGAGACGGGCACCCATCGGCGCGTCGGCCAAGCGTGACAACGACGTGCGATGCGCCAGACGCCGGTCGAGAATCGCGATCACCACCGGGCTCAGTTCCCCGAGTCGGGCAAACGATCGGAACAGCCACAGCATCGCCGACTCGAGTGCACGGCTCCGGTCGAGGCTGTCGACGCCATAGCGCGCAAGCGCTCGTTGGAGGCGGTTGCGATAGTTCGGGGTGAGCCCGGCGAGCTCTGGATCGAGCCACTGCATGAACGACAGCAGGAACTCCTGGGTGTGCTCGGTGGGCGACTCCGCCTCGAGTTCGGCTTCGGTCTGCGGCCGATACAGCGCGCCGAGTTCGGCGAAGATGTCGAGCAGACCGTCCTCGCATGCCAGCAGCGCGGGGTCGTCCGGCGCAGCGATCTCCGCGAGACGCCGCTGCTTCGTGAGCAGCTTGCGGAGATCCGCGGGGGACAGGTCGTAGCCCAGCAGGTAATCGCCGAGGGGGCCGTACACCCGGTCGCACGGCTTGCGGGTGGGGTCGATCGGTGCGGCCAGCCCCGACAGGTCGACCCGCCGCAACGGATCGGCATCGTCGACGGTGCGCTCATGATGCGACCGGAGCCAGATGAGCGGGGCACCGCTCTCGACCTGGGTGTTCGCCATGATCGAGACCGCCACGACCTCACCGGCGACCGGTGCGGTCACGACGGTTTCCATCTTCATCGATTCGAGCACTGCCACGGGATCACCGGCGGCCACCACATCGCCAGGCTCCACGAGGGCTCCGACAACGAGCGCCGGCCACCCTGCGCGCACCGCGATCCCATCCTCGCGAACCACCACATGGCTCGCGGCGCCGACTTCGACGCGGAACCCGCTCTCCGTCGGGGCGACGACGACGCGATGGCGGCGGCCCCCACAGGTGAGTCGCCGCTCGTAACCGTCGAGGTCGTCGACGGTGATGTCGGCTACGTCGTGATCGTGGTGGATCGAGTAGCGAGCCGGGCCGACGCGGTCGACGTCGACGCGATATGTCGCCCCGGCGTAGCGCAACTCGATGCCGTTGCCGACCTCCACCGGCTGCTGCGGACGACCCCGCTCGGCTGAGGCGTAGAATGCTCGCTGCGCGTGGACGAAATCGTCTTCGTACGCCTGTACGGCCGCGGCGAGCAGCGCAACCGGGGTCGGTTGGGGAGCGGAACGCTCCTCGAGCATCCGGTCCAGCCATCGGTCGTCGACCTCGCCGCTCAACACCGCCTCGTGGCCGAGCACCCCGAGCAGCAGGGTGCGATTGGTGACTCCCCCGTCGATCACCACGGCAGGTACGCGCCAGCGCCCGGCGAAGCCGATCGAGGGCCACCGATCGATCGACACCCCATGCGGTGAACACGGCGATCAGCGGGTCGTTGGCGTCGACCGGGTCGCCAACGCGCCGGTTGGCGTCGATGCGCACTCCCGTGCCAACCGGAAACGACAGCAGCATCAGCCGTCCGGGCGTGACCGCGAACTCGCGATCGGGGTCCTCGGCAAGCAGGCGCGCCTCGACGGCGACGCCGTCCTCGGTGGGTGCATCAGCGGGCAGCGGGTCACCTCGATGGATCCGCAGCCGCCAGGCAATGATGCTCGCGCCGGTCCGTTCTTCGGTGGTGGCGTGCTCGGGCGCGGCGATGCAGTCGACGTCGACAAGGGCGATGTCGTTGCCGTCGGAGACGTACTTCACCGTCGCAGCACCCACGTAGTCGACCGCGGCGACCAGGTCCGCCGCGGCCACTCGCAGCGCTTGGCACACCTCAGGCCCGAGCGGTGTGCATGGCGCTTCGGCGATCAGCGAACGTCCCGCACGCTGCACGCTCACCTCACGGGTGTCCAACACCCACACAGTGCCATGGGCGTCGGCGAGCACGTCGACATCGATGCGACGCGTCGGCCGACCCGACGCGAGACTGCGATCACCGCCCGGTAGTGCCCCTCGCACGTCGGGGTCGGCAAGGGCCCGGATCGTTGCGGAGCCGGGCCCCACGACCGACATCCCGGCTGCCTCGCAGGCCTCGATGAACTCGGCGCGCAGTACAGGATCCGACACCACCCACCAGGCACCCAACCACAGCGTGTCGATGTGTGCCTGCACCAGCGCAGCCACGATGTCGTCGTCGGACACCGATGCTGCGAGGGCGCGCACCTCGTCGGCCTCCCGACCGTCCCACGGCGTGGGGTCAGGCGGGTCTCGGTGGAACAGCACCGTCGTGATGGGTGCAGCGTCGCCGCCGTCGTTGAGTTCGGCGACCGATCGCAGCACGCGTACAGCGGACTCGCCGCGGTCGAGGACACCGAGGCGTCGGATCTCGACGGCGTCTGTGGTGATCTGTGACATCGTCGACTCAGTCCTCTTGGTAGGCAGCGTGGAGTTCGGCAGCGACCTCGGCCGGAATCGGTGCAGGCAGCGGAACGGTTCGATACGCATCCAGTCGGACGAGCGCCGCGCCAGTGGCGTCGACGACGGCGCATTCGTACACCCCAGGCGCTCGCTCGGTGGCGATCGCCCGAAGCGGCGTCGCGGCGGCCTCGACATCGCCGACGACCCGGGCGCTGCCGACCTGCATCGGCAATGCCAGCCGGTCCTCGCGTCCCGCCTGCCAGAGACCAGCCGCCTGGAAACACAGCTCGACGAGTCGAGGAGCGGTGATCAGCGACAGGTCAGCGGGTACGTGGTTGTCGGGCAGCGGGTCGGCCAGTGCAGCCACGGCAGTGCCGTCGCTGCGCCATGCCGACGCCACCACCTGGTAGGCGGGCCCATGGAAGTAGAACGAGTAGACCGTGTCGGCGCTGAGGGTCGGGCCACTCGGCTCGGACGCTGCGCCGAAGGCGGACTCGGAGGGATCGTCCGGAATCCAACCGTTGGCGCCATCGACGTCGAAGCGCACCCGCCCGGTGAAATGGACCGTTCGCTGGGGTGTGTCGTTGCCGGGCAGCAGACGTTCAGCCGCGAGATGACAGTCGGCGATGAGGCCGTCGCCGTCGGGGCGCACCACGGCCTGGACGGTGATCGTTCGCGGCTCGTCGCGGAAGAACTTCAACGGCGCTGCAAAGGTGACGTCCTCGACTGCGCAGACCCGACCGCCAGGCACCAGCAGCGCCGCGGTTTCGGCAAACGCTTCCATCCCCATCACACCGGGCAGCACGGGGGTGCCGTCGATGCGATGGTCGTTCAGGAACGGTTGCTCGAGCGGATCGAGCGTTGTCTCGACGATCACACCGTGGTGCACGCTCATCGATGCGGTGCCGACCATCGGGCCGTGTGCGTCGCCGGTGAGCGTGGCGGTGTCGACGCCACCGTGGTCGTCGTACTCCCCCGCCATCATCCCGAGCACGCCCGCCACGATCACCTCGGCGTCGGTGGTGCCCGAGGTGAGCTCGCGCCGGATCCATGCGACCCCGGCCTCCGGCGGCAGCATCTGCACGCCGGCCATCTCCATGATCTTGGGGATCGAGCCGCGTGTGGCCATCCCGATGCCACCCCATGCCGTCCAGTCGAGCGCGAGGCCGCGGGTGTCGGGTCGGGTGCGGCGGAAGCTGCTCGTGATCTTGCAGAGCAGGTCGTTGGCTGCCGAGTAGTCGGTTTGGCCCTGGTTGCCGAATCGACCCGCGACCGAGGAGAACACCACAGCGACGCCGATCGCCATGTCCTGCGCGGCGTGGAACACGTTGAACCAGCCGTCGCTCTTCACATCGAACACGAGGTCGTATTCGCGGGGTTCCTTCTCCGGCAGGTTCCGGCTGATCTCGAGCCCGGCGGCGTGCAGCAGCACGTCGATGTGGCCGCTGCGTTCGCGTACATCGGCCATCACCGCTGCAACGCCGTCGGCGTCGGTGAGGTCGACCGAGTGGTAGTGCACCGTGCCACCGGCCGCCTCGACGGCCTGCACCGCGGTGAGTGCCGCCGCGAGGCGTTCGATCCGTGCGAGCTCGCGCTCGATGACCACCGGCGTTGCATGCTCGCCCGCCGCCTTCATCCGTGTGGCGATCGTGGACTTGAGGCCGTTGCGATCGGTACGGAATGCCACCAGATCCGGGTCGTCCGGGTCGGGCGTCGGGGTGAGGTCGAGCAGGTGGAACGTGCCAGCCGAGGCGGCAGCGAGGTCGGCAGTGATCGCCGAGACGATGCTGCCAGCAGCACCCGTGACCACCACCACCGAGTCGGCACCGAGCGTGGGCAACGCGTTGTCGGCAGCATCGGCGTCGCGTGCGGGGAACGGTGATTCGACGAATGCCACACCGAAGCGGCGGTCGCCGACTCGTCCGATCTCGACGCAACCGGGATCGCGGAGCGTCTCCTCGATCAGCTGCTCGGCGATCGCCGTGGTCTTGCGGCTCTCGGCCAGGTCGACCGCCTTCACGGTGGCGTCCGGGCGCTCCTTCCTGTAGGACTTGGTGAACCCGACGACCGGGCCACCGAGCGGGTTGGTGGCGCCAGCGGCGTCGTAGCCGTGGTAGCCGCCGAGCCGGGTCGCAGCGATCAGGAACGGGCTGGTGTCGTAGAGGTGACGCATCGTTGCGTACAGCGCCTTGACCCGTCGGCGCAGCGCTTCCCGCCACTGTTCGAGGTCGTAGTCGGCGAGGTCGCCGTCGGCGTCGAGTGCCGGCAGCCAGTACACCCCGGTGATCGGGGCCTCGTCGTTCCACTCGCCGATGGTGGCGAGCAGGTCGTCAGTCGACACGCCCGGCGGCAAGGTGAGCGCGGTGGCGCCCACCTTGCCGAGTTGCTTCACGAGGGCGTCGCCCACACCACCTTCGTCGAGCATGACCACCACGCGGGCGCCATCGAGTTCGACGCCGGTCGGCAGGCACGTCTCGATGTTCGGACGCAGCGACGGCACCGGTACACGCCGTGGGAGCGCATCCACGGCGTCGAAGTCGCCGTGGACGACGTCAGGTGCCGGCGGTGTAGTGGACGCGACAGCGGGGCGCTGACCCGTGTTGCCGACCGGGGCCTCGATGCCTGCACGGTCGCGTACCCACGCGGCGACGTGGTTCAGTGTCGGGAAATCGCGGAGCTGCAAACTCTCGTCACGCTCCACCCCATAGCGCTCACGAACCGCCGCGAAGACCTCGGCCTGCTTGACGGTATCGACACCGAGATCGGCTTCGAGATCCAGATCCGGCTCCAACAACTCAGCCGGATACCCCGTCATCTCCGCAACCACCTCCGTCACCGCGACGAGGACCTCGTCAGCAGCAGGTCCAGCGGCAAGGGCAGTTGGTTCAGCCGCCAACGGAGCGGCCGCCGGGGCTTCGATGCCCGCACGATCGCGTACCCACGCGGCGACGTGGTTCAGTGTCGGGAAGTCACGGAGCTGCAAGCTCTCATCGCGCTCCACCCCATAGCGCTCACGAACCGCCGCGAAGACCTCGGCCTGCTTGACGGTATCGACACCGAGATCGGCTTCGAGATCAAGATCCGGCTCCAACAGCTCAGCCGGATACCCCGTCATCTCCGCAACCACCTCCGTCACCGCCGCCAACACCTCGTCAGCAGCAGGTCCAGCGGCAAGGGCAGTTGGTTCAGCCGCCAACGGAGCGGCCGCCGGGGCTTCGATGCCCGCACGATCGCGGACCCACGCCGCCACGTGGTTCAGCGTCGGGAAGTCACGGAGCTGCAGACTGTCATCACGCTCCACCCCGTAGCGCTCACGAACCGCCGCGAACACCTCCGCCTGCTTCACGGTGTCCACACCCAGATCAGCTTCGAGATCCAGATCCGGCTCCAACAACTCAGCCGGATACCCCGTCATCTCCGCAACCACCTCCGTCACCGCGACGAGGACCTCGTCGACGACAGGCCCAGACGCGGGAGCAGCCGGTGCAGGGGCAGTGGATGTGTGGAATGCAGCGGGCGCAGAATCCACCGCTGAAGCAGTCGCAGCCGGCGCCTCGATGCCCGCACGATCGCGGACCCACGCGGCGACGTGGTTCAGTGTCGGGAAGTCACGGAGCTGCAAGCTCTCATCGCGCTCCACCCCATAGCGCTCACGAACCGCCGCGAAGACTTCGGCCTGCTTGACGGTGTCGACACCGAGATCGGCTTCGAGGTCCAGATCCGGCTCCAACAGCTCCGCCGGATACCCCGTCATCTCCGCAACCACCTCCGTCACCGCCGCCAACACACTGTCGACGCCAGACGCCACAGCAGGCGCCGCAGGCGCCGCCGAAGCAACCGGTGCTTCGATGCCGGCGCGATCGCGTACCCACGCGGCCACGTGGTTCAACGTCGGGAAGTCACGCAATTGCAGACTCTCGTCGCGCTCCACCCCATAGCGCTCACGAACCGCCGCGAAGACTTCCGCCTGCTTGACGGTGTCGACACCGAGATCGGCTTCGAGGTCCAGATCCGGCTCCAACAACTCAGCCGGATACCCCGTCATCTCGGAGACGACACCCGTGACCACGGCCAACACCTCGTCAGCCGACACCGCTGCGGCAGCGGCGGGAGTTGCCACGACCGGCGGGGTTGGCACCGGGGCCGGAATCGAGGCTCGCGCCGCCGGCACGAACGGTGCAGCAGCCGGAGCAGCAGCCGGAGCCGCAGCCGGCACCAGCGCGGTGGCCGGCGCGTGAGACGCCACTGCCGAGAACTGGCCGGCGTACGGCACCGGCACCGCCGACTCGTGTCCGGTGGCGGCCGGGGCACCTCGGTCGATGATGCGTAGGCGACGGTGATCGACTTCGACCTGGGCGGCGTCGTGGCCGGCGCCGACATCGAGCCAGCGCTGCCATGCAGCAGCATCGATGATGCGGTAGCCGTAGCCCAGTGCATCGGGCGCCCGGCGCTGGCCGTCGGGCATCGGGGTCCAGCGCAGCAGCGCCATCGCCACCTGCGAACCGAACCCGGCGGCAAGCCGGAGTGCGTAGGTGACCGGCCGCTGACCACCCTGCGACAGGTTGAGGTCGCCGAGGTCGGGGTCCGGCACGAGGTGATTGGGAACCGGCGGAATGATGCCGGTCTCGAGCGCCTTGATCGCCACCACATCTTCGATGCCTGCGCCCATTGCGTGGCCGGTGAAGCCCTTGGTGTTGGTGATCACCACACGGTCGGCAGCGGCGCCGAACACCCGCCGGAGCGCGTTGATCTCGGCAGCGGCGGAACCACCTCGCGCGGGCGTGTAGGTCTCGTGCGACACGAACATCGCGGAGTCGGCAATGGCCTCACGGGTGATGCCGCGTGTCTCGGCCTGCGTGATCACGGCGTCCATGACGGCGCCGATGTGCTCGACGTCGAGACGGGTGCCGTGGAACGCCGAGTTGGCGGTGACCGCACCCAGCACTTCGCAGATCGGCTGCAGGCCGCGCTCGCGACTTGCTTCGGCCGACTCCACGACGAACGCCGCTGCGCCCATCCCCACGATCATGCCGTGGCGTCGCTTGTCGAACGGTGTGGCGGCGTCCTCGACCTTCTCATCCGTAGCTGCGGCACCGCTGGCGAGAAATCCACTGGTGATCCACGGCTGCAGCGAATCACTGGTGGTGTCGTCGGCCGCCACGACCACCACGCGTCGGCATCGTCCGGCGCGAATCCAGTCCTCGGCCAGCGACAATGCCTGCGTGGTGGATGCGCACGCGGCGTTCACCTGGGTGTTGGGGCCGCGTGCACCGATGAGCTCAGCGAACTGCGAATGGCCCATCGAGAGCACCCGGAACAGGAAGCGACGGTCGAACTCGTAGGGGTTGGCCTCGAGCTCGGCGCGCAATGTTGCGATCAGGCCGTCGATCTCGGCGATGCTCGGCGCGTCGTCGCCGAGACGAGCACGCACCCCTTCGAGCGCGAGCAGGTGTTCGCGTCGAGCGCGGTCGGCGGCGTAGGCCTCGACATCCTCGGCGAAGCGGTCGTAGCCGGGGAAGGCACTGGCGAAGATCACGCCGGTGTCGTCGCGCAGGCCGTCGGGCAGACCCCATCGGTCGGGCAGTTGCGTGCCCAGCGTGGTGGTCTTGTAGCGCATCACCAGCGGGATGCCGGCGTCGCGCAGGGCATCGAAACCGGCGCCCACAGCGAGACGCGTGGAGTTGTCGAACGCGTCGTCGCGGGCGGACTCGACGGCGAACTGCTCGACGATGTCGAGTGGCGCACGTCGCCCGGCGAGCTTGATCACGTCGGCCGAATCGTCGAGGGTCTCGAAGCTGGCCCCACCCGACTCGCTCTTGACGAGGCGGGTGATGCGCATGTCGACCATGCGTTGGCGAGCCGATTCGGGCAGCGCCGTGATGAACTGCTGCCCGGCAAGGATGCGTCCGATGTTGGCGTCGTCGAAGACCTGATCGACCCCCGGCAAGCCGAGCGCCGCGCCGGTGATCACCACGGGCTCGGAGTCGATGCGAGCACCATCGGCGCTCGCTGGCGACGGTTCGACCGCGGGAAGGGCACCTTCGACACTCGGGGCGTCCGGTGCTCCATAGATCCGCAAACCCTCCTCGATCACCCCGGCGAACAGTTGGCCGAGTTGCATGATCCTGTCGTCAGGGCGAGACCCGCTGGCATCGGGGGCGGGCGCAACGGCCTCCGACGCGGCAGCCGGGGGCACCGCAACGACGGCGGGCTCGTCGAAGCCGACGCCCGACGCCCAGAGGCCGCAGAGGGCCTGGTTGAGCGACGCGGCATCGCCGAGCTTGGGGTGGTTGGTGTAGAGCGCGAGCACGTCGTCGTGCTCGCCGAGCACGTCGTCGACAAAGCCGTGCAGCGCCCGCTTCGGGCCGACTTCCACGAACACGCGCGCACCCGCCTGCGTAGAGCGTGTGCAGACCGCGGACGAACTGAACCGGTGAGGCGACCTGCCGACCGAGATGATCGAGCATCGTCTCGGTCGTGGCATCGGCCGGGTAGAAGTCGCCGGTCACGTTGGCCACCAGGGGCAGCGACGGTGGCTGGACGTCGAGGCGTTGCAGCGTGGCAACCAACGGCACCGATGCCGGAGCGACGATCGAGGTGTGGAACGCGTGGCTGACCGGGATCCGGATCGCCTGCATGCCAGCGGCCGTGAACGACTCGACCGCCGCGAGCACGGCGTCGGTGGCGCCGCCGACCACGGCCTGGTTGTTCGAGTTGATGTTGGCAACCACGACGTAGCCGGGGTTCGCGTCGACGATCCGTTCGATCTCGGTCAACGGGCCGAACACCGCAGCCATCGCCCCGTTGTCGTCGACCGACAGCGCTGCCATCTCTCGACCGCGTGCGCTCACTGCTTCCAGCGCCGCCTCGAACGTGAGCGAACCGGCTGCGATCAGACGCGCCGTACTCGCCGAGGCTGTGGCCCATCACCATGTCGGGCCGCATGCCGTACACGCCGAGCAGCCGATCGAGGCTCGTATCGACGGCCAGCATCGCCGGCTGGGTGATCTCGGTCTGCAGCAGTTCCTGCTGGAGCGCCTCGACCGCTGCCGAGTCGTTGGCATCGATGAAGATGTACGACGACAGCGGACGCCCGAGCAACGGGGTCATCACCGCGTCGGCCTGCGCGAACGTCTCGGCGACGACCGGCTCGGCGGCTCGAAGTTCGTCGAGCATGTTGACGTACTGCGAACCCTGGCCCGTGTACAGGAACGCCACCTTGGGCGCTGGTCCGCGACCGACGAACACACCCTGCTGGCGCAGCATGCGATAGATCGCCGGGTTGTTGCTCGTGATCGCCTTCACGACCTTGTCGAGCTTGGATGGCCAGGTCGGCCGCATCGGCGAAATCGACGGCGAGGCGCACCGCGGCGCGGCCGACGGACGCATCGGGGCGCGTCGGGGCAGGGGCCTGGCCGGCTCGTGCTGCGGTGAGGGCAGTGTTGACCTGCGCGAGCAGGTCGACGTCGTCGCGGGCGCCCAGCACCAACGCACCACGCAGGGGCGCCTTGCCCGGGTCGGCAGGTCCCGCGCGCCAGCGCTCGGACGTGCGGCTGGCGTCGATTGATCGACGCTGCGCCCGCGAACAGCGCGGGCCGCGGCTTGCGACGGCCCGGCACGTGCTCTTCGAGTACGACATGGAAGTTGGTGCCGCCGAAGCCGAACGCGCTCACGCCGGCTCGACGCACGCCCGCCGGTGGTGTGGCCCAGTCCTGCAGTTTCGTGTTGACCGCGAACGGTGAGGTGTCCCAGTCGACGTTCGGGTTGGGATCGACGAAGTGGAGGCTCGGTGTGAGCACCTTGTCGTGGAGGCTGCGCACCATCTTGAACATGCCCGCCGCACCGGCGGCCGCCTTGAGGTGGCCGATGTTGGACTTGACGGAGCCGAGCGCAACGTTGGTGGCGCCCGCCGGACCGAACACGTCCGAGAGGCTCTGGAGTTCGGTGGCGTCGCCGACACGCGTGGAGGTCCCATGTGCTTCGATCGAGCTGACCGTGCCAGGGTCCTCCCCCGCGATCTCCCAGGCGCGCTCCACTGCGAGGCGCTGCCCGACCGGGTTGGGCGCGGTGATTCCCTTGCCCTTCCCGTCGCTTGCTCCGCCGATCCCGAGTATCACGGCGTACACGCGGTCTCCGTCGCGTTCGGCATCTTCGAGACGCTTCAACACGAACAGCGCCGCACCTTCGCCCATCACGAACCCGTCGGCGCCAGCATCGAACGGGCGTGTGCCCGTTGCGGAGAGCGCACCGATCTTGCAGAACTTCACGAACGCGGCAACGCCCATGTTGTGATCGACGCCACCGGTGACGGCGGCGTCGTAGCGGTGATCAACGAGGCCTTCCACGGCCACGCTCATCGCCGCGAGGCCCGACGGCGCAGGCCGCGTCGGTGGTGAAGTTGGGTCCGCGGAAGTTGAAGAGGTTGGCGATGCGCCCGGCCATCACGTTGGCCAATTCGCCCGGCATCGTGTCTTCGTTGATCTCGCCGAAGTGGGCCAGGAAGTGGCTGCGTGTCTCCGTCGATGATGTGCTGGCGCTGGTCCGTCGCTCAGCGCGGCGAACGACTCCGAGCTCTCCAGGTCGCGCAGCAGTTCGGGCAGTTCGATACGCAGATTCGTCTGGTAGTGCTTCTCGCCGCCGATCGCGTTGCCGATGATCACCGCCACCTTGTCGGAGTCGACGTTCCAGTCGGGCCACCCGGCATCGATCAGCGCCGACCGAGCCGCACTGATCGCCCAGCGTTGACCATCGTCCATCTGGTCGGCCACCTTCGGCGGCACCGGGAGCTTCCAACGAATTGGATCCCACGGATAGTCGCGCACCCACCCACCGATCTTGGAGTAGGTCTTGTCGGGTTCGGCATGATCGGCAGAGAAGTAGAGCGACGGGTCCCAACGTTCGACGGGTGTCTCGGTGATCGAATACCGACCGGTGGTGATGTTCGACCAGAACGCGTCGGCGTCGACGGCGTCCGGCATGATCGCACCGAGTCCGACGATGGCGATCGGCGAACTCGGGATGACGGCGCTCGGGCATGGTTGCAGGATCCTTCTGGGGGTGGAGATGTTCGAGGTGCGGGTTCAGTTGGCCCGGTCGTAGAGCACGTCGGCGACACGGTTCATGTCGGCGAGCAGACCGGCTTGCGATGCCCGGATGGCATCGTGGGGAATCGTCGGAGAGGAGCGGCCCGATGTCGGCCTGACCAGGCTTCGACCGAACCAGCGACCCAGCGCAGGCCGGCCTGGCCGACGTGCTGCACGGCGTCACGGGCGAAGACCCGGCTCATTGCAGCGAGTGCCTCGCCGTCGAATCGATCCGGGCTCTTCTCATGGCGATCGCCCGCCAGCGTTTCGGCCGCCCGCGTGGCGAACGATTCGGCGCATTCGGCCTGGGTGATCAGGTCGCCGAGGCGGAACAGCACGTGCTGGTTGCGGGTGAGGCGAGCGAGTCGGCACGCCTCCATCAGGATCGACAGGGTGTGCAACGCAATGGCAGCATTGTCGGCGCCCACCGCAGGCTGACGCTGATGGAGCGACAGCATTGCGGTTGCCCGGTCGCGGTAGTAGGCGCCGCCGGTCTTGAGGTGGTGCTGCCAACGGTCGCGACCGATCGTCATCTCCATGATCTCGGAGGTGCCCTCGTAGATGGTGGTGATACGCACGTCGCGTTTGATCTTCTCCACCACGTACTCGCGGGTGTAGCCGTAGCCACCGAGCGCCTGGATGGCCGCGTCGGCGGCGGCGTTGCCTGCTTCGGTGGCCATCAGCTTCGCGATGGCCCCTTCGGTGTTCATCGCGCCGTTCTCGCCCAGGCCCCGGTCGATCTTGTCTGCGCTCGCTTCGATGTAGCTGCGCGCCGCTTCGAGCCGCACGGCATGGGGGACGATCAGCTTGTGGGTGAAGCCCTGCTTCTCCGACAACGGAGCACCGCCCTGCTCGCGTTCGAGCGAGTACTCGATCGCCCGGTCGAGTGCTTCCCAGCCGCCGCCGAGGCCGAAGGCGGCCACCATGATCCGGGTGTAGCCGAACACCTGCTGGGCCTGCTGGAGCCCCTTGCCTTCGACGCCGCCGATCAGATGGTCGGTGGGCACCTCGACGTTGTCGAGGAAGAGCGCTGCAGTGTTCGACAGGCGCAGGCCGTGCTTGTCCTCCGGCTTCGCCGCCTCGAATCCTGGTGTGTCCCCTGCGGAACCACGAACCACGACGGGTCCGTCCGGTGCAGAGCGCGAGCACGGTGATCATGTCGGCGATCGAGCCATTGGAGATCCACTGCTTGCGCCCGTTGATGCGATAGCCGGTGACCATGCCGTCGTCGTCCTCGATGCGTTCGGCGGTGGTCTTCATCGCGCCGAGATCGCTGCCCGCGTCGGGCTCCGTCGCCCCGTAGGCGAACACGATGCCGTCGTTGGCGATCGCGCCGAGCCAGCGATGGCGCTGTTCCTCGGTGGCGCCGACGAGGATCGGGTCGCTGCCGAGGAACGTGGCGAACACGGCGGTGGCGAGGCCGATGTCGTGACGCGCCATCTCTTCGCAGATGCGGTAGGAGTCGAACGCGTTGCCGTCCATGCCGCCGTACGCCTCGGGCACGAACACGAGCTGGACACCGAGTTGCTCCGGGTCGCTCATCGCTCGCACGATGTCCTCGGGACAGACGTCGTCGCGGTCGAGGTCGAGTTGGCGCTGCGGGGTGAGGTGGTGATCGACGAAGTCGCCCAGTCCGCCGAGCATCATCTCGAGCGTGTCGGTGTCGAGGCCCACTCCCCCGACGTGGCTGACGGTGCCGGCAGCGTCGATGGCGGCGGTCATCGGTGGATTCTCGATCGAACAAGGCCGTGAGTCATATGTCACACAACGGTAGGGAACGTCGAATTCGAGCGCCACGGCCATTGGTCCCCCAGGCCTGAACTGGGTTCGGATGCCACATCGCGAGCTCGACGCGCCGTGGACGGTGCGAGCACCGGTACACGTCGTGGCGCACCGCCAGAACGAGCACCATTCGATATCTTGACGATTTGTGTCGATGTGTCACCACCCTGAGGCGCGTGGGCGGGGTTGTTCGATCACCCACCGACCCACCTGGCCGGGCCGGGTTGCCGACACTGCGAGGACGGGATTCGCTGCTGTTCGCATGTACTGCGCTGACGCCGTCGACGGCCTGATGCGCAGGGCGAACACCAATCGCCGCATCCCGAGTTTCCGAACCGAGACCGCACTGCGCAAGGCTCGATGACCAGTCTGACGGCGGCGATCGAACGCGCGAGCGAAGCGTCTTGTCCGGACGCGACCGTGGCGCGTCGCCACCGAGACGTTCACCACCATGCGGACCGAACGCGTCCCACGGCTCGGAGCCGGACTCGCCTACTACGGGCTCTTCGCCCTGGTGCCGTTGCTCGCAATCGCGATCGCGATCGCCGGACTGCTGTTCGAGAACGCGCAGGTCAGTGAGGCCCTCACCCTGCGCCTTGCAGAGATCCTCGGACAGGAGGTCGACGCCGCAGCGGTGGTCGACCGGGCGGCCGGCTTCGTCGAGGACAGCACGACGCAGGTCGGTTTCGGTGTCGTCGGACTGGTGTCGCTGATCCTCGGCGGCTCGGTCTTCTTCCTCGCCTATCAGGACGCACTGAATGTCATCTTCCAGGAGCCGGCACGCTCGGGATTCGGGTTCAGCTTCCGGCGGAGGCTCCGGGCGTCACTGGTGGTGCTGTTGACCGGGGCTGCGATCGTGACGATCATCGTGACGCAATCGATGATCGCTCTGGTCAATGCGTTGCTTCCCGGCCTGATCGATGGTGCCGACGTGGTCGTCGGGTCACTGGGAGTCGTCGCATCGACGGTGCTCGGGGCGCTCCTGCTCACGGTGCTCGTTCGAACTCTCGTGTATCAGCCCGTCCACTGGCGCTCTGCCCTCATCGGCCAGTCGATCACCGCCGTCTGCCTGGGGATCGGCGCCTTCGGGTTCGGCATCTACATGGATCGTGTCGGAACCCGCTCCCTGCAGGGCGCAACCGCCGGAGTCTTCGTCACGATCGTCTTCATCTATGTCGAGGCCCAGATCCTGCTGGCCGGTGCGGCACTCACCAAGTCGCTCGAGCAGCAGCGCGCTCGCCAGCGAGCCCACTCACGCTGCCGATCACCCGCACGAGAAGTCCAACGACAGCAGCGACGACGGGAGCGGCGACGACAGCAGTGACGGCCACCCCGCCACACGGTGACACAGGTGGCCGACTCAGCGCTCCCAGAGTTCGGTGGTCGGGTGGAACTGGCTCCATGCGAACCAGAACGCCTCGTGCGACGACACCGCAGCGCCGCTCGCTGCGTCGAGGGCGCGAAGCCCGCCGCCGTCGTCGCCCAGCGTCACGCCTGCTGCCTCAACGGTTTCGCCGGCGGCAAGCGCGGCGCGTGCGGTGTCGGCGGGGAAGGCAACGGGCGTGCCATCTGCGGTGATCACGCCCACGACGAGTTCCTGCACGTCCAGTCGGTCGTCGGCGGACCCGATCGGAAAGATCGGGCCATCGTCGTCGCGACCCTGCAACGGGTCGAGCGGATAGCTCCTGCCGATGCCGCCGTCCTCGGCGATGATCGTGGTGTCGGGGTGCGCCGCCTTCCACTCGCCCCACGTGGTCCGCAGCACGGTGGTCTCCTCGAGCACGATCCCCTGATCCTGCAGCGGGCCCGAAACAGCGGCGCCGGTGAAGGTGTCGAACACCGAATTGCTACGGAGGTCGTACATCACCTTGTTCGACCGCGACAGCAGCCCTGAGGTGCGCAGCACCGGCACCTCGTCAGCTCCGCCGACGGACACAGCATCGTCGGTGCGATAGGCCTGCGCCGCTCCGCACAGGGTGCAGTAGGGGATGCCGAGGCGGCGGTCTCCGAGCGTGAGGTTGAACATCTCGTGGATCTCCGCGATGTTCTTCGGGATCGCCAGCGCCTCGTCACCTTCGACGATGCCGAACACGACACCGTCGTCGGGGTACCAGGCCCCGCCGTCAGCATCGGTGACCGCCGGGTCGTCCAGGGCGGGGATACATCCCTGGGGGCACGTGTTCGGCGTCGCCGAGCTCACGGTCATCGATCAGCACACCGCCCCAGTTGAGATACCGCCAGTCGATGTCGGAATCAGCATCGTCGAAGAACGGCTGCCAGCGCGGCTCGACCAGCAGAAAGAGTTCCGCCTTGTCGGTGCGGAGGTCCGGGTAACCGGGGGTGTCCCAGGCGATCAGATGGTTGGTGGAGCTGAGCCACACGCTCCGTTCGCTCTCTGGGTCGTCGGCGAGCGACGTGCCGGTGAGCGACTCGAACGCATCGACCAGTTCGTTGCCGGATTCACCCGGCCCGAAGAACCGCATCAGGTCGGCCACGTACCAGGCGTGCCGGGGGTCGCCGGCGGCGACGAGTTCCGCCAGCGCTTCCTCGTCGATCTCGCCCACCTGCAACTGTGCGCCGAGGTCATCCAGTGCGACCCGAACCTCGGCGGCATCAGCATCGTCGGCGGCTGGCGACACGGGCGCCGGGGGGTAGCGGAAGGTGGGGCTACGTTCGGCGGACGACGATCCGTCTGCGGGAGCGGGCTCGGCACCGCCGTTCGAGTCGCTGCTCGCGTCTCGATTGCTGGAAGCGCACGAGGCCAGCACCACGCTGCCGGCGACCAGCAGGGTGACGAAACGGGCACGTCGCGGACTGGTCGAAGACATGGCGAAAGCGTAGGAACCGCTTGATTGCCGGGTTCGAACCTCCTGAGGAACACACTCGAAACTCCTCGGAGAGTACGGAGTGGCCGTCGCGGTTTCGGGCATCCTTGGTCCATGGCCGAACGAGCGATTCCCACCGACGACGAGTTGAAGGAGCGGCTCACCCCGCTGCAGTACGAGGTCACCCAGCGCGCCGGAACCGAGCGCGCCTTCAGTGGCGCCTACTGGGACGTGAAGGATCCCGGTACGTACCACTGCATCGTGTGCGACGAGGCATTGTTCTCGTCGGAGACCAAGTACGACTCGCGCTCGGGCTGGCCGAGCTTCACCGAGGCGATCGATCCGGCCAAGGTCACGCTGAAGGAAGATCGCTCGCTGGGCATGGTGCGTGTCGAAGCCGAGTGCGCCACCTGCGGCGCCCACCTCGGGCACGTGTTCCCCGATGGTCCCGGCCCCACCGGCGAGCGCTTCTGCATGAACTCCGCCAGCCTCGACCTCAAGCCCGCCGACTGATCGGATCACGCCTCGGGTCAGACCCCAGGCGTGATCGATCGGTAACGTCGGTGCAATGGTCCACGACTGGGGCGACGACGAGCGACGGCTGACCGATTCGGTGAGCGTGCTCGTCGGCGATGCCAACGGTGCGTACCCGTCCGGCAACACGCTGCTGGTCCGCGGCGCAAGTGAGTCGGTGCTGATCGACCCGTCGGTCACCGTGGTCGCCCGCGGCGGTGCGCCGGTCGGCGTCGACGCCGTCATCAACAGCCACAGCCACGAGGACCACATGGCGGGCAACGGCACGTTTCCCGATGCGCGGCTCCACATTCACCACGACGACCTGCCGGGGGCACAGTCGATGGAGGGGCTGATGGCGGTGTACGGGCTCACTGGCGAGGCGCGCGACGAGTTCGAGCGGGTGATCCTCGACGAGTTCCACTACGCCCCCCGGCCCGATGCGCAAGGTTTCGGCGACGGCCACGTGTTCGATCTCGGCGGCAACATCACGGTCGAAGCGGTGCACCTTCCGGGTCACACCCACGGCCACAGCGGGTTCCGGATGAATGATGTGTTCTTCCTCTCGGACATCGACCTCACCGGATTCGGGCCGTACTACGGCGACGTGTGGAGTGATCTGGAGGACTTCGAGGCCAGCCTCGCCAAGGTGCGCGACGAGGACGCCGAGTTCTACGTGACGTTCCACCACAAGGGAGTGATCGAGGGACGAGAGACGTTCGTCGCAGATGGTCGATGCGTTCACCTCGGTGATCGGGCGACGCCACGATGCGATGCTCGAGTTCTTGCTCGAACCGCACTCGATCGACGAGATGCGCGAGCACCGGTTCATCTATCGGCCGCACGTCGAGATGGCCTTCGTCGAGTCGGTCGAGCAGCGCAGCGCCGAACTGCATGTGCAACGCATGCTGCGCCGAGGCGAAGCCGTCGAAGTCGCCCCCGGCCGTTATCGCACGACCTGACAACACCCGTCGGCCCCCCGAGCCCGGGTCTCGCGGAACCCACTGTCGGCCCCCGGAGACCCGGGCTGGGGGAACCCACGTGGCACGATGCGGAAATGATGGATGCT
This sequence comes from Ilumatobacteraceae bacterium, assembly GCA_963716075.1. Classification (GTDB taxonomy): domain Bacteria; phylum Actinomycetota; class Acidimicrobiia; order Acidimicrobiales; family Ilumatobacteraceae; genus Sva-07. Next base: position 232,898 of record CAVQST010000016.1, on the reverse strand, counting down.
CCTGACTTCACCACGTTGCGCGTCGCCGTCGACGGGCCGATCGGACGGATGACGCTCACCCAGGGCGAAAAGCTCAACCCCCTCGGCACCAGTGCGCTGCGCGAGATCGCCCAGGCGGCACAGTGGTTCGACACCACCGAGGCGCACGTCGTGATCGTCACGGGCGAGGGCCGAGGGTTCTCCTCCGGGTTCGATCTCCGCGAGTTCGCCGGCGGCGACCGAGACGACCCGAGCGCCGCGTCGAGCCGCGATCAGGCCGACCTCGGGCGCCTGATGGCCGAAGCAATGGACCGGATGTCGGCGCTGACGATCGCCGCGATCAAGGGCCCGTGCGTCGGTGGCGGTGTCGTGCTGGCCGGCGTGTGCGACCTGCGGATCGCCGCCGACGACACCGTGTTCTCGATCCCGGAGGTCGATCTCGGCATCCCGCTCGCGTGGGGCGGCATCCCGCGACTGGTCCGTGAGATCGGTCCGGCGCTGACCCGCGAGCTGGTGCTGACGTGCCGTCCGTTCTCGCCGGAGGAGGCGCTGCAGATCGGCTTCATCAACCGGATCGTTCCCCGCGCCGAGCTCGAGTCGGCAGTCGACGAACTCGCCGAGCAACTCGCCAAGAAGGCGCCGAGCGTGGTGCGCGCCACGAAGCGTCAGGTGAACGAAGCACTGGAGGACGTCGCATCGACGGCCGGCTCATGGGCGGACGCCGATCAGCTGGGCGCCGCCATGCGCGACCCCGACGCTCGTCGCCGCTGCCCGCGCCTACCTCGCCTCGCGCACCAAACCCTGACCTCCCGCACCCCACCAACCGGGTACCCAACCACGTTTGCGTTGCAGTTCTGGTGGGCCGGCCCACCAAAACTGCAACGCAAACGGAAGAAATCAGCCGAGGAGGTCGGTGGCGACGTGGTGGAAGAGGCGGGTGGTGAGGGCGAGCGACTCGATGTCGATGCGTTCGTTGTTGCCGTGAAACCGTGAGCCGTACTCGCTCGAGTCGAGCGAGGGGCTGAACAAGCCGGCGCCGTAGGCCACCGCACCCATTTCGCGGTAGATCCGGGCATCGGTGAAGCCGACCACGAACTGGGGGGTGAGCCGAGCGGTCGGGAACGGCACGCGCACCGCCCGTTCCAGCGAATCCCACAGCGGCGTGTCGAGCCGACTGATCGTCGCCGCATCGTTCATCAGCGGTTCGACCTCCACCTCGTCGGCGAGATCGCCAAGTGCCGCACGGAGATGGGCGGCCACCTCATCGGGCCCCTCCCCCGGCAGGGTCCGGATGTCGACATCGATCACCACGGTGTCGGGAATCACGTTCACCTTCATCCGGCCGCCGCCCGACTCGCTGCCGTCGATCAGGTTCGGCGAGAACGTCGTGTGGGTGCAGGCATGGAAGTGCGAAGCCGCAGCCGCACTCGGGAAGGTGTCGAGCACGTCGTCGATCGTCGCCGGGTCGAGCAGCGAGGCCTTCAGGTCGTCCGGGCAGCCCGAGCGCCTCCACCTTCTGACCCCACAGTTCGTGGAAGCGGGGGAAGGGTCGGTAGTCGTGCAACCGTTGGATCACGCCAGCCGCCTTGACCAGCGCGTTGTCGCGACGGAATGGCGCCGAGCCGTGACCCGGCGTGCCCTTCACCCGCAGCCGCCGCCACGCCACACCCTTCTCGGCGATGTTGACACCGACGAACGGCGCCTCCGCTGGTCCGGTGTGGAGGCCGCCGCTCTCGGTCAGGACGTAGTCGGCCATGATCGCGTCGCGGTGATGGTCGGCCATCCAGCGGGCGCCGTACGCGCTGCCCGCCTCCTCGTCGGCGACACCGAAGAAGATCAGGTCGCCGGTCGGCCGGAAGCCGTTCTCGGCAAGGCTTCGGAATGTCACGGCCATCGATGCGGTGAGATTGAGCATGTCGACGGCCCCGCGCCCCCACACCTCGGGTCCGTCCGGCCCGTCGATGATCTCGCCGCCGAATGGGTCCTCACTCCAGCCCGACTCGTTGACCGGTACGACGTCGGTGTGCCCCATCAGACACAGGCTCGGCGCGTCGGGATCCGACCCGGCGATGCGCCCGACGATCGACACCCGCCCGGGCGCCGCCTCGTAGCGCTCGACGTCGACTCCCGCGCCCTCGATCACCTGCGCCAGCACGTCGGCGTTGCGGACCTCGCCGCCCGATTCGGCCGTGCCATCGTTCACGCAGCGGTTGCGGATCAGCCCCTGCAGCAGCTCAACAGTTTCGTCGGTGAGCTGATCGGATTGCCGGTCGTCGAGTGTTGGCGGTGTGGTCACTCGGTCAGCTTCCCACGCCACCTCTCCCACACTTCGACGTTTGCGTTGCACTTTCGGTGACCCGGTCCACCGAAAATGCAACGCAAACGTGGTGATGGGTCAGCGGAGGGCGGCGAGGGCGGCGGTGATCCGCTTGACGCTCGCTGCTGGCTGCCCCGGCCGCTTGACCACGAGCGGTTGCGCGAACGTGGCGACGCGCAGGTCCTCGAGCTGCCACCGCAGCTCCACGAGCGCCGGAGGAGAGCTGCGCGGTACCGGCAGCGTCGACGATCTGCTCGAAACGACGCTCGAGCGGCACCACGTCGGCCATCCGGCGCTGATCGGCGACCTGCGCTCCGGCGAGGTGATCGAGGCGATACGAGATGCCACGCACGTACCGTTCGATGTCGTCGAGGCGATCGATCCCAGCCCCCAACACGAACCCGCGGTGCACGAGCCGCCCGAGGTGCCGGTTCGCATCCTCGACCGAAGGTCGCAGCGCGTCGGCGCGCAGTGTCGCCAACCGATCCGATGCCGTGCCTGCAGCCGCCACCACCCGTGCCGCCTTGTGGAGGCCGTTCGCGGCCAGCCCCGGAGCAGCGGCACGAACCGCTCGCTGGAGCGCAGCGAACTCCGCCTCGGTCCAGGGCAGCAACCCCTGATCGGACATCACACGGTCGACCGAGGCAGCAACACAATCGGCTGCCAGCTCGCCGAGTTCGATTGGGCCGGCGGCGATCGACAATCGGTCGTCGTTCGACAGCTTGCGCACGATCGACGAACGCGTCGGCGCTGCAGTGAGAATCAGCAATCGCCGCACTCCGCCACGCATCACACGCGCCTGCAGCTCCGGCGTGGTCACCACGCGAAGCGCCACGCTGTCGCCGACGTCCAGCAGCGCCGGGTACGCCTGCACATCGAGGGCCCGATCCCCGGACTCGACCACCTGCGCGAGGTCGCCGACATCCCACTCGACGATCCCCCGCCGCTCCTCGATCGGCGCCGCCGCCGCGATCGACTCGCGTGAGAGCGCCGGCGAGCGACGACCTGATCGCCGCAAGGTCGGTGCCGACACCGTGCACGTCGCCGTCGTCGTCCGACACCACGAAGTGCAGCCGAAGGTGATCGGCGAGCACCGACGAGTCGAACATCGATGCCTCGACGCGTACGTCGGCGACCGCGTCGAGTGCTCCCACCAGCCAGTCGACCAGCCGGCCCTCGGGGGCGGTGCCACCCGGCGAACCAGACCCCGGCGAACCAGACCCGGCGACGCATTCGGCAGACGGGCGAGTACCGCGTCGATCGTCTCGGCGATCGGGTTGAGCCGGCGCCTCACGTCCTTCGGCAGCGACCGGATCAGCGTGGCGATCACGTCGGGGCGGTGGCCGGGGATCTGCCAGTCGAAGCCGTCCGGCGTCACCTGATTGAGGCCGGCCAGCGGGATGTGCACGGTGACGCCGTCGAGCGGCTCGCCGGGCCCGTACTTGTAGGTGAGCGGCAGCTCGATGACGGCGGCGCCGCGTTGCTGCCGCCAGGTGTCGGGGTAGTCGGCAAGGCGTACCCCATGGCTGCTGCCTGCGAGCACATCGTCGGTGAGGTCGAACAGGTCGGGCCGATCGCGGCGCGCCGTCTTCCACCACTTGTCGAAGTGGCGGACCGAGGTGACGTCGGCGCCGACACGGTCGTCGTAGAACTCGAACAACGTCTCGTCGTCGATCAGCTCCACTCGTCGCACTCTGGCCGCCATCCGCCGGAGCCGTTCGAGGAACGTCGGCGTTGCGGCCCAGGAACTTCTGCCGCCCGATCCACGCTTCGTCGGCGATGTCGGCTTCGACGAGTGCCTTGGTGATGAACCAGGCGCGGGCGACGTCGGGGTCGACCCGGTCGTAGCCGATCGTGCGGTCGCTCACGATCGGCAGCCCGTAGAGCGTGACCTGTTCGGTCGCCACGGCCCGGCCGCCCTTCGGATCCCAGCGCAGGTTCTCGTACGAGCGCTTGACCAGATGAGCTCCAGCGCGCTCGGCCCACTTCGGTTCGATCTTCGCCACGCGACGGGCATAGAGCTGGTTGGTCTCCACCAGTTCCGCCGCCATCACCCACGGAGCGGGTTTGCGGGTGAGCGCGGAGCCCGGCGCGATCACGAACCGCGACTGCCGGGCCCCGATGAACTCCCGGCTCTCCCGGTCGCGCATGCCGATGTGCGACAGCAGTCCGGCGAGCACCGCCTGATGGATGTGGTCGGGATGCGACTGCTCGGTCGTCGGGCGGATCTTGAGCTGCCCGGCGATGCGGCGAAGCTGGCTGAAGAGGTCCATCCATTCGCGAACCCGCAGGTAGTTGAGGTACTCCTTGCGACACATGCGCCGGAACTGATTGCCGGACAGTTCCCGCTGCTTGGCACGGAGATGATCCCAGAGCGCAACGATCGACAACAGGTCGGAGCCGTCGACCTTGAAGCGATTGTGGAACTCGTTGGCCTGCTCGGGCTTGTCGCGTGGTCGCTCACGCGGGTCCTGGATCGACAGCGCCGACGCGATCACGAGCACCTCGCGCACGCAGCCGAGACGATCGGCTTCGAGCACCATCCGGCCGAGGCGCGGGTCGACCGGCAGGCGCGCCAGTGAGCGGCCGACCTTCGTCAGCTTCCGGGGCCCATCCTTGATGCCGTCGACGGGTGCCTGCAGCGCAGCGAGTTCGTCGAGGAGGGCGTAGCCGTCGCGGATGGCGTGACGGTCGGGCGGCTCGACGAACGGGAACCGGGCGACGTCGCCGAGCCCGATCGCGGTCATCTGCAAGATCACCGAGGCGAGGTTCGTCCGCAGGATCTCGGGGTCGGTGAACTCGGGTCGGGCGTCGAAGTCCTCCTCGGCGTACAGCCGGATGCAGATGCCCGGCGCCACCCGACCGCAACGCCCAGCCCGCTGGTTTGCCGACGCCTGCGAGACCGGCTCGATCGGCAGGCGTTGCACCTTCAGTCGTCGGCTGTAGCGCGAGATCCGGGCGGTTCCGGTGTCCACCACGTACCGCACACCGGGCACCGTGAGCGACGTCTCGGCAACATTGGTGGCCAGCACGATCCTGCGACCCGGGCCGCCCATCGGGGCCCGCTCGAAGATCTTGTGCTGCTCGGGCGCCGCCAGCCGTGCATACAGCGGCAGCACCTCGGTGCCGCGCAACTCCAGGCGCCTCAGTGCATCCGCAGTGTCGTGGATCTCGCGCTCGCCCGACAGGAACACCAGCACGTCACCGGGCCCCTCGTGCGACAGCTCCTCGACAGCGTCGACGATGCCCTGCACCTGATCGCGATCTGCAATCTCCGCGTCGTCGACCACCAGCGGCCGGTATCGCATCTCCACCGGGAACGTCCGACCGGTGACCTCGATCACGGGCACCGTGCGTTCACCGTCGGCGAAATGCTCGGCGAAGCGGGCCGTGTCGATCGTGGCGCTGGTGACGATCACCTTCAGGTCGGGTCGCTTCGGCAGCAACTGGCGGAGGTACCCGAGGATGAAGTCGATGTTGAGGCTGCGTTCATGCGCCTCGTCGATGATCAGCGTGTCGTAGCGGCGCAGCATCCGATCGCGCTGGATCTCGGCGAGCAGAATGCCGTCGGTCATCACCTTCACCAGCGTGGAATCGCCCACCTGGTCGGTGAATCGCACGGTGTAGCCGACGTCGTCACCGAGCTTCGAGCCGAGTTCGGCGGCCACACGCTCGGCGATCGTGCGTGCGGCGACGCGACGCGGCTGCGTGTGGCCGATCATGCCGTCGACGCCCCGACCCGCCTCGAGGCACAGCTTCGGCAATTGCGTGCTCTTGCCAGACCCGGTCTCGCCAGCGACGATCACCACCTGGTGGTCACGGATCGCCGCCAACAACTCCTCGCGACGCTCCGAGATCGGCAACGTGTCCGGATACGTCAAGCGGCCCCCATCGATGATCGAGCGCGCCGCGGCTGCTCGTGGATGGTCGGTGGTCGTCGTCATGGGTTGCCCGATCTCCCAGCCTGGCAGCTCACCAACGTCCTCGCACCCCAGATTCGACCCGATCCACGACGTGAGCGATGAGCGAACACACCAGATGTGCGGCGTTGGCTCATCGCTCGCCCGTGTGGGGACGCTGCGTCACGGGCACGTAACGTCGGCAGGCGATGACGTACCAGTCCAAGGTGATGACCGTCTACATCCTCGGGCTGTTCATGACGATCATCGACGGCACGATGGTCAATGTCGCCCTCCCGACGATGGCCGACGACTTCGGCGTGCCGACCACCGACATCGAGTGGATTGCCGTCGGCTACCTGCTCACCTACGCAGCGGTGATCCCTGCGGCCGGCTGGCTCGGAGATCGGTTCGGCACCAAGCGGGTGTTCACGCTGGCGCTGAGTGCATTCGTGATCACCTCACTGCTGTGCGGTATCGCCCAGACCCTCGATCAGTTGGTGCTGTTCCGCGTCCTGCAGGGAGTCGGCGCCGGTCTCGTGACACCGGTCGGCGCCGCGATGCTCTACCGGGCATTCTCGATGCAAGACCGAGCCAAGGCCGCCATCGGTGTGCTGAGTGTGGCGGTGATCGCGCCGGCAATCGGCCCGATGCTCGGGGGCATCCTCGTCGACGTCGTGTCCTGGCACTGGATCTTTCTGATCAACGGCCCGATCGGATTGGTCGCGATCGTGCTCTCGCTGCTCTGGCTCGACGAGACCAGGCACGAGGCGCCCGGCCGCTTCGATCTCACCGGCTTCGTTCTGTCGGCGGCGTCGGTCGGCATCTTGCTCTACACGCTGTCGATCGGACCCGAGCGCGGCTGGCTCTCCGCCTACACGATCGGGTTCGCCACCATCGGCATCGCGTGCCTCACCACGCTGATCGTGGTCGAGTTGCGCATCCCCGAGCCGATCCTCACGCTGCGGCTCTTTCGCGACCGCCTGTTCCGGGTCGTCAACATCTCCGCAGCGCTGACCTACGCCGGCTTCTTCGGCATGATCTTCGTCCTCCCTCTCTACCTCCAGAGCCTGCGCGGCTACAGCGCGTTCGAAAGCGGTCTCGCCCAGTCGCCGCAGGCGTTCGGGGTGTTCCTCGTGTCGAATCTGCTCGGCAAGCGCCTGTACCGGCTGATCGGTCCGCGGCGCCTCATGATGTTCGGCACGGCAGCAACCGCTGCCATCACCTGTCTCTACGCGACCGCTGGGCTCGAGACGCCACTGTCGACGATCGCTGCGTTCTCGTTCGCACGAGGGTTGGCGGTCGGCATGGTCTTCGTGTCGATCCAGACGGCGGCCTACGCGACCACCTCGATGGCCGACACCGGCCGGGCCACCAGCCTGTTCAACACCCAGCGTCAGGTGTCGTACGCCGCTGGCGTTGCGCTCGCTGCCACCGTGATCGCCGCGCTGTTGCCCGCAGCCGGAGACGCCGCCTCCGCCGCCGATCGGCTCGGTGCATACCAGGGCGGGTTCCTCGCAGTGGGCATCATCATGATCCCGGCGGCCGTCATCTCGTGGTTCATCCACGACGACGACGTCGCCGAAACCCGAGGCCTCGTCCCGGTCGCCGGGCGCACGCCGCAGATGCGCACCTGACTCACCCGCTGCCCAACGACCCACCGGGCGTTCTGCGTGAGCGACAAGCGCGGAAACCGACGTAGTTGCTCACGCAGACGAAAGGCCGGCGTTCGGTTCTCAGGTGAAGGCGTCGCCGGACGTGCTGTCGATGTACTCGTCGATACGGGTGATCTGCTCGCCGGTCACCTTGGCCACGATGCATGCAGGGAGATCAGCGGTGCGGCCATCGGGCAACACCACGTGCAACTCATGCTGCTGGACGAACCCACCGGCGATCTCGTGGCGCCGAATTGCCCGGTACTCCCGACTGGTCGTGTTGCGCAGCAGCCAGGCGAGCACCCGGAGGTTCTGCTCCTTGGTCTGTTCGATGCCGTCGTTGCTGTGCCACACCACGATGTCGTCGGCGTAGACCTCTGCAACCGTCGCTGCATCACCCGCCTCGATGGCAGCGAAGATTCGATCGGCGACATCATGGGGACTCGACATGCTCCGACCGTAGTTCGGCGCTGCGCTGCGTGACCTCGAGCAGCATCTGCGCCCGTGGCGTCCCGGAAAGCGGAACACATCCGGCGCAGATCGGGGGTGGAACCATCCGGCGCAGATCGGGGGTGACGGACGGTGGGTGTGGGGTGGCTCAGCTGGCGCGGCGTTGGGCCGAGCGCACTGCCGCTGCACCGAGGCGCAGCATCTTGGTGTCGCCGAAGGGTGTGCCTCCAACCTGATTGAGCGTCATCGCCATCGCCAGGCCCGACTCCGGATCGCCCCAGGCTCCCGAGCCGCCGAATCCGAAGTGGCCGAACGCCTTGGGCAGCACGCCCTTGGTGGTGCCGATCACGTGGTAACCGAGACGCCAGCGCATGTTGAACATCACCGCAGCATCACGGCCGACCTTGTCGCCGGTGAGGCCGTCGCCGGTGGTCTGGATGCGCGTTGCCTCGCGCATCGTGTCGGCCGACACGAGCGGCGGGCCGTCGAAGTCGTCGGGCGTTGCGAGCGCGGCGTACATCCGCGCCAGCGAACGTGCGGTGAAGACGCCGTTGGCGGCCGGGATCTCGCCGTCGTGGATCCGCTCGGTCTGCGCGATGTCGACGAGGTCGTCGACCACGAGCGCGTTGTACAGCGGCTGGTAGCGGTCGAACCTCGACACCCACTGCACGGTCTTGAAGAGACGCTGGATCGCTTTGGGCTCCACGAGTTGGTGCGCGACCCTGCTTCGAACCGCAGGCGGGGCGCCGATGTACATGTCGGCGACGCCGAGCGGCTCGACGATCTCACGCTGCAGGTTCTCGTCGACGGTGAGGCCCGTCACCCGCCGGATCACTTCGCCGACGAGGTAGCCGTACGTCAGGGCGTGGTAACCGGACCGGGAACCGACGTCCCACGCCGGGGTGGCCTCCGCCAGCAACCTCGTCATCTGCTCCCAGTCGAGCAGTTGCTCGGTGGACCCGACGAGTGCCCGCACGTCGTGCAAGGCCGCCTGATGATCGAGCAGTTGGCGCAGTGTGATCGCCGCCTTGCCAGCAGCTGCGAACTCGGGCCAGTACGACGCCACCGTTGCGTCGTAGTCGAGCAGACCCCGGTCGACGAGGCGATGAACGATCGTGGCCACCACGCCTTTGGTCGTCGAGAAACTCATCGACATCGTGTCGCGGGTCCACGGCGTACCTGCGGCGTCGCGCACGCCGGTCCATGCATCGACCACCAACTCGCCGCGGTGATACACCGCAACGGCCATGCCGCCGCGGGCTGACTTCTTCGCCATCAGTTGTTGCACCTTCTCGGTGACCGGGGCGAAGTCGGGATGCACGAAACCTTCCATGACTCCTTCCTATCGGCCCATCATCGCTCTCGGCCCCGCATCTCGATGACGAAGGTTCCGCTCACCACCACTCGTCGATGGCATCGAAAACCGCCGCATCGTGCGCGAGGGCGATGTGGTTCGTCCTGGGGAACATGCGCGTCGCAGCGCCAGGGACGAGATCGACTCCGTCGGCACCGGCGACAACACCGGCAGCGCTCGACGACGTCACGAGGGCATCCCCGATGATCCGGGCAAGCGGATGCTCGGGATCGGTCGTGACGGTTCCGGCGACCACGAGATGATCAGCGCGTCGAAGACGGTGCACGCGATGGGGCTGTGGTCGAACCCGAGCGCCAGGGTCGTGCTCGAGCCAGTCCTCGTCGACGATGTTGCCGAATCGGAGGTCCCTGATGCCAGCGCTGCGGCAGTCGAGGCCGAGGCCGACCAAGCGCGTGGCGGGCACGGGCAGCGACCACAGCGTCGCGCTCGCAAGATTCACGAACGCTTCGAGCGGCGCCCCGGTGTTGGGCACCCCGATCAGCACCACCCGGCGCACCTTGGTGGTCCATCGGCGGGCGATCGGCAGACGTCTGCCCCGCGGCCGCACATCGCGTGCGTAGTAGCACGCTGACCGAACGACGAGTCCGCCCATGCTGTGACCGATGAGATTGATCTCCCGGACCCGCACCGGCCAGGCGGCCACCAGCAAGTTCAGGAGTTGCGCCAGCTCGCGCCCATTGACCGAGACGTGTCGACCGGTGTTGTATCGCAGCGACAGCGGGGTGACGCCATGGGTGTCGGCGAGCTGGGACCCGTACGACGTTGCAGCCTCGTTGGGGTACTGCCACACCGACTCGGTCGACATCAGCCCGTGGACGAACACACAGACTCGCGAGCTGACCTCTATGCCGGCCGCCGCAAGGGCGTCGTGCAGGGCTTGGGGTTCCAGCGGAAGGATCGTCGAGCCTGCCCGGATGGTCATCGGCGTGGCGAACGACGACGATCGATCGTCGAGCGCATCACCGAACAAGCCGTTGAGCACCGCCAACCCGTCGTCCCTCCGTCCGCGCAGAACGGCCAACGCGCCCAGCACCGCCCCAGCGCTCGCAACCGCTCCTGCTCGACCGTCGTCGTCGGCACCGGCGCCAGCGCCGGCACCGACCTCGCCACCGGCCCCTGGTTCCTCCAAGCTGGCCATCGAATCGACGGTAGCGGCCGCACCCCGGATGCGGCAGTACGGTCTGGCCATGAGCGACTGGCATCTTCTCGTTGACCGTGACGACTACCGCGCCACCCGTGTCGTCGAGTTCTCCCCCGCCGCGCTGGAGGAAGGCGAGGTGCGGTTGCGGGTCGACGCCTTCGGATTCACCGCCAACAACATCACGTACGCGGCCGCTGGCGACATGATCGGCTACTGGACGTTCTTCCCCGCTCCCGATCTGGGCGATGATGTGCTCTGGGGTCGCGTGCCGGTGTGGGGCTTCGCGGACGTGGTCGAGTCCCGGTGCGATGGCGTCGGCGAAGGCGAGCGCCTCTTCGGTTACCTGCCGATGTCGACCGAGTTGGTGATCCAGCCCACCCAGGTGTCGACCGGATCGCTGACCGACGGCGTCGCGCACCGCTCAGCGCTGCCGCCGGTCTACAACAACTACGAGCGATGCGCTGCCACGCCCGGCCATCGCTCCGACCTCGAAGCCGAGCAGATGCTGTATCGCCCGCTGTTCTTCACCTCGTTCCTGATCGACGACTTCCTCGCCGACAACGACTTCTTCGGCGCATCGACCGTGGTGCTCGGGAGCGCATCGAGCAAGACCGCATTCGGAACAGCGCATCTGCTCAGCAGGCGTGAGGGTCTGAAGGTCGTCGGCCTCACATCGCCGGGCAACGTTGCCTTCGTCGAAGCGCTCGGCTGCTACGACGAGGTCGTCACCTACGACAACGTCGACTCGCTGCCGACCGAGCCAGCGGTGTTCGTCGACATGAGCGGAAACGCAGCGGTCGTGCGCGGCGTGCACGAGCACTACGGCGACGGCCTCACCCACTCCGCGATCGTCGGCCTCACCCACTGGGAAGACCGGCTCGGGAGCGTCGAACCGATGCCGGGCCCTGCGCAGACGATGTTCTTCGCCCCGAGCCAGATCGAGAAGCGTCGCAAGGAGTGGGGGCCCGGCGTCATCGAGGCCAAACTCGGCGAGGCGTGGGGCCCGTTCATCGAGCAGGTGTCCGGATGGATCGAGATCCAGCACGGCACCGGCGTCGACGCGGTCCGTGACGTCTACGTCGAGCTGCTCGAGAATCGCACACCTCCCGACACGGCGCACGTGCTCCACCCCTAGCAGCGGGCGAAGGTCCCTGTTCAAGCGGGCGTGCGGCGGCAGAAACTGGTACGCACGTACGACAAGATCGAGGCCCGATGTATCACGAACGATTGACTGCCGCCGACGCGGTGTTCCTGCGGATCGAAACACCGCACGAGCCCCAACACGTCGGGTCGCTCTCGGTGTTCGAGGGGGCGCCGCTGCGCGACGACGATGGCCGGGTCCGCTTCGACGAGTTGCGCCAACACGTCGAGCGTCGGCTGCCCCGCGTGCCGCGGATGCGTCAACGGGTGATGGAAGTGCCGTACAACCAGGCCCGCCCCGTGTGGATCGACGACGATCACTTCGACATCGACCACCACGTGCGCCTCACCGCACTTCCTCGTCCCGGCGACGCCGATCAACTCGCTGCGCTGATGGGTCGCGTGCAGGCGCTACCGCTCGATCGGTCTCGTCCGCTTTGGGAGATGTGGTTCGTCGACGGCCTCGCCGATGACGAGGTCGGCCTGATCATCAAGGTTCACCACGCGTTGGGTGATGGCATGGCCAACGTCGACCTGGCGATGGCATTGATCGACCTCGAAGTCGACCCGGCACCCGACGAGCCGGCGCCCGCGTGGGTGCCTCGCCCCTCGCCCTCACCGAACGATCTGCTCGGAGAAGCCGTTCGCGAGCAGATCTTGCGCCCCAACCGCATGCTGCGTACCGCCGTGGGAACGCTTCGCGATCCGCGCCCGGCGATCGATGCGGCCACCAACGTCGGGCGCACGGTCGCAAGCTTCCTGTCGAAGCCGCCGCCTGCGCTCTGGAACGTTCCGGTCGGTTCGCACCGGCGATGGGTCAGCGCGTCGGTGCCGATGGCGGGTGTCCGCAAGGTGCGTGAGCAGCACGACGCCACCATCAACGACGTCGTGCTCGCTGCATGCAGCGGAGCACTGCGCACGTTCCTGCTCGACCATGGCGACGGCGACATCGAGCACCGGGTGATCAAGGCAATGGTTCCGGTGTCGCTGCGCGGCAAGGAGCAGCACGGTGGCACGCTTGGCAACCTCGTGTCGCTGATCGTGGTCGATCTCCCCGTCGACGAACCCGACCCCGTCGAACGGCTGCGCCGAGTCAACGCCGCCACCAGCGACCTGAAGGACTCGAGCCTCGTGGACGGCGCCCATCGCATCCTCGAAATCGCCGACGCGATCACCCCGCTCGCCGGCCCGTTGACGCGCTACGTCTCCCGCACGATTCCGATGAACCTGGTGATCACCAACGTGCCCGGCCCACCGATCCCCCTGTACCTGCGCGGCGCCAAGCTGACGCGCGTCTTCCCCTACGTCGAGGTGATCGACAACGAGGGCCTCACGATCGCCGTCGTGTCCTACGACGATCGACTCCACTTCGGCATCACCGCCGACCGTGACGTGATGACCGATCTCGGCGACATCGCCGACTCGATCGAGCAGGAGTTCGCGTTGCTCGCCGGCCAGCGATCCACGAAGCGCCGGCGGCCACAATGAACGGATGCTGAACGGACTCCCCGACGTCGAGACCATCACCGTCACCGACGCCGACGACGACATCGTCCTGGTCACGCTCGACCGACCCGATCGACTCAACGCGATCACCTCGCAGATGATCGTCGAACTCGACCAGGTGGTGACCGCGGTGGACCTCGACCCAACGGTGCGCGTGGTGATCGTCACGGGAGCCGGCCGTGGATTCAGCGCAGGTCTCGACCTGCAGTCGCAGGGTCGAGCGCCCGGGGCCGACGGGGTGCATCCCACCGTGGGTTCGTTCATGTGGCAGGACCATTTGGCCACGCTGCACGAGCGGATTCACCGATCGCGCAAGCCGTGGATCGCTGCGGTCAACGGGGTTGCCGTCGGTGGCGGGTTTGCCATGGCACTCGCCTGCGACATCCGGTTCGCCTCGGCGAGGGCCACGTTCGGCGCCGTGTTCTTGAAGATCGGCGTGTCGAACTGCGACATGGGCACCAGCTACTTCCTGCCTCGATTGGTGGGCGCCTCGCGTTCAGCCGAGTTGCTGCTCACCGCTCGCATCTTCGATGCAGCCGAAGCACTCGACATGGGCCTGGTGCTCGACGTCGTCGAGCCTGTGGACTCCGACGTGACCGTGGTCGATCGGGCCCTGGAGACGGCTCGACTCATTCGCGCGAAACGCACCGTTCGGCACCTGGATGACCAAGGAGACGATGTGGCAGACCCTCGACGCACCGTCGCTGCGTCACGCACTCGACATCGAGAACCGGACGCAGATCATGTGCAGCGCAACCGGCGACATCGCCGAAGCACGCGCTGCGTTCGTCGAGAAGCGACCACCCGTGTGGCGAGGGCTCTGATCAGCGATCGAGCGTGTCGGTGACCGTCCGCCTGGTGGAGGCAACGGTGCCAGCGACGGTTGCGGCTGCACCCTCGGCTGCCTTGCGTCCGCTCCAGAACACCGAAGGGCGCCCGCCGGTGTCGAGCGCAGCGAAGATCAACCCACCCAGCAAGCCGGCGTTCTTGAGGAACTGAATTCGCTGCGCAGTGCGCTCGGAATCGTCCTCGACCTCCCAGAACGGGTGCCCGGCGATCGTCGTGGGCACGAGCGACGCGGCGAGCACCAGGGCAACCGCCCGCGGCCAGACGCCCAGAGCGAACAATCCGGCACCGACGAACTGGACCGCAGCATTCGCCTTCACCAGCTGTTCCGTTCCGACAGTTGCGCCGAGCCGCTCCTCGAGCGGGCCGGTGACGGGTTCGGCCGCCGCGGTGAGCGCATCGGACCGGCGCCACGCGACGGCGCCCGCCATCACGAATGTCCCTGCGAGGAGGGTGCGTGCAAGTCCACGAAGTCCGATCATGCATCGGTACTACCCAGACTGCGCGCCGGCCACACGCCGCACGCCGGCGAGGAACTCAGATGGTGTTGCCGGCGAACTGAGCGTTGTAGAGGCGCCAGTAGGCGCCGTGGTCGTCGAGGAGCGAGTCGTGGTTGCCCTGCTCGACGATCTGGCCGTCCTCCATCACGAGGATCACGTCGGCGCCTCGAATGGTCGAGAGCCGGTGGGCGATCACGAAACTCGTCCGGTTCGCCCGCAGGTTGTTCATCGCTTCCTGGATCAACACCTCGGTGCGGGTGTCGACCGAGCTGGTCGCCTCGTCGAGGATCAGGATCGCCGGGTTGTTCAGGAACGCCCGGGCGATGGTCATCAGCTGTTTCTCGCCGGTGGAGATGTTGTCGCCCTCGTCGTTGATGATCGTGTCGTAACCGTCCGGCAGCGAGTGCACGAAGCGGTCGACGTAGGTGACCCGGGCGGCCTCGTAGATCTGCTCGTCGGTGGCGTCAGGGTTGCCGTAGCGCAGGTTCTCGCGGATCGTGCCGCCGAACAGCCACGTGTCCTGCAGCACCATGCCGATGTCGGAGCGCAACTCGCTGCGCGGGAGGCTCGCGATGTCGCGACCGTCGAGCGTGATACGCCCCGAGTCGATCTCGTAGAACCTCATGATCAGGTTCACGAGGGTGGTCTTGCCGGCCCCGGTGGGGCCCACGATGGCAACCGTCTCGCCCGGCTCGGCGGTCACGTTCAGGCCGGTGATCAGTGGCTTGTCGGGGTCGTACGCGAAGTGCACGTCCTCGAACACCACCCGCCCGCGTAGGGGCGCCGGCTCGAGCGAGAGCTCCTGCTCGGCCGACTGCTCCTCGGCGTCGATCAGCTCGAGCACCCGTTCGAGTGAGGCGATGCCGGACTGGAATGTTGCCGCCATCGATGCCAAGTGGGTGAGCGGCTGGGAGAACTGACGGGCGTACTGGATCATCGCCTGCATGTCACCGATGAGGAGCGAGCCCGACGAGATCTGGAGGCCACCGACGACGGCGATCAGGATGTACTGGATGTTGCCCATGAAGAGCATCGCCGGCTGGATCAGGTTGGCCATGAACTGCGCCGCGAAGCTCGCCTCATAGAGGTTGTCGTTGTCAGCTCGGAATCGTGCTTCGGCCTCGCGCTGGCGACCGAAGCTCTTCACGATCGCGTGGCCGCTGAACACCTCTTCGGCCTGTGCGTTGAGGTCACCGGTGTGGCGCCATTGCGCCATGAAGCGCGGGCGGGCCTTGCCACCGATGTACTTCATCAACAACACCGAGATCGGCACCGTCGTGAGCGCGATCAACGCGAGCAGCGGCGAGATCGTGAACATCATGATCGTCACGCCGATCAGTGTCAGCAGCGACGTGAGGATCTGGCTCGTGGTCTGCTGCAGGCTCTGCGACAGGTTGTCGATGTCGTTGGTGACCCGGCTCAGCAGGTCGCCTCTCGGCTGGCGGTCGATGTAGCTGAGCGGCAGGTGGTTGAGCTTGCGTTCCACCTCCTCGCGCAGGTGGAACATCGAGCGCTGCACCACGCCCGCGAGCACGTACGACGAGGTGTACGACAGGACGAACGACCCGGCGTAGACCATCATCACCGTGATCAGTTGGCTGTGCAGCTCGCCGAAATCGATCCCCTCACCGCTGCTGACGCCCTCCACGATGATGTTCGTCGCATTGCCCAACAGCTTGGGCCCGATGACGACCAGCACGACGCTGACGACCGTGAGGAGCAACACGGCGAGCAGTCGAGGCTTCTCGGTGCCGAGGATGTCGCCGAGGCGCTTGAGCGTGGAGCCGAACTGGTCGCTGCGCTCGGCCGGGATGCCGATCCCACCACCTGGGCCGAAGCTGCCGCGGCGGGCCTCGGTGCCGGCCGTCGCGATCAGCTTCTTGTCGTCGTCGGAGTCGCCGGTGGCGCCGCCATTTCCGTTTGTGCCGTTCGTGCCGTTCGTGCTCATGCCACGGCCCCCTGTCCGATCTGCGATTCGACGATCTCGGCGTAGGTCGGACACGTGTCGATCAGCTCGGCGTGGGTGCCACGGCCGATGATCTCGCCGTCCTCGAGCACGAGGATCTGGTCGGCGTCGACGATCGTCGACACTCGCTGGGCCACCACGAGCACCGCCGCATCCGCGGTGTGCGGTTTCAGTGCGGCCCGCAGTCGGGCGTCGGTGGCGAGGTCGAGCGCCGAGAACGAGTCGTCGAAGACGTAGATCTCCGGCTTGACGACGAGCGCCCGTGCGATGCACAACCGCTGGCGTTGGCCTCCCGACACATTGGTGCCCCCCTGGGTGATCGGGCTCTCGACGCCGTCGGGCATCGCCTGCACGAAGCCGCTCGCCTGAGCGACCTCGAGCGCCTCCCACAGCTCGCCCTCGGTGGCGTCGGGCCGCCCGTACCGCAGGTTCGAGGCGACGGTTCCGGAAAAGAGGAACGGCTTCTGCGGGACGTAGCCGACCTTGCTCCACAGCAGGTCGAGATCGAGATCGCGAACGTCCACGCCGTCGACGAGCACCGATCCCTCGGTCGCGTCCGACAAGCGCGAGACGAGGTTCATCAGCGTGGTCTTGCCGGCACCCGTACTTCCGATGATCGCGGTCGTCGTTCCCGCTTCGACGCGGAACGACAGGTCACACAGCACCGGTCGGTCAGCGCCCGGATAGGCAAAACCGACGTTGCGGAACTCGAGCGTGCCCCGTTCGAAGACCTCGGTGACCGGCTGCTCCGGCTGGCGGACCGTCGAGGGAGTGTCGAGCACCTCGGCCACGCGGTCGGCTGCGACGCCGGCGCGTGGGATCATCGACACCATGAACGTCATCATCACGACGGCGAACAGGATCTGCATCAGGTAACTCAGGTAGGCGACCAACGAGCCGATCTCCATCTGGCCGGCGCCGATGCGATCGCCACCGATCCAGATCACCGCAACGCTCGACAGGTTGATGATCAGCATCACGGTCGGGAACGTGGCGGCCATCAGGCGGCCGGCACGCAGCGAGGTCTGCGTCAGCTCGTCGTTCGCCTGCGAGAAGCGCTCGACTTCCTGCGGTTCACGCACGAACGCCCGCACGACGCGCATGCCGGTGATCTGCTCGCGCAGCACGAGGTTGACCCGGTCGATGCGGAACTGCATCGCCTGGAACGACGGGATCATCCGGTACACGATCGAACCGAGCGCAACGACCGCTGCCGGGATCGCGAACACGAGGATCATCGACAGCCCCGGGTCTTCTCGAACGGCGAAGAAGATCCCGATCACCATCGTGATCGGGGCCGTGATCATCATCGTGCACGCCATGACCACGAGCATCTGGATCTGTTGGACGTCGTTGGTGGTCCGGGTGATCAGCGACGGCGCCCCGAACTGGCCCACCTCGCGAGCCGAGTAGCCGGTGACCGTGTGGAAGAGATCGCGTCGGATGTCACGGCCGAAGCCCATCGCCGCCCGAGACGCGTACCAGACCGCACCGACGGTGAAGATGATCTGGATGACGGTGAACACCATCATCACGCCGCCCATCGTCAAGATGTAGTCGTTGTCGCCCTGCAGCACGCCGTTGTCGATCAACAGCGCGTTGATCGTGGGCAGCGTGAGTGAGGCGAACGTCGCGATCGACTGCAGGACGACCACCATCAACAGCACGTTGCGATAGGGGCCGAGGTGACTCTTGATCAGCTGCCAGAGTTTCACGTGGGGGTTCCTGTTCCGACGCCGTGCAGGACAGTGTCGACGATGTCGGATGCCGCGGCGGCCTCGGCCGCGATCATCGGATGGGTGAGCGAGAGGGTGAGCGCACGCAGCATCCGGGCAGCGTGGGCAGGATCGACGCGGATCTCGTTGCGATGGGCGTCGAAGATCGCCGTGAGCGCTGGGCTGTCCGTCATCGGGCGTCTGACCTGGTCGTGGCGTTTCGGGCCGAGGTGCGACAGCAGGGTCCACACGTCGACGACACGTCGCTGGATCAACTCGGTGGCTTCGACGAGCTGCTCCTCGAACGACAGGTTGGGATCGATCGCTCCCAACGCGCTCTCGAATGGCCCCTGATCGAGTGCGGCCTCGAGCGTGGCGTCGAGCAGTTCGTCCTTGTCGGCGAACACCCGGAAGATCGTGCCCTCGGCGATCCCGGCGGCGCAGGCAATCTGTTTGGTGGTGATCGCCTCACCATGCGCGGCGAGCAGCGGACGCACGGCTTCGACGATTGCTGCCCGGCGCTCCTCGGGAGGCAGCGCCGATGCCCGCTTGGACGCCGCCGGGGTCGTCGGCGACGTGATCGCGGGGTCGACGATTGCAGCGGGCATTCGAGCGACGATAACTGAGTGAGTACTCACTCACACCGTCGAGCGATGAACCGTCACGGTGCGGCGGTCGCGCCCAGCACCCCCGCCACGCTGTCGCCGAGCACGGCGAAGTAGGCGTCGTACCCCTTGGAGCTGGGGTGGAACGACGCGGTCGAGAAATTGAGCGGTCCGTCGCTCCAGTGGTCGCGCACCGTGCCGTCGGCCAACTGGCTGCGGCGCAGCGTGTCGCCGAACACCGCATCGTTCACGTAGCGATCGCGCTGCCAGAACCGACATGCACCGTGGTTGTCGAACGCATCGATCACCGGCACGAACCGGATGTCGGCGCTGGTTCCTCCTCGGGCGCGTACTGCAGCGACCTCGATCGCATGATTGAGGAGGTCCACTTGCGTGTCGATCCAGTCGGCCTCGTCGTCGCTGATCCCGGTGACGCCGTCGCACCTGCCATTGCCCTGCATCAGTCGCGGGTAGCCGAGTATCCGCACGGTGATGTTCGGGTACTGCTCACCGATGGCGGCGTACTGCACGACGAGCGCCTCACGGATCTCGTCGAGGTTCGCCGGCTGGTTCTTCGGCGACTGATGGCACTGGGCCGAGGTGATGCAACGAACCACCACGTCGGGCCAGTTCTCGTCGCGGACAGTTCGCAGGTCATTGCCACCCATGGTGATCGTGACGAGCGTTCCAGCACCGCCACGGTCGACGTGGGCCGCGCGAACCTGTGCGGGGATCTCCTCGATCACGGCGCCGGCGCAGGCGATGAACACCGATTCGGCACCGATGCGTTGAGCCAGCCGCGGCCCGGGAGTTTCGTCGAGTTCACGCTGGCACGCTCCAGACCCCAGACGCGTGGCGGCGTCGAACGAGTGCGCGGCGGGGCCGTGGTCGTCGTAGCTCGATGCATCGCGATGGATCCCACTGCCGGAGCTGTAGGAGTCGCCGAGCGTGACGACCCGATCGATGGGGGCCTCCTGGTGGAGCGACGTCGCCTCGGGCCGAGCCGCAGCGGTACTGCCCACGCCGACCATCCCGGCGAGTACCGCCGAAGCAGCAACCAGGGCAAGCGAGACTCGAGGCATGCAGGTCAATGGTAGGAGCACCGCATCAGGTGTCGTGCCGACGCCGCACCAGTACCTCTTGTGCAATGGTCGCCACCTGGAGGCCGTCGATGCGAACCACATCTCCGGTCACCAGCCCGCGACCTCGATTGACGCCGTGCGGGTTCGTGCGGAACCAGTGCCACTGCGACGGGTCGGTCGGACGTTCGAACCACACCGAGTGATCGAGGCTGGCCCCTTGGAACAGTTTGCGGTCGCCCGTGTCGCCGGTGAAGTCGGGGTGAGCAGAACGCGCCGCGCGCGATGGTGCTGCATCGGACATGAACGCCAAGCCGCACTGATGGTCGACCGGATCGCTGCCCATGTCGGTGTCGAGACGGATCCAGTAGCCCATCGTGCCGTCGTCGAGAAAGGTCGCCTTGCGTCGCAGCAACCCGGACCACGAGTGATCGGGCAACGACGGGTCGTCGGGCGATGGCAAGCCCTCGGGCAGCACCGCCATCGGCACGTCGGCCTCGTCCTCGTTCACGTGGAACGACACCGACAGGTTCAAGATCGCCCCGGCAGACTGGCGAGCGACCACCTGGCGGGTGCTGAACGAGCGTCCGTCGCGCAACCGTTCGACCTCGAATCGGATGGGCTCGGCCGTGGCACCGGGGCGGATGAAGTACGAATGCAACGAGTGGGCCGCCCGGTCGTCGGGCACGGTCGCTGCGGCGGCTCGCAGCGCCTGGGCCACCACCTGCCCGCCGAAGAGCCGCTCGCCCCACGGGTAGAGCGCGGCAATGCCGACGAAGGTGTCGGGACCGTGCGGCTCCAGCTGCAGCAGCTCACGGAACTCGACATCGCGGATCTTGCGTGGGGGTGGCGTCGGCACCCGACCAGTGTGACCGAACAGCGTGCTCGATGACGTACTCCCCCAGCTCACGCCGTCGACGGCCGTTTGCGTGAGCGACAATCGCCGAAACTGATGTTGTTGCTCGCCCAGACGCCGGGCGCGGCAGACTGGGCCCATGACGACGATCGAGGTCTATGCCGACATCACGTGCCCGTTCGCTCACGTCGGGCTCAAGCGGGTGGTGCAACACATCAGCGACGTGTCGACGCCCGCTGACGCGCCGATCGCGGTGCTGGTGCGAGCATGGCCACTGGAATGGGTGAACGGCACCCCCCTCACCGTCGAGCCCGTGCTCGTCAAGGCCCGGGCACTCACCGACCAACTCGGCGTCGACGACTTCGCCGGGCTGCGGGCCGACCAGTGGCCCACCAGCACCATTCCGGCACTGAACCTCGTTGCCGCGGCCTACGAGCGCGATGCAACCACCGGATTGGCGGTCAGCCTGCAGTTGCGCTCGATGCTCTTCGAGCGAGGCGAGGATGTCGGCAACGTCGAGGTGCTCGCCCGAGTCGCTGCCGAGCACGACCTCGAAACACCACCTCACGACACCAGTCCACGCGTGCAGGCCGATTACGACTGCGGGAGGGAGCGGGACGTGAAGGGCTCGCCCCACTTCTTCGTGGGGTCCAACGACTTCTTCTGCCCTGCGCTCGATCTCGGCCATGACGCCGACGGCCACCTGACCGCCCGCTTCGACGCCGACATGCTCGCCGAGTTCTTCGCCACCATCGACACCTGACCGGCAGTTCGGCGACAGCTGACCGGCAGTTCGAGGCCCACCCGACGAACTCGACGGCTGCGGTGCTTGCGGTCCGGGTGGGTGCCGTGTGGAGGGGGGTCACGTCCGGCACCCACCGGACCTTGCCCCGAACACCGTACGGGCCGATTGTGTCCTGCAGATGTCCACTGAGTTGCGTCTCGATGAGGCCTGCACGAACGGCAATCGAGATCATCGTGTACGGGGCCGTGCCGGTCGCCGTACTATCGGTGCTTCGCTGCGTTCAGCGTGGTCGAAGCGACACTCGTCGCTCAACCTGACCCGACACCCCGACGCACTCGACACTCACCACCGGCAGCACACATCTCACCGCACGCCCTTGCTTGCACCCCGAACCCAACTGGAGAACACATGGAACTCGGCAGTCTCTTGGCAGCACTGGCCCTCGGCTTCGTCGCCGGCGTGATTGGGCGAGCGCTCGTGCCCGGCGACGCGTTCCGCTCGTTCAGTGGATGGCAGTCGTGGATGATCTCGACGCTGCTGGGCCTGATCGGCGCGTTGATCGGTTTCTGGATCTTCGCCGGAATCTTCGGCATCGGCGACGAGGACACCTTCGACTGGGGCGGCATCGTGGGAGCGATCATCGGCGCGGTCATCGTGGTCGCAGTCGGCTCGTGGGCCTTCCGCAAGATCGCCAAACGCGACACGATCTGAATTCATCGGCGCCCCGACGATGCGCTCTCGGGGGTCTGGCACGTTGCCGGGCGAGCCAGCGTGCTAGCACGGCGGTATGGGGAACATCTCTGACGACACACGCTGGCTCGACGCAACCGCACACGCCGAACTGATCGCATCTGGCGACGCCACGTCGACCGAGCTGGTCGAGGCGTCGATCGGTCGGATCGAGCAGCACGACGGTGCGATCAATGCCGTCATCATGCGCTGGTTCGAACGTGCGCGCCATCAGGCCTCGGCATTCGACGAGCTGCCGCTCGCATCCGAACATCGCTCGACACCGTTCGCCGGCGTCGCGTTCCTGCTCAAGGATCTCGGCTGCAACGTCGCCGGGCTGCCGGTGACGTCCGGCAACGAAGCAGCCCGCGAATCGCCACCGCTCGCCCGCGCCGACTCGAATCTGACGGTTCGCTTTCGCGAGGCAGGGTTGATCACGCTCGGGCGCACCAACAGCCCCGAATTCGGCAGCCTCCCGGTCACCGAGCCCGTGGCCTACGGGCCCACACGCAACCCATGGGACACGAACCACACGCCTGGCGGTTCGAGTGGAGGGGCCGCGGCCGCGGTCGCAGCCGGAATGGTTCCGATCGCTCATGCCAGCGACGGCGGCGGATCGATCCGTATCCCGGCGTCGTGCTGCGGACTCGTCGGACTGAAGCCTTCGCAGGGCCGGATGTCGATGGGACCTGAGCGCGACGAGTCGGGGTTGTCGACGCAGCTGTGCGTGAGCCGATCGGTACGCGACACCGCTCGGATGCTCGACGCCGTCCACGGCCCTGGCGTCGGCGACAGCGTGATCGCGCCCGCACCGAGTCGGCCATACGTCGACGAACTGGGCGTCGACCCAGGTCGCCTACGGATCGGCCTCCTCGATCGGCATCCGATCGGCGGCGACCTCCACGACGACTGCGTCACCGCGGTTCGTTCGGCGGCCACACTGCTCGAAGGTCTGGGCCACGACGTGTCGCTCGGTCATCCGCCGATTCTCGAGGACGCCGAGTTTCCCCGTCGCTTCAGTGCGATGTGGGCAGCGCTCATGTCGGTCGGCATCGACTCGCTCGGTCAGTCGCTCGGGCGGGAGCTGACGTCGGCCGACGTCGAGGCCGTCAACTGGGCGCAGCGCGACTACGCCGCGCAGCTCACGGCCTCGCAGTATGCACTGGCGCTCGCGGCGGTCGGTCAGTATCGACGCCACGTGCAGGGATGGTGGGCCGACGGTTGGGACCTGTTGCTCACCCCCACGCTCGCCGCTCCCCCACTCCCGCGTCGGCGCACTGTTCGGCGACCAGGGCGACGGCATCGATCCCGCCAGTCCCGCTGCACCGATGCTGCGAGCCGGCAAGTTCGTGGCCTTCACCCCGCAGTTCAACGCGTCAGGCCAGCCAGCGATCAGCCTGCCGTTGCACTGGAACGACGCCGGCCTGCCCATCGGCGTGCAACTCGTGGCGGCCTACGGCCGCGAGGACCTGCTGATCCGCATCGCCAGCCAACTCGAAGCTGCCGCTCCCTGGGCCGATCGCCGCCCGCCGGTCTGAGCCTGCGTCCAGGCCGATCTGCGCCACATACGTCCCAGCGCGCCATCTGCGCCGCATACGTCCCGCACACCGGAACATCATCGGCGCAGATCGGATCGCAACCGGGTGCTGGTACGGTCCGCTGGTGAGCCGCAACCCTGTGCATCCCACGCCCAGAGGATCGCGAATTGCGCGCTTCCTGCTCAAGCTGTTGGGGGGCTGGCGGATCGAGACCGACGGCTTCCCACCCGACCAAACCGTGATGTTGGCAGTGCCCCACACCACCAACCTCGACGGGATCCTGCTCGTACTGGTCACCCGCTCGGTGGGCCTCGACGCCCACTGGATGGTCAAGGACTTCTGGCTCAAGGCGCCGTTCGGCTGGGTGACCAAGCGCGTCGGAGCGATCCCGGTCGATCGCCGCACGTCGACCGGCATGGTCGGGCAGATGGTGGAACGGTTCGACGGCGATGCACCGTTTCAACTCCTCGTCCCGCCGGAAGGCACCCGTGGGCTCACCGAGCAGTGGAAGTCCGGTTTCTACCGGATCGCCCTCGACGCCGGAGTCCCAGTCACGCCGACCTACCTCGACTACCGACGCCGACGGGCGGGAATTCTCGATCCGATCACGCTCACCGGTGACGTCACCGCCGACATGACGGCGATTCGCGCTGCCTATCCGGATGCCAAGGCCATGGCCCGCCATCCTGACAAGTTCGGTCCGATCCGGCTGCGCGAAGAAGCGCCAGACGACCAGCCCGACGCCCTCGCGACCGCCTGAGCTGCGATCTGCGCCACATACGTCCCAACTCGAGATCTGCGCCGCATACGTTCCGCTTTCCGGGACGCATTCGGCGTAGATCAGAACAATCGCTGGGACACCACCGGCGCAGATCGAGAGAATCGCTCGACAGACCCGGTGTGACGTACGACGTCCGCCGGCGGATCGCCGCAGGGGTGGGCAATCGAGCTTCGAACGGCGCATGCTCGGGGGATGCGACTCTCGTCCACGGTGCTCGACCTTCCGATCGAGGGCGTACGTCTTCGAGGTTCGACGCTGCGGGAGCTCACGGCCGACCGGCCCGTGCTGCTGGTGTTCCTGCGCCACTTCGGTTGACTGTTCCCCAAGGAGGTCCTCGCCGACCTCAGCGCCGTCGCCGTGAGCGACGCCACCACCACATCCACCGCCGATGACAACGGACCACTCCCCGACACCGCCTACGTGTTCATGGCAACCCCCGAACAGGGCGAGGCGTTTCTCGACGCCCACGTCGTCGCCGAGGCAAGAGGTCGCGTGATGGGCATTGCCGACCCCGACCAGGTGCTCCACCGGGCCTTCGACGTACCGCGAGGCGGATGGCGCGAGATGTTCGGTGTGGCGTCGTGGGTCGCTGGTGTACGGGCCACGATGCGCGGCAAGTTCATCGGCGCGAAGGTCGGCGACGGCTGGACGCTGCCGGTATGGACCGTGATCGACGGCGACCACGTCACCTGGCGCTGGGTCGGGACCCACGCCGGCGACCGTCCGGACCTTGCCGACATCCCACGAACGGCCCGGAGGTCGACATGATCACACTCGTCGCAGTACACGGCAACGGTGGCGGCGGCTTCCGCTTCGCTCGCGTGCAGCCTCACGTCCCCGACGGCATTCGCTTCGAGGCGGTCACTCTGCCCGGCTTCGGTGGCCGCCCCGGCGACCCGGCGCTGCGCACCCTGCCCGACTACGCAGAGGCGCTCTGGCGAGAGATCGAGCACCTCCCACGGCCGCTGGTGGTGCTCGGACACGGCATCGGCGGGTCGATCGCGCTCGACATGGTGCAACGCCACGACGTCGATGCGCTCGTGCTGCACGCACCGGTCGGCACCCGGTTGGACACACGCTGGTTCCCGCGTCTGATGAAGCCCGAACCGGTTCGGTCGCTGATCAAGTGGGGCATCAGCTCGCGGATCACCCGACCGCTCGTGGGCCGCCGCTTCTTCTCGCGCAACGTGCCCGTCGACTACCGCGACGAGTTCCTCGACGAGTACGGCCGGGCGGATTCTTTCTCGCAGATGTTCGACATCATCACGCCCGAGTGGTGGAACGCACTCCGCCCGGTCGACCTGCCGGCGTTGATGCTGTGGGGTTCCGACGACGCCGTGCTCGGCGCCGATCAGGTGGCCGACTACAAGGCGCTGCTGCCGCGCACCTGGGTCGACGTCGTCCCTGGCTGGGGGCACTTCCCGATGGTCGAAGGCCCTGCCGACTACGCCACGGTGATCGCCGACTGGGCCGAGCGCCTGATCGAAGGACGCGCGGCGCCGCTGCGCGTGGGCTCCGGATTGCTCGACGCCGAAGGGATCGGCCCGAAGGCGGCGCTCCTCGACCGGGCCAGCCAGCAGGGGCTCCCGGTGCCGAGTGCCTGGGTGCTCACGCCCGGCGCTGAGGTCGAGGCCACCGAGACGATGCCACCACGCGTCGCGGTCCGATCGGCGTTCTCGTCCGAGGACGGCAGCACCACATCGAATGCAGGACGGTTCACGACCGTGCTCGGCGTCGACACCGGCGACGCAGATGCCTTCGCAGGCGCCGTTGCCGAGGTGCGTGCCTCCGCTGACGACTCGGTGGAGCGGCCCGACGTGATGGTCATGGAGATGGTTCCTGCCGTGACGGCGGGTGTTGCGTTCAGCGAGGCCGGCTGGCAGGACGACCTGGTCGAATGGGTCGACGGGCTCGCCGATGAGCTCGTGGGCGGATCGCCGCGAGGGTTCGCTGATCGAGCTGCCACGTGGTGTCAGCGGTGAGCGAACCGAGGTCGGTCGTCCGGCGTGGCAGCGCCGGCTCGCGTCGCTGCTGGAGGACGTCCGTTCGGAGTTCGGCGACGACCAGTGGGACATCGAGTGGGCCGACGATGGCGAGCGATGCTGGTTGCTCCAGATCCGGCCGGTGACCGCCTCGCCGCTGCGCAACGAGACGTTCACCATTGCCAACCACCGCGAAATCCTCCCCGACCCGCCGTCGGTGTTCATGACCTCGGTGATCGCCGAGGGCTCGCCCGCGCTGTTCGACTACTACCGCAGGTTCGACCCGAGCCTGTCGACCGATCGCGACTTCATCGAAGTGTTCGACGGTCGACCCCTCATCAACCTGTCGCTGATGGTGGACTTCATGCGGTCACTCGGCCTGCCGACCCGGCTGGTCACCGACTCGATCGGCGGCAGCGACGAACACGGCTCGGGTCTGCAACCAGCGACGGATCGTGCGTCGCCTCCCCGTGCTGGCGCGCCTGGGGTGGGCCCAGGCCGGGGCCTTGCGGTTCGCCGACGAGGTCGCCGAAGCCATGGCGCTCGACAACGCCGAACCGACAGCGACGTTCGCCGAGGCGGTCGACCGGGCGCGTCGCAACCATGTGGCGACCGTGCATGCAATGACTGCGCTCAACACGGCGGCCAGCCTGCCGACGTCGCTGTTGCGATCGATGGGCGTACTCGAGCAGCACGCTGCCCGCAACGAGACCGCTGCCACCCGCATGTTCCGCGAACTCGACGCCGTGCGCTCCACGTTGCCGCCGACACCGACCGGCACGACAACGACCAGCACCGGGCCACTGGATCCCGCCACGTTCACTCCTGCGACAGCGGCGGCGTGGCAGACCTGGCTCGATGCTCACGGGCACCGTGGGGTCTACGAATCCGACCTGGCACGTCCGCGTTACGTGGAGGATCCGGCCCCCGTGCTCGCCAGTCTGCGGACATCTCGTGCGCCACGAACGTCGCCGAAACGCTCGCTGCTCGGGCTGGTGACGATGCCGGTCTGGCTGGCCGCCCGGCGCCCGATCACCGCACGCGAAGAGTTCCGCAGCGAGTCGATGCGTTCGTTCCAGGCGGTGCGCCGCGAACTGCTGCGTCACGCCGAGGCCGCAGCCGTCGACGCCGACGATCTGTGGCTCCTCGACGCCGACGAGGTCCGTCGACTCGACCACGGCTGGCGCCCCGAAGCAGCTCTCCTCGCCGAGCGCCGCGCCGACACCGAACGTCGACGCGCCAACCCGATTCCGGAAGTGATCCGCCGCTTCGACCCGCCAGCCACCGGTCACGGTTCCCCGAGCCCGGGTCTGGGGGAACCGCGAGTCGAGTTCAACGGCATCGGGTTGGTCGCGCAGAGTGCCGAGGGCCGGGCGTGGGTTCTCGACGAACCCGCCCATGAGCTTCCCGAGGGGTTCGAAGCGAGCACCACGATCCTGGTGGCGCCCAGCGTCGATCCGGGCTGGATGGCCACCTTCGGACTGGTTGCCGGTGTGGCGATCGAGTTGGGTGGCGACCTGTCACACGGCTCGATCGTGCTGCGCGAACTCGGCCTTGCATCGGTGACCAATGCCAAGGGCCTCATCGCAAACATCAGCACAGGCGACCGGGTACGTGTCGATGGCCGCCGAGGCGTGGTGAGGTTGCTGCAGTGAACGGTTGGCTCGTCGCCAATCTGGCGGGTACCGCCGTGATGGTGGGCTTCATCTGGACGATCCAGATGCTGACCTATCCGATGATGCGAGCGGTTCCCGCTGACGGATTCGTGACCTACGAACTGATGCACCGCAATCGGGTGACGGCACTGTTGGCCGTGCTTGCCCCCACGGAGGTCGTGGCGGCCGCAGGTGTGGCGCTGTTCGTCGACGACGTGCCGTTGTGGCTCTCGGTCGGAGCCGGCGCCCTGCTGTTCGCCATCTGGTTGTCGACGCTGCTGTACTACGCGCCACTGCACATGCGCCTGGCGGCGGGCTTCGATCCGGTGATCCATCGACGCCTCGTTCGCACCAACTGGATTCGTACGGCGGCGTGGACCGTCCGCGGTGCAGCGGCGATCGCCATGATCGCGGTCGCGAGCTGAGCGCCCCCGAGCCGCAACCATCACGACCGCTATCGTCACCACGATGACGAGCCGAGCCGGTACGCACGAGGCCGCGACGAGCGACATCGATGCGGTGATCTTCGATTTCGCCGGCGTGTTGAGCTCGAGCCCGGGCGAAGCAATGGCAGAGGCGATGAAGGGCTTCGAGATCGACCCCGCCACCTTCATCTCGATCGTGATGGGTCCGCTCGACGTGGACGGTGACCATCCGTGGCATCAGCTGGAGCGGGGCACGCTCACCGTCGACGAGTACCTCGCGGCGATCGAGGTGCACTGGCGCTCCGCCGGGTTCGAGTCGTTCCGCACACCGTTCAGCGGCGACCTGATGGCGACGCTGCGACCGATTCCCGAGATGGTCGAGGCCGCCCGGGCCGTGCGCGCCGCCGGCTACCGCACGGCGATCCTCACCAACAACGTGCGCGAATGGGGTTCGTGGCGGACCGCCTGGGATGCCGACAACCTGGTCGACGCCGTGATCGATTCGAGCGAGGTCGGACTCCGCAAGCCGAACCGGGCGATCTTCGAACTCACGCTCGATCGCCTCGGCGGGGTCCACCCGAGCCGGGCGTTGTTCCTCGACGACTTTCCCTGGAACATCGCCGGCGCCGAGGCGGCCGGCCTCCAGACCATGCGCGTCGCCGACCCCGTCAGCGATGCGGCCGTGCTCCTCGATCGCCTGCTCTGACGTCCGGTCGGCGACCACACGTCACCGCGAGCGCCCGATCTGCGCCACATGGGTCCCACCACGCGATCTGCGCCACACACGTCCCGGAAAGCGGGACACCAACGGCGCAGATCGGGGTGCAGACGGCAGTGATCTGCGCAGCCACGATCGATCGGCCACGATGGACACGATGAACGCCCGCCGAGCATCCCGACCCTCGGCATTCGCCGCGCTGTGCGTTGCCGTGTTCACCATTGCGCTGCTGGCCGTCGTTGGATCACAGCTGGCGCTCATGTCGGTGCTCGACGCGACGCGTGCGGAGATTGCTGCCGACCAGATCGCCACCTCGCGCTTCACCGCCGATGTGATCGAGCAGACGGTGCAGCGTGCAGTGAGCCCCATCGCCGGGGACGAAATCGCTGCCCAACTGGCCACCGCCACCAGCGCGGATCCGAGAGTGACCGCCGTCGTGAGCACGTCGCTGATGAACGCTCACCGTCAGATCGTCGATGGCGACATCGTGGCCGCCGACGGCAACGTGGTGATCCGCTCGACGATCGCCCAGTCGATGATCGACTCCGCCACAGCGGCCGGTTTCGACCCAGCTGCGTTCGGGATCGACATCAGCGACGCGTCAGCGCTCCCACTCGATGCTGTTGCGGAGCAGCAAGGCCTCGCGTCGTTGGTCCCCACCGATGTGCCGAGCCTGGGGCTGCGACCCATCGCCGAAACCACCCGAGTCATTGCGGCGATGGCAATGGTGGTCTTCGGAGCAGTAGCGGTGCTCGCGTACCGGCGGTCGGGTCGTGGGCTGCAACGCGTCGGTGTGACCATCGCCGTGGTGTGCGGTGTGTGGCTGCTGGGGCTGCTCCTCGCCGGTTGGATCCTCGGATTGGTTGCCGACACACTGTTCGGCGAGATGCTCCACACCGTGTGGGACGATGCCGTCGCGTCGATGCTGCTGCTGGTGGGCGCTGGCCTGGTACTCGGTCTCGGCGTCGCGATCGCCGGCGTCGCATGGGATGGGTGGTCGCGGGAACGACAGCGACACCAGGAGGCGTGGTGATCGGCGCCGGTGCGGTGGCGGTCGTGGTGGCGACGATCGCGATCGCAGCCTGTGGCGGCGCTGCCAACGACACCGACGCCATGCTGCCGACACTGTTGGAGGTGGAGCAACTCGGCGACGGCTGGGTGGCGAGCGACCCCGGTGATGTGGCGTTGCTGCCGGGCACCGTGGCACCGCCCTGCCCATTCGAGGGCGAGATTCCCGACATCGACATCGTGGCAGCCGACAGCGTCGAGTTCGGCGACGTGTCCCGCGGGATCGGGATCAACCACACCGTCGTGGCGTTGAGCGCCGACGCCCCCGAGGCCGTGCTCACCACATGGGAGCAGATGGACTGCACGGGCTCCGACGCCGACCAACGCCTGGTCACCGGCCTGCCCGCCGACGTGTTCGGCGTGGAACTCGACACCGTCGACAGCGACTTCACCCAAGCCGTACTGATTCGCGTCGATGACACCACGATGTCGTTCCTGGTCGTCACCGGCGACGGCGAAGCCACCATCGACATCGCCCGCGACCTGGCCCCGCTGATCTGACGGTGTGGCTCCTGCTGAGAGCCGGCCCGACGAGCGGGTCAGCTCCGTACGGCGATGTCGGACGGGCGGAGCAGGCGGGGACCCATGAGCTTGGCCATCAGGTGATCGCCAGAGGTGACCGGCGCGTAGCGGGGCGGGTTCGCTTCGTCAGAGCACGACGGGAGGCACTCGATGACCGCGTCCCAGTTCGGCTGCTGGAACCAGGCGACCGAGCGTCGCCGGACCGGTCCTCCCGATGCAGCGGGAGGTGGCACGACCCGATGCAGCGTGGAGCGCCACCGATCGTTGGACCACTCTGCGAGCAGATCCCCCAGGTTGACGATGAACGTTCCCCGCTCGGGGGTGACGTCGTGCCACCCCCCGACGTCGTCTTGGATCTGCAGACCGGGCACCGGGTCGGCGAGCAACACGGTGATGCTGCCGTAGTCGGTGTGGGCACCCATGCGCATCTGCCCGGCGACGGGGTCGGGGGCGCCGGCACGGCGCTGGTAGTTGTTCGCTCGGATCACCGTCGGCCCCTTGTCGAGGTACGACTCGAAGTGATCCGCCGGCATGCCCAGCGCAAGCGCGGCGGCCGACATCACGTCGTTCGCAACCCGATCGACGGCACTGCGGTACGCCAACCACGTGTCGCGGAGTGACCTCGGCATCGCGGGCCACACGTTCGCCGCAAACAGATCGTGACGGCGGGTCGCGTAGTACGGATCGGCGATCTGTGCATCCGTGAGTTCGAGGCCCGCATTGAAGGCCTCGAACAGGTCGGTGGGCAGGTCGCGTTCGCCGAGCGAATAGGCGAGCGCCTCGGTGCCTTCGGGGGCGTAGCCGCGATTGGCCGAGCGATCGTCCACGTACAACGCCATCTTCTCTTCGACCGGACGATCGAAGAACTCGGCGGTGACGTCGAGCATCTCGTCGAGCAGTTCCTGTGCGACGCCGTGACCGGTGATGGAGAAGAACCCAACGGTGCGTGCCGCTTGGTCGAACTGCTCGGCGACCGCCTGGCGTTCGGCAACCGAGCCGCTCCGAAAGGGCTCGAGGTCGATGGGCTCCACGCGCATGCGTCGAGCGTAGTTCCGGGCTCAGCGTCGGGCCGATCGTTCGCGGGCTCGATCCGCACACGCTGCGACGACTGATCAGCGACGCGTGCCGAGGGCGTCGAGCATGCCCTCCATGCCACCGAACGTGACCACCCGGAACTCTTCGGCGGCACCGACGCCGTAGCTGGCGCCAAGACGTTCGGCACCGGATCGCAGGAGTCCGGGCAGTAGTTGGTCGACCTGGCCGGCAGCGAGTGCCTCATCGAGTACGGGGACATCCCAGCCACCCGTGTCGGCCTGAAGCCGCAACTGGTTGAAGAAGTTGAGCAACATCGTGCGGTGACAGCAGGCCGCCTCGATCTTGAGGGCCATCGTGGCGGTGACGTCGACGACATCGGTGACGTCCACCACCTTTCGGCCGAAGTACCAACGCTCGAAGCACCCGTGGGGCCGCAGACCCGCAGCCAGATGCTCGGGGTGATGCAGGTCGAACTGGCTGGTCCAGAACGACTCGTCGACCGCACGACCGACCGTGATGTGATCGAGATTGTCCTCGCCGTACATCGCGTACGGATCGAACGACACCAGCGCGTAGGGCCGGTGCGTGCGCACGGCGTGGATGATGCGCTCGCGTAGCGCCACTGCGGACACGTCGCCGAGCGTGTCGGTCGGATAGCCCAACTCGACGATCTCTGCCACGCCGAGAATCGCAGACGAGCGTTCGAACTCGGATCGATTGGCGACGATCGTCGCCGCCTCGTCAGAGCCGACCGAATCCCAACGGTCGTCGGTGACGCGCACGACCACCACACGCCAGCCGGCGCGCGACCACGCGGCGACGGTTCCACCGAGGAACAAGGACACGTCGTCCGCGTGAGCGACCACGACGAGCACCACTCGTCCGACGCCAGCTTCGATCGTGCGCAGAATCGCCGACACCGCGCCGACGGTACACGGGGCGCGAGCATGGCGTGATGACCGAACAGCTCCCGCGCAGCAACCGGCCTGACCTGCTCGGCGAACCCTTCGCATGCGTCGAACGAACGGCGAGTGCAACGCTCGACGGACTCGGCCCGTACCTCATCGTGGTCAACGACCCGCCGTGGTCCGCGATCGCCGGTTCCGTGGCGCCCCCGACCACGGTGGTCACGGCTCACGAGATGGACGTTGCGAAACTCGACCGTGATGTCGAAGCAACGTCGAATGACGACGCCACAGTGATCGTCGGCTTCGGTGGGGGCACGGCGCTCGACACCGCCAAGTACCTGGCGTGGAAGCGCTGCCTTCCACTCGTCCAGATCCCCACGATCACCTCTGTCGATGCCGGTTTCACCGACGCGATCGGTGTCCGATCCGAAGGCCGCGTCCGATATGTCGGCACGATCGCACCCGAGGAGGTCGTCCTCGACATCGACCTGATCACAGCGGCACCTCCCCGACTCAACCGCGCCGGCATCGGCGACATCCTCTCGTGTCACACCGGGCTGCACGACTGGAGCGCCGCAGTCGCCGCCGGCCACGATCCTGCATGGAACGACACTGCTGCTGCGCTGGGTGTCACGCTGCTCAGCGAGCTCGACGACCACCTCTCCGACATCGCTGCGGTCACCCCCGATGGCATTCGCTTCCTCGCCGACGCGTACCGGCGGATCGGGGCTGCGTGCAGCGCACTCGGCCACAGCCGCTTCGAGGAGGGCTCGGAGCACTTCTGGGCCTACGCCTACGAACATGCGACCGGAACGCAACACATACACGGCGAACTGATCTCGTTCGGCGTGGTCGCGCTCGCCCACCTGCAGCGCAACGACGCAGCATTCGCTCATCGGATCGTGAGCACCACTCGCGTGCGCGCCCACCCTGACGACCTCGGCATCTCTCGCGCAGACTTTGCCGACAGCCTGTTGGGCCTGCGCGCTTACGCCCGAGCCGAAGGCCTCGACATCGGCGTCGCCGACCTGTGTGATGTCACCCGTTCCGACGCCGACGCAGCGTTCGACTTCGCTTCGACGCTCCCCCGGCAATGATGCCGACCCGACGACACGTCGGTCGAAGGCCCCTCGCGGGCGACGAGCGCCAGCGGTCAACAGTCGGCTGATGCGATCACTTGGGCTGCCCAACCGGTCAACTCCTCGACCGTGCCATAGGCCGAGTCGATGAACCACACGTACTCACCGCACTCCCAGCCGACCGAGCCAACGGCGTACGACTCGGGCACGGCAGTGGTCACGTAGACCTCGACGCCATCGATCTCCTCGATCACCATCTCGCCCTGCACGATCGCGGCCGACGGGTCGAACCACTCGGGCGGCGCCACCGTCGCGATCAGGTGCAGTCCGAGGGGCGTGATGAACTGCACTGCGGCGATCTCCGACTGGAAGTCGGCCGACTCACCGACCGACACGTTGCGAGCGCCGGCCTGCACGAGAGCGTCGATGGCGTAACGCTCGGCGGCGTTGGTCACCTCGACGTCGTCGAAGCGCGGGATCTCGACCCACCACGATTTGGCAGCAACCCCGAACGCCGTGTCGAGCGCACCGACGATCATCGTGTCGCCGGAGGTGAGCGAACCGGCCCAGACGGACTGGTCGTCCAGCCACTCGCCTCGGGATTGCTCGAGGAACAACTGCACGAGCTGGTCGGCTCGGAACGGTTCCGACGGAACGTCGGTGGCTTGCAGCACCCAGGCGACACGCTCGCCGGTCCATGCCGCCAACAACAGCCGTTGGTCGCCCGAGCTCGTCGTCTGCGACAGGCGGGCCATGCAGTCGAGACCCATCCGATACCGGAACTCCTCCGCAGTGTGCGTGCGGTCGTCGAACGCGAACCCAGGAGCGGGCTCACTCCACGTACCACCCGGATCGAGCCGGGCGGCTTGGCTCCACTCGTCGATCGAGGCAAGCACGACCTCGAGCTCATCGTCGCAGAGCGCAGGTGTCTGATGGATCGTCGTCGTGGGAGACGGCGCAGGGAGGGTGGTCGCCGGCAGGGTGGTCGCGGGGGCGATGGTGGCGGGCGCCTCCGAGTTCGGTGAGGCCACCGACGGGGCGGCACCGTCATCGCCATCGCACGACACCGCAAGGAGTGTCAGCAACAGCAGCGAGGTGCTCAGCCATCGAACTCCCATGACTGCATCGTCTCGCCGACGCGGCGGAGCGGCCAGGGGCGAAGGCCACCGGATCGTCAGCGATCGACCAGGCGGTCGGCCACCGGTCTCCCTCGATGACACAACTGCCTCGGTCCGGGGTACGGCCCGCTCGTCGAACACGTGGCGAACGGACACCGCCTCGACGATGCCGTCGCGACGCTCGCCGCGATCGTCTGACGCGACTCAGCTCAGCCCGAACTCCGAGAGTTCCACCGGCCGACGCTCGTCGATCGAACGGTGCGCGGCAGCGCCGATCGCCACTGCCCACATCCCTTCGGTGACCGTGACAGCCTCGGGGCGCCCGGCGCGAATCGCGTCGATCAGATGCAGGTGCTCCATGTAGCTCGCACCTTCGTGGAACTCGGGGTACGGCACCCGCGGGTCCATCGGGGCGGGCACCTCGCGGACACCCATTCCCATGTGATGGGTGTGGCCAGCGGCTGCGGCGCGCTCCCCCAACCACACGGTGTCGCCGGGGACCGTGCCTTCGAGCTTGGCGGTGTCTCCGGTGATCGTGATCTCCTGCTCGTAGCGGCCACCCTCGGCGAACATGCAGATGTCCAGCGCTCCACGAACCCCGTTCGAGAATTCGACGATGACGAACGCATTGTCGAGAATGTCCGACCGCTCCAGCCGGCCGTCGACCTCGTAGTACTCGTCGAGGTGGTTGACGTCCTGTCCGCCGCTCGCCATCACCCGCACCGGATGTGCGCCCGCAACCAGGTGCATCAGGTCGAAGAAGTGACAGCACTTCTCGACGAGCGTGCCGCCCGTGTTGCGGGTGAACCGGTTCCAGTCGCCGACCTTCTTCAGGAACGGATTGCGGTGCTCACGAATCGACACCATCCGGGTGGTTCCGCACACCCCGGTGGCGAGCTGCTCCAGCATCGTCGCCGGTGTCGGCATGTACCGGTACTGGAGACCCATCCAGGTGACGGCGTCGCGATCAGCGGCCGCATCGACCACGCGTCGACAGTCGTCGACCGTGGTGCACAGCGGCTTCTCGATCAGCACGTGCTTGTCGGTCGCCAGCGCATCGGCGAGCACCGCCGCGTGCGTGAAGTTCGGTGACGTGATCACGACCACGTCGACATTCGGGTCGGCGAGGAGGTCGCGGTGGTCGCTGTAGGTGGCGGTGTTGTCACGCGCCGCTTGTCCGCCGGGCCCGTCGGCCACGCATCCGAGGCCCCACTCGATGCTGGTGGCCACCGGATCGGCGAGCGCAACCACCTGCGCACCGTCGACATGATTCAGGTCGAGGATGTGCTCGCCTCCCATCATCCCGCTCCCGATCACGCCGTATCTGATGATGTCCGTCATACACCGAACCGTACTTCGTGCGCGCGGCCAGCCAGCCGCCCACGCCCACCCACGCGCGTCCACCCACCCCCACCCCACGCCGATCTGCGCCACATCCGTCCCAGGACCCGATCTGGGCCGATTGCGTTCCGCTTTGCGGGACGGTCCGGGCACAGATCACGCGGCCGGACAGCCCGGTTGCCGGTTTCGGCGGCCGATCACCCACTCCACGTGCATGCGCACCTCGACGATCGACGACCTCGCCACCGCCAACCACGGGGTGATCGGGCAGTCGACGAGCGGTCTGTCGCGTTCGAGTTGGTACCGAGCACTCGCGGCGGGCCAGCTCGAGCAGCTGTATCCCGGCGTCGCACGGCTCCACGGCACGGCGCGAACCACCGAGCAACGAATCGCCGCGGCGCTGCTCGCGGCTGGAGCGGGCGCGCTCGCATCGCACCGGTCGGCTGCCCACCTGTGGGGCATGGCACGACCGGCCGACGACCCCGTCGATGTGATCGTTGTCGGTGCCCGGCGGCGCTTTGCGGCGCACGACGGCATCGTGGTGCACCGACCACGCGACCTGGAGCGTCTGCTGCCACTACGACGATCGGGGCTCGCGTGCACCAACATCCTGCGGACACTGCTCGACCTCGGAGCGGTCGATCGAGACGCTGTCATCGACGCAGTCGGACACGTCATCTCGAGCAAGTTGGCAACGCTCGACGCGATCGAGTCGGCGGTGATCCAGCACTCGGAACACGGCCGCACCGGTGTGGTCGCCCTGCGCGAGGCGGTCAGCGAATGGTCGATCGATCGCAAGCCGGCCGATTCGCTCCTGGAGGCGACGATGTTGCGCCTGGTCCGACGTCACCGTCTCCCGCCCGTGGAGTTCCACCCCACGATCTGCGGCCACGAGGTCGACTTCCGCGTGATCGGCACCAGGGTGATCCTCGAGTGCGACGGCTGGACGTACCACGGACTGCAGCGGGGCACGTTCGAACGTGATCGTCAGCGCGATGCCGATCTCCTCGCAGCAGGCTGGATCGTGTTGCGCTTCACCTACCGCGCCATCACGACCCGTCCCAAGGACACGGCCGACCGAATCGCTGCCACCATCGCCCGCTGGACGTGAACGCTCGATCTGCGCCCCGAGCGTCCCGCCTTCCGGGACCCATCCGGCGCAGATCGGGCGGTGGGACACATCCGGCGCAGATCGGGAACGACGGGGGTGACCGGGGGCGCGCACGGGGCGGAACCCCACGCCGGGTGCGGGGCCGTGAGGCGTAACCTGGGCGCATGACCGACCTGTTGATCGAATCGACCGTGCTCGAGGACCGGCTGCGCCACGCACTGCCGACCGACGTCGACTACGCCTCGGCCCGCTTCGTCGACGAACGCGCCGAACACCTGAGCGTCCGCCGCAACCAGCTGGAGCCGATCTTCACGCAGTACGACACCGGCGTGATGATCACGATCTGGAACGGCGGAGGCCTCGGCTACACCGCCACCACCGACCTCAGCGACGCCGGGCTGGCCGCCGCCGTGGAACGCGCCCGCTACTGGGCGGGCGTCACCGCGGGCGCCATGGTCACCACGGCCGCGCCGACGAGCCACGCCGAGGGCACCTACGTGTCGCCGGTGGAGGTCACCTGGGACACGCTGCCGCTCAACGACCGCCTCGAACTCCTGCAGCAGCAGTCGAGGTTGCTCGGCATCGACGATCGCATCGTCAACTGGGGCGCGTCGTTCGTACGTCGCGAGGTCGACCAACTCCTGCTGACCGCGTCGCGCACGGGCGACACCGGACGCATCGAGCAGCGCTTCCGCTTCGTGTACCCGAGCCTCAACGCCACGGCCAACGAGGGCACCAACACCCAGACCCGCACGTTCGGTGGCCATGCCTTCTGCGGTCAGGGCGGCGCCGAGGTACTGGGCCGGTATGGCTTCGGTGACGCCGCGAGCCGTATCGCCGAGCAGGCGCTCGAACTGCTGACCGCCCCGAACTGCCCGACCGGCGTGATGGACGCGCTGCTCGCACCCGACCAGATGATCCTGCAGATCCACGAATCGATCGGCCACCCGTTGGAGCTCGACCGGATCCTCGGTGACGAGCGCAACTACGCGGGCACCAGCTTCGTCACCCCCGACATGTTCGGCACCTACCACTACGGCTCGGAGCTGCTCAACGTCACCTTCGATCCCACGGTGCCCGGCCAACTCGCCTCGTACGGCTTCGACGACGACGGCACCCCGGCCGAACGCCAGCACCTGATCGAGAACGGCGTCCTCGTGCGCGGTTTGGGTGGCAGCGTGTCGCAGGAACGCAGTGGACTGCCAGGCGTGGCCAACTCGCGAGCACAGAACTGGAACCGCCCGCCGATCGACCGGATGGCCAACCTCAACGTCGAGCCGGGCGAATCCACCGTCGACGAACTGATCGGCTCGATCGAACACGGCGTCTACCTCCACACCAACAACTCGTGGTCGATCGACGACAGCCGCAACAAATTCCAGTTCGGCTGCGAGTACGGCCAGCGCATCGAGAACGGCGAGATCGTCGGAGCCGTCCGCAATCCCGGTTACCGCGGCATCTCGTCGACGTTCTGGCGCAGCCTCACCGGCGTTGCCGACCGCGACAGCTTCACCGTGATGGGCACCCCCAACTGCGGCAAGGGCGAACTCAACCAGATGGTGGGAACCGGTCACGCATCGCCCGCCTGCCTGTTCTCGAACATCGACGTCTTCGGAGGCGAAGCATGAGCACCACAGCACCAGCCACGGTTCCCGCAGACCCGGGCTCGGGGGGCCACGATCAGGCGTACTTCGACGAGCTGGTCACCGCCGCGACGGCAACGCTGCACGGCGAGGAGGTGCTGCTGGCCAACGTGTCGGGCGAACGCACCGACTTCATCCGGCTCAACAACTCCGAGGTCCGCCAGGCCGGCACCGTCGACCAGCGGACGCTCGCCGTCGACCTCGTCGAGGGCCAACGCCACACCGGTGGCAGCATCCGGCTGTCGGGCGACCGCAGCGTCGACGACGCCCGCCTCGCCACACTCCTCGGCCAACTCCGTGAACAGCGGGCGTTCGTGGCCGACGACCCGTTCCTGCTCTACAACACCGAGGTGACCTCGACCGAGCGCGTCGAGCGCGGCTCGATCCCGGAACCCGACGCAGCGCTCGCCGAGATCCGATCTGCCGGCGCCGGGCGCGACCTCGTCGGGATCTACGCATCGGGTGACACGTTCCAGGGGTTCGCCAACAGCCTCGGGCAGCGCAACTGGTTCCAGTCGTCGACGTTCAACCTCGACTGGTGCTTCTACCTTCGCGCCGACAAGGCAGCGAAGAACCTGTACGCCGGGTTCGACTGGGACGACGATGCGTTCGCTGCCAAGGTCGACTGGTCGGCACGCCAGGTGAAGGCCCTCGAACGAGAACCGATCAGCCTGTCCCCCGGCGACTACCGCACCTACCTTGCGCCGCGGGCGATGGAAGAACTGATCCAGCTGTGGTCGTACTACGGCGCGTTCGGCCTCCGGGCGCACGAAACCAAGCAGACGCCGCTGCTGAAGATGCTCGTCGAAGGCGCCACGCTGTCGCCGCTGGTCACGATCAGCGAAGACACCGCCCACGGCGTCGCCCCGAACTTCCAGTCGGCCGGATTCCTCCGCCCCGACCAGGTGCCGCTGATCGTCGATGGCGCCTACG
This sequence comes from Ilumatobacteraceae bacterium, assembly GCA_963716075.1. Classification (GTDB taxonomy): domain Bacteria; phylum Actinomycetota; class Acidimicrobiia; order Acidimicrobiales; family Ilumatobacteraceae; genus Sva-07. The sequence goes on along the minus strand of CAVQST010000016.1, from coordinate 192,538 downwards.
CCGAGACGCTCGTGTCGCCCCGGTCGGCCCAGGAGTACGGCGTGCCCACCAACGGCGCCGTCGGCCACGAGTACCCCCAATCGGTCGCCATCGCGCCGGGCACGATCCCGACCGACACCATCGGCGAGGCGCTCGGCACCGGACTGTTCGTCGGCAACCTCTGGTACACGAACTTCTCCGACCAGGCGGCATGTCGCACCACCGGGATGACCCGATTCGCCACGTTCTGGATGGACGACGGCGAGATCGTGGCGCCGGTGAACGTGCTGCGCTTCGACGACACCGCGTACCACCTCCTCGGCGACCACCTCGAGGGCCTCACCGACACCGCCGAAGTGCTGCTCGACACCTCCACCTACGAGGAACGCTCCACCGACAGCGCCCGCCTGCCGGGCGCCCTCGTGGGCGCTATGCGATTCGTGCTGTGAACCGGTACGTTCGACTGCGGGCGCAACTCCCAGCGCTCACCAACCCGACCAATCACGAGGACTCACCATGAAGAAGATCCTGATCCTGCTCGCCATCCTCGGTGCCGCGGCCGCAGCCGCCACCGCTCTGCGTTCCAACAGCAAGTAAGTCGACATCCCGGCCGACGTCGTGGCACTGCAACTGATCGGCGTCGGCCTCGGCCGTACCGGCACCATGTCGCTCAAGCTCGCGCTCGAGCATCTCCTGGGCGGCACCTGCCATCACATGATGGAGGTGTGGCAACACCCCGAGGAGGTTCCGGCGTGGGACGACGCGATGCACGATCGGCCAGTCGACTGGTCCGCGCTGCTCGGCGGCTACAACGCCATCGTCGACTACCCCGGCGCCGCGGTGTGGCGTGACCTCGTCGACGCCTTCCCCGACGCCCCGGTGCTGCTGTCGACTCGTTCGTCGGCGCAGGTCTGGTACGACAGTGCCGCGGCGACCATCTTCGAGTCGTCGAAGTGGGAGCCAACCGATGATGCCGGCCGCCGCCAGCAAGCGATGATCGCCGAGATGTTCCAGCGCAGCCTCGGGGGCCCGCTCACGGACGCCTCGATCATGATGGCCGCGTACGAGGCGCACAACGCTTCTGTGCGCGCCGAGATCGCCCCCGACCGATTGTTCGAGTATCAACCCGGCGACGGCTGGGCGCCGCTGTGCGCAGCACTCGGCCAGACGATCCCCGACATCGAATTTCCGCACGAGAACACCCGTGAGGAGTTCCGAGCCCGATCGGGCCTCGACGACTGATCGCCGCCATCATCGGACGATGGCCACCGCCGACGACGTGTTCCCCCCGGGTTTCTTCGACCGTGCCGACGAGACCGACGACCAACGCTTCTACGGCGTCGATCGATTGGTGACCCACATCGATGCCGGTGCGATCGCGGCCGTCGGCGACGTGTACGCCGAACTGGAGCTCACCGGCGACGTGCTCGACATCTGCTCGTCGTGGATCTCGCACTTCCGGCAGCGGCCGCAACGCCTCGTGGCGATGGGGATGAACGCAGCCGAGCTGCGAGCCAACGAGATGGCCCATGACTGGATCGTGAAGGACCTCAACGCCGATCCGACCCTGCCGATCGACGACGCCTCGTTCGATGCCGTCACCTGCTGCGTGTCGGTCGACTACCTGACGCACCCGTTGGCGGTGTTCGCCGAGGTGGCGCGGGTGCTGCGGCCGGGAGCACCGTTCGTGTGCACGTTCTCGAACCGCTGTTTCCCCACCAAGGCGATTCGAGGCTGGCTGGCGAACGACGACGAGGGTCGCTGCGCCATCGTGAGCACGTACTTCGAACTCACCGACGGATTCGACGAGCCGGTGGTGCAGTTGCGCAACCCGGGGGCGCGAAGCGACCCGCTCTACGCGGTGTGGGCGCGTCGAGCGGCCACCTGATCACTGCGCCCGGAGCACCCGCTCGATCGCGCGCGAACAGTTCCTCGGGTTGATCGGTGCCGATGCGGAACACCCTGCCCGAGCGCAGCCGCAGCTCGATGGCATCGCTCCCGGCATTGTTGAACATCCAGCCATTGCGTACCTTGCGAATGCCCCACCCCTGCCACCAACTTGTTCTGACGCGTTCCGCTGCCGCGATCTCGCCGAGCGAAGTCCTGCGCCGTGGCCAACCCCAGCCGAACGCTGCGGTCACCTGTGGGTCGTCGACCGACACGGTGAGTCGGGCGGCCAGCGCGCCGACCACGACGAGCACCAACCCCGCTGCGAGCGCCCAGACGGCGTCGGAACCCACTGCGCCGAGTCGGGCGATCCCCCACACCGCCAGCAGCGCGCCGCAGACGGCAATCAACCACATGAGCACCGACTTCTGGGTGTGCTGGTAGTTCACTCGGCCAACTCTGACACACCCCTTCGTCACACTGAGAACAGTCTCGGCCGCACGCCGAGCCGCACCCCAGAACTCACCGCCCGCCAGAACTCACCGCCCGAAGGAGCCCCGCCATGCTGGTCCTGATCGCCACGAACGAACAACAGGGAACCGAACCGAACGACTACAGCTTCACCGTCGAAGGTGAACTGGTCACACCGGTCGCCACCGAATGCGCCTCCGGCGAGCGCTGCGGCTGCAACCGTGGCTTTCCCGGTTTGGCGAGCGGCTTCGCGACCACCACGGCCATGGTCGTCGACCGGCCGGGCGTCACCGAAGCCGATCTGCGTGATGCCGTCTTCGACTGGCTCGACCGTGGCGGCTGGATCGAGCTGCTCGAAGCTGCCGCAGAGGAGCGAGCGTTGCGCCACTGCAGCGACGAGCTCGACGACTTGGGTGTCCACGACGACGTCGACGGCACGATCGAGTCGATCATCGACGAGCACGTCGAGTCGATCCGCTACGTGTGCTCCACCTACCCCGAGGGTTCGGTGGTGGTCCGGCGCGGGCCGCTCGTGATGACTCGCGACCATCCGTTCGCCGCATGACCGCTGTTGCCTGCGAGCATGGTGCCAATGGGCATCTACGGCAGCTACGTGCTTCCCCACCTCATCGGCATGGCATGCAGCGGTGAACACATCGAGGCGCAGCGACGAAAGGTGGTGCCGCTCGCCACCGGTCGGGTGCTCGAAGTCGGCATGGGGCCGGCGCTGAACCTGGCGTTCTACGACCCGTCGACGGTCGAGCTGGTCTGGGGATTGGAGCCATCAGAGCCCATGCGACGCAAGGCAGCACCTGCGATCGAGGCCAGTGGCCTCGATGTGCGCTGGATCGGGCTGCGAGGCGAAGACCTCCCACTCGACGATGACAGCGTCGACACCGTGGTGCTCACCTACACGCTGTGCACGATCCCCGACTGGGAGACGGCGCTCGCCCAGATGCGTCGCGTCCTCCGGCCCGGCGGCAAATTGCTCTTCGCAGAACACGGCGAAGCTCCCGACGAGTCCGTGCGCTCCTGGCAGCGGCGCATCGACCCCGTGTGGACTCGCCTGGCAGGTGGATGCCACATCACCCGGCCAATCCCGCGCCTGATCGAGTCAGCCGGATTCGGGTTCGATCAGATCGAATCCGCCTACGTGCCCGGCCCCAAGATCGCGTCGTACCAATCATGGGGGATCGCCCGCCCGAGCTGACCGCGGCGGCAGCTCGGGACTTTCTGCCATGTCCCCTGGAGCATCTCCGTCGTACCGTTGAGGTACACCACCCAACGGACGGAGAAACGTCATGCGCATGCTCGGCACCATTCTTGCGGTCGGCCTCGTGAGTCTGACATCGTGCGGTGGCGGTGACGCCGACGTGACCACCGATACCGCTCGCGACATCGGCACGAAGACCTCGGTGCCACAAAACGACGCCTCGGGCACCTTCGACATCACCGATGCGGAGCAGTCGGTGGTCAAGATCGCCGCAGAGGGCACGTTCGTCGACCCCGAGGTCGGCGAACAACGCAACTCCGCCGGGGTCGGCAGCGGCGTGATCATCTCCGACGACGGGCTCGTGGTCACCAACAACCATGTGGTCACCGGCGCAGCCCTGCTGCGGGTCACCGTGCCAGGCATCGACGACCCCGTCAACGCCCGGGTACTGGGTGTCAGCGAGTGTTCCGATCTGGCGGTGATCCAATTGGAAGGCGACGGCTACCCCGGCCTCGACTATCGCTCCGATGACGTGGCGGCGGGTCTCGACGTGTACGCCGCCGGCTATCCCGCGAGCGACGCCAACACGATCGACGACGTCGACTACACCCTGACCCGCGGCATCGTCAGCTCCACCACAGCCGATGGTGAGACCTCGTGGGCATCCGTCGACGAGGTCATCGAACACGACGCACGGATCCGCGGTGGCAACTCGGGCGGCCCGCTGCTCGATGAATCGGGTCGCATCGTCGGGATCAACTACGCCGGCATCGACGAGAGCGATCAGAACTACGCCATCGCCATCGCCGACGCCGTCGACATCATCGATCGACTCACCGCCGGCGAGAACGTCGAGGCGATCGGCATCAATGGAGAGGCCGTCACCGACGACGCTGGGCTGAGCGGCATCTGGGTGGCGAGCGTCGAAAGCGGATCCGCCGCCGACGACGCCGGGATCCAGCCGGGCGACGTCATCACCCGACTCGAGAATCTCGACCTCGCCACCGACGGCACCATGGCCGACTACTGCGATGTGATTCGCACCAAGGGTGCCGATGCCACGATGAGCATCGAGGTGCTGCGCTTCGACACCGAGGAGGTGTACGAGGGCCAGCTCAACGGCACACCGCTCGAACTCTCGTTCTCGTTCGCCCAGGAGTTCACCGACGACCTGATCGACGAAGGAGATGCCCCCGTAGCGGCGACCGACGGCTACGACTCCTACGTCACCGTGTCCGACGACAGCGGCTCGATCACCGTGGAGGTCCCCGCTGAGTGGAGCGACCTCGATGGCACGCCGCAGCCGGACTTCGGGCCCAGCATCTGGGCCTCCCCCGACCTCGCATCGTTCGTCGACACCTTCAGCACCCCCGGCGTGATCGTCGAGGCCACCGGACTGGAAGGCCCACCGGACCTGGAGGGCGTGCTGATGGAGTTCGAGTTCGGGGTGGCGTGCAACTTCGTGGGCACCAGCCCGTACAGCGATGCGCTCTACACCGGACTGATCGACGAGTACACCGATTGCTCGGGGCTCGGCACCTCGGTGTTCGTGGTGGCGGTCACCGACGCAGCCGAGACCATGGTGGCCCGGGTGATGATCCAGGCAGTGGAGCCTCGCGATCTGGAGGCTGCCGACCGGATCTTCGCCACGTTCGTGGCAAGCCCCTGAGCGAGCAACGCCAACCCGCCCAGGCGATGAGCCAACGCCCCGGATACGGGGATTTGACTCATCGCCTGCGGGGTGTCAGAGCAGGGTGAGGGTGTCGCCGACGCCGACCACACCGGGCACGATCACCTCGGCGTAGATCGCCAGGTTCTGATCGAGGTCACGCACGATGTGACGCAGCACGGCGCGGTCGGCGGGGATCGAGGCATCGATCTCACGGGTGACCATCACGCAGCGCGGGCACGGCGCCCGGAACTCGATGGTGGCGCTGCCCATGGTGGCCCGCCGGCCAGACCAATCGAATTCGGGGTGGCCGGGTGTCGACGCATCGGCGCCGTCGTCGCCGGTGTCGACCACGATCGACGGCCGGAAACGACGAACGTCGACGTTCGAGTCCGGCAACGCTGCCGCGAGTGCGGCGAGCGCCGCCTCCGTCATCACCGTCAGCGCGAACGCGTCGTAGTAGGTGCCCGGCGGCGACTCGAACTCGGCAATGATCGGCGGGAACACCGAGAAGTCGGGGAACGGCTCGTCGTCGTCTCGACCGAAGATGCCGCGCAACTCCGCCATGACGTCGTCGGAGTCGGCCGCACCGCGCCGGTAGTGCTCGAGGTCGTCAGCAGGCGCCAACCGTTCGAGGCGCACCGGGTGTCCGATCGCCCCACTCACCCGTTCGTGGACATCGGGAGCGTCGGTACGCACCGTGGTGCCATCGGGCAACGTGACCGCGACATGTCCGTCCTCGACGTCGCTTGCGGTCAATCGCATCAGGCCGCCGATCTTCTTCGCGCCGCGAATGCCGCCACGCTCGAGGTCGCGCACGGCCCACGTCCGGTCGCCGACGATGCCGAGTTCGTCGAGCACCACCGAGTCGGTGGTGGCGCCCACCATCGATTTCACGGGATAACGCCAGAGTTGGCTGATCCTCATGTCGTCGTCCTAGAGCTCGAGCAGGTCGCGGAATGACGCGTCGACAGCGTCTCGGAAGTCGCCTGGTGACTCCACTGCAGTGGGATCGATGAAGAGCCCGATGTTGAAGCCGTTCTCGTAGCTGAGCGCCGTGGCGTTGCATGCCGTGCCCGCGACCGGCCCGAGGGCCACGATGTACAGCACACGAGCACCGGAGACGTAGAGCGGAATCGGCGCACCACGCAGGTTCGACGTGGCAAAGTCGATCTTTGCCGCCGTCGCACGCGCTGCGCTGGTGATCACCGACGTCGGCAGCCAGTTCGCCACGCCCGACAGCGCGCTCATGCCGCCGCCGCTCGAGGCCATCGCCTCACGCTTGATCGCCAGTCGGCTGTGGACGTCGGCAACACGGTCGGCCAACGACATCGACACACCCGGCACCTGCACCGGAACCGGCGTGAAGGAGTTGCCACCGATCGCACTGTCGTGGCGGGTGCTCAGCACGAAACTCGTGTTGAACGCGTCGACCTCCACGTCACGCTCGGCGTGGTACCGGACACAGCCCTCCACCATGCCAGCGAGGAAGACGTCGTTGATCGTGACGCCGGCTCGCTTCGCAGCCGCCTTCAACTCATCGAGGGGTACCGCCACGTGCTCGAGGTGACGGTGCCGCGACCGCTCCTTCCACAGTGGCGAGCCGCCTTCGACCTCGTTGCCTGATCCGGTGAGCGCACCGAGCGTGGACGACACCATGCTGGCAGCACCGTCGATGGAGTCTTTGGCGCGCTGCGGGTCTGCCGGCCAGATCACGACCTCGCCGGCGACACGCCTCACCACCCCGAGTTGGCGTCGAACGATGTGAGCGAGCGACTGCCCGACCAGCGCAGGGAAACCATCGGTGAGGTCGCCCCCGAGCTGCTTGGCATGGTGGGCCTCCACTGCGTCAGCCACGATGCTTTCGAGGTCGACATCGTCGGGCATCGGTGTCTCGGGTTCGAGCTGTTGGTACATCTCGGCCATCCGCAGCTGTCCGATGCCGTCGCTCACCGCGTGGTGCACGATGGCCCACAACGCCGATCGACCACCCTGGAGCCCGTCGATGAGCACGAAACGCCACAGCGGACGGGTTCGGTCGAGTGGCTCCTGGTACAGCTGAGCAGCCAGGTCGAAGAGCTGCCGCTCGGAGCCGGGCTTCGGGAGGCGCAGGCGGCGCACGTGGAACTCGATGTCGAACTCGGGGTCGGGCACCCAGGTCGGCGGGGCCAGCCGGCCGAGGCCCGGAACGACTCGCTCGTACAGGCGAGGCATCTTGGCCACTGCTCGCCGCATCGTGCGTCGGAAGTGCTCAGGGTCGACCTTGCCCTCCAGGATCGTGAGCGACGCGCCGCTCGGGTTGAGCCACGGGTCCTTCTCCACGTTCCACATCAGGGCTTCGTGGTCGGTCATGCGGTCGGCGAACCGCATCTCTCGTTCTCGGGTTTCGGCCATGGTCACTCGTCTCGGGTCGGTCGTGTGCGGTGGTTCGTGTGGCGGTTCATGTGCGGTGGGTCGGTCGTCGGTGTTCGGGCGGCGCCGCGCTCAGGTGTCGTTGCCGGGGCGCCGATCCGCTTCGCTGGCCGGGTCGCCGCGGTAACCCGGCGGGTAGGTGAGCGCCAGTTCCTCGGCGGTCGGCGTCCGGCGCGTACGTGCTTCGGGCGGCAGCAACGCGGTGATCGCCTTCATGATCTTCTTGGTGTCGGCATCCGGGCTGCGGTGGGCAAGTTTCACGGGCGGTCCCACGGTGGCGGTCACGACTGGTCGGTCGTTGAGCGACAACTTGGGGAATCGGGAGCTGCGTGGCCAGACACGTTCGGTGCCCCACAGACCAATGGGGATCACCGGAGCACCTGTTGCGGCAGCGATACGAGCGGCCCCCCATCGCCCCTTCAACACCGGATCGAAGAACGCCGGGCCACGCGGAATGGTGCCTTCGGGGGCGATCATCAGCAACTCGCCCGCTTCGACCGCAGCGATCGCCGCGTCGAGTGGCTCGTCGGACCCGGTGCCCCGATCGACGCGAATGCCACCGGATGCCTTCATGAGCCGGCCGACGATCGGCACGTCGAAGACCTCCTTCTTGCCGAGTCCGCGCACGTTGCGGCCCGTCTTGGCGATCACGAGCCCCATCACGAGCGGGTCGAAGTACGACCTGTGGTTGAACACCAGGATCGCCCCGCCGGTGGCCGGGACGTTGTCGATGCCCTCGAACTCGATGCGGGCGTTCGGGGTGACGATCTGCTCGCGCATGAAGGGCCGACCCCATTCCTGCAGTTCGCGGCCGAGGATCTTGGAGACCCCTTCCGACCGGTCGAAGTGGGTCACCGGCCAGCCCTTGATGGTGGCAACGATGCGCAGCTGCACGTCGGGATTCACCGCAACGGGGTGCCCCACACTCGCCAGCAGCGGGGCGTCGAAATAGCTGTCGCTGTACGCCCACGACTGGGCCAGATCACCGTCGTGGTCGGCCGCCCACATCGCCACCGCATCGGCCTTCGATCGGCCCCAGATGAACTGGCCGGTCATGCGACCGGTGAAGGTGGCGCCGTCAGCGCTGCGTTCCCACTGTGTGGCCACGACATCGTCGAAGCCGATCAGGTCGGCGAACGGCTTCACGAACACCAGCGGCGACGTGGTGGCCATCACCAGTCGACGACCAGCAGCGCGGTGCTCGGCAATCGCCTTGGCGGCACCAGGCAACAGCATGGTGGCGAGTTCCTCGGCGGCCTCCTGCATCGCCGCCTCGACCGTGGCGACACTCCACCCGTTCGCCGCCCGACTCGACAAGCGCGCGGGCTGCATCATCAACCAGGTCTCGCCGAACTGCTCGTAGAACTTCGTGAAGACGTCGACCAGCGGGATCTCCTGCGAACCACCGATGCCATGAGCAGCGAGGTGGTGGCGGAACACCGTGGCCGACGACGACGTGATCAGGGTTCGATCGAGGTCGAAAACAGCAAGAGCGTGGCGAGACATCATGGCCACACTATGTGACTCGGGTGTGTCACGTTCTCTCGTTCAATCGGCAATCGCGAAACGCCACCACTTCAGGAGCCTCTCGCGATGGTGACCCGAGGCCAAGACGACGTGGTTGCCGAGCGGACGATCGAGGAGGTCACCGACGTCGCCTGCCGAGAGCTGCACGGTCACCTGAGTCCGGCACAGGTCAGGCTGATCGCCGGTGGCCACGATGTCGCCCTCGGCGATCCAGCACTCGTCGAGGTCACGGCCACCGAGGCGAATCAGGGTGACCGGCTGTTCGGCGAAGGTGGCGCTGATCCCCACGCCGATCCCCGACTCGAAGTGGGTGTCGAGCGCAAAGCCCTCCACCATCGACGGCGCCACCGTGCAGTGCGCGAGCACGATGCGGTTCGCCTCGACGTCGACCGTCGCCGGATTGGCCATCCAGGTCGGTTGGCCGAGCAGCGCACGGACCCACAACATGGCGAGCGCCGATGGCACGTCGCCTTCACAACCCGCCACGATGCCGTCGTCGTTGAGGCTCGCGAGGGCGAGGCATCCCGACGTGCCAGGGTCGCTCAAGAGATCGAAGCAGCGAACCGTGACGGCGTCGAGTTCGTCGGTGTCGAGCAGATCGTCGAGCGCCTGTCGGACAGCGAGCGCATCGTTGACGGCGCCGCGACCGACCGTGGAGCGCACCGGGTCGGCCACGGCGGTGAACCGCTCGGCGAGCGGACCCACCGGGGTGACGGGGGTGCGGGTCAGTTCGATCATCCTCGTCGGCTCGACCGTGATCACCTGCGGACCCCAGCGCCGTCGCACCACCTCGGGTTCAGGGCTGCTGGCAATCAGCCAGGACGATGGTCCGCCCACCACACCCAGCCGCGTGCTGCGCATGGAGGCAACGGCTTCGAGGTCGCCGATGGCTTCACCCAGCGCAGTTCGGTCGGCCGACGACTCACCGGTGAGCACGACGATGCGGCCCCGGCCGCCTTGCTGGCGGATCGCGGCGAGCGTCTCCAACGCTGCGGGCAACGAGTTGTGTGCACCGTGGGCGACGAGCACCGTCGGTGCCGCTCCGTCGGCCTGGCACCGCTCGACGAGCTGATGCTCGGTACCGCCCGTGGCCACCACCATCAGGTGCACGTTCGACTCGCTCGACTCGTCGCGGGCGCCACCGAGTTCCTCCAGCAGCACCTGCGTCGGCGCGATCAACGCGGCAACGGCCGATGCGTCGTGCAATGACGATGCTGCGACGGAGTAGGTGAACCGTCCAGCGGTCACGACAGCTGTTCGATTCTGGCTCGGAGCACGTGTTCGGGCTGGGCGCCCACCACGGTGTCGACCAGTTCGCCATCGCGCATGAACAGCAGCATCGGGATGCTGCGCGCCTCGTAACGCTGCGCCGTTCGCGGCGACTCGTCGACATTGACCTTGACGACCTTCAACGAGTCGGCGAAGTCCTTCGACAACCGATCGAGCACCGGTGCCACCATGCGACATGGTCCGCACCACGGGGCCCACAGGTCCACGAGGACCAGCCGTTTCGTGTCGATGGCCGCCGCGAAGTCGTCGTCACCGGCAGCGACCTGCCAGGCCAACGCACCCCGACATCTGGCGCACCGAGGCGACCCGGATGCGCTCGTTGGCACCCGATTCTTTGCGCCGCACCCCGGACAGGCCACCACATTGTTCGCCACATTGCTCGTCACGAGGTCAACCGTATGGGGCGTGGCGCAGGGCCACCAGAGTCGATCGTCCTCCACGACCTCGCACCTCCCACGCGTCGGCGACGTGACGTCACACCAACAACTCCACGGCTACTAACGTCGCGGCGGTGAGCGTCCGCTGGGTCATCTTGTCCGACCTGCACCTCGGTGCTGACCAGAGCGTGCTCACCGAGATCGACGGCAGCACCCCGAGCGCCACCGCTCGTGCTCTGGCTGACTGCCTCCGCACGCTCGCCGGCCCCGATCGCCCGACGCTGGTACTCGCGGGCGATGCGATCGAACTGGCACTCACCGAGATGCACACGTCCTTCCGGGCGTTCGAGGGGTTTCTCGAACTGATTCATGGTGGCGACCCGTTCATGGACGATCGCATCGTGTACACCCCCGGCAATCACGATCATCACCTCTGGCAGTTCTCCCGTCAGCAGGGCTACATGCGGGCAATCGCCGACACGCCGCCCGACGAACCACTCCCCGAGATCTGGTTCACCAGCGGCCTCGACCCCGACGCCGACCTCCCCCTGTCTCCACTGGTCGCGCTCATGCGTCGCAACCCACGGTGGGACGGTGTGTTCATCGATGCTGTGTACCCGAATCTCGCACTGCGGGTTCCCGGAGTCGATCGCGCCGTGATCGTGCACCACGGCCACTACACCGAACCGATCTACCGGGCGATGTCGCGCCTCGGCTCGTTGGTGTTCCCAGCCGATCCTCCGTCGACCGTGGAACAACTCGAGCTCGAGAACAACGCCTGGATCGACTTCCTCTGGTCCGAGCTGGGTCGGTCGGGCGGTGTCGGTACCGATCTCCACACCGCGTATCACCTCCTGCCCGACTCGTCATCGGTGCGTCACATCACCGACGACATCGCCAACCGCCTCGCCGATCGGTGGACCCGATGGCCGATTCCGACGAGACTCCGACGGCGGTTGGTACGCGGTGTGCTCGGAGACGCCGTCGCCGCTGCACGGGCCCTCGAGACGCAGCACGGCGGTGCCGTCTTGAGCCCGAGCGCACGCACCGGACTGGTCGACTATCTTCGCGGCCCACTCGCGAAGCAGCTCACCGACGAACTCGCTCAGCCCGACACCGAGTTCGCCTTCGTGTTCGGGCACACCCACAAACCGTTCCAACAGATGATCGAAGTCGGGCCGCAGCAGCGGGTGCCGGTGTACAACACCGGGGGCTGGGTCAACGAGACTGCCGAGATCCAACGCACTCAAGGAGCGCAGGCCATCCTGGTCGACGACGAGCTCAACGTGATCGCCGTCGAGCTCTTCCGCCAGGCCGACGACCCCTCCCGCTACCGGGTGCGCGTTCGCGAACCCCTGGTCGACGACGACGGCCACCATCGATTTCACGCCCTCATCGACGACCGAGTGCGCCCGGCCGAGGCACCGTGGACCGACTTCTCGTCGAACGTCGCCGCCGAGCTCCTCGAGTGCCGCGACCGACTCGCCGACCTGTACCGCCAGTATCGCTGAACCCGCTGCGGGCCGAGGTGGCTGGTGGTCGATCACGTCGGCGGAGCGACGCAACACCGTCGCTCGGCCGGATCGGGACGACCGAGTCAGTCGAGTGCTCCTCCGTACGCTCTCGCCACGTCGCCCAGGAACGACCGTGCGAATCGTGCCTTGGCTCGGAGCCGAGCCGACAACCCACTGGCACCGATCACCTTCGCCGACGAGAGCTGTCGGAACAGGTCCACCACGCCGATGTGCAAGATCCCACTGCCGACGTGCGCCCCCGTTCCCGCGTCGCTGATCTCGGCGATGTCGACGAACAACGTGGTGGTGGCATGCCAAGCACGCCAGAAGGGGCCGTCGCGCATCACCTTGTGCCCGGCGAATCGGTAGCGCGTGCCGGCGGTGGTGACGAGCACCATCGAATACACCATGTGCCAGGTGTCGATCTCCTCGGGAACCGGCACCATGATCTGGAAGTTGCCGTCCTCGACGGTGAGCACATCGGGTGACAGCGCTGGCGCCGACACGGTTCCCGAGGTTCGCTGCACGGTTGCTGCGTCGGCCACGGTGGCGTCGAGGTCCGCGACGTGCAGGGTCAACACGAAGTCCATGGCGGAACCGATCGACTTGCCGGCACGTTCTCCGGCGGCATACGACGTTGCGCCGAGCTGGAACCATCCGACCATGCGTTCGGTGAACTGCAGGCCGACGGTGTCGTTGCTCGGGGTCGTCGGCGTTGGCGTGCTGTTGGGGCTGGTGTCGAACTGCCAACCGTGTTCGGCGGCGACCTCTGCCGCGGCACGCTCGGCCAGGCCCGAGATCGTGAGGAGCGGATTGACGTCGAGCGGGCGCGGGATGATCGAGCCATCGCACACGATCAAGCCGTCATGCACGTCGCTGCCCACGGCGCCGCTGAACACGCGACCGAGGTGGTCGACGACACCGCCGGCTGCATCATCCGCCATCACGCAACCGCCGAGCGGGTGCACCGTGATCAGTGACATTCCACCTGCCGCGGTCCACAGCGGATCAGGGAGGTAGCGCCCACCGATCGCCGCGGTGACGTCCTGGAGGACGTCGTTGTCGTCGATGATCGCCCCGTCGCTACCGGCACCCTTCCAGCTGATCGCCAATCGGTCGCCCTCGAGTGAGAGCCGTCCAGCGTCGTCGTCGGCGCTCATCACCAGATACACGATGGTGCGCTTGGCCCGCGAGGTCCACGACCCCAACACGTCGAGCACCCGTCGGAACAGCCCTCGCGTGTCGGTCGCCGTCTCGGCGAGCGTGAGCGCGATGGGCATGATGCTGGCGAGCGCCGACGGAATCGCACCCTCCTCCACCACCAGGCCAGCACCTGTCGGACGTTGGTCGCTGAGGTCGATCACCCCGGTGATCGTGGGACCGACCGGATCGCGGCCCGTCCTGCGCCCCCAACCGATGCCGTTGATCTCCTCTGCGGTGTCGGTGCCGAAGCCCAGAACGTCACCATTTCCGCTGAACCGATGGCCGATCCGTTCACTGGCCGGCAGCCCCCTGGCAGCCGAGCGCAACAGAATCTCGGTCGAGCCCAGGGTGCCGGCAGCCAACACGACGGTGTCGGCGGTGACGAACTGGTCCGGAGCACCGAATCGCTCGCGCCCCGCTCCCACCACCCGATACCAAACGGTCCACCGGCCCGATGCCTCCGGTCCGGACGGCACGACCGAGTCGACCTCGACCGAACAGAAGATCGCGGCGCCGTGACGGTGGGCGTCGGGCAGGTAGTTCATCAGCACGGTGTTCTTCGCCCCGACATTGCACCCTGTCACGCAGTCGCCGCAGTCGTTGCACGCCTTCTGGGACACTCCCCCGGCGCTCACACCATCGGTGAACGTGACGTTGATCGGCGGACGGCGAGCGTTCTCCCCGAGTACCAACGCTCCGGCGTCGAGGGCTGCGAACTTCGGCAGCGTCGGCCGATCGATCGGGTACGACGTGGAGCCGAGCCAGGTCTCGGCCAACTCGAAGTACGGCTCGAGGATGTCTCGTCGGCCGCGGAGCTCGCTCGGCCAGCGATCGTCCGCGAACACGTCATCGCCGGGACGCAGCGCCACGTTTGCGTTGATCAGGGAGGTGCCCCCCAGACCGCACCCCACCAGCACGTTCATGTCGGGCTCGAGCCGGAAGTCGAACAACCCCGTCGGGTGACCGAAGCGGCCCTTGGCCGTGCGGGCTTGGATGGCCCGGGCACCCGACCACAAGCGGTCGGGGAAGTCGCCTGGCTGACGCTCGATCCCGCGTTCGAACAACGTCACGCTCCGACCCGCCCTGGCCAATCGCGATGCCATGATCGAACCGCCGTACCCGGACCCCACGACGAGCACCTCGTGATGCGTCGAAAGTTCGCTGATCTGCTGGGAAAGCATGTTCCAGTGTTGCAGGTTCTTCGACACCTCCGTGGTGGCACATTGGATCGGCGCCCAAGGCGCGCGCTGACCCGGTTCGCTCACAACGGAGCTCAGTCGTCAGGCTCCTGGGAGGTGGCTGGCGCCTGCTGCCACGGCCAGCGGCCCTCGGTTTCCAGCACGAGCGACCACGACAGGAACGTGCGCACGATCACGAGCAACCCGAGTGCAGCGACGTTCTCGAGCGTCGGCTCCAGCGTGACGGTGCGGATGACGTCGGCGGCGATCAGCAGATCGAGGCCGAGGAGCAGCCCGCCGGCGATGTGATTCTTGAAGGTCACCTGCGCGGCGACCGGAGACTCGCGCACTGCGGTTCGGATGCCGAAGAAACCAGCAGACAGCACCGATGCACCGATCAACACGATCGCTGCGATTTCGATCCATTCCACGACCGATTGCGCCACCTGCCAATCGCCGACCTGGAGTTCTTGCAGCATCACCGTGCCCATTCTGCCCGATCATGCAGTTCCGTCACCGACTCCCGACATGTCGTGGCGACCACTGAGAGTCAGCGCGGAGGCAGCGACGCCAGGCCGTGGATGATGCCGTTGATCGCAGGGATCGGCGGACCCACGATCTCCAGCCCGTCGATCGTGGTCCCTGTGGCGTCGCTGACCACCGGGAACGGGTTGCCACTCAGCATCACGAGCGGGTTCTCCAGCTCATCGACCTGGAAGCGCCCGAGCGTGGCGGTGTCGAGCAGGACGGTGAACAACGCCGTTGCCTCGTCGGTGGTGATGTCGTCGACGATCGCGTCGACGTCGTAGCCAGCTTCGGCGAGCGCGTCGTTGGTGGGCGCGAACAGCGTGTACTGCTGCAGTCGATCGAAGTCGTCGGGGAATTCCGCTGCTTCGAGCAGGCGGAGGTAGTCGGAGTACTGCGGTGCGTTGGCCAACGCCTCGAGCAGGGTCGGCAGCGTCGGGTCGATCGGCGGCAGCGTGACCGGCGGGGCCGTGGTCGGCGGCACCGTCGTGGTCGTCGCGGTCGTGGTGGTCGTCGTCGGCGCTGCAGTGGTCGTGGTCGTCGTCGCTGGGGCGGTCGTTGTCGTCGTGGCGGTGGTGGTGGTCGTCGTCGCGGCGCTCTGCTCGCCAGCGGCGTAGATCGCTCGGAGCGTTGCTGCGTCGAGCACACCGGTCTGTGGCACACCGAGCTCGGCCTGCAGCGCGCGGATCGCCTCGGTCAGTTCCTCGGTCCAGACACCATCGATCGGTCCGCTGTAGAAACCCAGATCGGTCATCAGGCGTTGGATGTCGGCCGTGGTGGCACTGAGCAGGTCGGCGTACGGGCCGAGCGCGGCACGCAGCGCAGCGTCGGTGGCCTCGTCGAAGATGCCCGTCGGAGGCAGTCCAACCGACGTCTGGAACGCAGCGAGCGCCGCACGATACTCCGGCGTGTCGAGGCCGTTGATGGGGCCGCTGTAGAAGCCGAGGAACGTGAGCGCCTGCTGGATCTTGGTGATCTGTGCCGCCGCTGCATAGGCCGCCTGCTGTCGACGGATCTCGGCGATGTTCACGTCGGTGCTGGAGATGTCCGACACAGCACCACCGAGCAGCACTGCGGTGGTGAACCGGGCAAAGGTGGGGTCGCCGTTCTCGTCGATGGCGAGTTGGCCCGAGACCCCGTCGTAGTCGATGTTCTCACCGGCGTTCAGCTTGTCGAGGCAGTCGGCGTAGGTGCTGCAGGTGACCCCGCCGTCGGTGACGTCGCGCACCGCCTCGCCCATCGTGTCCGACGTGCCTGCGTCGACCGCGGCAGTGGCCAGTGAGAGCGTGACCGCGCAGTCGTACGCCTGGGGAGCATTGGCCACCTGAGCGTTGGGGTCGTCGCCGATCAGCCGATCGAGGAATGCCCGGTTGCCCATCGATCCGAGCATGGTGAAGCCGTCGACCGCTGAGGCTTCACCACCGGGCGTGGCCAGGTCGGCTATGCGGGGTGCGAAGAACGCATCGAGGCCCACCATCGCAGCCGGATCGAGACCTTCGGCGATCAGGCTCGACAGCAGGTTGGGGCCTTCTTCGTACGTGACGAGCACCGTCAGGTCGGGTGCGGTTGCGGCGACCTGTTGCGCCGTCTCGGCGAAGTTGACGCGGCGGGAGTTGTAGCCGATCACGGTGGGCGTGAAGCCCGCCGCTTCGAGGGTGACAGCCAGCCCGTTGCTGATCGACAGGCCGTAGTCGTCGGTGCGGGCCACGATCGTGACATTCCAGGCATCGCCCGGCGCATCGGCGTCGCGTCGATCCGAGATTGCCTGGGTGAGGTAGGTGGTGGTGATGTCGTCGGGCAGCGCGGTGCGGAACAACGAGATGGCGTCCTGTCCGAGTGTGATGCTCGGCAGCGTCGCCGAGGCACTGCACGCAATCGAGCCCTCGGCGGCGACCTCGTCGCGAACCTCGATCGCGTTGTTGGAACCGGCAGGGCCGATCAGCACTTGGGCGCCACCGTCGAGCGCCGCCACGACGTTGTCGGTCGGTTCGCCGCCGGGCTCGGCGGGATACTCCGTGACGGTCAGCGGCCCGGCGAGCACACCGCCGGCCTCGTCGACGTCGGCAACCGCAAGCGCCGCCCCGCGTGCTTGGCCCTGGAAGAGCGCAGAGAGCAAGCCGCGCGAAGGCGCCAGCAGGCCGACCTGCAGTCCGTCGCCGCTGAGTCCCGGCTCCGTCGTCTCGGTCGCCATGGTCGTTTCGGGGGCGATCACGGTTGGGCTGGTGTCGTCGTCGGCGCCGCTGCAGCTGGCAACGAGCACCGTCGTGGCGATCAGCACACCAAGCATCCGATTCGTCTTGCTGCTACGCACCGTGAGTCTCCTGTTCGACTGGACGTGGGAGAAGCTATCCCCACGACCCGATCCGTTGATCACTCCACTGCCATCCGGCTGGGGCGAAACGTCACGACCCGTGTCAGCGGGTTTGGTCTCCCGCGGTTGTTGCACTTGACTTGGCGGCATGGCCAACACGCTCGAGCCCGGCCGACGGACGCAGCGCGAGGTTCGCGGCGTGGCGGCAGAACGACTCGACGACGCCATCGAACGCCTCGACGAGTTGCGTCACGATCCAGACGCCGACCTCGAAGCAACCGTGCACACGGTGCGCAAACGGTGCAAGGCACTGCGCGGACTCGCTCGACTGATTCGGCCGGCACTCGGTGATGAGTTCCGTCGGTTCGACCGAACCGTGCGCGCTGCTGCCAACCAGCTCTCGGCCCTACGCGACGCGCACGTGGTGCTCGCCACGTTCGACGCCATGCTCGTCGACCGGCCCGATGACGGCGTCCTACGCACCATGCGAGAACGTCAGGCCGCCATCTCGCACACCGCGAGCCAGGCTGCAGGCGGCGCCGACGACGGGCGGATCGACACGGCCCGCAACCTGCTGGTCGAGGCCCGGGCCGTCTCGCAGCACTGGAAGATCCCACGGGGACTCGACACGATCGAAGCCGGGCTGGCGGCCACCTACCGTCAGGGTCGGTCGTCGTTGCGCCGTGTGCGTTCCCACCCGACCGACACGCGGCTGCACGAGTGGCGCAAGGCGGTCAAGTACCTCTGGTACCAGGTGCAACTGCTGCACGACGCTGCGCCCAGCGTCCTCGGCCCGCTGGCCGCAGAACTCGACCGGCTCGCTGAGGCGCTCGGCGACGACCACGACCTCACCGTGCTGATCGAACTGCTCGACGAGCGTCCCGACGAGTACGGGACTGCCGATGCCGTCGAGCACGTGCGCTCCATGGCGCGCAGCCGCCAGCGCCAACTGCGTTCGTCGGCGATCCGATCGGGCGCAACCCTCTACGCCGAGTCGGCCGACGCCTTCGCGAACCGGATCGCCCGGTACTGGCGTGTCACCGTCGAGTCCGGACCCGAACTGCCCGATCGCGATCCTCACGACGATGCGCCCGGCCGTTCCCTCGTGGAACGCGAGCGCAAGTTCCTGATCGGGACGGTGCCGGACGGTCTGGTTCACTCCGGCGTCGACCAATTACGACAGGGCTACCTCGCGATCGACGACGGTCGGTCGGTTCGCGTGCGTGACGCCGGACCAGCAGGTTGCACACTCACCGTGAAAGCCGGCAAGGGCGCTGAGCGGACCGAACTCGAGTGGCCGATCGAACGTCGCGACTTCGACGCTGCGTGGCCCCACACCCTCGGCCGACGAGTGGAGAAGACCCGGCACCGAATCCCGTTCGGTGAGCACGTCATCGAACTCGACGTGTTCGGCGGCGACCTCGACGGCCTCGTGATCGCCGAGGTGGAGTTCACCTCCAACGATGCGATGGCAGCATTCTCTCCACCACCGTGGTTCGGCCGTGACGTCACCGACGAGGGCGGGTACACGAACGCCGCACTGGCGTTGCACGGACGCCCAGCCAGGTGAACCGGCGCGCCGCGCCGTTGAATGTTCGGGTCTCGACACCACATCTCGAGCTGCGTGGCGCAACCGATGATCTTCTCGGAGCACTCGCACCGCTCGTGGCGGCCGGCAAGGCAACGACCGATCCACCGCCGTGGGACGATCCCAGCGCGCTCCACGAGACCAATCCTGATGTTCGCGTCGCGGAATCGGAAGCGAGACGCTTGCTGCGATCCTGCATCTGACGTTCCACGGCCTCGGAGCAGCTGACGCTCACAGCGAGGGCGCCGTCGACAGGGTCGGCTCGAATGCCGTGTCCGAACGCGATGGGTACGCACGCGATGACCGGTGTCGCCGAGTGCCGACGGGTCCTCGGAATCGAACTCGACGACGACCTGGTCGCACGGCTCGATGAGCTTGCGGCGCAGCTCGGAACGAACCGGTCCGAGTTGCTTCGCAGGGGCGCCACCGCAGTGATCACCGCCGAGGAGTTCGCAACGACAGATCGAGAACTCATCGCCGGGTACCAGCGTCAGCCACCCGAACCTGCACTCGTTCAATCGGAGTGCTGAGCTCGGTCACGTGCGCACCAACCAGCTGGACAATTCGTGGTATCCGCACCGAGGTCGAGGTCGGTCCCGAGCAAGGACTGCCCGAACGCTGTGTCATCAGCTGCGACAACGTCATCACGGTGCAAATCGAAGATCTCGATGATGAGCACACAATTCGCCGGAACCCGAGTACTGGAGAGTGCGGTACGAGTCGGGATTGTCGCTCGGGTGCAGGCGCCTGCGACGCGGTGGCCGGTGTCGCTACGGGGCGGGGCGTGGCGGCGCAGTCACCGAACCGTTGAACGCCTCCGCCAGTTCGGCCGCCGGGGAGAAGTCGATCGCCGCGATACGTGTGTCCAGGTCCGCTGATGCGTTCAGGACGAGGATGTCTACCGGCGAGACGAGTTCGAGATAGGACTGCCCGCCAGACGTGAGTGCGACATCTCCGATCGCCGGTTCGTCGAGTTCGCCTCGGAAGAGCGCGTGACCGATCGCCAGCAGTTCGGGCGCAGTCGGGGGTTCGGCGAGCCGGTACATGGTGAGGCTCGAGAAGCCGGCCAGACCGTGTTCCACTGTGGTTGCGTCGGCGACGCCAAGCGGGTCGATCGTCTCGCCGCCCACCGAGCCTTGATAGGCGAAGAACCCTGGGAGTTCGTCGACCTGGTCGAGCGGCAGTTGGCCGATGGCTGTGGCGATCTCGACCAGAGCTTCCGGATCGATGTATGGCCCGCCACCACCGAACATGAAGAACTCGTCGGGTCCGACGATTCGCCGGCCGTCACCGAGCGGGATGACGATGGCTCCCTCGTCGGCGTCGAGAAAGGAGGCGCCTTCGACGCCGATCTCGACGGCCGGGCCGACGGGGCGGTCAGGCTCGGTGTCGGCCGGAACGTCGACGACGATGCCGCGCATGAGGAGGCGCGGCCCGTCCATGACGACGAGACGAATCGAATCCTGTTGCGGCCCCGGGTCGCTACCGACGATGCCGCCGCGCTCGGCAATGCTCGGCGCTGGCAGTGCTGTGTCGTTGACGAATGCAACCATGTCGTCGGGCAGCGGCTCGGGGAAACGCAGGACGGCGGGATCGATTGCGTCTTCGCTGTTGGCGTCTTGGGTGTCGCTCGGCTCGCTCGGGTCCGTCGTGGGCGGCTCGGTCGCAACTGGTGACGTGGAGGTGCCACGTCCGGCGACCGCGAACACTGCAACCAGCCCGCCGACGACGAGCAGCGTCGCTGCCGCGATCAGCCAGGTGCGCCGTGACTCGCTGCCGGTCGGTTGCGTCACCCGCTGCCCACTGGATGACGGCTGATGTGTCTCTGCGAGCGAACGCAGCGCCTGCCGGACGCGGGTTTCGAGATCGGGGTCGTTCGACATGTCGCTCATTGCAGTTCCTCCTGGAGGCGTGCGAGGCCGCGATGTATCAGGGACTTGACGGTGCCCGGTCGGGCACCCACCTCGACGGCAATGTCGTCGACCTTCAAGTCGGCGTAGTACCGCAGGACCAGAACTTCGCGTTGGCGTTCAGGGAGGTCAGCGAGCGCGATTCGTACGGCGATTGCGTCGCCGTCGAGTTCGGCGAACCGGGCCCGGTCGGATGGCGCCGACTCGCGCACCGTGCGACGACGACCCCAGGATCGCGCCCCGCTGATGACTGCCATTCGGGCGTAGGCGCGCGGGTGTTCGATGTCATCCCACCGGCGAAAGACCTGCTCACACGCCTCCTGAGCAATCTCGTCAGCAGCCTCGGACGAGCCGGTCAGCAAGAACGCAAGCCGAGACAACGCAACGAATCGATCGTCGTAGAACGCGCCGAACGAGTCGTCCTTTTCCGTCGTCGACTCGAGCTTGTCGTTCATCACTGGTGACTGTGGCGCACGAGCACCCCAGAACGTTGCACTCCGACGGAAGAAACTTGGGAGCGTCGTGCCGCAACAATCGCTGGCGCCCTCATACGTCCGAAGGAGCGCGACAACCGCCGCAACGCCCACCCATCATCAACCAGGCCCAAGTCGAGCGCGGCACGTGCCCGAGCGCTCCGCCGACGACAGGGTCGCGACGGTCTGGGAGAGCTACGGGTCGACGCGACGGACCTCGTTTCCGCCTGCATCGAGGATCTGGCGGTCGCCCAGAGGTTCATCCAGCTCAACGGGGCGGGGATCGGAGCAGTCGTCTCCTCCGCTGCAGCCGAAGCTGGCCCGAGTGCTCGCCGTCACGACGATCTCGGTGTCGGACTCGGCCACTGACACGCTGGTGCTGTCCTCGTTGCAGGTGTTGACCTGAAACACGAGCGTCACCCCGTCGTTCTGCACCGACACTTCCTGTACCTCGGCGTCCGTTCTGCCGCTGCACACGCTGGAAACACCGACCAGCACGATCGCGCCGAGGACGAGTGTGCGGGCCCGCCAGGAACAGCTCGCCCGTCCACTCCCAGTAGACCCCATCACTGGCTCCATTGTTTCACGTCGTGCGGGATGGTCGTGCGGATCGACTCGAGCTGTTCCGGGAGCCCGACGTCTTGGCAGAGACGGAGATGCTCGACGT
The DNA here is from genome assembly GCA_963716075.1 of Ilumatobacteraceae bacterium. GTDB lineage: Bacteria > Actinomycetota > Acidimicrobiia > Acidimicrobiales > Ilumatobacteraceae > Sva-07. Next base: position 170,344 of record CAVQST010000016.1, on the reverse strand, counting down.
GGTCGTCGTGGTCGTCGTGGAACCCGTCGTAGCTGACGGCCACGATCCGCCATCCTTCGGTTCGTTGGAGATCCAGCACGACATCAGCGCATCGTCCGTCGCCGTACCGTCGAACCCGACTCGTCTGCCGGTGACCTTCGGCGTGCTTCGCATGCATGTACGTGCGCAGCAATGCCCGCAGAGCCGGCGTCGGACAGATACTCACCGCGACGTTCGAGCCGAACCGACCTCGCGACCAGCAGGACCGGTCGCGTCGGGACGGCGTCACATCACGTCGACGAGGGCCTTGTCGAGTGCTCCGAGGGCGAGGTCGATCTCGTCCGCGGTGACGGTCAACGGCGGCATGAAGCGCAGGGTGGTGCCGGCGGCGCCGGCGGTCATCGTGATCAGCTTCCCCTCACGCAAACAGTGCGACACGATTGCCGACGTTCGGGTGGCGGTGTCGAACTGCGCGGCGATCATCAAACCCAACGAACGCACCTGGACGATCGCCGAGTGCTGCTCCTGGAGACGGCGCAACCCATCGGCGAGTTGCGCACCACGCGCCTTCACGTGATCCATGAAGCCATCGGCGCTCAGCACATCGATGGTCGCCAGCGCCGCGGCGCACCCCATGGGGTTGCCGCCGTAGGTTCCGCCGTGGGAACCCGTCGGCCAGCGGTCGTCGAGTTCGCGACGCGTGCCGAGCGCCGAGAACGGGAACCCGGACGCGATTCCCTTGGCCATGCACACGATGTCCGGCCTGATGTCGTAGTGCTCGATGGCGAACATCTTGCCGGTGCGACCGAATCCGCACTGCACCTCGTCGGCGATGAAGAGCATCTCGTGATCGACGCAGCGCTGGGCGATCGCCTCGAGAAACTCGGCGGGCGCAGCGATGTAGCCGCCTTCGCCGAGCACCGGTTCGATGATCACCGCGGCAGTCTCACTCGGGGCGGTCACGCTGGTGAGCAGCTCGTCGAAGCCGGCGAGCGCTCGTGCGATCTCGGACTGGAGGTCTTTGGCACGAACGTTCGGGTACGGCGCGATGAAGATGCCCGACGGCAGCGGGGCGTGGCCAGCGCGGTACACCGACTTCGACGTGGTCATCGCCATGGCCTGGTGGGTCCGCCCGTGGAAGCTGCCCTGGAACACGATGATGTTCGGTCGCCCCGTTGCCTGTTTCGCCAGCTTGACGGCAGCCTCGGTGATCTCCGCACCGGAGTTGGCGAAGAAGAACGTGTCGATGCCATCAGGCGAGATCTCGGCAAGCCGCGCTGCGAGCGGCTGCATCAGGTCGTGGGTGTACACGTTGGCCTGGGCGTGCACGAACCGCTGCGCTTGCGCGGCGATTGCGGCGGTGACGTCGGGGTGGCTGTGGCCGGTGGACGTGACGGCGATGCCCCCACTGAAGTCGAGATAGCGCTCACCGGCGGTCGTGGTGACCCACGACCCTTCGCCGGACGCGACCTCGAGATCGGTCACCTTGAACCACACGTGCGACAGGTTGTCGGCGTTCATCTCCGCATCATCCCACGATCCGGTCGAGAACAGAAGCGAAGCGAGGTGTTCGACCGAATTCGGCCTCGCGCTCATCGATCCAGCCAGCGAGACGCCTCGCCCCGTTGATCGCCGCCCACCGCAGCGGCTCGGGCTCCCACTGTGGCGAACGGTGCTGCACCCAGGGCAGCGCAACCAACGGCGAATCCGGACGCAGCACCAGGTCGGCAATCGTGCGACCGGCGAGATTGGCCGCGGCGACGCCTTCGCCGACGTAGCCGCCCAACCAGGCCATACCGGTCGCTCGGTCGAGCCCGACCGACGGGCGCCAGTCACGAGGCACCCCGAGCACACCTCCCCATCGATGCGTGATCTCGACGCCGGCGAGTTGTGGGAACAGTTCCACGAGCGCGGCAGCGATGTCGTGGTGTACGTCCGAGTTCGACTCGGTTGCGGCATCGATCCCCGAGCCGAAACGGTAGGGGGCGCCGCGCCCACCGAACGCGATTCGCCCGTCGGTGGTGCGCTGTCCATAGATCACCATGCGTCGATCGTCGGCGAAGGTCTCGTGCTGTCGCAGCCCGATCGTGCCCCACATCTCGTCGTCGAGCGGCTCGGTGGCCACCATCAGCGAATACAGCGGAACGAGCGATCGGCGGTGCCCGGGAAGATCGCGGGTGTAGCCCTCCGTGGCTCGCACCACCACGTCGGCGGTGACCCTTCCATGGCTCGTCACGATCGTCGGACGAGCAGCTGGCGAGCCTGCCACGACGTCGAGCACGTCGGTGTGCTCGACGAGGCTGCCCCCGAGTTGCTCGACGGCATCGGCGAGGCCGCGGGCGAGCCGAGCGGGCTGCACCCGAGCACCAGGCGCGTACTCGAGCGCGCCGAGCACGTCGGTTGCAGCGAGGCGATCGGTCGCCTCGCGAGCGTCGAGGTCCCGAAGCACGTCGCCGCCGAATCCGTGCTCGCGATACGCCTCGACCTCAGCACGCTGCCTGGCCAATTGCGGTCCGGTTCGAGCGAGCCGGAGCACGCCGCCGCGCTCGAAACCGCAGTCGACCCCCTCGGCGTCGACGACCTTCCCGACCTCGTCGACGGTGTCGATGATCGCCTGCGTCATCGCCACGCCGGCGTCGACGCCCCAGGTGGCAATCGCGCCCTCGAGGCCGCCGGCGAGTTCGCCGACGCACCAGCCGCCGTTGCGACCCGACGCGCCGAACCCCACCATCTCGCGCTCGATCACCAACACCCGCAGACTCGGGTCGGCCCGCAACAGCGAGTAGGCACTCCAGAGCCCGCTGTAGCCAGCACCCACGATCGCCACATCGACATCGATGTCGCCGCCGAGCGCGGGCCGCGAGACGATCGGGGTGTCGAGTTGGTCGAGCCAGAGCGACCTCGACCGCAGCGCTTGTTCGTACACACGCCGAGCGTAGCCAGGCGACTCGTCGACCGGAACGCGACATCGATGTCGCCGATGCCGACCGGGGAGTACATTGCCGCAATGCGAGTACTCGTGGTCGGTGCAGGCGGTGTGGGTTCGGCGTTCGTTGCGATCGCCTCGAAGCGGGAGGCCTACACGCACATCACCGTGGCCGACATCGACACCGCCAAGGCCGACGGTGCCGTCGAGACCGCCACGAACGCCGATGGCGGCCGAGTCGTTGCCGCACACATCGACGCCTCATCGGAGGATGCCGTTGCTGCGCTCGCCCGCGCGAATGCGCGCCGACGTGGTGCTCAATGCGTGCGACCCTCGCTTCAACCCTCCGATCTTCGAGGGGGCGTTCGCGGCTGGCTGCCACTACGTCGACATGGCGATGAATCTGTCGGTCCCGCACCCGACGAGGCCCTACGAGAAGACCGGTATCCGCCTCGGCGACGGACAGTTCGCACAATCGCCCATCTGGAAGGCCCGCGGGCTGATGGCGCTGTGCGGGATGGGCGTCGAGCCCGGGTTCTCCGACGTCGCCGCCAGATACGCCGCCGAGGAACTCTTCAGCGAGATCCACGAGATCGGCGTCCGAGACGGCGCCGACCTGGTGGTCGACGGCTACGACTTCGCTCCGACGTTCTCGATCTGGACCACCATCGAGGAGTGCCTCAACCCTCCCGTGATCTACGAGCGTGAGCGCGGCTGGTTCACCACCGAGCCGTTCTCCGAGCCGGAGACCTTCACCTTCCCGGAGGGCATCGGGCCGCTGCAGTGCGTCAACGTCGAGCACGAGGAGGTCATCTTGATGCCGCGCTGGATCGACACGCAGCGCGTCACGTTCAAGTACGGCCTCGGTGAGGAATTCATCGACGTCCTCAAGACACTGCGCAAACTCGACCTGCATTCGACCGAGACCGTGGAAGTTCGCGGGCATGCAGGTGTCACCACGCGACGTCGTGGCTGCATCGCTGCCCGGACCCGGCGACGCTCGGCGACGTCGATGCACGGCCGCACCTGTGCGGGAACCTGGGTCACCGGCCTCGGCAAGGACGGACGGCCACGCGAGGTGTACGTCTACCACGTGGTCGACAACGCCTGGTCGATGAAGGAATTCGGTCACCAGGCCGTGGTGTGGCAGACCGCCGTGATGCCAGCGGTGGCCATCGAACTGATGTCGACCGGCACCTGGCACCGTCCCGGTGTGGTCGGACCCGAAGCGCTCGCCCCGATGCCGTTCCTCGACCTCCTCGACGAGTACGGCAGCGAATGGGAATGGGCCGACTACAAAGACCGCGCCCCCGTCGAAGAACCCGCCGCGTGATCACATCGCGGGTCTGATCACGCCTGGGGTCAGACCCCAGGCGTGATCAGGCGTTGGTGTCGACGACCCAACGGCCACGGACCTGGCCGTCGAGGATCGTCTGGCCGCGATCGAGCAGTTCGGTGAGCGGCACCACCTCGGTGATCGTGTCGACCACGTCGACTGGCAGATCGGTGGCAAGCCGCGCCCACGCCAGCTTGGCGCATCGGGATCGGGGCCATCACGGCCTCGACCCCCTGGAGCCGCACGGCGCGAATGATGAACGGCATCACCGTGGTGGGCAGATCGGCACCGCCGGCCAGACCGCACGCCGCCACCGTCGAGCGGAACTTCATCTGCGCGAGCACCTTGGCGAGCATGGTCGAACCCACCGTGTCCACCGCGCCGGCCCACGTCTCCGACTCGAGCGGTCGAGGCGGCTCGCTCATCTCCTCGCGGGTGAGGAACGCCGTGGCGCCCAGCCCGCGGAGGTAGTCCTGGGTTTCTGGGCGGCCGGTCACCGCGGTGACCTCGAAGCCGAGGCCAGACAGCAGTGCCACGGCGAACGAACCAACACCACCTGCCGCTCCGGTCACCACGACTGGCCCATCGGCCGGCTGCGACACCGGCGCGCTCCAGCTCCATCACGCACAGCATCGCCGTGAGGCCCGCAGTGCCGATCGCCATCGCCGAGCGGGCACTCATCGACGCGGGTCGACGCACGAGCCACTCCGACTGCAGGCGTTGACGCTGGGTGAATCCACCCCAGTACCGCTCGCCGACCATGAAACTGGTGGAGATGATCTCGTCGCCGATCGACCAGTCCGGCGACTCGCTGGCGACCACGGTTCCCGTGAGGTCGATGCCCGGAACCATCGGATAGCTGCGCACGATCCGGTTCTTGCCGGCGAGGGCCAGACCGTCTTTGTAGTTGAGCGAGGAGTACTCGACCGCCACGGTGACGTCGCCGTCGGGCAGGTCGGCATCGGTGAGTTGTTCGAGCGCGCCGACGTGTCCATCGTCGGTCTCGCGCAGCACGAGTGCGGTGAAAGTGTCGCTCATCGCCTCATCGTGGCAGACACGGTGTGTTCAGCTGGACATTTGGCAATGGGATCGCCGAGTCGGCCATGGCAGGCTGGACCGATGCCGATCGTCGAGCACAGCGTCACCGTCACCGGATCGATCGATGACGTGTTCGACCTGTCGCAGTCCTACGAACTTCGCCTCGACTGGGATCCGTTCGTGAGGTCCCAGCGGCCGCTCGACGGGGCAGACCATGCCGCCAAGGGCGTCCACACCGAGACCGTGTCGCGCCATGGTCTGCGCATGGTCACCGAGTACCTCACGTTCCGTCGCCCGACACTCGTCGGCATGAAGATGATCGATGGTCCGCCGATCTTCCGGACGTTCTCCGGGAGCTGGCGTTTCACCGAACTCGACGACGGTCGTGTCGACGTGGCCTTCCGCTACAACTTCGCCTGCAAGCCCACGATCCTGGCCCCGATCATGGAGCGTGTCGGCAGCTGGTACCTCGGGCGTGACATCCAGCGGCGCATCGAGGCATTCCGCGCCGCCTGCACCGACACCGACCTGCTCGACCCGGGTGCGTGAGCTCCGTGCCGAGACCGTCGCCACCACCGAGCCCGACGCCGTCACCGATCCCGACCCGGCAGCCGGCGCAACAGCCCCGGACCGCACGCTCGCGCCGATCGTCGGAGCCGACTGGCTCCGAGCCGCAATCGCCGACGATCGCGCCATCGCGATCTGTCACGTCGGGTCCGACCATGGCCGGACCCGGACCCACGACGCCGACTTCGCGCACCGTCACCTTCCGGGCGCCACGTACGTGTCGCTCGACAGCGTCCTCGCCGACGCCCCATCGGGTACCGCAGGGCGCCATCCGCTGCCGTCGCCAGTCGACTTCGCCCAGCGCCTGGGCGCCCTCGGCATCGCCGACGACACACCGGTCGTCGCGTACGACGATCGTGGAGGTGCCGTCGCTGCACGACTCGTCTGGATGCTGCGAATCATCGGCCAGCCCGCAGCCCTGCTCGACGGCGGGCTCGACGGATGGCCCGACGGCGAGCTCCACGATGCCGAGGCAGTGACGACGCAACCAGCGAGCGAGCCGGATGCGGTCGTTGCGGTCGAACGGGCGGTGAGCGATTGGCCGCTGGATGCGCTCGCAGACGCGCTCGACGTCGAGCGACATCTCGCCGCACACGGCGTCGTGATCGACAGCCGCGACCCGGCCAGGTACGCCGGGCAGGTCGAGCCGATCGACAGCGGTGGCCGGACACGTGCCCGGGGCTGTCAACTTGTCGTTCGCCGACAACCTCGACAGTGCGGGACACTTCCGCTCGCTCGACGAGCTACGCGCCCGGTTCGAGCCGGTCGTGGGCAACGACAGCAGTCCCATCGTGTATTGCGGCTCCGGCGTCACTGCGTGCCACAACGCGCTCGCGCTCGAGCTTGCAGGTCGTGGCCTGCCCAGGGTGTATGTCGGCTCATGGTCCGGGTGGACCGCCGATCCGGACCGACCGGTCGCCACCGGCACCGAGCCGTGACCGGCACCGAGCTGGCCATCGTGCTCGTCGCGGTGGTCATCGGGGCAATCGCCAAGGCGATCACCGGGATGGGACTGCCGCTGATCGCCATTCCGATCGCGTCGCTGTTCATCGACGTCAACGACGCCATCGTGGTGATCGCGTTCCCCAATGCGGTCGCCAACGCCGTGCTCGCGACCCGCGAGCGCAGCAGTTGGCCGGCCACCAGAGACCTCCCGGTGTTGGCGATCGCCGGGGTGGTTGGAGCAGTGGCGGGCACCCTGCTGCTCGTGAGTGTGCCCGAGCAGCCGTTGGTGATCGCCGTGATCGTGGCCATCGTCGGCTACGTGGTGCTCTTCTTTGCCCACCCCGACCTCCGCGTCGGACCTCAGCGGTCCAAACGCCTCGCCCCAGCGGTCGGCGGCGTGGCCGGACTGTTCCAGGGAGCGGTCGGCATCTCCGGACCGATCGTCGGTTCCTGGATCCACAGCTACCGGCTCGACCGCGGCGCCCACATCTTGTCGGTGACATCACTGTTCTTCGTCACAGGCGTCGCCCAGCTGGTGGTGCTGATCGGCAGCGGTGAGCTCTCGGGGCGGGTCACCGCGACGTTGCTCGCATGCATCCCGGTCCTCGCGTCGATTCCGATCGGTACCCGGTTGCGCAACTCGGTGTCGACCCGCGGCTTCGACCTCGCGATCGTGGGCATGCTGACGGTGTCGGCACTCGCCCTGACGTTGCAGACGTTCTCGTAGTACCCTGACGCAACAACAACCACATGGGGAGCTCGCTGGACCGGCGGGCTGAGAGGGTGACCGCCGTCATCGACCCACTGACCTGATCCGGATAATGCCGGCGGAGGAAACGTGAACGAACACATCGTCATCATCACGGGAGCATCACCACTCGATGCCCACTTGGTCGACCGGCTCCGATCGGAGGCCACCGACCACACGATCTGGATGGCTGTCGACGGCGGCCTCGACCATGCGCTCGCCGCCGGCCTGGAACCGACCCATCTCGTCGGCGACCTCGACTCGGTCACCGAGGCGGGGCTCGCCTGGGCGGCACGAAACGCCGACATCTCCCGGTATCCGGCCAACAAGGATCAGACCGACACCGAACTCGCACTTGCACTGGCGGCCAAGTTCGATCCCGAGCGCATCACGCTCGTCGGCGGCGGCGACCGCCTCGACCACACGATCGCCGGTATCGGTGCGCTCGGCGCACTCGGCCTCACGAGCGTGCCGATGCTCGATGGTTGGTGGGATGGTCAGCATCTCCGCATCGTGCACGGGCCCGGATCGGCAACGCTCCAGCTCGTTGCGGGTTCGCGCCTGTCGCTCCTCGCATTGCACGGGCCATGCCTCCGGGTCACCCTGACCGGAACCCGTTGGGAACTCGACAAGTTCGACCTCGAGCCGCTGGTGGGCATGGGCGTGAGCAACGAGATCCCGGGTGATGGCGACGGCTCCGATCGTGATGGCCCGGTCGCGTTGCCGGTCGAGGTCGATGTCACGTTGTCGGCCGGTGTGCTCACGATCTTCGACGAGCCTGCACGCGCCGATGGGAGCAGCCAGTGATGAGCGAAACCCGCACATGTGGTGCGTTCGCTCATCGCTCGACGCTTCGATGGGTCGGTCTCGGCCTGGCAGCGGCGCTCGTCGTCGCTGCCTGCGGGAGCGACGACGATGCGGCATCATCTGCCGCCTCGGCCCCCGATGCCGCGACCTCCACTGAGCCGGCGCTGTCGGCCGACTCGATCACGCTCGTCACCTACGACTCGTTCCCCGAGGCCGACACCTCGCTCAACGATGCCCTCGCCGAGTTCACCGCCGACACCGGCATCGATGTCGACATCCTCGTGGCCGGCGACACCGGCACGATGCTCTCGAAGGCGGCGCTCACCGCTGGCAACCCCGAGGGCGACGTGATGTGGGGCATCGACAACTCGCTGCTGTCGCGGGCGATCGCCGACGAGGTGTTCGATCCGTACATTGCGTCGGGCATCGCCGACGGTTCGGCGGAGATCGACCCCGAGTTCCTCGCCCTCGTTCCCAACGGCGAAGCGACACCGGTCGACTACGGCGACGTGTGCGTCAACTACGACATCGGCTGGTACGCGGAGCGAGATCTCGCGCCGCCGACCTCGTTCGCCGACCTCGTCGACCCGGCCTACGCCGGCCAGCTCGTGGTGCAGAATCCGGCGACATCGTCGCCCGGGCTGGCGTTCCTGCTGGCCACGATCCACGAGTACGGCCTCGAAGGCTGGCAGGACTACTGGGCGCAGCTCGGCGCGAACGGTGTCGAGGTCGTGGAAGGCTGGACGCAGGCCTACTACGAGCGCTTCACCTGGGCCGGCGGTGGGCCCACGCCGATGGTGGTCAGCTACGGCTCGAGCCCACCTGCCGAGGTGATCTTCGCCGACCCGCCACGCGACGATGCCCCCACCGGCGTCGTGGAGGACACCTGCTTCCGCCAGGTCGAGTTCGCCGGCGTCCTTCGTGGCACCGACTCCCCCGACGCCGCCCGGGCACTGGTCGACTTCCTCGTGTCCGAGCAGTTCCAGAGCGAACTGGCCCTCAACCTGTTCGTGTACCCCACCAACCAGGCCGTCGAGCTGCCCCAGGAGTTCCTCGATTTCGCCGTGGTCCCCGACGTGTCGCGCACGCTGGACCCCGCGGTGATCAGCGCCGAGCGTTCGACCTGGATCGACGAATGGACCGAGCTGGTGCTCGGGTGAACCACCTGCCCCGCCCGCTGGTCCTCGCACTTGCGATCGTGCCGGCGGCGGGGCTGACGGTGTTCTACGTCTGGCCGTTCGTCACCCTGCTCGTCGAGGCGGTCGAGTGCCGACGCCATCACCACCACCCTCGGGCGGGCATCGACGTGGCAAGTGGTGTGGTTCACCGCCTGGCAGGCAGTGGTGTCGACGGCGCTCACCATCGTGGTCGGGCTGGCCCCCGCCTACGTGGTCGCCCGATACGACTTCCGCGGTCGCACACTGCTGGTCGGGCTGCTCACGGCGATGTTCGTGCTGCCGACCGTGGTGATGGGCGCGGCGTTCCTGGCCCTGCTCCCCGACGCGCTCGACCGCACGGTGTGGGCGGTGATCGGCGCCCACGTGGTGTTCAACCTGGCAGTGGTGGTTCGCGTGGTCGGATCGCTGTGGGAGCACCTCCCCACCGACATGGAGGCCGCCGCCGCCACGCTCGGTGCGTCGAGGTGGCGTGTGGTCACCCAGATTTCGCTGCCGCTGGTGCGGCCGGCGGTGACCGCAGCCGCCACGATCGTGTTCCTGTTCACCTTCACCTCGTACGGGGTGGTGCGCATCCTCGGCGCCACCGGCACCCGCACCATCGAGGTCGAGGTGTGGCGACGGGCCACACAGCTGGGCGACATCGGCGGCGCCGCCGTACTCGCGCTGCTGCAACTCGCTGCGCTGGTGGCGATCGTGAGCTGGTCGACCATCGCTCAGCGCCGCCACGCTCGCGCCCTCGAACTGCGCGGCACCTCGGCCCGGCGGCACCCACGCACGCGGGGCGAGCGCCGATTCGTGCGGTCGGTGGCGGGCGCATCGCTGCTCGTGGCCGCCGCCCCCCTCGCTGCGCTGGTGGTGCGTTCGTTCTCGACACCCACCGGTTGGTCGACAGCGGCGTGGACGAACCTCGGACGTGCGGAGATCCGTCCGGGCATCCGCATCGGTATCGACCCGGTCGGCGCCGTCGTGAACTCGGTCACCAACGCGGCATGGGCCACCACGTTCGCTGTCGTCGTCGGTGCACTCGCCAGCCTGGCGATCGTCGCTGCCGGACGTACGGGCCGGGCGCTCGATGGCGGATTGATGCTGCCGCTGGCCACCTCCGCGGTCACGATCGGGTTCGGCATGCTGATCACGTTCGACCGGGCACCGGTCGACTGGCGTGCGTCGTGGTGGCTCGTGCCGGTCGGGCATGCGCTGATCGCCACGCCGTTCGTGGTGCGCACGTGCGTGGGCGTGCTGCGGTCGGTCGATCCAGCGATGGCCGATGCTGCTGCCACGCTCGGCGCGTCGCCGATACGTGCGTGGTACACCACCCTCGTTCCGTACCTGTGGCGGCCGCTCGCCGTCGGGGCGGCGCTGGCCACTGCGATCTCGCTCGGCGAGTTCGGCGCCACGAGCTTCCTGTCACGATCGGGCGGCGAGACCATGCCGGTGGCCATCGAACAACTGCTCGGACGCACCGGTTCGATCCTGCAGGCGCAGGGATTCGTGCTGGCCACGTTGCTCGCCGCCACCACGGTCGTGCTGGTCGTGCTGGTCGAGCGGATCCAATCGCCGCTGGCGGGCCGGACCAGCTCATGACCGAGTGCCCCGGCCTCGACGTCGCCGACATCACCGTCACGTTCAACGCCCCGCCTGTTCCCCGAGCCCGGGTCTCGGGGAACCGGCAGTCGGTTCCCGAGCCCGGGTCTCGGGGAACAGGCAGTTGGTCGACGGGCGAATTCGGGTGCTCGACGGCGTGTCGCTGGCGGTGCCGTCCGGCGAGGTGGTCGCGCTGCTCGGGCCCTCGGGCAGCGGCAAGAGCACGTTGCTGCGCGTGATCGCAGGCATCGTCGCCCCCGACGCCGGTCGCGTCCGGGTCAACGGGGTCGATGTCACCGCGACGCCGACGCACCGCCGAGGCATCGGCATGGTGTTCCAGGACAACCAGCTGTTTCCGCACCTCACCGTGCTCGACAACGTTGCCTTCGGCCCAAAGATGGCCAAGGTGTCGCATGCCGAACGTGACGAGCGCGCCTCGAGGTGGCTGGAGCGGGTGGGGTTGGCCGGCTTCGAGCAACGGCGAGTCACCGAGCTGTCCGGAGGCGAGGCCAAGCGGGTGGCACTGGCGCGCACTCTCGCCGCCAAGCCGGCCCTCGTGCTCCTCGACGAGCCACTCACCGGGCTCGACCGGGAGCTGCACGATCGTCTCGCCGTGGACCTCGCCGAACTGCTCCGAACCGCAAACGCGACCGCGCTGCTGGTGACCCACGACCACGACGAAGCAGCCACGATCGCGCACCACGCCGTCGAACTCGCCGATCTCTGACGTTCCCCTTCCGGGGCCCCATCACCCACTGCGTGAGCGTGAACGACACAGCACGAGCGAACCAGCTACGGCGTCGGGCCGCCCACCTCCGACACCTCGCCACGGAGATCGAGAACTCGCCAGTCATGCGACTCGACCGCTACGGCGACGTCGACACGTGGCGAGGCCCCCGCCCCGACCTGTGCCGGGCGACGCTGGCGACCAACCAGCATCAGCTCTACGGAGCGGTGGAGGACCTTCGCGATCAGGCGATGTCGCTTCGATCAGCGAGCTTCGGAACTCGAAGCAATCGCCCGTACACAGCTCGGCGCAGCGGTCTGACGTGGACGCCGCCTACGACCCGCGGCTCATCCCGGAGCTGAAGGGCCGCACGGGCGAAGCCATCGATGCGTTGGTGAGGTTGAAGTCGAACGACCCTGCCGCTGCGGGCGCGCTGCGAACCATTCGGCTCACTCGCCGCAACCTCGAAGACCACTGGATGCCAGCGCTGCGCGACATCGAGCACAGCGATGCCATGGTGAGCTGGCGTGCGAGCAGAATTCGGCCGCTCGGCGTGCGACGTCTGCCGGGGGCGCACGCCGACAATCTGCCCGACCACCTCCGCCCCAGGGGCATGGTGCTCACCGACGAACGTCGAGCTGCCTTGCTGGGCCTCCTCGAGTGGCTCGAGCGCACGTCTCTCGCGCCGGACGAGGAGGATGACCTCGGCAACCCAGGGTGGCCGACCGACGCAGAACTCGTTGCGCTCGCCGGCGACCTCGCGTTCTGGGTCGAGCACGATTCGAAGCTGAGAGCGCGACTGATCGAGATGTCGACCACCAACATGCTCGTCGGCGAACTGCTCGGCCGAGCCGACTTCGGACCCGCATTCGTGTCGACGGTGATCGTCGCGATGGCGCAGCCGAACGGACCGAGCAACGCCGTCGACCGCGATCGCTACGCCGCCTCGTTCAGTTCGGCGCTGGCCGCGCTCCTCGGCGACCCGGCCGCATGTCTCGACCTGCTGGCGAACGAGCCGACCGTGCTGCAGACGTTGGCGGCGTTCCCGCGCCTCGACCAGGACGTCGTGCTGGACGTCGTGGTGACCGGGCTCCGCCAAGCGGTCGAGGATGACCCCGGCCGACTGCGAGACGGCTACCGGGCGCTGCAGCTCGTCAGCCAACTCGCCAACGGCACGCTCGACCAGTCGATCGCTCCGGGAATGGCCGTTGGGGTTGCCACATCGCTCCCCGTCTACATCGACACGTTGGCGGTGGCGGTGAACTCGACCAGCGACGACAGCTTGTTCATCGTCAGCGATCGAGAACAGCACCTCGACGTCGACCTCGGCCGCTACCCCGACGTGGTGGCGCTGTTCGGTGTGATGCTGCGCGATCAGGAGGCCCGGGCAGTGTTCGGCTCGCTGACCGCTGAGTGGACTGCGGGCGAGCTGGCAGCGGCTCGAACGCCCGACGAGTTCGACAACGCGCTCACGACCGCAGCCAATTTCACACAGCTGCTGATCGACGCCGGAGTTGCCGAGCAGCAGCAGATGGTCGGCGCGGCCGCTGCGACCGAGGCACGCACACAGGCGGTCAGTGGGGCATTGTTGAGCGCGGCCGCACTCGGCGCGAATGCAGCCGGCGTGCCGCGACCGGTCACGACCACGTTCACCTATGTCGGCGGACTCGCCGTCACCTGGATGTCGCGCACGGATCCGGACGTGATGCCCGGGCGTTCGCTCGGACCCGAGATCCATCGGCAGATGGTGGTGACCGCCGTGACGATGGGCATTCGGCAGCCCTCGATCTTCCGTGAACACGCCGAGGACCGCAGCGCGCCACTGAGCGCGTCGCAACGCCGCACGATCGAGGCGGATCTGGCCGCGATCGACGCCGAAGACGACTCGGAGCGGCGCGAGGTCCTCGTCAACCGGATGTCGGATCACATCCAGTCACAGGTTCCAGCGCTTGCACCGTCGCTTCGACTGGTGTCGAACAACGTCGCGGTGTCTCGGCTGAACCGAGCGCAATGAGTCCACAGCTCAGCGAATGGCGACCTCGATGATCTCGTCGTCGGCAAAGATGATCACGCGCCCGTCGTCGACCCAACGAAGCGCACGGACGGGTCCAGCTGGAAGCTCTCCGATGTCGGTGACGGTCGACGTCGCCGAATCCCGCACGCGAAGCGTGATCGAGCCGGTGGCTCCGGACGAGTAGGCCGCCACGACGCGGGTGCCTTCGGGAGAGAAGTCGACGGCCTGGGGGTCGAGCACGTCGTCGGCGGTGACCGGGAGGCCGGTGGTCGAGACGCTCGTTCCATCGAACACGCTCACCTGCCCGGTTGGCGGGTCAGCGTCGAAGTCGACGGCGATCACCGCTGCATGGTCCGAGCCTCCGTAGACGACGGGGGCAAGAACACCATCGACCAGCCCCTGCGACTCGACCGTTCCATCAGCCGCGATCGTCACGATCTCGTACCGGTTGGCCGAGTCGCGGGTGATGACGACGTGATGTTCGTCCACGAGCGCCGTGTCCAGACCGGCAAGGTCCGACACTGCCAGTTCCGTGTCAACCGTCGCCTCGACATTGCCATCGAGGTCGATCGTCACCAGTTCGAACAACGAGTCGGGTTGCGGGTCGGTGAGGCGGAGAAAGCGGATCTGGTCACCGACGAAGAGCGGCAGCACGCTGAGGACTGCGTCCGGCTCCCGTGCTGGGTCGGCCGTGAGGTTGTCGAATCGCACCGACGGTGCGGTTGCGGGCTCAGCGTCCTGGTTCTCGATGGTGGCGAGGCGAATGTCGGACCCACCCCCCAATTGGAACGCTGCTTCGTCGAACGCCACCCGGCTGCTGTCGGCGGCCCAAGTTGCGTACTTGACGAGCCGAACATCGTCAGCGCACACCGGGGTGGCATCGACGACGACGGCTCCAACACACCCCTCATCGTCGAGGTACCAGCGTCCGTCAGGAGAGGGGAAGACCATCTGACCATTCGGGGCGTATGGGTACCGATCCTCGATCTCGATCGACGTCGGGATGGGTGTCGGCTCCACCACCGCAGGGTCGGCCGGGTCGACGCCCGGCTCCGAGTCACGGCCCACCACGAGGACCCCTGCGAGTACCACCATGAGCATCGAGGCCACGCCCACCAGCACTCGAGCCCACGGGCGCGAGCCTGATTCTCCGGTGTGTTGCGGAGAGCGAACCGGCGTGATCGGGCCGGCCGTCTCGCGTTCGAGCGTTGCCCCGAATGCCATCAGCTCGCGTTCGAGATCAGCGGGGCTCGACATCAGTGTTCACCTCCAGGAGTGCCACGCGGAGCTTCTCCATGCCGCGGGCGATGTGGGTTCGTAGTGTCGACACGGTGACGTCGAGCAGCTCGGCGGCTTCCGCTTGCGTCCACCCCAATGCGTGCACGAGCAGGACGCCCACCCGCTGTTGTTCGGTCAGCTCCTCCAAGGCCGGGCCGAGTCCCGGCTCGAAGTCGGGGCAACCCGGAGCTGGCTGGATGGGGAACACCGGGGCGGGCCGCAGCAATCGACGTGCCTCGGTCTGACCCACCCGATACAGATAGCCAGCTGGGTTGTCCATCGACGAGAGCCGACTCCAATGCTCGAACCCGTAGGCCAGTGCGGCCGCACCGGCATCGGCGCCCACGTCGGGGCCGTATGTCGCAACGAGTGCAGCCCGAAGACGACGTCCCTCGTTCTCGGCGAACTGCTCGAATCTCACACCCTTGAAAGCATCGAGCAACGCCGAAGTGTGACACCGACGTCGAAAAATCGCCGCGACACGATGCGCCGCTCGCGGGTCAGAAGATGTCGGCGGGCGCAGCGCCGTCGATCGAGGTGCGGCCCATCAGCCAGGCCAGGCGACGCCCAGGCGGAGCGACGAGCGTTGCCGATGGCAGCTTGGTCATGCCCATCGGCTGGCGCGCCGCCCACAACATCTCCATTCGGGCCAGTTCCTCGCGGACGTACGCCGACGGCAGGTCGTCGAACTCGAATCCGACTCCGAGGTCGATGTGGTGGATCGCCGTCTCGCGGATGCGCAGGAACGGCAGGTCCACCACCAGCACCTGGAAGCGGGTCGTGCCGCCATGGCCTGCCCTGGTGGGCATCGTCGCCCAACGCTCCTCCAGCACTGCACACGATGTCCGAAGCGCGTCGACCTGATCCGCTGCTGAACGATCGGCCCCCGCGTCGATGCCTGCGTTTCGACCGTCGACACCACCCGGGTACTGCACCCCGACCTCCCCGTGGGCCGCGGCATCGAGCATCCGGACGTGCCCATCGCCGCTGTGGGTGACATGGGTGATCACGTGGCCGAGGGTCCAGCCAGGCAGGCGCGAAGGTGCCGCCACGTCGAGCGCATCAGCGGCCAACAGACGCTCGAGATCGGCCAACAGACGCTCGTGCGCCGCGGTCGCCGGCTCGATCCACTTGGCCGGACGATCGGGAACGCTCACGCACCGGAGAGTAGCCAGGCCGCGCCCGTGGCAGTCTGTGCCCATGCAACTCGCGATGATCGGACTCGGCCGCATGGGCGCCAACATGGTGCGACGGCTCCACCACGACGGCCACGACTGCGTCGTGTACGACGTCGACGACGCACCGATCGCCGAACTCGAAGCCGACCTCGGCGTCACCGGCACCCGGTCGCTGAGCGAACTGGTGGCGGCCGTCGAGCCGCCCCGATCGATCTGGATCATGGTGCCCGCATCGTTCGTCGGCGCGACCGTCGACGCGCTGGCCCCGCTGCTCGACGCCGGCGACACGATCATCGACGGCGGCAACTCGTGGTATCGCCACGGCCTCGACCGCTCGACTGCGTTGGCCGCGAACGGTATCGACTACCTCGATGTGGGCGTGAGCGGCGGCGTCTTCGGCCTGGAGCGCGGCTACTGCTTGATGATCGGCGGCCCCGATGACGCCGTCGAGCGCCTCACCCCGATCTTCGAGACGCTCGCCCCAGGCATCGGAACCACACCTCGAACACCCGGACGAGTCGACCCGGAAGCAGCGGAAGAACACGGGTGGCTGCACTGCGGCCCGAGCGGCGCCGGGCACTTCGTGAAGATGGTCCACAACGGCATCGAGTACGGGATGATGGCCGCGTACGCCGAGGGGCTCAACGTGCTCGCCAAGGCCAACATCGGCGCCGCCGACCACCCCGTCGACGCCGAGACAGCACCACTCGACGCCGCGCCCTACTACCGCTACGACCTCGACCTTGCCAAGATCACCGAGGTGTGGCGCCGCGGGTCGGTGATCAGCAGTTGGCTGCTCGATCTCACCGCCGAGGCGTTCCACGCCGACCCGGCGCTCGACGCCTACGCAGGCGTGGTCAGCGACTCGGGAGAGGGCCGCTGGACCGTCGACGCTGCCATCGATGAAGGCGTTCCGGTGCCGGTGTTGTCGGCGGCGTTGTTTCAACGATTCTCGTCGCGGGGGCGCTCCGACGTTGCCGATCAGGTGTTGTCAGCCATGCGTGCCGGATTCGGCGGCCACATCGAGCGAACAGACTCCAGCCGATGAGCACCAGCGACCCGGCCCCGGGCACCACGTCGAGCAGCGAGGCCGACACGGATCCGACGGTGGTCACCGGACACGTCGACACGGCGCAGATGCAGACCAACCAGCCCGACGCGGACGCGCTGGTGCTGTTCGGCGCCACGGGCGACCTCGCGGTTCGCAAGCTCTTTCCGGCGCTCTACCGCCTGGCCAAGTCCGGTGTGCTGCAGGTGCCGGTGATCGGTGTGGCCCGCAGCGAGTGGACCGACGACGATTTCCGGCGCCATGCCCGTGACTCGGTGCTCGAGCACATCGACGATCCCGATCCCGACGTGCTCGACCAACTCTGCAGGCGTCTCGACCTGGTGCAGGGCGACTACGCCGACGAGAACACGTGGAACGAACTCCGAGCCACGCTCGACCGGCACAACTCGTTGGTCGCGGTGTTCTACATGGCGATTCCACCGAACATGTTCCCGATGGTGGCGCAGAAGCTGGCATCGGTCGACCTGCACCATCGTGGCCGCATCGTGGTCGAGAAGCCGTTCGGGCGCGATCTCCATTCCGCGATCGAACTCAACAAGACGCTGCACGAGGTGTTCACCGAAGACCACATCTTCCGCATCGACCACTACCTCGGCAAGGAAGCCGTCGAAGACCTCCTGGTGTTCCGCTTTGCGAACACCCTGCTCGAGCCGGTGTGGAACCGCAACTACGTGCGCAGCGTGCAGGTGACGATGTCGGAGACCCTCGATGTGGAGGGCCGCGGCTCGTTCTACGAAGGCGTCGGCGCCATACGTGACGTGCTCCAGAATCACCTGCTGCAGGTGGTGTCGCTGCTGGCGATGGAGCCTCCGGCGGGCGCCGACTCGGGTTTCCTGCAGGACGAGAAGGCCAAGGTGATCGCGGCGATGCGCCCGATCGATCCCGATGCGCTCGTGCGGGGCCAGTACGTCGGCTATCGCGACGAGCCGGGCGTCGACCCCGAGTCGAACGTGGAGACGTTCGCAGCCGTGCGGTTGGAGATCGACTCGTGGCGGTGGGCGGGCGTGCCGTGGTACGTGCGTGTCGGCAAGGCGATGGCGCAGAGCGCCACCGAAGCCGTCATCGAACTGCGCGAGCCACCGCGGATGCTGTTCGACGAGGCTGGTGGGCCACCACCCGGACGCAACCTGATCCGCCTCCGATTGGGCAAGGACGACGGCGTGACCTTCGCACTGCAGGCCAAGACGCCGGGACCCGAACTCGACAGCCAAGAGGTCGACGTCGGTGTCGACTTCGCAGCTGCCCTCGGCGAGCGTCAGGACGCCTACGAGCGACTGCTGGGTGACGCGCTGATCGGATCGCTGCGACGCTTCGCCCGACAGGACATCGTGGAGGGCACCTGGCGGGTCGTGCAGCCGGCACTCGACCACCCCGGCAACGTGGTGCCGTACTTCCGCGGCTCGTGGGGCCCCGCCGACGCCGACGACATCCTCGTCAACAACGACACCTGGTTCCTCCCCACCCCCGAACGCCCCTGATCACGCCAGGGGTCAGACCCCAGGCGTGATCGCACGTGGCACACTGCGCCGTTGCCCATGTGGATTCCCATCACGCTCGCCGCAGCGACGTTCCAGGTGCTGCGAACGTCGCGTCAGCACCGGTTGCGTTCGGTGCTGTCGGTCAACGGCGCCGGCTTCGTCCGCTACGCCTACGGATTCCCACTCGCGGTCATGGTGTCGATCGCCACGTTCGTGGTTGTCGGGGATGACCTTCCCGCGATCCCGGGTCGATTCTGGCCGATCATCGCCGGCGCCGGGGCTGCCCAGATCCTCGGCACCTTGGCCCTGCTGCGAGCATTCGATCTGCGCGACTTCGCCATCGGCACGGTCTACGCGAAGACCGAGGTGATCCAGGTCGCACTGGTGTCGGCCGTCGCCCTCGGCGAGCCACTCGCGCCGCTCGGGTGGGTCGCCGCAGTCCATCTGCATGGCCGGCGTTGCGTGGCTCGCGGCGCCGAACCGACTTCGTGACATCCTCGGGCGTGCCAGCGATCCCGCCGCGCTGATGGGTGTCATCGCCGGGGGGTGTTTCGCCCTCGCAGCAGTCGGCATCCGGGGCGCCTCGACATCGCTCGAGAGCGGCACCACCTGGGACCGGGCGCTGCTCACGCTCACCGTGATGCTCGGTATCCAGACCCTGCTCAACGCCGGCTGGCTGCTCGCCCGCGACCGCCCGCAGCTCACCCTCGTCGCGACCTCGTGGCGCGCAGCGTTGCCCGTCGGCATCCTCAGCCTGTGCGGATCGGCAGGTTGGGCGGTTGCGGTGACGATGACCAATGCCGCGAAGGTCCGAACGCTCGGTCAGGTCGAGTTGGTGATCGCATTCGCGATCTCTGCATGGGTGTTGCACGAGCGGCACACCCGCGCCGAGTACGCCGCGAGCGCGCTCGTTCTCGTCGGCGTGATCGGCGTGGTCGTCCTCGGCTGATGCAAACAACCAGCGACTCCGCACGCGGCACTACTGTCGGCGGATGCGTGGTCTGACCGTCCCGGAGCCGACCGAGGACTTCACCGCGGACCCCGTCGAGCTGTTCTTCGACCTGGCGTACGTGTTCGCGTTCAGCCAGCTCGTTGCGATCCTGCTCGACCACCCCACCTGGGACGCCGTTGGCGAGTCGGCGCTGATCTTCCTGCTGCTGTGGCTGCCGTGGTCGCAGTTCGCCTGGTCGGCCAACGCGGTCGCCGGCAACTCGCGAGCTGCTCGCCTGCTCTTCCTCCTCGCAACTGCGGCGAGCGTCCCGATGGCCGCATCGATCCAGACGGCATTCGACGGCAGCGGTGCGCTGTTCGCCATCCCGCTCGCCGTGATCTTCCTGGCCGCGCTCGGCATGATGCTGCAGGGCGTGGAGACCGGCAGCGAAGCCTTCCGTGCTGCAGCGGTGTACGCCGCGCCGAGCACGCTCGCCATGGTCGCCATCGTGGTCGGCGGATTCCTCGACGGCGACGCCCGCATCGTTGCGTGGATCATCGGCATCGTGGTGTTCGTACTCGGCACCATCCAGGCGGGACGCGGCAACTGGATCCTGCGGGCCGGTCACTTCGCCGAACGGCATGGACTCATCGTGATCGTCGCGCTCGGCGAAGTGATCGTCGCCCTCGGCAACGCCGTTGCGATCCCGCTGCGCAACGATGGCGGCTTCCCTGCGAACTCGGTGATTGCACTCCTGGCAGCGGGCGTGCTCGCCGGTGTGCTGTGGTGGGCCTACTTCGATCGCATCCAACCGGCATTCGAGCACCGCACCGAGGCGACCGAGGGCATCGAGCGTGGTCGCATCGCTCGCGACATCTACACCTACATGCATGCACCGATCGTGGCCGGCATCATTCTCATCGCCGTGGCCATGGAGGAGATGGCCCTGCACCCAGACGATCCGCTGTCTGCGGCATTCCGCGTGATGGGCGTCGCCGGACTGCTGCTCTACTTCGGTGGCATCGGCTTGGGCGTGTTCCGTGCCTTCGGTGCGATCGCCATGGAGCGCGTTGCGGCAATCGCGGCGATCGCCTTGCTCTACCTCGTCGGGGCCGACCTCCGCGGCGTCGTACTGCTCGTGGCCACGGTGGTGATCCTTGTCGTTGCCCTGGCGGTGGAGCACCGCCGCATCGAACGACCGGACCCGGCCGCTGCGTCAGTCGACCACGGCGGGGTCGTCGACCACGCTGCGCAGGAGCCACTGGAACAGCCGCCAGCCAGTTGACGGAACGGCCAACGTGTCGGCGGCGACCGCCGCTGCGGCATCGGAGATGGCGATGCCGTTCGGCGCCTTCACGTGCACCTCGGCGACCCGTTCGGCCATCACGAACCAGCCGACCGCCTCCTCGACGGAGCCGCCCACCGTGAGCGGGCCGTGGTTGCGCAGGATGCACAACTTGTTGTCGCCGATCGCTGCCGCGATGCGCTTGCCGCCGTCGTACGAGAGCACCTCGACCTCCTCGTCGTCGAACAGTGCCTGATCGAACACGAACGCACACGACTCCTGGCTGAGCGCCCGGAAAGGTTGCACGTTCGCCGCCCACGGCGTGCCGAACTGCGTGTGCGTGTGCGCTGCACTCACGGCGTCGGGTCGGGCTGCGAGCACCGGAGCGTGGATGTTGTAGCCCGCCGTGTTGATCGCGCCGGTCGGGTTGCCGTCGGTGTCGGTCACGCGGCCGTCGGGGCCGACGAGCACCAGTTGGCCGACGGTGGCCCGATGGAACGGCACGCCCCAGTCGAGGAGCCAGAAGTGATCGGTGAGGATCGGGTCGCGGGCGGAGATGTGACCGTCACCGAGCTGTCCCCAACGCATCGCGCCGAAGATCCGGTAGCCGAGGGCGCACATCCGTTTGCGGTGGGCTCGTTCCGCCTCGGGCGTGCGCACGGCGTCGAAGGCCTCCACTCCGGGGAACGTCGGATACGGCGACTCGGTCATGTGTCGCAGCGTAAACCACCCCGCCGATCACACCAGCCAACCGGCCGCCAGTCTGTGCGGATCGGGTCGCACGATCCGCAACTGGATCCGCACAGACCGACGAGGGCGTCGTCAGGCGGGGAAGCCGCGACGGGGCACCACGATCACGGTCCCGTCGTCGGGATCGATGTCGACGCTCACGCACACGTGGAACACCTCGCCGAGCCGGTCGGCCGTGAGCACGTCTGCCGCAGCGCCGGAGGCGACCACGCTGCCTCGGTCGAGCATCACCAGGCGGTCGGCGTATGTACCGGCCAGTGTGAGGTCGTGCATCGCGGAGATCACGGTGATCGCCTGCTGCTGACGCAGCTCGGTGATCAGTTCGAGCGCCTGCTGCTGATGACCGATGTCGAGCGCCGAGGTCGGCTCGTCGAGCAACAGCACCGGTGCCTCCTGCACGAGCGCACGGGCGAGCACCACCCGCTGGCGTTCGCCGCCGCTCAGCGAGCCGAGCATTCGGTCGACGAAGCTGCCGAGCTGCAACCGCTCGATCACACCGGCCACCACGCTGCGGTCACCGGCGGACGCGGCCCCGAAGTAGCCGATGTGCGGGGTGCGTCCCAGCAGCGCGTAGTCGAACACGCTCATGTCGTCGGGGATCAACGGCTCCTGTGCCACGTAGGCAACATGTCGGGCCCGGTGGCGTGGGTCGGATGCACCGAGCGCAACGTCGCCGACTGCGACTCGTCCCTGCGAGCGAACGAGTCCGGCAATCGCCTTCAACAGCGACGACTTGCCCGCCCCGTTCGGCCCGATCAAGCCCACCCACTCCCCCGACGCAACCGTGTCGGAGAACGGTGCGAGCGCAGTGGCGCGGCCGTAGCGCACCTCGATCGAGTCGAGGGTCACCGCACTCATCCGGCCACCTTGCGGGTACGCAGCAGGTAGATGAAGAAGGGGGCACCGATGAAGGCAGTGACCACACCGATCGGTGTCTCCGCCGGGCTCATCAGCTGGCGGCTGATCACGTCGGCGAAGATCAAGAATCCGCCACCGAACAGCAACGACAGCGGGATCAGCAACCGGTAGCTCGCGCCTGCCATCAGCCGCACCACGTGCGGCACCACCAGACCGACGAATGCGATCAGCCCGCTGACCGACACCACCGCTGCCGTGCCGAGCGTGGCGGCGATCACGATGACCAAACGCGTCCGCCGCACCGGCACGCCGAGCGTTGCGGCCTCCTCGTCGCCGACGCGGAACACGTCGAGATGCCGACGATGCAGCATCAGCACCACGACGCTCACCAGCACGTACGGCGCGACGGTCGACCACATCGGCCCAGGTCGCTCCCGACAGCCGGCCGAGGATCCACTGGAACACTTCGCGGACGACGTCGAGGTTGCGTTGCAGCAGGAACGTCTGCACCGCCGTGGCGAACGACACCACGGCCACACCAGCGAGCACGAGCGTCGCGCCACTGCCGCGAGCACCGAACGATGCACCGACGCTGTAGGTGACCGCCACCGTGCCCAGCGCAAACGCGAACGCCGTGAGTTGCACAGGGTCGACCAGCCAACCAGCGGTGACATCGCGACCCATCGTGAACACCAGGGTGGCGCCAAGCCCTGCGCCGGCCGCAGCGCCCAGCAGGTACGGGTCGACGAGCGGGTTGCGGAACACGCCCTGGTAGGCCGCGCCGGCGGCCGACAACATCGCACCGACCAGACCACCGAGCACCACCCGCGGCATCCGAATCTTCCACACGATGTTCCACTCGGCCTCGGACACGCCCGAATCGATGGCGATCAGCGGCAACCGATCGAGCAGTGCCAGCGGGATCCGCCAAGCGGCCGGGCCCGCTGGCCCGATCGAGGCCCCGACGATCACCGCCGCCAACAGGAACGCCACGCCAGCTGCAATCCAGCGCTGTCATCCGTGGTGGGGCGGTGGTCATCGGAACGGCAGCTCAGCCGGCGGCCTGCTGGACGGCGTCGGACACCGCTTGGAGGTACTCGACGACGCGTGGCCCCCAGCGGGAGGCGATGTCGTCGTCCATCTCGAACACGTTGGCGTTCTGCACGGCGGCGATGACATCCCAACCCGGTCGGGCAGCAACGGTTGCAGCGGTCTCGGCGCAGCACTTGGTGTCGGCGAGGAAGATCAGGTCCGGGTTCGCCGACACGATGAACTCCGCGTTCAGCTGCGGGAACCCTCCGGAGTCGCTATCGGCCTCGTCGGCGATGTTCTGCAAGCCGAGCAGCGAGTAGAGCGCGCCGATGAAGGTGGTCGAGTCTGCGCTGTACAGCGTCGGGTCGAGCTCGTGGAACAACATGAGCGGTGCGTCGAGCTCCGGGGTTGCGAGCACGATCTCCTCGATGCTCGACTGCATCTCCTTGACCAGGGCGTCGGCTTCGTCGGCGTTGCCGGTCGCGTCACCGAGTTCTTCGATCTGGCGATACGAGTCATCGAGCGTCGTCGCGGCGGGGCCGTCCCACCATGCGATGTCGAGCTCGTCGAGCTGATCGCCGAGGCCGGTGAAGTCGCCCCCGATCAACACCAGGTCGGGCTCGAGCGCAGCGATCGCCTCGACGTTCGGCTCGAAGCCCGAGAGTTCGTTGGGGAGCTCCAGGGCTTCGGCCGGGTAGTTCGACTGGTCGTCGACCGCGATGAGTTGATCGCCGGCATCGATGGCGAACATCATCTCGGTGGCCGTTGGGCTCAACGAGATGATGCGCTCGGGGACGTCGCCGTCATTCGCGGCCTCGCTGGTCGTCGGCGCCTCCGACGTGGCAGGTGCCTGCGTGGTGTCGACGCTCGTTGTCGCCGATGCAGCATCCGACGACGAGGGGTCGTCGGACCCGCAGGCTGCGGTGAACAGGGCGAGACCGGCGATCGCGCCGATCAGGAGACGTCGCCGTGGCGACGTCGTGGTGGGTGTACGCATGTTGTGTGCCTCCATGTGAAACGGAGGACAAGCTGAGGTCCGGGGCCGACCTGGGTCGACCGGCGAGCCTTCCCTTGCCTCGAGGGATGATGTCGCGTCGGCGGGCAGGCGACCGGGCTGATCGGACGCGTTCACCTCGCCGACGTGGCGGGGCAACCGACCGACATCACCGTTGCGGGACAGCGCCGGGTTCTCACCGGACTTCGCTGCGTCGTCGACAGTTCGACACCGTAACGCCCACTGCGTACGCTGACCCACTCCATGAGCAACGACCCGACCGGCGACACCGCCACATCCGCCGACACCGACGCCAGTACCGCGCCCACCGACGACCCCCGCCCCGATGGTCTGCGAGGCGCTGATTCGCTCGTGATCGTCAACACCGGCAACGGCAAGGGAAAGTCGTCGTCGGCGTTCGGCATGATGATCCGGGGCGTCGCCCGAGGCTGGAACGTGGCCGTGGTGCAGTTCATCAAGTCGGGTGACTGGAAGGTCGGCGAGGAGAAGGTCGGCCGCCAACTCGGCGTCGACTGGCACGCATTCGGCGAGGGCTTCACGTGGGACTCGAACGACATGTCGAACGACATCGCCCACGCCCGCGACGGCTGGGCCAAGGCGGTGGAACTGATGAACGCTGGCGATCACCAGCTGATCATCTTCGACGAGCTGACCTATCTGTCGACCTTCGGGTGGCTGCCGATCGCTGACGTCATCGATGCAATCAGCGCTCGACCGACGCACGTCAACATCGTGGTGACCGGCCGCGATGCCGCACCAGAGTTGATCGAACTGGCCGACACCGTGACCGAGATGGTCGAAGTGAAACACGCCTACCAGCAGGGCATCCGCGCCATGCGCGGGCTCGACTACTGAGCCATGTCGACCCTCTGCTCATGTCACTGACCGTCCTGCTCGGTGGAGCGCGCAGCGGCAAGAGTTCGCTCGCGGTGGACATCGGCAGCCGGCACGCCGGACCGGTGTGCTTCGTGGCAACCGCCCCCGTGATCGACGCCGACATGGAGCAACGCGTCGAGCGTCACCGGGCGGAGCGACCAGCGTCGTGGACCACGATCGAAGAGCAGGTCGAACTCCGCAACGCACTCGTCGGCGCTGATGACGATGCACTGGTGATCGTCGACTGTCTCACCCTGTGGGTGTCGAACCTGCTGTACGCAGGGCGAAGCGACCGCGACGTGTGCGACCGGGCGACCGCGGCGAGTTCGCTCGCTGCGTCGCGCCAGGCCCCTGTGGTGGCGGTCTCGAACGAGGTGGGGCTGGGCATCCATCCCGACACCGCGCTCGGACGTCGATACCGAGATCTGCTCGGTCGCGTCAACCAGATCTGGGCCGCAGCTGCCGACACCGCCCTGCTGCTGGTCGCAGGACGTGCGATTGCCTTGACCGACCCGTGGCAACACCTCCACCACGAGCAAGGGACCACGCGGTGAACGTGCTGCGCGACTTGCTCGCCGATCTCCCTCAGCCCGACACCACGTCGCGCGATGCCGTGCACCAACGTGCCGAACACATCCTGCGCCCGAGCGGCGCCCTCGCCTGGCTCGACGAGATCGCTGCGTGGGTTGCGGCATGGCAGCGCACCGCCACACCGCGGGTCGAGCACCCCGCCGGCCTGATCTTCGCCGCCGACCACGGGATCGCAGGCGCCACCGAAGTGTCGGCATACCCAACCGGCGTCACTCGGGCAATGCTGTCGGCCTTCGAGGAGGGCCGGTCCACCATCAGTGCGTTCGCCCGACTGGCCGGCGCCACCGTGACCGCGATCGATGTCGGCGTGGGCCGACCCACCAACGACATCCGCCACGATGCAGCGATGTCGCCGGAACGTTTCGACGAGATCGTCGCGATCGCCGTCGCCGCCGTCGACCAACTCGACTGCGATCTGCTGGTGCTCGGCGAGATGGGCATCGGCAACACCACCGCGTCGGCCGCGATCGCGGCGTCACTCGCAGGTGGCGAAACTGCAGCATGGGTCGGGCGCGGCACCGGCGTCGACGACGAGGGCCTGGCCCGCAAACGGCACGCCGTGCAGGAGTCGGTGCGCCGCATCGCCGGGGTGACCGACCCGCTGGAGATCCTTCGTGAGGTCGGCGGCTCCGAGATCGTCGCCATCACAGCAGCCACCGTTGCTGCTCGTCGCCGCTCGATCCCTGTCGTCCTCGACGGCTACGTGGTGACCGCTGCGGTGCTGCCGTTGCACGAGATCGACGGCACATCACTCGACCACTGCACCGTCGGACACTGCTCGGCCGAGCCCGGCCATCGCAAGCTGCTCGAACGGCTCGGCAAGACGCCGCTGCTCGATCTCGACATGCGCCTCGGCGAAGGATCGGGGGCGATGGCAGCCGTTCCGCTGATCGCCATGGCGTGCGCCGGCATCACCGACGTGCCGACGTTCGCCGAGTGGTTCGGAGAATGATCCGCAACTTCCTCGCGGCTGCACAGTTCCTCACTCGCATCCCCATCCGGTTGCGTGCCGCTCCCGACATGGCTGCCGCGGTGCCGTGGTTCCCGATGGTCGGTGCGCTGATCGGCGTGGCGGTCGGGCTGGTGGCCGTCGGTTCGATGGAGGTGCTCCCTCCTGCGGTCGCAGCGGCGGTTGCCATCATCGCCGGGATGATGATCACGGGAGCGTTTCACGAGGACGGCCTCGCCGACACCACCGACGCACTCGGCGGCACGACGCCGCAGCGGCGCCGCGAGATCCTGAAGGACTCTCGCCACGGCACCTACGGCGTGGCGGCGCTGTGTTCCACGATCGTGCTGCGCGTGGTGTGCGTTGCATCGCTCGGACCCGCTGCTGCGTTCGTGGGACTCGTGTCGGCGCACACGCTCGGCCGGGGTGCTGCGGTGGGCGCAATGGCTGTCGCCCGATCGGCGCCACAGGAAGGTCTCGGGGCCGACTACACCCGGCTGCTGTCACGCCGTTCGGCGGGCGCAGGAGTTGCCGTTGCGCTCGTCATCGGAGCGCTCGTCGGCGGTTGGTGGGTCGCCCCGCTGGCGATGGCTGCAGCGGTCGGGGCCGCTGCGGTGATCCGACTCGCCCACCGGGCGTTCGACGGGATCAGCGGCGATCTGTTGGGAGCCGTGGAACAGGTCGGCGAGTGCCTCGTGCTCGTGGTGGTCAGCGGCCTGGCGTTGCACCATCAGCCCTGGTGGACCTGACGAGTCCTGCGCCTGATCACCGAGCCAGGCGCCCGGTCGGTAGTCTCACACGGTGCGAATTCCCACCCCGGCAGCCCAAGTCGTACGCGGATTCGCGATGGGCACCGCAGACATCGTGCCCGGCGTGTCCGGCGGCACGGTTGCCCTCGTGCTCGGGATCTACGACAAACTGATTCGCAACATCAGCCAGGGCGCACACGGCCTCAAGCAACTCCTCACCCGCGACATCGACGGATTTCGAACGACGATTCGAGGGATCGAGTGGGTGTGGCTGTTCTCGCTGCTCGCAGGAATCCTCGCCGCAGTCTTTGCCCTGTCGTCGGTGCTCGAACGACTCCTCGACGAACAGCCGATCAAAATGTCCGCACTCTTCCTCGGGTTGGTCGCTGGAGCCATCTGGGTGGCGCTGCGCATGCTCGACCGCATCGACGGTGGCGTCGTTGCCGTGATGCTCGGCGTGGCCCTCACGTTCTTCCTGCTGCTCGGGTTGCGCTCCGACACGCACGCCGCCGATGATGCCGCCGAGGTGGTGACCCGAGCGTGGTGGGTGTTCTTCATCGCTGGCGCCATTGCGATCTGCGCGATGATTCTGCCCGGCATCTCCGGCTCGTTCCTGCTGGTGATGATGGGTATGTACACCGAGGTCCTCGGCGCGGTCAACGACCGCAACTTCTTCGTGTTGGCCATGTTCACGCTGGGCTGCGTGGTCGGCCTGGCGCTGTTCTCCACACTGCTGAACTGGCTGCTGGCCAACTACCATCGATGGGTCCTGGCGGCCATGATCGGCCTCATGCTCGGCTCCACGCGGGTGCTGTGGCCGTGGCCGAACGGCACCAACACCACAACGCTCAGCTTGCCTGCCGATGACGTCGTGGTGCCGGTGCTGTTGATCGTGGTCGGCATCGTCGTGGTCGTGGCAGTGGACCTGATCGCAACGCACTTCGTCGAGGTCGAGCCACTGGCCGAACACGGGGCCCCGGTCGACGCCAGCAACTGACCCGCTGGGTTTCTCCCGACCCAACCGGCCAGTGCGGACGACGGTGGAGGATCAGGCCACTCGCGTCACGAGTGATCGACGACCCGAGCCGGGCACGAAGAGATTGCCGGACGCCGACATCTTCGTGATGTATTCGGCATCACCGTTGGTTGCCGCAGCCGACGCATCGATCGCTGCCGCGTCGGCACCGATCCCGATCCAGGTCAGCTCACCGAACGTGCCGTACTCCTGCATCATCAAACCGATCGGCATGCCGGTCAGCGACGTGACGTGCTGGGCGACGTCGATCCCCCAACCGACCGCCTCGGCGTACTGACCGTTTGCGATCACGGCGTTCGTGACGACGGCCATGGCTCCGACGGGTGGCGGATCTCCGAGGTCGCCGTGGAGTGGTGTTGCCAGCGAATCCTGGGGTGGGCCGACCATGAAGTCGGCGCCTCGGGCGAGCTTCGCCTGATAGTCCGCATCACCGGCGAGTGGAGCGGACTTCGCCATGAGATCGGCGATGCCATCGACGCGCATGGTGAAGGCCATCGCCCCGATCGGCGCGCCGAAGCCCGCCGCCCAGAGCGCGACCTCGGTTCCCATCCCGGTGGAAGCGGCGGCGGCCATCTCGGCGGCCCAGGCCGCCACGTCAGCCTCTGGTCCGGCAGTCATCACTTGACGTGTGAACAGTTGCATGTTGATCCCCAATTCATGTCGTGTGATCCGTCGGCGACGGATCCCCCTTTGGCTGCGTCGAGATCGACGCAACACAATTCACAATCGCGCGATCCCGAACGGCTGTCCAGTGCCATCGGTCACCCCAGGTGACCAAACACGGAGTTCCTGCGCGGATGGCGGCGCCAACCACGCCGCTCGAGCACCTGTGCCTCGGGGCCGAGGTCGACCCGGCCTCCCGACCAGGCGCGGCCGGTGCGGGGCCAGACGGGGTCCGGCTGCCAAGCTGGCCCGATGCCGGACCCCGACACTTCAGACCTGAGCGCAATCAGCGGCAGTGCATCCGTGCACGTGACGGCCTCCCCCGCTGCCGTGTTCGCCTACCTCACCGACCTCGAACGACTGCCCGGCCTGAGCCCCGAGAACCAGCGCTGCGAGTTTCTCGACGGTTCGTCGCAGATCGAAGTCGGCGCACGGTTCCGCGGCCACAACAAGGCCGGCGACTACGAATGGCACGCCGACTGCGAGGTCACTGTCTACGAACCCGATCGTGCGTTTGCCTATGTGGTGCCTCCCGACTTCGAGGCCGCCACGGTGTGGAGCTACACGATCACGCCCGAGGCCGACGCCAACTCCTGCACGGTCACCGAGTCGTTCCATGCGCCACTGCTGGCCATGCCCAAGGTGTACCCCGGCAAGATCGAGGGTCGTCGCGACAACCTCGAGCGCGCCTGCGAGGCCACGATGGCGAATCTGCGTGACGCGTTCGCCACGGAGTGACCGAAACAACCGGGGACGTCAGCTCAGCGCGAGCAGGCGTTGCGCTGCGAGCGTCGGGGTGACCTCACCCGCCGCAAGCTGACGTTCGAGTTCGTCGACCAGGTCAGCAACGTCGTCACGATCACGGAATCGTGACACGATGCGGTCCTGCACCGTGGCCCACATCCACTCGACCTGCTGGCGTGCGCGGCGATCGGCGAAGGCACCCGAGCGTTCCATCACCGCCCGATGCTGCTCGACCTGCGACCACACGTCGTCGAGACCGTCACCGGTTGCCGCACTGCAGGTGAGCACCGGAGGCACCCAACGCGCACTGGGCGGATAGAGCAGCTGGAGCGCCGTCGCCAGCTCCCGTGCGGCCGTCTTGGCATCGAGCACATGCTTGCCGTCGGCCTTGTTGACCGCGAGTACGTCCGCCAGTTCCAACACGCCCTTCTTGATGCCTTGCAGCGAGTCGCCGCTGCGCGCCAACATCAGCACCACGAAGCAGTCGGTCATGTTGGCCACCGTGGTCTCCGACTGGCCCACACCAACGGTCTCCACCAACACGATGTCGAAGCCGGCTGCTTCGAGGATCACGATCGCTTCGCGCGTGGCGGCAGCCACGCCGCCGAGGGTGCCCGACGTGGGCGACGGACGGATGAACGCATTCGGGTCGACCGCAAGGCGGGCCATGCGGGTCTTGTCGCCGAGGATGCTGCCCTTGGTGCGCGACGACGACGGGTCCACCGCCAAGCACGGCCACACGGTGATCATCGGCGGTGAGCTGCGTGCCGAGTGCGTCGATGAACGTCGACTTGCCCACGCCCGGCACACCGGTGATGCCGACACGGTGGCTGTTGCCCGCCCTGGGCAGCAGCCGCACGAGCAGTTCCTGGGCCAATTCGCGGTGGTCGCTCCGGCGTGATTCGACGAGGGTGATCGCTCGGCCGAGATACGTGCGGTCACCGGCGAGCACGCCGGCTTCGTACTCGTCGAGATCGATCGGCCGCGCCATCGGGTCAGCGCAGGCTGGCGTCGAGTTCGTCGAGCAACTCCACGACAGCGTCAGCGATCACGGTGCCGGGCGGGAAGATGGCGGCCGCACCTGCAGCGCGCAGTTCGTCGAAGTCCTGCGGAGGGATCACGCCGCCCACCACGATCATGATGTCGTCGCGCCCGAGCTCCGCCAATTCGGCCCGCAACTGGGGCACCAGCGTGAGGTGGCCCGCAGCGAGCGACGACGCCCCGATCACGTGCACATCGGCCTCGACGGCTTGCATCGCCACTTCGGCAGGTGTCTGGAACAGCGGGCCGACATCGACGTCGAAGCCGAGGTCGGCGAACGCCGTGGCGATCACCTTCTGACCGCGGTCGTGGCCGTCCTGGCCCATCTTGGCCACCAGGATGCGCGGCTGACGACCGTGCTCGTCGGCGAAGTGTTCCACCTTGTCGCGGGCCAGCTTCGCGTTGGCGGAATCGCCGAGTTCGCTGCGGTACACGCCCTGAATCGTACGGATCGCGGCCGTGTGACGCCCGAACACCTCCTCCAGGGCCGAGCTGATCTCACCGACGGTGGCGCGCGCACGTGCGGCGTCGACGGCCAACTTCAGGAAGTTCTGCTCCAACCCGGGCGCTCGCTGCCCGTCGACCGACGCCGCGGCCGCCGCCGTGAGGCGGGCGAGTGCCTCGGTCACCGCTGCCGGGTCGCGTTCGGCGCGCAGCTGTTCGAGCTTGGCCAACTGCTGGGTGCGCACCGAGGTGTTGTCGACCTTGAGCACGTCGATCTGCTCGACCTCTTCGGGCCGGAACATGTTGACGCCGATCACCGGCTGGCGCCCCGAGTCGATCCGGGCCTGGGTGCGTGCGGCAGCTTCCTCGATGCGCAGCTTGGGGATGCCTGCTTCGATGGCGGCGGTCATGCCGCCGGCCTCCTCGATCTCCTGGATGTGCGCCCACGCAGACGCGACCAGCTGATCGGTGAGTTGCTCGATGTAGTACGACCCTCCCCAGGGATCGATCACCCGGTTGGTTCCCGACTCCTGCTGGAGGAACAGCTGGGTGTTGCGGGCGATGCGGGCGCTGAAATCGGTCGGCAGCGCAAGCGCCTCGTCGAGCGCATTGGTGTGCAACGACTGGGTGTGGCCCTGCGTGGCTGCCATCGCCTCCACGCAGGTGCGCACCACGTTGTTGTACACATCCTGGGCGGTGAGCGACCAGCCCGAGGTCTGCGAGTGGGTGCGCAGCGACAACGACTTCGGGCTCTTCGGGTCGAATTGCTTGACGAGCTTCGCCCACAGCAACCGGCCGGCACGCATCTTGGCCACTTCCATGGCGAAGTTCATGCCAACGGCCCAGAAGAACGACAGCCGCGGCGCGAAGGCGTCGATGTCGAGGCCGGTGTCGATGCCCGCACGCAGGTACTCGACGCCGTCGGCAAGCGTGTAGCCGAGTTCCAGATCCGCGGTCGCCCCGGCCTCTTGCATGTGGTAGCCGGAGATCGAGATCGAGTTGAACCGGGGCATCTCGGCCGAGGTGAACGCGAAGATGTCGGAGATGATCCGCATCGACGGCTCGGGTGGGTAGATGTAGGTGTTGCGAACCATGAACTCCTTGAGCACATCGTTCTGGATCGTGCCCGCGAGCTGGCTCGGACTCACCCCCTGCTCCTCGGCCGTCACGATGTAGAGCGCCAGCACCGGCAACACCGCACCGTTCATGGTCATCGACACGCTCATCTCGTCGAGCGGGATGCCGTCGAAGAGCTGGCGCATGTCGAGGATCGAGTCGATCGCCACGCCGGCCATGCCAACGTCGCCGGAGACGCGTGGATGGTCGCTGTCGTAGCCCCGGTGGGTCGCAAGGTCGAACGCCACCGACAAGCCCTTCTGGCCGGCGGCGAGGTTGCGTCGGTAGAACGCGTTCGACGCGTCGGCCGTGGAGAACCCCGCGTACTGGCGGATCGTCCACGGCTGGTTGACGTACATCGTGGGATACGGGCCACGGATGTACGGGGCGATGCCCGGATACG
This sequence comes from Ilumatobacteraceae bacterium, assembly GCA_963716075.1. GTDB lineage: Bacteria > Actinomycetota > Acidimicrobiia > Acidimicrobiales > Ilumatobacteraceae > Sva-07. The sequence continues at coordinate 137,009 of CAVQST010000016.1, read as the reverse complement.
AGTCGACCACGTCGAGCCCCTCGAGCGACGACTCGTCGAGCATGATCGGCACGTCGATGCCCTCGGGGGTGGCCCACGAGAGTTCGTCGACGTCATGGCCGGTCTCGGCACGAACCGCCTCGCGCCACTGCTCGACGCTTGCGCCGTTGTCGATGTCGCCGAGGGCAACGTTGGACAGGTCGGGAATCGTCATCGCTCCACTCCCAGTTCGTCGAGGGCTCTGGTGACCACGTCGAGGACGTTGCTCCCCATCCCCACTTCTTCGTCGACGCCGGCGAGGTCGAGGCCCCGTCCGGCGAGGTAGATCCTGGTGGCGCCTGCGTCGCGCAGCGCGCTGGCGGCGGCCTCGCCGTCGTCGCGATAGATCGGGTCGGCCGAGCAGAGGCACGCGATCGCGCACCCCGATGCGGCGAAGTCCTCGGGCGGCCCCGTCACCGTGGCGATGCCGCCGACCGCGAAGAGGTTCGTGGCGAACGTGACCCGCGCGGTGAACGCCGCCTGGCTGCCGAGCGCCGCGAGATACACCGCAGGGCGATGTCCTGTCGCTGCTGCGTGGCGATCGGCGCGAGCGCGTTGCGTCTCGATTGCTTCGGCGTGACGGTGCACACCCAGGGGCTCGAACCGGGTCGCCCCGAACGGGCCTGCCGCCGGCCACGGATCGTGCGACGGCGGTGATGCTTCGTCGATGTTGGGAAACTCGGTGATGCCGGTGAGTGGCCGCTTGCGGGTGGCGAGCAGATCGGCGCGAGAGGCCAGGGCCTGCTGCAGGTCGCCATGGATCGCCCCGCTCGTGAGGGCGGCATCGACGCCGCCCGCTGCCTCGACCTGCTGCAACAGCGTCCAGGCGGTGCGGGCGAGGTCGTCGGTGAGGTGCTCCACGTACCACGACCCGCCCGCTGCATCGACCACTCGGGACAGGTGCGATTCGGCTTGCAGCACGCTCTGGGTGTTGCGAGCGACGCGTCGGCCGAGGGCAGTGCCACCAGGTTGCGTCAAGATGTCGTGCGGCCAGATCGTGATGGCGTCGGCGCCGCCCATCGCCGCAGCGAAGCAGGCGACCGTGGATCGCAGCGAGTTCACCCACGGGTCGTAGCGGCCCATCATCGCCTTGGAACCGTCGGCGTGCTGATACATCGCGCGGGCGGCCGGTTCGATGCCACTGACCTCGGCGATGCGTGCCCACAGGCGCCGAGCAGCGCGCAGCTTGGCGATCGTCTCGAACTGATCTGCCGTGGCGGCCCAGCGGAACTCGACCGTTGCGAATGCCCGCTCGGTGCTCACCCCCGCAGCAACGAGTTCCCGGACGGTCTGTGCAGCAGCAGCGAGCGTCCAGGCGAGTTCCTGCCCGATCGTGGCACCTGCGTCATGCCAGAGCGTGCCGTCGACCACGACGACCCGAGCCTTCGGCGCCGTGACGGCGAGATCGGCAACGAGGTCGGCGGCAGCAGCAAACCCGGCGACCAGGTCGGTGGTGCCACCGTTGCGCGCCCAGGCGCCGAGCGGGTCCACGCCCAGCGTGCCCGTGCGGGCGTCAGCAGCGAGCTCTCGTCGCTCCCAGAGCTCAGCGAGCAGTCGTGCGCCGGCGACCCCGTCGGATCCCCACGGTGCCGCCAGCGACACCGGCGCCAGGTCGACGTACACGCCGTCGAGCGCCCGTTCGAGTTCGGCGGCATCGGCAGTGTCCGACAGCTCGATCAGCAGACCGGTCGCTCCGGATTCGAGCTCTCGAACCCCGGTGGAACCCTCGACGGTGGGCCAGACCCGCTGGCGGATCTCCCACGGCACGGGCGCAGCATGCGCCGACCGCACGAACGGCGCGAAGCCCGGCAGTCCAGCGGGCGCGACGGCATCGTCGGCGCTGTAGAGCGGTGCGATCTCGATGCCGTCCTCGGTGACGTGCACCAGTTGCCGGGCGAACGCCGCCGCGAAGTCCTCGTCGGTGGCATCGGGTTTCCCCTTGAGGACCACACCGCGCACGGCGTGCATCCACTGCTCATGTGTGGCGGCAGGGAATGCGTCGCCCAGCTCCAACGGACCAGTCGTCATGGCGCACATCTTCCCATCGTTTCTGCGACGAGCGAAAACGAACCAGCGATGAGCGAATCCACCATCATCTGGTGTGTTCGCTCATTGCGGCCCCGGGTTCAGGAGCTGACGAGCGCGGCAAAGCGGTTGATGCCCTCGACGATGTCGTCGTCACCGAGCGCGAACGAGAACCGGCCATAGCCGCCGAGGCCGAATGCTTCGCCCGGCACGAAGGCCACCTTGGCCACGTCGAGCACCAGGTCGGCCAGGTCCAGCGTGTTCGACACGCTGACCCCGCCGATCGGCCGGTTCAACAATCCTGTGAGGTCGGGGTACGCATAGAACGCCCCTTGCGGCTCGAGGCAGGTGACGCCGTCGATCGCGTTCAGCATCGTGTACATCGTGTTGGCCCGGCGGGCGAACGCCGTGCGCATCTCGACCACGTCGTCGAGCGATCCGGACACTGCGGCGAGCGCCGCCCGCTGACAGACGTTGGCGACGTTCGAGGTGGCGTGGCTCTGGAAGTTGGTCGATGCCTTGACAACGTCGTCGGGTCCGATCATCCAGCCGACGCGCCACCCGGTCATTGCGTAGGTCTTGGCCACGCCGTTGACGATCAGGCACTGGTTTGCCAACTCGGGTACCACGGTGGGCATCGAGACGAACTCGTTGTCGCCGTAGGTCAGGTGCTCGTAGATCTCGTCGGTGATCACCCACACACCGCGCTCGAGCGCCCATTCGCCAATGGCCTTGACCATGTCGGGCGGGCACACCGCACCGGACGGGTTGTCGGGGCTGACGAACAGCAACACCTTGGTGCGAGGGGTGTAGGCCGCCTCGAGCTGGTCGATCGTGACCTGAAACCCGCTCGCTGCGTCGGTGTCGATCACGACGGGGACGCCACCGGCGAGCGTGATCGCCTCGGGGTACGTGGTCCAGTACGGAGCGGGGCAGATGACCTCGTCGCCCGGGTCACAGAGCGCTGCGAATGCGGTGTACACCGCGTGCTTGCCGCCGTTGGTGATCAGCACCTGCGACGGCTTGCACTCGAAGCCCGAGTCGCGCATCGTCTTGGCGGCGACCGCCTCCTTCAGCTCCGGCAGCCCGCCGGCAGGCGTGTACCGATGGTTCTTGGGGTCGCGACAGGCCTCGGCCGCTGCGTCGACGATGTGGGCGGGCGTCGGGAAGTCGGGTTCGCCGGCCCCGAAGCCGATCACGTTCTCACCGGCGGCCTTGAGCGCCTTGGCTTTCGAGTCGACCGCGAGGGTGGCAGACGGGGCGATGGATGCGAGGCGGTGGGAGGTGCGGTTCACGGTGGTCAAGCCTGCCACATGCAGCCACACCGGCTCACACCGTTTCGTGGCGATCGGTGCCCGAGCCGCCATGCTGGTGGTCGTGAGTACCGAACCGTCGAAGATCACCATTCCCGCCGAGCTGTTGCCGTCCGATGGACGCTTCGGATCGGGTCCGTCGAAGGTCCGTCCCGAACAGATCGCGGCGCTCGTCGCGGCCAAGGACACCGTGCTGGGCACGTCGCACCGCCAGCCCCCGGTCAAGGACCTCGTCGGCTCGGTCCGCTCGGGCCTGACCTCGTTGTTCGCGCTTCCCGACGGCTGGGAGATCGTGCTCGGCAACGGCGGCTCGACCGTGTTCTGGGACGTGGCCACCTTCGGCCTCATCGACCGACGCAGTCAACACCTGGTGTTCGGCGAGTTCTCGTCGAAGTTCGCCGAGGCCGCGGCCTCCGCGCCGCACCTGGGCGAGCCAACGGTGGTGCGTTCCGATCCAGGCAGCCACCCCGCTCCCATCGCCGAGGAGGGCATCGACCTGTACGCCCTCACCCACAACGAGACGTCCACCGGCGTGGCGATGGATCTCCGCCGCCCGGCCGGCACGTCGGCCGACACGGCCCTCGTGGCCGTCGATGCCACCTCAGCCGCCGGCGGGTTGCGCTGGGACCCCGCCGAGGTCGACGTGTACTACTTCGCACCGCAGAAGTGCTTCGCCTCCGACGGGGGCCTCTGGCTTGCCGCCTGCTCCCCCGCGGCGCTCGAGCGCATCACCTCGATCGGCAGCAGCGACCGCTGGCGCCCGGCGTCACTCGATCTGCAGATCGCGCTCGACAACTCGCTGCTGAACCAGACCTACAACACCCCGGCGCTCGCCACGCTCGTGATGCTCGACGCTCAGGTGCGGTGGATGCTCGACAACGGTGGCATGGACTTCGCCGCTGGCCGGAGCGCGGCATCGGCAGCCATCCTGTACGGCTGGGCGGAAGCTCGCGAGTGGGCCGCACCCTTCGTGGCCGACCCGTCGAAGCGCTCCAACGTGGTGGGCACGATCGACCTCGACGACGCGATCGACGCCACCGCGGTCACCAAGGCGCTCGCCGCCAACGGCATCCTCGACACGTTCGCGTATCGCAAGCTCGGCCGGAACCAGTTGCGGGTCGCGATGTTCCCGGCGATCGAGCCCGCCGATGTCGAGGCGCTCACCCACTCGATCGATCACGTCGTCGCCGCACTCGGCTGACGGCACGCCGCAGTTTCATTTCGCTGGCAGACTCCACGTCGTGGATGCGACGGAGGTTCTCCAGTTCGGCACCGGCGACATCGGCACACTCGATCGTCCGGTGATGCTCGTGGGCTTGGAGGGTTGGTTCGACGTGGCCGGCGCTGCCACCCAGGCGGTCAACGCCTTCGTGAGCGCCGAGCATGCCGTCACCGTCGGCTCGATCGACCCGGACCCCTTCTACGACTTCACCCAGCAGCGCCCTCACGTGTCGATCGACGACGAGGTCCGCGAGATCGTGTGGCCGAGCAACGAGTTCATTCTCCAACGCAACCCGGGCAGCCGCGACGTGGTGGGTCTGATCGGCGTCGAGCCGCACCTGCACTGGAGGACCTACGTCGATGCGATCGTGGTGGTGGCGCAGGCACTCGGCTGTGAGGCCGTGGTCACCGTCGGCTCCGGCGCCGAAGCCATCCCGCACACCCGGAACCCTCCCGTCACGGGGAGCACCGCCAACGCCGACCTCGCTGCTCGACTCGGCCTCGTGGCACCCAGCTACCAGGGCATCACCGGTGTCGTGGGCGTGCTGCAGGCCGAACTCGAGGGGCGAGGGGTGCCGTCGGTGTCGCTGCGCGTCGGCATTCCCCACTACCTGATGAACGCCGAGCACCCTCAGGCCACCGCCGCCCTCGTTCGCCACCTGAGCCATGTGCTCGATGTTCCCAACACATCGGACTTCAGCGATCAGACCGATGGATGGCGTGATGTGCACGACGAGATCGTCGACAACGACGAACAGCTCAAGATGTACGTCCAGTTGCTCGAAGCCGAGTTCGACCGGCGCGCGGAAGCGCAGATTCCATCAGCGGACGACCTCGGCAGCGCCTTCGAGGACTTCCTGCGCAACCAGCGCGACGACTGACCATCACGCCTGGGGTCAGACCCCAGGCGTGATCGTTGCGATCAGGCGTTGGCGGCGGCGAACGCGATGTCGAGGTCGGCGATGATGTCGTCGACCGACTCGATGCCGACGCTGAGGCGGATCAGGCCGGGGCCGACGGCCGACGCTGCTTGCTCTTCGGGGCTCAGCTGGCTGTGGGTGGTGCTCGCTGGGTGGATCACCAGGCTGCGCACGTCACCGATGTTGGCCACGTGGCTGTGCAGCACGGCGCCCTCGACGAACTTCTTGCCCGCTTCGAGACCGCCCTTGATCTCGAACGCGAGCACCGAGCCGTAGCCCTTGCCGCCGCCGAGCTTCGTGGCCCGCTCGTGCCACGGGCTCGATGCCAGACCGGAGTAGTTCACCGACTCGACCTGATCGTGGGATTCGAGGTATTCGGCCACCTTCTGAGCGTTCGCGAAGTGGCGCTCCATGCGCAGGCTGAGCGTTTCGATGCCCTGCAGGATCTGGAACGCGTTGAACGGCGAAATGGCGAGGCCGAGGTCGCGCAGCATCTGCACGCGGGCCTTGAGGATGAAGGCGCCGTGGCCGAGTGCCGGGAAGTATGCGAGGCCGTGATAGCTCGGATCGGGCTCCGTGAAGTTCGGGAAACGGCCCGAGGCTGCGTAGTCGAACGTGCCGCCGTCCACGATGGCACCCGCCACCGAGGTGCCGTGACCGCCCATGAACTTGGTGAGGCTGTGGATCACGATGTCGGCGCCCCACTCGAGCGGGCGGATCAGGTACGGCGTGGGCACCGTGTTGTCGACCATCAACGGGATGCCGCTGGCGTGGGCCACGCCGGCGATGCCTTCGATGTCGAGCACATCGTTCTTCGGGTTCGGGATGACCTCGCCGAAGAAGACCTTGGTGTTCGGCTTGATCGCGGCTTCCCACTGGGCGAGATCGTCCGGATCATCGACGAAGGTGACCTCGATACCGAACTTCGGCAGCGTGTAGTGAAGCAGGTTGTAGGTCCCGCCGTAGAGCGACGGCGACGCCACCACGTGGTCGCCCGCCTCGCACAGCGTCATGAACGCGAGCGTTTCTGCGGCCTGGCCCGAGGCCACCGCGAGGGTGCCCGGCAGACCGACGGCGGTGATGCAGCCGCCTTCGAGTGCGTTCACTCGAGCTTCGAGCGCCCCCTGCGTGGGGTTCATGATGCGGGTGTAGATGTTGCCGATCTCAGCCAGGCCGAACAGGTTCGCCGCATGGTCGGTGTCGCGGAACTGATACGAGGTCGTCTGATAGATCGGCACCGCTCGGGCACCAGTCGTCGGGTCGGGCTCGCCGCCGACGTGAATTTGCTTGGTCTCGAAACCCCAGGAGTCGCTCATAGAGCCGGGACGTTACCGCCCAATTCCCGACCTCACAAGTCAGGTTTACGGTTCCTCCAGCCGTGACGGTCAGAGCAGGCTGGCGACGAGGCCGGCTTGGCCGAGGTGATAGGTCACCATGATCGTCACCGGCATCCACGACGAGCTCGCCACGAACTGCCGCCAACCCAGCACCGAATCCGATGCGACGAACAACCCCGCTCCAGCGATCGCCCACCAGTTGCCGGTCGCTGCGGCCGCGCAGAACATCAGCGAGATCGCCGAAAGGTACGCGCTGACCGCGAGCCCGAGCGTCGGACTCGACTCCCGCGCGGCCCGAACGATGCGCAGGCCGACGGCGAAGGCGAGCCCGAGCATGATCGCGATGCCCGCCATGAAGCCAGCCGACGACCAGTCAGGCGCAAGGACCAGACCGATCGTGTAGGCAACGTGTGCGAGGAGGAACGCGACAAGTCCAGGGATGAATCGCCGATCACCGCCGAGCAGGAACACGTCGCCGGCCAGCGAGCACACGAGGGCCCCCACGAACCACGCACGCGTCACCGGGTCGACCGGATCCAAGGTGACGGCAACACCGATCAACGCAATCAGCGCGAGCGGCTTGCTCCAGAGCTCGGTGCGGCGACGACCGTCCGACAGGCGACTCCACCAGTTCGCCGCAGCCGCTGCCGCGAACGCCGCGCCGAACACCCACGCCGCGTCCGTCATCCGGCCCCGCCCACCTCAGCGAGCGATGAGCGAAATCCCCAGATCCGGAGCGTTCGCTCATCGCTTCGAGTCATGTCAGCCTCCGGAGATGTCGGAGACCTTCTGCTTGCCGGCGCTGATGAACGGCATCATGCCGCGCAACTCGCCGCCGATCTCCTCGATCGGGTGCGCCTTGCCTTCTTCCTGCATGCGCTTGTAGTTGGGACGCCCGGCCTCGGACTCGGCGATCCACTCGGCAGCGAACTGGCCGCTCTGGATCTCGCCGAGGATCTTCTTCATCTCGGCCTTGGTGGCGTCGGTGACGACGCGAGGGCCGCGGGTGAGGTCGCCGTACTCGGCGGTGTCGGAGATCGAGTACCGCATGCCGGCGATGCCTTCTTCGTACATGAGGTCGACGATGAGCTTCACCTCGTGGAGGCACTCGAAGTAGGCCATCTCCGGCGCGTAGCCGGCCTCGGTCAGCGTTTCGAACCCGGCGCGCACGAGCGCGGTCACGCCGCCGCACAACACCGCCTGCTCACCGAACAGGTCGGTCTCGGTCTCTTCGGAGAACGTGGTTTCGATCACGCCGGCGCGAGTGCCGCCGATTGCGTCGGCGTACGACATCGCCACGTCGCGAGCGGTACCGGTGGCGTCCTGCTCGACTGCGATCAACGCCGGGACGCCGCCGCCTTCGGTGTAGGTGCGTCGCACGAGGTGACCGGGGCCCTTCGGGGCGATCATGATCACGTCGCAGCCGGCTGGCGGCTGGATGCGGTCGAAACGGATGTTGAAGCCGTGCGCGAAGGCGAGCGCCTTGCCGTCGGTGAGGTGCGACGCGATGTCGCGCGTCGTAGATCGCCTTCTGCTCGGTGTCGGGCGCCAGCAGCATGATCACGTCGGCCCACTCGGAGGCCTCGTCGATGGTCATCACGCTGAGCCCGGCGGCTTCGGCCTTGGCAGCCGACGACGACTCGGGTCGCAGACCGACGACGACGTCGACACCCGACTCCTTCAGGTTGAGCGCGTGGGCGTGGCCCTGCGAGCCGTAGCCGATGACGGCGACCTTCTTGCTGCGGATGATCGAGGGATCTGCATCCTCGGCGTAATACACGGTGACAGCCATCTCAGCCGGCCTTTCCAGTTGTGGGAGTGGGGTGCACGGCGCGCAGTCGCGCACCGCGATCGAGTTTCGGCAGACGCGACACGACCGGTGCGCTGGAGCTCAACGATGCCATATCCGTCGAGCAAATCCTCAAAATCGTCGAGCTTGTCCGGGTGCCCCTCGAGGCTGACGGTGAGGACTGATTCCGCGACGGCGATGATCTTGCCCTCGAAGATGTTGACCAACTCGACCACCTTGGCGCGCTGCTCGTCGGGCGCCCTGACCGTGGCGATGAGCAATTCGCGCTCGACCGAGCGGCGAGGATCGAGCTCGGAGATCTTGACCACGTCGATCAGCTTGAAGAGCTGCTTGGTGATCTGCTCCAGCGGCGTCGACTCGACGTCGACCACGATCGTGATCCGGCTCATGCCCTCGTCCTCGGCCGGAGCGACCGCCAACGAGAAGATGTTGTAGCCACGCCGCGCGAACAGGCCGGCCACCCGGGCGAGGACGCCCGGCCGGTTCTGGACGAGCACCGACAAGATGTGATGGTTCAGCGTCTGGCCGCCGTACTGGTTGATCGTGGTCATGAGGTGAGGCTTTCGACTCGGTCGTTCTGGTTGGGGTGCAGGATCAGTTCGTCGTTGCTGGCGCCAGCGGGCACCATCGGAAACACCTTCTCGGATGCGTCGGTGCGGAACTCGATCACCACACTGCGGTCGGTGATCGAGTTGGCCTTCTCGATGGCAGGGCCGACCTCTTCGGGCGATTCCACGAGGATGCCCACGCAGCCCATCGATTCGGCCCACATGACGAAGTCGGGGACCTTGGCGTTGAGGTACACCTCGGAGTACCGCTCGTCGTAGAACATCTCCTGCCACTGGCGCACCATGCCGAGGTAGCTGTTGTTGAGCAGCATCACCTTGATCGGGATGCCCTCGACCGTCGCGGTCACCAGTTCCTGAGCGGTCATCTGGAAACACCCGTCGCCGTCGACGGCCCACACGTCGCACTCCGGCTTCGCGGCCTTCGCACCGATCGCTGCGGGGATCGAGAAGCCCATCGTGCCGAGCCCACCGGAGTTGACCCAGGTGTAGGGCTCGTTGAACTCGAAGAACTGCGAGGTGTACATCTGGTGTTGGCCGACGCCCGACGCCACGATCGTGTGCGGCGTGGCCAGCCGGTTCAGCTCCTCGATGCAGTACTGCGGCTTGAGCGCTGCACCGGGCTCCGACTGGTCGTAGGTCATCGGGAACTGCTCGCGCCAGCCCGAGACCCTGCTCTTCCAGGCCGAGGTGTCGGCTTGGACCGTGCCGGCAGCAATCAGCGTCTTGATCTCGGCGATGATCTCTTCGATCACGTACTTCGCATCGCCGACGATCGGCACGTCGGGGCGACGCACCTTGCCCTGCTCGGCGGGATCGATGTCGACGTGGATCACCTTGGCCTGCTGGGCAAACGCGTCCACCCTGCCGGTGATGCGGTCGTCGAAACGGGCACCCAGCGTGATCAGCAGATCAGCCTTCTGCATCGAGGTGACCGCCGTGGCGTTGCCGTGCATCCCGGGCATCCCCAGACACAGGGGATGGTTGTCGGGGAACACGCCGCGCGCCATCAGCGTGGTGACGACGTAGCTGTCGATCAGCTCGGCGAGTTCACGAAGCGCCTCGGCCGCACGCGACTTCAAGATGCCGCCGCCGGCGTAGATGATCGGACGCTCGGACTCCATGATCAGCCGGGCGGCCTCCTTGATCATGCGGGGATGCCCCTTCACGTTCGGGCGGTACCCCGGCAGCGAGTCGAGCACCTCCTGGTCGGTCGGCCAGTACCAGTCCATCTCGTTCTGGAGGCAGTCCTTGGGCACATCGATGAGCGTCGGGCCCGGGCGACCGGTTGTGGCGATGTGGAACGCCTGACGCACCGCCATCGGGATGTCCTGAGCGGACATGACCAACTCGTTGTGCTTGGTACACGACCGAGTGATGCCGACCGTGTCGCATTCCTGAAAGGCATCGGAGCCGATCGCCGCGGTCGGCACCTGGCCGGTGATGGCCACCATCGGCACCGAATCCATGTAGGCGTCCATGAGCGGTGTGACGAGGTTCGTCGCGGCCGGGCCGGAGGTGACCATGGCCACGCCGGGCTTGCCCGACACGTGGGCGTAGCCCTCGGCCATGTGACCGGCACCCTGTTCGTGGCGCACGAGGACGTGGCGGATGGAACTGTCCATCAGCGGGTCGTATGCGGGCAGGATGCAGCCCCCCGGGTAGCCGAAGATCAGTTCGACGTTCTCGTGTTCGAGTGCTCGGATCAGCGCCTGGGCGCCGGTGAGTCGTTCGGTCATGTCAGTGCCTTTGTGTGCTGGTGTTCGGTGTGGAGTGGAGGTCGATGGAGCAGAGCGGTCAGGCCGGTCGGAAACGGTGCCGAAAAGCAAACGACCTCCCAGTTGGGAGGTCGGGGCACGCGCAGCAGATGGCCGGGCGTGCTACTGAATGAGTACTACGAGCAGGGCGCTCAGGGAGTGCTTGTTCGCAGACACAACGGTGATCATAGCCGGAACCGTCGCATCTGTCGCAAGTCGCCACGCTCGTTTGGTTCCACTGCGATTGCCCCGACTACATGAATACTCCCTACCGTACATAGCCTCACTCTGTGCGCACCCGCCAAGACGTCATCGATACGGCGACGGCGATCCTGCGCGAGTCCGGTCCGTCGGCGCTGACATCGGTCGCGGTCGCGAAGCGCCTCGGGGTCACCCAGCCGGCGATCTATCGCCACATCCGCGACATGGACGAACTGACCACGCTGGCGAGCCATCGCGTGGTCGGTGAATTGGCCACCGTGCTCCTCGATGCCGCAACTGCACCCGAGACGACCTGGGGTGACGGGTCGCACCTCACGGCGTTCGCCGAACGCCTGGTGGACCTGAGCCAGGCTCACCAGCACGCGTTCGACACGATCGAGCGTTGGCGCTACGACACCAGCGAACTCGGCGAGGGGATTCGAGCACTGCTCGGCTTCGGCATCGCGTTGGTCTCCACCGAGTTCGAGCGGGCCTGGCGTGAGGACTTCCACTGCGACATCCCGTTCGACGAAGCCACCTCGGCCGCCCTTCTGGTGCACTGCAACCTCGCCGTTGACGACCTCGTCGCCGTGGCCCGTCGTGTGCGCGCAGTGGGGCCGGAACATCGGCGCTTGGTGGTCCATCTGGCAAGTCTTCGGATGTTCACCGCGTGGTGCGCGTACGTCCTTCAAGCCAACAGGGCCGTCGGCTTGCCGATACCCGAACTCGGCAGCGCGAACCTGTCGTCACCCACGTTGGCCAACCGATGACCGACGCTCAGCCACGCCTCTCACGACGAGACCAAGCGATCGGACATGCCGCCGACCTGCTCCGCGAGCTCGGACCCACTGGTCTCACTTCCGTAGCGGTGGCCAAGCGGATGGGCATCACCCAGCCCGCCGTGTATCGCCACGTGCGCAACATGGGCGAGCTGAAGTCGTTGGCCGCCCGGCAGGTCGTGGCCGGTCTCACCACATCACTGCACGACATCGTTTTCGATCAGTCGATCGACTGGGACCAGATCGACCACGTCGATCGCCTCTGTCGCGATCTGATCACCGTTGCCCACCAGAACCAGGAGTCGTTCAACGTCGTGACGCGTTGGCGATTCGGCGATGGCCCGCTGGGTATCGGTATCCGCTCGGTCATCGCGGAGAGCTGTGACCTCATCGTTGCCCTGATGGAGTCACGCTGGCGGATCGAGTTCGGGTACGAGGGACCGCTCGGCGACGAGGAACAACTGGCCCAACGCCACCACGCCGAAGCGCTGTACGACGACACACTCGCGCTGATGCAGGTCGCGTTCTCGACCGATCCGGGTCTGATCGACCTCGATGCGATTGCGAAGGTCTTCCAGCATCGTTTCATCGCTGGATGGGTGTCGTACGTGATCGACATGAACGAACGCACCGATCTCCCCTACCCGATGATCGACCTGGAGTTGGGCATCGTTCCAGAATGAGCGTCGCGCCCTAGGGTTGCCGCGATGACGGCAACACTGATGGACGGCAACGCACTTCGCGACGAACTCGTCGGCAGGATCCGCTCGCGAATCGAACAGGCGGGATCGCCCGCGGTGTGCCTTGCCACGGTGTTGGTGGGCGATGACGGCCCGAGCCAGCGCTACGTGAACATGAAGCACCGAAAGGCCGCCGAGGCAGGGCTGGCCTCTCGACACCGCGACCTTCCCGCCACCGCCACCCAGGCCGAAGTCGAATCGGTGGTCCGAGGCCTTGCGGTCGACCCCGAGGTGCACGGAATCCTCGTGCAGTTGCCGTTGCCCGATGGGCTCGATCCAGAGCCGGTGATCGATCTGATTCCGCCCGAGAAGGATGTCGACGGGCTCACCGAGCGCTCGATGGGGCGTCTCGTGCGGGGGCGGCCGGGGCTCGTGGGGTGCACTCCGCTCGGAGTGATGCGGCTGCTCGAGCACTACGAGATCCCGACCAGCGGCAAGCGGGCGGTCGTGATCGGACGGTCGACGCTGGTGGGGCTGCCGTTGTCGCTGCTGCTCGCCCGCAAGGGCGTGGACGCCACCGTGACCCTCGCGGACTCGCGCACCTCCGACATGGCCGCTGTGGTGCGAGAGGCCGACATCGTGGTGGCCGCGGCCGGACAGGCGCGCATGATCACCGCCGACATGGTGCGCCCAGGTGCCACCGTGATCGACGTCGGCGTGTCACGCACCGAGGCCGGCATCGTCGGCGATGTGGACTTCGAGTCAGTGGTGGAGGTCGCTGGCTTCATCACTCCGATGCCAGGCGGCACCGGGCCGATGACCATTGCCTGCCTGCTGGAGAACACCCTCACCGCCGCCCAGCTCCAAGGCGCCTTCCCCGCCTGACGGTTCCCCCAGCCCGGGTCTCCGGGAACCCGCTGCCGGTTCCCCCAGCCCGGGTCTCCGGGAACCCATTACTGGGTGATCACGTTCGGCGATCCAGTCGCTCAATGACGCGATCGTGCAGCTGGGCGAATGAAGCCGAGTCGGTTGCCCGGGCCCTCCCGCGCCGGGCAATCCGTCGCACGCTGCGCTGATCGCTCAACCCGTACCGCTCGGCGAGTTCGGCGCTCGTCGCTGCCCGGAGCTCGACCGCGAGCGAGATCATCACGGTCCGGGCATCGTCGCTTGCGTTGCGTTTCGCGGCGACGCAGGTCGTCGATGGATCGGGATGCGATCTCGGCAACAGCAGCTTCGAGCTCGTCGCAACTCGTTGGCGTCGACGGTGGGAGGACACCGAGTGCGTGCCGATCGCTCGGCTGCGGTGTCAGCACATACCGCTCGTACGAGCTCGGAGTGAACCCAGCATCGACGACGCCGGTCGTCAGCCAAGAGGGGGCCGGCCGGCGACCGGCGAGCACCCCGAAACTCGACCACCGGTAGGGGACGAGCCCTGCGGAACCCACGATCGCAGAGGGGTTGCGGTGGATGTAGCGGGCGGTCTGCGCGAGCTGGGCGTCCGAGGTGATCGGCTCGCTGAAGTACCGGTCGGTGAAGAGCGGTCCACTGCGATCGGTCCATCCGTTGAAGATGCAGGCGTACCGGCTGGCCAGTCGATGCATCGCCTCCGGCAACGCGCCGTTTGGGACGTGCACGAGTTGGTGGACGTGGTTGCTCATCCATGCGTATGCGTGCAACTCGACGCCGAACCGCTCGAACGCGTCGGCCAGGAGGTCTTCGTAGACGCTGCGATGGCTCGCCGCAGCAAAGATGTCCTGGCTGTCGGCCCCCTTGTGGACGATGTGAAACCACTCGCTGGTCGTGAGATCGCGTCGATGACTCATGACGCCATCGTGACGAGACGCTGTCACACAGTTCCGAGTGGGTTCCCGGAGACCCGGGCTCGGGGAACCGGCAGTGGGTTCCGGGAGACCCGGGCTCGGGGGGCTCAGCCGGCTTCGGAGTGGGTGACGGGCTGCTCGCCCATCCACTCGCGGAGCGTGTTCTTCATCTTGGTCTGCTGGATGAACAGGTCGCTCTCGGCCGGGCTCTCACCCGCAGCCTGCGGGGCCTTGAGGTAGAAGCTCAGCCATTCCTGCACACCGGACTCGCCGGCGCGGTGGGCGAGGTCCATGAACAGCGCAAGGTCGAGCACGATCGGTGCCGCCAGGATCGAGTCGCGGCAGAGGAAGTCGACCTTGATCTGCATCGGGTAGCCGAGCCAACCGAAGATGTCGAGGTTGTCCCAACCCTCCTTGTTGTCGCCGCGGGGCGGGTAGTAGTTGATGCGCACGACGTGGTCGATGTTGCCGTAGAGGTCGGGGTACACCTCGGGCTGCAGGATGCCGTCGAGCACACCGAGCTTGGAGACTTCCTTGCTCTTGAAGTTCTCCGGATCGTCGAGCACTTCGCCGTCACGGTTGCCCAGGATGTTGGTGGAGTACCAGCCGCGCAGACCCAGCATGCGGGCCTTGAGGCCGGGGGCGAGAATGGTCTTCATCCAGGTCTGGCCGGTCTTGAAGTCCTTGCCGGCGATCGGCACGTTGCGGGTGCGCGACAGTTCGATCATGCAGGGCAGGTCGACCGACAGGTTCGGTGCACCGTTGGCGAACGGCACATCGGACTGCAGTGCGGCGTAGACGTAGATCTGGCTCGGCGAGATGTTGGCGTCGTTGTCGCGCAGACCTTGCTCGAACGCCTCGACGGTCTGATGGACCTCGGAGGGCTCCTGGTAGGCCTCGGTGGAACCGCACCACACCATCACGAGACGGTCGCAGCCGTTGGACGACTTGAAGTTCGCGATGTCGTCGATCAGCGCCATGGCCTGATCCCACTTGTTGTCGATCTTCTTGACGCGCACGCCGTCGAGGCGCGACACCCAACGCTGGTCGAACACGGCCTCCATCGGCACGATCGACTCGAGCTCGCTCGAAATCGCGTTCAGGTCCTCGTTGTTCAGCACGCCGGCGGTACGGGCCGCCTCGAGAGCGTTCGGTGAGATCGGGTCCCAGCCGCCGAACACGATGTCGTCGAGGTGCGCCAGCGGCACGAACTCGCTGATCTTCGGGTTGCGGTTCTCTTCCTTCGTGCCGAGGCGGATGTGGGCCATCTGGCTGATCGAACCGATCGGGGGATGGATCCCCTTGCGGGCGGCGATCACGCCGGCGATGAAGGTGGAGGCCACGGCACCCATGCCGGGCGTGAGGACGCCGAGCTTGCCGGTGGCGGGAGCGATCTGTCGTGCAGTCATTCCAGCAACGATAAGCGACGATTCACAGTTCATCGCTATCATTGTGAAGAATATCTGCAGTATTGTTCGAAGGGTGCGCCCACTCCCCGACCTGTCAGCATCCGCCAGATGGAGTACCTGGTCGCGGTGGCCGACGAGCCCACCTGGGCGCTGGCGGCCGAGCGCGTCGGCGTGAGCCCGTCGGCGCTGTCGCAGGGCCTCGCCGAACTGGAACGCCGTGTCGGCGTGCCGTTGTTCGAGCGAGACGGACGCCGCCGACGGATCCGAACCAGCGCCACGCCGGCGGTCGACCACGCCCGACAGGTGTTGGCCCTCACCGGTGATCTCGTCGGCTGGGCCGAGCGCGTCGCGAGCGGTCGAAGCGGCCGCCTCCGCCTCGGCATGATCGATGCCGCAGCGGTCGGCCACTACCCCGATGTGCTGCGGCGCTTTCGGGCCGATCAGCCCGATGTCGACCTCCTCCTGCGCGTGGCCCCGTCAGCGCCGCTCATCGAGTTGCTGCAATCGGGGGATCTCGACATGGTGGTGTGTGTCGAGCCACCGAACGAGGTGCCGGGCATCGACATCGAAGCGCTCATCGACGAACAACTCTCGGTGTACGGCCCGCCCGGCACGGAGATCGGTGCGCCGTCGGGCTGGGGCCCATGGGTGCTGTTCCCGATCGGATCGCACACCCGCACCGTCGTGGTTGCGGAACTTGCCCGCCTCGGCGCCCCCATCGAAGTCGTCGCCGAGAGCCACCAGCCCGACGTGGTCCGCGAGATGGTGCGGCTCGGCTCGGGTTGGAGTGTGCTGCCGACGACACAGGCCGAGCACGGCGACCGTCCGCTTCCGCCAGGGCGCCCGTTGACCACGCGCCGGCTCGTACTGGCGACCCGCAGCAACTCGGTGCCGGATCCGATCATCGACGAACTCGGCAAGCGGCTCCGCCACCCGGCGTTGCCCGCGACCCCGTCTCGCTGAGCCACCGCCCTCTCGAACGGGACGTTCACACCACCGTTGGCGTGGCGCCGCCGAGCACCGCCTCGAACTGGGCGGTGTCGACGTTGCCGCCGCACAGGACGAACGCGCTGCGCTCGCCGCGCTGTTCCACCGACTCACTCAGCAGGCCGGCGAGTGAGATCGCGCCGGCCGACTCGGCCACGTTGTGAGTGGTGCGGAAGATGATCGCGCATCGCCTCGGCGCTCGCCGCATCCGACACAGCGACGATCCGTGCCGCGCCTTCGAGCATGCCCTCGATGGCCACCGGGTCCGGCGATCTCGTCGCCACGCCGTCGACGAAGGTCGCCGCCGCGTCGGTGGTGACCACCCGCCCCTGCTCGAACGACAACAGCGTCGACGGTGCGAGTTCCGACACCACGCCCACGATCTGAGTGGCGAGGCCGAGCAGGTCTCGTACGGCGATCAGCGCGTTGATGCCCGATCCCATGCCGACGGGCACGTACACGGTGTCGAGCGGGCCGGCACCCTCGAACAACTCCAGCGCATACGTCGCCACCCCGAGCACGAGGTCGCGATGGAACGGCGGAACGGCCTCGAGATCGCGCTCGGCAGCGATCTCGATCGACCGCTCGCGGGCCTCCTGGAAGTCGCTGCCGTACTCCATGACCTCGGCACCGAGCGCTCGCATCGCCGCGTTCTTCTCGACGCTGTTGCCGTGCGGCACGACAATCGTGACGGATCGTCCGTACCGACCACCAGCGAAGGCCAGGCTCTGGCCGTGGTTCCCCCGGGTGGCGCTGACCACGCCGCGCACGTCGGGCCGCTCGCGCACCAACCGGTCGAGGTACACGAGACCGCCGCGCACCTTGAACGCTCCCACGGGCGTGTGGTTCTCGTGTTTCACGATCACGCTGGAGCCAGCAACCTCGTCGAGTAGCGGCCACGCATACTGGGGTGTCGGCGGCACGTGACGCCGAACCACCGCCGTGGCAGCGGCCAGGTCGTCGAGGTCGAACATCACCGCACCACACCCGCGTCGGTGACCACGTGGTCCATGACCACGTCGTGGGGTTCGACCGGCAACGACTCGAGCACCTGTTCGGAGAAACACACGCCGATCGCGACGCAGTCGGCACGAGTACCGGCCAGGAACCGGTCGTACCAGCCGCCGCCCTGCCCGAGGCGATCGCCGGCTGCGGTGAAGGCAAGCCCGGGCACGATCACGGTGTCCGGCCACGTCGGGTCGACGTCGCCTTCGGGCACCGCCACCAGGCGACCCGTGGCAGCGCACCACGTGAGCAATGACGTCGTGTCGGGCTCACCCGGAAACGACGAGAAGGCAAGCACGGAATCAGCGGCGAACACCGCGGGAAGCTCGATCACGTGACGCCACAACGACTCGGCGCGTCCGCCACGATCGGGCAGTGCCTTCCTGAACGGTCGCATCACGCTGCGAAGCCGCGCCTTGTCGCCGAGATCGCCGTGGTCCAGTGGCGGCGCCGTTCGGTCGGTCATTCGGCGGGAGCCTACAGTTGGCGGCGATGAGCGATCAGACGCCCCTGCCCGACGCCGACTCCGTGGCGTTCGACGCCAAGCACTTCCGCACGGTGCTCGGCCACTTCCCCACCGGCGTGACGGTGATCACCGGCATGGCCGAGGGCGACCGTCCACACGGCTTCACGATCGGCTCGTTCACGTCGGTGTCGCTCGATCCGCCGCTGGTGGGTTTCCTTCCCCAAACCGACTCCGAGACGTGGGCACTGATGAAGGACGCCGGCAGCTTCTGCGTCAACGTGCTCAGCGACAAACAGAGCGACCTGTGCTGGAAGTTCGCGAAGAGCGGCACCGAAGCAACCCGGTTCGACGACGTCGAGTGGCATGCCGCCCCATCAGGTGCGCCGGTGCTCGAGCGTGCCGTTGCCTGGATCGACTGCAGCGTCGAGGAGGTGTACGAGATGGGCGACCACTACTTCGTGCTCGGCCGCGTGACGTCACTCGATGCCGATGCCGACCACGACGGGCTGCCACCCCAGCCGCTGGTGTTCTATCGTGGCACGATCGGCGGATTCTCCGCCGAAGGATGACCACCGCCGTGGCGATCGACCCATGACGAGCGAGACTGAACGAATGGATCGACGACTGCCGCTGGCTCTGGGACTCGACACGTTTGCCGTGGTGCTGTTCGTCGCCATCGGGCGACGCGAGCACGAGCGCGCCGAGGGCATCGCCGGCCTGATCGGCACGGCAGCACCGTTCCTCATTGCGCTCGCCATTGGGTGGCTCGTGTTCCGCGCCTGGCAGCGGCCAACCGACTGGCGCATCGGCATCGGGATCTGGGCGATCACCCTGCTGGCGGGGATGGCGCTTCGCAACCTGGTGTTCGGCGACGGCACGGCAACGTCGTTCGTGATCGTGGCCGCAGCGTTCCTCGCGCTGTTCCTCGTGGGGTGGCGTGTGGCGTTCGGGCTGGTCGAGCGGCGGTCGGCGCCAGTTCCGGCCAATCAAGGATCCTGAACCGCGTGCGAGCGCTGATCGCTGGGGGCGGTGGGTTCATCGGAGGCCACCTCGCGGCGTCATACCTCGCCGAGGGACACGAGGTGCGTTGCGTGGACCGAGCACCCCTCGAGCGCTGGCATCAACTCCTCCCCGGCACCGAGACCATCGTCGCCGACCTCAACGATCCGCGCGCGGCCGCCGAAGCGGTCGCCGGTTGCGAGGTCGTTGTCAACCTCGCATGCGACATGGGCGGTATGGGCTTCATCGAGCACCACAAGGCGCAATGCATGACCTCGGTGCTCACCAACACGCACCTCATCGTCGCTGCCACCGCGGCACGAGCCGAGCGGTATTTCTTCGCGTCGACCGCCTGCGTGTATCCGGCCGGCCTCCAGGACACCACGGCACCGGAGGCGCTCAAGGAGTCCGACGCGTACCCCGCCGACCCCGAGGACGGCTACGGCTGGGAGAAGCTGTTCGGCGAGCGGATGTGTCGGCACTACGCCGAGGACTTCGGACTCGATGTTCGGATCGCGCGCTTCCACAACATCTTCGGACCGAAGGGCACCTGGCACGGCGGTCGAGAGAAAGCACCCGCTGCCATCTGTCGGAAGGTCGCCACCGCCGAACTGACCGGTGACCATCGCATCGACGTGTGGGGCGACGGTGAGCAGCGCCGGAGCTTCCTCTACATCGACGACGCCGTCGACGGGGTTCGTCGACTCATCGACAGCAATGTCAGCGACCCGGTGAACATCGGTTCCGAGGAGACGGTGAGCGTCAACCAGCTCGTCGACCTCGTCAGCAACATCGCCGGCATCGAGGTCGAACGCGATCACGACCTCACCCAGCCACAGGGGGTACGTGGGCGCACGAGCGACAACACCTTCGTGCGCGAGCAACTCGGCTGGAGCCCCACGATCACACTCCGCGACGGCCTCGAGCGCACCTATGGCTGGATTCGAGCACAGGTCGAGGCCGACCTTGCATCCCGACGCAACTGACACGCCGAGCGTCAGCGCCGACGGCCGTCGACCACACGGGTCGCGCTGCGCTCCACGCCGTCCCGAATCGACCGGAGCAGACCGGCGCTGCCGAGGCGACGCCGTCGAGCCGCGACGAACTCCGACATCCGTGGCCGCCGCCCGTTGCTGAGCGCCACCCGCCGATACCGCGTCCACAGCCCCGGCGGGTTGTTGCGGACCCGGTGCGTCAGCGCTCGAAGACGCTGCCCGAACGAGACATCCCGACGCAGTCGCTCCACGACATCGTGGGGGACCTGCAACGCCAGCGTCGTGCGGCAGACGTCGAGGCCCCGGCCCACCGGCAACGACAACCCGAGGTCGCGGGCCGAGCGAACCACCTTGTCCCAGAACGCCTCGCCGTCGTCGTCCACAGCGCGCAGGATCGCGTCGACGTCGAGCGGCCAGCGCGCTGCGGGCTGGCCGCGCGACGACAGCCCGTGCACGATGGCCAACACCAGTTCGTCGGCGCGATCGAGACATCCCACGGTGCGGCCTCGCTCGACCACGGTCGTCGCACGATCGAACCAGCCCTGCTCGGGCATTTCGCAGTAACGCGGGAAGACGACCCAACGATGCAGATCGAGCAGACGGTCGTCGGGGGCGACGAGGGTGACCGCGTGCGACCACGGATCGAGGTGCGACCCGACGCGCCAGCCCTGCCCCACGACGACGTCGAGCACCTCGTGAAAACGCTCCGGTGGCACCACCACGTCGACGTCGGAGATCGCCCGAGCCCCCGGCGCACGTGCGAGCCGCAGCGTCGGGCTTGCACCCTTCACCACGATCGGGGTCCAACCAACGGGGTCCACCAGATCGAGGAACCGCTCGAAGTTCGCCCACAACGCCTCCGACTCGGCCCAGGAACGGCGAAGCAGATCGACCATCACCGCGCGGTCACCGGTGTCGAGCACGTCACCTGGGAGCGCCGCGAGGACCGCTGGAAGCAACAGCTGCTGTGGCGCCGGTGCGAGCGCAGGATCACGATCGGCTCGCCAGCGCCGCCATGCTGCCACAGCATCGGGGCCATCACCGGTGGCTGCCCGGAGCAGATCGCACTCTGCCTCGCTGGGCCCGAGTCGGCCGATCGGCCACCATCGGGAGCGGGCCTCGCCCCGCGTCGCTCGGTCGAGTGGCCTCACCCGCGCACCTTACCGCTCAGCGCCACGGCGAAATCGGACGTGGTACCTTCTCGGCGTGCCGAGCGAGGCGATACGCGTGCCGTCCACGCTGGCCCCCGACCTGCAGCGCCTGGTGGAGGCGCAATGCGACGAACGCATCTTCGTGGAGATCAGCTCAGCGTCAGCGGGCGCGATCGAGGCCACCGCCGCGAGCGCCATCGAAAACGCCACTCGATCCGACCGGCTTCGTTTCGGCGTCTACGTTCGCCACGACGACGCTCACCGAGACGCGTTCGATGCTCGCCGGCACGACCCACGGTTCTCCGTCGAGTTCGGCGCGGCAACAGCTCCGGACAACGACCAGTGGGCACGCCATCGGGCGCAGTCGTTCTACGACGGGGAACCATACGTGCTCCAGATCGACGGCGACGCTCGATTCGTCGCGGGCTGGGACGCTGCCTACATCGAGGTCCTGGCGAATTCCGACACTGACCGGCCGCTGCTCACCGATGCGCCGCTCCCCGTTCGACGACTCGATCGGCACGAGACGGATCAACCCATCACCGCCTTGGAGATGCTCGCCCGCCACTGCTTCACGATCGGGCGCTTCTGCATCGACGTACCCCACGACCCCGAAGCCCGCGGCGACGACGACATCCGCCTTGCTGTCCGCGGCCTACACCCACGGTTACGACGCTTCACGTCCGCCCGTTCAGCTCGTGACCGCCCGTGTCGACGCTCAGCGCTCCGACACCATCGATCAGCAGGTGGTCACCACCGTCGCTGCGAGCATGCTCCCCACCCGATCGGTCGGCCGTTTCGGGCTGGGAACGAGGCGAACCGCGGCTGCGCTCGTGGCAACGCTCGCCCCCTGACCGCACTCGGCTGCCTTCCGCGACCGTCCCATCAGGTCTGCTATCGTCGCGATTTCGACCACCAGGAGGAATCCCATGAATCCGATTCGACGCGACGGGCTCATCGTGCAAGACGTGTCTGGCGAGAACCTCGTCTACGACGCCGACTCCAACGTCGCCGCAGCGCTCAATGCTCCCGCGACCCGTGTCTTTGCTCTCTGCGACGGCACACGCAGTGTGGAGCAGATCGTCGAGCTGCTCGGCGCCGAAGCCCCAGCGATGTCCAGCGACGCCGTCGAGCTCGCACTGGCTGAACTCACCACTGCCGATCTGATCGATGCGCCGCCCATCGAGCCGTCGTCGACCCGACGACAGCTGCTCATCAAGCTGGGTGTTGCCGCTGCCATCACCGTGCCCGCCGTCGAACTGATCACCGCACCGACCGTTGCTGCCGCGAGTTCGCCGCCGGGAACCACGCGACGACCACCACCCCCGACACCACCACGTCGACGTCGACCACGAGCACGACCACCACCACGACCACCGAGGTGCCCGTACCGGTCGAGCAGCCCGAACAGATCCCGCAGCCCGAGGACTTCCCGCAGCCCGAGGACTTCCCGCAGCCCGCACTGATCCCGCAGCCCGGGGAGATCCTGATCCCCATCGAGCAGCCTGACTGAGCCCCGACCCACGACCGATCGCCGCAACGTCCTGCTGCTCCGGCCCGATCACGCCGCGATTGCTGCGACGGCTGATCAGAGACGCACGGGAACCAACGAGCATCGATGCACGCCAATCGCCCCCTCTGCTTGCCTGAGTTCATCGGTTCCGGACTGGCCGCAACCCTGCAGCAGGGTGCATGGGCGGAATTCGAACTCCACGGTGTCGAACACGTCGCCACGCCAACCGTGGATCTCGGCGCCAGTTTCGCCGAGTTCGCTGACCGGCTGCGCTCGTTGGCGCCGATCTTGCGCGAGGAACTCGGCGTCGAGCACTTCGTGGTCGGCGGCGTCTCGGCCACACTGACCTGCCACCGACCCAACCACGTCAGTCGCGAGTTGATCGTCGAGTCGGAGGCGCTCGGCTCGCCCCGACTCGGGTTCGTCTACACCTTCGGCTCGTTGGCACCCGGCGAGATCACCGCCCCGCTGCGGTTGTCGGGCGACGATGACCTCGGCTCGCAGGAGTTCGAAGCGGTCGACGACCAACTCGTGGTGTTTCCTGCCGATCAGCATCACGAGATCGGCGCCACCCGCGGCCCGGCCGGATCGCACCGCTTCAGCATCACCGGATTCGTCACCGGAGCGACACTCCACGACGCTCCAACGCTCGACCACACCGTTCGCACTCGTCTCCAACAGCATGTCCTGCCGCGAATCACCGCAGACGGCTACGAAGTCCGACCCATCCCCGAGCCGGTGCACGATCTGCTGGCCGCCATGCTGGACCTGCGCCGGAGCAAGATGCGCACGGAACCGGGGACCCCTGGGATGGGGCACAGTGGCGACGCCAACTTCATCGAACTCCATGACATGAGCGACGATCTCCTTCGCTGGCTGCAACCAGTTCATGAGCAGTTCGCCGGCGTACCGCTGACGCCATCGAACATCTATGGCATCCGCGAGTACCGCTCGGGCAACAGCCTCGTCATGCACCTCGACCGGTGCGAGGCAGCCGTCGTGAGTTCGGTGCTGCAGGTCGCGCAGGATGTCGACGAGCCGTGGCCGTTCGTGCTCGAACGAGACGGACGTCGTTCCACCGTGTACCTCGAAGCGGGCCAGATGCTGCTGTACGAGGGCGCCACCTGCCTGCACGCCCGGCCGTCCCCGCTCCAGGGTCGCTCGTTCGCCAACCTCTTCGTGCACTACCGGCCGACCGACTGGCCGTGGAACCGCGACGAGGTCGCCCGCGCTGGTGTGAGGCAGGGATTGATCGACGTGTTCGGTCGACCCACTGCGCAGTTCCCCGGAGCCCCCGATGCGTAGCGTCGTGCTCGAATCGCACGGTGCCCGCGTGCTGGTGCGTGCGCCGAAACCGGTGCTCGCCGATGTCGTCGATGCTGCGAGCAGCGTGGCCACGATCGGCTCCGACGGATCGGCCGACGCCGAACTGACGGCGCGCGACGTGGCGGTGACGGCAGTTGGGCGCTCACAGGAGCGGCGGCGACAGCTGTTGTGGCTGACGACATCGCCGGACTCATCATCGATCACCTCCACAAGCTGTTCTCGCTCCATGCACGCGATGTCGTGTTCATCCATGCCGGGGTCATCGGGTGGGGCGGTCGGGTCGTGATCATCCCCGGTCGATCGCACACCGGCAAGACCACGCTGGTTGCAGCAGCGGTCAGTGCTGGGTGGTGCTACTTCTCCGACGAGTTCGCCGTGGTCGATGCCGACGGGTTGATTCACCCGTACCCGCGCCCCCTCGGTGTGCGCGACGACATCGGCCGAACCCACGCCGTCTCGGTCGACGAGTTCGGAGGGACTGCGGCGAGCGAACCGGCACGAGCTTCGGCGATCGTGGCCACACGATTCGTGCCCGGCGCCCGCTGGTGCCCCACGACGGTCGAAGGATCGGCCGCCGCGCTCACCATCGTCGACAATGCCGTGCGCGCCCGGCTCGACCCCCGCTCGGTCGTTCCGTGTCGCCGCTGCGATCGTCGACGAACCGCGCGCCGGCCTTCGTCGGAGAGCGGGGTGATGCCGCCGACGTCGTCGAGCGGCTCCCGAACCTCCTCGAGGGCGGTACCCGGATGATCCACGAGTGCCCCCATCTGGTGCATCGAGGACTTCCTGCCCGACGACGACCTCGAACGTGTTCGCTCGTTCGCGTCGCGATGCCTCCGACGCGATGGTGGCGTCGAGGGTGAGCAGCGCCGGTCTGCCCGGCGGGAAGCTCGACGACGGCTACCGACGATCCAAAGTGGTGCCGAACCTGGAGGACGTCTGGGGGCTGCTCGACGAGCGTCTCCGTGGTCTGCTGCCGATCGTGCGCTCCGAACTCGGAATCCCCCACTTCCCGCTCGGTGGGCTCGATCGAGCGCCAGATGACCGTCAGCCACGACGGCGACTTCTTCACGCCGGCACACGACGAGCATCAGCCGTTCACCGACCGATGCCGGGTGCTCACGTTCGTCTACTACTTCCAGCGCGGACGTGGCGTTCGACGGTGGGCACCTGCGCCTGTACGCACAGCGCGAGGCGTCCGTGGCCGACGAGCAGGCCGACGAGTACGTCGAGATCGCGCCGAAACCGAACACCATCGTGTTCTTCCCGGCCGATTGGCAGCACGAGGTGACCGTCGTCGAGCGCAGCGGCGAGCGCAGCGCGACCGACGACGAGATCGAGCGGTGGACCGTCAACGGGTGGTTCCGGGCCGGCGACCTCGGGCGAGCCGAGCGATCCCGTCCGTGACGTCGACCAGTGCGACGGTGATCGCCAGTCGCGTCGTGCCGGCCGTTGCCGACGGCTGGGCGCTGCGACCGACGCCTCACACGGTCGGAGCGCTGCTCCGAGCCCGGTGGGCGCTCGGGCGCGACGAACCCACGCCGACGAGCGAGACGACGAGATCTCGATCGGCGGCTCCGACGGCTGCACGGCATCGAGCCGATCGCCAACGAGCTGCTGCACGACCTCCATCCGCTGCACGAGGCGTGGGCCGGGTGTGCACTCCGGCCCGACGGCGGCCTTCGGCCTGCGCATCTTCGGTCCCGGCCAGGGCCTCGACCTGCACGTCGAGCACGTCGGCCACGCATGTGGTGTCGTCGATGATCGTCGTCGACGCCGACGTCGACGAGCCGTTCGTCGATGACACTCGTCGACCGGGCCGTACCGCACCGTCTTGCGCTCGAGCGCGGGCAGATGATGCTTCTACGAAGGGGCCCGGCTGCCCCACGGCCATCTCGAGCCGTTCCGACGGACGATCGGCGTCGTCCTGCACCTCCACTACCGGCCGGCTGGACTGGGACGCTCGACGAGCCGACGACTCACTCGGCGCGCCGTCGTCGAGGGACTGATCGACGCCGACGGCGCGCTCACCCGAGATGCTGCTCGCACCCGAGCCCCGTGAGCATCGTTCGCTCGAGACCGACGTCGGTCTGCTCACCAACCGGCGGATGTCGATCGAGATCGGCGCTCGGCGTCGCGGCGCTGAGCGGGCGGCGGCTGTCGATGGACTGGAGTGCACCGGATCGGCAACGCGCCCGGGTGCACGGCCCGCAGCCGACCCCGACCAGCGAGCTGCCGCGATCGACGACCTGTGGGAGTTCGACGCCGACCTCGTGACCGACGAGGAGTGGGCGCAGCGGTCGCCGTTCGCCGATCGAGGAGGTCGCCTGGGGATCGTTTCCGGCTGCGTCTACCTCGGCGACGACGACGGCGATTCCGACGCCCGAGGTCCGGGAGTTCGCCAACGGTCGGACCCGATTCGTTCGGCTGCGCGACGACGGCACCGACGTCGTCGATCCACGGGCGGCCGCTGACGCACACGTCGTACTTCTTCCACGCGACCGGCCGACGACGCCGGCATGATGCTCGACGCGGTCGCGAGCATCCGGGCCCGGCCGGAGTACCAGCGGCTGGCCGAGCGGATCGCCGACGACCTCGGCGACTTCCAGGTCCTCCACCTCCGTCGCAGCGACCTGGTCTACGGCATCCGCCCCGTACGGCGAGATGCACGCCGGAGGAGCTCGCCGAGTCGGTGGCGATCGTTCCTCCCCGCCGACCGCCAGATCGTGATCGCCAGCGAGGAGGATCCGCGGTGCCGAACTCTTCGATCCGTTCCGCGAGCGCTTCGGTCGACCTCGATGTTCCTCAATCAGCTGATCCTCGGGTGACCACGCCGAGGCGTTCGACGCACTTCCGGTCGAGCGAGGACAACGCACTCGGCCTCATCACCCAGGAGGTCGCCGTCCGCGCCGATCGGTTCGTGGGGACCTTCGGGAGCACGTTCACCGGCTACATCCATCGTGAGCGCTGCCGCAACGATCCGTCCGAGCCGTTCCTGTACACCTACGACTACTCGCCGCCCGGGTCTCGCGTTCGAGGGCGGCGAGTACCTCGACCAGGCGCCCGGGCCGCTACAGCTGGAACCGGATCGGGCATCGACGTTCGACGCGAATGCCCTGTCCTGGCTGCGGGAGTGGCCCGAGATGCGCGGTGTCGCCCGACGACGAGGTCGAGCCGGCACCCTCGGCGTCGGCCCGCGACCGGCGCGACGAGCCGCTGCACACCGTCGTGTGTACCGACACGAACCCGTACGGCGACTGGCAGGTCGACCTGCTCGCCCACACGTTTCGGCGGGTCGGCCAACCGGGTGAGCTGGTGCGGCTCGTCGGCGTGCCCCGGCGGGAGGACCCGCTGTGGACCGACGGAGCACGGATCGTGTCGACGAGCGGTACCAACTCCCACCCGCGGTCGCCGGAGTGGTACGCCGGATTCAACCGGCTGTGGTCGCTCCACGAGTGGCTGTCGATCGAACGACCGACCGGGTCGGTGCTGATCCTCGACTGCGACATGGTGTTCCGCTCGTCCGCACGATGGGTGGCCGAACCCGGCGTGGTCATCGGCCAGGAGTGGTACGACGTCGCCGAGGGTGATGTCCTCGCCCGGATCGTGGCGCCGTTCACCGACGCACCGCCCGAACGGATCTGTTCCCGATCACGTGGCCGGCGGTGTTCGACGCCGACGATCTGCACCGGCTGATGCCGCGATGGATCGAGCTGTGCGCCGACCTTCGGGTCGGCACCGGCAGGTGGGAGAGCGACATGTATCGCGCTCGTCGTCGCGGTGGCGGAGAGCGATCTCGAGGTCCGGTACGAGACGACGTCAGCATGGACGAACTGGCCCGAATCGTTCGTGGCCGGTGCACCGATCATCCACTACTGCCAGCCGGTGATCGACCGCCGCGGCGCGCAGCTCTGGTACAAGCAGGCGTACGAGCCGTTCGAGCCGATCGGCGTCGACCCGAACGACGCCGAACTCGACTACTGCCGCGATCTGCTCCATCTGGTCGACGAGTGGGCACGGATGCGCGGCGGGGAGGTCGACGATGACCGAGCCGACACGTCGACGCAGGTTCCCAACGACGCCGTGTTCGTCGCGATCGCCGCCTACCGCGAGCCGGAATTGGCCGACACGATCGCGAGTTGCCTCGAGCGGGCGGCGTCGCCCGAGCTGCTCCGCTTCGGCGTGTGCCAGCAGTACGACGACATCACTGCCGGGTGCGGGCGCCGACGCCCTCGACGAGCTGGCGGAGCGGGCGACGATCGATCGGATCCGGCTGCCGTACACGCAGGCGCGGGGTGGCTGCTGGGCGCGGTATCTGACCCAGGGGCTGTACGACGGCGAGGGCTACACGATGCAGATCGACGCGCACAGTCGCATGGGTGACGGGTTGGGACGACGAGCTGCGGGCGCTGGTCGCGCGAGCTGCCGTCGAGCCGAGCCGATGCTCACCGGGTTCCCGCCGCTCTACGCCGTCGACGGCGGCGTCGACAGCTGCTCGTGGACGACCCAGACCTCCCGGTGCCGATCACCGTGGTCGACCACTGGTCGCGCGACGGCTGGACTCCATCACCCGCGGTGCCGGCGCCGAACGAGCTCCCCGACAGCCACGGCGGACGCGGTGTTGTCGGGTGCGTTCGTGTTCACGCTCGGGCGATGGAACGTCGACGTGCGACAGGATCCCGAGCACCTCTACGCCGGCGAGGAGATTCGCGTTGACGATCCGGTCGTTCACCCACGGCTACGACCTGTGGAACCCGCGCACGACGGGTGGTGTGGCACCGACTGCACCCACAGGCCAACCCGAAGTACATCTTCGACGATCCCGACCGCCGGTCGGCTGGCGGCACGAGCGAGCGTGCAAGCGACTACGGATGCTGCTCGACGGTGACCCCGACGGTGTGCTCGGCCCTTACGGCCTCGGCACCCGACGGTCGCTCGACGACTTCTGGACGTTCTCCGGCCTTGCGTGGCCGTCGCGGCTGATCGACGATGATGCGCGACTCGGCATCGAACCCATCGGCGTCTGAGCAATGCGGTGCCTGGGATCAGAGTCCCGGCGACACCGACGAGCCGTGCGTGGTCCAATAGTCGTTGATCGACCGCTGGATCCGGACGTACCAGATCAGGTTGCCGATCAGAGGGAGCAGGAACCACAGGCCCCAGATCGTGGTGATCGGTGGCTCCTTGCCCTCGCGGCGATACATCTGCTCGACCTCGGACGCCATCAGGAACATCGTGACCGGCGAGATGAACAACGTGATGAGGAGGTACACCACGCCGCCCAGACCCGTACGGGCGTGCTGCTTGATCTCCTCGCCGTTCTGGTACGACCACACGATCGTCCAGATCCCGAGCGTCACGATCGAGAGCAACAGCACCAGGCCGATCGACCGCGGCTTGCCGAGCGGCCCCGGAGCACCGACCGGTGGAGCCGCCGGCGACGGCGCCCCGAGGCTCGGCGACGGTGCTGACGGAGGAGGTGGTGGCGGTGGTGGCGTGACGTTGGACGGATCGGACGGCGGCATCTCGCTCATGTGCGTCACCGTAGACCGCCGCCGGGCACGATGTCGCGGATCGGCCGACTCGTCGTCGGAGCGCAGAGTTGGGCAAGCTCGGCCGATGTCTGCGCTGACGATCGACACCGACCCCACCGACGCCGGGTTCTGCCCCGAGCGCCTCGCCCGCATCGACCGCCACTTCGCTGGCTACGTCGACCAGAAGAAGCTCGCCGGCTGGCACATCGCACTCAGCCGTGGAGGCAAACTCGTGCACTCGTCCACCATGGGCCACCGCGACATCGCCTCCGATGCGCCATTCACCGACGACACCATCGTGCGGATGTTCTCGATGACCAAGCCGATCACGTCGGTGGCGGCGATGATGCTCTACGAGGAAGGCGCCTTCGAGCTGAAGTCACCGATCTCGAAGTGGTTGCCGGAGTTCGCCGACACACGGGTGTACCGGTCGGGATCGCATCTCGCACCGATCACTGATCCGCTGGTGGAGCCGATTCGTGTCTGGCATCTGCTCACGCACACGTCGGGGCTCACCTACGGATTCCACAACAGCCACGTCACCGACGCGATCTATCGCCGTCGAGGATTCGAATGGGGCAACCCTCCGGGGGCCGACCTGGCAGAATGCTGCGCCCTCTGGGCCGACATGCCGCTGGCATTCCAGCCTGGCACGGAGTGGAACTACGGCGTGTCGACCGATGTCCTCGGCCGGCTCGTCGAGGTGGTCTCGGGGATGGCGCTCGACGAGTTCTTCCGGACGCGCATCTTCGAACCGCTCGGGATGACCGAGACCGACTTCTACGTCCACGACGACGCGCTCGACCGCTTCGCCACGTTGTACGTGCGCAATCCGGCTACGGGCGAGGCCGTGCCCGCCCCCGAAGCACTCGGGCGCGGCATGACGTCGAAGCCGAAGATGCTCGGTGGTGGCGGCGGCCTCGTCGGCACGGCGCACGACTATCTGCGCTTTGCCCACATGCTGCTCAACAAGGGCGAGCTCGACGGCGTCCGGCTGCTCGGAACCCGAACCGTCGACTACATGACCCGCAACCATCTGCCGGGCGGTGCTGACCTGGAGACGTTCGGGCGCCCGCTGTTCGCCGAGACGAGCTTCGACGGAACCGGCTTCGGCCTCGGCTTCTCCGTGATGCTCGACGCCGCCGAGAACAAAGTGCTCCGCGCCGAAGGTGAGTACTCGTGGGGCGGCGCGGCCAGCACGATCTTCTGGGTGGACCCCGTCAACGAGATCGTCGCGCTGTTTCTCACCCAACTCCTGCCGTCGAGCACGTACCCCATTCGCTCGCAACTCAACCAGCTGGTGCAACAAGCGCTCGTCGACTGACGATCACGCCTGGGGTCTGACCCCAGGCGTGATCGTCGCTCAGATCGTGTTGGTGATGGCGCCGGTTTCGGCACCTTGCACGAGCTTGGCGTACTTGCCGAGCACGCCCGTGGTGTAGCGAGGTGCGTTCGGCGTCCAGCCATCCATCCGGTTGGCGAGCTCGGCAGCGTCGACCACGAGGTCGAGCGACTTGGTCGGCACATCGACGCGGATCGTGTCGCCATCGCGCACGAACGCGATGGGTCCGCCCTCGGCGGCTTCCGGAGCCACGTGGCCGATGCAGAATCCCCAGGTACCGCCCGAGAATCGGCCATCGGTGATCAGCGCACAGTCCGACCCGCGCCCGGCGCCCTTGAGCGCACCGGTGATGGCGAGCATCTCACGCATGCCGGGCCCACCCTTCGGACCCTCGTAGCGGATCACGATCACCGTGCCGGGCTGAATCTCGCCGGCGAGGATCGCTTCCATCGCGAACGACTCGTCGTCGAACACGCGGGCAGGGCCCTCGAACTGCATCTGGTCGTCGGACAGCCCGGCCACCTTGACCACCGCACCCTTCGGGGCCAGCGAACCGGTGAGGATGTTGATGCCGCCGGCCTGGTGGATGGGGGCATCGAGCGGGTGCACCACGACGCCGTCGGCGGCCGGCGGATCGATCTCTGCGAGGTTCTCGGCCATCGTCTTGCCGGTCACGGTCATCACATCGCCGTGCAGCAGGCCCGCGTCGAGGAGCAACTTCAGCACCACCGGGACACCGCCGACGCGATCGAGGTCGCTCATGTGGAACTTGCCGCCGGGCTTCATGTCGGCGATGTGCGGCACCCGGTCGGCGATGCGATTGAAGTCATCCAGGTCCAGCTCGACACGCGCTTCGTTGGCGAGCGCCAGCAGGTGCAGCACGGCGTTGGTCGAGCCGCCGAGGGCCGAGGTGACGGCAATCGCGTTCTCGAAGGCCTGCTTGGTCATGATCTGGCGAGGCGTGATGCCGAGACGCAGCAGGTTGACCACCGCGGCGCCAGCGCGCTCAGCGTCGCCCTCGCGGCGACCATCGATGGCGGGCGGCGACGCGGTGCCGGGAAGGCTCATGCCGATCGCTTCCGCGATCGAACTCATCGTGTTGGCGGTGAACATCCCGCCGCAGGCTCCCTCACCTGGGCATGCCTTCGACTCGATGGCGTGCAGTTCGGCATCGTCGATCGTGCCGGCGGCGTGGGCACCGACCGCCTCGAACACACTGGTGATGTCGAGCGCCGTGCCGTTGTGCTCACCCGGCATCGTCGAGCCGTTGTAGACGAACACGCTCGCCAGATCGAGCCGGGCTGCAGCGAGCAGCATGCCGGGGATCGACTTGTCGCATCCGGCCAGGCCGACGAATCCGTCGAAACGCTCCGCGTGCATCACGGTCTCGACCGAGTCGACGATCACCTCACGGGACACCAACGAAGCACGCATGCCCTCGTGACCCATCGAGATGCCGTCGCTGACGGTGATCGTGCCGAACTCCATCGGGAACCCGCCGGCTTCTCGAACGCCGACCTTGGCGTGTTCTGCCAACTTGCGCAGCGTCATGTTGCACGGCGTCACTTCGTTCCACGACGAGGCGATACCGATCTGCGGCTTGTCCCAGTCGGCGTCGCCCATGCCGACCGCACGCAGCATCGCCCGCGACGGCGCCTTCTGCATGCCATCGGTGACATCGCGCGACCGTGGCTTCACGTCGACAGGAGTTCCCGGGGTGCTCGAAGTGTCGCTCATGATCGTCACGGTAGTGGCGCCATCGATGCCGAACCTGGTGGTCTGCCCACCACCGTGCTCGGCGCGCCGGCAGACCATCGCGCACCACGCTGTCGGTGCTGCCACAATGGCCCGATGTCCGAGGTGCGAGAAACCAAACTGCCGGGCGTCGGCGTACGCCACGAGTTCACCACCGAGAACGGTGCTGACATCGGCGTGCTCGTGCACCACGATGGCCGCCGCGAGATCCTCGTGTACGACTCCGAAGATCCCGACAAGTGCTCAACGATCGTCAGCCTGTCTGCAGGCGACACGAGGACCGTGTCGGAACTGCTCGGAGCGAGTCGTGTCACCGAGGCGGTGTCGGCCGTGCAGCAGGAGATCGAGGGCCTGGCGATCGAGTGGATCGAACTCACCGCCACCTCGCCGGCGTCGGGCGCCACCATCGGCGACGGGATGTACCGCACGAAGACCGGGTCGTCGATCGTCGCGGTGATTCGCAGCGGCGAATCGATCCCTGCGCCGGGTCCGGAGTTCGCACTGCTCGCCGGTGACGTGATCGTGGGAGTCGGCACGGCTGAAGGTCTGGCATCGATGCGCGAGCTGATCCGTTCGTGACGCGCTCCGCGCTCACCCTTCGCTGAACGATGCTGTTCGCTGCCGGAACCGAGGAAGCTGCCCTGGCGTTCATCGAGATCGGCGCGCTCATCCTGGCGCTCGCATTGCTGTCACGATTTGCCGGGCGATTCGGCATTTCGGCGATCCCGCTGTATCTGATCGCCGGACTCGCGATGGGCGAAGGCGGCCTGGTGCAGCTCGACGTGTCGGTCGAGTTCTTCGAGATCGCCGCCGAGATCGGCGTGCTGCTGCTGCTGTTCGCGCTCGGACTCGAATACTCCGATGTGGAGCTTCGCAGCGGTTTGCGGACCGGATTGGCCCCGGGCGCCGTCGACATGTTGCTCAATGCACTCCCCGGCGTTGCCCTGGGCCTGCTGCTCGGGTGGGACCCGATTGCCGCGGTACTGCTCGGCGGTGTCACCTGGATCAGTTCGTCCGGTGTGGTGAGCAAGGTGCTGTCCGACCTCGGGCGCCTCGGCAACCGCGAGACCCCCGCGGTGTTGAACATCCTCGTCATGGAAGACCTCGCCATGGCGATCTACCTCCCGGTCGTGGCGGCCCTCATCGTCGGCGGCAGCCTCACTGCGACGCTCACGAGCGTGCTGATCGCGCTGGCTGCCGTCACGGTGATCCTGCTCGCCGCGCTGCGCTACGGCCGACGGATGAGCGGCCTGGTGGCCGGTGGCAGCGACGAGGCGTTCCTGCTCACCGTCTTCGGCATCACCCTGCTCGTCGCCGGCATCGCACAGCAGCTCGAGGTCTCCGGAGCGATCGGCGCGTTCCTGGTCGGCCTCGCGTTGTCCGGCCGGGCGGAGACCCGGGCCAACCAGCTCATCTCACCGCTGCGCGACCTCTTCGCTGCGACGTTCTTCCTGTTCTTCTCGTTCCAGATCGACCCCGCTGATCTCCTGGCCGCCATCGTCCCCGCTGCCGCGCTGTTCACAGTGACGGCGCTCACCAAGGTGGCAACCGGCTGGTACGCCGCCGGGCGTGTCGGCGCTGCACCCAAGGGCCGCCTGCGTGCCGGCACCGTGCTGATCGCGCGGGGCGAGTTCTCCATCGTGATCGCCGCGCTCGGCTCAGGGCTCGTCGACGGCCCCGACCTCGGCGCGCTCGCGGCGGGCTACGTGTTGATCAGTGCCATGGTCGGCCCGATCGTCACCAAGTTCTCCGATCGCATCCCGTTGCCCACCCGTCTGATGCGCCAGACGGCCCCGACGACGGCGTGACCTCGACGATCATCGACGTCCGGTGATCAGAGCCCGATCGGCGCCAGGAGTTGGTCGAGCGTCGCACGGCGCCGATCGATCGACCAGACCTCGCCGGTCTCGACACCGGCCACGACGAGACCGATCGTGATCACGTCGATCACGTCGACGAGCGTTCCCGTGTCGATCGTGCCCTCAATGCTGTGGGCGTGGGAGTGGACGAGGGCATCCCACCACACGTTGAACGCGTCGAGTCGACGCCGAACCACGGGTTCGGACGCGGCGCCGCTCACCAGCGCCAGCCAGAAGCGGTGCGCGTCCTCACCAGGGCCGAGCACCACCCACTCGACGAGCGCTCGAAGCGCCTCGCGGCCCGTCTCGTCGCCGAGATGATCGACGATCTCGACACGACGACGGTCGACTGCTCGCCCGATGACGAGGTCGAGGAGTTCGTCGCGGGAGTCGACGAGGTGCGTCACCACCGTGGTCGACGCCCCAAGGTGATCCGCAAGGCGGCGGAAGGTGACGGCGCCGAATCCGTCGACTGCAGCGATTGCTTCCACCGCATCGGCGATGTCGTCCAGGCGGGCTCGGCGATCGATCGTGCGGGGCATCGCATCAGTCTGGCCGAGGATCACCGGTGATGCAATTGACGTTGTACAACGTCTGTTGTACACTCTTGCCATGGATCACACCGACGTCGTCATCGTTGGCGCCGGCTACGCCGGCGTCACCGCAGCTCGCGTGCTGCACCGAGCAGGCCAGGAGGTCCTGGTGCTCGAAGCCGCCGAACGGATCGGAGGTCAGCGTGCTCACCGAACACCACGCCGGCGTGCCGATCGACCTCGGAGGCATGTGGCTCGGAGCTGGACACGATCGTTTCGCCGCGCTCGCCGACGAAGCGGGAGCCACGACCTTTCCGACTCCCAGTCACGGCGACGCGCTGTACGTCGACGGCAACCGGCGACGGCGCTACGACTCGGCCACCTCGCTCCCCCCGATCGGTTTGCTGTCGTCAGGGCTCCTGCTCACATCGCTGTGGCGGCTCGACCGCATGGCCCGAAACGTGGTGCTCGGCGATCCGCGAGCGACCCCTGACGCCAACCGCCTCGACGCCACCACCGTGTCGTCCTGGCTGCGAACTGCGGCTCCCCTGCCGGCCTCGCGCCGACTGATCGACGTCGTGCTGAACGAGGTGCTGTGCGCTGACGCAGGCGCCGTCTCCCTGCTTGCGTTGCTGAACTACATCAGATCGTCAGGCGGGCTGATGCCGTTGATCTCCACAGCGGGCGGCGCCCAGCAGGATCTGTTCATCGGCGGCGCCTCCGGCCCACTTCGGTTCGCGGCCGCCGACCTGGGCGATCGCATCCGAACAGGATGCCCGGTGACCCGAATCGACCAGCGCACCGACGAGGTGATCGTCGCAACGGCCGACGGCTCCGTGACTG
Organism: Ilumatobacteraceae bacterium; assembly: GCA_963716075.1. GTDB lineage: Bacteria > Actinomycetota > Acidimicrobiia > Acidimicrobiales > Ilumatobacteraceae > Sva-07. Next base: position 100,845 of record CAVQST010000016.1, on the reverse strand, counting down.
CTGATCGCGTGATCGTGGCGCTCCCTCCTGCGCTCGCCGGACGGATCAACTACGAACCTGCCCTCCCCGCCGCCCGCGACAGCCTCACCCAGCAGATGCCGATGGGGGCCATCTGGAAGATCTTCGGCGTCTACGACGAACCGTTCTGGCGCCGCGACGGGTTGTCGGGCGAGACGGTCGACCTCCGCGGCACGATCTCCGCGACCTTCGATGCCTCACCACCGTCCGGACCCGGCGTGATGTGCACCCTCGTCGGCGGGGCGCCGGCACGCCGGCTCGATCGCATGGGAGCGCGTGAGCGTCGCGTGCTCGTCCTCGATCACTTCGCTGCACTCTTCGGTGCGCGGGCGCGCCAACCGGAGGAGTACCTCGAGAAGTCCTGGAGTGCCGATCCGTTCGTTCGAGGCGGCTACAGCGGCTACGCCCCACCCGGGGTGCTGTCGTCGCTCGGCCACGCGTTGGCAACGCCGATCGGACGCATCCACTGGGCTGGCACGGAGACCGCCACCGAGTTCCAGGGCTACATCGAAGGGGCCATCCGATCGGGCGAACGCGCCGCCGATGAGGTGATCCGTGAGCTCACGTCGCACCGAGCGCCCGTCTGATCGGAACGCCGACGGGAGTTGGACGTAGCTTCTCGACATGACCGTTGCCGACCTGCTCGAGTTGCGTCGTTCGAACGGCGCGATCATCCTGATGACGTACCGGGGCGACTGGTGACCGTATTGCTGCGGTCAGCTCGTGAAGCTGGCATCCCAGTACGACCGGATGCATCAAGGCGGCGCTGAGCTCGCCGCCGTCAGCGTCGACGACGACGTCCGCCAGGCGGGAATGGCGGACCGATGGGGGTTCACGCACACCACATTCGTGTCGGATCCCGGCGGCGAACAGATGCTGCAACCGCTCGGGCTGTTCGACCCGGAGGAACGAGGCGGCATCGCCGTACCCGGCATGGTGATCATCGACCCGGCCGGCAACGAGGTGTACCGATACCAGGGCCGCGACTTCGCCGACCGCACCAACGACGACGACATCTGGGCCACGCTCGACCGCTTGGAGCTGCCGCCGGTCGACCCCGCACCGTGGACCTCGGAGATCAGCGTTCCCGATGACTTGCGGGGCTCCTTCCGTCCCGCCGATTTCGGTGGCTACTTCAGAGGCAACATGTTCGGAGCGATCGCCATCGGCGGCCGGCTCGATGACAAGGCCTCACGGGCGATCGCCCGCGAGCATCGCGAGATGTCGAAGTCGAACCTCGACGCGTGGGAGAACTGGCGCCCTCACACGTCCTGACACCCTCAGGCGATGAGCCAAACCCGCACATCTGGTGGGTTCGCTCATCGCCTGGCCCGATTGCCTACTTGCGGCCGAAACCGAAGAGGTGCTGGCCCACCTTGCGCATCTGGATCTCCTCGGAACCTTCCGTGATCCGGTAGCGGCGGTGGTGGCGGTAGATGTGCTCGAAGGGCATGTGGCGCGAGTAGCCAACACCACCGCAGGTCTGCATCGCCCGGTCGGCAGCGTCGCAGGCCAGCCGGTTGGCGCGGTAATTGCACATCGCCACGAGGTGGGTGACCTCCATGTGGTGCTTCTGGTCGAGCATCGACGCCGTGTAGCGGACGAGTTGGCGCAGCATCGCTGCCTCGGTGTGCAGCTCGACGAGCGGGAACTGGATGCCCTGGTTGACCGACAGCTTCTTGCCCCAGGTGGTGCGACTGTTCGCGTAGGCGACCGCTTCGTCGATGCAGTACTGCGCGGCGCCGAGCGACGACGCCGCCTGACGAATGCGGTTCTCGTGCACGAAGTGTTGAGCCAACTCCAAGCCGCGGTCGGCCTCGCCGAACAGTGCGTCGGCACCAACACGAACGTCGGTGAGGCTCACCTCGGCGTGGTCGGTGGGCATGTTGAACGTCCACCAGAAGAACTCGACCTGGAACCCCGGCGCGTCGGTGGGCACGAGGAACGCGCTGATGCCCTTCGGACTGCCTGGCTCGCCTGACGTGCGGGCGAAGATGATGTCGTGGGTGGCGTGGTGGAGTCCCGAGTTCCATCGCTTCATCCCGCTGATCACCCACTCGTCGCCGTCGCGAACCGCCGTGGTCTCCATGTAGGTGGCGTCGCTGCCGTGGTTCGGCTCGGTCAGGCCGAACGCCAGCCGACGCGTGCCGTCGAGAAAGCCGGGCATCCAGTCGATCTTCTGCTGTTCGGTACCGAAGTCGCGCATCATCAGCACCGTCGGGAAGTTGCCGACGATCGACGACTCGTTCTGCAGGTCGTTGTGCAACCCGAGGCCCTTGTGCGCGAGGTGCTCGCGGATGATCGCCATCTTCAGGTTGCTGGCATCGTGACCGCCGAACTCGGAGGGCAACGCAAGGCGGAGCCAGCCTGCAGCGTCGGCACGACGGCGCATCTCACGCAGCAGCTCCTCCCAGTCGGCGCGGGGGACGCCATCGTTGTCGAAGTCGGTGCGCGCCCACTCTCGACGGTGGTCGAAGAAGCGGATGTTGTCGTCCTGCTGCTCGAGCGGCTTGATCTCGGCGTCGATGAACGCATCGAGCTGGTCGAGCGTGTCCTGGATGTCGGCGGGGATCTCGAAGTCCATCGCCCGAGTGTGGCGATGCCGCGTCGTCGACGACGAGTCAGGGAACCGCAGCGTCGGGCGCAAGCGCCACGATCGTGTCTCGCCGGTGTGTTCAGGCCCCGGCGCGGCGAGCAGTGAGCATCGCGGTGACGGCTTTGCCGTCGGCCTGCCCCTTCGATGCCTTCATGACGGCGCCGACGAGTGCTCCCATCGCCTTGCCCTCACCGTCGCAGAACTTGGCCCAGGCGTCCGGCAGGGCAGCGATCGCGTCGTCGACCATCGCCTCGAGCGCTGAGGTGTCCATCGCCTCGAACCCCTTCGCTGCAGCGATCGCGACGGCGTCGCCACCACCAGCCTCGACGATGTCGGCGAGCACCTGCTTGGCCTGCGTGGCGGTGAGCTTGCCGTCGAGTTCCAAACGGGTGAGCGCGGCCAGGTCAGCGGCCGGAACCACGGGCTGTTCACCCTGCTCGGCGTAGGCCTCCTTCACGTGCACCAGGGCGCGGGCCGCGTCGCCACCAGCATCGGACACGGCAATGACGTAGGTGTCCTGGCCGCGTTCGGTGACCACGAGCACCGCTTCGGCATCGCTCGGTTGTCCCGTCGCCTTGGCCAGTTCGGTTCGCCGGGCCGCCGGCAACGTCGGCAACGACGCACGGACGCGCTCGATCCATTCCTGATCCGGGTCGACCACCACGAGGTCGGGCTCCTGGAAGTACCGATAGTCGTCGGCGTCCTCCTTGGAGCGCAGCGTGTGTGTGCGACCGTCGGTCTCGTCCCAGTGGCGGGTCTCCTGACGGATCGTCTCACCGGCTTCGAGCATGCCGACCTGGCGCTGCGCCTCGTACTCGATGGCTCGGCCGACCGACCGCACCGAGTTCACGTTCTTGATCTCGCAGCGAGTGCCGAACTCGTCACCGGGACGGCGCACGCTCACGTTGGCATCGACGCGCATCGAGCCCTCTTCCATCTTCGCGTCCGACGCACCGACGGCAACCAGGATCGAGCGCAGTTCGCTCACGTAGGCCTTGGCCTGCTCGGGGCTGCGCATGTCGGGACGGCTGACGATCTCCACCAACGGCACCCCGGCCCGATTGAAGTCGATCAGCGAGAAGTCGCTGCCGTGGATCCGCCCGCCGGTACCACCGACGTGCGTGGACTTGCCCGTGTCCTCCTCGAGGTGGGCTCGCTCGATGCCGACGCGGATGCTGCCGGGGAGGTCGAGCCACCCGTCGATGCAGATCGGCTGGTCGTATTGGCTGATCTGGTACGCCTTGGGCATGTCCGGGTAGAAGTAGTTCTTGCGGGCGAACGTGGACCGCTGCACCGTGCAGTCGAGCGCCAGGCCGAGCCGCATCGCCAACTCGACGGCTGCGCGGTTCAACACCGGCAGCGCGCCTGGCAGCCCCAGTGTGACGGGGTCGATGTTGGTGTTCGGTTCGTCACCGAACCGGTTCGGCGATGCCGAGAACAGCTTGGTCCGGGTGGCCAGCTCCACGTGCACTTCGAGCCCGACCACCATCTCATAGCCCTCGAATGTCCATGCGGCCGCTGACTCGTTGCTCACGTCATGGTCTCCTGCGGTGCTCGCCGTGTTGCTCATTCGGGTGCCCTCCGTTCGAGTTCGGCGGCTGTTCGGAACATCGTGGACTCGTGCAATGCCGGCGCCAGCACCTGCACGCCGACCGGCAGTCCGCCATCGCCGGTACCGAACGGCACGCTCATCGCTGGGTCGCCGGTGAGGTTCGACGGGATCGTGTAGGTGTCGCACAGGTACATCGACATCGGATCGGCCGTCTTGTCTCCCAGTTGGAACGCCACCGTCGGTGATGCCGGCGTGAGCAGCACGTCGGCCCGTTCGTAGGCGGCAGCGAAATCGGCGGCGATGCGGCGACGCACCTTCAACGCACGGCCGTAGTACGCGTCGTAGTAGCCCGCCGAGAGGGCGTACGTGCCCAGCATGATCCGGCGCTTGACCTCGTCGCCGAAACCGTCAGTGCGCGTGGCCATGTACATCGCGTTGGTGTCGGGTGCCTCCACCCGCTGCCCGAAACGCACACCGTCGTAGCGGGCAAGATTGCTCGACGCCTCGGCGGGGGCGATCAGGTAGTAGGCGGTGAGGCCGTACGTGAACGCTGGCACCTCGACGTCGACGATCTCGGCCCCTGCAGCGCGCAGCGCATCGAAGGCCTGTTCGAGGCGTTCCGCGACGTCGTCGCTCGCCCCCTCGGGGAGGTCGGAGATCCGGCCCACGCGGAGGCCCTCGACGCCGTTGCCGAGTTCGCCGGCGAGTTGTAGCGGACCCTGGCTGATCGAGGTGGAGTCCATCGGGTCGTGGCCCGAGATCGCTTCGAGCACCACTGCCGCGTCGGCGACATCGTGGGTGAACGGGCCGATCTGGTCGAGGCTCGATGCGAATGCCACCAGCCCGAGCCGGCTCACCGCACCGTAGGTCGGCTTCACGCCGACCACACCGCAGAGCGCCGCCGGCTGGCGGATCGATCCGCCGGTGTCCGAGCCGAGGCTGGCGGCGGCAAAGTGCGCCGCGACCGCGGCGGCCGATCCGCCGCTCGACCCACCCGGGACGCGACTGAGGTCATGCGGGTTCTTCGTTGCGCCGAACGCCGAGTTCTCGGTGCTCGATCCCATGGCGAACTCGTCGAGGTTGGTCTTGCCGACGATGACGGCGCCGGCATCACGCAGCTTGGTGACCACCGTGGCGTCGTACGGTGGCCGCCATCCGTCGAGGATCTTCGACGAGCACGTGGTGGGAATCCCCTGCGTGCACATGTTGTCCTTGAGTGCGATCGGCACCCCCGCAAGCGGGCCGAGCGCTTGGCCGGTAGCGACTGCTTCGTCGATGTCGGCTGCCCGACTGCGGGCCTCATCGTGCAGCACGAGGTTGAAGGCGTGGACATCCCCCTCGCGCCGCTCGATCTCGGCGAGATGTCGTTCGAGCACGTCGCTGGCGCTCACCGTGCCGGCGTGCACGCCGGCGGCGATGCCGACCACGCTGGCGGGCAACCGGTCGATCGAAGCGCCGTCGCCTGTCGTCTGGTTGCTCATGCTCAGTCCTCCAGCCCGACGATCGGCGGAACCCTGAATCGGCCGTCTTCGGCGGCGGGCGCAGCAGCCAGCACCTCGTCGCGATCCAGACACGGCAACTCGACGTCGTCACGCATCACGTTGGCGATCGGCGTCGGGTGCGTCATCGGCTCGACACCGTCGAGGTCGAGCGCGTCGATGTCGGCGAAGTGGTCGAGCATGTCGCTCAACTGGTGGCTCGCCTGGCGGAGTTCGTCGTCGTCGAGTGACAGCCGAGCGAGCTTGGCCACCTTCGCGACTGCCTCGGGGGTGATGCGGTCGGACACGACATGCAACGCTACCCGCCTGCCCGCGACCCGGTCCCGCCACATTTCCCTGACCCATCCCCGACGCACCCCCACCGCACCCCCACCGCACCCCGAAATTGCCCGGAATCGTGACGGTGAGCGTCACGAAAGCGCACAATTTCGGGGGAGGCGCGGCGAGGGGGCAGCAATCTTTGCCGTGGCGCTCTCGCCGATGGGGCTGCCTGGCTGAAGCATCAACGCACTCTGAGTGAGCAACAACGCACGAAACGGGCGTTGTTGCTCACACGGAAGTCGCTCACGCAGAAGCGGTCAGGGCAGGCGACGCAGCGAGAACAGCACCGCCGACTCGGGATGCAGCACCGGCGGGCGGATGCCGTGGGCGGCCAGCTGCCGACCGGAGAGTTCGATGCCGTCGGTGAGCCATGCCGGCTGCGACAGCGCCATCCCCCACCGTTCGCCGGGCAGCGACACGTGCTCGACGCGGTAGCGCCCGTCTGGGTCGAGGCCCGGCAGACGAAGCACCGGCGGTGTCAGGCTCGCCGCCGTGGAGAGCTGGGCGAACGACACGAGCCCCTCGGAACGATCAGCCGCGTAGACCCCGTGTGCGCAGTATGCGGATTCGGTGTCGAAGCGCACGACGTCGCCGGCGTGCAGCAGCGGCCGGAACCGCTTGTGCACCGCGATTGCCTCAGCCAGTTCCGCTCGCCGGTCGTTGTCGAGGCGCGCCACGTTCCACTCGACCCCCAAGTGCCCGAACAACGCGGTCGCCGCACGAAACGCCAGCGTGTGCACCCGCCCGGTCGTGTGAGCACGAGTCGGGCCGATGTGGGCGCCCATCACTTCGGGTGGGAGCAGCATCGATGCACCCCGTTGGATCGTCTGACGTTCGAGCGCGTCGTTGCAGTCGCTCGTCCACACCCGCTCGACACGCTGCAGGATCTCGTGGTCGACGCGGCCACCGCCGCTTGCACACGATTCGAACTCGACAGCAGGGTGTCGTCGGCGCAGCTCGTCGAGGAGCCGGTACAACGCCAGGGTCTGCGTGTGGGTGCCAGGGGCGCCGGTCGAGCCCGAGCCCTGCACGTGGTCGCGGTTCATGTCCCACTTGACGTAGGCGATGTCGTGACTGGCGAGCAGGGCGTCGAGCTGACCGAGGATGTGGGCGAACGCGTCGGCCTGGCCGAGGTCGAGCACGAGCTGGTTGCGCCCGAGCACGGGTTCGTAGCCGTCGGTGGTGAGGGCCCAGTCGGGGTGGGCTCGATACAGATCGCTGTCGGGGTTGACCATCTCGGGTTCGACCCAGATGCCGAACTCCATGCCCAGGCCGGTGACGTGGTCGATCAGGGGCGCGAGGCCGTCGGGATACACATCGCCCGACACCGCCCAGTCGCCGAGGCCGGAGGTGTCGTCGCGTCGCGAACCGAACCAGCCGTCGTCGAGGACGAACCGTTCGATGCCGATCGATGCGGCGACGTCTGCGAGCTCGAGCAACGTGTCGTGGTCGTGACGGAAGTAGACCGCCTCCCACGTGTTCAGCAACACGGGACGCTGCGACGTCGGGTGCGACGGGCCACGCCGCGCTGAGCGATGAAAGCCCCACGTGGCGGGTGTGAGCCCCTCGGACGAATACACCGCGAGCACCTCCGGCGTCCTGTAGGACTCGCCGGCCTCCAACACCACTTCGCCCGGATGGAGCAGCTCACCCATCTGCACGTAGCGGCGCCCATCGGCGAGTCGTTCGGCCAGAACCGTGTGGTTGCCGCTCCAGGCCAAGTGGATCCCGTGCACCTCGCCGACCCATTCGCCGAAGCCTGCTGTGCCGGCGAAGAGCAAGGGTGTGTGTTCATGCGAGGTTCGACCGCGGAGGTGTTCAGAGACCACCGCCCCGTGGTCCCATTGGGTCCGAACCGGATGGAACTCGCGAGCCCATCGACCCTCGAAGCGGAGGAGTTCGTCTGCGCTGTCGGGCAACGGCAGGCTCATCGTCAACGCATCGAGCGAGTACCGGCGATCGCTGACATTGGTGAGCGTGACCCGCACTCCGAGAACGTCACCGGCGCGGATCTCTGTGGTGAGCGAGAGCCCCGCAACAGCGTCGGCGGCCTCGACGATGAGCACACCGTCGACGACACGGTGAGCAGTGGGCACGAATCGCGGGGCCCAATCGCGTCCGCCCCCTCGGTGACCGGCGAGACCAGGACGCCCGACGAAGCCGTCGGCGTGCAACGGCACGACACTGACGGGGGCAACGCTCCCCAGCGCGCCGGCCACCATCGGTCGTATGAGGCCCGCCACCAGCTCGTCGAGATCCGATCGATCGCCGAGCGGTCGACCCCAGTGCACGATCGTCGGCGTGGCGGTGCCAACATCGACGACGACGTCGAAGGTGGTTCCATTGAGATGAACGAGCTGTGGCACCCGACCAGTTGACCACGCCACGACACCTCGAGACCGACTCGTTCAGTCATCGCCGGGGAAGTCAGCCATGATGGTGGCTGCAACGGGCCGAACAACGACGTCCCACGACACCAGGAGCAACTGTTGGCCACCGTCACCTTCCAACAAGCCACCCGCACCTACCCGGGTGCCGACTCCCCCGCCGTCGATGCCCTCGACCTGGAGATCGGCGACGGCGAGTTCCTGGTGCTGGTCGGGCCGTCCGGATGCGGCAAGTCGACAACGCTGCGGATGTTGGCCGGTCTGGAGCCGGTCAACGAGGGCAACGTGTTCATCGGCAACAAGGACGTCACCGACATCGCCCCGAAAGATCGCGACATCGCAATGGTGTTCCAGTCGTACGCGCTCTATCCGCACATGACCGTGGCCGAGAACATCGGCTTCCACCTGAAGATCAAGAAGATGGGCAAGAAGGAGCGACGCAAGCGGGTCGAGGAAGCAGCGCGCATCCTCGATCTCGAGGACCTCCTCGACCGCAAGCCGGCCAAGCTGTCGGGTGGGCAGCGTCAGCGCGTTGCGATGGGGCGAGCGATTGTCCGCGAACCGCAGGTGTTCCTGATGGACGAACCGCTGTCGAACCTCGACGCCAAGCTCCGCGTCCAGACCCGCACACAGATCGCAGCGCTGCAACGCCAACTCGGGGTCACCACCGTGTACGTCACGCACGATCAAACCGAAGCAATGACGATGGGCGACCGGGTGGCCGTGATGAACGAGGGCGTCCTGCAACAGTGCGCATCGCCACGCGAGCTGTTCACGAAGCCGATCAATCAGTTCGTGGCCGGGTTCATCGGATCGCCGGCGATGAACCTCCTCCCCGCCACCGTGAGCAAGGCCGCTGCGGTGTACGGGTCGCTGCGGACACCTTTGTCGGCCGACCAGCTCGAAGCGCTCAGCTCAGGCGCTGTCACCGTCGGCGTGCGGCCCAATGATCTCGGCATCGACGCCGAAGGCGGGCTGGACGCCACCGTCGAATTCGTCGAGGAACTGGGCTCCGAGGCCTTTCTCTACTGCATCGCGGACGGCACCGACACCGAGGTGGTCGCCCGCACCGACGGGCTCAGCAAGTTGCAGAGCGGCGACAAGGTGAGCCTGGTCCCGCGGGGCAACGGCGTGCACCTCTTCGACACGAAGTCAGGTGCTCGACTCCCCGACTGAGCGCTCTCGCTCGTCGTCGGACTCGGTATCCGCCGCATCAGCAAGTTCGTCGTCAACCTCGCGATCGTCGTCACTGCGATCGTCGTCACTGCGCTCGTCGTCACCGGAGTCGTCGTCACCGTCGCGATCGTCGTCACCGGGGTCGTCGTCGACGTGGGAGAGGTCGGGCTCGGCGATGGGGTGGCGACGCATCCACGCCAGCACGGCAATGCCGCCCACGACAGCCACCACCGACACCCACTGATTCCAGCGCAGGCCGGCGAGCTCATCGGCGCGATCGATCCGGAGGCCCTCCACCCAGAACCTGCCGAGGCCGTAGCCGATGATGTACATCACGAACAGCTGGCCCGGGGCAGGACGCACTCGCTTGTCGATCCACAACAGCAGCAGACACAACCCGAGGCTCCACAACGATTCGTAGAGGAACGTCGGGTGGAACGTGGTCCCCACCTCGTACAGAGCGGTGTTGATGTGCTGCTCGTCGATCTCCAGCGCCCATGGCAGATCGGTCGGGCGGCCGTACAACTCCTGGTTGAAGTAGTTTCCCCACCGACCGATCGCCTGCGCGAGCGGCACGGCCGGCGCAGCGCACGTTGCTGCGACCGCGAGCGGGATGTTCCGCTGCTTCGCGACGTAGAGCCCGACCGGGATGCCGAACAGGAGCCCACCCGGGATGCCGAGGCCGCCCTTCCAGATCTGCGGGATTCTGCCGAGGTCGTCGGCGAAGAGATCCCAGTCGGTGGCAACGTGGTAGAGCCGGGCGCCGATCACCCCGGCGAGCACCGCCCAGATCGCGATCGAACTGGCGTCGTCGCGTGTGCCCACCTGCCGTTCTTCGAGCCGGCGACCGAACAACCACACCGCAGCGATCACGCCGAGCGCGATCATCAAGCCGTACAGGTTCAAGCTGAGTGGTCCGATGTCGATCGAATTGAACGACGGGCTCGGGATGGTGGCGATCATGACGTCGTCAACGTCAGCCTGCGGTGACCCGGGCGACGAACTCGCCGGTCATCCGCTCGATGTCGGCGCGGTCGAAGTCCTGGGTGGCAACGTGGAAGCTGCGCTCCAGCCAGACGTGCTCGACGTCGCCGCCGTAGGTGGCGGCCAGGTGCTCGCTGTTCGAGGGTTCCACCACGTGGTCCTGACGCGACGTGATCAGCAGCAGTGGCATCGTCAACTCGCCGTACCGGTCGGCCATCGGGGTGAGGCCCTCGTGCATGAACGACAACAGCGGGCGCAGTGGAGCACCGTCGTAGGAGCTCTCCTGCACATCGGGGTCGGCGATGTCGCCGCCGATCGCTGGAGCGACCTCGGTGCCGTCGTCGACCAGACCCTGCACCATCTCCATCAACTCGGGCACCGGCACGGTCGCAGGGTTGATGCACACCAGGCCGGCCACGCCCGACAGCTCGAATCCGGACCACAACGTGAGCGCGCCGCCGATGCTCAGCCCGACCACCACCATCTGCTCGGTGCGCTCAGCCAGCCGTGCATGCGCCGAGCCAACCTCGCCGCTCCAGTCGGCCCACGTGGTGGTCAGCATGTCGTCGATCGTGGTGCCGTGGCCCGGCAGGCGGGGCATCTCGACGTGGTGCCCGAGTGCGGCCATTGCCTCGGCGACCCCACGCATCGACGACGGGTTGCCGGTGAATCCGTGGATGACGAGCACGCCAGTGGTGGTCGTTCCCTCGTGGGACATCGGCTCGGCTTCGGGCAGGATTTCGGGCGTGCTCATGGGCCCTGTTTCTACCATCCCCGGCGGCATTCCTGATGGCGTCTGCGCCAGGCAGCAGAACTCCGAGGCGGGCCACGTACCCGTCAGCGATACGGGTCGTCGATGCCGTTCGGCTCGTCCCACCAGTCGTCGGGGACTGCGGTGGACTGCCACTGCGGGTCGGGGTAGATGCAGTCGACCGGGCAGACCGGCAGGCATTTGTCGCACCCGCTGCAGAGTTCGGGGATGATGATCACATCGGCGCCGTGGTTGAAGATGGCGCCGAAGTGCGGTGGACAGTGGCGCAAGCACGCGTCGCAGTTGATGCACTCGGACATCTCGATGCGAAGCGGCACGTTGCGCCACTTGTCGTTGCGGGTGCGAGTGACGATGCGCTCGTCACGGGTGCCGGCCATCGCAGCGATCGTACTTGACCAGCCGGTCAAGGATGAGTTGGACTGTGGCCGTGAGCACCGTCGACGCCGATCGCCTGGACGACGAGCGACAGCACACCGAGCACGGTCTCGAACGCAAGCAGCAACTGCTGGAAGCTGCCGGCGAGCTCTTCGCCGCTCGGGGCTACCGGGCCACGCGGATTGCCGACATCTGCGAATCGGCCGGGGTCGCGAAGGGGCTCTTCTACTGGTATTTCCCCACCAAGGGTGCATTGTTCGCCGAACTCGTGCGGACCATGCGGCTCCGGCTGCGTCGCGCTCAGGGGACGGCGATGGATCCAGGCCTCGACGTCGTGACCCGCATCGCCGACGGCGCCGACGCGAGTGTGCGGTTCATGGCCGACCATGCTGCGTACTTCGCGCTCCTCGACGTGGAACGGACCGACCCCGACGTGGCCGATGTGCTCGCCGAAGGTGCGGGCGTGTACCTGGACGATGTCCGCCGCTTGGTGGAGGAGGGCCAGCGTGCGGGTGAGATCCCCGACGCACCAGCGGACCTGGTTGCCATCGGCGTGCTCGGCACCGTGTCGTCGTTCTCCAACTCGTATCGCAATGGCCGGCTCGCCGGCGACGTCACCGTCGACGACCTCGCAGTCTTCGTACGTCGCTGGGTGACCAACGCGCTTCGCTGACACGGCCGAACAGGTGCGTAGCCTGGGCCTCCGGTATGTCAGCACGTCAGGGCGCTCGCAGCGTCGAACGAGGGGCCATCTGGGCGTTCATGCCGGTGGTGGCGATCCTGCCGTTCACGCTGGTCGCCCTGCTCGTGATCTGGCTGCCGATCGGGTGGCTGACCGACATCGAGTACTGGTGGGTGGTCGGGGCCTTCGCCGTGGCCGGGCTGGCGCTGTTCGTCAAGCCGATCCAGGTGCTCGTCCTCACGCCGCTGCTGCGGGCTCGACGACCGACCGTCGACGAGGCCGACATCATCGCGCCGCTGTGGGCCCAGATCGCCCAGGCAAACGGGCTTCCATCGAGCCGATACGTCGTGCGCGTCCTGCCGATCGACGACCTGAACGCGTTCGCTTGTGGCGGGCATCTCGTGCTGGTCACCAGCTTTGCGGTCCGTGACCTCAGCGAGGCGCAGTTGCGCGGCGTGCTCGCGCACGAGTTGAGCCACCATCTCGGGCTGCACACCGTGGCGATCACGATCGGGCACTGGCTGTCGGCCCCGGTCGTGCTGCTCGCTCGCATCGGGTTCTTCCTCGAGAACGTGGGGCGCGCCTCAGCGGGAAGCTTCGGCCGACAGTCGCCGGTCGTCGCTGCGCTGGGATCGGTCGTGGCGGTCCTGATGCATGCGCTGGGCTGGGTGTTCACCGCAGCACTGCGCGGCAGCGATGCACTGGCCAACCTCGTCGGTCACGCCTCCGAGTTCGAAGCCGACCGTCGCGCCGTTCGGATGGGATTCGGCGGCGAACTCGCCAGCGCGCTGCGAGCGCTGCTCGCAACCGGCACGGCGCAACGACCGATCGGTTGGCGAGCACGCCTCGCAGCGTCGCACCCCCCAGCGCGGACGCGAGTGGCGCGGATCGAAGCCCTGATGCGTCACCCGGCGCGGTGACGGTGTCGGCCGGGGTCGTGGTGTTCGACGTGATGGCGAGCCAGGACGTGACGAGCTGATGACCACATCGACCACTCCCCCGGCTCCAGCGTTGGAGGCCCGCTACGCCGCACTGCTTCATCGACTCACCAGCTCCGGGGGTGCCGTCTCGATCGACCCGGCGAGATGCTTCACCAACGCCGCCGACACCCTCGCCTACGGCACCGACGCGGGCTTCTACCGATTGATCCCCAAGATCGTGATCCAGGCCGAGACGCTCGCCGAAGTTGCGCTGATCCTGCGTGAAGCGAGTGCGCTCGGCGTTGCCGTCACGTTCCGGGCGGCTGGCACCAGCCTGTCCGGTCAGGCGATCAGCGACTCGGTGCTCGTGCTGACTTCGCGATTCTGGACACGGATCGACGTGCTCGATGCCGGCGAGCGCATCCGACTCCAGCCCGGCGTGATCGGTCGCACGGCCAACGCCGCTTTGGCACCGTTCCAGCGAAAGATCGGTCCCGACCCGGCGTCGATCAATGCAGCGATGATCGGCGGCATCGTCGCCAACAACGCGAGCGGCATGTGTTGTGGCACGAAGGAGAACTCGTACCAGACGATGTCATCGATGACGCTGGTGTTCCCCGACGGCACGCGGCTCGACACGGGTGATCCTGCGTCGGTTGCGGCGTTCCGGGCCGAGCGCGCCGAGCTCGTCGATCGCATCGATCAACTCGCCGCTGCCACCAGGGCCAACACCGACCTGGCCGATCGGATACGCACGAAGTACCTGACCAAGAACACGATGGGGTACAGCCTCAATGCGCTCGTCGACTTCACCGACCCGATCGACGTCATCACCCACCTGGTCGTCGGCTCCGAGGGCACGCTCGCCTTCATCGGCGAGGTGGTGCTCGACACGGTGTTCGAGGCGCCACACAAGGCGTCGGCGCTCGTGATGTTCCCGACGATCGTCGAAGCGTGCGACGCCGTCACCGCCCTCTCGTCGCAGCCGGTGGCCGCCGTGGAGCTGATGGATCGGGCGAGCCTGCGTTCGGTGGAGGGCAAGGCGGGGGTGCCCGACGGCCTGGCCGAACTGCCCGACACGGTGGCTGCGTTGTTGATCGAGACGCGCGCCGCAACCAATGACGAGCTGGCGGCAAACACCGCCGCCGTGCGCTCCGCGATCGACCACATCAGCGTCCAGCGACCGTACGAGTTCACCGACGACGCTGCGGTGTACGCAGGCTTCTGGAACATCCGCAAGGGCTTGTTCCCGGCGGTCGGCGCAGTCAGAACCATCGGCACCACCGTGATCATCGAAGACGTCACGTTCCCGGTCTCGCAACTCGCCGCCGCCACACTCGATCTGCAAGCGCTGTTCGTCACCCACGGGTATGCCGAGGCGGTGATCTTCGGGCATGCGCTCGAGGGAAACATCCACTTCGTGTTCACCCAAGACTTCGGCAGCGACGTCGAGGTCGAGCGATACGACCGGTTCATGCGCGACCTCACCGAACTGGTCGTCGACCGCTACGACGGTTCGCTCAAGGCCGAACATGGCACCGGTCGCAACATGGCGCCGTTCCTCCGCAAGCAGTGGGGTACCGAGGCAGTCGGCTTGATGCGTTCGATCAAGGACGCGTTCGATCCGCAGGGGATCCTCAACCCGGGCGTGATCTTCAACGAGAGCCCGACGGCGCACCTCGAACACCTCAAGGCGCTGCCCGCCGCCGACCCGATCATCGACACATGCATCGAGTGCGGCTTCTGCGAGTCGTCGTGCATCTCCCACGACTTCACCTACTCCCCGCGTCAACGCATCGTGCTGCAGCGTGAGATCGCCCGTCTGCGAGCAGCCGGCGAGATGGACGCGGCCGCACAACTCGACGCATCGATCTCGTACGGCTTCGACGACACCTGCGCCGCAGACGGCCTCTGTGCGATCGCGTGTCCGGTCGACATCGACACCGGCGAGTACGTCAAACACCATCGCTCCCAGCGCCGGGGCGAGAGCCGTGCCGCCAAGGTGGTGGCCGATCGCTATGGCAGGGCGACCGGTGCAGTCCGCGTCGCGCTACGCGCTGGCCACCGTTCTTCTCGGTTGATCGGCGACACGGCAACCGACGCACTGGCGACTGCGGTCACCGGTCTCGTGGGCGAGCCGACGCACTGGCTCGCGTCGACGCCTCCGGCCGCGAGGCCCACCCGGCTCGGGCAGCACCCAGTTGGCCCCGACGCGATGGCGGTCGTCTCCTTCACCTCGTGCGTGAACCGGATCTTCGGGCCTGCCGCAGACGGCGAACCCGTCAGTGTCCACGAGCGGATCGTCAACATCTTGCACAAAGCCAACTGCACGGTGATCGTGCCTGAGACGGCCAACGATCTGTGCTGCGGGTTGGCGTTCGGTTCGCAGGGTTTCAGCACCGCCGGTACCACACTGCGAGAGCGTCTCGGCGAGCAGCTGCTCGTGGCCAGCGACGGCGGGCGAATTCCCATTCTGTGCGACATGAGCCCGTGCACCCTCGAAGCGGTCACCGGGCTCGGCGGGCTCGGCCTCGACATCTACGACATCACGAACTTCACGACGACGTTCCTGCTCGACCGCCTCGAGTTCGAACCGTCTGGCGACATCGTGTCGCTCTTCCCGGTGTGCAGCATCAAGAAGATGCACCTCGAGGAGGACCTACGCCGTGTCGGTGAACTCTGCGCCGGCGGCGTGCACATTCCCGAGACGAACTGTTGCGGCTTCGCCGGCAACCGCGGGTTCACCCATCCGGAGCTGAACGAGTGGGGCCTGCGCACGCTCGGCGACCAGATCCCCGCCGACGTCGTGGCCGCCTACTCCACGAGCCGCACCTGCGAGATCGGCCTCAGCACCCACTCCGGGCACCGCTTCGATTCACTCGTGGAACTGATCGACCGCCAGACCACACCGAAGACGATCGCCTCCGAGGTCGGGCGCTGATGGTCCCGTTCACGCCGCGACGCGCGTTGCGGTGAGAGCCCAAGGGGTCGACCGGTGCGCTCACCTCTCACCTCAGGCGGTGATCGGGGCCACGATCGCGTCCAACACCGCGATCAGGTCAGCCGGTGCGAGGCCAATGTCCATACCTCGTTTCCCGCCGCTCACGTACACCGTGTCGAAGAGCTCGGCGGATTCGTCGATCACGGTTCGAAGGCGTTTGCGCTGGCCGATCGGGCTGATGCCGCCGACCACGTAGCCCGACGATCGTTCGGCCCGCGCCGACGCGCACATCGTGGCCCGCTTGGCACCGAGCGCAGCGGCGACGAGCTTCATCGACAGCAGACACGACACCGGGACGATGGCCACGGCGAGCTCGTCGTCAGCGATCACGACCAGCGTCTTGAACACCTGGTCGTGATCGAGACCGAGGGCGTCTGCTGCCTCGCGACCGAAGTCGTGCAGGTCGTCGCCACGGTCGTATTCGTGGATCGAAAAGGCGATGCCGGCAGTTTCGAGCTCGACAACGGCGGGGGTCACACAGGTGACTGTAGGTTCGCGGCGTGCGCTTGTCCGTCGATCCGACCACCGACCCTGCCGACTACGACTTCGATCACCGCATCCGGGTGCGGTTCGTGGAGACCGACGCGATGGGCATCGTCCACCACAGCAACCACCTCGCGTACTTCGAGGAGACCCGCGTCGCCTACCTGCGCGACATCGGACATCCGTTCACCGAGTGGCGTGAGGCCGGGCTCGAATCGCCAGTGCTCGAATCGTTCGTGCAGTATCGCCAGCCGCTCGAATTCGACGACGAGATCACGGTGCACCTGCGTCTCGCGGAGGTGACCAGGGCCACCTTCCAGATGGCCTACCTGATCACCGTCGACGACCAGGCCGGGGTGGCACGTCCCCGCGCCACCGGCGTGACCGTGCACGGTTGCGTCACCACCGCGGGAAGGCCCACACGCCTGCCGGACTGGCTCCGAGCCCTCGCCCCCGAGCAGTGACGGCCACGCCGCACCCCCAGCGATGAGTTTCCGCGCGACCCGTCCGCGCGAAGACTCATCGCTCGCCGGGTCGTCGCTGCCTCGGGACGATGATTACGTTCGCGGAGATGGCTGACACTGCAACACCGAGTCGCGTTCCCCTGGTCGACTATCTCGTGCTCGACGACGGTGAGCCCCACTTGGTCGCCAACGAGTGCACGAACTGCGGCGCACGGTTCTTCGATCGGCGCAATGCCTGCGCGTCGTGCTTCGCCACCGACTTCCGGCGGGCGAAGATCGCCACCGAGGGCGAGTTGCGCACGTTCACCATCGTCGCGTTCGCCGCCCCCGGAGTCGAGGTGCCGTTCGCGTCCGGTGTCATCGACTGCGACGGCACCAGCGTGCGAGGCAATCTCCGCAACGTCGAGCCCGATGCCGACCATGTCACCACCGGGATGAAGGTGCGCCTGGTCACCTATTCACTGGGCGCCGACGACAACGGAACCGAAGCCGTCGGGTTCGCCTTCGAACCCGCCTGACCACCCAACACACCCCGTTTGTGTTGCATTTTTGGTGGGCCGGTCCACCGAATCTGCAACGCAAACGGGGTGAACCACTGACCGAGAGAGCAACAAGGGAGCAACCATGAGCGACGACATCTGGATCCTCGGGATCAACATGACCAAGTTCGGCAAGCACACCGATCGTGACGTCGTCGACCTCGCATCTGAGGCCGTGATGGCAGCCCTGGCCGACGGCGGGGTCACCATGGCCGACATGGGTGTGATGGCTGCCGGCAACCTGATGGGTTCTGGCGGCATCGGCCAGCAGATCCAGAAGCAGGTCGGCCAGACCGGCATCCCGGTGTACAACGTCTCGAACGCCTGCGCCACCGGCGCCACGGCGCTGCGCACAGCGATCATGTCGATCAAGGCCGGCGAGAGCGACATGGGTCTCGCCGTCGGCGTCGAGAAGCTCGCAGGCGTCGGCCTGCTCGGCGGCGGTGGCCGGGCCAAGAAGGACGGCAACGAGTGGGAGCCGCAGGGCCGTTTCGGCGCCGTCACCTCCACCGACGGGCGCATCGGCACCGACACGATGCCCGGCGTGTTCGCGCAGGTCGGCATGGAGTACGGCCACAAGTACGGCGGCGCCGACTTCGAGCTGTTCGCCAAGATCTCGGAGAAGAACCACGCCCACTCCACGCTCAACCCGCTCGCCGCGTACTCGAAGCGGTTCACGCTCGAGGAGATCATGGGCGACATGATGATCGCGTACCCGAACACCCGCCCGATGTGTTCGGCGAACTGCGATGGCGCCGCCGCTGCGGTCGTCGTGAGCGGTGCAAAGCTGAAGACGCTGTCGCTCGAACAGCAGCGCCGCGCCGTCAAGGTGTCGGCCTCGGTGCTCACCTCCGATCCGTGGCAGGAAGCGTGCCAGGTGCTCCCCGACGTCAACACACTCACCCGCAACGCCGCCACGACCGCGTACGAACAGGCCGGCATCGGCCCAGAGGACCTCGACCTCGTCGAGTTGCACGACTGCTTCGCCACCGCTGAACTGGTCCACTACGACAACCTGGGGCTGTGCGAGGAGGGCGGCGCGGTCGACTTCTTCAACTCGGGCGCACCGTGGCGTGACGGAGCGCTGCCGGTCAACGTCTCGGGTGGCCTGCAGTCGAAGGGCCACCCGATCTCGGCGACCGGCATCGCCAACATCTGGGAGGTCTGCCACCACCTGCGTGGCGAGGCGGGTGACCGTCAGATCGAAGGCGCCAAGGTCGGCCTCGCCCACGTGATCGGCCTCGGGTCGGCGTGTGGCGTGCACATCCTGGAGAAGTCAGCCGCCTGACCGGCCGATGTAACGATTGGTGTCTGACACCAATCGTTACATCTTGAGGGTGGAGCCGCCGTCGACGACGAAGATTTCGCCGGTGGTGTATTTGTTGCGGAGGAGTGCGAGTACCGCTTCGGCGCAGTCATCCGGTGTCGCCGATCGGGGCACCGGGGCGATCTTGGCAATCGCGGCGTGCATCGCGTCCCAGTCCTCGGTCCACGGTGTGGCCACCAGACCGGGTGCAACCGCATTGACCCGGATCGGTCCGTAGCTCTTCGCCAGCAGCAGCGTCATCTGGTTGAGCGCCGCCTTGGTCATCGAGTACGCCATCGAGGACCCCACCGGCCGCAGCCCGGCGATCGAGGTGATGTTGACGATGTTGGCGTCGGCGGACTTGCGCAGGTGCGGAATCGCCCGCTTGGTCAGCCACCACGTACCGAACACGTTGACGTCGAACGTCTTGCGGAAGATCTCGTCGGTGAGATCGTCGAGGTTCTCGTGAGGAACCGACGTGGTCCACCCGGCGTTGTTGATCAGGAAATCGAGTTGTCCGTACCGCTCGATCGTGGCGTCGATCAGACCGTGCGCCTCGTCCTGGTTGCTGATGTCGGCACGCAGGTAGCACGACTCGCCGGGCAGCGACGCAGCAACTGCCTCACCCGCCTCGACCGACGACGACGAATTGACGACCACCGTGGCACCGAGGGCCGACAGTCGGCGGGCGGTCTCCTCGCCGATACCGCTCGACGACCCGGTGACGATGGCGACGCGATCACTGAATTCAGACATGGCGCCGACGGTACAACGGAGCAACCTCCGACCACGATGCGCACATCGCCCGGAAACGGCAGCGGGCCGGTCGTCCGAGAGCTGTCAGACGGCTCGGTCGGCCGGCGGGACGACGACCACCGGTCGAGCGCAGTGGTGCACGACATGATGACTGGTGCTGCCGAGGACAAGCTCGTCGCCGATGCCACGCGAACCAACCACGACGAACGATGCATCGAGCGCGTCGCCCATCTTCATCAACACATCGGCGGGGCTGCCGTAGACGAGTTCGGCTCGCCACCGCACCTCACGTTCGCCGGACAGCGGCGCACACCACTCGAGCCGCAGGAGACGCTCGAGGTCATCGCGATGGCCCTCTGACGGCACGTGCTCGCCTTCGATCACCGTCATCAGCCCGATCGCGTGGAACACCGCGAGGTCGAGATCGAATCGCCGGGCGATCTCGGTGGCGATCCCAAGCGCACGTTGGGCGTTGCTCGACCCGTCGACCCCCACGATCACGGGGCCCGCGCTGACGAAGCTGTCGAGGGGATTCGTTGGGTCCGACATCACTCACGATCCTAGAGTCGGTGAGGTGACCACCCTGCAATTCCTCGGGGCCACGGGCACCGTGACCGGCAGTCGCTTCCTCGTGCGAACCAGTCGAGCAACCGTGCTCGTCGACGCCGGCTTGTTCCAGGGCTCCAAACGCGATCGCCTCGCCAACTGGGAGCCGTTCCCGGTGGACCCGTCCACGATCGACACCGTGGTGGTGACACACGCACACATCGATCACAGCGGGTGGCTCCCCGGTCTGGTGCGCGACGGATTCTCCGGGCGAATCGTCGCCACCCGCTCCACATGTGAGCTCTGCACGATCCTGCTCCCCGACGCTGCACACCTTCAAGAGGAGCAGGCCCGCTTCGCCAACGAGCGTGGGTTCAGCAAGCATTCGCCAGCACTCCCGCTCTACACCTCCGCTGATGCGGAGGCTGCGATCGCGCTGCTCGACGGTGTCAGCTTCGACACACCTGTCGAGGTGGCGGACGGCATCGTCGCCCGATTCGTTCCCGCCGGCCACATCCTCGGCTCCGCGAGCGTGCACTTGACGATCACCGACGACGACCCCCCTGGCACCAGTCCCCGTGACGTCAGCACGGCGAACGCCAGCACCACGACGTTGTTGGTGAGCGGGGACCTTGGGCGCGGCAACCATCCGCTGATCCCCGGACCCGGCATGGCACCAGCGGCCCGAACCGTGCTGATCGAGTCGACGTACGGCGACTCGTCGCATCCTGACGAATCCGATGAGATCGACGAGTTCGCGGCAGTGATACGTCGAACGGCGAAGCGCGGCGGCATCGTGTTGATCCCCGCCTTCGCGGTGGATCGCACCGAGGTCCTGCTGACGGTCTTGCGCACGTTGATGTCGACGGGCCGGATTCCCGAACTCCCGGTGTACGTGGACAGCCCGATGGCACTTCGGGTGCTCGACGTCTACCGATCCGCGATGAGCACTGCCGACCCTCTCGAGTGCCATCCGGCTCCGGCTGACGCCGCCGCAGGCGGGTTCGACCCCGGGGGCGGATTGCACGAGTGCCCATCGGTCGACGACTCGAAGTCGCTGAACGCGCTGACCGCTCCTGCGATCATCATCTCCGCATCGGGCATGGCCGTCGGCGGCCGCGTGCTGCACCACCTCGCACGCCTGCTCCCCGACCACCGCAACAGCGTGGTGTTGTGCGGATTCCAGGCAGCAGGCACCCGCGGGCGTTCGCTCGCCGATGGGGTTCGGAGCGTCAAGATGCTCGGTCGGTTCGTCCAGGTGCGCGCCGAGGTCACGGTGCTGCGTTCGTTGTCGGTGCACGCCGACGCCGACGGGCTGCACGACTGGATCGACGCGCTTCCCGAGCGACCCGACACCGTGTTCGTGGTACACGGCGAACCCAGCGCCAGCGCCGCCCTCGCCGAGCGTCTCGGCGACGCTGGCGTCAACGCCGTCGTGCCCGAGCAGTTCGACATCGTGCCCCTCGACTGACTGACGCGCGGGCGCAATGACCAAGTGCCCTTCTCGTTGATGGCGCCGGTCGGCTTGTATGGGTACATGGACGAACGCCAGCAATCCACCGAGATCCTCAGCGAGTCCGAGTGCTGGGAACTGCTCGAGCACGCCGCCGTCGGACGGCTCGCTGTCGACATCGCCGGCCAACCCGACATCTTTCCGATCAACTACATCGTCGACAAGAGCGGCATCGTGTTCCGCAGCGCAGCGGGCACGAAGCTCGCCGGCGCAGTGCTCAACCGCTTGGTTGCGTTCGAGATCGACGGCTACGAACCTGGCGACCGGACGGCGTGGAGCGTGGTCGTCAAGGGTCAGGCCCGTTCGATCGAACGGATGCAGGAGATGTTCGACGCCGAGGATCTCCCGCTGTTCCCCTGGCTGTCGTGGGACAAGCCGAACTTCGTTCGTATCGAACCGTCCGTGGTCACCGGCCGGCGCTATCACATCGTCGACGACGCCAACCCCGACGACTCGATCGGTTGGGCCCCGACACCTGCCGCCGATGGCGAGCAGCTCTCCGCTGCTCCCCGGCCCGACGCACCGTTTCACCCAGGCGAGCCCAAGCTGCACGCCGACTGACCCGCCCCGAGTCCGCACTGCAGGTCACGGCCGGCTCAGCCGGCGTCGCGGCGCCTCACTGGTGGGGCACGACGACGACGGGCACGGTGGTGCCATGCAGCAGCCACGTGCTCACCGAACCGAGCAGGCCAGCAGCCAGGCGTCCGTGCCCACGTGTACCGATCACCAGCAGGTCGGCTGACTCCTGCGCGTCGGCAAGCGCCTGGCGCGGCCCTTGCAGGACGATCGAACGCTTCGCCCGGCCATCGGGATCGACTGCATCGAGCGCGTCGGTGATGCGCTGTTCTTCGATGGTGAGGTCCTCGGCGAATCGCTCACGGTTCACATCTCCGTCGAGCCACGCCGACACCTCGATGGCTGCGATCGCATGCACCTGCGCATCGTCAGCGGCGAACTCCAGCGCCCACCGCAAGGCGGCCGCGGCGTGGTCGCTGCCGTCGAACCCGACGACGATCGATGTCGCTGCGCCACGAGGAGCGTCCGGCGGAATCACCGCGACCGGCGATGCTGCATGCGTGACGCAGTAGTGGCTCACCGACCCGAGCAGGTGATCGCGGAACCCACCGCTGCCGGTTCGTCCGAGCACCAGGAGCGATGCATCAGCAGCGGCATCGACGAGCGCGTGCTGAGGCTGGCCCTCGACCACCGATGCCGTCACGGTCAACGCCGCATCGGAACTCGTGGCCGCCTCGATCGCGGCGTCGACATCGTGACCCGCAGTCGCCGCCAATCCCAGCTCGTCGACACCGAAGCCCCGCTTGGCAGCGAACACCGACATCAGCGTGGGCACATGGTACGAACCGAGCGCGGTGACCGAGGCGTCCCGACCGCCGGCATTGTTCACCGCCCATCGAAGGGCGTCGGTTGCGGCGTCCGATCCATCGATGCCAACGATCCAGCGTGCAGTCATGGCTCCGAGTATCGCCTGTTGCGCGCCATGTCGCCAAGGGCCGGTGGCACGTGATCGCCGGTGACATTGGACCCTTGCCGATCATCGGGAAGCGAGCGAAGATCGATCCGGAGGGAGTTGGTGTGAAAGCCGAGCCGCTGGAACTGTTGTCCGAGTCCGAGTGCTGGACACTGCTGCGCACGGTCGACGTCGGGCGTCTGGCCACCGCAGCAGAGGGGGGCGGCATCGACATCTTCCCCGTCAACCATGTGGTCGACCAGGGAACCATCGTGTTCCGCACCGCTGTCGGCACGAAGCTCACGCAGGCGATCGCCAGCTCGGAGGTGGCGTTCGAGGCCGACAATGCAACGAGCAGCGCCACCGACCAGCGCGCGGACCCGTGGAGTGTCGTCGTGCACGGAGCGGCCACGTTGATTCGGCTCGATGCTGACGCGTTCGACAGTTTCGAGCTGTCGGTGCAACCCTGGCACGAATCGCACAAGCCGTACTTCGTTCGCCTGCTCCCTCACGCGATCTCCGGTCGACGCTTCCGACTCGGGTCGCCTCACTGACCCATTCCCGACTTCCCACCGACCCTCACGGTCCACAACGCAAGGAGATCTCATGGTGCAGCACCTCATCGTTCCCGTCGACGGCTCGGACGCATCCTGGCGAGCGGTGGATGTCGCCGTCGCCCTCGCCCGGCGCACCGACGCCTCGATCGACGTGATCGAGGTGGTCTTCGACCAGCACGACATCGCCACCGCCACCACCCACTTGGCCGAGCGGATCGAACAACACGACACCTCGGGTGTGGAGGTCACCACCAACGTGATCCTCGCGGCGGAGAGCGTCGCCCAGGCGATCGGCAACGAAGTCGAACAGCATCCCGAGGTGACCGTCGTGCTTGCGTCACACGGGCGCGGACGTTCCGCCGCCCTGCTCGGCAGCGTCACCGAGGAGCTGCTCGAGCGGATCTTCGGTCCGGTCCTCGTGGTCGGACCCCATGTGGATGTCGCCGACTTCTCCGGGCCGGCGGTCGTGACGGTGGACGGGTCCGATGCATCCGAGTCGGTGCTGTCGCTCGCCGCCGCGTGGGGTATCGAACTCGGCGTCGAGCCGTGGATCGTCGAAGTCGTCGACGCCGAGGTCAACGTCTCGGGCGACATGGGAGCGTCGGCCTATCCTGCCCGGCTCGCCCGCAAGTTGTCGCAGAGCTCGAAGCATCCGGTGCAGTTCGAGGTGCTCTACGGCAAACACGTCCACGACGAAGTCGCCGACTTCGCCACCTCGATATCGGCATCGATGATCGTGGCCAGCACCCGCGGCCGCAGCGGCATGTCCAGATTCGTGATCGGCAGCACTGCAGCGGCAATCGTGCGCCACGCACGCTGCCCCGTGCTGCTGGTGCGCCCACCGCATCTGGCGAAGTCGCAATAGCATCGCGTCAACATGTATGGCACCGCAATCGCTGGAGCACTGATCGACTCGTGCCCGGATGGCCTGCTGTTGATCGACGCCGACGGCACGATCCGTCTCGCCAACCCGGTCGCAGCGTCGCTGTTCGGGCACTCGGTCGACGAGATGCTGGGATCGAGCGTCGACGAGCTCGTGCCGAGCGAGTTCCGCGCGACGCATTCGCGCCGACGCCAGGAATTCACTGCCGCCCCTTCTTCGCGTCCGATGGGCACCGGGCTGGAGCTGTTCGCCCAGCATGCGTCCGGTGAGATGTTTCCGGTCGAGGTGAGCCTGAGCCCGTGCGAGGTCGACGGCGAGACGTACACCATCGCAACGGTGCGCGACATCAGCGACCGGCAAGAGACGGCATCACAGATGGCGATGCTGCAGGACCGTGAGCGCATCGCCCGGGATCTTCACGACATGGTGATCCAGCGGCTCTTTGCCGCCGGCATGAACCTGCAGGCAGTGCAGGGCGCGGCACAGCCGGCGATGGTGGCTGATCGCATCGCAGCCACCATCAACGAACTCGACGACACCATCCGTGAACTGCGGTCGGCGATCTTCCGGTTGGGTCAGCACAGTGAGCGTCGCACCATTTCTGCGCAGCTCACCGAGTTGGTGCACGAACGGTCGCGCCACCTCGGCTTCGAACCGGTGCTGCGACTGTCCGGCGAGCTCGATGACCTGCCCGGTTTCATCGCCGACCAGTTGGTGGCCACCGTCACCGAGGGGTTGTCGAACGTGGTACGTCACGCCAACGCGACCAGCGCCGAGTTCCACATCGACCGCATGGGCGATCAACTGTCGTTGACCATTGCCGACAACGGCGTTGGATTGCCCGATGAACCCAAGCGCTCCGGGGGGCTCTCGAACATGATGTGGCGTGCCGCCGAACTCGGCGGGTCGTGCTCGGTCGGCGCCAACGAGCCGTCGGGCACCCGGCTTCGCTGGTACGTGCCGATCTGAGGGCCACCCTGCACACCGCAGCCGCGTACCGATCTGGCTGTAGGCGGCACCCGCCGCGGCGTCAGCGTTCGTTGCGGTTGCGCTCGACGAGTCGTGCGGCCAAGGCAGCAGCCTCGGTGCGGCGCGACATGCTGAGCTTGGCCAGCAGGTTCGACACGTAGTTCTTCACCGTCTTCTCCGCCAGGTACATGTCCTGTGCGATCTGGCGGTTGGTGTAGCCCTCCCCGATCAGGTCGAAGATACGGCGCTCTTGCGGCGTGAGATCCTCCAGTCGGCCCTCCTCACTCTCACGAAGGCGACGGGTTGCCAGGCGCACCTCGGCATCGTCGAGGAAGCGACGCCCGGCCGCCACGCCACGAATTGCATCGACCAGGTCATTGCTGCGGATCTGCTTCAGGATGAACCCCGATGCGCCAGCAAGCCCGGCATCGACGACGGCCCGGTCGCTGTCGAACGATGTGAGGATCAGCACCTTCACGTCGGGAAACTCGCTGGTGATCTGCCGACAGACGTCGATGCCGTTGTGCTCGCCTTCACCGAGGCGCACATCGAGCACGGCCACGTCGGGCGCACTGTCGCGGATTCCCGCCAGGGCATCGTCCGCGGTGCCTGCCTCTCCCACCACAGCCAGGTCGCCCTCGGCTTCGAGAGCAGCAGCGATGCCGCGACGCACCACCTCGTGGTCATCGAGCAGGAAGACACGGATCATGGGCGCCATTGTCGCTCATCTGGACCGCATTGCGCGTGTTTCCCACGATCAGGACGCCGACAGACTCCATCGACGCCGCACGTCGACGTCAACTCGGGAGCGGAACCACGGCGATGGGACGGTGGACGTGGTGGAGCATCCACGTCGAAACCGAACCGAGCAGCGCTGCGCCGACAGCGCCGTGGCCCCGAGCACCGACCACGACCAGGTCGGCATCGGCCCCATGATCGGCCAGCGCGGTGCGGGTGGTGCCGTGCACGAACTCGCGCACCATGGTGATGTCGTTGCGATGCACCTCCGACTCGACCTGCTCGACGAGGTGATGAAAGCGCTCGGCGGCGAGATCGCTGGCGTCCGGGAAGAAGAACGCGTCAGCGCCCACCGCGAGCGGCGTGGCATCCCAGACCCAGACCACGACGATGGTGGTGCCGGGCAGCGCGAACCGAATCGCCCAACGGAGTGCCTCCATCGAGTTCGGTGACCCGTCGAAGCCGACGAGCATCGATTCGGTCGCTTTCGTCTCGACATCGGCGGGCACCACCACCGTGGGAACCGCGGCATGCGTGGCGCACTGTGTGCTCGTCGAGCCGAGCAGCAGCCGGGCGAATCCGCCACGACCTCGACTCCCGATCACGAGCAACGACGCGTCCTGCGATGCTTCGAGCAGCACCTCGGCAGGACTGCCATGGCCAGCAGCTGCGGTCACGTTCGCCTCGACTCGTTCGGCGACACTGGTGGCGAGCGCAGCGACGTCCTGAGCGGCGCGGTCGTGCAGGTCGGAGTCGTCGAACGGGATCAACACAGGCGCCGACGCCGACGAGGCGCCGACGACTGGCGTCTGCCAGGCGGTGACCAGCTCGAGGGAGGCCTCTCGACCGGCTGAGTTTGCGATCGCCCACTCCAGCGCGTTGGTCGCGCACTGCGAGCCATCGATCCCGACCACCCACACCCCGCGTTCGCTCGCTTCGTGATGCATGAGTTCTCTCACCTCGTCAATCATCACCATGTGCAGGCCTCTCTCGATTCCCCACTGCGTCGATCACTGATTCGATCAAAGCCAGGATCGGCCGGCCATGTCAGGGCCAAAGGTCATCCGGGGACGATCGGGCCGATTCGCACCATCGGTTCCCGCAGTGGTGGGCCGGTGGGCTGGGCGGGTGGGCGGTGGGGCCGCTGACCTTGTGCTCTGGTGGCAGCGTCGCGCCGGCTGCATGATGGTCATCGCTCAGACCACCCCCAACCCACACGGAGCGGAGCGACGATGACCGACGACGCAGCCGCATCAGCGATCGAGTGGAACAGCGCGTGGGCAGCCCTCCGACACGATGGGGTTGCCGCTCCCCCGTCGAACGTCAACATCGCCGACCTCGCCGTCGACCGTCATGTTCGCAATGGATTCGGCGACCGTGTCGCCCTGCGATGGATCGGACGAGAACGAGACGACGTCGACGATCCCGTCGATCTGACCTATGCAAGGCTCGCTGACCGCAGTGCCCGGTTCGCCGCGGCGATGCGGCGACACGGCTTCGGACCCGGCACCGCTGTTGCCTCGCTCGCGGGTCGGGTGCCCGACTTCTACGTCGCGGTCCTCGGGGCACTGAAGGCTCAGGCGACCTTCACACCGCTGTCCACCAGCTTCGGGCCCGAACCGATCGCTCAACGCTTGAACCTCGGCGGCATCAAGGTGTTGGTGACCACACCGCTGCTGTTCCGCCGCTCGGTTGCCGGCCTGCTCGATCGGCTGCCCCACCTGGAGTTGGTGCTGGTGTGCGGGAGCATCGAGGACCGAGTCGGAGTGGGCCGCACCGGGGCCGAACGCCCACGGGTGATGTCGTACGGCTCGTTCCTCACCGACGGGTTCGATCGGCGAGAAGTCGAACCGACCTCGCCCGACACCCCGGCACTGCTGCACTTCACGAGTGGCACGACGGGTCCACCGAAGTGCGTGGTGCTGACCCATGAAGCCGTCGTCGTCGCACACCGCACGGGTCGACTCGTGCTCGATCTGCACGATGGCGACACGTTCTGGTGCACCGCCGACCAAGGTTGGGTGACGGGGACGATCTACGGGATCATCGCTCCGCTGACCAACGGTGTCACCAGCATCATCGACGAGGCCGACATGGACGCCGAGCGCTGGTGGCATCTGCTCGAACAGCAGCAGGTCGATGTGCTCTACACCACGCCAACAGCGCTCAGGATGCTCCAACGTGCAAGCACCGCTGGCGCCCCAGCCCGTGTGCTGCCCCATCTCCGCCTGGTTGCCAGCGTGGGCGAGCCGCTCGCCGCGGAGACGGTGGAGTGGGCCAGAGCGACGTTCGCTGCGCCGGTGCTCGACACCTGGTGGCAGACCGAGACCGGCGGCATCATGATCGCCAACCGCCGATCGCAGCCGGTACGCCCAGGATCGATGGGGCGCCCGATTCCCGGTATCGAGGCAGCACTCCTCGCCCACAACGCCGACGCCGACGGCCGCGTCACCAGAGCGAACAACGGCGCCCCCGTGTATGTCACCGAGCCCGACCAGATCGGTGAGATCGTCCTGAAGGCGCCCTGGCCCTCGATGTTCCAGGGCTATCTCGATCAGGACGAGCGGTACCGCCAGGTCGTCGTCGACGGGTGGTATCGCACTGGCGATCTCGCTCGTCGTGACAGCGACGGCTACTACTGGTTCTGCGGACGCGGCGACGACATGATCGCGACCTCGGGCCATCTCGTCGGCCCGTTCGAGGTCGAGTCCGCCCTCAACCGCCATTCGGCCGTCGCCGAGTCGGGCGTGGTGGGCAGACCCGACGACCGCACCGGAGCGATCGTGACGGCCTTCGTGGTGCTGGCGCGAGGCCACGAACCGAGCGACACGCTGCGGCGGGAGCTGCTCAGCCACGCCAGCCGGGCGCTCGGTGACGCGGTTGCGCCACGTGCAATCGAGTTCGTCGACGAACTGCCCCACACCCGCCGCGGCGAGATCAGGCGCAGCGCCCTCGCCGCAGCCGAACCGCTGAGCGTCGACCCATCCGATCACCGGGCCCCGGACGACGACCTCTGAAGCTCGACGATGCCGCAGGCGCCCGCGACCTGCGATCCGGTACCCCGTGGCGTATCATCGACGCATGGCATCCCGTCGCCCATTCCTGATCGCCGTTGCGCTGTTCGGCCTGTTCGCGACCTCCTGCGGAGGCGATGGTGCCGCCGATACCGCGACCGCCGACGCATCCACGACGCAGGCGGACACGACCGGTGCGAGTGTGGGCTCCGGCATCGGCTCGGTGTCGGCCGACGAGGCTGCAGCACTGCTGGCCAACGCCCCCGACGACCTCGTGGTGCTCGATGTTCGCACGCCCGAGGAGTTTGCCGAGGGGCACATCGACGGTGCCATCCTCGTCGACTTCTACGACCCCGACTTCGCCGACCAACTCGCAGCGCTCGACCCATCAGTGCCCTATGTCGTGTACTGCCGGTCAGGAAACCGCAGCGGCGAGACGATGACACTGCTCGACGACCTCGGCTTCGAGTCGGCGGTGGACGTCGACGGCGGCATCGTTGCGTGGTCCGCGGCAGGGTTGCCCACCACCACCGACTGAGGGGTTCACTCGCGTGATGCGAGGTGGACCTACGATGACGTCATGCGACGTCGAACGTTCAGACCCGCCCTGTCCACGCTGGCCGTTGCCGCAGCGAGCATGCTGCTTGTCGGGTGCTTCACGGTCGAGGCGACCTTCACGATCAAGGACGACGCAACCGCTGACCTCGATTACCTCGTTCTGATCGACACCGAGCGGTTGCAGGACTTCGCCGGATTGTTGGGCGAGGATGCGGGACTCCTCGACGAACTGTCCGGCGACGCCCTCCTCGAGGAGTTCCTTGGTGACGACGACCCGTGCGCCGATCTCACCTCGAACCTCACCGAGTTCGACGTGAGCACGCGCGAGATCGACGAGAACGGCGAGGTCGGTGTCGGCTGCACCGTCAGCGGCGTCCCCGTGAGCGAACTCAACTCACTCGGCGACGACACCTCGTCGTTCTCCATCGAACAGGACGATGCCGGCACACGGTTCGATGCCGTCCTCGAGGGTGTCGACGAACTGGCTGGCGACCCCGCCGAGACCGATGCCATGCTCGAAATGCTGGGCACCACGCTCGACGACCTCTTCACGATCAGGTTCGTCGTCAGTGCGCCGGGCTCGCTGGGCGAGAACAACGCGTCGTCGACCGACGGCTCGACCGCAACGTGGGACGTGAAGCCCGACGCCGACTTCGTCACAAATGGTGACGCCACCATGACCGCCGAGTGGACACCAGGCGGAGGTGGCAGCGGGTCGTCGACGTGGATCATCATCCTGATCGTTGCAGCCCTCGCTGGTGCAGCAGCGGTGGCGTTCGTGCTGTTCAAGCGCTCCCGGACATCCGGCGACGACACGGCAACCGCAGACGCCTCGGACACCCCTCCGTTGGCCCCAACTGCCGGGTCACCGCCACCCCCACCCGCCCCCGACTCGCCGATGCCACCACCGCCCGGAGCGTCAGAGCCACCGCCTCCACCACCGCCGCCGCCACCACCCCCGCCGTCGTCCTGACCAGCGGGGCGTGCCGGCTGAGTTCGTGACCGGCTGAGTTCGTGACCGGCTGAGTTCTTGACCGGCTCAGTTCGTGACCGGAGCCATCGCTGCGAGGAGGTCACCCACCACGTGCTGCGCCTCGACTCGATGGCGCATCGGACGATTGGTGACCACCTCGTAGCGGTTTCGCCGGCCTTCACGGTGGATCGTGAGGCATCCGGCCGATTCGAGGTCCTTCACGATCCCCTGCACCGCACGTTCGGTGATGCCGACCTGCTCGGCCAGGTCGCGCAGCCGCAGTTGCGGGTCGCGCACCAGACAGATCAGGACATGGCTGTGGTTGGTGAGGAACGTCCATCCCCCCTCTCCAGCGCCTGATCCCCCTGCGGGCGGCGTGACGACGGGTTCGGCGGGCATGCAACCAGACTACGAACGAATTTACCGGAACTCAACTTCCTTTATTTCGGGACACCCGATCGGCGCGCACCTTGCCCGTGATTGGTGGCGCGCCACTGCTGTGGCAGGCTGATCCCGTGCCCGAGACGAGCTACGAGCAGCTCTTTGCAAACAACCGCCGCTGGGTCGACACCGAGCTGGCAGCCGACCCTGACCACTTCGAACGTCTCGCCGCTGGCCAACATCCGAAGTACCTGTTCATCGGGTGCTCCGACAGCCGCGTGAACGCCAACGAAATGGTCGGAGTACGCAGCGGCGAGATCTTCATCCACCGCAACATCGCCAACCTCGTCGTGCACACCGACATGAACCTCATGTCGGTCCTCCAGTTCGCCGTCGAGGTCCTCGAGGTCGAACACGTCATCGTGTGCGGCCACTATGGGTGCGGCGGTGTCGCCGCCGCGGTCGACGGCTCGTATCACGGCCTCATCGACAAGTGGTTGCGCACCATCAAGGACGTCTACCGGATCTATCACGACGAGCTCGAAGCAATCGCCGACCCGGCCCTGCGTCAACAGCGCCTGGTCGAGTTGAACGTGCGCGAGCAGGTGTATCGCCTGTGTTCCACCTCGTTCGTCCAGCGCCGGTGGGGTTCAGCGATGGACCAGCACGTCCACGGCTGGGTGTACGACCTCCGCCACGGGCTGTTGAACGACCTCGAGATCGACCCGGCCGACGAACCTGGACGCGGCATCTACGAGCTCGACGGGCTCTGATCACACGCACCCGCGCCACGATGTCGTCTGAGTGAGCAACAACGCCGAAACCCGACCTTGTTGCTCACTCAGAAGTCCGGCACGCGTCGTTTCGGCGAACCTGGCTACGGTCGAGCCATGGCCGACGCAGCAGCTGACATCGATCTCGAACTCAATGCGGGTCCGCCGCTGGCCGACCCCCTCCTCGACTCGCTGTACCGGCGGATGCGCACGATGCACTCGCTGTACGACCAGGCGGTCGCCACGATGGAGTTGGAACACGTGAACCACTTCGAGCGCGAGGGGGTCCTTCCGATCGCCTTCTCGTTGTTCCACTACGTGAACGTGCACGACGGGTCGTTCATGATGATCACGGGCGAGGCACCGATCTGGGACGATTCGTGGCAGGAACGTGTGCAACTCACGATTGCCGATCACGGCAAGCACAAGACGGTCGATGAGATGGTCGCCCAGCGCATCGGCGACTACGACGCGTACAAGGAGTACCAGCGTGCGGTGTTCGATCGCACCGAAGCCCACCTCCGATCGATGGATCCTGCCGATCTCCACCGGGTGTTGATCGCCAAGCCGTATCCGCCGGTGATCGCCTCCACGTACAGTGCTCGGTGCGCAGGACCCGGAGGCATCACCGTGCTCGATGGGTTCGAGTGCTGGCTCTATCAGCACGGTCTTCGGCACATGGGCGAGATCGAGCTCGCCCGCGGCCTGGTGGGTCTCGGCGGAATGACGTCGTGAGCATCGAACCGCTGGGGGTGCACCACGTGTCGCTCAACGTCGACGACGCCGCCGAGAGCGTGGTGTTCTACACCGAGATGCTCGGGCTCACGCTTCGCACCGACCGCCCGGACTTCCGTTTCGGTGGGGCCTGGCTCGACCTCGGCGCTCAGCAGGTGCACCTGATCGAGGCCGACGTTCCAGCCGACTGCGGCCAGCATGTCGCCATCCACGTGGGCGATCTCGACGCCGCCGTCGCCGCACTCCGCGAGCAGGGCATCGACGTGAGCGACCCGAAACCGGTCGCCACCAGTCGCCAGGCGTTCCTCTCCGATCCGTCCGGCAACCGGATCGAACTGCACGAGCCCGCTGCCCCGAACGGCACCTGATCCCGATCGAGCGGTCCGAGTCGCTCAGACCGGACTGTTCAGGCCGGACTGTTCAGGCCGGGAAGCCAGGCACGCCGTCGTCG
This sequence comes from Ilumatobacteraceae bacterium, assembly GCA_963716075.1. Taxonomy (GTDB): domain Bacteria; phylum Actinomycetota; class Acidimicrobiia; order Acidimicrobiales; family Ilumatobacteraceae; genus Sva-07. The sequence goes on along the minus strand of CAVQST010000016.1, from coordinate 67,455 downwards.
AGTTGTACGCCGGCGCTGTTGAGAAAACCCGACACGAGCCGGTAGAAGCCAGCAACGATCAGCAACTCCACCAACTCGGCCTCCGACCACCGCGCGGAGAGAGCAACCCAGGTCGAGTCGCCGACACAGTCATCGGCGGCGAGATCGTCGGCAAGGGCGATCAGTGACAGATCATCGACGCTCCACGCGTGATCCTGTGGCGCCCTGGTCAGGGCGGCAATCTCGTCATCGGTGAGCCCACAGCGTTTGCCGATCACCGTGTGCTGGCCGAACTCGTAGACGGCCCGTGCGTTCCAGCCGATCCGCAGGATCACCAGTTCACGCTCGCGCTCCGGCACCAGCCCCTTGTTCAGGAGAAAGCCACCGAGCAGGTTGAACCGTTTCAGCAGCTTCGGGTGGTGTCCGAGGACCCCGAAGATGTTGAGGGGGCGACCATCGATCGTCAACGCCCCGGCGAGCGTGTCACGCAGTTCGTCGTCGGTCACGTCGTCGAGATCGATCGGCTCGATCCGTGGTTGGTTGGGTCGGTCGGTCACGACGTCATCCTCGCACCTGCTCAGCCGCGTACCGGGCGGGCGTCGCTGATGCGTACCACGCGGTTGGCCATCGTGCCGACACCATCGATCGTGGTGGTGATCACGTCGCCGGCGGCGAGGAAGTCGTTGCGGGCGGCGCCCACGCCGGCCGGCGTGCCGGTGAAGATGATGTCGCCCGTGACCAGCGTGGTGATGCTCGACAGAAAGCTCACCAACGTCGGGACGTCGAAGATCAGGTCGGAGGTGTGGGCGTCCTGGCGAATCTCGCCGTTGATGGCACAGGTGATGTGCAGGGAGTCGCGGTCGGGCAGTTCGTCGGTGGACACGAGCACCGGACCGATCGGGCCGAACGTGTCGAACGACTTCGCGAGATCGAAGTGCGGCGGGGAGGCGGCAAACTGCGCCGGGCGATCGGAGATGTCCTGGCCGACCATCACACCGACCACGTGGTCCCACGCATCACCGATCGTGATGTCGCGACCGCCGACACCGATCACCACCACGAGTTCGCCCTCGTAGTCGCACCCGTCGCTGCGGATCTCGACATCGGCGGTGGGTCCGACCAGACACGACGGAAACTTGGTGAACACGAGCGGACTCCTCGGGAGCTCGCGGCCGCCCTCGGCCGCGTGATCGGCGTAGTTCAGCCCGACTCCGAACGACTTCTGTGGCCGCGGCACGGGCGGGCCGAGCACCACGTCGGCGAGCAGGCCGGTGACCGCCGACTCGTCGAGCGCAGCGGTCAGTTCGGCCAGGAGGTCCGGGCGTTTCAGTGCCGCCATCGGGTCGGGGCCGAGTACCCCCGAGGAGTGCGTCGCAAGGTCGGTGTACGAGTTGCCGTGAACGAGTACCGCCCGCCCGTCGACAGTGCCGAGTCGAAATCCCATACGCGCCAGCCTTCCAGACCCGGATCACCCAACCTGACCCGAGCGATGAGTCTTCGCGCGACCCGCCCGCGCGGAAACTCATCGCTTCGGTTGAGCCCCACCCGAGCGATGAGTCTTCGCGCGACCCGCCGCGCGGAAACTCATCGCCTCGGGTGGGTGGCGTGGGAGATTCCTAGGCTGATGCCATGTCCGTCGCTGCCGGCCCCCGCCTCGAACTCGACGATTCCTTTGCCAGGGAGTTGATCGGGCTCTACCAGCCGTGGGCTCCCGAACCTGTTGCCGACCCGTTGTTGATCGTGTTGAACGAGGCACTCGCGGTCGAACTCGGCCTCGACCCCGACTCGCTGCGCACCCCCGCTGGGGTCGCGATCTTCGCCGGCAACGCGGTTCCCGACGGTGTCACCACACTGGCCCAGGCGTACGCCGGCCACCAGTTCGGCGGCTACTCGCCCCGGTTGGGCGACGGCCGGGCCCTGCTGCTCGGAGAGTTCGTGGCCGACGACGGAACCCGTCGCGACCTCCACCTCAAGGGATCGGGGCGCACGCCGTTCGCACGTGGCGGTGACGGACGAGCCGCAGTGGGACCGATGCTTCGCGAGTACCTGATCGGCGAGGCGATGTTTGCGCTCGGGATCCCCACGACGCGGGCACTTGCAGTGGTGAGTACCGGGGAGTCGATCGTTCGCGACGTCGACGGACGACATGCCCAGGTACCGGGCGCCGTACTCGCACGGGTCGCATCGAGCCACCTCCGGGTCGGCACGTTCCAATACGCCGCAGCAACCGGCGACCATGAACTCCTCCAGGCGCTCACCGAGTATGCGATCGCCCGGCACGCACCCGCCGCGGCCGATGCCGACAACCCGGCGCTGGCACTGTTCGACCACGTCGTCGAGGTGCAGGCCGACCTCGTCGCGCAGTGGATGGCGATCGGATTCATCCACGGCGTGATGAACACCGACAACGTCACGATCTCCGGCGAGACGATCGACTACGGCCCGTGCGCCTTCATGGACGTCTACGATCCGGCCACCGTGTTCAGTTCGATCGACCACGGCGGTCGCTACGCCTTCGGGAACCAGCCGGCGATCACCACGTGGAACCTCGCCAGGCTCGCGGAGGCGATGCTGGCGCTGTTCGACGACGACGACGATCGGGCCGTCGAGTTGGCGACCGAGGCGCTCCAGCGCTTCCCCGAGCGGTTCCAGTCGGCCTGGTCGCGACGAGATGCACCGCAAGCTCGGCCTGTCGCCCGACGCTCCCGACGGCGACCAGTTGATCGCCGACCTGTTGGCGCTGATGCAGGAACAAGGGGTCGACTACACCGCAGGCTTTCGGTCACTGTCCGGCGTCGTTCGTGGCGACGCTGCGCCGGTCGTCGACGACGACTGGACCGATCGTTGGCTCGACGCGCTCGGATGGAGATCGCCAGGCCATCGCCGATGCCATGGACCTCGCCAATCCGATCTACATCCCTCGCAATCACATCGTCGAGGCAGCGCTGACATCGGCGAGTTGGGGCGACATGGCGCCGTTCGACGAACTGCTCGACGCAGTGACGCGACCCTTCGAACAACGGGCCGGGCTCGACCGCTACGCCGAGGCGCCGTCGAGCGAGTCGAGCAGCGGGTACCGCACCTTCTGCGGCACCTGATCACTCGTCCGACAGGTGTCGATTCGGCCGCGCCGGGAAGACTCTGTTCCATGCAAAGCACCGACACCCCAGCCGAACCGGCAACGATTGCGTCGGGCGTCACGCCTGAACGTCTGGCCAACCTGCGCACCTGGAACCTCGGACTGACGATTCTGCACGCCGCTCAGGCCGTGCTCATCGTGGTGCTGTCGGGTGACTTCGTGATCACGGTCGTCTCGACGTTCCCCGAGGGTCCACCGGGCACCCGGGTACCCACGGCCGAGCCGCTGTTCGACGTGCGCATCGGCTTCGCGATCGGGCTGTTCCTCGCACTCGCAGCCATCGACCACTTCCTCACCGCAACGGTGCTGCGTGGCACCTACGACTCCGATCTCCGCAAGGGGATCAACCGGTTCCGATGGGTCGAGTACTCGATCAGCGCCACCATCATGGTGCTGTTGATCGGCTTCTACAGCGGGATCACCAACATCACTGCGGTCGTCGCCGTCATCGGGGCCAACGTCGCGATGATCCTGTTCGGCTGGATCCAGGAACGCATGAACCCACCGGGACGCTCCTCCACCACGATGATGCCGTTCTGGTTCGGCACGATCGCCGGCATCGCACCGTGGGTGGGGATCCTGATCCAGGTCACGGGCTCCGAAACCGTGCCCGGCTTCGTCTACGGCATCGTGATCGTGCAGTTCGTGTTGTTCTTCAGCTTCGGGCTCAACCAGTGGTTGCAGTACCGGGGCATCGGCAAGTGGACCGACTACATCTACGGCGAGAAGGTGTATCTCGTTCTCAGCCTCGCGGCGAAGTCGCTGCTCGCCTGGCAGATCTACTTTCCGAGCCTCGACAGCTGACATCCACGTTTGCGTTGCGGTTTCGGTGGGACGGGTCACCGGAACTGCGACGCAAACGAGAGAACGGGCGCTGGCTACCATCCGGCGATGGCGCTCTGGGATGTCCAACGAACCGCCGCAGCGGTGCGCGAAGGTGAGATCACCGCGAGGGAAGTCGTCGAAGATGCCCTGCGCAAGATCGAAGCCCAGCAGCCGGTGCTCAATGCGTTCGTGCACGTCGATGCCGACGGAGCGCTGGCCGCGGCCGACGATGTCGACCGGGCTCGAGCCGCCGGGAAGCCGCTCGGTCCGCTCGCCGGGGTGCCGTTCGGAGTGAAGGACCTCGAGGAATGCATCGGCATGCCGACCCGCCGTGGCTCGCGGTGGTACGCCGATGCGGCGCCAGCGGCGCGCGACGACATCCACGTGGAGCGTTTTCGGGCGGCGGGGGCCATTCCGATCGGCAAGACCGCCACCCCGGAATTCGGAGCTTTCGGCTACACCGCAAGCCCGGCCCACGGCGTCACGCGCAACCCGTGGAATCACGAGCGCACGCCCGGCGGATCGAGCGGCGGCACGGCTGCGGCGGTGTCTACTGGTGCGATTGCGTTCGGCACCGCCAGCGACGGTGGCGGTTCGATCCGCGGGCCCGCTGCATCGTGCGGGCTGCCCGGGCTCAAGCCCACCTACGGCCGGGTGCCCACCTTCGGTGTCACCCGGCACGCGGGCAACGCGGTGAACTTCGCGCTCGCCACCACCGTGGCCGACACAGCGCTGCTGTTCGACCTCGCAGTCGGCCCCGACATCCGCGACCGCACGAGTCTGCCGGCACCCTCGATCAGCCATGCGACCGCCGCCGAGGAACTCCCCGTCGGCGGGCTGCGGGCGGCGTGGTCAGCCGATCTCGGGTTCGTGACCACCGATCCCGACGTGGTGGCGATCGCACGACGTGCGAGCGACACGCTCATCGATGCTGCGGGGCTCGTCGACACGGGCATCGACGTGCAGATCGACGACTTCATCCGGATCTACGCCTTCATGGAGTCGGCCGACCAGTTCGTCGACGTCCCCGACGATTGGGAGGACCGGCTCGACGAACTCGACCCGCTCGTGGTCGACGGTTGGCGGCGGAATCGCACGGTGACGCTGCCACAGTTCGCCAAGGTCGAAAAGGCGCGCCGCGGGCTGGAGATGGAGGTCGCCGAACTCTTCGAACAGGTCGACGTGCTGCTCACACCGACCAATCCGTGCGCACCGTTCGCCGCCGAGGGTCCGATGCCGACCGAGATCGCCGGTCAGCGCTGTCATGCGGGGACGGCAGCACTGCTGACGATGTTCGCGAACGTCGCCAACCTGCCGGCGATCACCGTCCCGGCCGGGCTCACCGCCGACGGCCTTCCGGTCGGCCTGATGATCACCGCAGCCCGCCACCGCGAAGACATCTGCCTCCGCCTCGCCCGCATCTGCGAGCAGGCATCACCCTGGCCGCAGTACGCCCCTGGCTTCACCTGAATCCACCCGATCGACACCTCAGTCGGCGGGCGCATCGGGTGGCGTCGACGAGACCGTTCAGCTCAGGGCTCGACGGTGATGCCACCTCCAAAGGTGAAGTTCTCCATGCTGTTGTACATGCAGACGAAGTAGTACGGGCCGGCCGTCAGGTCGACGGTGGACTCCGAACTGCGGCCGGGCATCGTCGTCACACCGACGGTCACGGTCTCCCCTCCGCCTTCTCCGAGTGAGTCAGGGTCTCCGGTCCACTCCGGATCGGTTTCGCTGAGTCGCTGGATGTCGTCGAGCGTGATGTCATCAGCGGTGATGTGCACGATCCCATGGCTCGCGATCTCCTCGGTCTCGTTCGAGTACGAGAACTCGACCGGACCCGGCGAGAGCGTGTCGGGGCCCTCGTAGACGCAGCTCGAACCCTCGAAGGTCAGCGTCAACGGACCGTCGTCAGCGGAGTCGTCGCCCCCGCACGCCGTCAGCGCCAACAGCGGCAACGCCGCAACAAGAACTCTGCGCATGCTGATCATCTCCTTTCGATTCGATCTCACTCGCGAATCGAGGCGCGGACCAGAGACCAACGTCACCCGTTCGTCGTGACGTTCGATTCCCGACTCGCGTGCGTGATGACGGCGAGTGCGCGTCAGCGCGTGGGCCAGCCAGGGACGAAGCGCGGGGTCTGCGCGGCGTAGTCGGCGTAGCCGGCATAGCGCTCGCTCAACTGGGCCTCCTCCCACCGCGCCTTGCGATCGAAGAACACCACGGTGACGACGGCAACCGCCAACGTGACGACACTCCCCGACCGCACCGTCAAGCCGACCACGATCAGGAGCACACCGGTGTAGATCGGGTGTCGGACGTATCGGTACAGCCCGCCGGTCACGAGATGACCTCGCTCGCTGGGCACCGGTGTGGGTGTCAAGCCGGTACCGAGCCACAGCGAGGCGACGACGATCACGACGAACCCAGCGATCACCAGCACCTGTCCCATCGTCCGCAGCCCGGACCCGGTCGGCCAGGCGTCACCCCCGGGGAGCACGACCAGCGCGACGAGCAGCATCACCTGGCCGACGACGAATGCCCACCCCACCGCTCGCTTGTCCACGACGTCGAGCGTAGGACGCTCGGCCGGCCAGCCGGTCAACAGGTCAGCCGGTTGGCTTGGCGTAGTCGACGGAGAACCACCGCTCGGGTCGGATCCGGATTCGGATCTCGTCGGAGGCGGTGCCAGCTGCGGCATAGCCACGACCCATCTCCTCGCCCAGGTAGCGGATCGCCATCGGCTCGACGGCCGCCTTGGCGTCATCGCCGAGCTCGTCGATCTCGATCGATCCTTCGACGGTCACGTACTTGTACGGAAGTTCCTCCTGCTGGGCGCACAGCGACCCCCGGCCGGCTGCTGCGGCGAGTCGACCCTTGAGCGACGAGGCACTCGTCAGCACCTCGACGTCACCACCAGGGTCGTAGGAGTACCACACCGGGAGCACGAGCGGCGGCCCGCCGGACCGTTCGACTCCGAGCACGCCGACGTGCAGTCCGGCCAGGAACTCTTGCCGCTCCGATTCGGTCATTCTCTGATCGCTCATACCCGCATCCTTCCAGACGACGCTCGGTGAGCAATGTGCGCAGCAGGCGCGCTCCATCGCTCGCCGCCCGGGTCCGATGAGGTCATGACCGGTGTGATGGACTGACGAAATGAGCGTCACCGAGCAGCCAGCGCCGCACCTCACCCTGTATCGAGCAACGGGCGCAGCACCATCGCCAGACCTGCATCCCAACGGAGTCAACCACCTGGCGTTGTCCACCGCCGACATGAAGGCGCAGCTCACGTTCTTTGCCGAGGTGCTCGGTTGCCCGACACGTGCGCTGTACTGGATGCACGGTGTGCCGAACACGTTCCACGGATTCGTCGAACTCTCCGACTCCAGCTACATCGCCTTCGTGCAGGCGCCCGGCAACCCGACCGAACCGCACTGGGGCGTCACCCACTCCGGCAACGCCGGCAACCCGGTCACCGCCGGCACGATGCAGCACGTGGCGTTCAACGTCGACGACATCGACCAATTGCTCACGATGCGCGACCGCATCCGCAGCCACGGCATCCAGGTGATGGGCCCGCTCGACCACGGCATGATCCAGTCGATCTACTTCGCCGGTCCCGAGCATCTGAGTCTGGAGGTGTGCGTCGGACGCGACATCGACGAACGTCAGTGGGTCGACCCCGAGGTGCAGGCGCTGTGCGACATCTCGGACGCCGAACTGACGGCGCTCACGAGCCCCGCCGGCTTCGATCGACCCCACGAGCCGGTCGCCCAACCGGCACATGACCCGACCAGACCCAACATGCACTACCCCGACGCCGTGCGGGAGTACATCATGGGCATGTCCGACGCCGACGTCTGGAACAACCTCAGCGAGTCGACACCACCGGTGGCCCTCGACTGACAGTGAGAATGCTCCGAACGGGTCAGAGCTCCGAGGTGGTCGACGACTCCAGACGCGGCGAGAGACGCTGATTGACCGTGCCGCCGATGAGTTTGACGAACACGCCGATCACGATCAGGTTCACCACCATCTGCACCATCACCACCGAGCGTGCCCCGTTGGTGACCGGCGCGATGTCGCCGTAGCCGACGGTGGCCAGGGTGGTCAGGGTGAAATAGAGCGAATCGATGTGGTCGAGCGGCTCGTTGAACGAACCCGGGTCACGCCCTGCCATCGAGAGGTACAGCGCGGCGAACACCACGAGCATGAGGGTCAGCGAGACCACGAGCGCCTGCAATCCCCGCAGCGCCGGGCGCTCTGAGTGCGCGACCGCCCGCAGTTGCACGACGTCGACCACGACGAGCGCAACGACGGCAACGCCAACCATCAGCCAGCTCTGGGTAACAGTTGCACGATCGAACGGCAACAAGAAGTAGCCAACGAGCAACAATGCAGCAGTGGCGATCATCTTGCCCACCGACACCAGCACGACGCGTCGAAACGGTCCTTCGGTGAGCGGCGCCAATGGGTGCTGCGTGGACGACGCTGACTCGTCGTTCGGTTCTCCCACGGCTACTCCGCCCAGGACTTGATCTTCTCGATCGTCTCCAACGGGTCGGGGCCGTGCGGGGAGACGTTGAGGTAGGTCACGCCGACCTCCTTGAACACCTGGATGCGTTCGCGAACATGGCCTTCGTCGCCGATGAGCGCCGACAGGTCGATGTACTCGTCGGGCACCGCGGCGATTGCCTCGCCCCGCTTGCCGGACAGGAACAGCTCCTGGATCTCTGCTGCTTCCTGCTCCCAGCCGTAGCGAACGAACAGGTCGTTGTAGAAGTTCTTCGACTTCGCACCCATGCCGCCGACGTAGAAGCCGATCAGACCGCGAGCGGCCTCGCGAGCTTCGTCGACGTGCGCGCCGGAGCCGAGCGCCACCGTGCCACCGGCGATGATCTCGAGCGGTGCCTTGTTCGGGTCGCGCTTGGCGGTGCCAGCGGCGAGCGAGTCGCCCCACACCTGCTGGAAGCGGTCGGGCACGAAGTGGATCGTCTGCCAGATGTCGGCGACTTCGGCGGTGAGCTCCACGTTCTTCGGACCGATCGTGGCCAGCGAGATCGGGATGTCCTTGGCCGGCGGCTTGTTCATGAACCGGATCGGCTTGCCGAGCCCCGTGCCGCCTTCGGCCAGCGGGAGCTGATAGGTCGGCCCATCGTGTTCGACCTTGTCGCCGCTCCACACCTTGCGGCAGATCTCGATCGTGTCGCGCGTGCGCCCGATCGGCTTGTCGAACGGCACGCCGTGCCACCCTTCGATCACCTGCGGGCCCGACGTACCGAGACCGAGCACGAAGCGTCCGTCGGAGAGCGCGTCGAGGGTTGCCGCGGTCTGTGCGATCAGCGCCGGGCTGCGCGAGTAGAGCGGGATGATGCCCGTCATGAGCTGCACGGTCGAGGTCTGCCCAGCGAGGTAGCCGAGGGTGGAGATCAGGTCGTATCCGTAGATCTCGGCGCCCCAGATCAGGTCGACACCGGCCGACTCGAGGTCGCGTGCCTGCTTGGCCAGTGCCTTCGGGTCGCCGTTGAAACCAATGGTGGTGGAGATCTTCATCGCCGTTGCCTTTCGTCGAATGGTTCAACCGACCGTAGCCAGCCGGCCGACGCTCGGTTCAGTCCGCATCGTAGGGCCCCGAACTCGGGGCGTCAGGCGAACGGGCCCCGATCGGCGAATGCAAACGTCGCGAACCGCTCCCCCATCCGCTGATACCCAGCGCTGTTGGGGTGCAGGCCATCGTGGAGATCGTCCACGTCGTCCGCGCCGAACAGCTCGTGGCCGTGGAGGTAGTGGAGGTGTCGATCCCCCGCCGCCTGCCGCTGGGTCACGACGCGTTCCAGCAGGGTGCGCACCCGCGACAGCGACAGTGCGCCCACCATGAGTTCGTCGGGGCGTTCGACGACGTCGAAGCGACCACTGGCGTTGGGGAGTGTTGGACCCGGATGGTCTTCGGCCGCCGGGCAGATGATCGGGCTGATCACCACGAGCGGTGTCGCCGGATGGCCATCACGGATCGTGTCGAGCAGACCGTGCACCGCTGGAACGAACGCTCGCTCGCGCATCGAATCGGCATTGATCACGTTGATGCCGAGCTTGAGGCTGATCAGATCGGCCGGAAGGTCGCGAATGGTGCGCGCAGCGAACTGGTCGAGGTGACACTGGCCGGCGAGGCCGAGGCTGTACAGGTCGAGATCACACGAGCGAGCCACCACCGCCGGCCACGTACCGGTCGGGCACTCAGCCTCCATGCAGTGGCTGATCGAGCTGCCGTAGTGCACCCAGCGACGCCGCCTCGAGTGCTCTGGTGTGGGAGGCGCCTCGATCGTGGCATCACCGTCGAGGCGCAGCTCGCGCAGCATCGTCGTCGCGTTCTGTGCGAGCCAGATCTCCACGTGTTTGCGTCCGACCGGCAACCCATCGAAACGGACCACGCTCGGGTCGAGGTGCACCATGTCGAACTCCATCGAGGTGGGGTCCGGGAAGCGGATCAGGTCGGTGTCGACGAGCACCTCGCTGGCCACGACGGATCCGTCGATGACGAGGTCGATCGTGGCGGTGTGGGGTGTGATGCCGGCGTACTCCAAGCGGGTGAACACCGCTTCGAGTTCGATCGTGGTCGAATCGGTGACGAACTCGAGACGACCGCCCGACGGCATCGACGAGACGAACCCGATGGCCGGATCGGCGAGCTGCGCACGCGCCCACGCCGGCAACCGCTCGGTGAGCGCACCGCGCTCCATCGGCGTCAGATCACTGATGCCGGCGAGGCGAACCCTCGGGTCGCCCGCTCGCAGATCGATCGCCCTCATCGCGCCAACGCAACGATTGGCGTAACGATTGGTGTCAGACACCAAATGTGACGCCTCATGCGCCGGGGCGGCTCTTGCCGGGTGCGACCGTGCGAGCGAGAATGCCGAGCGTGGCCCGCAGGCTCGACTCGGCGATGATCGGGAACCGGTCGGCGAATCCGGCGTACTGCTCGTGCAGGTTCGACCAGTCGTAGTACGACGTCACCAGCGTGCCACCGTCGATCGGCTCCAGCCGGTAGCCGTACACGTGCCCCATCGGCGGTTGCATCGCCCCGTCGATCGACCATGCGATCTCGGTGTCGGGCTCGAAGGTCTCGAACACCACCGTCACGTCGTACTCGCCGAGGTCGAAGTCGCGAAGCGAATCACGGTCCATGTGCACCACGAACCGGTCGCCGACCGCCGACGCCGGCTCGCCGTCGGCCGACATCAGCATCCCTGACGCATCGATCGCGACGTGCCCGCTCGGACTCCGCAACACCTCGAAGATGGCGCTCGCTTCTGCAGCGATGGCGCGGTCGACTTCGAGACGATTCGGGGTGTCGGTCATCGGGTCATCCTCGCAGTTCGAACGCCAGCGGCGCGTACCGATCGCCCACAGCGACTACACAGAAAGGATGACCGAGATGTTGGTGCCCTTCCCCGAGGATTGGACGAGAGCGCTCGCCGTGGTTGCTCACCCCGACGACATGGAATACGGCGCAGCCAGTGCCGTGGCGCGTTGGGTCGCGCAGGGCAAGTCGATCGCCTACGTGCTCGTCACCGACGGCGAGGCGGGGATCAGCACGATCTCGCCCGCCGAGGTCGGCCCATTGCGTCGCGCCGAACAGGTGGCGAGTTGCGCTGTGGTCGGGGTCACCGATGTCGAGTTCCTCGGGCTGCCCGATGGGCTGCTGGAGGAGGGCATCGCCCTGCGTCGCGCTCTTGCCGAACCGATTCGTCGGCACCGACCCGAGGTGCTGTTGAGCATCAACCACCGGGACTCGTTCGGCGGCCCGAGCTGGAATCACGTCGACCATCGTGTCGTGGGTCGCTCGTTGCTCGACGCCGCTCGCGATGCCGCCAACCCGTGGATCTTCCCCGACGTCGACGCACCTGCGTGGGACGGTTGTCGCTACGTGGCATTCGGCGGATCACCACAGCCGAGCCACGGCGTCGACGTCTCCACCACCTTCGACGCTGGGGTGGCCTCGCTGCGCTGCCACGAGATCTACCTGTCGAACCTCGGGGGCGACATGGCGGACCCCGACACGTTCCTGCGTCGCAACGCCGAGCAGGCCGGGCCCCGCATCGGTGTCGAGCTGGCGACCACGTTCGAGATCGTCAATGTCTGACGCCGACGGTCAGTCGGGGCGGCCGCGGTCGGCGAAGGCGGCCATCAGGCGCGGACCGTCGAGTTCTCGGGCGTAGCGGAGCGGATCGAGGCCGGTATCGATCACGTAGTCGGTGAGCAACTTCACCGACACAGCGGTCAGGTCAGTCGGGTCCCACGGCTTCGTGAAGTAGTGGTCGAGGCCGGCTTCGTTGATCGCCCGGATCGTGTCCTGGTGCCCGGCCTGGCCGGTGAGCAGCACCGTCCGGACCGCGTCGGTGGCCGGGTTCGCTTTGAGCGAGACGAGGAGGTCGACGCCGGTCTCCGCTCCTGGGAGCCGGTGGTCGGCGATGATCAGACCGAGGTGGTCTCCCGCCTCGGCAACCTCGGAGATCGCCGTGCGCGCATCAGCGACGTCATCGGCCTGCTCGACGCGGATCCGTCCGGCGAACGCCTCCACATCGCGCACGACCTCCGCGCGCACTTCGGGTTCGTCCTCGACGACCAGGATCACCAGCTCGTCCACCGTGTCTTCCCCCTCATGCAGGTTGCTCCACCGGAAGCACGACGGTGAACACCGTGTGCCCGGGTTGGCTCTCGACGCCGATCGTACCGTGGTGTTCTTCGACGATCTGGCGGCTGATCGACAAACCGAGGCCCAGGCCGAACTGGACCCGACCGTCCTTGGTGGTGAACCGCGGTTCGAAGATCCGCGACTCGATCTCGGACGGTACGCCGGGGCCGGTGTCGGCGATCTCGACCCGTACCGTCGCACCCTGCGCGACGATCCGGATCGACAGCTGTCCTTCGTCGTTCATCGCATCGAGCGCGTTGACCAGCAGGTTCGACCAGACCTGCTGCAGTGCGCCGGGTCGAGCGACGATCGGCGGCGCCGGCTCGTAGTGACGCCGAACATCGACCCGGTCGAGGCGATGCGAGACCATCCTCAGTGCATCGTCGAGCCCGGTGGCGACGTCGACATCGGCCCGGACATCGCCCCGGCCGTCGTGACCACGGAGATAGCTGCGCAGGCTTCCCACCAGCGATTGGACCCGATCGCCGACGCCAGAGATGTTGCGAATCGTCTCGGCGAGCCGTGTCGCAGCCTCGAGGCGCCTGAGTTCGTGGTCGCCAGCATCGGCGAGTGCCCGCGCTTCATCGGTGCTGGTCACGCCGCTGGCGACAAGGCGATCGGCGAGCGCCCGGTCGCCAACAGCCTCGGCAATGTCTCGACGCAGCGCCCGCCGCTGCGCTGACGGCATCGCCGGCGCAGCAAGTCGACGTTCGACGAGCATCTTGACGGCTGCGTCATCGACCACTGCATGAACGTCGTCCGCGAGGTGTTCGATACTGCGCATCAGCGCTGCGGTCGGGCTGTTCAGCTCGTGGGCCATGCCGGCAGCCATCTCGCCCAGTGCCGTGAACCGGGCACTGGCCACGAGCTGGGCCCGAGCCTCCGACAGCGCCGCCAGACTCTCGTCGAGCTCGAGCTGAAGTTCCTGGGAACGCCGCAACCGACGCGCGAGCGAGGTGACGAGAATGCGAGCCAGCAACCCACCGAATTCGGGTTCGACGGTCAGCGCCCGGGCCAGTTGGTCGAGCGTGATCGGGATGGCACGCACATCGGTGACCGCCCGGCACCGAAGCAACGCCCTCCGATGGCTTGCCAGCGACAGCAACCCCACGATCGCGCCGGTCGACTCCTCGTGCATCACCTTGCGGCCGCCCTGAGCGTGCGACGTCAGCTGGACTCGGCCTTCGATGACGACGTAGATCCCGCCGACGTCCTCGCCTTCCTCGATCATGATCGTGCCGGGCGCCACCCGGATCCGGGCGGGATGCCCCAGGGCGCGGTCGAGCAGTTCGACCAGCCGTCGAGTCATCTCGTCGTCGTCCATCGGCTCGCCGAGAAGGGGGTGGGGATCGGTTGCGTCGATCGTCGGTGCGGCGCGCTGCTGCTCGCTTCGCTCCCGAGCTGCAGCGATGTCGGCGGCATCGATCAGTTCGCTGAACTCGTCGAGCCGGTGCGGGGCGCACTCGACGAGGTAGGTGGCCAGCTGCGCTTCGATCAGGCTGCCGAGTCCGAGATCGGTCCACGGGCGGATGATCATGCCGTTCACCGAGCCGCGACGCAGCGCTTCGTCGACGTCGTGCAATGAGGCCCGAGACGCCACCAGCACCGTCCGGGTGGTGCACAGCCGACGATGCTGGTGGAGCGCTGCGACAACATCGGCCCCACGATGCGCGGCAGAGTCGAGATCGACCAGCACCAACGGGATGTAGCCGTCGTCGGCGAGCACCGCCTCGGCGGTGCGCATCGCCTCGTTGACCCCCGATGCCACCTCGACATCGGCGAGGTCACCGAGCAGCGAGCGCAGGTCCGTTGCCAGCGGCCTGCCGACCTCGGAGCTGGCAACGACGAGCACCGCCATGCGACCGGTCACAGCAGCCCCACCGCCTCCCAGATCGGCGGCATCACGAACACGACGAGGATGATGCCGACGGCGCCGACCAGCAGCCCGACGATCGCCATGTCCTTCGTCTCGATCTCACCTGATGCATACGCGACCGCGTTCGGCGGCGTACTGACCGGCAGCGCCATGGCCAGCGAACACGACAGAGCGATCAACAGCCCGACCAGGAGTGGATCGAGGTCGACAGCGTCGGAGAAGGCGAGGCTGATTCCGATCGGGATCAGCAGATTCGCTGTGGCCGAGTTCGAGATGATCGTGCTCAGTCCGATCGCCATCAGGGCGAGCGCAGCAAGGAGCACCCCGGTCGACAGCGAGCCCCAGTCGAAGAGCTCGACGAGCCACTGATCGAGCCCGGTGCTGGACACGCCGTTGCCGAGCGCGATCCCGCCGCCGACCAACCACAGGATGTGCCAGTTCAGGCGGCGCAGGTCGTCGACGCCGAACACCTGCGTGGCCAGCAGGACGACCACCGCGGCGAACCCGACGATCGCCGAGGGCACGCCATGGAGCGGCTCGCTGATCCATCCGATGACCGTCAGGGCGAACACCACGTACAGGATCAGCGCAGGCCGCCCCCGGTCGAAGGCTCCGCCGATGCGGACGTCGATCGTCTCGGCCGACGCCGGAAACCGCTTGATGAGCACGAACCAGGCGAACACGAGGACGACCAACGCGACCGGCACGGCGAGTGCCATCCACGTGACGAAGTCGACCTGGATGCCCTGGTCCTGGAGCCGCCCCAGAGCGATCGCGTTCGGCGGGGAACCGACCGGCGTGCCCAGCCCACCGACGTTTGCTGCGATGGGGACCGACAGGATCAGCCCGGCCCTGAGACGATCGCCGGGAGCCAGCCCGGCGGCGACCGGGATCACCACGGCCATCATGGCTGCAGTGGTCGCCGTGTTGGAGACGAACATCGACAGCACGGCGGTGATCATCATCAGCCCGGCCACGATCGCCCGCGGCGAGTTGCCGAACGGCCGCAGGAGCACCCCGGCCAGGTTGCGGTCGAGTCGGTACTTCGCCGCGGTCTCGGCCAGCACGAAGCCACCCAGGAACAGGATCAGCACGGGGTTGGCCAGCGTCGCGAAGATGCTCTGGTAGGTGGGCGCCTCGAAGTTCGACGGCAGCCCGACGAGTGCTTCGTCGGAGATCAACAGGATCTCGGCCAGGATCACCATGATCGACGTGGCCGACAACGGGATCGCCTCGGTGATCCACAGCACGACCGCCGCGCCGAAGATCGCCAACATACGGCTTGCAGGCGCGGTCAGGTTGCCCTCCGGCCCGATCACGAGGACGATGACGAACCAGCCGGTTGCCATGGCCACGCCGATCGTGGTTCGGTTCAACCACGCTCGACGATCGGTCAGCCGCGTGAGCTGGCGGTGATCGATCGTCATGGGTTCGACGCTACTGCGGGGTCGAGGTGGCCGGTCGCGACGTCACGCTGAGCGCTCAGCGTGACGTCTGCTCGCCACGTCGGGCAGCACCGGCGAGCCTGGGGTCAGGAACCAGGCGCGTACGTCCCCTCGAGGTGCCAGACACCGACGAAGTCGTTGAACGATCCTCCGACGATCTGGCTGGTCCAGTCGAGCACGTAGGCGCCCGTGTCTGGGTCGATGGTTCCCATCGGAGCGTCACCGCTCCCGTCCGGCTTCGGGGCGCCCTGGTTGAAGCTCGCGCCGCCGTAGTAGGCGGTGAATGCAGAGAGGTCGCCCGTCAGGACGCCGTCGGTCGCTGTGAGAGTTGGCACGGGCTCGGCCGGGTCGGTCGCACCGGCGAACGCCACGGCGAAGAACGTCACGGGCGCGAAGATCGCGTCGGCAAGCGCGTTGTTCGCCTCGTCGAATGCCGGGTCGGGGGCGGCTTGCCAGTCGCCCGTGATCAGCCCACCATCCGTGCCGGCGGTGAGGCCCGAGAACGTGGTGTCAGCACACGCCGAGTCGGCGTTCTCGATGAAGGGACCGGCATCGAGCGTCCCGCCCGGCTGCAGCATCCGGAAGTAGGACCCGGTCACGTTCGCCGCGTCGTCGCAGACCGCGTCGTCGATCGAGAACGTGCCGACGAGGTCACCCTCGACTGACGATGCTGCTTCGGTCGTCTCAGGCGTGGTGTCCTCCGCCATCGCCGCAGTGGTCTCCGGCGTAGCGGTCTCCGCCTCGGTCACCTCGGTGTCGGCCGTCGTCGAGTCCGTGTTCGAATTGCCGTCGTCGCTCCCGCAGGCAGCGGCAAGCAGTGCGACCACCGCGACGGACGCGAACAGACGATGGTGAGGGTTGAGATTGCGCATGATTGGCTCCTTGCCGTTCAAACAGTTGAGTGAGACGTTGGTGTCGAGGAGTGCGCCGCTGATTCCGGAGCAGGCGACGCGATGATCTGGTCGGTCCGTTTCCGCAGCGCCAGCCCGGCGAGGCCGGCAACCAGGACGCCGGGGATCACGAAGAACCATGGAAAGAGGTCGAACGACGGGAGCGCGTCGACGGCTTGGTAGTTGTCGACGTTGTCGCTCATCGTCGCAACCATCGGATTGAAGTCGGTGAGGATCGTCGGCCAGTCCGCCGACCATTGAGTGATCGCGGGGTAGTCCACCGAATCGCCACCGGCTTCGACGAGCATCGGGAGTGCATTGACCCGCAACTGCCCCTCGGCGGCCCCGAGTGTGACGAAGTAGCCCTGCACCGACTGGACCCGCTCGCGGGTCATCATCGGCCGGAAGCTGTTGATCATCTCGGCGCCCTTCGGCGCCCGATCGAACATCTGGAACATCACCGGCGCCGCGGCGACCGCGAGACCGAGCGCGAGAAGGGTCCAGATCGCAGGCCGCCCGCGACCGGTACGGCCGTCGCGTCGGAGGGCGAGCGCAACGGCCGCCGTCACCACGATCAGCAGCCCCGGGATCACGAAGAACCACGGGAACAGAGGAAACGGGGGCAACGCGGCAACGGCGGCGTAGTTGTCGAGGTTCGCTTCCATCCGATCGATGAGGTCTCCCATGTCGGACTGGACGGTCGGCCACTGCTCGTTCAGGTTCGCAACCGACACGAACGTCTCATCGAAGGCGCCGTCGTCGATCGCGCCGGCTGCGACGAGACCGGTGCGCAGCTCGTCGATCGACTCGGCATTGGCCGCGCCGATCTCGTCGAGGTAGCCACGGAACAACTCGACCTGCTCGACGGTCATGTACGCCTCGAAGTCGTCGATCATCTCACCACCGAGCGGAGCACGATCGAACATCTGGAAAACAAACGGCGCAACGATCATCCCGATGCCCACGAGGAGCGCCACGACAATCGGCAGATTCCGCTTGCTGGCCTTCATCATGCTCCGATCCGGGTCGATACCCGATCCCCACTCTGTGCCGGATCGAAGCCACCGCCAAGGGGCAAAGGTCACCGCTGCGAGGCGGCGGAGACATCAGCGACGGGCGAGGACCTTCGCGAGGCTGCGCAGCGCCAGCCCGAAGCCGATCTTGCCGACGAATGCCCCGACCGGAGCGAGGAACGCCGGCAGGTACGGCACCGTGACGTCTTCTCGCCACTCGATCGTCGAGCCGGTGCCGTCGACACGCACGGTGAACCCGGCGCTGCCGCCGAGCACGGGTCCGAGTTTGTCGACGTCGCAGATGCCCACCTGCGTGGCTTCGTCCCAGTCGCATCGGGTGACCCGCATCCGGTCCTCGAGCGCAACCGGCCGGAAACCCGTCCAGGCGGTGAACGTGTAGCCGACCTCGTTCGGATCGCCGTCCTCGTCCCCGATCGTGGTGGCGGGAATCCAGGCTCCGTGAGCAGGCCAGTCGATCAATTCCTCCCAGAGTTCGCGCGCTGGGACGTCGAATCGTCGGGTGAGCTCGAACTTGACGGGAAGCATGTCGTCAGCCTGCCAGCCATGCGTCCTCCACCACACGCGCTCCCACCACGTTTGCGTGAGGATTTCGGTGACCCAGGTCACCCAGATCGCGACGCAAACGTGCTCTGGCGGCGACGAGCGACCACGAGGTGATCGAGAAAGCGGAGCGCAGCATCGGACGTCTCATGGCGCCAGAGCGCCACCACATCGGTCGGTAGGTCGGCGCCGTCGCCGTGCGATGTTGCGCGTGCTCCGACAATCGCCCGCTGGCGCTCCAGCATCGCGCTGACGTCGATGTCGCAGCGCTCGGCGATCACCAGTTTGAGCAGCAGCTCACTGCGCAGGTCGCGAAGGTGCTCGACCGGTTCAGCAAGCCACCGGCGCAGCTCGGCCCGGCCGGATCGAGTCGCTTCGAGCAACGTGCGATTGCCACCGGCAATCCCGGGTTCCTCTCCCACCTCGCGGATCAGCTGACGTTGGAGCAGTTGGTCGAGCGAGCGGTAGGTCAACGCTCGCGACAGCGTCCAGACTCGGCCGAGCTCCCCTCCCGGACGCAAGGTCGACGCGATCGCGAAGCCATGAGTCCGCCCTTCGTAGAGCACACCCAGGCATGCCCACTCGCCGAGCAGGAGTTCGCGACGGCGACGATCGGTCGAACGCTGCGTCACGCCGGCGCCACCTCGATGTCGGTTGCCTTCACCGAGGCGTGGACGGCGTCGCCGGGGCGCAGGGCGAGGTCGTCGAGCGCAGCGGCGGTGATCTCGGCGGTGAGCGGCAACTCGCCGACGATCACCAACCGGACCCGGTCGCCCAGGCGGTCGACATCGCTGATCGTGCCGCGCCAGGTGTTGCGCGCGCTCGAAGCAACCGCGTCGCCACGGGCGATCAGCACCGAGTGTGGGCGGATCGTCGCCAGGGTCGCGCCGTCGACGGCGTCGGCGATCACCACGCTGGCGCCGGATGGCGTGATCAGCACACCGTCGGTGACCTCGCCGACGACGAGGTTGACGCCCACGAGATCGGCGACGTAGCGGGTGCGAGGGTGCGCAGTGACCTCGGCCAGCGTGCCGGCCTGCACGATGCGGCCGGCCTCGAGCACCACCACCCGGTCGGCGAGCGCGTACGCGTCGACCGGGTCGTGGGTGACCACGAGACGCATCCCGTCGAAGGCCGCGAGATGTCGGCGAAGATCTCGCCGAACGATCGCCCGGGTCCCGGCATCCAGCGCCGCCAGCGGTTCGTCGAGCAGCAACAGCCGAGGGCTGGTCGCCAACGCCCGGGCGAGCGCCACCCGTTGTGCCTGGCCGCCGGACAACGCGTCCGGGCGTTGCTGGGCATACCCGCTCAGGTCGAACCGCTCGATCCATTCATGCGCCTGACGACGCGCCTCGCGTTTCGCCGTCCCCCGTCCGCGCAACCCGTAGGCGACGTTCTCGACGACGCTGAGATGGTTGAACAGCACATAGTCCTGGAACACGAATCCGGTCGGGCGATCCTCCGGTTCGACCAGCACATCGCCAGCCGGGTCGTCGACCACCACGCCGTCGATCGTGATGCGTCCACGGTCGAGCGGCACCAGGCCTGCGAGGCAGCGCAGGACGGTGCTCTTGCCCGCACCGTTCGGCCCCAGCAGCGCGACGACCTCGCCCGGCGCTGCGCGCAGCTCCACGTCGAGATCGAGCGATCCCAGCTGCAGCCCGATCTGAGCCTCGAGGGTCATGTCACTGCACCGGCGGGCTGGGTGGCAGCTCCGAACCAGCGTTCGCGCAGACCAACGAGCACTGCAAAGGACACCGCGATCATCACCAGAGCCAGCACGACGGCTTCCTCGGGGTTCGTCTCGAGCGACAGGAACACGGCGAGTGGCATCGTCTGGGTGGTCCCGGGGAAGTTGCCCGCAAAGGTGATGGTGGCGCCGAATTCGCCGAACGCACGCGCCCACGCAAGCACCGCTCCGGCGATCAGCGCCGGACGGATCGCCGGCAGCGTCACGCGACGAAACGTGTACCAGCGAGATGCTCCGAGCGTTCTCGACGCATCCTCGAGCCGCGGATCGAGTTGTCGGAGTGCTGCCTCGACCGTGATCACCAGGAACGGCATCGCGACGAATGTCTGCGCCACCACGACGCCTGCGGTCGTGAACGGCAGGGTGATGTCGAACCACTCGTCGAGATACTGGCCGACGACGCCCCGTCGGCCGAGCGCGAAGAACAGCGCCACACCCCCGACCACCGGCGGGAGCACCATCGATAACAGACACAACGCCCGCACGGCGCCGCGTCCGGGGAAGGCGACCCGTGCGAGCAACCACGCGAGCGGAACCCCGAACACGATCGACAGCGCGGTGGCGCACAGCGACGTCACCAGCGACAACCGCAGTGCGGTCAGCGCGGTGTCGTTGGTGAGGTAGGTCCATGCGCTCGACCAGGGAGCGCGCCAGAGCAACCCGACGAGCGGCAACGCGAAGAACGCCACGGCGATGCCGGCGAGCACCAGTGCCGGGAACGGAAGTCCGACTCGGCGGCCACGACGCGTCACGGCGGACCGAACCCGAACCTCGCGAGGATGCGCTGGCCGGCGTCGCTCCGGACGAACTCGATGAACCGAGTTGCACCATCGGGGTTCGCGCTGGCAGCGGTGACGGCGATCGGGTAGTCGGCGACGACGTTGATCTCGCCGGGGATCACCACGCCGGCGGCTCGATCCGCCGCAGCGAGCACATCGGTGCGGTAGACGATCCCGGCGTCTGCTTCGCCCAGGGTGACCTTGGCGACAACGCCGCTCACGCTCGCTTCGAACGACTCGGGTGCGATCTCGACGCCGGCAGCGACGAGCACCTGCTCGGCGTAGGCGCCGCACGGCACCTGCGGAGCGCACTGCACGACGACGAGGTCGGCGTCCGCGAGGTCAGCGACGCTCCCGATCCCGTTCGGGTTGCCGGCCTCCACGATGATCTCGGCCGAGTTCGTCGCGAACACCGTCGGCGTACCGGACGCTGCGCCGGCATCGCCAACGCGAGCCATGTTCGCAAGATCGGCCGAGGCGAACACGTCGGCTGGCGCTCCCTCGATGATCTGGGCAGCGAGGTCGGACGATCCGGCGAAGCTGAACGTGATGTCGACGTCGGGCTCGACGTCGGCGAATGCGGCGCCCAGTTCGGTGAAGGCCGCCGTCAGCGACGCCGCGGCGAACACCGTGACCTCCGTCGTCTGTCCGTCGTCGGTGGAACACCCAGCGAGCAGCGCCGCCACGATCAGCGCGTTCCGCCAACAAGTCACAGAACCGCACATTAGTCAGCGGTGAACTATCGGTCGGCCACAGGACGTAACGATTGGTGTCTGACACCAATCGTTACGTCGTCCGCATCGGCGCTCGAACGGCTCGGGCAGTACGTTCGACGGCCATGTGGTCGTTCGAGACAGATCCGGAATTCCAGAAGAAGCTCGACTGGGTGGAGCAGTTCTGCAGGGAGGAGGTCGAGCCGCTGCACTACGTGTTCCCCTACGCCGTGCGCTCTCCCGATCCAAAGGTGAAGGCCTACGTCCGCGAACTCCAGCAACAGGTCAAGGACCAGGGGCTGTGGGCGATCTTCCTCGACGAGGAACTCGGTGGCCCCGGCTTCGGCCAGCTCAAGCTCGGGCTCCTCAACGAGATCCTCGGCAAGTACCCGGCGGCACCGCAGCTCTTCGGCGCCGCGGCACCCGACACCGGCAACATGGAGATGCTCGCCGCCTACGGCACCGACGAGCAGAAGGAGCGTTGGCTCACCCCGCTGCTCAACCAGGAGATGTTCTCGGCGTACTCGATGACCGAACCGCAGGGCGGCTCCGACCCGAACCTGTTCAAGACCTACGCGACCCGCGACGGTGACGAGTGGGTGATCAACGGCGAGAAGTGGTTCACGAGCGCTGGCCGCGTCGCCGACATCCTGTTCGTGATGTGCACCAACGGCATGTATCGTGGTGCCACGCGACACCCCGGGCGTCGAGATCATGCCCGAACCGCGCAACCACAACCACATCATCTACAACGACGTGCGCGTGCCCGCCGACCACCTGCTCGGGCCGGAAGACGGTGCCAAGGTGCTCGCCCAACGCCGCCTCGGCGGTGGGCGCATCCACCACGCCATGCGCACCATCGCCCAGTGCAAGCTTGCCTTCGACATGATGTGCGAGCGGGCGCTGAGCCGCGAATCGCACGGCAAGATCATCGCCGAGCACCAGATGGTGCAGGAGAAGATCGCCGACTCGTACGCCCAGATCCGCATGCTGCGACTGCTCGTGCTCGAGACCGCCTGGAAGATCGACCAGAGCTCCACCCAGGAGGCCCGCACCGACATCGGCGTGGTGAAGTTCACGATGTCGCGGGTGCTGCGCGAAGTGTCGTTCAACGCGCTGCAGATCCACGGTTCACTCGGCACCACCAACCTCACGCCGCTGCAGGACATGTATGCGGGCGCGCCCACGATGGGTCTCGCCGACGGCGCCGACGAGGTCCACAAGTCGACGGTTGCTCGTCGGGTGCTCAAGGAGTACCGCCCGCACGAGGGCTACTTCCCGCGCGAATACATCCCGTACAAGCGCGAGGCCGCCTGGGAGTCGTTCGAGCCGAAGTTCGCCGCCGACCCCGAGTTGAAGGAAGCCGCCGAGCGCTACCGGAAGTACTTCGCCAACCGCAGCTGACCATCGGCAGAGCCGATTGCGTGACGGTCTCGGTGGGGCCGGTCGCACGACGTGTCACGCACAACGGATTCACCGACCTCAGATGTCGGGTTCGGGGGATGTCCCTTCGTCGTCGAGCACCGATCGGTCGCGCTCGACGCCGGCCGGCGGGTGCGGTGATGTCTCTGGTACGTGTCGACATGTCGCGAGGGTCTCAGCGCTCGGTCAGCGACCGCCGAACCGACGGGAAGGATCCTCGAAGACCGAAGCGCCGGGTCGGTCCAGCAGTGAGCGAGCCTCGATGTCTGGGAGACTGCACCTGTGAGGACACCGCAATGACGGGCAACCGCTGGCTGGCGAAGATCGAGGAGAGCCCCGATCACTCCGACAACTACGTGGAGCGATTCCGCAGGATGGCCGCTGAAGGGGCCGACCTGCACGGTGAGGCTCGATTCGTCGACGCGATGGTCGGTCGCAGCGCGCGGATCCTCGATGCCGGATGCGGCCCAGGTCGGGTCGGTGGCCGACTGGCCGTGCTCGGCCATGAGGTCGTGGGCGTCGACATCGACCCGGTGCTGATCGCCGCAGCCGAGGCCGATCATCCCGGCCCGACCTGGCTGGTCGGCGACCTGTCAGCGCTCGATCTGCCCGCAGTGGGGATCGAGCCGGGCTTCGACGTCGTCGTGTGCGCCGGCAACGTGATGGGGTTCCTCGATCCGGCCACCCGCCGACGCGTCCTGCGCAAACTCGGGGCGGTGTTGCGCGACGGCGGCCGGATCGTTGCCGGGTTCGGCTCAGGCCGCAACTATCCGTTCGACGACTTCTTCGACGACGTCGAGGCGGTCAGCCTCGTGACCGAGCTGCGATTGTCGACGTGGGACCTGCGGCCGTTCACCGCTGCATCGGAGTTCCTCGTCGCAGTGCTGGCCCTCGCGTCCGACCCCGCCTGACCGCCACCACCGATGTGACCGAGGGCCCTGGCTCGCGCACACCGGAGCGGAGATGATCGCGACATCAACACATCACCGTGATCGTCGCCGACCTCGAGGAGGTGTCAGGTGGCCCGAAGGTTCCACAACCGGACGGAGGCAGGCACGGCGCTCGCGGCGCTCCTCGAACACCTTCGTGGTGACGACGTCGTCGTGCTCGGGCTACCGCGGGGCGGCGTCCCGGTTGCGTTCGAGATCGCGGAGGCGCTCGACGTCCCCCTCGACGTGATCGTCGTCCGCAAGGTCGGATCGCCAGGGCAGCCCGAGCTGGCGATGGGGGCGATCGGCGAAGATGGTGTCCGCGTCGTCAACGACGAGGTCGTCCGCCTCGTCGGGGCCTCCGAGGCCGACTTCGCCCGAGTCGAACGGCGCGAGCGCGAGGAGCTGCAACGGCGGGCCGACCAGTTCCGTGGGGCCACACCGCGCATCGACCTCGCCGGCCGTACCGCGGTGCTCGTCGACGACGGCATCGCCACCGGCTCGACAGCCCGCGCCGCCTGCCACGTTGCTCGAGCGCACGGCGCGGCACGGGTCGTGTTGGCGGTGCCCGTCGCCGCCCCGGAGTCCGTGCGCTCGCTGTCCGAGGACGCCGACGAGATCGTCTGCGTCGAACAACCACCGTGGCTGCGCTCGGTCGGCGAGTGGTACGACGACTTCCGGCAGGTCGACGATCAGACGGTTGTCGACCTCCTCGAACGAGCACATCGACGCCATGCGACGGCGGAGCCGCAACCGGCCGTGGAGCAGACAACACCAGCGGCCACCGCGGGCGTGGACCGGGAGGTCGATGTCGACGTCGGGCGGTTGGCACTGCCTGGCCACCTGACCGTTCCCCCCGGCGCGGTCGGCACCGTCGTGTTCGCGCACGGCAGCGGTAGCAGCCGTCACAGCCCGAGGAACCAGTTCGTGGCCGACCAACTCCATGCCGCCGGCCTGGGGACGCTGACCTTCGACCTGCTCACCGACGCCGAGGCGAGCGATCGTCGCAACGTGTTCGACATCGGCCTCCTCGCGTCCCGGCTCGTGCTGGCCACCGACTGGGTGCGTGGCCAGCCCGCCACCGCAGATCTCCCGGTCGCGCTGTTCGGCGCCAGCACGGGTGCCGCGGCGGCGCTGGTGGCCGCGAGCGACCCATCACGTCCGGTCGCTGCGCTCGTCAGCCGGGGCGGACGACCCGACCTGGCAGGTGATCGCCTCGGCCACGTCACCGCGCCGACGCTGCTGATCGTCGGAGGCGACGACGCCCAGGTGCTGGCATGGAACCGAGATGCCGCGCAGCAACTGCGATGCTCGCACCAGCTGACGATCGTGCCCGGCGCCACGCACCTCTTCGAGGAGCCAGGGACCCTCGAAGCGGTCGCCGCGGTCGCCGCCGACTGGTTCGTCGACCACTGCCGCCACGCGGGAAGGAGCGACCGATGAGCACCCTCCCCGATCTGTATCGCACGGCCAGCCGTGCGTCGCTGGCCGATCTCGGTCGGGCCGCCCGGCCGATCGAGGGGCGCGACGACGACTACGACGAGCTGCTCGATCTCGTCGGGGATCGTCGCGTCGTCCTGATCGGCGAAGCGTCTCACGGGTCCGAGGACTTCTACCGCGAGCGGGCCCGGATCACCGAGCGGCTGATCGAAGAGCACGGATTCACCGTCGTCGCCGTCGAGGCCGACTGGCCCGACGCCGACCGGACCAATCGCTTCGTGATGGGCAGCTCCGACGACGTCACCGCCGCCGAAGCGCTGAGCGACTTCCGCCGGTTCCCCGCGTGGATGTGGCGCAACACCGAGGTCGTGCGCTTCGTCGAATGGCTCCGGGACCACAACGACCGGATGGGAAACCCTCGCCGCAAGGTGCGTTTCCAGGGGCTCGACCTCTACAGCCTCCGAGCATCGATGGATGCCGTGGTGGCCTATCTCGACCGTGTCGATCCCGACGAGGCACGCCGAGCCCGGGACCGCTATGCGTGCTTCGACCACGTCGGCGCCGAGGGTCAGGCCTACGGGTTCGCATTGGCCCACGAGCGCGCCGTGCCGTGCGAGTCCGAGGTGGTCACCCAGCTCATCGAACTCCGGCGCCACGCCTCGGAGTACCTGCAGCGCGACGGGTGGATCGAGGAGGACGAGTTGTTCTCGGCCGAGCAGAACGCCGTGGTCGTGCGCGACGCCGAGGAGTACTACCAGCAGATGTACCGCGCCGAGGTCTCGTCGTGGAACTTGCGGGACCGGCACATGGCGGCGACGCTCGACGCGCTGCTCGACCACTTCGACCGTCGCAACGGTCACACCAAGGTGGTGGTCTGGGAGCACAACTCGCACATCGGTGATGCCCGCGCCACCGGGATGAGCGCGCGCGGCGAACTGAACGTCGGTCAGCTCGCACGCCAACGCCATGGCAGACACGCCGTGGCCCTGATCGGGATGACCACCTACGACGGCGAGGTCACCGCAGCAACCGACTGGGGCCAACCCGCACGGCGCCGCACGGTTCGAGCGGCGCTGCCCGAGAGCTACGAGCACCTGCTGCACGAGTTGGTGCTCGACGGGCTGACCACCGCTCGGTTCTGGTTGCCGACGACCGACGTTGGCGCCGCCGGTGTGCTCGCGACGCCGCGATTGGAGCGAGCGATCGGCGTGATCTATCGACCCCAGACCGAGCGGGCCAGCCACTACGTTCCCGCTCGCCTCGACCAGCAGTTCGACGTGGTCATCCACCTCGATCGAACCTCCGCGCTGCAGCCGCTCGACGACATCGCCGCGTGGGATCCGCTCGAACCCCCGGAGACCTACCCGAGCGGGATCTGACGCCGCTCCCGAACCGACACGTGGGGCGTCAGCGGCCTGCGAACTCGGGTGGGCGCTTCTCGACGAACGCCGCGGCCGCCTCGCGATGATCGGCGGTACCCATGGTTCGCACCATCGCCGACGCCTCGGCATCGAGCGCCTCGGCGAGCGTGGAGCCGAGCGCCCGGTTGACGTTCTCCTTCATGTAGCGCAGCGCGATCGGAGCCCGACCCGCAAGGTCGTGACAGAACGCGAGCGCCGCTTCGGCGAATCCGTCGTCGGGGAGGACTCGATTGACCAGCCCGAGGTCGGCTGCCTCAGCGGCGGTGAGCCTCGGGGACGTGAACATCAACTCCTTGGCCTTGGCTTCGCCGACAATGCGCGGCAGGAACCACGACGTCCCGAAGTCGCCGCTCGCGCCGACGTTGGCAAATGCGGTGACGAGGATCGCTCGCTCGGCGGCGAGGCGGAGGTCGGCTGCGAGCGCCATCGACAGCCCCGCGCCCGCGGCGGCGCCGGGAAGCGCTGCCACCACCGGCATCGGGAGCTGCCGAAGCGCCAAACTGACCAGCGCCTGCCGCGAACGCAACCACGCCACGCGGTCTTCGAGCGAGGTCGGGCCGGCCTCGGACGAATCGCTGGAGGTGTTGTTCTCGTGCATCCCTTTCACGTCACCACCCGCACAGAACGCACCGCCCTCCCCCGTCACC
Source organism: Ilumatobacteraceae bacterium (assembly GCA_963716075.1). Lineage (GTDB taxonomy): Bacteria > Actinomycetota > Acidimicrobiia > Acidimicrobiales > Ilumatobacteraceae > Sva-07. The sequence goes on along the minus strand of CAVQST010000016.1, from coordinate 39,934 downwards.
AGCAGCACCCGCACCGACGGATCGCGTTCGATCTGTGGCAGCGCTGTCCCGAAGCCGTCGTACATCGACGCCGACAACGCATTGCGCCGCTCAGGGCGATTGAACGACAGCACGGCAACGTGCCCGTCGATACGGCCCAGTAGGTCCTCGGTTCCGGTGTCGATCTTCGCCATCTGTTCGCTCCCCTGCTCGATTGTCCGTGCTCGATGACCCGATCGTTGCAGGCCGGGCGTCACGTTCGACACACGAGAGGACCTCCGGCTCTGGTCCGGAGACCGCCTGCAGCGGCACGGTCGACACAGAACCGATCATCACACGAAAGGCAGCAACACATGGTGTTCGAAGAAACCGTGGTCATCAACGGACCATTCGACGAGGTACTCGCAGCGACCAAGTCGGCACTCGCCGACCACGGATTCGGCGTGCTCACCGAAATCGACATGCAACAGACGCTGCGATCGAAGATCGACAAGGAGATCGACCGCTACGTCATCCTCGGTGCCTGCAATCCCAAGCTGGCCGGCGCAGCGCTCGACGTCGAACCGCAGGTCGGAGCGCTCCTTCCGTGCAACGTCGTCGTCCACGAGGTCGACGGGACCGTGCACGTCGACGCACTCGACCCCGGGCTGATGGTGTCGATGACGAGCCGCGACGAGTTGGCGCCGATCGCCGCCGAGGCCCGGCGCCTGATCGGCGACGCCCTCGCCGCCCTCACCGCGACCTGACCGTCACACACCAAAACCCACGTTTGCGTGACGTTTCCGGTGGGGCGGGTCACCCGAAGTGTCACGCAAACGGTTGGGTGCGTAGTCATGGAAATTGTTTCCTAGGCTATGTATTCGTGCCGAACGCCGCGACTCGACCTCCTGACGCCCTCACCACGGAAGATGTCGAACGTCTCCGACTGGTCGTGCTGCGACTGTCACGGCGCATCCGAACCAATTCCGTCGACGAACTCACACCGTCGCAACAGGCGGTGTTCGCGTCGATCGCCAAGAACGGTCCGGCCACGATCGGTCGAATCGCCGAACTCGAACACGTCCAGCCTCCATCCGCCAGCAAGATCGTCGCCTCGCTCGAGACACGGGGCCTCGTCGAACGCCGGTCCGACCCCGACGACCGGCGCTGCTCCCTGATCGCCACCACGACCGAGGGCGCGGCGTACCTCGACGAAGCGCGCGCCGCCGGCCGTTCCTGGCTGGCGGCCCAGCTCACCGAGCTGCACGGCACCGACATCGGCGCCCTCGCAGCCGCGCTCCCCGCTCTCGAGCAACTCGTGGCCACCGAGTCGTGAACGCACGCGTCGCCGCCATCTCCAGCCGCACGTTCGCCGCGATGCGGTTCCGCAACTACCGGCTGTACTTCTTCAGCCAGGTGGTGTCGTTCTCGGGCACCTGGATGCAGGGCATTGCACAAGCCTGGCTCGTCCTCGAATTGACGGGCAGCGGCACGGCACTCGGCACCGTCGTGGCGATGCAGTTCCTCCCCACGCTGCTGCTCGCCCCGTTCGGCGGGGTGATCGCCGACCGGTTCGAGAAGCGCAAGCTGATCATGGTCACCCAGTCGATCGCCGGACTGCTCGCCCTCACGCTCGGCATCCTCACGATCAGCGGGGCCGTCGAACTCTGGATGGTGTACCTGATCGCTGCCTGCTTCGGTGCGGTGACCGCGATCGACAATCCGAGCCGTCAGACCTTCGTGATGGAGATGGTTGGACCGGCGGACATCGCCAACGCCGTCACGCTCAACAGCGTGGTCGTCAACGCCGCACGGGCGATCGGACCCGCGATCGGCGGTGTCGTCATCGCCACGGTGGGCATCGGCGAGTGCTTCGTCGTCAACGCATTCAGCTACCTGGCCGTGATCATCGCCCTGTTGTTCATCCGCCAGTCCGAGCTCCATCCATCGGCGAGGAGCGCTCGCGCCCCCGGCCAGCTCCGGGAGGGGTTCAGGTATGCCTGGAACACCCCCACGCTGCGGGTCACGCTCGTGATGCTCGCGATCATCGGCACCTTCACCTACGAGTTCACCACCACGCTGCCGCTGTTCTCCGAGTTCACCTTCGGCGCCGGCAGCAGCGGCCTCGCAACGATGACTGCGTTGATGGGCGTCGGCGCCGTCGTCGGCGGACTGGTCGTGGCGTCGAGCGGGTCGCCCACCCCAGGGAGGCTGGTGATGGTGGCCGCATCGTTCGGAACATCGGTGTTGGTTGCGGCAGTCATGCCGAAGATCGGCTTGGTGTTCCTCGTGATGCCGTTCGTGGGGGCCGCCAGCGTGGCGGTCATCTCGTTGTCGAACGCCACGCTGCAACTCAACTCCGATCCCAAGTTGCGAGGGAGAGTGATGTCGATCTTCTCGATGGCGCTCATCGGTTCGACCCCGATCGGTGGGCCCCTGATGGGCTGGATCGGTGAGACCATCAGCGCCAGGGTGTCACTGCTGATCGGTGGCCTCGCCGCGATCATTGCGGCCCTCTACGGGTGGTGGAGCCTGACGAGGTCAGCCCCCGCCTCGGACGGGATCGTGATCGAGCCGATCCCGTCCGAGGCAGTGACCTAACCGTCGGTCAGCGGATGTCGAAGCGGTCGAGCTCCATCACCTTGGCGAACGCCGCTGCGAAATCACGCACGAACTTCGCCTCGGTGTCGCTCTGCGCGTACACCTCGGTGATCGCCCGCAGCTGCGAGTTGGCAGCGAACACGAGGTCGCAACGAGTACCGGTCCACTTCACGTCACCGCTCGCACGGTTGCGGCCCTCGAACACGTCCTCGGACGCTTCGGTCGGCTGCCACTCGGTGGAGAGGTCGATCAGGTTCACGAAGAAGTCGTTGCTGAGCACGCCGGGACGGTCCGTGAACACACCACGATCCGAACCGTCGTAGTTCGCCCCGAGCACTCGCAGGCCGCCGACGAGCGCCGTCATCTCCGGTGCGGTCAGCGTGAGCAGCTGCGCCCGGTCGACCATCAACGCTTCAGCGGCGAGGGTGTGGCCCTTGCCGATGTAGTTGCGGAAGCCATCGGCCTTCGGCTCGAGCGGAGCGAACGACTCGGCGTCGGTCATCTCGTCGGTGGCATCGGTACGACCCGGCGTGAAGGCCACGGTGATCTCGTGGCCGCCAGCCTTGGCAGCGGACTCGACCGCGGCAACGCCGCCGAGCACGATGAGGTCGGCGAGCGACACGGTCTTGGAGAAGCCGGCCTGGATCTCTTCGAGCTTGGCCAGCACCCGACGCAGCTGCGGCGGGTTGTTGGCCTCCCAGTCGTTCTGCGGGGCGAGGCGGATGCGGGCGCCGTTGGCGCCGCCGCGCTTGTCGCTGTCACGGTAGGTGGATGCCGATGCCCATGCGGTGGACACCAGTTCCGAGATCGTGAGGCCCGAGTCGAGAATGGTCTGCTTGAGCGCAGCGACGTCGGCGTCGTCGATCAGTTCGTGATCGACGGCGGGAACCGGGTCCTGCCAGATCAGCACTTCGGACGGAACTTCCGGGCCGAGGTAGCGGCTCGACGGACCCATGTCGCGGTGCAGCAACTTGAACCACGCACGTGCGTAGGCGTCGGCGAACTCGGCCGGGTTCTCGTGGAACCGGCGCGAGATCGGCTCGTAGATCGGGTCCATCCGCAGCGCCATGTCGGCAGTGGTCATCATCGGTGCGTGACGACGCTCGGGGTCGTGAGCGTCGGGCACGATGTCCTGCGCTTCGGGGTTCGAGGCCTTCCACTGCTTGGCACCGGCGGGGCTCTCGGTGAGCTCCCACTCCCAGCCGAACAGCGTGTCGAAGTACGAGTTGTCCCACGTGGTCGGGGTGGGCGTCCACGCGCCTTCGATGCCGCTGGTGGTGGTGTCGACGCCCTTACCGGTGCCGAACGCGTTCTTCCAGCCCATGCCGAGCTGCTCGATCGGAGCGCCTTCGGGCTCCGGGCCGACCAGGTTCGGATCGCCGGCGCCGTGCGCCTTGCCGAAGGTGTGTCCGCCGGCGACCAGCGCCACGGTCTCTTCGTCGTTCATCGCCATGCGGGCGAACGTCTCGCGGATGTCGCGCGCCGAAGCGAGCGGGTCAGGGTTGCCGTTGGGGCCCTCGGGGTTGACGTAGATGAGGCCCATCTGGACGGCGCCGAGCGGGTTCTCCAGCTCGCGGTCGCCGTGGTAGCGCTCGTCGCCCAACCATTCGGTTTCGGGGCCCCAGTAGATGTCATCCTCGGGCTGGAACACGTCGACGCGGCCGCCGGCGAAGCCGAACATCGGCAGGCCCATCGACTCCATCGCGACGTTGCCGGCGAGCAGCATCAGGTCGCCCCAGGAGATCTTGTTGCCGTACTTCTGCTTGATCGGCAGCAGCAGGGCGCGCGCCTTGTCGAGGTTGCCGTTGTCGGGCCAGCTGTTGAGCGGCGCGAAGCGCTGCGAGCCGGTGGCGCCGCCACCGCGGCCGTCCTCGATGCGGTAGGTGCCGGCGGAATGCCAGGCCATGCGGATGAACAGCGGTCCGTAGTGGCCGTAGTCAGCAGGCCACCAATCCTGCGAATCGGTCATCAGTGCGGTGAGGTCGGCCTTGAGACCGTCGTAGTCGATGCTGGCGAACGCCTGCGCGTAGTCGAAGTCGTCGTCCATCGGGCTGGCAGCAGCCGAGTTCTGGTGCAACATGCGCAGGTTGAGCTGGTTGGGCCACCAGTGCTCGTTGGCGGTCGATCCGACCGCGGTGTGACCCGAGTTGGGGCCGTGCATGACCGGACAGCCCTTCTCGCTGTCGTTGATCTGCCAGACGTCGGTGGTGTCGCTCATCGTGTGCTCCTTGGGCTTGATGTTTCGGTGTTCGTTGGTTGGTGTGAGAGTGGTGGGGCCGGGACAGCAGCTGCAGCCAGGCAGTCGGGGCAACGTCCCCAGTAGACGACCTCGGCCTCGTCGATCTCGAAGCCGTGGTCGTCGGCTGCGGTGAGGCACGGCGTGACGTTCACGGCGCAGTCGACGTCGAACATCAGCCGACAGCTTCGACAGATCAGATGGTGATGATTGTCGCCCGTGCGACCTTCGTAGCGCGCCGGCGAACCGGCGGGTTCGATGCGACGGACCAGTTCTTGGTCGGTGAGGACACCCAGCGAGTCGTACACGGCCTGGCGCGAGACGGCTCCGATTCGGTCGCGAACGGCTCCGATCACGTCGTCAGCCGTCGAGTGCGGATGTTCCGACACCACCTGCATGATCGCGAGTCGTTGGGCCGTCACCTGCAGGCCACGCTCACGCAGCTGTGTTTCGAACGCAGAGACGACGACCGGCATGGGTGCAACCATACAAAGAATTCTGGACCTTGTCCAGTCTTTGGCGGTACTTCCAGCGCCGGACTTCCTGCCGGCGGGGCCGAATCCCGGCGGATTCGGTCCAGCTCACGTCCAGTGGTGAGACTGGGACACATGAGCAACAACGACGACGACTGGGTCCCCGGCAACGGGTCGGCAGACAGCAGCGACCGGGCGGTCGAGCTGTTCATGGGCGAGACCGTGCCGTTGGTGGAGCCGCTGGCATCGCTTCGCGAAGCGGCAGCACTTCTGCGCGATGCCGAGGTCGGGCTGCTGGTCGTCGGCACCCCCGACGCCGTCAAGGGCGTCGTGTCCGAGCGCGACATCGTTCGATGCGTGGCACTCGGCGTCGACCTCGACACCACGACGGTCGAGAGCGTCGAGAGCGAAGATCTCAAGTGGGCCGCTCGCACGACGTCGGTGGCCGACGTGGTGGAAGAAATGATGGAGAACTACCTGCGCCATGTGCTGATCGCCGGCGACACGGGCGAACTCGTCGGCGTGGCGTCGATGCGCGACCTGTTGGCTGCGTACCTCGACTGAACTCGGGCACCGGCCCACAGCACGACAGCGGGTCCAGACGGCCGCCCAGTAGCGTGATGTCGATGTCGGCAGTACTGCTCGCGAGCCTCGAGGGCGCATCGCGCGGCAGTTCGGGCATCGGCCCTGTCGTGATCGCCGTCGGTCTCACGATCGGCAGCGTCCTGGTGCTGTCGTGGCTGATCGGCAAGCTGCCCGGCTCGAACGAGAACACCGGCGCCAGTCCGTTCTCGGGTTGGCGCCGCAAGAACCCGCTCGACCGGCCACCCGAAGATCCGACCGATCGTCGGCCCCGCGGCCCATTCGATTCCTGACACGCCGGAACCCGGTTGCGGTGAGAGGTGAATGCGCTCACGGGCGCCGCGATGGGATCGCTGGGTACCGAATCTCGGCGGCATGAACGCAGGCGCCTCGTCGGCCGCCGAGTTCCTCGCCCACTTCGCCAACGACGTACCGTGGGCCCACATCGACAACCGAGGAGCCACCATGTACGCAGACCTGCGATCGATGCTGAACGAGACCGAGAAGGGCCTGTTGCGCGCAGTCGAACCCAAGCGGTTGCAGAAGCTCGACGAGGACGAACTCAGCGAGCTGCACGACCGAATCCGTCGGGCGCGCAACAAGTACAGCAAGCTCTATCGGCGCCGAGCGGGCGCCAAGGTCAAGTCCGACCGGTCGAGGGGCAGCGCGAGCGCCGCCAATGCCAAGGCGTCGCTGAAAGCCGAAGGATTCGAGGACGCCTTGGCGCGTGTCTCCGACCGCCTGTCCAAGGTGGCAGCAGCTGCGGCCGAGGAACTGAAGAACGAACGCCTCGCTGCCGCCCGACGCAAGCCAGTTGCGTCCTCCGGCTCCAAGTCCTCGAAGCAGCAGGGCAAGGGCTCCGCAGCACAGGCCTCCAAGACATCGCGCACGACGTCGAGCAAGAAGCAGCGAGCGTCCACCAAGTCGAAGAACAAGCAGCAACAGGCCAAGCGCGACCGCCGGTCGTAGGGGTCGCGCCGACAACTGAAACGACCCGCACCACGCCGACACCACCCGACCACATGGTGCTCCTCCCGCCTGATCGGCCGGCGCGTGGCGTCCGGCTCTTCGCCGACACCGCAGACCTCGAACGGGCGCGACGCGCCACCGATCTCATCTTGCTGGTCGGCTCACTGATCGGTCTGCTGCTCATCGGGCTCGTGGCGTCTCCAGAACCCGGCTTCGTCAGGTCGATCACCGGCTTCGTCGAAGCACTTCCCACAGCGCTCACCGGGGTGTGGCAGGTGCTTGCCGACCTTCCGGTGCTGTGGGGTCTCGCGATCCTCGCGAGCGCCGTGATCCGCAATCGCCGGCGCGTGGCACGCGACATGGTGTTCGCCGTGGTCGTGGCAACCGTGTTGTGGTTCGTGATCGCGCGCTACATCGAGGGTTCGTGGCCGGAGGCCAGCGCCCTGCTCGGTGACGTCACACCGTCGGAGCTGTTCCCTGCGCCGAGACTCGGTATCCCGGCGGCTCTGCTGATCACTGCGTCACCACACCTCGTCCGGCCAGTGCGGCGCTTCGGCTATGCCGTGATCGGATTCGGCGCGCTCGCAGCGGTGGCACTCGGGGCGGGTTCGACGCTCGGCGTCGTTGCAGCACTGCTGTCAGCAGGGGTGGCGGCGGCGGTCGTGCACCTCGCTGTCGGCTCGAGCGCCGGGCGCCCCAGCCTCGACGACGTGGCGTTCGCGCTCGCCGACATGAACGTGGTGGTTGTCGAACTCGGCGTCGCCGATCGCCAGGACGCCGGTGTGTTCGGCGTGGCCGCACGCGGCCCCGACGGCGACGACATTCTCGTGAAGGTCTACGGACGCGACGCTCACGACGCCGCACTCGTGTCTGCGGTGTGGCGCACGATCTGGTTGCGCCAGCCCGGTTCGCCCGTTGGGCTGCGCCGGCTCCGTCAGGTCGAACACGAGGCCTTGATGACCTTGCTGGCCGCGCAAACCGGGATCCCGACCGACGCCGTCATCACCGCCGGCGCCACACGAAGCGATGACGCCGTACTCGTGCTGCGACGCGTCGGCACTCCTCTCGTGGAGCCCGACCGCTTCACTGGCGCCGCCACTGCGCCACCAACGGTCTTCGGCGAGTCTGAGGTGCACGACCGGCTGCACGAGTTGTGGGACCTCGTCGCAACATTGCACGACGGCAACATGTCGCACGGCCAACTCGACGAGGACCACCTCGTGATGGTCGACGGTCGCCTCGGTCTGATCGGGTTTCGGGGAGCAACCGTGGCACCCACCCCGGCACAACGAGCGCAGGACGACGCTCAGATGTTCGTCACCACCGTCGGGCTCGGTGGTCCCGAGGCGGCGACCGAAGCCCTGTTGCGTCATCAAGAGCCCGACGCAATCGAGCGGATGCTCCCCTACCTCCAGCCAACAGCGCTCACCACCGATCAGCGTCGCCTCGTGAAAGTGCTCGATGCCGACCTCGACGACTTCCGGTCACACGTTGCGCAGGCAGTCGATGTCGAGGCCCCGCCACTGGTGGCACTGCGGCGCTTCACCGTGGGCTCGGTGGTGCGAGTTGCACTCCCGGGTTTTGCCATCTTCATGCTGATCTCGGCGTTCGCCGGCTTCGACCTGCCCGAATTCTTCGACTCGCTCCAGAGCGCGGTGTGGTGGGTGGTGGCGGTCGGGTTCGTCGTGGCACAACTCCCACGGATCGCTCAGGCGGTGTCGACCCTCGGGGCCGCGCCGATCCCGCTTCCGCTCGGCCCGGTGTACGCCCTGCAACTGGCGATCTCCTACGTCAACCTCGCGATTCCCACCGCTGCGGCCCGCATCGCTGTCAATGTCAGGTTCTTCCAGCGCCAGGGCGTGTCACCAACCCAGGCAGTGGCGACCGGGGCGCTCGACGGAGTGAGCGGTTTCATCGTGCAGGCGATGCTGCTCGGCTCGCTCCTGCTGTTCAGCTCGCTGTCGCTCGACCTCGATGTGAGTGGGCCGGCGGCTGCTGCAGTGCGGGTGATCACGATCCTGGGCATCGTTGCACTGGTCTCGCTGGTGGTCATCGCGCTGATCCCACAGCTTCGCCGGATGGTGTTCGGGGCGGCGCGACGACCCTCCGAGAAGCCATGCACGTGCTACGTGGACTTCGGTCGCCACGCCGCGTTCTCATGCTGTTCGGCGGCAACCTCACCGCTGAGCTGCTGTTCGCGCTGGCCCTCGGCACCTTCGTGCTGGCGTTCGGCTTCTCGGTGCCGTTGCACGAATTGCTGTTCGTCAACATGGCGGTGTCGCTCCTGGCCGGGCTGTTGCCGATCCCTGGAGGCGTCGGGGTCACCGAAGGCGGCTTGGTCCTCGGACTGACGTCGTTCGGTGTGTCGCAGGAGGCGGCGTTCGCTGCGGTGATCCTCTACCGCTTCTCGACGTTCTACCTGCCGCCGGTCTGGGGCTTCTTCTCGCTGCGCTGGCTCGAACGCAACCGCTACCTCTGACCCCGCCTGTTCCCCGAGCCCGGGTCTCCGGGAACCGTGAGTGGGTTCCCCGAGCCCGGGTCTCGGGGAACCCGCTGGTGGTTCTGCCAGCCGTCGCTGGCCTGCACGCCATGACATTGCCGCCATCAGTTCGACCACTGCGGACGTGTCGGTTTGACTACGCCCCAACGGGGCACTGCCAGGCATGAGCGTCGATCCGCCACGATCTCGCACGGTCAGGTGAAGCGGAGGCCACGCTCGGGAATTTCGTCGTGGCGGTCAACGAAGTGACCGCAGCATCGCTGTCCGGCCCCGGCGCCGACACACGATCGGTGGAGGTTCGATGGGCTCGCAGGACGCACCCCCGAGCCGAGCTGTGGGCCGAGGTCCGAAACGCCTCCGAGACGCCGATCGCCCTGCTCGGCGACGACATCGTCTCGCTCGTGCTGCGTCACAGCGCTGAACGAGTCGAGGTGGAAGAACGCATCGGCGGCTCGGTCGTGACGATCCGCTCTCGCACCTGAGCCGCTCGCGCCCAAGTCACGCGCCCTTGCTCGGGGACCGGCCTCAGGCCGTGGGTTGGGGCGGCAACGGTGCCGGGCGAGCCCAATCCATCTCGTTGCCTCAGCAGATCAGCGCCAGCCGACCAGGAGGAGTGCTCACCCCGACGGTGCTGCGGTCGCACTCGTGGTGAATCACCCGAATGGGAGTGCGATTCGAGGTCCGACCGAGATCGTCTCCCACGTCGTGTGGTTGGGGATGTGGTTCGATGAGGATTGAACGCTGCGATTTCCGGGCACTGACATCCAGCCCGCCGCACCGTGCGGTGGTGTGAAAGGTGGAGTGAACATGTCGTTTCTTCTGTGGTTGATTGCGGTGGTGCTCGTCATTGCCGGCATCGTGCAGCTCATCCAGGGTCAGATCATTCTCGGCATCGTGCTGATCGTCGTCGGCCTCATGGTGGGCCCGGGCGGCTACAGCATCTTCAACCGACGTTGAGCAGCGAGAGCTGGCCGCGAACGCTCGTTGTCACACAACCGTAATATTGCTGTAGCTTCTCTGGCATGGTGTCAGTGCCGACGAACCGCCGCAGGCGCGCCCTCGTGCTTCTTGCCGGCGCCGCCCTGCTGTTCGCTGCCGTGCCGTCGGTCGGCGCCGAGGCGTCCCACAGTGGGGCCGAGGCCGAACAGGCTGCACGCGAGATTCAAGCGGCGCGCGATCGCGCCGACGCTGCATCCCAGGCCATGTTCGACGCCGAATCCGAACTCGACGAACTCGACATCGAGATCACCCAGGCACAGGCCGACCTCGACGCCGCAAACGCCCGCGCCGGCGAGATGCGCACTCAGCTGCAGCTGCTGGCTGCGCGGAGTTTCGTCAATGGCGGCACCACGACCATGCCGCTCCTCGTCGACTTCGATGACGTGAACGAGGGGCTCACCGCCGAACGGTTCGCGACCGTCGCACGAGGCGGGGCCGCCGTCGACCTCGACGAACTCGACGCACTGATGAGTGACATCGCCGACGCGCAGGCCGAACTCGAGCAACGCCAAGAGGCAGCCGCAGCGGCCCGGGTGCAATACGAGAACCTCAAAGCAGTGGCCGAACGCGAGATCGTGCAGCTCACCGAGGTCGAACGCCAACGCGTCATCGACGCCGAGGTGCAACACGAACTCGACCGCCAGCGCGCCGCTCGCCTTGCCGCAGAGCAGGCCGCAGCAGAGAAAGCAGCAGCGAGAAGGCGGCCGCCGACCAGGCCGCGGCCCAAGCAGCGCAACGAGCATCAACGCCATCAGCAGCCGCGGCCTCGGCCTCGTCGGCCGGTGCCTCGTCGGCCGGTGCCTCGTCGGGTGGCGCGTCGTCGTCGGCGTCGCCCAATGCCGGCAGTGGCATGGTCTGCCCCGTCGCCGGACCGCACGCCTTCGCCGACACCTGGGGAGCACCTCGATCCGGCGGTCGTCGTCATCAAGGCGTTGACATGATGGCGGCACGCGGCGTACCGCTGGTGGCGGTCGAGTCGGGCTCGGCCCGCTTCTCCTCGAATCGTCTCGGCGGCAACGCGGTCTGGCTCACAGGAGCGAGTGGGACGAAGTACTACTACGCCCACTTGAGCGCGTACGAGGGTTCGAGTCGATCGGTCTCCCAGGGCGAGGTGATCGGTTATGTCGGCGCCACCGGGGCAACACAGGCCGATCACCTCCACTTCGAGATGATGCCGGGCGGTGGTGGTGCGGTCAATCCGTACCCCTACGTCCGAACGGGTCTGCTGAGCTCGACCTGCACATCGAGTTCGGACACGCCGACAGGCAACGCCGAGGTGTTCGCCCACCCCGCCGCCTGCCGACTGCCGCGATGCCGGGCGAGCGGTTGTGAACGCAGTGAGAACTGACACCTGATCCGGTCCTGGCCGCATCTCGACGTCGATACGTTCCGTCTGCAGCAACGCCGAACCGATCCCGAACCCGACAGGAGCACACGTGAGTGGCAACGAAGTCCGCCGACAGGCGATCAGCGAAGTGACCAACCGATCCTCCAAGGCAGCCGACACCGGTGGTCCGCTCAGCGAGATCTGGGCCTGTGACGTGTTCGGCCTCGCCACGATGGAGGAGAGCCTGTCGAAGAACGCGTTCAAGGCGATGAAGGAGACCGTGCGCACCGGAGCCCCACTCGATGCGGCCACCGCCGACATCGTGGCGGCAGCGATGAAGGACTGGGCGCTGCAGAAGGGCGTCAAGTTCTTCTCCCACGTCTTCTACCCGTTGACGAACATCACCGCGGAGAAGCACGACGGGTTCATCATCACCAACCCGGAGGGCAATGCGATCACCGAATTCACCGGGAGCCTGCTGATCAAGGGCGAACCCGACGGCTCGTCGTTCCCCAACGGCAGCCTGCGCATGACCAATGCCGCCCGTGGCTACACCGCATGGGACCCCACGAGCCCGGCCTACGTGATGCACACCCCGAACGGCGCCACGCTGATGATTCCGAGCGTGTTCTTCTCGTGGACCGGGGAATCGCTCGACAAGAAGATCCCGCTCCTGCGCTCGAACACCGCGATGGATGCCGCCGCCCAGCGAGTGCTTGCGCTCATGGGCGAAACCGACATCGACACGCTGAACTCGAGCTGTGGCGCCGAGCAGGAGTACTTCCTCGTCGACGCCAACTTCGCCAACGCCCGGCCCGACCTGCTGCTCGCCGGACGCACGCTCTTCGGCGCGCCGTCGCCGAAGGGCCAAGAGTTCGACGACCACTACTTCGGGGCCATCCCCCAGCGCGTCCAGGTCTTCATGCAGGACTTCGAGGACAAGCTCTACCGCCTCGGCATCCCCGCCAAGACCCATCACAACGAGGTGGCTCCCGGCCAGTTCGAGATCGCTCCGTACTTCGAGGCCGCCAACGTGGCCGCGGATCACCAGCAGCTGATGATGACGATCATGAAAGCCACCGCAAAGGAACACGGCTTCGTGTGCCTCTTGCACGAGAAGCCCTTCGCCGGGATCAACGGCTCGGGCAAGCACGTCAACTGGTCGGTCGGCAACTCGACGCAGGGCAACCTGCTCGACCCGGGCACGACCCCGCACGACAACCTCAACTTCCTGCTGTTCTGCGGCGCCGTCATCCGCGGCGTGCACCTGTTCGGCCCGTTGCTGCGCGCCGTGATCGCCTCGGCTGCGAACGACCACCGACTCGGCGCCAACGAAGCGCCCCCGGCAATCCTGTCGGTGTACCTCGGCGACCAACTCGAAGCGGTCTTCAACGACATCAAGGACGGCAACATCGCCGTCTCCAACGACGGCGGCGTGATGGACCTCGGGCTGTCACAGATCCTGCCGTTCACACGTGATCCCGGCGACCGCAACCGCACCTCGCCGTTCGCATTCACCGGCAACCGCTTCGAGTTCCGTGCCGTCGGCTCGTCGCAGTCGGTCTCCGGTCCGCTGGTGGCGATGAACACGATGCTGGCCGACTCGCTCGACTGGATCGCCGACAAGCTCGAGGCCGAACTCACCAGCGGCAAGGGCCAGGTCGAAGCCGTGGCCGCGGTGCTCCAGGAACTGATGCAGTTGCACGGCAACGTGATCTTCGGCGGCGACGGCTATTCGTCCGACTGGCACACGATGGCAGTCGAGGAGCGCGGTCTGCGCAACATTCCGACCACGGCCGACGCGCTTCCGGCGCTCATCGACGACTCGGTGATTGCGTTGTTCGAACGCACCGGCGTGTTGTCGCCGGTGGAACTCGAAAGCCGCTATGAGGTCTACGCCGAGCAGTACATCTTGTCGATCGGCGTCGAGGCCAAGACCACGGCCGAGATCGCCACCACCATGCTGTACCCGGCGGCGATGGCCTACGTGTCGGATCTCGTCGGCAGTATCAACGGCGCAGCCACGCTCGGCGTCGAGATCGACACCGCCACGGTCCAGAGCGTCGCCACCGAGGCGAACGCGCTGATGGCCGCAGTCGGGGCCCTCGAGTCGGCGTTGGACGTGCACGACTTCGCCACCACCGAGGAACACATGCAGTACTGCGCCGGCACGCTGCGCGGTCTGATGGACGAGGTGCGCGTGCACGGCGATGCACTCGAAACCGAGGTGGCCGACCGGTACTGGCCGCTGCCCAAGTACCGGGAAATGCTCTTCCTCAAGTAGATCGATCGGAGGTGGTGACACCTCGATACATCGTCGCTTCCCGCTGCGAGCCGGGGTCCCGACGCGTGGCCAGTTCGGGAATGTCGTCACTTCGATCTCGTCACGTGCGTCGTTGGCCAGCGGCGACAGCGGGCGAACCCGTCGAGCGATGCGACTCAGACCGTCGGAAGAATGCGACGCGAGACGACACTCTCCCGATCGGTCACGGGAACCGTCAGGCGGAACGTGGCACCGGGTCCCGTTGTCTCGGCGACGACGTCACCTCCATGGACGCGCGCCAGGCTGCGTGCGATCGTCAGGCCGATCCCGCGTCCGGCGCGGTGGGTCCCGACATGGGGACCGCGGTAGAACCGCTCGAAGATCCGTTCGACCTCATCGGCGGGGATCCCCGGCCCCGTGTCGGTCACCTCCACGAACGCCGTCGAAGCTCGACGGCCGCAGCGGAGCTCGACCGTGCCGCCCGCAGGGGTGTGGCCGAGCGCGTTGCCGAGCAGGTTCGACAGCACCTGTGTCAGCCGGTCGACGTCGCCGCGTACCGGGATCCGTTCGGAGGGTTCGCGCGACGTCGACGACGAGCGAGATGCCGGCGAACTCGAACTGCGGTCGCAGCCGTTCGGCGGCGGCGGCGGCGATCGCGCCGAGGTCGAGATCGACCAGCCTGATCTCGAGCGTGCCCTCGTCGGCCCGCGAGAGCAACGTGAGGTCGTCGACGATGCGCTGCAGGCGAGACGCCTCGTCGCCAATCGCCGCGAACACCTCGGCCGACGGCATGACGACCCCGTCGATGAGGCCCTCGGTCTGGCCCCGGATCACGGTGATCGGCGTCCGCATCTCGTGCGTCACCTCGCCGAGCAGTTGCGTGCGGCGCTGCTCGATCGTTGCGAGGTGTTCACGGAGATGGTTCACGTCGTTCGCCAGCGAGGCGAGTTCGGCCTCCACAGGCACAGGGACCGGGGTCGCGAAATCGCCCGCGGCCAGACGTCGGGTTGCCGCTCCCAGTTCATCGATGGGCCGCAGCAGCCGGGTGCCGACGACCATCGCCACGATCGCCGCAGCGATCAGCGCTGCGGCGACGCCGAAGAGGAGAGCAGGCATGAGCGACTCGTCGAGCGCCGTGGTGAGCTGCGACTCGGTCGGCCCGGTGGTGCGACCTTGACCACGACCGAGCCGCAATCCGCCGAGTCGACGTTCGTACGCCGTTCTCGTGGCCACAACCCCCACGACGAACATCGCGATGGCGCCCGCAGCAACCACCACCACGTATGACAGGAACAACCGCGTGCGCAGCCGACGAGGAAGCCACGCCCGACTCACGGCGCACCACCGACGCACTTGTACCCGACACCGCGCACCGTTCCGATGAACCGCGGGGCGTCCGCCGCATCGCCGATGGCCTTGCGGAGGTTGCCGATGTGGACGTCGACGAGGCGCTCGTCGCCGTAGAAGTCCCATCCCCACACCCGCTCGATGAGCTGACGGCGGGTGAACACCCGTCCTGGTGCCTCCACGAGCGTGGCGAGGAGCTGGAACTCGAGGCTGGTCAATTCCACCGGTTCGTCGTCGACGCGCACCTCGTGGCGTCCCGCATCGATGACGAGGCCGTCGAGTCGCGTCACCTCGTCCGCCGGGGTGTCGGCGATCTCAACGCCACGAACGCGCCGCAACACGGCACGCACCCGAGCGACGAGCTCGCGCGGGCTGAACGGCTTGGTGATGTAGTCGTCCGCGCCGAGTTCGAGGCCGATCAACTTGTCGGCCTCGTCGGCACGCGCCGTGAGCACGATGACATAGACCGTCGACGTACGCCGGATCTCACGCAGCACGTCGAGGCCGCCGATGCCGGGCAGTCGCAGGTCCAACACGATCAGGTCGGGTTCGTGCTGCGCGAATCGGGTGAGCGCCTCTTCGCCATCGACCGCCTCGTCGACCTCGAATCCCTCGTTGCGCAGGTATGAGCCGACCAGCTCACGGATGGCGGCCTCGTCGTCCACCACCAGGACTCGTTGGTTCGGCACGGAGGTCATCGTACGAGGCACGACGGCGTCGGGACACGAACCGACCAGGCCCGGAGCGCTCGGTCGTCAGCCGTCACGTCCGCGCTCGGTCTCGCTCGACACGATTGCATCGAAGGTTGCCGAGTCGAGCTGCGTGGGCTCGTAGGTGACACCACGTGACTCGAGTTGCGACGTGAACGCCCGCAGGTGATTGCGAGAGCCACGTTCGAGGATTGCGTACGCGCTGACGATCTCGGACACGTCGGTGGCCGCCGAGCGGATCTGCAAATCGCTGATGTCGAGTTCCTCGATCAACGCGCCGACGTTCAGTGCGGCGTCGAGCGATGCACTGCCGTCGGCAACCAGTTGGTCGTACAGACCCTGGAGCGTCGGGTCGGTGAATTCGCCGGGCTCGTTGCCCGCGGCCGGGTCGTCGATGCCGAACTGGTCGAGCAGTCCGGAGACCGCGTCGATGTGAGTTGTCTCGCTCGCAGCGATGTTCTCGAAGATGCGCAGGCCCCAGAGGTCGCCGAGCACGACGTAGACGTCGTGGGCGAGTTGTTCCTCCTCGCGCATCCACAACAGACCGGCGACCTCGTCGTCGGTCAGCGCCGATGCGGCAGGAGTGGCAGCCGTCGAGGTCGCCGTCGAGATGGTTGTCGAGGTGGCGGTCGACGTCGTGTCGGCCGAGCTGGTCTCGACGGACGACGGAGACTCCACCGGTGAGGTGGTCTCGATCGGCGGCGCGGCGTCGTCTGATGTCGAGTCGTCGGCGCAGGACGCTCCGAGCACGAGCAAGGCCGTCGTGGTGACGGCGAGCGCTCGGCGCATGCGCCGAGATCCGGCGCGACGTGTGGGTGACGTGTTCATGATGTTCCCTTTCGTGAGGTTGACGTCATCGGGGCCGACGACGTGGAACTGCCGGGACGACTCGTCCCGGCAGTTCGTCGATGTCAGTTGCCGGCATCGCCCATGGGTCCCTGACGGTGCATGGCACCGTCGGTGACCTTGGCCTGATCCTGCATCTGGTACTGATACTGGTACTGGTGCTGGGCCTGATCGCCCGTGCAGTCACCATCGCAGGTGCCGTCACGGAGTTGATCCTGTGTGCGCACTTGTTCCTGCGCACCTGGCATCGCCTGCTCGGCGCTGCGGTCACGATCTCGATTGTGTTCGTGATCGACACAGGTGGGAACCGGTCCAGCCGGTTCGGGGGTGTCGGACTGGGCGAACGCCACGCCCGCCGGAACGGCGAGCAGTCCAACCGTGGTGAGTGTCAACATCATCTTGCGCATGACCACTCCTTTCTGAGTGTCTCGAGCCGTCGGTGTTGCCGGAGTCTTTCTCCGGGTCTCCTTCGGCCCGCTTGTCCTTGCACCATCCATATGCCTGGAGCCCCATCAAGCACGTATGGCGATGAAGATGAAGATGCGATGAAGCAGCGAGCTGATGCCGGCGCTCGCGAGCAGGCGCTCAGCGGTGGTGGGGGACGACGATCGTCGGCACCGTCGGGTGATGCGCGAGCGCGCTCGCCACCGATCCGAGCAGCAACCGGTCGAGGACACCATGGCCGCGGGCGCCGACGACGAGGAGGTCGGCATCGTCGCTCATCATCCGCAGCGCGGCTCGCGGATCGCCCGGCACCACCGTCATCTCCACCGGCGGGTGCCCGTGGAGATCGCCGAGCACCTCCGCCACCTCGCGCTCGAGTTCTGCCCGTGCGGTCGCTTCCGCAGTACTCGGCGACGGGGCCAGTGGTTCACCGACCACCGAGTCCTCCGTGAACGCCCTCGCCACGGTCACCCGGGCCGAGCGGCGCAGGTGTGTGAGCGTCCACCGCAGTGCGTTGTACGCGTGCGGCGAGCCGTCGAACCCCACGACGACGTCGAGATGATCATGCCGCGGCGGCACATGGTGCGGAATCAGCGCGACGGGCACCTCGGCGTGTCGCGCGCAGTACGCGCCAACGGATCCGACGGAGAGGTCGACTCGGTCGCTCCATCCCTGCGTCCCGACCACGAGCAGCTCGGCCGCCCTGGCCGCCTTGATCAGGCCGGGGCCCGCCCGGTACTCGATCACTGCAGCAGCGTCGACGAGCATCGGCGCGTGTGCCTGCAGGAAGTTCTGCATCCGCAGCGCCGCCTCGCTCCGATACGGCTCGCCGAGCCCATCGGACGTGTCGGTTCGTTCGGCCTGGTCGAATCCGTACTCGAATGGCCCACTCACGAACGTCATCACCGGCTCGATGTCGCCGAGTTGGTCGGCATGGTCGAGCGCCCACCGCAGCGCGATTGCGGATCCATCGGACCCATCGATGCCAACCACCACGAAGCGTCTCGCTGCATCGGTCACGATTCCACCTTGACCGATTCGGACATCGTCCGTCAGGGAACTACGTCACTCAACCCGGCCGCTCTGCGCTCGATGCCGACCGGCGGATCGATCCCATCGGCGCTCCTTCAGTGTTCGAAACGAAGGCCGATCATCTCGTCGACCCGCGCTGCGAAGAGCCGCAGCACGCGGTGCAGCTGCGACTCGGGAGCGGGGACATCGGGCTCGGGAACAGCGATGCGCACCGACGCGACCCCCGGTTCGCACGGCACGACCTCTGCACCGAACGCCCGGAGCCCGTCGAGCAGCTCGCGGTTCTCCCACATGACGCTCGCGGTGAAGGTGGAGATTCCATGACCCCGCGCCTCCTCGGTGAGTCGACGCAACAGTGCCGTCGCGACCCCTCGGTTCTGGTAGGCATCGAGGACGGTCACCGCCGCCTCCGCAGCGCTGCGATCATCCCGACTCCGCACATAGCGCGGCGATTCCGATGCCCGGGCTGTTCTCGTCGTCGAGCGCGAACGCGACCACGGCACAGCGATCGGGACCCTCGACGTCCATCAGATAGTCGAGCAGGCGTGCGGAGAGATGATTGGGAGCGTTGAAGAAGCGCAGCCGACGTCCCTCCGGCGACAGCTCGAGATATCGCTCGGCCAACTCATCGCGGTCCGATGGGAGCAGTGGTCGAACCAGGATGTGCCCGCCGTCGGCGAGCGTGATCACCTCCGCGTCCGGCGCGGACCCTCGAGCGATTTCGACCATGAGAGTGGGAGCCTAGTCATGCCCCGTAGATCGACTCGATGGCAGCGTGGTAGCGGACGTGGACCACCGCGCGTCGCACCTTGAGCGTCGGGGTGAGCTCATCGGCCTCGATGGTGAGATCGAGCGGGAGGATGACGAATTCGCGAATCGACTCGGCACGCGACACCGAGGTGTTCGCAGCATCGATGGCATCACCGATCGCGGCGCGGAGCTCCGGGTTCTCGGTGGCGTTGCTGACGGTCTCATCGGCGAGGCCGCGCTCTTGAGCCCAGGCGGTGAACTCGCCCTCGTCGATCGTGATGAGCGCGGCGATGAAGGGACGCTGGTCGCCGACGACCACGGCCTGGCTGATGAGAGGATGCGCGCGCAGCCGATCCTCCAATGGTGCGGGTGCCACGTTCTTGCCAGCGGCCGTCACGAGCAGTTCCTTCTTCCGACCGGTGATCTCGAGGAATCCGTCATCGTCGAGTTCACCGATGTCGCCCGTGTGGAACCATCCGTCGGCGTCGAGCACCTCGGCGGTGGCCGTCGGGTTGCGCCAGTAGCCGGCGAACACCTGGGGGCCCTTCGCCAGGATCTCTCCGTCGCCGGCGATGCGGATCGTGGTGCCCGCAACCGGCTGGCCAACCGAACCGGGTCGCCAGGCACCGGGTCGGTTGATGGTCAACGTCGGGCTGGTCTCGGTGAGGCCGTACCCCTCGTAGATGCACACCCCCGCACCGTCGAAGAAGTGGGTGAGACGCGCTCCGAGCGGCCCGCCACCGCTGAACGCCAGGCGCATCTCGCCGCCCAGCGCCTGGCGCAGCTTGCCGTAGACGAGCCGCTCGAACAGCCGGTGTTCGAGCCCGGTCCAGGGTCGGACCGCCCACTGTGGTACTCCTTCGACCAGCGCACGGCAACCGATGCCGCGCGATCGAAGATCGGACCCTTGCGGGTCGAGTGCGCAGCGCGATGAGCCGA
Source organism: Ilumatobacteraceae bacterium (assembly GCA_963716075.1). Lineage (GTDB taxonomy): Bacteria > Actinomycetota > Acidimicrobiia > Acidimicrobiales > Ilumatobacteraceae > Sva-07. The sequence continues at coordinate 19,958 of CAVQST010000016.1, read as the reverse complement.
ATTGTGGACCTTCTCGAAGATCCGCGGGACCGCAGCGATCACCGAAGGTTGCACCATTGCAAGTTCCTCGGGGAGATGGGCGATGTCGGATGCGAACCCGGTCTGCACACCCATCTCGAGACAGAACAGCAGGTTTCCCTTGGTGAGCGAGTGGGCCAGGGGCAAGAACAGCAGACCGCGGTCGTCGGGACTGATCTCCGAGCCGATCGCGTCGACCACCTGGGCGACGTTGGCGCACAGGTTGCGGTGGGTGAGCATGCACCCCTTGGGACGGCCAGTGGTCCCGGAGGTGTAGATCACGGTCGCCAGATCATCGGGTGCGAGCGCGGCGATCCGCCGGTCGATGTCATCGTCGTCGATCGACGCGCCGAGCTCGGCCAGTCGATCGAGACCCGGAGGACCGTCCGCCGGCTCGATCGTGAAGACGTGGCGGCAGCCCGGAGCCTGATCGGCCACCGTGCCCGCGAGTGCTCGGAGCTCCTCGTTCTCGACGATTGCCACGACGGCGCCGCTGTCTTCGAGGATCCAGCCGAACTGCTCGGCCGAGGACGTCTCGTAGACGGGCACGGTGACCGCTCCAGCGGACACGATCGCCAGGTCGGCAATCACCCATGCGAGTCCGGTGTGAGCCATCAGCGCGACGCGCTCCCCCGGTTCGACGCCACACGCGACCAACCCCTTCGCAACGGCGCGGACCTGCTCGGCGATCTGCTCGGCGGTCCAGTCGACGAAGTGGTCGCCGTCGCGCGTCATGGCGATGATGCGGCCGGGGTCGCGTTCGACCAACCGTCGCAACGGTTGCAGCAGATTCGCGTCGGCGTCGATGCCCTCGAACGCCGGTCCACGTACTTCTGTCCTCATGCAGCACCCCCGGGAGTGAGTTGGAGTTCTTCTCCACCATCAGGTCACTCCGTTCAACGTTGCGCCAGAGGCCAACGTCCGAATCTCGTGGTCGAGACCGACGTCGTGGGTGACGCAGATCGGTGGCAGCAACCGTCACGTCGTCACGGGGCGTCGGACCCGGCCCCAACGGTTCGACGCGCGTGATCAGTTCGGTCGTCTGGAGGACGTACACTCGACTCCAGAGCCACCGACGTCGCCGAACCACGATGTCGGAACCCGGCTCGGAGGAGTTCGACATGGTGTCACCAGTGTTCGGGCGAGAGGCGTTGCGAATCGGCATCCTCGCGCCCCCCTGGGTCCCGGTCCCTCCGGTCGGGTACGGGGGCACCGAGCGGGTGATCGATCGACTCGCAAGAGGTCTCGGCCTGGCGGGTCACGACGTGCGTCTGTGGACCACCGGTGAGTCGACGTGTCCGGTCCCACGCGGCTTCACCTTCCCCACTGCCCGAAGAGCGGCAATGGGGACCAGCTCGATCGAGCTCCGACACACGCTCGAGGGCTACGAATGGTTCGCCGACGAAGGATGCGACGTGATCCACGACCACACGCTGGTCGGCCCGTTCCTCGCAACGGCGACCGCGCCGGTGATCACCACGAATCACCTCCCATTCGACACTCCCGAACTGGCGACCATCTTCAGCCGCCTCCCGCGCAACATTCCGATCATCGCGATCTCGCGGAGTCAGGCGTCGGTCGCACCCGCACTCGGCATCCACGTGTCCCATGTCATCCACCACGGCATCAGTGTCGACGAGGTGCCCGAGGGCGACGGGCAGGGCGACGAGCGCGGCCCGTATCTCCTCTTCCTCGGTCGGATGAGTCCGGCCAAGGGAGTCCTCGAGGCGATCGAGACCGCGCGGATCACGGGACACCGGCTGCTGATCGCCGCCAAGATGCGCGAAGCGGGCGAGTTCGCGTTCTACGAGGACGAGGTGGCGCGGCGTTGCACCGACGGCATCGAGTTCATCGGCGAGGTCGCCGGCGCCGCGAAAGACCGGTTGATCGGAGGTGCACTGGCCCTGCTGAGCCCGATCCAGTGGCCCGAGCCGTTCGGGTTGATGATGATCGAGGCCCTCGCTGCCGGCACCCCCGTGATCTCCACCCCACGAGGTGCCGCGCCGGAGATCATCCTCGACGGACGGACCGGATTCCTCTGCCGCGACACTGCCGACCTCACACGTGCGGTCCGATCCCTCGGGCGGATCGATCGACGCGACTGCCGATCCGACGTCGCCCGACGCTTCAGCGTCGAGCAGATGGTGGCTCGACACGTTGTTGCCTACCGGAGTCTCGTGGCGGTGTCCGGCGGACACCGCCACGCGCCCACACCACAACTGAGCCTGACATGAGCACGACGACCGAACCGATGAATGCCGACGACTGGACCGTGCCCGCGGTCGGCACCGGATCGGTCACGCTGGTCTCCGGGAGGGACTTCGCGATCAGCGACACCAGCGGTGACATGGTTCGTGGAGCGGTACACGGCCTGATCCACGACGACCGCAGGTACCTCGACGTCTGGTCGCTCCGACTCGCCGATCTCGAGCTGCGCCCGCTCGCTGCCACGACCCCCACACCGTTCAGCGCCGTGTTCGTCGCGCGGGTCCACGAACTCGGCGGGCGCCCACTTCCCGTGATCGTGATCAGACGTCGGTGGGTGGGACACGGGATGCGGGAGGTGATCGAGGTCCACAACTCGGGACGAGCGCCCTACGAACTCACGCTCGTCATCGAGGCCGGGGCCGACTTCAGTCACCTGTTCGACGTGAAGTCGGGTCGGCCTGGCAGCCTCCACGGCACGGTCACGGTGACCGGTGAGCGTGTCAGCATCCACCACCCTGATCCCGAGAGCGGGCAACGCACCGTGTTCGAGCTGCAACCTCCGGCATCGGATGTCGACGAGCACGGTTGGTCGTGGCACATCGAGATGGGTCCCCACAGTCGTCACGTCGCACGCGTCAGCCTCGAAGCCGTCACCGACGAGCCGATCGACGCGGATCTCGCCGAGCTCGACGGCACCACTGGTGCTGCCGGCTCGGGGAACGCTGGCGGGTCGGGTCTCCACGTCGATGATCTGTCGCGCCACCGATACGAGACGTGGAAGGAGCGAGTTCCCACGATCGTCTCGTCCGACCCTCGGCTCACCGTCGGAGTGCGCACGTCACTCGAGGATCTGGCTTCATTGCGAATCTTCGACACCGACCACCCCGAATTGGCGGTCGTCGCAGCTGGCGCTCCGTGGTACATGACACTGTTCGGGCGCGACGCGCTGCTCACGTCGTACATGGCGCTGCCGTTTGCTCCGGAGCTCGCCCGGGGCGTGCTCCACGAGCTGGCGGAACTGCAGGGCCGGGTCGTCGATCCGCGGTCCGGCGAGCAGCCGGGCAAGATCGTGCACGAACTGCGCGAACACGGCGGTGCCGGGCCGTTCAGCGAGCGGTCGCGCTACTACGGCACGGTGGACGCCACCCCGCTGTACGTGTTGGTGGCCGCCGAGGCCGTGCGCTGGGGCGCGGTCACCACGGCGGATCGAGCGTGGTTGCTCCCCGCCGTCGACGCGGCGATCGGCTGGATCCGAGACTTCGGCGACAGCAACGGCGACGGCTTCGTCGACTACGCACCCCACGACGAACAGGGGCTCACCAATCAAGGCTGGAAGGACTCGTGGGACGGGGTCAGCTTCGCCGACGGGACGCTCCCGACTGCGCCGATCGCTCTCGTCGAGGTGCAGGGGTACACCTACGCCGCGTTGTCGGGCGCAGCCGAGATCTATCGCACCGTCGATCGCGACGACGATGCCGCCCGCTGCGATCACGAGGCCCGTGCGCTCCGCGAGCAGTTCAACGAGCGCTTCTGGGACGACCGGGGATGGTTCGTCGAGGCCCTCGACGGTGCAGGCCGCCCGGTCGACTCGCTCGGCTCGAATCCCGGACATGCGTTGTGGACCGGCATTGCCGACGCCGACCTCGCCGACCGATTCCTGGATGCCGTGGTCAGCGACGAACTCTGGACCGGCTGGGGTCTTCGGACGTTGGCGACGCCGATGGGAGCGTATGACCCGCTCAGTTACCACAACGGATCGGTGTGGCCGCACGACACGGCGATCTGTCTCGCCGGGGCCGCTCGCTACGGACGGTGGGACGTCGTCGACCGGCTCACCGACGGCTTGCTCGACGCGTCGATGTACTTCGGCGGCCGACTCCCGGAGCTGTTCGCAGGGCTCTCGCGCCGTCTCGTCCCGGTTCCCGTGCCCTATCCCGGCTCGTGTTCGCCTCAGGCGTGGGCGGCGGCATCGGTGTTGCTCCTCCTCCGGGCCAATCTCGGCCTCGACGCCGACGTCCCTGGTCACCGCATCTCACTGCGGCCCGAGGGGCGGCTGGTGCAGGACATCTCGTGTGATCGTCTCGTGATCGGCGGCCGCTACGTGTCGATCACCCTCAGCGACGGCGCGCTGATCGCCCGGGCCGACGGCCTCGAAGTGATCGACGCCCGAGGCGACGACGACGGCTGACCACACCACACTTCAACAAGACGCGACGACCGAACCGGACGAAGCCACCGGCCCACCTCTGACGGTCGAGCTCGCCGATCAGTGCTCGCCGCGCTCGGTGGCGCGGAGCGAGGGGTTGTTGCGCGGTTCGGACCGGTTCTTTGCGTCGGTGAGCTGGCGGATGAGGTCGTCGCGAACCTCGTGCAGCGCCCGAGCAAGATCCGGCTCGGTCGAGGTGGCGACCATCCGCTGCTGCCCCGAGATCCAGGCCTCGAGCACGGTGCGCTGGCTCGATTCGCCCCGTTCCTTGACCGAGAGTTCCATGTCGACGGTTCCGGCGTCAAACGAACGGAGGCGAGCATCCAAACGCTCCCATCCTTCGACGATCGGACCGCGCTCGTCCTGACCGAACCCGCTTCCGAGTCGCAAGCCCCCTTCCACCGTGGCAGTGCCTTCGCGGTTCATGTCGTTGGTCATGTCGTCCTCCTGGTCGAGTTTCTGGTCGAGTTCCGGTGTTCAGTAGCGCAGCGTCGCAGCAACGCCGGTGTCCGTTCCGAGCGTCGCCACGTCGGTCACGAAGACATCTCCACCCGCAGCAAGGGTGTCGAACACCGCTCGGTCGATCAGGTCCTCGTCGTCGATCGAGGCACCCGGCGACGTCGTCACGCTCCCGGTGTCAGCAGCGACACGACCCCAGACCGCCGGCACGTCGGTGACCAGCAAGGTGTCGACGCGACCCTCGTGCGCACGGGTCACGACCTCTGCGATCTCGGACACGCTGGTGCCGGCGCTGATTCCGGCTCGATGGCGATCGATGCCGGGGTGGTCGTCAGACTGCTCGATCAACTGCAGGGCGTCGGCATGGAGTTCGGTCGGCGAACGATGCTCTGGATTGCCGGTCACCGCCGCGTCGAGCACGTTCGGGTAGTGCGTGACCGACTGGAACAACGGCAGGTAGTACTCGACGCACGCCAGCACGAGCGGCCCACGGGCGTCGCCCAGCCGTTCGCGGACACCACGATCGACGGCGCGCAGGAAACGCTGAGTCGCGGCCTTGTCCAGTTCGTCACCGGCACCATGGCCATGGAACTCCTCGCCCCCTCCGCCCGTCGAGTGGGACTGGAGTTGGGCCTCGGGATCCTCGAGCGCCAGCGCCTCGTCCATCGACGTCGCCATCGAACCCAAGTCCAACATCGTCATCGCCGAACGTGTCGCCTCGAACAACTGCACGGTGTTCTGGCTCAACGACAGCACGAAGAACGTCTCGTCACGTGACATCGCCGGCAAGACCGGTCGGACCCGGAACGACGCTGCCACGACGACCTCTTCGTTCACTGGCAGCGACACCCGGTAGTGCTCGAAGCGGCCCGGTGCGCTGAACACCGCCAGTCCGTCTGCGGTGTGTTGCCAGAACTCGTCATCGTCGACGAGCGACTCCAACGGTGCAACGAGGTTCGCGATGACGGTCTCGTCGACGTCGGCACCAGACAACTCCTCGCGGGCGGTGTTGACGAGGTTCCGCAATCGGATCGGCCCCTGCAACGTCTCACGCCCGGAACGATGCGTCGGCATGAAGATCGACACACACGGTCCCTGCACCGTCCCCAGTGACGTGACGTCCGCAAGGGACATCGCGTCGATGTCGACCCCGACGCGAGTCTCCGTCTTCTCGTGGGCCTCGTTGTCCATCACAACTCCTCTCGCGGCGACATCTCATGCCGCACGTACACCATCTCGCATTCGGGTCGCTCCCGACAGAGGCCAACGTCGGTTCCTCGTGACACCGCAAACCACGACACCCCGCCACGACACCCCACCACGCCACGCCACGCAAGGGGCGACGGCGGTCAGGACAACTGCAGCGGGTCGGCCGCGAAACGCCTGCTGTACACGCGCGCCGCACGTGGTCGAGATCGGCCGGCAACACGTCGGCCGCTGCACAACCGACGACGACGAGGCGCGCCTCGTCGACGAGCACCGCGGTGCGGTTCGACAGCCCCGCGGCGTCGAGGCCCTCGCGGAGCAGGTGCAGCGCTTCGAGGAGGTAGATGCACACGGCCGGCTGCGAGGCGGCGGCGCGGCGGATCTCGCCGAAGGCGAGGCGAACCAAGTCGTCATGTGTGGGCTGTTCCACGAGCACCACATGGCGCTCTCCGTCGCCATCCAGATCCCGAGGTGGCGGATCGCGTCGGAGCAACTCGGCGAGGACCGCCGCGCTGTGGAAGATCGAGTCCTGGGCCGTGGTCGGATCGTTCACCCCAGGAGACAACGCTTTGAGACCCACGTCGGCCATCTGGCGAAGCCCGAACGAGACGTCCTGCTGCATCGTGCGCGTGTTGCCCGTCGAGATCGCGTCGAAAATGGCGCGCTCGGTCACGTCGATGTCCTCGGGCACGGCCGACAGCGCACACAACGGGGCTCCTGGGATCGCGTACCGCCCGGGGTAGGCGTGCACCCACGCCGTGGTCCCGTCGGGCAGACAGTCGAGGAGCGCACCAGCATCGATCTGTTGGACCCATCCAGCGCGATCGAACCGGACGATGTGCGCCGGAGCATCGGGGACGTCGATCGGTGCAGGAGCTGGCGTGTCGGACTCGGCAACGCTCCATTCCCGGTGAGCGTGACCGGTGGCTTCGTGCTCGACTCGGTCGAGGATCTGGCTCACATCCATCGAGTGGGCACTGTGGTTCAAGAACGCGACGATGGCGATGATCGTGGCGATGCCCAGCACGACGGCCAGGGCCACCGAGAGGTTGGGGATCACCGCATCGCCGCCGACATCGGCGAACGATCGCACCGACCGTAGGACGACCAGGCAGTAGGTGAAGGTCCCCATGACCAGTCCCATGACTCGTTTGTTGAACGGGTCTCGGAACAGAGTGTGCACCACCCGGGGCGAGAACTGGCTCGACGCCTGCTGGATGATCAGCAGCGAGATCGAGAACGCAATTGCCGCGAACGAGATCGTCGCCCCGGCCACGGTGGTCAGCACTGCGCGTGCGCTCTCCACCGTCGAGGTGACCCCCAGCGGCACGTCGCCACCCCGCAAGTCGAGTCGGCTGTCTATCCAGATCGTGACCGCCGCCCCGACGATGCTGACGAGCACACCCATCACCGGCACGAAGAACAGACTCCCCCGAACCCGTTCCATGAGTGAGCTCAGCCGGAGGCGCATCCGCCCAGTCTGACCCCGTCTGCATCAAGATTCAGGGAGCCTCCTCGGCTCAGCCCGACAGCGCCGAACGGTGTTGTGCAGCAGATCGTTCGGCTTGGCGGACCGATCGACGGTTGACGAGTCGGTACATGAGCGCCCAGACGACCGCCAGGATCGACGCCACCGCGCCGCCTTGGTACAGCCACGACGTGGTGTCGGTTCCGGCGAACGCGGCGTGCATGCTCGTGAGCCAGAACGCGAGGTAGCTGGTGAGGTGCACGACTCGCCAGAACCGGCGCGGGAGTCGACGCATCGCCAGCGAGGTGAGTTGCACGGCAACGAGCAACCACATGCCGAGCACGCCGAGCGCAATGGCACCCGGCTTCCAGTCGCTGGCGTACGGGATCGTCAGGTCGGCCAGGTCGAACGTGACGTAGCTGTCGGCGACCAGCGCGACGAGATGGATCGCAAGAAACGACAGCATCAGGCCGGCGAGCCATCGGTGCAGTGACAGCAGCCAGGCGGGGCGCCGTTGGTTCGGGAACGCTTTGGTCGACACGAGGATGCCCCAGATGACCGTTGCGGTGAGCATCAGCCAGGCAACGATGCCGGAGGCCCGCGTGAGGTACCACCAGAACTGCGGGTTCATCGCACACCGGTCCGCACGTCGAGGTCGATTCCTTCGAGGTCGCTCGTGCGCAGCGGCCCGTCACTCGACGGGTTCGCGGCGAACGCGATCCCGCTGAGACCGTGCCCGTCGAGGTAGGAGATGACTCCCGCGCTGCCTTCGGCGAGCGCAGCGGTGGCATGGACCTCCGCCTGCCAGCCAGTGGGCGCGAACACCGTGACTGCGATCAGGTCCGTGGACGAACAGGTCGAGGTGCGCGGGTCGATCTGGTGGTGCCGTTCGACGCCGTCACGCACCCAGTGCCGCGACCGGACGCTCGACGTTGCGACACCACCTCCGCTGATCGCGAGCGAGCAGGCCACGCCGTCAGCGGGGTCGGGGTGCTCGACGTCGACGAGCCAGCCGGCAGGATCGGGTGACGTCCCTGCCATCGCGAGGTCGCCACCGATCCCCACCATCGCGCCATCGACGCCGGCCTCGAGCAGTTGTGCCACTGCAAGATCGGCAGCGAGTCCCTTCCCGACTCCGCCCGGATCGACGACCAGCGTGGCCGGAACCGTCACCGTGTTCGTCGACGGATCGAGTTCCAGATCGTGCAGCGACGCCGACCGGACCGCTCCAGGGGCGACAGTGCTGACCTTGCTGGGGTCGACGTGGCTCGCTGCGTAGCCCTCGGCGATCATGGAGCGCAGCACGGTGGGGTCGTAACGCCCGGCGGTCGCCTGGTAGCCCTCGATCATCGTCGCCAGCAGTGTCAGCGTCGACGGATCGACACGAAGCGTGCCGCCGGTCGGGCCGAGCTGGTTGATGCGGCTGACGTCGCTCGAAGAGACGAACCGGCTCCAACACTGTTCCAGGTGCTCCAGATGGGATGCCGTGTCGCGCAGTGCGTCGTCGAGGAGACTGCGGTTGGCGGCGCCCACGGCGATGATGTGGAGCCGGCTGGCCATCACACGGCCGTGGAGCTCAGCGACTTCCATTGGTCTGTGCGGTCGGTGCCGGGGAGGCAGCCGGGGCTTGGCGGACCGTCGGCTGGGCGGCTGGTGCCTGCGTGAACGTCTGCTGAGCGCTGAGCACGATCGGCTGGCTCGACGACGCCGTCGTGGTGTCGGGAGCCGCCGTCGCTGACGCCGCGGCGGGCGTCGTGGAGCCCTCGGCGGGATGGATGACGACCACGATCTGCGGTGACGCAGCCGGCGTGAGCTCGGGCGGCACGGAGGCGGCCGACGACCGGCCGGCGTACCCCATTGCTCCCACCAGGCCGAGCATCGCTGCGAACCCGACGCCCGCGGCCGCGACCTTCGAGCCGTTGGCCACGCCAGAGCGTGATCGGCGAGCGGGTGTTCGAGGGGGAGCAGGCAGCGAGTCGGTGCCGGTGCCGGGTGTATCGGTGCGGGGTGTGCCAGCGCGGGGGGTGTCGGTGCCGCGGGCGGCGGCGCGGCGGCGCTGGAGTTCGGCGACCCGGCGGGCGGCGTCCCCGGCGTCGGCGTCTGACTGGGTGATCGGGATGCTCATCTGAGGCTCCGTTGTCGTGTAGCGGGCGGTGTCGTGGTCGTCTGGGCGTGCGATGTCAGTCATCGTCCTCGCCGCCCTCGTACTCGTCGTGGTCGTCGTCTTCGTACTCGTCGTCGTCATGGTCGTCGTCGTCGTAGTCGTCGTCGCCGCTGTAGCTGCTGGAACTGCTGGAACTGGCAACCTGCGGGGCAGGGGTCACGATCGGCTCGGTCACGCTCGCCGCGATGTTGCCGTCGGCCGTCATCGTTGCCGTGAACTCGAACGTCCGCGCCCCGTTCGTCATCGCCACCAGCAGCTCCGACGGGTCGTTCTGGGTGAGGCTCCAGCTCCAGCCGGCCGCAGGGGCGACCTGGTCGAGCCGAAGTCCTGCGTCGGTGGCGGCGACGGCCACCGTGCCGGCGACGTCGACCGTGAACTGCTGCACCGCCGAGTCGGCGGCTGGCAGGGTGGTGGTCAGCGGGGCTCCGGCGGTCGTGTCGGGAAGGTAGACGTCGATCACCTGGGTCGACGGGGTGATCTGGTCAGCGGACACCAATTCATTGTTGCCGGCGGTGCCGGATGCGGTGTCGAGGAGGCCGGTGTTGGCGCTCACTGCCGTTGCGCCGGCCAGACCGACGGCAACGATCGACGCAACGGTGATGAGCCGGGTCCGGCCGTTGAACCACCCTGTGGGCTTTGGGCCTGTGGGCTTGGAGGACTGTGTGGAGGTCATGCCGTGCAACCTAGAGATCGCCTTGCCAGCGCCAGGCCAGGTCAAGGCAAGCGTTCGGTAAAGCCCGCGGCGCCGACGGCGGCGACCTCGAGTGCCGCCTGCAGCGCGACCTCGACGGGTGAGACCCTGATCGTCTGGCGTCAGATCAACGCCACTGCGTCGAGGGCCTGTTCCGTCGCCGCCGCGTATCCACCGCCGAACTTGACAGCGTGGACGACGAGGGGCGCGAGTTGGTGGAGCGGGACCCGGACTTCCCATCCATCAGCCAGGGGCCATTCGGTGGTGTACCCGGCGAAGCAGTCGGGACCGAACCCACCGAACAGACGCATCATGGCGAGGTCGAACTCCCGGTGACCACCGTGGCATGCCGGATCGATCAGCCAGGACTGACCCGACCGGTCCACCAGCCGGTTGCCGGCCCACAGGTCGCCGTGCAGGCGTGCCGGCGGCTCGACCGGACCGCCGACCGTGTCGAGTCGCTCGATCGTGCGCTCCAGCTTCGCCAGTGCCGTCGGTGGCAGGGCGTTGCGCTCACGAGCGATCCGCAGCAGCACGCCGAGCCGACGCTCGCCGAAGAACTCCACCCACGTCGCGCACGGATCGTTCGGCAGACCCAGCGACCCGGTCGTGCGACGGTCCTCACGGCCGAACGATGGCGAGCCGGCCCGATGGAGTCGTGCCAACGCTCGTCCGAACCCGGCCTCTCCGTCGGCGGATCCCCGACTCGCCTCGTCGATCCATTCGAGAACGAGGCGCGGTGGCGAACCGGCGTCGCCGTCGGAAGCGACGAGCACCTCGGGGACGGCCAACACCGCCGGTTCACGCAGCCACCGAAGGCCGTTCGCCTCGGTCGTGAAGAAGCCCGCCGGCGGATCGCGGTGCGTCTTCGCGAACACGGTCCGCCCATCGGTGAGCTCCACCCGGTACGACTCGGCCACGTCTCCCCCGCTCAGGCGACGCGTCGCCCGCACCTCGGTGTCGAGATCGTCCGAGACGGCGGCGACGAGGGAGAGCATCGCTCCAAGTGTGGCAAGCCGCCGCGCCAATCGCTGTGCGACCCGACGGTTCCGGCAACCCTTCGTGTGTGACACCCCTTCTCTACTGTTGAACCCATGATCGAAGCGCTGGTCGACGAGCTCGTGGAGTGCGGCGATGCCGAGCTCGACGAGCGTGTGCGAGCGCTGGAATTGGAGCGACGTCGCATCGAGGCCGAGCTGGTACTGACCGTCGGCGAGGTCGGCCGACGTCGGTCGTATCTCGACGACGGGCACCGGTCGGTCAAGGCCTACCTGCGGGCCACGTGCAACTGGTCCGACGCGGAAGCGGCTCGCGTGACGCGCCTCACCGAGGCCACCGACAACGTGCCCGGATTGGTCGAGGCACTGCACTCGGGACGTCTCGGCGCTCCCCAGGCGAACCAGCTGGCGCTCGCCCACGCCAACCGCAGAGTGCGCGACCGGCTCACCGAGTTCGCACCGGTCTTGGTCGATCACGCCGAACGGCTCAGCTTCGTCGAGTTCCGTGCCTGCGTGAAGCGGTTCGTGGTGCTCGCCGACCTCGACGGCGCCCACCGCGAGCTCGACGAGTCGATCGCCAATCGGCGCGCGCAGGTCGTCGACCTCGGTGGGTCGCTCTGCCTCGACGGTGGTGGCGGTGATCCGCTGATCAACGCCGAGCTCGAAGCGACCTTCCGTCACTTCTGCGAACTCGAGTACGACGCCGATGCAGCTGCCCGTCGTGAGCGGTACGGCGACGATGCCGAGCGGCATCCGCTGCCTCGCACGGTCACACAACGCGGGTACGACGCACTCGTGGCAATCATGCGCAACGCCGTCGGCAATCTCGATGCCGGCCGGTCGCCGAAGGCCGCCGACGTCCTCGTCAATCTCCTCGTCGACCACCGCACCTTCGGCGAGATGCTCGCGGCGGGCGGCCTCGCCCCCGACAGCACGTCGCTGGCTGACGAGGCGATCGACCCGTTCACGGGCGTGGCCTCGCCGAGCGATCTGCTCACCGACCTGATCGACGACGACAACCAGGGGATCCGCCGGTGCGAGACGTCCACGGGCGTCGTCCTCCACCCGCACACCGTGTTGCGCGCTGCGCTCGCCGGTCACCTCCGGCGGGTCGTGCTCGGTGCCGACAGCGTGCCGATCAACCTGGGCCGCAAGGTCCGTGTGTTCACGGGCGCCGCCCGCGATGCTGCGCTTCTCCTCGCCACTCGATGCGATCATCTCGGTTGCGGTCTCTCGGCCGACGTCTGCCAGGTCGATCACTCGACGGAGTGGTACGAGAACGGCCGCACCGACCAGGACAACGCCGGCGTCGAGTGCGGCGGTCACAACCGGATGAAGCACCGCAAACGATGGCGCACCAGACGCGACGTCCACGGACGCATCCACACGATCCGCGCCGACGGCACCATCATGCTGCCCGTCGGCGCCCGGCCACCCACATTCCCCGCCGAGCCCGACGACCCCGACCTGTCCGATCAATCCGAGGTCCCGAGTCCCATTCCACCGGACATCGAGCGTCGCCTCGACGAGTGGACGATGAGCGGCCCCACCGAACCCGACCGATCGTGCCGCAGGTTGCGGGCGGCGGCAATCCGCCATGCCGCGGTCCACCACGACCCGCTCGATCTACGACGACTCGGCCGCATGCTCGAGGCCGGCTGAACCAGTACGAACGTGGGCCGGGCTCTGTCCGATTGCCACGTGGCAATCGGACCTGTCCCACATCACTAGGCTGGCGAACTCAGCATTGGGAACACAACAAGGGGAATCTGACCTATGGGGCTCATTCAGGCAGCAGTCGGCGCAATCGGCGGCACATTGGCCGACCAGTGGAAGGACTTCTTCACCGTTCCCGACGGCCTGGCACCGACGGCGGCACTGTTCGCCGCGGTGAAGCAGGAGCAGAACGCGGGACGCGGTTCCAACACCAAGGGCTCCGACAACATCATCACCAACGGCAGCCGCATCGTGGTGCCCGAGGGCTACGGCCTCGTGCTGCTCGAACAGGGAGCAATCACCGGCTTCGTCGCCGAGGCGGGCGCATACGAGTGGCGCAGCGACGACATCAACTCGCAGTCGATCTTCGCCGGCGACGGCATCGTCAGCCCGCTGATCAAGCAGTCGTGGGAGCGCTTCAAGTTCGGTGGCCAGCCCGGAGCGCAGCAGCGCGCCTACTTCGTCACACTCAAGGAATTGCCGAACAACCGCTTCGGCACCCAGTCGGAGATCTACTGGGACGACGCCTACATGAACGCCCAGGTCGGCGCGGTCACCCGGGGCACCTACACACTCAAGATCATCGACCCGATCCTGTTCGTCAAGGCATGGGTGCCGGCCACCTATCTCGAGCCGGGCAAGGTCTTCGACTTCACCGACATCGAGAACGACGCCGCATCGCAGCTGTTCAACGAGGTCGTGGGCTCGCTCGCTCCGGCGTTCTCGATGTACACCAACGATCCGTCGAAGGGCAACCGCATCACCAAGATCCAGCAGGACTCGATCGGTTTCGCTCAGAGCATGTCGGCCGCGGTCGAACAGAACTACCAGTGGTCCACCGGGCGTGGCCTCGAGATCGTGGCCACCGCGATCATCTCGATCGAGTACGACGAGATGACTCGCGAACTGCTCCGCAACGTGCAACGCGCCGATGCGCTGTCGGGTGCTCGCGGCAACTCGAACCTGCAGGCATCGGTTGCCTCCGGCTTCGAAGCGGCGGGCGAGAACACCGGCGCGGCCGGCCTCGTCGGCCTCGGCATCGCGTCGGGGGCAACCGGTCTCGGCGGTCTGTCGCAGCCGGTGCCGGGGATCGGGGGGCAGAGCACGCCGCCCCCGCCGCCGCCCGCAGCTGCTGCCGCCGCGCCTGCCCCTCCCCCGCCGGCGCCCGCTGCACCAGCGGCACCAGCAGCGGAGGACCCCATGGCACAGCTGGCCAAGTTCAAGGAGATGCTCGACGCCGGTCTGATCACGCAAGAGGACTACGACGCCGCGAAGAACAAGGTGCTCGGACTCTGAATCCGCGCCTGCGGAAGCCGACATGACGAACCTGCCACCACCAGGCGCCGGGGACCTGCCCGATCCACCCGCCACCGACCCACCGGCGACGGCCCCATCGGCGACCGGCCAACCGGCCATCGACGACCTCCTCGCTCCGCCCGCCGACCCGACCATCGACACCCGCAACGAGCGGCTCGACGACGGCGTCAACCGTTGCCCGCAGTGCGGGGCGACCGACATCCAGCTGCGCCCGTCTGCGGGCATGCTCATCTGTTTGTTCTGCCGCCACGAGTGGTCGGAGGCTCGCCTCGACGAGACGATCGCCAACGGTGACCTCGCGGCGCTGCGTGGCACCACGATCGGCTCGGGCGCCACCGACATCGACACCGGCGCCGACACGATGATCACCATGAAGTGCGCCGGCTGCGGGGCCGAGGTCGTGGTCAACACCGAGGAGCAGATGGGTGCTCGCTGCCACTGGTGTCGTCACGTGCTCACGGTCAACGAGCAGATTCCCAACGGCGCCGTGCCCGACGCGGTGCTGCCGTTCAAGGTCACCCACGACGAGGCAATGGCGAAGATCAACGAGTTCGCCGGCAAGCGGCGCATGTTTGCGGACCGAGGGTTCGTGAGCGAGTTCAAGGCCGACAACGTCGTCGGGGTCTACATGCCCTACATGGTGGTCGACGGCAACGCGAGTGCCGATGTGGCCGGCCATGGCGAGATCCAAACGCGCAAGTACACCAGGGGCTCCGACGACAACAAGGAGACCTACTACGACGCCGACGTGTACCAAGTGGATCGCCACGTCGACTTCACCGTCGACGATCTCACGATCGAGTCGTCGGCCGAGCGGGCGAACATGAACACCTCGGTGAACACCAACAACATCATCAACACGATCCTGCCCTTCGACACCGAGAACGCCGTGAAGTGGAACGCCAGCTACCTCACCGGGTTCACGTCGGAGAAGCGCGACCAGGACGTCGATCACTTGCTGCCGGCGCTCGAGAACCAGTTGCTCTCGATCGCGAGGTCAGAGGTCGCCCCGAGCGTCAAACGCTACGACCGCGGCGTGCGCTGGGAGCGCGAGCGGATCGACGTCCACGGTTCGCGCTGGGTGGCGATGTACCTCCCGGTCTGGCTCTACTCCCACCAGAGTGAGGGCGGCATGGTCCACTACATCGCAGTGAACGGACGAACCGGTGAGGTGATGGGCAGCGTTCCGGTGTCGCACAAGCGGTTGCTCGCTGCGGCATTCGGCGTTGGTGGCGTCATCGAGGTCATCATGATCGCCATCCTGGCGGCCGCGTCATGATCGCGATGCTGGTCAACGAACTGGCGTCGGCGGTGTCGGCCGGAGTGCTTGCTTCCGCCGACAGCGACGGCGGCGGCCCTGCGTGGTTGCTCCTTCTCGGGCCGGCGGGTGGCGGAGCTGCCTACTACGGGATGTGGCGGTACTACCGCAACACCCACCAATCGCATGCCTTCGAAAAAGAGACGCGTATCGAGGCCCAACCGGTCACCGGCAACGATGCCAAGGTCAGCGAGATCAAGGGCACGAAGAAGTCGGGCATCGACGGCGACAACCGCAGCAATCATCGCAAGCGCGTCCAGCGTTTCTGACGAGCCCGGAGGAGCGGCACCACGCCGAGCAACCAGGCGCGGTATTTCGTCCCTACCCACGTGGCAAGGTCGCGCTCATCATGGACGTGCGGGACGCCGACGTGCAACGCCGCATCTCCGACCCGGTGGCTCCGCAGTGTTCACACAGCGGCGTCGCCGAGGAATGGGAGTTGATCATGAGATTCCATCGAGCGATGGTCATCGTGGCGATCGTCATGCTCGCCGGTGGCTGCGACGGCATCGGCTGCTCCGGTAGCTCCGCCACGAAGACCCCCGTCCCCACGGAAACCCCCGAACGCGACACGCAATCACTCGACGGCGCTCCACCCGATGCCACTGCAACCAATGACGCAACGTCGGATGCCACTGCTGGTGAAGGATCGGAGTTCGTCCCGATGGCGGATGACCTGATCGTGCGGCTCCGCTACGGCGCCGAGATGGACGGTCCGGGCTGGTACGAGGTCCTGATCGTCGACCCCGATCTCCCCGAGGCCGCGGTCTGCCAGACCAGGATGGAGACGAGTTCGGAAGAAGGTCTGAGCGCCTTCGGCACCGAGGACTACCACTGCTCCGCAAGCGTCTTCAACGCCAACAGCGCCAACCGGACCGACCCCCACAGCTTCGTGATCTACATCTCGAACAGCCACGGCAACGAGCTCTCGTACCCGCTCACCTGGCAGGGTGGCTCGTTCACCAACGAAGTCGGCAATGTCATCACGTACCAGGTTCCGTGAACCCTGCGACCTCCGAACAAAACAAGGCATTGTCGATCGAACTCGGATCGAATCCTGGCCCGGGGTCGATCATGCTGACGATCCCCTCGGAGTCGGTCGCCGAGATGGAGAACGAACCCCGGTACCTCGGTGACGATCGAGTCGAACAGGTCGAATTCAGGCCACCCCACCGTGTGCAGCACGCCACGGTGAATCGAAGCTGCGAGGCGGCCTCGGGAAGCGTGCGGGTGCGCCCCACCACGCGATCACCGGACCGTTCGAACGCGAAGCGATCCTCGGTGTCGGGTTCGAGCCCATCGACGTCGACGTGGACGCCGACACTGTCCGATGTGGGATCGCCACTCGAGATCCACCAGCACCTGCCCGGGTTCAGACGAGCAGTGTCGGCATCAGTGGTGCTGATGGACGTGAGGACGCCAGCTTGTCGTCACGGCGACGACGCAGCTCCTGGGGTGGGTCGACCCGGCGGTGAGCGAGCGCACGCGCAGCGAAGAGTCCGTCGGTGTGCTCCCGACCGTGGACCAGTTCGTGAAGCGATGCGGCATCAGGACCTGCGGCATCACTATCGGGGCATTGGGCCGGGACTCATGCTTCTGGCCCCGATCCGGCGCGCTCGTTCAGCTCACGACCACCGACGCGCGCATCGTCGGGTGGATCTGGCAGAAGTACTCGTACGTGCCGACCTCGTCGAAGGCCTGTTCGAACGTTGCGTCCTGGCCCAGTTCACCCGAGTCGTACTCCACCGAGGAACCCGCCGCTGATGTGATCGTGTGGGCGAACGGATCGGTGTTGGACCAGGTGACCGACTCACCGACGGAAATTCCGATCTCGATCGGGTCGTAGCGAGAATCCTTGATCGTCACGCCATCGCCGGCTGCCGTTGCTGACACTTGGTCGGTCGTCTCGGTCGCCGCGTCGGCGTCGCTCGAGGTGTCGGCCTCGGAGCCACACGCAGCAAGACCCAGCACACTGACGATGGCGATGGGCAGGAACAGGAGTTTTGTCATGCACACGGTTCGCCCGCGGGGACGAATTGGATCACCATCGATCAGATTTCTCGGCCCTTGGCCATCAGGCGACGACGGCTTCGAGACGGGCGTAGCTGGTTTCCATGCCATCGACCATGCCAGTGTCGAGCACCATGTCACGAACTTCGACACTCGGGCAGGTGATGACGAGACTCAGGAGCGTGCCGTCGTGGCGCGGCGTGAGGGTCATCTCGTTCGTGGTGCCCGAGCCGTCGACGCCGATCATGCGCTCGGTCGTAACCGCGCGATGCGGCGGATCGGACTCGAGCAGCTCTCCCTCGAATCCGAAACCTCCAGGCGAGCCGTCCGCCGACGCGTCGGCGGGCTCCCACTCGTAGCGGTAGGCGTCGCCCACCTCGGTCGCCGCCTCGCACACCGGCATGGTCCAACCATCGGGACCGAGCATCCACAGCGTCATCAGCGCTGGGTCGTGGTGGGCCTGCCACACCTGCTCGACGGAGCCACGGATGATGCGCGAGGCGCGCACTTGTGTGTCGGACAGGATCTTGAGTTCGGTGCCGCTGCCGGCAGCGAACGATGCGAGGTCTGCGAGCACTTGATCGATTTGGCCCATGGCCGATGCCATTCCCTCTTCCATGCCCATGTCGAGCAGCTGTTCGAGTTGGTCGAGAGAGCCGAAGTGGGTGGTGGTGACCAGACGTGAGCCACCGTCGGTGTCCTCGAAGGAGAAGGTCATGCGCATCGATGGCATGGCGGTGTTCTCGTGGCCGTCGTCGCCGGCGAAGCCGTCGCGGACCTCGAAGAACGTGCCGTCGACGACGGCGAGGAACTCCCAGAAGCCGGCGGAGCGTTCGCCGTCCGGCCCCGTCATGAAATAGGCAGACCGTCCGCCGACGAACACGTCGTGGCGGGTGAACGTGGCCGGCCACTCCGACGGGTCCCCAGAACTTCTCGATCTGGCGAGGGTCGGTGTAGGCCTCCCACAGACGTTCGCGGGTGGCGGCGAAGTCGGCGACGACGGTCATGGTCAGGGCATCGAGATTCTTCTCGACCGAGGTGATGGGCATGGTGGTGTCTCTCCTCTGTCGGGGTCTACTCGTCGGTCTCGGCGAGGAGGTCGTCGAGTCGGTTGATACGTGAGCGCCAGATCTGTTCGTACCTGTCGAGCAGCGCCTGGGCACGCCGGATGGCGTCGGGGTTGCCGCGGACGATGCGCTCGCGGCCGTTCGGGTGTTTGGTCACCAGATCGGCCCCCTCCAACACCGCGACGTGCTTCTGCACCGCAGCAAACGACATGTCGTAGGCGGCCGCCAGCTCCGAGACCGACGCCTCACCGCCGAGCGTGCGCCGCACGATGTCGCGGCGAGTCGAGTCGGCCAGTGCCCGGAAGATCCGGTCGACCTCGTCATCGCTGAGTTCAATCGCGTCACGTACAACCATCTGGTTGCAGATTAGGAGACCACCCCCTGGCCGTCAAGACCCACCCGACGAGCGGAGCGCCGTTCGGGATCCCAGGGCGACCATCGAACGGTTTGGCTCAGACGACGGTCGGTCTGGGCTCACCGGCGGTTGACGCGGCGGCATGGGATGCGACCCGATCGGGGTCTGCGCAGTGTTGTCGCCGGCTTGGCTAATGAACGCCGGTCGGGACACCTCAGCCGGAGAAGCGCGGAAGGCCCGGAAACGCATCGTTTCCGGGCCTTTCAAGTGGTGGATGTGGCACGACGAACTGTTTCCGTTCTTGGTCACTCCCAATTCCCGGCATCGCGGAAGTATCCCCCAACCATTGGACGGGCACGAGGAGCCTTGGGTCGTTGACCTGCGCTTCAATCGGCCATGGCCGGTCGAGGAGCTGCGGTCTCAAGAGCACTTGGGCCCTGGCCGTTCGCACCGCGCCTCGCCATGGTGAAGTGGTGAACGAGAACATCGCACAGTGGGTGGCTGTCGTCGTTGGCGTCGCGTCGATCGCTCTCTATTCCGGCCTGATGATCGCCACCGACGGAACCTCAGGATGGTCCTGGATCCTCCTCGTCGCAGGCATCGGATCGCTGATTGGCGGAGCACGACTGTTCAGGCGGAACGCCGCGCCATAGACGGCGTGCATCGGCGGCCCGTTCGGTCGACCATCACGGCGGTGGGCCAGACACCTCTGCGATCGCTTGGGCTCAGTACCCGATGTCGTGGTGGCCTGGCGCGA